>JADGBR010000009.1 GCA_015231405.1 Candidatus Omnitrophota bacterium | reverse complement strand
GGAGCCGAAAAGTCGACGAGCCCGGCGGGTTCCGTTAGCTTGCCGGTAATCCCAACGAGCCTAAGGGGTTTAATTATCATGGCTCTTACCGCTCAAGTGGACGCCATTTCAGGAACAGCCGGGACTAAAGTGCCGATTGGAACCAATTACGCCGGTCCGGACAGGGATTCATACGGCAGAAATTTCGGAGCTACGGCGTGGAATGACCACGGACTAGGCGTATTGGCCGATAAGCTGCGGTCTGATCTCAGGGAGATGAGAGGGCATAAGTTAGATTTTGTACGAATGACTTTGTTCGCCGACGGGAGGGCTTTCTTTAATCGTAGAAGCTCGCTTCTCAGGCGATATGCGGACAATCATACTTTCAGGAGGGACGTTAAGGAACTGTTGAGTTCCATGAGAGACGCCGGCATGGGAGTATCTTTATATCTCTTCGACCATATTCTTGTTCATGAAGGGAAAAGTGTGAACGGGGTCGATCTTCAGGGCAAAAAAGCGTTGGTGACGGACGATAAAGCTTATACCGCGTTCGAGGAAGGTCTTCTTGTTCCTTTTCTTAAGGAGTTCGGGTCAGATCCAGCGATCACGGCGTTCGAACTTTACAATGAAATAGACCAGACCCGCGGGCATGTGGATATAAGGCAGCTGGGTACTTTTCTTGTTAAGTTGTCAAAAACTATAAGGAAGAACGCTCCCGGTAAACCGGTAAAGGTGAGCGTTAATACGGAAGCGGAGGGACAAGAGGAATACATAGATCTCTGCGTACAGCTTCATAAAATGGGTGCCGTGGATTCGGTAGCGCTGCATCATTATGCCGACAGGTTCGGCGCCCGAGCCCGGGATGTGCTGATGTCCGTAATAAAGAAATTGAATGACGCCGGCGTGCCCTGGTCTCTCGAGGAATTCGCGACGAAAAAAGACAAGGATCAGACCGGACCCGAAGAGTATCTCGACATAGTGGAAAAGAACGGCGGGCGCGGTATGGCGATGTGGAACTGGGTCCCGGGACTTGATGACAGGACTTTCGGGGATAAGGGTGAACGGGATACTTACATGAAAAGGTTGGGAATGGGCCTTAAGGCCAGGTCTGGCATAGCGACGGGAAAAAGCGCAAAGGAAGCGACAGAAGATGAAGATATAGAAGCTAAAAAGGAAATCATCAAGAGAAGGTTGAGGGAAGGCATACCGGGAATGGATTGGGACCCGAATACAGCGCCATGGATGCCAAAAGAGGCAAAAAGTCCCAGGACTCCTTTAAGGGAAAGGATCACTTGGATAAAAGCTTATATCTCATATTGGGAAGAAAATCCGCTAAAACCGGAAGCCATGAAAAAGTTAAAAATAGAAAAGATCATTTTGAGAAATTTGGAAGCGGAGCTTTCCGGTAGGCCGGCTGAAAGAATTCCTCTGTGGGGAAAACAACCTGAAGCCGCTCCGGCGAAAGCGCCTGAAGCCGTTCCGGCGAAAGCGCCTGAAGCCGTTCCGGCGAAAGCGCCTGAAGCCGTTCCGGCGAAAGCGCCTGAAGCCGTTCCGGCGAAAGCGCCTGAAGCCGCTCCGGCGAAAGCGCCTGAAGCCGTTCCGCCGAAAGGGCCCGAAGCTGCCCCGGTGAAAACGCCAGAAGCCGCTCCTGCAAAAACGCCTGAAGTCCTTCCGGCTATGGTTCCGGGATCCGTTACCCAGGCCACCCCATCAATTGCCGAGGTGCAACAGGCCGCAAACCCTGAAATAACGACCGTTCCAGACAGGCCGGATCTGGCTCTTTTAGCGCCGGATAAGACGCTGGTCGGTAAACCAATACCGACAGTAACTCCTATGGACTTTCCGGATGAGGTCGCTAAACCATCTTTCGCGGACGTTGGAGGCGTCGATCTGGGTAATGGCGATATACGTCTGCCCTGCGGAGTCGTGGTGGCCAAAGACGGTTCCCTGAGACTTCCGGATAAAAGCACGGCCCGTGTATATTCAATAGCCGACCCGATGAACAATACGACAAGGAAAGAGATAAGATATTTCGACGCTATGGGTAAACTGATGATGACCATCGGCGAGACCGAGGAGGATGTCATAGACGTTCCAAGTAAGAGGTTAAAGCTCGCCAGCGTCACATTTTTCGATCGGAAGGGCAAGGATTCGGTATATAGGCGGCTTCTCGCCATGAATGTCGACACGACCGATATTTACAGCCCGTTAAAGCCCGTGGTAGGGGCGAGACCGGGAGCTATACAGGAGGAACAGGCCTATGTTAAGAACCAGGACGGGACAAAAACCGTAAAAACGTCGAGGTATCTCCTGAAAAGCGGTGAGGAATATTACAGATGCGAAACGACCGATGACAAAGATCATAAACCCTTAAAAATGGTGCTTTTCGCCAGAGGCGATCTTGACGGCGTGAACGACGAAAAAGTGGACAGGGATATACAGATGATCACCAGGATCGAATCGATAACCCATCCGACTTTTGGCCAGGTAATGCAAAAGACCGAATGGTTCAAGTTCGGGGCGAGAGATCCACAGTTATACGCCGTAGGTCTATACGCGGTTACCCCTAAGGATACGGAAGGCCACTGGACATGGGACCGCATAGCTTACGAAAGTTATGTCACCCCTGAGTTCCTCCTTTCTGAGCAGCAAAAGAGCGGGGGAGACATCAGGTGGTTCTTTGAGAGCGGCGTCAGTCCTGACGGCATGCCTTACGATAAGGATACCACGCTTTTCTTTGACAGGAACCACGAGAAATACGTTAAGCAGACCGTCCGCACAGAGACGGGAGTCGAGTTGTCTTACCTCAAAAGAACGGACAAGCTCGAGAAGGATAAAATGAAACCCGGTCAAATTGTGACATTTGACGGCATGGACGCCGACGTAGCCGGTAACAAATTCGAGATCAAGGACGGCACCAAATATGACGGGACAGCTTTCACTTTTCCGGACGGGACCGTTTTCAAGACTGACCTCAGGGAGGTTTATTACAGCTATTCGCTGAAAAGAAGACAGAACCCTGTTACGGGTATATTTGAGATCTATCAGATAGAGAGGAGAATAACGGACAGGGACGGCAATTTCCTGTATATAAACGTGGAAGACCGGTTCGAACGGGAGATGGCTACTTTTATTTTCGACAGCGCCACCGCTAAGATACACTCCGTGATAAAAGACCTTGATACCGGGGCGGTAAAGGCCACAATGCGGCATTCGAACAGGAAAAGGTGGACACTGGAAAAGGCCGCTACAAACTCCGTCGCGACCTATGACAGGGATGGTGTGGTCACGACCAAGCCAATTCATAGTGTTATGGAGATCAAGTACGACGGGACGCGAGGGGTCTACGTAGTCGAGGAAACGATAACCGACAAGGAAGGAGAAAAAGAATATACGATCGTGACCGAGAACGATATATATGGGACTGTGGTCGGCATCGGCAAGGGAACAAAAGGCTTATATAAAGGGAAGGAATATGTTCCGGTCGAGTTAGCGGTAACGGATGTGACTACGGATACGAAAGAACTTAAAGGACCGGACGGGAAACAGATGGCCGTCATAAGCGGAGGCCGCGCCACGTTCAGGGGTTTCTTCAGAGATATGGAATTCTCATGCGAAGTGCCGGATGGCGCTAAATGGAAGATACAGACGGAGAGATACCCGGGCGAACATACCGTTGTTAAAGCTATGCTGTCAGATATGTACGATAATCCCCTTTTCATGGATATTACCGTCGAATACGCCAACGGCTCGAAACAGCATCTTTCGCAGACCTATGACCTGGTAAATAGCGAGATGACGAAATATTTCGAGGAGAAGAAGTCAGGCGAGGAAGAATGGAGAATGGTCTCGGGGACAAGGTCAAGGCTGCTTCGGCCGGCGACTTCGTCGAACAGTATTTTCTCTCAGTTCGCGGCAAGGGATCTAGGAGGTGATCTTTACCTCCAGGGTGAGAAGGTCTTTAGGAAAGGCGGGGAAAAAGTTACCGAAAGTATGATGTTCGATTACAGAAGGGCAAGGACAAAGCTTCTAACGCGATGGGATCCTCTTGAAATGACATCATCTCCGGATGGCAACCGGGACGTATATTCATATGATCTGAATAGCCGGGAAAAGAACACTGTCATGCTTAAAGGAAGAAAAGACCCCAGAGGCCAAGTTCTTCCGCTGGATGCCCCGATCGCCAACGGACAGGTAACGAGGGTTTTCGTGTCTCCCGCGGGTGTTACGGAGTATTATCTTGAATTCGATGAATGGGCCGGTCCAGTAAAAAAACAATATACCGGCGTATGGGGCATCGATAAGACCGCACCATCCTCAAGAATGCTGAAGACGAGGATAAAGCTCAAGGATAACCTTTATCTGTCAGTCGAGCTTGCTTACGACGCCGCCACGAAAACGTACTCCGCAGGCAGGGCTTTTCTCGGTAAGCCGATATACATAACGCAGTTCAGGGACGATTCTCTCCTTGTCCGGGATATCGCGGAGATAAATATAAAGGGGATCACTATAGATCCGGTGAGCGGGAAGATAACAGGCATAACGGATAATAATTCGGATAAGCGATACGAAACAGCACTGAAGGAGCATAGGAACGTTGGCGAGGACAATTTCACGGTGCTGGCCGATATAGGGTACGATGATCTGAGGGCCCCGTCATTCGCATATGTGAGGATACGGGACCCCCTGTCCAGGGATACCGGTAAGATCTTTCGCGTCGATGTGGTCGACGAGCGTATGGCGTCAAGAGCGGAGCGCGAGGTCAAAGACGTGAAATTTCTTGGCAACGGACGTATCGATAATAGCGGCGAGAAACCGGTACTTTTCTTCCGCGTAAAAAAGATCGTTGTGCCGTCCCGGGATCGCGGCCAGGCTAAGGTCACTAAAGCGGAAGAGGGAAAAGAAGGAGCCCAAGGTGCCAAAGGAGAGTCCGGACAAGCGGGTCAGATGGGCCCGGAAGGTGAGACGGCAGAGGCCGGGGAAGATTATGTTTTCACTGTTCCAGTGGATTCACAGCCCGGGGTGTTCAAATACTTCTACGGGGTTTCGGCCAAAGACCCCAATGTGCGGATGAAGATCAGGGGTACCGTTAATGAGATAGAGAGGAACGGCGCCAGAGACCTTGAGGTAAGCCAGCCCGAAGTCATAGAGATATACAAGGTATTGAGCGAGGAAATGATCGAGGGGGCGAAGACCATTAAGATCGAGTATCTGTTAAGGCCGCCTTTATCGCTCTTGGGTCTTGCCCAGTTCGCGGAAGGACATTCCTATTCCGAGATACTGGATTATCTCATCGATCAGCTCAAGAACAACTGGGATGTGGATTATCTAAAGGGATGGGTGACCGACGATATAAATATGCTAGGAAGTAAGGAACCGGTCGAGGGATTCAGGGCGATGTACGAGGGCGCGAGCGAGAAATACATACAGGAACAATGGAAGAAAATGAAACAGGCCGCCCCGTACATAATAACGGCCAAACTGATAGCCATCGGACGCATACTTGACCAGTCGGTCAGGGACGGGAAGATAAGCAGAGAGATCGCCGACGACAAGTACTACCAGATAAACAGTGAGCTGGCCAGTCTTGTGGCCTGGAACGGGATAAAAACGCCCATACCCTACTTTAATTCCGTAGTTTACGAGCGTCATACGGCTTTACCCGGATTCAGCAGGGCGACAGGAAGGAATTTGACCAACATGGTGCCTGTACTTGGATGGGACGCAGCCACACAGAAAGGCGTTCTCAAATATCATATCAGTATCCGGGGCAGACAGCTGGGGGGGAACGATGAAGGCAGATGCGCTTCAATATATATGCCGGTTGAAGAGCTTTTAGAAGGCGTAAAAGAGGATGAACTTAAGGTCGGCCAGGACGGCACGGTGGACCTGAGGAACTGGGAATTCGTTTACCAGGTGAAGTTCGACGGGGAAGAGGGCAGATCGGCGTTCCTGGGTGAGAACAGGATAATCGCGAACGGTGTCGAGGCGTCCTGCGCGAACAAGGGATGGTCCGGGGATGTCGGCAGGCATGAGGGCAACTGGGTGAACATAAAGACGGGAAACGGGGAGGAAAGCACGGGGTTCACGATAAATATCACCAGGGGCAACCGAGAGAACAATACCGAAGGCTGGATAACTGTAAGGGTACGGCCGGGTTTTCAGAAAAAAGTCGACCCCACGAGGATAGCGGAACTTGGAATGAGGATATCCATAGGACGCGGAAGTTCGGAATCGTTCGAAGGGGACGTATTCATCCGGGGGATGATGCTGCAAAGGATCGTTGAGGATCCGGAGCAGACCGTTTTCAGCGATAACTCGCTGGGCGGTGTTGATGTGATCAACGGTGCTATGAGGGTCAGCGCAGGGAAGGTCCCGGATCAGAGGTCCCTACTTAAATTCGGCTCGGATAGAAGCACAATATACGAGGTTTTTCCCGAAGGGGCCATGGGTAAGAGGCTGACGGAGTTCCTCGACGGGATAGACCCGGATAACAAACTCGGGGCGCACGATAATAAGGAGCTATTAACGGCGGTATATACGCTGATGAAGGAAAGGAATGTACGAGATCCTCTAGTAAGCCCGGAGATCATGAGGACATTGAAGGCGGTGACTCTCGTAAAAGAGGTCATATCGACTCTCGCGGGTGTCGAGCCCGGGTCGGTCAATACGGACGAATTTATCGCTAAGCTTGTGTCCTGGGCCGATCAGACGGTCAATTCCAAATATGGGGACATCAGCGATGAGGTGAAAGCTATTTCAGATAACCCCAAGATCAAGGCGGCCATAGAAGTGCTTATGGGAAAATACGCTCTGGAAGGGGTGACCGAAGAAAGTATAGACAAGATATATTCGGTCATATACGAACAGGCCGTATCGGTCGCGAGAGGGGATACTGTGTTCGCGACAAAAGCCAAGAGCGTGAGGCGTGACCAGGCGGTCGACCAGGTGGTGACCATGGTCAACCTCCATAAGCCCGGGACGCTTACCTACATGGCTGACGACGTCGACGAGTGGAAAACATTCATAATGGACATAAGCATGTACGGTCTGGCTTTGGCGTTATTGCTGTTCGGCGCTAACATTTTGAGGAAGAATGTCGGGACGCTAAGAAAGTGGAGGGCCAAGCCGTATACGGAACCGGTCCTTCCTTTAGGGGGATCTGGGGAAGCTAAACCGGTCGGACCGACGAAAGGTCCGTCGGCTCCGGCGGCCGCGCCAGGTCCGGGCGTTGAAAAAACAGCGCGCAATAAAGGAGTGGGCGAAGTCATAAAATTGATAGACAAGTACGTTGGCAGGCGCGCGAAAAAAGCGACAGATATGGGCAATATGGCAAAACCTATAGAGATATTATGGGAAGCTCAAAGGTCGATACGGCCTTCGACCGCATTCGGTATAACGGTCATCGGTATGGCGTCCCTCGGGATATGGCTTGCCGGTTTTACGGGGATAATGGTCTTCCCGAACAATAACCTTTGGATAAGCGGGATTGTCATCATCGCTATAAGTCTGATCTGGCCCGAGAGGAAAGAGATAAGGACAATATCCGTAAACAACAAACAGTGGAAAGCTATCGAACGGCAATGGTTCCCGATGCTGAGATGGTTCGTTAAGGAATTGTTGGCCAGCCCCGTCTCCAAAAGGGCGAAATACGCCAGGGCGCAGGCCGAGGCGATGAAACTGGTCAATGATAATCTGAACGAAGTGGAGACGGGACTTCGCCAGCTTATTGCCGCTCGCGGAGAAGACGACCCGGAAACGGCGTTAATGAGGAAGCTCGTCGCCGAAAATATCAAGGGCATTCCCATGAGGGTGCCGCTTCCGGACGTTAACAGCTTAACCCTGGATCTCCAGGCATACCAGGACATATTCGACACCATCAGGATAGCCAGGATAGAAACGACCGCGCTTATGAATGACGCTCTTAGGGTCCTGGATTCCAAAGGCCGGGAACGGTTGAGGTGGCGCGTATGGGTAGTGGATGAGATGAGGTATAAGAGGATGCTTGTACAGGATCTCGAAGGCCTGGGATGGCGCAAGATAAAGTTCAACCAGGACGATAACAACATTAACGCCGGTACATCCGGCGGGTTCGTGCTCCCCGGTTTCGGGGACGAGGGTATTGTCCAGGGCTCAGGCGCGTACGCCGAAAGGCTCGAGACAAAGCCGAACGGGGCTCTTAAGGTGGTGAGCTCCAGAACGAAAAAAGAGAGCAAAGAGCTTTTCGCGCATACCGTGCCTTATGAGTTATGGGAAACCACGGTACTTATCGAGAACCTTAAAGGGTATACCGATCCTCTGGCAGCCAAAAAGAACAGGGCGCATATCGCCGCCAGGGAAAGCAAGGAACACGGCAGATTAGGGTCTATGGCCGCGCTCCAGACCGTGCTGAAACGGCACGCCAGGACGATGCTGGTCCTCGTCGGCATCCTGGTCGCTGTCAGCCACGCTATATATTTCTTCGGTCTTCCGGCGCTCCCTGAAGTCTTGAGCCTGGGGTCTTTAGAGATAGGGATAGACAAAAGCGCAACATGGGTGAATATGGGCATCAAGATGTTCATCGTGACAGGCGGTACGGCGTTCATGATCTGCACAATGTTCCTCAAACCGTGGCTGAAATCGAACGGGTTCTTCTGGAAAGAGACGAGGACGTTCGTTACGGACGATGAGTACAAGGTCGCGGAATCGATAGCGGGCGAGGATCAGCAGTCAGCCGAAGAGGCCCAAACAGGCGCGGTCGGCAGGACGATGCGGAACTATCATTATGTGTATATCAACGGCTATGACCAGATAGAACTCTTAAGGAGCATGTTCAACGCCGTACCCACTCCGCCGCAGTTCGCCGGGAATCCGACCTGGGCGGATAAGAATTCCGGCTTTGACGCTGCCCTCCTAAAAAGGATAATTGAAAGGTTAAGGGGAACAGAGGCCCATCCCGCGCGGCTCCGGCCTGAAGCCCTGGATTTCATCGCGGCGACAGGGATACTCAACGACGCGGCTGGTCAACCTGACCTTTCAGGATTCGCCGCTGACAGGGGAGTTATCGACAATAGAGAAATACTAGAGGCTCTTCATGCCGAGCTGGGACATGAAGGAGTTGTCGGATACGCGAGGATACTCGCCACCGATCTCGACGTGATGAGGCCGTGTATGCCGGGCCCTACGGCCGGGAGCTGCGCGGAACGGAGCATAGCTCATGGCGTGACCAACGGTGAGTATCCGGCGGACCGGTTCAATGTGTCGTTGGCTACCATCATACCGCTGACGCTGGGCGGGATGAATATAGTCCCCGCGGGCGAGGCGGCGGCGAGAGCCGTCGGCATGGACCCTATGAGGGTAATGACCCATCCCGAGCCGGTGCCTATACCGAACCAGCCTGGCCAGCAGAACCAGCCTTTGTCAAAACCGAGCGGCACGAATATGGCTTACAGCGAGATCGATGTGGATTTTATAGAAGGAAGGAGAGCTCTGCCGGAGATATGGGAGATACTCGACGAGGATAATGAGCCCCAGAAATTCCATTACTGGACCGTTACCACGGGATATGAACGCGTAAAAAGCGTGGTTGCATGCCTGACCCGCGAAATGCTCGACGAGACGGAAGAAGGAGAAGTGGTCGCGCATCCTGAGAATATTCTCCCTTCGAACCTGATAAGGAGGAACAAGGCTCTATATGACGAGGCCATACGCTGGAACATAGATCTGTACGCCGGCATGAAGATCTCAAAAGAGTATGATAAATATTCGAAGATGGCGGAGAAAGCGAGGCCAGGCGACCCTGTCGGCGATATGATGGTTAAGATATTTGACCGCGAAACGGGAGTTTACAAAAGCAAAGAGGAATACATATTTGAGGAAATGAGGGAAAGGGAGGGTCCGTCCGTCATGCAGGGGATCCCGATACAGATGCCTTACGGCCTTAACAAATCCTTCTTTCTGGACTATAACGGCTGGGGCCCGGTTAAATTCGGACTAGTGGCGCCCAGAACGCCGATCGCGATCATCGCCACGATCCTTGGCATAGTCCTGGGTCTTATCGGATCGACCCTGACGATATCCGCGTTCAGCCTCAGCGTCATAGTGCTGGCGAACGCCGTGTTTCTGCCGATAATAGGATACTATGGCGCTTTTATTTTCTCATCGTCGCTTGTTCGTGTAGCCAGGGAAAGAGGATGGGATTTTATCATGCGTATGGCACAGACCCATACCGTGTTCCACCTGGACGGGCTTTCCAACTGGTTCGAGTCGAGGTCGATGCTTGGATATGAGAATGACGGTACCAGGACGGCCAGGGGAAAGGTGGAGGATATACTCGAAGCGGCAAGGGTTGACGTGCACGAGAACCTTGCGACGGCTGAAAAAGGGCGCATGCTTATCATGATGGCCGAACTCTCCGGGCTTAAACCCCTGGGGATGCATCCGCGCGACGATACTACCGAGGACAAGGCTCTGGGCATGAGAGTGACCCAGAGGGGGAAGAGGGTATACTACTACACCGATATGGGTTCATCCGTCCTGGAACAGGCCGGGCCTATGGGATTCGCGTGGCATGGACAGAGGTCCAGGTGGATCATGATCGTGTCTTCCGCGGCTATCCTTGGGGCTTCTTTCAGTTTGACAATACCTATTTTCACGTATGGTTTCGCGGGTATAGTCGGAGGCATACTGGGCTTAAGAACGGGTATCGCGGTAGGTCTAACGGGGACATTGCTGGGAGCCATAGCGGGGCTATTACTGGGTTATGCGGCGTCGAGGGGATTTACTCTGTTACTCTGCAGACTGGGATTCATAGAACAGCCTGAACAGGTCGAGAATAGGATAAAACAGATAGGATGGGGGAACTTCTTCATCAATATCCTCCTCGATTCGGGATTTACATCAACGATCTTCACGGCGCTCAGTTTCGCCGTTACATTTTTCTACTTTCTGGCTTTTGTAGGCGCTGAAATACTCGGGAAAGTCGCGGTATTCAGCGGTATGCCGCTTTCAAGCATGCTCGCGCGCGATTCGTCGGGGTTGTCCGGGCTTGTGCATGTCTTCTCGGAAACCATGAAGACGTGGCTTCCGTGGGATATATGGTTCATAGCCTCCGCGTCCGTAGGTGTCACGATAATGATGACGTTCTATTTTTATCAGGTATACCACAACGTGACGGCGCTTTTTAAGAATAAGCTGGGAGGGACCGAGAAGATATCGAAAGGTATATCCGATTTCTACAGCGACCGGCTGGAAGAGTTTAGAAACGACCTGGCAAAGGTGGAGTCCGGCGCGACCGGTGGGTTTCAACAGGACGATGTGACCAACTGGGTCACTAAAGACCTGAAATACCTGGAAGACGCAGCTCTTGAGATAACGGCAATTAACCTGAGAGGTGATATTACCCCCGCCGAGAAGAAAAGATCGAGCCGGCAGGTAATTACCATGCTGAGAAAGTGGCTTTTACATGGCGACAGGGATTTTGACAAACAAAAAAGGGACGGAGGAAGGTCTACCTTCTTCGCTGACCTTCTCTCCGACTATTATTCAAGTCCGGCCCTTAACGTGAACGGCGCCGTTCAGAGGGGGAGGGCGCTTATCGCCGAGTCTATCAGGACCAGGATAGGAACTCTTGAAGCCGAGATGAATAAATTCTCTAGAGGCCAGTTCCGTCCCGGGCTCCTGACTTTCGTCCTGGGCGCGGTCCTCGTGCTTAACGCGGTTTTTATGGTCCAGACATATATGTTCTTAACGCTCATGGTACCCGGCGTTATGCTTATTGGCACCGTAATACTGTTCCAGCTTTTCAAGTGGTATCTGCCTGTAGGGCGAATGCCGTATTTCTATATTTATTACATTTCAAAAGCGTTCTACATGCCGCTGTATTTTGTCAACCTGAACGCCGCGGCGCGCCTGGTCTGGTATCAGATAAGGAACAGGCTCGATAATGTCTGGCCGTATACCGAAAAGGTCCTTCCAGTCGGGCTTGACCGCTTACCTCAGCGGATATATGCCCAGCAGCAGCTGAGACCCGATAAGGAGTTATGGCACTTCTATTCCGAGAAGTGGGATAAGTTCTACCTGTACATGAGGCATTCCGGGTTCCGGCAGTTATGGACATACGGTTTCGCATTCTTCACTATACTGTACCTGTGCTTTTTGATGCCTGCGTATTACGCGAAAAAATATTTCGGGCTTTCCGCCGTAAAAGCCGCGCCGGTGGCTGACGCGTTCAGGACGCTTATTACAGGCCAGGACATGAGCGCCGTACAGGCCGCATCCGGCGGATCCTCGGGATTGCTGGCACAAATAGCCCAAAACCATCTGCCGCTCGTGATATTAGGAGGAGCCGTATTGTTCGCTCTGGTCCTCGTCCTTGTTAACAAGAGATTCTCGGGGGAACGCACCCGCAGGCACTCTAAAATCCAAGGCGATCCGGACTGCCCTGTTGTGATAACGGTATCCGGCCCTTCAGGCGTAGGAAAAGGCACTGTCATCGATGGGCACCCGGGGAGGGGCATAAAGGGCATTTTTGAAAGGTATCCTAACGCTCAAAGGGTGGTCAGCTATACGACCCGTACCGTAAGACCAACCGAACAAGACGGCCGCGAACATCGTTTCATAGATAGGGCCGAGTTCGAGAAGATGAGAGATGAGGGAAAATTCCTCCAGTGGATCGATTTCGGAGGGAACTTTTACGGTGTTACCCGTGACTCTATCGATGAGATACTTGCCGAGGGCAAGGACGCGCTTATCGACCTTGACGCCGCAGGCGCCGCAGCGGTAAGGAATACCTATTCTGACAGGATAGTTGACCTTTTCATATCTCCGATAGCGACTGATAGACTCGAGGAAGGAGATACGGCCGGCACCTTGTCCAAAGAGTCGGAGAACGCTGTCAGGGCAGTGCTTATTTACAGGATATTGACCAGAACGTTTCCTGATAATCAAGACATCCCAGAGCCGGAAGTAATAGAGAAAGCCCTTAACGAAACAGGCGCTCTGCCGGAAGCGATAAGGCCCCTCGTGGACGATAATATCGGGGCCAGGCTTGATTCCGTAATAAACGAGACAAAAAAGTTCGGCGAGTTCTCGATAGTCATGTCGAACGTATTCTGGGACCAGGCCGCTATAATAGACCGTCTTATCTCTGAGATCAAAGCTAAAAAAGCCGAGCTTAAGGAGAGGGACATGAACAGGGCCGCCTGGAGGACAAGGATCATAAGGCGGCTGATAGGTTTATTGGCCGGCCTGGGCGTATATTTCGCCGCCGGCGTGGCAAGAGGGGGCGGTAGGAGAGAGGTGATCTCTCAAATAGCTGAATTATCAATGAAAAAGACAAGCGGGGAGATCTTATCCGGCAGTGTGATCCCATTTTTCGGGTCCGGTTTATTGACGGGAATATTACTGGTCATCGTCGTACTGGTCGTTTATAAGTTCATAAGGGTGGCTTTCCCTTTGAAGAAGGTCCCGGCAAAACCTGAGCCTAAAGAAATTACAATAGCGCCTGAGCTTGAACGCGCCTTGGCCACGCCAACCGAAGAGCAGATAAAAAGTAACCCTATAATACTCGTTTTTTCCGGACCATCAGGAGTAGGAAAAAGGAGGATGCTTAACAGGTTCGCCGAAACTCATCCAAACGCCGTTAGGGTCGTTTCGTACACCACAAGGGCGCCGCGGGAAGGCGAGGTCGAAGGTCGAGACCATAAATTTATTTCGGAAGCCGAGTTCGAGAAAATGGCGGACACAAATAAATTCTTCCATACGGTCAAGTTCGGGGACATGAGATACGGTATAGTTAAGGATGAAATAGACAGCGCGATCAGCTCCGGTAAAGACGTGATCGTGGATATCGATGTGGAAGGCGCCAAGGTCGTCAGGGAAACGTACCCGGGAAATATCGTCGACGTGTATGTATCGCCCATAGCTATAGATCGCCTGACAAGAAGGATGCCCGATACCGGTCGTATTGAGCCGGCAGCACTTGAAGAAGCGACAAGGGTCCTTAAAGAAAGGTTGGTGAGAGAAGAATACGGTGGCGCAGAGCCCGGAGAAGCTGTCATAGCCGCTAATCGCGGCATCCAAGAAAGGATGAGCCGCGGTGTCAGGGAATTGAGAAGATGGAAAGACTTCCATTACCTGGTAGCGAATATCAACGGGAATGAAGATGCCGCGGTCAACGAGGTCAGCGAATACTACCGCCGGGAGAAGATCACCAGAAGCCTTAAAGAATTCAATTTTGGGGTGGATTCAAGAGGCCCGCCGGATAATGCCTTAGCCGATTTCGTGTCAATGAGGGTGAAACAAGTTTACGATTCGGGAGTCATGCCATACCCTTATGATCCCGAAACTATCCAGCTGGATATGGGTAACGGGGCGAAAACGTCAATAACATATATTCCCGGGAGAGGACAATATAAACCGGCCCGGCCCACCGAAATGACGGAAGAAATGTTCCGTGATCACCAGGAATTTACTTTTACCCAGAAAGGCGCAAGAAGATGCTGGGCCTGCCAGTTGAAAAAATTCAGCGATTACGCGCTTTTTAAGTCAAGTTTCAGCGAGGACGGGGTCCCTACTCCGAGAAAATACGTCAGTTGGATAAATATGAACGTGACCTTCCGGGACCATATCCTGCTTGCCACGGAAGAGGCTTCACCCCAGACCCTTAACAGGGATAAGCTGGTGGATTCACTCACGTTCGCTGATAATCTTGGTCCCGAATTCGAGGGCTTCTTCAATACACGGCCTCACGGCTCAGTGGGGCATTTTCACGCGCATTATTACCGAAAAAGCTCGTCCATTTGGGAAGGACTTGATGCGGAAGACGGAGCCGCGGGGAAGATAAGGAAGAAGAATATCCGGGAGATAGGCGACGTCGAGGTGAGCGAACTTGATAACTGGAACGCAGGTGTGTTACTGACGGGCTGGAGCAAGACCCAGATCGCCGGTATCCTCTCATATTGGATCGACGAACTTAACGAATCTGTCAAGCCTTACATAATAAGTTTCAGGGTAAAGGGGGATGGGAAATACGAGGTATTTTTCAAGCCCGTGACGGATAACAGCACCATGACCGTCCTTGGAGTAAAGCAATCCGGGGCGGTGTCATATCACTATGGTAATGGCATTTGTTCTTCTCCTCGGATGTGGGAAAAAATACAAAGTGATCCGAAAGGCGCCGCGAGGGACATTAAGCGCTGGATAAAAAAGACCACCAATCGTTCTTTCCGTCCTGAAAGGCCTGAGCCTGACATGACATTAAAGGGAAGAGAAATGGAACTTGCCGCCGTGGGAGAGGACAAGGCGGGGATACAGGACGCCGTCCAGGCAAGGCCGTTTGAAATGCTTAGCAGGTTGGCTGGCGATCCTATTGAAAGGTTCTTTAGGCGGCTTTTTGGCCGTGAAAAAGGCGCTTCCAATGTCGTTCTCGAATTCGGCTGCGGTTCGGGTGAACAAAGCAACTGGCTCGTCTCAAAGGGTGTGAACTGCATCGGGGTCGACATTTCAGTCAGGTATCTGGCTAAAGCTTCCGAAATGGCAAAAATTTACGGATTGAGGAGCTTAGCGACCGGTGTCGAGAACATAACTAAACAATGGATCGACCAGGCGAAAGCCATTGCTAGCAAAACAAAAAAGCCGTTCGTGGTATACAGCCTTATAAAGGAAGACGGGCGTATACCGTTGGAAGATAACAGCGTCGACGGTGTCACTATTCACAGGGTATACAGCACTCTCCTTGATGACAACATGAAAAGAAAGGTTCTCAGCGAGATATACAGGGTACTTAAGCCGGGCGGATATTTTTCAGGCCTGGATTTTCTTAAGATAGCTCCTGAGTTATCCGAAAAGGACGAGAATGTGAAATTGAGGAACCTGGCGATATCAAGACGATACGCGGTACACGCCGAAGTCCTGAGAAGGATGAATGAAAGAGGCACTTTACCGGAATATTTAAACGCGGATACGGTAATGCGGAACTTTGTCGCCTCAGCCGATCTATCACGCAACGAGGACGCTTTGATAATCCTCCAGAAAAGGAACTATAGCCGGCAGGACTGGGAATTTTCCAAGACAAAAGCCGCCGTGCCGGACGTAATAAGGGATATGACATATGATGAGTTCTTTACCGAAAAATCCTATACGGCTGATCAGTTCATGGAAGCGCTTGACGCCGGGATCGTTAGCATACAGACCGTTGTCCAGCATGTCAGCGGGCCGCGCTTTCAGGAGTTTGTCGAGGATTCCGGGATGGAGGTCCTCGGTGTCAAGAGCTTTAGGTATCTTCACGAAGGAGGCAAAGGGTGGTCAGCCGCTACCAGTCTGTTCGCGGAAAAACCTAAGACGCCGAGATCGAGGTCCGTTTCCGGTGTGTTCCGTTTTGCGGAAAAAGATCTGGATTTGATAAGCGGCCGTTTTGAGGGCTTAGGGACCTATCCAGAGACGATCAGTGCTATTCTGGAAGAACTCGGTAAGGGGCTGAAAGACGAAGAGGACCACTGGTTCTATTCGCGTATCATTAGGCTCACGGGGGCTCCGGACCTCCGCCAGAATAGAGATGGTAAGAAGACCTATTATGGCCGTGTCCCGTTCGTTAAAGAGGACGGGAAACGGGGTAAGCTTATCAACGCCGCGACGCCTGTTTTTGATTTTGACAAGGACGATACTCTCGATAAAGGCGAAACCAGCCTTAGCGATGATTCGGCAAGGCGGCTAGCCGCGATGATAGCGCTTGGCAGGAAAGTCGGCATTAATACCGCCAAAGCTCTTGAAGAATTAAGGACGGTAAAAAATTCGCTCACGGGCGAAACGGGCCTTGAGCTGTACACCCCTTTAAGGGACGCCATGATAGCCAATGTTTCGACCGAGAATTGGGACGCGTCCATTGAGGATGTCGCCGACGACATCCTCACGGACCTTTTTGACCTCTTTCTGGATACAAGCGCGACAAAGCTTGTGCCGAAACGCGGCGCGAGGAGCCAATACGAGCTGGATATCGAGCCCTCTTTTCAGGCCGGCTTTTCGTCGGATGTCTCTGCTAAGATCATGGATCTGCTTACATATCACGGGGCACACGAGCCGTATATGGAGCTAAATCACGCACTTGCCAGACAGCGGGAAATATTAACGGCGAAAGGTTTCGGCGGATACGCCAACCTTCCGGAGATGAATATTTACGCCATGGATTTGCCCGAGGGGCATCCTCTCAGGGCTAAATGCGGGCCGCGGGTCATAACCAAGCTGCTTTACCGGCCGTTTGGATACAAACCCAAGCCTGAAAAGAAAACTCCAGAATACGAGGCTGTTCTGGAGGCGCGTAAAGAGGTCGAGAAAGTTCTCGTCAAATTGTTCGAGGGAATGCATGAAAGGAACGAGCTTGGCGATATCTCGATAATACCCGTAGTGGCGGGTAAGAACGCGATAGACCTCAATATGGTACAGGTCCTCGGACGGACCCCGTATCCCGTTGCGATGAGACATGAACCGTTCGCTCCGCTCGAGATAGGGACTTACCAGCGGATACAGAAAGACCGCGCCATAGAACACCAGGCCAGAGAGGGGTATGTCGATATAACGTATCATGACAACGAGGCGTTGGCAGGTAATGGCCTGGCGGTAACTCAGCGCCTGATGCAAAATCCCATTCCAGGGATAGATCTGAAAGTCGTGGCCGCCGATCTGAATAAACCCGAGGAGTTGGCTAAAGCCACGATAGTCGCCGAAAGATATATCGGCGGCGGTATGCACGGAAAAGCGGCGTATCGTGAAGCGGAAGTCTTGTATGCCGATCTGGCGCGCGGCGGAATGGCTCCTGATAAGATCGAAGGCCTATATTATCTCGGAGGGGAATTCGACGAAATTGGAAGCTATCTGGACCGGGCGATAGAAAATATGTCCGATGGAAGAAAGGGTCCGGCGTCCGCAGTACATCCGTTCAGGGCGCTCGGGGCTTTTGTCCACGCGGCGGCCGGGATAACGGCGTATATTCTGCTGATATTGGGGGCCATAGCCGCTAAGGACGACACTCTTGTTAATATAGCTCTATGGGGCGGGATACCGGTTTTCGTGCTTCCCGCCTTATTCCACGCGTACGCGGCAATTATCGTATTTGCAAAGATGTGGGAGCATGACCGCGAGTTCTCCGGCGGCAAAGTACGATGGATGACCCATTTAAAGGACGCGATGGTCACGCCCATAATGACGTCGAAACTGAAACTGACCCATGAACAAATAAATGATCTTGTCGGTAACTCGAAAGACAGGGCGGAGAAGGTCAATATGCTCCGGACGGCCGCCTCGGGAAGAGCGTATCTGGGCCAGCCCGCAGAGGTCGGAACGACCTCTCTTCTCAGCGATGACCAGATATTCGCGCTCGTCGATATGACAAACACTCATAATTCGCTCGCCAGGTCCATTTTGGCGCATGAAATGGCTCCTTCTTTCATGGGTATGGGATTGCTCACCCATATCAAGGCGATGTACACCATGATATGGGATTATGTCAAGGCTCTGCATCTCAGCATAGAGCTTTCAAGCGAGGCCAATATGCGGCAATTCTTTAGCGACAGGTTGAGAACTTACGATCAGAGATACGGCAAGGGTTTCAAGCCGGTAACGTACTGGCATTCGGTCATGCGCGAGGCCAGAGGACGTTATCGGGAATATATGAAAGATGTCGAGATAGTTTTTGATATGGGCAAGGATGGTTCTCAGCGGTTCGTTGTCCCTTTACCCGTGAATTCGAACGAAATGCCCGAAATCCGGGAACTTCTTGTCCGATATCTTACAATAGTTCTCAGGAACAGGATGGAGGCTATAGGGCCGCAGTACGTTTACCTTAAATACGATGACTCTGTGGCGGACATGGTCAAAGAAGCGAGAGACGCCATGTATACGGACGATTTCTTCCCGACGATAGACGCCATAAATAACACGTATAGGGTGGTTCGCAGGAAGGCAATGGGCATAAATAGCGAGGAAGAGCTTCAAATATTCATATCCGAGGAGTACAAAAGGCTGGAGAGAGAATACCTGTCGGGCGACCGAGCCTCGAAGGGCGAATTGACGAAGGATGAGAGCGATAATCTGAAGGCCCAGGCCGAGATCAACCTGGGCGGGTATGAGTTCCAGTTCATACGCGCCGTCACCCGGGAAGAACTGTCCAGGATGGATAGTATCAAGGCTAAAGGAATAAAGGTACGCAGGGAGAATATGCAGGAAGCGCGCGACCTGAACCTCAAAGGTTTAAAAAATATCGCCCCCGGCGATTTCATGGCCGGAGTTGATGTCGGAGGATCGGATGTGAAACTTCTCCTTTACAAAGGTAAGGACATCATATTCTATAAAAAATACAACTGGGCTCCGGAAAATTTCACGAAAGGCAGCACCGAGCACGTCGATACCATGAGAGATCTGATCTATATCATGGAACTAAAGGCCATACTTAGCCAGCGGACCCAGCCTGACCAGGAGCTGGATGTTCTTGAAAAAGAGATAGACAGCGTAAGCTACCGTTCCGATGTGTCATCGGCTGAGAATGAAGCCGCTTCCGAAGCGTCGATCGTGAAGATCAGAAGCATCATAGAACGGGCCGGGGAGAACGAGTACATAAAGAGCAGGCTGTATTCGGCATCGGGAGAGAAACAGAAGATATTGGCGGGAGTTGGGATAAGCTGGCCGGACATAATAGTCGATAATCTCATCGTAGGTGGCGACACAGCTAAGACCAAAGGACTTACGAAGGAGGAATTCAACGAAATAGTTACGCCTATGGCGGATACTCTAAAAATTTCTCTGGGAGGAGTTCCCGTAGTGATCAAGAATGACGGAGATGTCGGGGCTTTCTGGGCTTCCGTGGAACTCAACCGCGGCAATGTCCTGGCGCTGGCTCTCGGGACTTCGCTTGCCGGGGGATATGTGCCTCATTCGGGTGTTCTGGGGAACCTCCGGACTTACGCGAGCAGGATGATAATAGATATGCGTAAAGATAACGAGGTTTCGTATGAGAAATTTCCAGGCACGCCGACCGGCATAGCGGCGTTGTATCTATCGCAGAAAAATATAATGATACTGGCCAAGGAAAAAGGGTTGGACCTCGGACCCGTTAAGAGCGCGGGAAGGGCGCAGCAGCTGAAATACGTGCAGAAGATCCTGAACGAGAATCTCCCGGGCGCCGACATCGTCAGGGAGATATATGACGAAATGGGTTTGTATATGGCTTCCTTTCTCGCGGAGATAAGCGATTATTACGACCACAGGGACCTCATACGTACTGTTGTCGTGACCGGGCGGTGTTTTGAAAGCCCTGAGGGCAACCGCATAATGCTTGGGAACGGACGCGATAAGGGCAGGATCCACCGGGTGCTTAACGATTCCTATCCGGAAATAGCGGATCTCGAGATCATGCTTGCGGAGGAGCTTGCGGGGAACGACCCGTCGGTCAACGCTTTCGCTCAGGCCATGGGCGCGGCATATCTGGCGAACCAGGAAGTGACGCGGCTTCGCAACGCTGAGCAGGCTCAGGGTCTCGCTGGAACGAGCGTAGAGAGCATGGTCATAGGGGTGGAGACTGACAGCACTCAGGCGGAATTGGATAAGTATATGGCTTCGACCGGATTGGGCAGCGTTAAAGTGCTCGCGCTCCCGAAAGGGAACGAGAAAGAAGAGAACATGGGAATATTGGACACGTACAGGAGACAGCATAATCTGTTATGGGCGGGTATGGCGGACCAGCAGGAGATAGGGGGCAGGAGGAAGCTCCGGCAGGCCATAGGTGCTCTTGTGCGCCAGATAGAGATAAATGAGACCAGGCTTTTCCTCAAAAAACGGGCTGAGGATATTAAAGCCCTTACCATTATGACACCCGAGACCGTGGAGGAGATAGCCCGGGCTAAGGGAGTGTGGAAAGAAATACTCGGGGAGATAAAACTTCCCGTCATGATGGCTGAGATAAACGATCTCAGTATGTATAATTTCAACCTCTGTGATATCGCCGATAAGACCCTGACAAAACTGGATACCGGGACGATGAATTATATTGACGACGTCAATAAGCAACCGGGTATCGTTGAAATGACGGTCGGCTCCCTTGGTGAAGCCAGGATACAGGCAGAGTCATTCAGGCTGAGAAATCCGAAGAAGCTCAAGCTGGTCCTCACGGTAGCCATGGAAGACAGCGGTCTTAGCCCCGTCGACGCGGCGGCACTTGACGCGGATATAGCGAAGCTGAACTCGGATAAAGACGCTATACTCAAGAAAATGGGAATAGACAGCATTCTCCGTAAGGATGACCTGACTATCATTAAGCGAAGTGAACACGATCAGGCGGTCGAAAATAAAATGATCGAGAGGGTTCAGCAATACGGAAAAGGTAATGTGGCTGTTGTGGATATGATATCAAAAACAAGGCGCGAAAGGCGTATGCCCGAAGGCGCGATATACATGGAATATAACGATATCGCGACAAGCGAAGTGCTTGACGCCACGCTTAAACTCCTTTCGGTCAAAGGGGATAAGGCTAAGGTGACGATCAAGGGGTTGACCATGAACGCTTTTGGACACTTTATCTTTGTCAGAAAGATAGAGGCCATAAATATTGAGGAACTCAAAAATGAGTTCAAAAGGTATCAGGAGATCTTGACAAGAGCGTAAAATAACATATAGGATGAATGTTAGGTGTTTAAATTTTAACATGTAACTGTTGTTTTTTTTAGCAATTGTGATATAATAGAGACTAATGTAAAGTTTTAAAAAGGCAATATGTTCCTGATAGGTGAATAAATCACTACATCTATTTAAAAACAGGAGAATGACATGAGTATTAAGTTGATAAGAGAATGGAAATTTTTCCATCGAATAGTTAGTCTATCAATTGCCCAGATCTTTTTAATATCTAACATAAGTTTCGCGAATGCCGATATAGGCAGGAGTTTTCAACAGACATTCGAGCCTGTGTCTCGAAAGGTCTCCATAGACAAACTCGATATACCGCTTAACTGCGGAACTATCAAAGAAAAGTTTTCCGGCAAAGGGGATATTTCTATCATTCATATTCAGGACGCGCATTGTAATTACAGCGCCGAGATGAATATAGCCCGGATAATCGATGAGCTCATAAAAAAATATGACGTCAATTTCGTGGCGGTCGAGGGAGCGGATTCGACCATAGAGACGACGTGGTTCAATGCCTTCCCCAACGACAGCCTCAGAGAACAGGCTGCCGACCATTTTCTAAGAAAAGGGAATTTAACGGGACCCGAGTATTTATCAATTACCGGTAGCGAGCCTTTTACCCTCTATGGAGCGGAGAACAGGAAGGAGTATATAGAGAACCTTAACGCTTTTCTTGAGGGATACGCGT
Organism: Candidatus Omnitrophota bacterium; assembly: GCA_015231405.1. Classification (GTDB taxonomy): domain Bacteria; phylum Omnitrophota; class Gorgyraeia; order Tantalellales; family Tantalellaceae; genus JADGBR01. Next base: position 71,683 of record JADGBR010000009.1, on the reverse strand, counting down.
ACAGAGGTCAGTTCGGTGAATATTACGCTAATATCCGACAGTCGCTCGGCAGATTAAAATCGGTTATTTACAGCCAGGAACTCAGGGACCTTGACGAACACATATCGAATTACGGGGACAATAAGATAAAGCTGGAGGACCATGCGTCCTACCTTAATGGACTCGCTTGGGCGAAAGGGATATCTCTGGATAAATATCCCAGCTATTCACTCCTTTTGTCGACGCTGGCCCTTGAAAAGGGGATCAATTTCGAAACGGTGAACAAGGAGAGATCGGCTATTATCGAGGAGCTGAGCGGGAAGGTAGACCAGAAATTACTGGCGTCGCTAGTCGCCAAAAGCTCGGATTTCAAGAACGGCAGGATATCCAATTACAGCTTCTATGTTTTTCTTTCGGAATTGGCGAAAAAAAGCGGTATATCCCTCGAGCGTTCTTATCCTGACCTTTTCAGGTATATGGCCTATTTGACAACTTATTCCGGGGTCGATAACGAACGTCTTTTTACGGAAATAGATTCTCTCATATCGGAGATAAAGGCGAGGATGTTCGCCGGGGATGACCAGAGGCGGCTCGACAGACTATGGAAAAATTCAGGTATAACACTGGATTTCATGGCCCTCAGGATAACGAACCGGGAATACGAATACTATAACGACAACAAGGCTGAATTCTCCGCGGAGGTTTACACGGGGTTCATAAACGCCCAGAGCGAAAAGTACGGCCTGGCGTTGACGGCAGACCTGCCGGGTGCCGAGCTTGGGCGCGCGTTCGGTAAACTGCTCGATTTTTACTCGATCGCCGTGAAACGCGACAAGATACTCCTTGAGAACACTTTCAAAGGCATGGCCGGGAAAAAGACCAGGACCGGAGTTTTGATCACCGGGGGTTTTCACACGGGCGGTATGACGAAATATCTTAAGGAAAGGGATATCTCATATGCCGTTATCGTTCCATCCATGGCGATCGAAGGCGATGACAGGTACATGTCGGTATTGACAGGCATAAAGACGCCTTATCAGCCGTTCATTCCTATTGTAGAGACGGCTTCGCTGCAGGTGGCCAACATGATAAGCGGTATGTGCCTGGACCCGCAGATACGGAATGTTGAAATAAGAGCATCGGGTTTAACGTTCCTACAGGAGTTGGCGGTGGCTTTAGTGACGGCTTTCGCCTCTGAGGGACAATATGATCTCGACACCGCGGAAGGACGCGCGCGTTTACAGAAAGCGGTTCTTGACAGGTTCAGGGCGAATAGCCGTGACCCCAGGACTCGGGAAGGCGCTGATTTTATAGTCGCACAGTTGTCGGACCCGGCTGGTTTTGATGCGATCTCGGCCGCGGCCGCTCTAGCCATCAGGCGATCAGCCGAAGTAGCCAGTTTTGGGGCTGAGGCAGCGATGCCGGAAGCGGGACAGGTCCCCAAAAGGAGCATGATAGACGCCGCCGGTGCAGAAACGCTCGAACGGACCGTCGCCTCAGGCATAGCTCCTGGCAGTATAAGGTTGGGATCTCCTTCCGCGCAAGTGGGGCTTTCAGGCGGGATGACGTCGATAGACGACGTTTTCGCTTTTGTAGCCATAAAAGCCGGCATAGCTGACGAAGGGGGACGTCCGAATCTTAATATCAGGCACAATGTCGATTATGAGCACAAACCTAATACCGTTCCGACCTGCCAGATATTTCCCGGAAGAGACGAGGATAATCCCGGACAGCTTGTAGTCGAGTTCAACGGATCTTTTGACCGTGATTTCGATCATATATCGGAAAATAATGTGGTTTTTGACCTGAGTTATACGAATGACAGGGGCGAACCACGAACGCGGACCGTTAATCTGGCGGATTCGCTCGCTTTCAAACTGGCCCTTCACGAGATGCACTGGGCCGGAAGGAGCCCGGGGCACGCCTATGCCCCAGAGAAGGGAAGCCTCATTTTAGACTCGACGGAAACTGGCAAGAGCGAGGCGGCGAGGTTCATCGATGATGTTGTCATGTTGTGGTACAAGGCGTCGTACGCGTACCCGGACAGATCTATCAGGATGGATCAGCTCCGTTTAGCGAGATATCTTGAAACGGTCCTGGACAGCGAAGTCGCCGGGTATGAGTTCCCGCGCCTTGTGACGACAGACCCGAGGATGAGGGCGCTTATAGTAGGGCTAGCGCTTAATATTAACAGGAAGTTCTTCCTTGACCGGAACGTGCCGGATGCTCCGACCCCGGTGTATAAAGGTAAGAGCATATACGGGCAATCCGGGCGTCAAACCCTGGCCGCGTCGACTTTGGAGCTTACGCCTGAGGAGAACGCTATCCTCCAGGGAACTCCGGAACAGCAGATAGACTCTTTGCAGGAACTCTTTTATTCGACCAGATCTCTGGCAGAGTTAGGCGAGTTAAAACTTCATCCCAACGCTGTTATCCAGGACGCCGCTAAAAAAGCGGAAGGGAGAGTGAAAAAGGCGAGGGTCAGGGCCTTCGGTGACGAGTCGCAAGGGAAAGGGTCGATGATATTCGCCGGGCAGGATCTGAGAGGTGAAGTCGCGACGGAGCTTCCCTATGATGTCGTGTACGATATGTCTCTGGCGTTCCTCAGGGTGATAAGGGAAAAGCTGAAGGCCTCTACCGGCACTGATGTACCGAACCCGACAATAGTCCTTGGTAACGATATAAGGCTTACTTCCCCCCGTATAAGGGCGACGGTCGAGAAAGCGCTTACGGACAACGGCGCGAAGGTCGTATATATAGGAGAGGAGAACCTGGGCGTTAAATACAATACTACGCCGATGGTTTCATGGGCATACCACAATTACGCGACAGAGGAGATGCCTATCCACGCGACCATCATGATAACGGCCAGTCATCTCGCATCGCAGTTCAACGGGCTAAAATTCACGATCAAGGGTGAGGACATAACCCGCGGCGAACTATTGACGGTTCTGAGAAGAGCCAATAAAAGGGAATTTTATGACGGCGACATAACAAAAGCCGAACCTCTTCCCGCCGGTGAACGCGTCATCGAGAAGAAATGTCTTACAGATTACAAACAATTCCTGTTAGATGATCTCCAGCCCCTGGCCGGATCGCTAAGGGGCAAAAAGGTCGTGGTGGACCCGGGTAACGGTACCGCCGGATTTTACGCGGATGTGCTTGAAGCCCTTGGAGTGACGGTGGACCGCCTTTATTGCGATCCAGACGGGCGTTTCCCGAACCATATCGCGGACCCTAACAAGGAAGAAGCTGTAAACGATCTTGTCTCCAGGGTCCGCCAGACAGGAGCCGATCTTGGAATAGCTTTCGATTCAGACGGGGACAGGGTGGCGTTCATTGACAAGTTCGGCAACAGGCTTAACGGGCAGGCCTTACTCAGGCTTCTGGGTGAGGCGGCTCTGGATCAGATGATCACAGATGGCGCCAACGCGGCGGATCTGGCGAACGTCACTATAATAGGTAACAACAAGAGCTCTATGATAGTCCGCGAAGGTATAGTTTCCAAAGGGGCGAAATTCGCCATGGCTAATACCGGATACGTCTATGTCCGCAACGAGGCCTTAAAACGGGTTGGAAGAGGCGAGAACGTGATCATAGCCGGAGAAGAATCCGGGCATATCATGTTCAGGGACAATGCTTTCATAGATGACGGCATGTATACGGCCAGCCAGGTCTTAAAAGCCGTGGCGGCCAGCGGCAAGACGCTTGACGAGATAGTCGGTTTATACCGGCGTACGATATGCTCTGAGGTGCGTAACGAGATGGGCCTCCCGGGAGAAATAGGTAAAAAACCGGTCGATAGGGCTGATATGGACCTCGTCGACGGAGATAAAGCCGTTATCCCAAAAGTCATGCGGGACAGCGCGCTCGGAAAAGCAGAAAGAAAAGAGTCCGGGTTCGGCGAAGGCACCTGCGATATCTTCATGGCGGAGGATAATGCGAACGGCGGGCTCGATGAGAGGTCCGGGGTAAGGCTTGGGTTTACCGAACCCTCGCATGGCGCCGACAGAGCCTGGGTGCTTTTCAGGGCTTCTCTTACCGATCCGCAGATGATAAGCATGGTGGAAGGCCGCGACCTCAAAGAATGTCTCGACTGCGCGAAAGCTGCCTGGGATTTTGTGATACCTCACCAGGACCGGATCGACCCCAGGCCGCTTGTTGCCTTTAAGCAGGGGCTTGAGATAGCGGATGAGCTGATCCAGGCTAAACAGGACAGCCTTGACAGGATAATATCCAAGATATTCAGGCCTATGGCGGGAACCGAAAAAGATCTCCAAAGGCTTGATAAAGACGCCATTGTAGACCCGCTCCTTGTGGCCATCCGCATGGACGCGGTAAGGCAGGCATTGTCGCACCCTGACACGAATCCCGCTCAGATGACGAAAGACGATATTATGTTCGGGTATTTCTCGTCGCTCGTCAATCAGCACATAGCTTTCATGCAGAGGCCTCCCGTTGTGGATATAGACTGGAAATCACACAGGGACCTTAAGAAAGCCAAGGGGCTTCTTGACAGGGAATACAACGAGGCGAGGAATTATCTCGCTCCGAGAAAAGCGGCGACCGACAGGGCGTGGACGCTGAAAAGCCTGAACATTCTTTACGGCGCGGATGTCGTCAGCGCCGAGGTCCAGAGAGTGTCAGACTCGATAGCGGATAAAGGCCAAGCCGAGGAAATGGCCATTAAGAACCTGCTTTTAGCCAAAACCGTTAACGGGAGACCGTCGCTTCGTTCAGAGACAGAGAAAGTGATCAAGAAAGATATCATCGCTGGGCAGAGGACCGACTCGGACAGAGCCGAAGAACTCTCTTTGAGATTTCTCAGGGCCGTGGCGAATAAGCTGGCCAGAGAAGATAAGAAACCGTTATCTGAATATGACGAGAGAGGTTTTTACAGTGTGTTCAATAAACATTTCGGTTTCATCATAGTCAGCCTTGGCGGCGGGTTCGGGGCGCGTTATTCCCCGATGGGGCTTAACCACAAAGGGCATGTCAGCCCTATGGGTACGGGTATATCGAACACCGCTACAACTTTGCTGGGGGCTACGGAAACTCTTGCCGACGCGCCTGTAAGCATAAGCGTAAGCGATTTTTCGGTTTTTCAGAACCTTTCGGATGAGGTTAGATACGGGCTGATGACCGGGGCGGTAAAATATGACAGGGACCTTCAGGACTTAAGGCCTCCGGATAAAGAGTCGCCCATAACGAAAGTTCTGGACCCCGCACATTTGTCGGAAGGAAGGGTGGAGCGTAATCTTCCTCCCAATTCCGTTCTCGAGGGCCAGAACGTGCACGGCTATGGCGGCGGTTTTACCGGTCAGGTCGAAAAGAATATCGAGATGCAGAGAGCGGGCGAGATGCCCGATGTGCCTTACCATATCAGGTTCGACGTTGAGGCTTGCGGCATACAGGACCAGTCGGTAGCGGATGTGGTTCTTGTCACATGGATGGAGGCAGTCGCTGAGAACAATCTAATGACGATAGGTCTTAAGGATGAGATAGCCGTCGCGGATAAGGGAGTTCCGGCGGATCTTACACTTTTCGGAGGTGGCGTCAGGCATCTGCAGGACTGGCGGAATAAACCCATCGACGCAAAAAAACGCGCGCTTTTAATGCTTCTCAGGGATCTTCCTGAAAATAAAGAGTTGAGGGACCTTGTCTCCAAGATAGAACATCTGGCTGAGGAGGAAGTTGACGCGCTCATCGAGACCATACATACCGATACTACGGCCGGGCAGAGACATACCGTGCCGATAAACGCCAATGTGGTCGTTATGCACAGGGACATGGCTACAATAAAACATTCCAATCCGTGGAGAAAGGCGGCGAACGGGACAGCGCAGGCCGAGTCGACGTTCATAGAGATGGTGGATGATCATCCGGACCTGCAGGGACAGGTAGACAGCAAGAAAGGGATACTTGAAAGTACTCCGGCCGATCCGATAGTCCCGTTATGGGACTGGTACGCCATTAATAAGCCGGGAGCTCGTATACCCGTAGGCTATACCCGTTTCGCGGCCGCTCCGGACGGTATAAAGAACACATGGCGCCAGAACGAGTTCAACAGGTTCTGGCAGCTCGAGCTGAGAAAGATACTTGAAGAAGGAGGGGTGGATATAAGCGGGTTGGACTATATCTCTCTTAATCCCGGGCCTGAGGCGAAGGTGTTCACTTTGGCCTCCGTGAAAGAGAGTTTATTCGGTCCGGGTGGTGTTTTCCAGGACGCCGCGGAAGGTAGGGCGCGCGGGATAAAACTTTCGGGTAAAGTGCATCTTGATCTCACGTCAAAGATACGTTCCGGGAGCGACAATAAATTTACCGAAATAAAGAACAGCGCCATACTGGGATACTGTCACGTAGGAAGGAACTGTAAGGTATATGGTTCCACGATACGGGGAGTGAAAGGCGCGAACAACTCCCTTAGGACCATAGGACGGGATTCCGAGATCTTTGACAGTTTTCTCATGGATAATTTGCCTCTTTCGAATAATTCCAGATTCGTCGCCGAAAAAAGGATGCCGAAGGACGCGGGCAGCGTAGAAGCCCGTAAGAAAAGAAAAGAGGTCATGGAGTATGTTTATCGTAAGTCCGGCGAGGATGAAGGCTATGATAATGCCGGCTCTTACGGGGAAATGAAAGAGGTGCTGCTTGGAGAGGAGTTATCGCAGATAGAATCAGTGCTTTTGCAGGAGGTCAGGAACGGGGAAAGGATATTAAGCGACCTCAAAGAGCTTCGGGAGCAGGATACCGGTGAGGAGGATAAGACGATAGACCTCGCCAGGGCGAAAGAACCGCAGTATGTCATAAGGCAGCTCGTCGCGAATATGGGTTTATTGATCACCCTTCTTGACGCGGATCCAGCGATAGTCGGTCAGCCGCTCACTCTTCCGCTCGCGCCGGGAGACATCAAATTGAGCTATAACCCTGACGGGACCCTTAAAGAGGCTACCGAAAGTACGGTTCAGGATGTTCTTTCCATGTTCGGAAAGAAACAGTATGACATGGAAAAGAAACAGATACTGCGCATAATAGACCAGATAGTGCTTGCCGGTAAGATCGATATCAAGAACAAATTCACGAGGATCGGCAACGGAACATATCTCGACGGGGTAAATACCGAAGGGCGCCTGTATATCGGCAACGGCTGGGGTGTGCAGGGGTTGGTTGTGCCCAGAAAGGATTCGGCGGTGATCCTCGGCGACCATAAACTTGTCATGGCCCGTAGGGTAACGAGTTATGAGCCGGCCCAGGACGGTCAGATCAATTCGCTGACTTTGGTGAGGAACTGTACGATATTGGCTGATAGAGCATATATCGGGGCCGGTGCGGGGCAGTGGCTGGAAGATGGGAAACACACGGAACGCGGTAAGATACTGAAGAACGTTAAAATAAAAGGAAAGGCGGCTATTATTCCTGAAGGGGCTGATATAAAGGAAGGGACTTTCCAGGGTATAAGGGATGAAGAGGAGACTTTGTCAGAGTCTTTGATCATGTATAGTGAGGGGCATGCTTATAAGCAGATGAAGAGTATTTTATCCGGAGATGAAGCAGCGGTAGAAAAAGCGGGCCTTACTATGGCCGGCAGGTTCACGAGCGTAGCTACGGCGCTTTGTATCCTGGTTCAGGATGGACAGCCCGAAAGAGCCAAGACTCTCATAGACATGCTAAAGGTCGATTCGGATAGAAAAGACGCCGTGGGAGAAAGGACCAAAGATGCCGAAGCTGATCTTAAATTATATACCGCGCTCATTAATAGGACAGAAGTTATATCCATGGTGGTCGATCCGGAAACCGTGTATAGGGATTGGTTCGTCAAGTCGGGTATAAGCGCGAGGCCTCCAACCGCCAATCAGACCAGTTACGCGCAGCTTAAAGTTACGGTGCGCGGCCAGGAAAGCCGGTATAGAGAGCTTTATAACAAGGTAGCTTCTCTCGCGGCCGAAGGTATCAAACCTCAACTGATGGTCGTAAAGCGGCCGGTAGTCGAGATGCATAACACCGACGGAAGTACGTACGACAGAAAAAGTAAGAATTACACAAGGCAAATGGTAGCTCTTTCGGATTACGGAGATTGGTTCGAGATGGGTATGGCGATACAGCGTTATTCTCTGTTAAAGGCGCCTGACCAGATACTCGCGCTATTGGGCGCTTACGGCGAGTATGTGAATTATGTCAAGAACCCGGCCCTGGGACGCGGAGATCTTGACGATAAGAAAGCCGCTTTAGGCGCGCTAATCGCCCCGGAAAGAGGCGAGGGGTTATCGGACGAGGAGATAGTGGCGCTGTACGTTGCCGCTTTCGGACCCGAATCGTACATAGGCGTTACTTTACGCAACCAGATGCCTTTTGACCTGGGATGTTTTAGAGGCGGCCGCGGCGCGAACTGGTTCCTGAAGGAAGTCAGGCGACAGCTGGGGCTTATGGGGATAGGGGGGCATGATCTTGCCATGAACATGTTCCCGGGAGCGACGGACGACGGCAGGAGCTGGCTTCTGGCCAGTCTTATGTTCCACTCTCCGGGCATGCCTGACATAGGTAAATGTCTCATGGACGGCGCTCTTGACGGGGAATTGGCCGCTATACTCGGAGGCACGAGGTTCAGCAATATCGCTTCGCTCTCCAATTTCAATAAGACTTTCGCGGGCCAAGCTGCCCAGGGTGAGGTGGTGCCGTCGGCGATACGCATGGCCCAGTATGGGCAGGTCTCGCCGAAGAACGCTCCCAAGGTTAAAGCTATTAACGGCTATGTAGCCGCGTTCAATCGCCGTCTGGATGATATGAGGAGAGGCGGTATGGCCGTAGCCGAAGCCAAGGAGATATTGGTACATACGCTTACGGAACTTAGGGAATGTATATTACAGGATAAGACCAAGGCTGAACCTGAAAAGGTGTGGGGGGCGTTCGTCGGAAATATACTCGCTTATTTCGCGAAGTCCCACCCGGAAATGACGAAGAGGGACGCCGAGGGCGCCATAATCGGCCTTACCGATAATACGCTCTGGGAGATGCTGAACCCTACCCGAAACCAGGGACATCTTTTATGCGATCTTAAACTCGACCCCGAGGAGAGGGTGCTCGCGCTTGAGGAAAAACTCGAGCATGTCCTCAATCAATTGATCAGGGACGGGAAAGATCAGATAGTTAGGGACCTTCTTTACGCGGAGTTCTGCGCCAATGTGGAGATCCCGAAATATGACATGCCTTTGAGGAGTATGACCCTTGTGGGCGCACAGATATGTTTCAATGAAGCGATAGACGCGCTTCCTGGCGGGACAGTGCCAAGTTCGGCGCTCCTTACTCTTTCGAAACCCGCTCCTGACCACCCGGACGGTTTTCTCTCGACGGAGGAAAGGGCGGCGATAGACGGTGAAATATCGATACTGATCGAGGCGGGATCTACCAGCGCCGATATCGCGTGGTATCTTACCATAAGGGAAATGGAGACTTTCCTTGACGTTCAGGGACGGGTACATCCGGTGACGTTAAGGAGATATCATCTCGCGGGTCTGGCTTACCAGACAGACGAAAACGGTGTTCCCACGACAAGGATACAGTTCCTTCCATCCGAAGACGCTTTCAATGAGATCTCCAAGGTGGGGCCGTTCCAGAAGACGGTCATAAGGGAACGCCCGGTACTTGACGCGGCTCAAAAAGAGGCGTTGAGAAAAGCAATAAACGAAGGCGACATCCAGGGAGTGATAAAAGTCCTTGTGCCGAGCGAAAAAGTAGCCTCTAATCCGCTCGCGGAAATGGCGATAAGGAACTCCAGGCTTCTTCTTATGTTCCCAACGACGCTGGTATCGAATATCGGTTCGGCGATAATAACACCGGAGATAGGGGCCGCCATCAGGGATAATAAGGTAGCTCTAATGATCTATATCCACAACGCCCTTTTCGAGAACGATCCTCCGGGAACGACCGCCGCGACAATGATGGAAGACCTTTACAGGTTCATGTCGGTGCAGCACAGGGCGGATCTGCAGGCTGAGAAGGGATCACCGGAACCCGATTGGGAGATGGTAGCGGATTACATGACGTACGTGCTTTTAAGGGAGCCTTCTCTTTACACCGCTTATGAATCGCACTATATACCGGCCGACAGGGCAGGTGTCAGGGAGAGGACGGGCGACAGGGTTTCAGCCGTCGGTCTCGACGTCGAGGACCCGAAGATGTCGTCAAAGGGCAGATATCTGGCACCTCCCCTCATAAGGGCGCTTTTGCAGCTTAACCAGTTCAAAGAATTAGGGTTCGGTATCATGAGCGACGGGACTATTTCCGTTTTTAGCGATAGCCACCCAGGGCCTGAAGTCGGTGACCCGAAAGGGCTTAGCGGTATTGTCGCTAAGAACTGGTCACGCCTGGCCGGACTTCCCGTACAGGACGCGGCGCGCTTCGGCGATGACGCGGCTATGCCCGGCGAGGGCGAATTAACTCCGGGAGAGGTTTTCCCCCAGGCGGTCATGGCTGACGATAGCGGTGAGGCGCTCGACGGAACTAAGTATCTTCTGGATATTGACGCCTCCGGTGAGCTCGCCGCGGGCGATCGCACTGTGGAAACCCTTGAAGCGGCACCGGTGCCGCTTATCACTTCTGACGCGCGGGACGCGAAGGTCGAGATCATCGGGATCGGCGACAATTTTATGAGGACCGGGTATACAATGACTATGGGCGGGTCAGTGAAAGTTGACGCGTTGGCGAGTCGTTCTGACCATATCCTTTCCGTTGAGAAAGGAGCGATCAGAATAGTGGACCGTACGGGAAAACTTCTCAGGGACGGGGATGGGAATATCATTACCCTGAAATCCGGAGATAGAAAAATGGTATCAGCGGGTTTAGGGGAATATACTCTCGTGTCAGCCGACGAGGATACCAGGGTATATACCGGGCATATCCCTATGGGTCCTGAAAAAACCATAGTTAAGGCGTTCCAGACAGCCAAGGCCTACTCGGCTAAACTCAACGGTGAAAAGATAGATTATATAATGCCCAAAGAAGCCTTCACGGGCGATGAGAAAAGGGAGCTGGAGCAGGTACTCAGGACGAAACTTGGGATAGATGCCAGAATAATCACGTTCAACTCGGAAGTCGGTTTCTCGGAGATCAGGGCCGGCTCTTTAAGGGCTGACGCGCGCCAGGTTTTACTCGGAACAGTGGCAAATTATGAGAACGCTGATACCGAAACCGGCGTTGAAAGCGCGATCCTTTCAAAAGCCGTCAAACTCCCGGCATTGCCCGATGTGTCAGGCCTCAAGGATAACGGTATGTATTACAATCTTGAGATGCTGGCCGCCGGATCGGTCCTCTCGGCGGTACGGGTTGTCGATAAACAAGTGGATAAAAAAGACCTGGACCAATTGGAAGTGTTGTTCACGCAGTTCACCGGCAGAAGGGTGTCCCCGTCCGATATATATTTTATGATGAGCTTCGACGAGGTCAAGGATACCAACCTTCTTCCCGCGGACCAACGGTCGATACAGGCCGTGGTCAATTTCATAAAGGGACTGCTCATGAACATGCCGGCTATGCCGGTTGACGCCCGGGCGGAACTTGAGAGCCGACGTCAGGCTCTATGGTCAGCGTAATGTTTTGATGTATGAAATTAGGATTTCAATGGCGGAGTTAGAAGCCGCTGTTCACAGGATAGATATAAGATAATGTCAAAAAACTTCTCACGCGGTAAGAAAGAGAACAGCTCTTATCCGTTATTTATCCGAACGATTGCACTTCTCGTTGCCTTCGTTTTCTTCTGGCAGGAAAGCGGCTTTACGGCCGATGTCTCGTCATCGTGGGAATATGCCGAAATACAAAGGACAACCTTTCCGGGGGATAATCCTGAACGGGGAAATATTGCGATCCCTTACGACCTAGCGGGTGTAAGCGAAGTGAATTCGACCGGCGGAAAAGAGCTCATAGTCAATATCCAGGACGCCCATTCGTCGCTATCCGCGCAGTATTCCATAGCTGAACTTCTCGATTCGCTGGCCAATGATTACGAATTGTCTCTGGTGGCGGTAGAGGGTTCTACCGGGTATATCGATACTTCCGTTTTGAAAACATTTCCGGATAAGGATATAAGGCGGGATACGGCAGGTCATTTTATGAGTGAAGGCAGGATGAGCGCCGGAGAGTTCTTCGACGTGACTTCCTCTAAGGATATAGCGCTATACGGTATAGAGGATGAGGATCTATACGCGAAGAACGTTGAGAGTTTCGGAAAACTCGCCGGCATGATGTCGGAGGAACGCTCTAATATCGATTCGCTTCTAGCTCAGCTGGAAGCGTTCGAGGCTAAGTGTTCGTCGGAGGAACTCAGGGAATTTCACGCGAACTGCATAGCGCACCGTTCGGGCGAAAAAAGCTTTAAGGGCTATTGGCGAAAAACCGGGCCTATGCTCAGGCGGTCCGGCGTGGATATCGGGGAATACAAGGAGCTTGATAAACTGGTGGAATCCGTCACGCTTGAGGATTCCATAGATTTTTCACTCGCGAACGCCCAGCGGAAAAGGCTCATAGACAGCCTTGCCGGAGTACTGGATAAAAGGTCGCTTGAAGAGCTCGTCTCTAGATCAGTATCGTTTAAGAATAGGCGCATAGCCGAGGCGGAGTTCCACGGATATCTGCTAAAACTCGCGGGATCGAACGGGATAGATAGCGAAGGGTTCGGCGATCTCATAAAATACACGAGATATGTCTCGATATACAACTCTATCAATGTGGCCGGGCTTTACCGTGACGCGGCGCTCGCCGAGTCAAGGGTCATGGAAGGACTTTACAGGAACTCTGACGAGCGCGAGCTATACTCGATGATGAACGACGTCAGGATGTTAAAGCAGCTGTATTCCATGGAGCTTTCAAGCGGAGAGTTCCAGGCGATAGAAGAGAGGAGGAGGGACTTTGGAGCGGGCAAATGGGCGCGTCTTTTAAGGAAGTGGAGCGCCAAATACGGCGTGCCGGCAGCCGGAGCGTACGATCTTAACGCGATCGAGAGCGGGATAGACCCGGCGATGCGGTTCTATCTTGACGCGGAGATAAGGAACAGGTCTATCATCGATAACACGGTAAAGAGGATGAGGGAGGAGGGAAGGAACGTCGCTGCCCTTATTACCGGTGGATATCACGCCGACGGTCTCTCCGAGCTCATGCGTAAGAAAGGCTTATCGTATCTCATAGTTATACCTAAATACGCGGAAGGGAATGAAAGACCGTATATCGCGGTGCTCACTAATAAAAAGAGCCGGTACGAAAAAGTGCTTGATGCCGGCAGGTATCAGCTGGCATTAAAAGGCTTTTTTGACGAACTGACCCCCGAAAGACTGTCTAAAGATCCCGAGTATGCTTTTGATATCGTAAGGCCCGTTGTTTTCTATTCTCTCGGTGAAGCATCGCTTCGCGGAGCTGATACCGTGTCGTTAAAGGCAAAATGGAAAGCCGATTATGCCGTTCACTATGACGCTCATTCTGCCGGGCCCGGAAGGCCGGTTATCGCTGCGGAAACCTTCGGGCGGTTCATCGACAATATCACCGTCAGAAAGGTCAGCGGATGCGCGGTGATATATGACGGTAATTCTCCGGTCGTGACTTTCGTTACCATAGTGCGGGAGGCCGTTAAGAACGGTCAGCCTCTTAAATATGAGTTCAGGATAACTTCCCCGGCCGAGAGAAGGGCTTTTAACGCCAGAATGAAAGTGCCCATGGAACCGTCTAAGCCCGGAACTCCGGATGATTTCGCAGAAGCGTTAAGGACTTTAGATGGCGTGACGGATGAAGGCCATGCCATGCCTGAGATACGCGCTCTCATACAGCGTTCCGTAGTTGCCGGTATGGAACTTGAGCCGGTTCTTGACGGACTGGCTGACAACGATGCTGTGGTAAAGCAGATGGCCGAAAAGATCTATCACGATAAGGCCGAGCCTTCCGACCGGAATATCATCGGGCTGATCAGGGACATCAAGGGAATAAAGATACCCTACGATTACGCGGCGCTCTATGGAACTTTACAAGGATCGAACGGCGATACTATAGCGGAACGTTTAAACGCGTTTTTCGTGAGGGTAAGGAGCGCTTACGGGGAAATAGCAGCCAGACAAGCTGTCTATGTGGCAGCGCCGTCCGCCGTTCCGGAAGCCGTGCCCGTACCGGTCATTAAGACATCCGCTACTGGTGGGGACATTCCGGGTGAGCCGGCTCACTCGTTCCGCGTCATTTCCGGCGTCAGGTGGTACGGTATTAGCCTGGTTACGGCCTGGGCGCTTGTTTATTTCGGGTTGAGCAATATGGCGGCCGCACATGGTTTAACCTGGTGCTCAGCCGCTATAATGGGAGCCGGGTTTTACGCGGGATACGCTTCCATCCGATTTTACCTGATAAAAGGGGAGGCTTACAGAGCGCTTACCCGCTGGAAACTCTCGGAGATAGAGGCCTCCGAGGGGAGATCTTATCTTACATCAGAAGAGAAAGAGGGGCTTAAGGGCGTTCATCTCGCAGGCGTGACTCTAAAAGGCGTACAAAGGCCGCACGCGGCTTTCTGGCTGATAAATAAACAATGGGTACGGCGAAATATCCTCAGTCACGAGCTCGCCGAGCACAGGGCTCTTAAACTCATGAAGCGCCTGAATATTCCGTCCGATCCCGGTGTGAGAGCGGGCATAGCTCATTTTCTGGGGATGCTGGTATTATTGCCCGCGATAAATCTCTTTGTGGGTATACCAAAGGAGTTTGTGCGGGAGGAAGTCACTCCCCAGCGGCAACCTCAAAAGACAGGCGCGCCCGTGGTTCCGGCGGGACTTTATGAGGGCGCCTCGGGAGCCGTCCTTGATCGGATATCAAAAGAAGCTGACCTGATAAATTCGCTAAAGAGTTTGTCCGACCTGCCCGAGGAGCTTAAAGCGGCCGAACCCATACCGTTCGAGTTCGCCAGGGCCGTTATGGAGAGGATGTTCGTACCTTACCACATAGTCAGGCACGCGGACTATCTCTACGATGAGATATTCGACCTCTGGACGGCTTACCGGATGTCTGAGAAGGCCGCTTCGGAAGGCGTGAAAAAGTATTTTGTGGTCTTGAACGACAGAAGGAGGTACATACCCTCTGACGTCGAAAAGGGGCTCGAAGGGGCCGGGCCAATGACGCAGATAATGATCTCGACGACCGACAGGGCCGGAGATTTTAGAGCCATAAGCGACAGGATATCATCATCAGGTATCCTGCCTTTGATCGAGACAAGAGGCATGTACCATCATATTTATCCCGCGAGGCCGCTAGAAAGCGGGAACCAGGCCGAAATATTCCTTTCTTTGTTCCAGTTCCAGAGATCATTATCGGAAAAAGAGGAGCTTAGCGACGAACAATTATCCGGACTCTATGATTCATACAGGAAAACGGGCCCAACGGCTTCCGAAGGCGTGTTTGAGATAGTGGGTTCTTTGGAAAAAGAAAGAGAGGCATATGCCGGAACGATCCGCAAATACCGCGCTCTGATGGATGGAGCCGTAATATGCCGTTCTAACGGTATCCCGGGAGCTATTCTCGACGGGTATGCCGTGGTCCTTGACGTTGGCAGGGAAACGATAGAAGAGAACGAACTTACCGGCAAGGCCGTGGTGCCCGAGGACGATCTTGACAAGGAAAGGATGCATCTTCAAAGCGTCCTGGGTTCAAGGATCAAATATTATGACAAAGCAATGGATATGGCCCATGATGAAAGAGAAAGGAGCATAGCCCAGGGGATGTACGGCGCTCTCATGGAAATTTATCGGGAGGTGGATCTCAAGGAAGAAGGGACGCCAAAGCCCAGCGCCGCCCGCCAGGTTTTCTCGAAAGTCTACCGTTTGTACAGGAATAACCGGCTCGGGGTCGACAACGGCGACAGCACCAATAACCTTATGGTTAACTTGGTACGGACTTTGGACCGCGGATACATTGCCGGGGAACGCGAAAAGGAGCTGGAACAGGCTAAATTATCTTCCTGTTTCGAAAGGGCTAAAAATGGTGATAAGCTGGAAGCGTTAGGCCCCGGAACGATAAAACACGCGGAGATAGTTTTTGCCGGAGTTTCGGATATTATGAGAGATAAGGGCTATACCGCGCGGTTCGCTTTGCGCCTGTGGTATGAGATGAATTTTTCGGTCGACGCCGTAGCGCAACTGCATTCGGAAGAGCTCATGTTCAAAGCGCTTGCGATCAAAGCGATAATAAGCGGAATAATCGACCTTCTTCTGGAGGAGATGGACCTCGAGGACGTTGTTCTGGGCGAAGTAGAGGCCGAGATGAAGAAAGCGGAAGCTTTATCCCGTCCGCCGGTGGTTATGACAAGGACGCTCATAAGGGACGACCTGCTTTTAAGGGCGCTCACAGAGAAATACGGGGTAAAATTTTACGTGAGTTCCCACGGTTCCACGACCGAGCATGTGGCCATAATCGCCACAGGTATGGGAGCTCTTCTCGTCCTGGGTATACCCGAGATATTTTTCGACGAAAAAATAAGAATGGGCGAGAAGGTCTCGATAATTTACAAGGAAGTCACGGGCAGCGAGACCGACGTCGCCAAGGTCCATTTAGGGGAGCCCACGACGGAGATATTCCAGGATTACATGGAAGGAAGGGTCATGTCGGGTTTCTATGCGTCGATGGAAGCGGCCTCACGCAAAGCGGATGATTCGGCGAAAACAATGGACGGAGCCGACGTCAAGGTTTACGGCAACATAAACCTTTACGGGAACAAGGAAGAAGCGGTGAGAGCTGTCCGCGAGATGTACGAACGGTACGGCGCTTCGGGCATCGCTCTCGGGCGGACGGAATATATGTACGGCGTCAAGGGAGTCGAACCCGGTATAGCCAGTATGTCTGAGCTTTTCAGGTCCATTGCCGACGTCGCGGATAAACCCGTGACATTAAGGACTTTCGACAGGGAGAATGACAAGATCTGTTCCGCTCTCCCTTCCGTAAAAGATGATGAGGGAAGAGAGATAAACAGTTTTGATTATTACCGGACGGAGCCGGGCCGGTGGGCGCTTAAGAACCAGGTCAAAGCTATAATGACGGCTAATGTCCGTTCCCGATACGGGAACATAAGGATGATGTTCCCGATGGTCAAGACCATAAAAGATATGGAGTTCATAAAGAGCGTTCTCGCCGAATGCCGGAGGGAGCTCCTTGATAAGATCAGCGATCTCGACGTCGCCAGGATAGATGGGCTTGCGATAGGTATAATGGTAGAAACGCTTGAAGCTGCGGCTGACATACGTGACATATTAACTTTTGACCTTGGTGAAGGAAAACGTCTGAAATTCCTTAGCGTAGGATCTAACGATCTGACCTCCGCCGTTTCCGGTAAGCCCAGGACGGATATTTCTGACGCCGATTTCAATAAAACCGTGTTGGAGAAGATCGATCAGGTCATGGCGGCCGCTTCCGAAAACGGCGTTTCCGTTTCGATATGCGGGGATTACGCGAGACTGGACAAAACGCTCTTTTTCAGCATGTATTTCCTTAAGAAATACGGGATACCGCTCTTTCAGGGCGTGCTCCCGGAACTTATCACTAAGGTCAAGACCAACATAGGGTTCACCAGCGCCGAAAATGTTTTTGAGCTTCTTAAAGGATGGGAGGGGATCCCCGATAAAGAAATAGAGGCGAAGATCCTTGAAAAAGTCCGTGTGCGGTTCGATAGGATGAGAGGATCTCCCGAATTTAACAGGCTGATGGCCGAATCCATGACTAATGTTTCAAGAAAACTGGAGGGAAGACCCGTAGAGGATGTTCGGGCGGAAGAGCCTTCCCCGGCCAAAGCCAGCGGGATGAAAGAGACGGCTGGCCCTATAATGCCCGAGATCCGTGACGAACGAGAGGTCGAAGTGCCGCTGGAACTTTTGGTAGTGACCCCTAACGGAGTGCACATGCGAGTGAGCGATCTTATAATAAGGAAGCTGATGGAGCTGAAATTAAAAATGAAAGTGAACGGGATATTAAAGGACGGAACTAGTCTTTCGATGGAATGCGACAGCATGCTCGTTCTATTGGAATACGCCATGGAATGCGGCAGTAAAGTCGGGTTTGATGTCAAAGGCGCAAAGACGGACGTCGAGAAATTCATAGATTTTTTGGCCGGCGTTCTTGATGACGGGTATCTTGGCGAACATCCCGGGGCGGAACCTACCGATGCCAGGGCGTTCGAGGTCAGGGTGAAGGGTGAGGATCAGCCGAGAGTCTACGGCGAAAAAGGCGCGCCTATCGCCGAAGCCACGATACAGGCAAGCGATATCAGGGTCATACACGGTTTTACCGTTGGAGCCGGGACAGATAAGATCGTTACTCCCCAAGGGATCGATTGGAAGGATATTGCGGCAGCGGTCGAGGAAATATTGCCAAAGTATCCGGATGTGAGGTTCGCGATCATAAATGACGGAAAAAAATACGATAAAGGCGGCGTTTCGGAAATTAATACGGGCTTATCCAGGGAAATGCTCATCCTGACCGAGGGTGAAAGAGCCGGGGCGCTGCTTGATGAGATCAAGCCATATATGGTCCTGGGTATGAAAAAGATCTCGTATAAGTTCGTGTTGAGCAATAAACTGGATTTCGGGGACATAAGTAATTGCAGGGCATTGGCAAATTTATGCGCCGGGTATTGTAAAGGCGATACTAAGCTGTTCATCAGGGTAGGGATCAAGTCAAAAACATTTATAGGTAATGCGGGAATTGTTTCGAACTGGAACAAGCTTGACCTGGAAGACGGCGAAAAAATAATTTTCTTTATTGAGGAGGATGAGGAGGCTACGGCCGGGGACGCCAGGATAGCGGGCTTTCCCGAAAAGCTCGCCGCGGCTCTTACTCCCGGCGGAGAACATCCTTTTTTCAGCGTGAGGCAATGGGCCAGGTTCATCGCTAACGCCAGGTTTGCGGCCGAAACGGGAAAGATCGGTGATATAAAACCGGTCAGGGAAAGGTTCGTGATAGGCATAGAGGAATTCCAGGGGTTCGAGGAAGCCGATATAGACGCGGAGCTGGCAAAGTTCCCAAGGGATGAGTTCGTATTCATTGTTCTTCCGGAGACGCAGAATGCGTTTGACGCGAGTAAGAATATCGATACGATCTCGAAGATCGCCGAAGCCAGAGGAATAGCTTTGACAGGCATAGTCAAGGCTGAGGCGCTCAGCGGCGTAAAGGGAGGAGTGTCCGAACAGGTAAAGGCGATCGTCTCTCAGTTGGAAACACATGAGGCGCGGATGGAAGTCCTGGATAAAAGCGAGGCGTTAGACGCCCTAATGCGGGGTAAAGACGGTGGAACCGCCCCGTTCACGAGCCTTCGGCTGGGTAAATACAAAGAAGTATATGCGGGCGTCAGTTCAATAATGGAAAAGATGTTCCTTCCGGTAATAATGCCGCTCATTAACGATCTCGGGCTTTACAATATGAATTTCTCTGAAATAAGTTCGGACTCGACGCCGCAGGATTCGCTTACAAAAGACGCCGTAAATTATATGGCCGGGGAGATAAAAACGGCCGATGGAAGAAAGGACGCTTTGATGGTTAAAGTAAGGACCTTCGGAGAGTTGAAAATGATAGCCGAGGCATATAGAAAAAGAGGAGCGAAACATGATATCAGGATAGTTCTCGCTCCGGTAACTGCCGGGGAAGAACAGCTCGTTCGGGTATCGCGGAGAACCGGGAAGGCGAAGCTCCTCAAGGAAATGGGAATAAAATATCTGAAAGAGGAGAATATAGAGCTTTTAACAATTGATGAGGCTAAGGCCAGAACTGCCGCTGCAATAGCCGTAGAGCTATTTCCGGCTGAAACATACATAACGGTATTCGACCCGGACGCCATGTGTTCCGAAGATGCCCTTCCTGAAAATATAAGGGTCATAGCGTATAAGAACGGAGATGATTCGTCCGCCATCGCTACCGGCGAGATCTACGACGCCGCTTTGAATTTTATCGCGTACTGGGCGTCGATCGGACACTCCGAATTCGATAACGACAGATTCATGGCATATTTAAAAGATAAAAAGCTTTTCGGGTTCAATATAGCGGGCGGTCTTCTTAAATACATTCCTAGGATCATTAAGATCGACTACTTGGAACTTCGGGAAGCCATAGAAGGTTACAGGCGCGCTCTGATCTCCGCATGATATTTTCCCGTAAATGTTTAGCTGGTACCAGACACGTTGCGGAAAATCCCAGAAATAATGACTCAAGTATTTTACAATTTCCTCTCGTCAATGGGGTGCCGGACGGGGTGCGGACGCACTCTTCAAGCATTCCCCACGGGAATTTAACAACGCCTTCCACATGCCGTTTTTGGACCTTGCGAATTCACCCATCCTCCGCCTTCGGCTTCGGAGGGCTCAGTCGCAAGTAATGTGGTTGTCATAAAAACGGCATGTGGAAGACTAAAATTCCCTAAGGGGCCCCTTTGCTTGAAGAGTGCGTCCACACCCCGTCCGATCCCGGTAACCTCACGCTTATAGTAGTTATTACAAAATATTTGTACGTGTAATATTACGATGGCATACCTAAGCATGCCACGCGACCAACAGTTGGCAGACAGATCCAAAGAATAAGTAACACCTCAGACATTTTCAGACGTTAGCTAAGAGACTAAGCCTGTCATTTTTCCTTAACCGTCCGACAACCGAGATTCGCGATCGACCGCATGCGTTCTCGAGCGCTTCACAATTCGCCTGTTATTTTTAAACTGCAGTTGTTTGATTCACAGAGATGTGTAAATTATTGTTATCCTTCCGGCGGCGAGTTGCTGCAGTGCTCGCCCGCCCCCGTCCGCTCGCGAATCTTACCCGTCACACGAAAACAAGTATGAAAACTCGCAATATCATAAATCGTCAATAAACTTTATGCAAATTACCGGTTGTAAAGATTGCTCTGACTATGAAAAGACCGTTAAGGAATTACGCGGTGAAATAGTCTGCTTGCGATTCGAACTTAATAAATTCAAATCGGACTTCTTCAACCGAAAGAAAAAACCGAGATCCAAATCAAAGAAGAAAACATCTAAAAGATCCAAGTCTAAAATAGGCGGATTGTTCGGTCACATCGGCTGGTTCAGGCAAACACCAGACAAAATAGACAAGATCGTAGAGGTCCGGATAACTGAATGTCCGGTCTGCGGTTCAAGCGACTTGCGACAATGCCAGGGAACCATCCAGCACACTCATAGGACATAATCATGCCCGGGATAATAACGACCAGGTTTGACAAGAAGAAATACTATTGTCCCGTGTGCCGGGATACGGTCACCGGCCGGGGTAAGGACGAGCTGGACAACAGTCGCATCGGACCCATCGCCAAGGCTCTGGCCATATACATGAAATATGACGTTAAAGTCTCCGACGGGGATATACGTAAAGTATTTGATAAGATCTTTGGACTTAAGCTATGTCATTCGGCTATTACGGATTTCAGGAGACAAGCAGCTGCTAAGGCTGAAAGGATATACTCCCTACTGATGACGGAATTAAGAAAAAGCCCGTTTAACAACGGTGATGAGACGGGCTGGAAGATAAACGGAAAGACGGGGTGGTTATGGAAATTCGTTACCAGGTTCGTCAGTGTGATACACATAGACCTTAGCCGGGGGCAAAAGGTCGTTCAAAGTATCCTTGGAGACCACTATGACGGGGGTATTGATAACGGACTTTTTATCGGCATATAACAAGATAGCCGCGAAGAAGCAGCGGTGTTTATTACACTTATTAAGGGACCTGTCAAAGGTACTAGAATTCTGGGACAGGGAGGATAAGGGGGTTATAAGATACGCCAGGCGGCTAGTAAAGATACTGAAGGATGGTATTAAATTATACGACGAACATCGAAATAAGGAATGGGATGAGGAGTATATAAGGAGACGAAAACGGATCGTAGAAAGTCTTGAGGATTTCAGGTTCCCTGACCCGAATAAGAAAATATTAAATAGAATCGCTAAAAGGCTGGAGAGGCACAAGAACGAGATATTCACCATTTTTTACGTGAAAGATATCGAATCTCACAATAATCGTGCGGAACGGGAAATAAGGCCGGGAGTTATCCGGAGAAAGATAACATACGGCAACAGATCGGAACAGGGAGCTAGATACCATAGCGTTCTTATGAGCGTGATCCAGACGGCCAAACTGAACGGGATGGATGTACTTGATACGCTGAAAACGATATTACTTTGCAATGATAATCCATTTGCGGGGATAGTAGACTCTTCGTAAAACGAACATAGCGGATCCCAGAGGGTCTTAACGCGATCCTTACCGAACTTCTCAAACGCATCAAACGGGGTGCGGACAGCCTCGGAGAGCAAAGGGGCCCCTTCGGGAATTTTAGCATTTCGCATGCCGTTTTTATGACAACCTCCTTGCTTGCAGCTCGCCCTCCGAAGCCGAAGACGGAGGAGGGTGAATTTGCAAGGTCTAAAAACGGCATGTGAAATGCGTTAAGAAATTCCCGGGGGAAGGCTTGGAGAGGATGTCCGTACCCCGCTCGGTGCAGACGTGCAGCACAGGGAAAAATGACAGGCTTAGTCTCTTGACGCTACTCAGAAAAGAACTGAGGTATTTTAATAATCGGCGTGTTGAAGTAAAAAATAAAAAAGTTGAAATATTTATTTTGACTTTTTTATCGCCTAAGGAGTATAATGACCTTATAAATTCCAATAATAAGGAAAAATTAAGGCTAAAAATAATTAAAAACTTATTAAAACATTTAATGAATAAAGGTAATAAAAAGGAAGTGTCATATGAAAACAATTTGTGAAAAGAAAGGGCTTCTGAAGATCTTTTTTTCAAAGATCAATATTCCCTTCCATGATAAACCTATCGAAGGTAGAGATGAGGAGAACGACAATATACTTATCAGCACATGGAAAGCCCGGAATCAAAAATTTATTAAGATCGTATCCATTATTTTATCGGTAATATTCGTTGAAAATGAGATCGGCTGGACAGAGAATGGTAAACCCGTGTGGGTAGTATCAGGGTCGAAAGTGACGGGAGAGATCGACAGGCGCGAAAAATATGACATATCCCTGCCTGACGATCTCTCTAGTATAAAGGAAAGGGCGCTTAATGCTGGCGGCGAGACGATAGTCAATATTCAGGACGCTCATTCATCTATAGAGGCCCAGTATTCAATAGCGGCTCTCGTCGATAAGCTGGTTACGGATTATGACCTTTCACTGGTCGCCATCGAGGGATCAACGGGATATATCGATACATCTATACTGAGAACTTTCCCGGACGAGAAGATCAAAGAGGAGACCGCCGCTCATCTCATGAATGAAGGGTTAATGAGCGCTTGCGAGTTCTATCAGATAATCAGCGATAAGAAGATCGCTCTATACGGCATCGAAGATAATGAGCTGTATATGGAGAATGTGGAAAGTTTCCGTGCTGTCGTCGAGGAAAGGGCAAAATTGAGCTTTCAGCTGGAAAAACTGGTTGAGCAGATATCCGGGATCGGGGAAAGGATATTATCGGCTGACATGAGTACGGTCGATAATGCCGCCTTCCTTCACAGAAAAGGAGATATGGGCTTCAAGGAGTATTGGAAGGCGTTATATCCCGTCATCGAAAAGTCAGGATATGACATTTCACCGTATGTCCAGATATCAAAATTGATAAGGGCAGTAGAGCTTGAAGAGCTAATAAATTTTGAAAAGGCGAATATCGAACGTCTGGCCCTTATCAATGCGCTTTCAAAGGCCATAGGGCGGACGGACCTCGAGACGCTGGTCCTTAAGTCCGTCGCTTTTAAACAGAAAAAAATTGCGCAAAGCGAATTCCATGGTTATCTCGTCGACCTCTCGAATAGGTCGGGCATTTCGCTCTGCGGGTACGCGAATATGATGAAATTCAACGAGTACATCGGCGTTTACGAATCGATTAATTTTCTGGGGCTTTACTCCGAGATAGCCGGCCTTGAATCGGGTCTCGGGGATAAGCTGATGAAGAGCGCCAGGGAACGCGAGGTGTTCGAGAAGCTTGAGCTCGCGAGGCTCCTCTTGCAGCTGTATGAGATGGAGATAAGCGAGCCCGAGTTCAGGCGCATTAACGCCTCACTCGGAAGGTTAAAGCCCGAAGAATGGGCGGAGTATATAAACAGGAATTGCCGGGAGCTTGGAGCGGGAATAGTTCAGGGTTATGACCTCGCCGAAATATTCGGCGCTCTCGGGACAGCGATGAAGTTCTACATCGACGCCGAAAAGAGGAACAAGGTCCTCTTCAATAACACTTTGAAGGAAATGAGGTCGAAAGGTGAAAAGATAGCGGCGCTTGTAAGCGGCGGGTTCCATTCGGAAGGGCTTACGTCGCTGATGAAAAAGAACGGGTTGTCGTATCTCGTTGTCGTTCCCAAATACGGTCCCGGAAAGGAAAGGCCGTACATCGCGATATTGACTAAGAAAAAAAGCGATTATGAGAAGGTGCTTGAGTCGGGAAAGTATCAACTGGCGCTAGCGGCGTTCTTCGACCAGTGGGACGGGGAATTCGCAAAAATTAATAGGGCGATATACCGCGCGCTTGGCGCGGCGGTGCTGGAAGGAAAGGATATAAAAGAGGCCAAGGCGGAGTGGGCCCGCGCTTATGAACGTGCCTATAGCGAGGAAGGTGCAATGGCCCGGGTAACTCCGGAGATTTTCGCAGCTTATCTCGGGGGCATAAGTGTTTTCGCGCTCGGCCGCACCGCTACGATATCGAACGATGACAAGGGTTCGCCCGATGAAATAGCTTTGGATAAGGAGGGGAACGAATATATATTCAGGACAATGGCGACTAAAGAAAAAGAAAGGCACGGGCAATTAAAAGCGCGGGCGGCCGGCCAGGGTAACGCTGTAGCAATGGCTAAGGGAGCCGGCACAAGTGTTTTTAGCGGCCGGTTCGACGACAGAGGACGGATCTCGCTGTCCGGAACAGGGCTCGACGCTAAAATGATCGCCGTTGTCGGGGATATGATGGGCCTATTAAGCGCGGAAGAAAAGATGTTCCTCGCCGGTAAGGCCTTAGAGATCAAATATGGAACGGTCAAACAGAAAGTTATGAGCATAGACTCCGTGAGGGGTGTTGTCGAAATAGACGCCAGGTTCCTTGAGAAGGCGATATATGTCGCTGAAAATATAACCAGGTTTAAAAGGAAAGATGTGTACATGTGCGTCGCTCCGGCGGTGGCATGGGCCCTACGGCATGAGATCGGGCACCTGGTTTTAGCTTCGGGGATGGCCGATCCGCGAGTCGAAGAGACGGCCGTTTCTACCAAGGATGTGTATAACTTTCTTCTCATGAGAAAGATCCATCAGGACGCCTTGCTGTCTTTAATGAGGACAAGGCATGGCAATGTCGTCGATATCGCCAATTTTGACGGCGTTTTAAGGAAAGCTCTCGGGCTTTTCCTGAAAGCGGTCGAGGACGCGGGTGAAAAGCTTGGAACAACTGTTACCCGAGAGGAATTGGCTTCGGGCACGGTGTTCTCGCGGTCGATACAAAGCAGCCTCAAATGGTATGTCACAAAGACCGACGAGGCGTATATTATAAGGAAACACCCTAAACTTCTAGTCACAGGGAACGTAACAGAGGATATTACTGTGATGGTCCGTAAACTTTGGGTTGCCGAAGCCCTGACCAAACAAGACGTATTCAGGGCGCTGGGTATAAAAGAAACGGCCGCGATCAAAAAGATCATATCTTCGGATTTCGACCTGGAATTCCTTAAGGAACAGATAAATATGCTCTCCGATGCCGGGGTAGACATCTATAAGGGGAGGGGTAGGTCTCTCATGTCTTTCGGCAGGAACTGGAAGCCCAGGTTCGAAAGGATGCTTCTTGCAGCTCGGACGATACAGGGGATCAACGATCATATGGAAAGAACCTACGGCGCGGAACTCGGCGCTGATCATCCAAAGGTCGAAGAACCCGGAGTGACTGAGCTTAAAGCCTGGATGGCTAAAGATCCGGATTCGATAAGGGAAGAGCTGGCCGCTTTAAGACAGCGGAAGATCGATAGAGCCGGCGAGATCATAGCGGAAAAGGCTAAAGCCGTGGTCTATCCCGAGATAGGATCACCGGCCCCTGTTACGGCGGATATACCGGATGCAAGTCTAATCGAAAGTGGGACCGTCGCGGCCATATCGCCTGAGCCGAATACTTCCGATGGAGCTGTCCCCGCCGCGATAGAGGAACCCGTTATGGCCGAAACCTTCGAGATCGCCGTACCGGAAGAAGAGCCGGCTCAGGATCTGACGAAAGCGCCCGCTCCGAGAAAGAACTGGATCGTGGCCAGGCTTATACTGGTCGCAACCCTTCTGTCAGCCTTTATTAATCCTCTCCTAGGGAGAAGCCCGATAATTCCATTGAACGCTGACATAACTAAAACCGAGCTGTTAAGCAGGGAAAAAGACCTGAGGATCATGCTCGAACGGGAAATAGACATGTTTCAAGCTACGGGCGGCACTCCCGATATAGGTAAACTCGCCATACAGGCGGATGCGGCCAGAAACATGGCGGAAGGGAAGATGTACCAGATACCGATGGGATTCGGGAAGACACTTGCTCTCAGGCTCTGTGCTTATATGCTGGCCGTTAAAAAAGGATATAGCGCGATGGACAAGGGCGTTCTTGTCGTTACCTCAAGCGACGACCTTGCGGCTAGGGACGCGGAATCGGCGGCGAAGATGCTCGAGCCGTTCGGGCTTGTATGCGGGTACGCCGCGGGCCGGAATAAGGAAGGGCGGGATATAGGGTATTTATATGATCCATTAACGGGAAAAATGGGCAAGGATCCCGTGCCGGCTACGGAGCTTTATCGGAAAGCCAATATTATTTACGGAAAGATCGACAAATTCGTGCACAGGCGCCAATCCGAAGAACTGGCTGTCGAAAAAGGGGAAATAGCTTTCTCCGCCAGGAAATGGTTCGCGCTTTTCGACGAGGCGGACTCCGCGCTCATATACCAGATCATGACGCCTTTTGTCATTTCCGGTGGGGATAAAAAGGAAGCCGAAAAGATAAGAAAGAGTTTTATCGTGGCCCGACAGATGGCCCAGTTTATCATAAAGCGGGCCAAGACCGTGCCCGGACTAGTGGATCTCTCCAAAGCCGCGTCTCAAACAGTGACGTTGACGGGTGATGGCGAGGAATGCCTGAGGAATGTACTCAGGGCCAACCCCGGGGAAGTGGGCGAGACCGATCTTGATCATAATGATCTCCTCGGCTGGAAATATCTCGTGGAGCAGGCTTTAACCGCGGCCGTTTGTTACAAACGCGGCAGGGATTACATGGTAAAAAACGGCGAGGTTGTGCTTATCGACGCGACCGAAGGAAAAGAAATGGAAGGAAGAAGATGGTCTTTCGGCCTTCACGCGGCGATAGAGGCTAAAGAGAATGTTGAAGTGAACCTCGAACACGCCACGCGGAACGTCAGCATGCTTCAGTCATTTCTACAAAATAGGGACATTATCGCCGATTTTGCGGGCGCTAGCGGCACTATGGACAAAGAGTTCATGATGAGGGTACATAATAAGGAAGTCGTCGAGCCTGTCATACCGGACAGATATATGAGCCTTGGCGAGGATACAATAATGTTATTCCGTAACGAAAAAGAAAAAGAAAAGGCCATGTTACGGGATATAGCGGAAAAGGTCAATAGCAACGCGCCTATCCTTATAAAGGCTATGGACGGGGAGATAGAGGTCATAATTAAAGGCATCGAGAAGGCTTTAGGCGCGGCTATCGCAAAGGAGCGGATAAATATTTTTGCGTCCGGTTCGGACGCGGATATTAAAAGGATAGAGGATACAGGCGGAAACGACGGGATGATAACGATCGTGTCCAACCGCGGAAGCCGCGGCATGGATATCGCGCTAAGGGGCGTCATATCCGCGAGGGAAGGCATCTCGGCGTACTCGACCTATATTGACGAGGTTATGGCTACCGACCTTCAGTTCAGGCGCCGTGTCGCGAGGCGACCGGGAGAAATGGGCAGGTGGACGGCGTACTGGTCGCTTGGCGATCCGATATTCGCGAAATACAAAGAAGATAGCGGCGTAAAGACCGCGCGAGCGTCGCTCGGGAAATTGTTCAACGGTCAACCTGAGTCAGGGTTCATAGCATCGAAGGTAGGGATAAGGCCCGGCCAGGTCGAAAGCCTTATCGGCTCGATAAGAAGGGCGATAATGGATTCAAGGATACGAGGGTTCGGCGAGGAAGCGCGTTTTGAGGCCGAGGTTGAGGCCAGAAAAGCTGCATTTCTGGATATTCGGGCCGCGGTAGTCGAGGGGCGTTTTAACGACCAGAAACTAAAGAGTTTAATAAAGGATTTAGACCTTATAGCCGCTAAAGTTGCGAAAAACAATATGGCAGATTTTCGTAAAGGGCTTTTACAGATAATGGACAACGCTTTTTCGAGCTATTATTTCGATAAGGTTTCCGAGGTCAAGCACAGACTCAGCCTTGAGGTAAGGAACGCCCGATGGAGGGCTGTTGCCGCAAGGTCCCAGGAAAAGGTCTTCGGGGAGTTCAGTAGCGCTTCGGAAAAAGCTTTCAAATATGCCGTGGCTTATATGAACGCCGATCTTTCAAGGGAAATATTGATAGGGGCCGGAGTGAGGGGAGAGGATCTGAGTATATCCGATATGTTGAAACGCGAACTCGAGCCAAAGACGGCCGCTGAAAGAGGGAAAAGAGTGCTTAAAGTCCTTCCGGGCTTAGTTTTCGGCGGCGTGATAATAGCCCTTTCATGGCAGGTAATGAATTTAGCCATGAAGCTCACAAGCGTCATGAGCTTTGTTTCGGATGGTAGTGGGATAGGCGAAACTGCGATGAGCGGGCATGTAAAATTCCTGATAACGGATATATACACCGTGATGCCTGCCTGTCTGTGGGTGGTGGCGGCTGTAGGGTTGATATTCCTGGCTTTTTCTATTTACCGGAGTCATGTGGCCAAGTTTGGCGAGATATATAAAGGTAAAGAAAATATTGAGCTTGTTTTGAAAGGCTCTCTGGATGCAAAGGATTGGCTGGGAGCGGTGAAAGCGGTCCCGGCTATGGCTTTAATTATGGTGTCGTCGTTCGCCCCCGTAGGGTCTGTCCTTGCCATGATATCGGCGGTAGCACTTCCGAGAGCGGTCCCGGTGCTTTTACCTCTAATCGCGCTTATGGCCGGTGCCGGTGTAATATCATCCATCATTTTGGCCGTTGCCAAGGCGAGGATGATATCACGGCGCGAAGTCATAACTCCGAAACTAGTTAAAACGGATGATATGAAAAGGTTCTTTTCCGCTCTTACGACAGGTATGACGGTCATCTCGGGGATAGCGCTTCTCTTTATGTTCACGAATGTTCCCGGCCTTATGATCGGCGCCGGCGCGATAACTTTGATCGGAATAGGGATAAGGGAGTTGGAAAGGAGCCAGTACGACAGAGTGCTCGAGGATTCAAGCGCGGCCAGGCTGAAAAGGGCCGAGGGGCTCCTCGCTTCAGGCGTAGCTGTAGCCCTTCTCTACGGCACGGCCATTTATACCGGACAGTTCATCGGCGCTGTAAGCCTCGTAATGCTTTTGGGTTCTATAGTGACGTTCACTCTCGCGCTTCTCTATCTCGTCGGCCTACCCTATGTTTCGGCGCGTTTTTCTGAAATTGAGCACAAAACTTTCGGCGGGAGCAAATTGTTGGGCGTCGGGAAACGCATGGTGTGGTCAGGAGCGGTTGACGTGAGGATGCTGGTTCTCGGGGCTTTAGGCTTAGCGGCTATTCTCGGAACGGTCACAGGGGTCGCTAAAACAATGGCCCTGGGGACTTCGATCGCGGTTTTGGCCGGGAGCGTTGGCGCTTTCATCCTTACCGTGGCCGGAATTGTCATGGCCATCATTTCGTACAGGAAAGGGCTTGTAAGGCGCCTTGCCAGCGGCGAAGAGTTGACCGGATTTTCGGGGAAGATAGCGGGGGTAATAGCGGATTCGCGGAAAATGACCCAGCTTGTAATGCAAGCCGGCATAATAATGGCTATCCCGTCGATCGCCTCCGGGAGTATGGTGGAACAGGCGAGTTCGAGATATGTGAGCCACGTTTATGAAGAAGGGGCGGTGGCTCAGGTCCGGGATAATTTTAGGAGGATATGGGAGGGTAAAGAGGTAACGGTCGCGGACATACTGGCTGTGCCGGTAGTGACACCGGTCAGCACGGAGGCCGACCCGTTAGCTCCACTCGACGGAACTCGGGAAGCGGCGACGGAACTGGCGGACAGCGTCGAAGAGGATGTCTTCGATGAAATGTTAGCTATGGCGGACTTGGGAGAAGCTGCTCCGGAGCCTGAGGGCGCCGGGGGAGCGGGACCGCCGGATGAAGGGGTCAAAGAGGCCGTTCCTGATACCGAGGAGATGAAGGCCTTGAGGGCTGACGCCAGGAATAAACATGTAAGAGCTCATGCCGATTTCAAGATGACCGATCTGGGAGTATATGAAACAATGGACAAGGATGGCCTGGAAAGGTCCATAACCGAGCATGAAACTGATATCGCCAGGCACTCATTCGTGAGAGGCGGTCTGGCGGCTTTTCCCGATACGACAAAAGAGAAATTGGAAGAGAAAGCGGCGGGGTTCGATAAGAAAGAACTGGAAGAAGGTATTACTTATTATTTTTCTGTGGAAAGGGTCAAGAGATCCATAACCGGATCCCTGAAAAAGACGGATCCGAAAGGACATGAGGCACTGGGGGAAAAAATATTCAGAGAGCTTCGTGACCTTAAGTCCCTTCGGGATAAAGAAAGGGAACTGGCAAAAAATGTCGAGCGAGCGGAAGCGGCGAGAGTAGAGTACCGTGATAAACAGGAACGGCTATATGGCAAGGAGTTCGGTGCCGTTTATGACGTATCTCTGAACATGAGCCTGGATGAGCTTTTAGAAGAAATAAGAATAATGAATGGGATCCAGGCTAAACGGGATGAAGCGGCGGCTCTTGTAGAGAAAATCCATAAAATACCTGTGGAACAGTATATGAAATACCTTGCCGAAAACGCCAGGACAAGAACTCCGGTCGAAGAGACGTCGTTCCTGGACGAATTGATCGGAAAGCTCCGGACAAATGTTCAGTGGAAAACCTTTCTCGCTAAGAAATTCGTCGAGCTTGCCCCCGACGCTAATGATCTTTACGGCGATAAGAGCCGGGAAGATCTTGAGAAAATAGCTGACGAGATGACCTATGACAGGCTTCGTGAGGCTGTTAATGGATTAGAAACGCTCATTAAAGGAAGGGCTGAGACGAAAGCTCTCGAGGAGAGCCTCCCCCAGAAACAATTTGAGGCGGAGATGAGGCCGCTAGTCAGGCGATGGGTAGAAGCAAGAGCCGCTCTTATCCCCGGATGCACGGATGAGGCACGGCTGGCCCTGGAAACGGAAGCCGGAAAATTCACGGATAAGGACAAGCTGAAAGTGGCGGTTACGGTAGCTGAGAACGCCGTCAGGCAGAGGCTGGACCTGGAGAAAAAAGCCGTAGTTAGCGGCAATAAGCTTGGAGCAGAGGGTGTCGGCGGGATAATCGGACGCGGCAGGAAGATAGAGGACTGGGTAAAACATGAGGACGATGAAGCTATCCGGGAATTCATTAGAACGTCGGATAAGGCCCTTCTCGACGCTGAGGCGATAATTAGGGAAAAGAGACTGAGTTTCGCGAGTTCGCAGGAGGGAATAAGGCGGGCCTATGTGGCTGCAATGAAAAAGGAGAGGGAACTCGCGGGGCGGCCCTATTCGGCGTCCGAAATAGCGGCACTAGAGGACGCCGTGGGCAAAACTCCCATAGATACCATAAAAATAAGGCTTGAAGGGACTCTTTCAAGTCTCGCCCTTAAAGATAAGGTCCAAGCGACTCAAGCGGCGAAAGTCAAAGCCGAGGACAAACTTGGGGTAGACGATACAAAAGGGCTGGTAGCCGACGCCGCCCGTCTGATCTCAGGTCTGAAAAAATTTTATCCCAAGGAACAGACTGATACATGGACCGAGTGGATAAGGGGCCTTAAGGGTAAAAGGGATGAGATGGAAAAAGCAGTTAAGATGCTTTCGGACGAACTCGCTAAAAAAGAGCTTGAAGCAGTCCAGAAAAAGGCCGAAGAACTTATAGCCCATCTGGAAAAAACGCTTCCGGCCGGTGTAGACAGGGACATTGTCGAGGCAAGGAGGAACGCTCTTGGCGCTAACAAGCTTAATATCCCATGGCTCAAGGCGGTAATAACCGAGCTTAACGCCAAAAAAATAAACCAGGAGGAGCGAGCCAAGGAGGCGATAGGAAAGATAGAGGCGGCCATGGCCGCGATGAATGAGTTTCTTGATGCCGCCACGAAAAAAGCCTTCAGGCTGGAGGAGCTCGAGAAGATGCTTCAAGTTAAGGACAATAGGATGAACGAAAAATGGCTGGCTGCGGTGACTGAATACCTTCGGGGTAAGATAGCTTCGCTTCCGGCGGATAGGAAGGAACAACTGACGGCGCTTCAGGTGAAAAAAGCAAGGGAGCTAGGGGTCATGGCGGCCGGGGGAAAAATAGTTCCGAAACTCCCGAATGTTCCTGTCAACGCCGAGGACGTCGATTATCTGATCGCCGCGATGCAGGTATTCAACAAGGACGCGGCGTCCAAACTTTCGAGAGAAAGGTGGAACAGGTTCCTTTCGGATTATATAAAGATGAATCCGTCGAGAGGTTTCAATACGAGGAAAATGGCCGAAATGGCAACTACAATAGCGGCTGAGATAGTTCCGCCGCATCATTATCTCGGGACTTTCGCCTCGGGTCTCCTTTCAAGCGCCGAGAACGCCGAGCTATCGGCCATCGACAAGGATTTCGGGAACAAACTTGGAGAGCTTTTATACCTCCAGTCACGGAACGAATATTACCGGGTGAAGGGTTTAAAGCCCGGTGTCATGACTTCCAGGGATTGGGAAGAAGTAAAAAAATTCTCGGCGTATTTCGGGGGTTTAAAGGAGAGGAAGGAGGCCGAGAAATTGAAGGCGGATATAGAAGAACTAAAGGTCCGAATAAAGAAAGCGGTGGATGAAAAGAACGAGAAACTCGCCGGCGAGCTCCAGAAGAGGCTAGAGATGCTCGCTTCGGCTAGGAAAACCCTCCTTTTTAGGGTAAATATCGCCATGGACCGCAAGTGGCAGACCACTGATGAACGGGAGATGAGGGAATGGGAGAAAAAATGCGAGAACGATCTTTTAAAGGTCAGGAACAGAGAAGATTATATGAGATGGCAGAAAGAGATGGAAGCCGCCATGCCGAGGAGTCTTTCCAGGAAGTTCATAGACGCTCTTGTGGCTATGGAGGGGATAGGGGAACTGACGCCGACTATGAAGGGGTTATTGAGGCGCGAGCATATCGGGGCTCATTATGTGAGGACCATAGACGGATTCGTCGAAGAAGGCTGGTATAACATAGGGATGAGACTTTTCAGGCAGTACAGCCCGAACGCGGTAAAGTGGGACGCGAGTTTCGGTACCGAGCATCTCGAGGATATCAATAATTTCAGGCCCCCTGTCACAGCGGCGCCCCTTAACCTTGACGGAACCCAGCCTTTTTCCGCGGCTTTCAAAGATAGCGGTATGTACACGAAACAGAAAAGGGTCGCTTACGAGGACGACCTTTATACCCTTATGGGTCTGAAGGCTTTCATGACAAGCAACCAGATCGACATTAAACTCCTCGAACTGT
This sequence comes from Candidatus Omnitrophota bacterium, assembly GCA_015231405.1. Classification (GTDB taxonomy): domain Bacteria; phylum Omnitrophota; class Gorgyraeia; order Tantalellales; family Tantalellaceae; genus JADGBR01. Next base: position 38,015 of record JADGBR010000009.1, on the reverse strand, counting down.
TCAGGAAACACATGCTCGAAGCGGCGAAATTGGCCGAGGATAAATTCGGGCTGCCATACGATGAGTATTTGAGGTATATGCCCGACGGCGAGGGGATGAGGGCCGTCGAAGCGGAAGGCGTGGGATCCGACCAGGAGTTCTGGGACGCAAAACATAAACGCGAGGAGATGCTTTTAAGGCGCCGCATGTACGAAAAGATGCTTTACAAGGCGATTTTTCTCGTCCGGGACGTTTATAAACGCGAGGAGACGATGGGGAAGGCTATTCTTAATAACAACGCTACCGAAGACCAAAAACGCGAATTTGACGCTAAGGTCGCCAAAGGCATAGCCAAACTCGGCGAGATAGCCGACGCCATGAGAGACCATGACGGTTTCCTGCCGAGATATTACGAGAACGGGAAGAACCCGATAGATTACGCCATAGAATATCTCAGCCAGCACATTATTCCCGACCATGTGAACAAAAAAGAACACAAATACGATATGAACTGGGTGGACGAAACCGAGACCACTTCGTTCGATTACGAGGGAGATAAGGATGAACGGGAGATAATACTCGGTTCCGGGTCTCCGGCCGAGATACATACTCTTTTCACAAGGTTCCACACCATTGAATCCAACCGGCTTCATGAGTTCTTCAAACATAAAGACGCGGAGACCGGGAGTGTTGTTACGGACCTCGAGAAGATACCCGTAACGCTTCCGGACGGGACAACGGTGTATGAATACAAAAAATTCGAGTATTCGAAGACCAGCCGGTTCAAAGGTAAACCCATGAAGATATCGACCGGCATAGTATATAAAGGAAAATTCATTGTAGTAGAGACCGTTGATCTCGAATATGACCCGTCTGTTCCCGGGAAAGTGACTAAAAAGCCGTGGAAAGATGATTTCAGGGACAGGTGCCATGAGGTGTCGCCCGCCAGGAACACGTGGATCGAGGATCTCTGGAACAAGAGTGCCGGCCTCGATATGAGGGCTTTCCCGGGGAGAAGAGGTGTTTCGGAAAATGTCCCGGAGGAAATGCTGTCGGAGGCTAGGCGCTCTTCTATTAGGAGGGAATTCGATAACGGAGTTAACCTCGGGATGGGTCTCATAGGGCTCTTTATGCCCCAGATGTCCGTTGCTATGCTACAGGCCCCCGCCGCTTCCGGCGCCGCTCTTCCTGAAGTAGGGGTGAATTATAACGGGCCGGCGGGGTACGGCCAGAATTTCGGAACGACCCTCTGGTATAAGAACGGGAACGGGATATCAAGGCATACAGTCGAAGTAAGGAGGGACCTCGCCGCGATGAAAGAGAGCGGGATGACTTTTGTGCGTATGAACCTTGTCGCCGACGGGCGCGCTTTGTTGGACGAGAACGGGAAGCTCAAGGTACCGTATGGGCTGAATATCAGGTTCAAGGAAGACATGAAAGCGCTCCTGGACATTGCCGATAGCCTGGGTATGCGAATAGAATTCTGTGTGCTGGACCACCAATCGGCGTTCCCGGGGAAGAACGACAAAGGAGTGCGTATTTTCGGCAGGGACGCGCTTTTGAAGGACGAGGCGACGCTTGACGCTTTTGTCTCGGATTTCCTTGAACCGTTCCTTCGTGAGTTTGGCGGGCATAAAGCCCTTAAAGGGTTCGACCTGTTCAACGAGATAGAACAAACGAAGCTTCCTGTAAACCTTTTTGAGAGATACGCCGGGAAAGTGGCCGCAACCATCAGAGAACTGGCCCCCGGCAAGCTTATTACGATGAGCGTTAATACCGAAAAGGAAGGGACCTCGGAATATATCGACCTTATCGCCGCACTTTTTAAACGGACGGGAACGGTGAACGGCGAGGAAGTGAGGATGCTGGATTACGCGGCCATACACCATTACGCCGACAGGTTCGGGAGGGAGGCGAGGGCGGCGCTCCTGGCGACGATAAAAACATTCAAGGACGAGGGAGTTCCCGTAAGGATCGAGGAGCTTTCGACCGCGGCGGGTTCGGATCCGACCGGAATAGATGAGTATTTGAGCCTCGCATCGGATAACGGTATCGAAGGGATAGCGGTATGGAATTGGAACACCGGGCTCGATGACCGTACGTGGAGGAACGAAGACGAAAGGGAGGCGTGGCTGGGATCGCTCCGGGCGGTTTTAAGACAAGCCACCGGGGGTAGAGCGCCGGCTCCCGCGCTGAAGCCGGCTCCGGGAGCGGTCAGGGTGCCGGGAACACCGGTCATAGGGGTCCCTCCCGCCGGTGGAGCGGCGGGTATCCCTGCCGTACGAAGAGGCGCCGCGGCAAAAGAGATAAGAAGAATAACTCTTGTTGATTATGAGGAAGACGTCGTGACGGGCCTTGTCCATAACAGAAAGGTAGAAATAACCTACGCCGACGGTACAAAAGAGGCGAAGAAGATAGAGGTCACGTACATAAACGGCCCGAGCGGGATACCCGTTAAACGCTGTGAACGTATGAGCGGAGACAAAGTCTGGTACGTTTATGATATCGTCGTAAAGGAACACGACAACCTCCTTATGGTGGACGAAAAATTCACGAAACTATCCGCGGAAAGATACAACATGAAGATGAACAGCGTCAATAGGGTCCTTCCCGACGGGCTCGGCGTACTTGTAGCCGAATATAGACAGGCCGAAGCTTCGCCTTACATATACAGGCATGAGTTCATCGACAAAAAGACCGATCGGGAACATAAGCCGGAGGCGAGGCCCATCTATAAAATGTACCAGCCGGACGTGTTGGTCCCCGGCCGGACAATAGCCGAGGTGTATTACGACCCGACAAAGGACTGGAAGGAATGTATAGGGATAAATGAAGAGACGATGTATCTTTTCGCGAAGAGCCCGGACGGAAAACTGTTCTTAGTTGTCCACGGCGCGCGATCCCCGTATGTCCTCGGGCCGGACGCTTCGATCCGGGAAGGAGAAGCTTTCGTATATCTGGACAAGGACGACGAGAGTTCACTTATAAGGAAATGCGCGGGCGTGAAGATCAAACCTGACGGGACCGTGGAGTCGGTTGAGAAGACAATATACCTTTATGGATGGGACGCATCCGGTTATTACAAGGAAATGACGGCGAATTCTCCCGAGGTTATCCAGGGGAAGAATGCCGCCGGAGACGTTTTTCTGTCGTCTTCCTTCGGCGGGCCGGTGATCGCCCAGTTAAAAGGCGTTGAGCTTGACGGGAAAGGCGGGGTCAAGGACGTTGACAGGAAGGTGATCTATCAATTCGCGGCGAAGAAAATGGCCAAGGACGGCTTGGAGGTAATACACTACTACAAAAAATACGGAACGGGTTCCCCCGAGGTCGAAGCGAATAAGGTGAAGGCCGGCGAGGTGTTCGTGTATATCCTCGTGGACGGTAAGCCAATAACCATAAAAAAACTCGCCTCAGCCGAGCTGGAAGAGGGTGAGGTGAAAGACGAGGGGGATGTTCTTGTCAACTACGGCTATAACGCCGATCTTACCCTCCAGTTCATAGAGGACAAGGAGACCGGGAGTTATTATCTCGCATTTTACGATATGAATGCCGGTAAGACGGGGCTTGTCATAAGAGAGCTGTCTCTTTTTGAGACGGACGGCGTGACAAGCATGGTTAAAGGCACGCCCGATAAGGACGCGGTCATTAAATGGATCGGGTATGACGATATCAGGGACCCGAAGATCCAGTACACCATGGAGGCGGGTAAGACCACTTTCGCCGCTCTGTTCTTCCCGGAAAAAGAAGGCGATGAGAAGACCCTCACGATAGGGGAATTCTCGGGATTGACATACGCGCTCGACGGCAGTGTCTCCGGCACGGCTAAGGAGCTCAGGAAATTCGGTTATGACAATACGGCGGATCCTTCCAAAGCATATGTCATTGTCAGCGATGAGTTATCCCCCGATAAAGGTAAGATATTCCGCATTGATGTCCTGGGCAGGAAAATGGAGCCGGAGGCCGAAAGAGAGGTCACGGGAGTTGTATTTAAAGGTAACGGTGAGGTTGACGCTTCGGGTGAAAAGGCGGTCAGATATTTTAAGCCGCACACGGTCGCGGGAAAAAAGTATAGGTTCGTAATTCCTGCCGATGCCCCTCACGACAGGGAGAGCGAGTTCTTTGGCTCGAGTGTCAACGAACCCGGGGTGAAAATGAAAGTAAGGGCGGTGCTTAAAGGCACCGATATAGAAGGAATTACCCCTCTCAAGAAGTTCCGGGATGTAATGACGCCCGTTCCCGGAGGAGATAAGAAGATACTGGGAGGTATTTTCGGCATCACGTATTCGCCGGAAGGGCTCTCTCAGGGTGAAGAGAGATGGCTGGAGACATTCGCTTACGATGATCCTAACGACCCAAAAACGGCGTACATGCGTATCGACGACGACAATTCGCCCGATAAAGGGAAAATTTTCAGGATAAGGGTCGCCAGAGGGAAAATGGAAGCCGATCCGGAATGTGAGGTTGAGGGTGTTGACTTTAACGGGTTGGCCGCAGATACATCGCGAGAGATAGTGGTTAAGTATTTCTGCGTTATTGAGCATGACGGGAAAAAATTCAGTATAAGCGTTCCCGGAGACTGTGTTCCGGGGAGATCCGGATATTTTTACGGGGTTTCCCTGATCTCTCCGGACATCCGGATAAAAATAAAGGGGTCGACGAGGGATACGGAAAGGGATGGGAGGAAGGTGACCGAGATCGACCGTTACGAAGTAGTAGAGATATATAAGATCATAAGCTCGGAGGTGTCCGAAGGGGTGAAACGGACCGAGATCCAGTATCTGGTAAGGGCTCCCCTGGCTCTTCTTGGCCTCGTTCAGTATGCTGAAGGGCATTCGTACGCCGCGGTATTGAACTACCTTATCGAGCAGCTGAAGAATAACTGGGATGTCGATTATCTCAAGGGATGGGTGAGCGAAGAGATAAATATGATGGGCAGGGAAGAACCGGACGGAGCTTTCAGGGCGATGTACGAAGGGGAGAGCGAGGACTACGTCATGAAGCAATGGCGCAAAGTGAAACTTTCCGCGCCGTTCATAGTGACGGCGAAGATGATCGCCATAGGGAATATACTGGATGAGGCTGTCAAGGAAGGCAAAATAAGCAGGGAAATAGCCGACGATAAATACTATCAGATAAACAGCGAACTCGCCAGTCTCGTCGCGTGGCGCGGTATTAAGACCCCCATACCATATTTCGATTCGGCGGTATATACGGACCGGACCGAATTAAAGGGTTTTAGCGAAGCCGGACCCGGAAACATGGACAATATGGAACAGGTCCCGGGGTGGGATCCCCAGGCGAACCGAGGCGTGCTGAGATATCATGTGCGGATAGGTGGGAGCGAGAAGACCCGCTGCGCCTCGTTGTACATGCCGTTGTCGGAATTATTAGCCGGCGCCGAAAATACGCACGATGAACTAAAAGTAGACCCTGACGGGACGCTTGACCTGAGGAACTGGGAATTCGTTTATCAGTTGAGGTTCGACGGCAAAGAGGGGGATGTCGACTTTCTGGGAGAAAACAGGATAATATCCAACGGTCTGGAGGCGTCATGCGCTAATAAAGGCTGGTATGGCGATCAAGCGAGACATGAAGGGAATTGGGTGAACATAAAGACCGGAGAGAGCGAGCTGAGTACGGGATTCACCATAAACATAACTGAGGGGAACCGCGAGAACAACCGAGAGAATTGGATAACGGTGAGGGTGAGGCCCGGGTTCCAGAAAAAGGTCGATCCGCGGAAGATATCCGAACTCGGTATAAGGATATCGATCGGCAGGGGCTCATCCAGCACGTTCGACGGGGACGTTTTCATAAAAGGGATGGCGCTCCAGAGGATAGCGGAAGGAGTGGAAAGGACGGTTCTTGTGGATAGCGCCGAGAGATGGGTCGATATGGTCGTTGGAGGGAGAAGGATCAGACTTGGAGAGGTACCCGACGGAGTAACGGCGCTAGTGCCCGGAGATAATAAAAAGACCATGTTCGAGGTCATGCCGGAAGAAGCCGCCGGCTCTATGATACAGGCTTTTCTTAACGGCATGGACCCGGATAACGATCTTGGTCGCCATGATAATAAGGATCTGTTGGCGGCCGTTCATGAGATGATGATGGCCAAGGGGGTAGTTGATCCAAGCGAAAGTCCCGAAATAAGGAAAGCGCTGGAGACGGTGTTCTTTGTCAGGGAGATGATAGCCAGCTTGGCGGGGCTGGATCAAAAGGATGTCAAAGTGGATCGGGTCATATACAAGCTTCTGGCCTGGGGCGATCAGACCGCGAATTCGAGATACGGGGATCTGAAGGGCGAGGTAAGGGCAATAGCCGGGAACGACAGAATTAAATCGGCGGTGAAAGTCTTAATGAAAAAGTACGATCTTGACGGGAAAACGGAAGAAAGCGTTGACAGGATCTATTCGATACTCTACGAGCTGGCGGTATCGGTAGAGAAGGGAGACACAGTTTACGCGAAAAAGGTGAAAAGCCTGAGGAGGGACCAGGCAATTGACCAGGCGGTGACGATGGTTAACCTCCATAGCCCGGGTGCTTTGACATATATTTCCGACGAGGTCAACTCGAGGAAAGTTTTCATGATGAATATGACGATTTACGGTCTGGCCGCGGCGCTTTTAATATTCAGCGTGGGGCTTATTAAACGTAAGATAACCGAATGGCGGTGGAGTAAAGATCATCCCTATAGTGACCCTGTGCCTCCCGTAGTTCCGCCGGCACGGGCACCTGCACCCGCTCCGGCACCTGTCCCTGGAGCGGCCGGGATAGATCTTGAGGCCCGGAAAAAAGGAGTAGGCGAGGTCGTGAAAATAATAGATAAATATGTCGGGAGGCGGTCAAAGAAAGCCACCGATATGGGAAATATGGCCAAACCCATTTGGCTCTTGTGGGAAACCGGAAAATCCACCAGGCCCGGGACCGCTTTTTGTGTGATGGTCACGGGGCTAGCCGCTCTTGGGTTATGGGCAATGGGGTTAGCCGGTATCCTGAATTTTCCGAACAATAATCTATGGCTTACAGGGATAATAATAATGGGGATAAGCCTTATCTGGCCGGCGAAGATCGAGAGAAAGACGATTACGGTCAACAAAAAAGAATGGAAGTCTCTGGAACGCCGGTGGTTTCCCATGTTTTTCTGGCTGAGGGACGAGGTTCTCCGGTCTGTATCCCGGAAAAGGCTAATATACGCTCGCGCGCAATCCGAGGCCATGCAGATGGTATTGGACAATCTTGACGAAGCCGAAAAAACGTTAAAAAAGCTTATCGCTCCCGACGCCGCTGATGACGCCGTGACATCGAGGATGAGACAGCTTGTGGCCGATAGTATAGTCGGCATCCCGATGCGAGTGCCCCTCCCGGACGTGAACAGCCTGACCACGGACCTGTCGGCGTACCAGGCTATTTTCGATACGATAACGATCTCCAGAATAGAGGCACAAGCTCTAAAAGGCGACGCCGAGCATGTGATCGATTCTGGCGGGGAAACAGACTTTAGATGGCGTGTATGGGTGGTTGACGAGATGCGGTATAAGCGGATACTCGTGCAAGACATGTACCCTGAAAAGAACGGCGGCGGATGGCGGAAACTGTCGTTCAATCAGGATGATAATAACGTTAACGCCGGAACATCCGGGGGGTTCGTATTGTCAGGCTTCGGCGATGACGCCATTGTGCCGGGGTCGGGTGTCTATGCCGGAGGGCTCGAGACAGACCGGATGGGCAGGGTTATGACCTGGCCTTCTGGTACTAAAAGAGAGAGCAAGGAGTTGTTCGCCCATACTGTGCCGTACGAATTATGGGAGACAGCGGTGCTCTTGGAGAACATCAAGGGTTTCGTTGATCCGCTTGACGCTAAAAGGAACAGGGCTCATGTAGCTGCCAGGGAAAGCGTGGAGCACGGTAGGCTTGGTTCATTGTCAGCGCTCGAGACCGTTCTGAAAAGGCATGGGAGGACGGTATTGGTCGCGGTAGGCATACTGGTGGCTATCAGCCATGCTTTATACTGGTTTGTGATACCTTTATTGCCTGAGGTCCTGACGCTGGGCCCGTTGTCGATAGGTATAGACAAAAGCGCGACATGGCTCAATATGGGTTTCAAGATGTTCCTTGTGACGGGCGGCACGGCGTTCATGATCTCGACGATGTTCCTCAAGCCCTGGTTGAAATCGAACGGGTTCTTCTGGAAAGAGACACGTACTTTCGTTACCGACAGCGAGTATCAGGTGGCGGAATCAATAGCCGGAGTGGAAGCGCAGACCCCGGAAGAGGCTGAGACCGGGGCGGAAGGGAGGACCATAAGGAATTACCATTACGTATACCTGAACGGGATCGATCAGGTGAAACTTGTGATGAGCCTGTTCAATCTTTTGGATACACCGCCGCAGTTCTTCAACAACCCGACCTGGGCGGACAAGAACTCTTCGCTGGGTCCGGCCGTTCTGGCCAGCGTGATAAGGCGGTTAAGAGGAACCAGAACTTCGCCCACTCCTTTAAGGGAAGAGACCCTGAGGCTGCTCGCGGGCACGGGTATCCTTAACGGCGCGGATGGCATGCCTGATTATTCAGGTTTTGTCGCTGACCCTGGGGTTGTTGATAACAGGGCTATTCTCCGGGCCATTCACGACGAATTGGGACATAACGGGGTGGTGGACCTGGCCAGGAAACTGGCTACGGATATCGACGTCATGCGTCCTACCATGCCCGGGCCGACGGCCGCCAGCTGCGCCGCCCGGAGTATAGACCACGCGGTGACCAAGGGGCATTACCCGCCCGACAGGTTCAATGTTTCGCTCGCGACCATAATACCGTTAACGCTTGGCGCGATGAATATAGTGCCGTCCGGAGAGCAGGCGGCCAGGGCAATAGGCATGGACCCAATGCGCGTGAGGACGCATCCAGAGCCTGTGCCTATACCGAACCAGCCGGGCCAGCAGAACCAGCCTTTATCAAAACCCAGCGGGACGAATATGGCTTACACGGATATGCTGGTCGATTTCCAGGAAGGGCTTAAGGCCATGCCGGAGATCTGGGAGATACTTGACGAGGACAATGAACCCCAGCTCTTCCATTATTGGACGGTTTCAGCCGGATATGAACGCGTTAAGAACCTGGTCGGATGCCTTACCCGTGAGATAATGGAGAGGAACGATGATGGTACATATACGGCGCGTCCCGAGAATATACTTCCGGAGAATCTTATAAGGAGGAACAGAACTCTTTACAACGAGGCTATAAGGTGGAACATTGACCTGTACGCGGGCGTGAGAATATCGGAAGAATATGACAGGTATGTTGAGATGGCATTTCTGGCCGAGGACGGTGACCCTGTAGGCGATATGATGAAAAAGATCTTTAAGCCGGGTGCCGGGGTTTATCCCACGAGGGAGGAATACATAATAGAGGAGATGAGAGAAAGAGAAGGACCGTCCGTGATGCAGGGCATGCCGGTTCAGCTCCCTTACGGGCTCAATAAGTCCTTTCATCTGGATTATAACGGCTGGGGACCGGTAAAATTCGGCCTGGTGGCTCCGAGAAGCCCTATCGCGCTTGTCGCGACATTAGTGGGCATGGTCCTGGGTATAGCGGGTTCAGTTGAGACCATTATGGCGTTCAGCCCGAGCGTTATAGTGATGGCCACTACGATCCTCATGCCGGTCATAGGGTATTACGGCGCTTTCATCCTTTCGTCGTCCCTGGTGAGAATGGGGAGGGAAAGAGGGTGGGGAGCGATAATGCGTTTATCCAAGACACATACGGTATTCCATCTGGACGGACTTTCGAACTGGTTCGAGTCGAGGTCGATGACAGGGTATGAACATGACGGAACGAGGACAGCGCGTGGTAAGGTTGAGGACATACTCGAAGAAGCGAGGATAAACGTCCATGAGGATCTGGATGGTGAAACAAAGGGCCGTATGCTGGAGATCATGGCGGAATTGAATATTCTCAAGCCTTTAGGTATGCATCCCAGGGACGATACTACCGAGGATAAGGCCCTGGGTATGAGAGTCAGCCAGAGAGGGAAGAGAGTCTATTATTATACAGACATGGGTGCCTCAGTACTGGAACAGGCAGGTCCTATGGGTTTCGCTTGGCACGGGCAGCGGTCAAGGTGGATAATGATAGTCTCCTCTTCTGCAATACTCGGCGCGTCTCTAAGTATCTGTATCCCTCTCTTTACGTTCGGCTTAGCGGGCATTGCGGGCGGTTTACTGGGATTAAGGAACGGGATCGTCCTGGGGCTCATTGGGACATCCATTGGCGCCGTACTAGGGGCATTGCTAAGCTACCGGCTGAGCCGTTCGTTCACCTTATTCCTCGCCCGCCGGGGTTTCATAGAACAGCCCGAAAAGGTCGAGGACAGGATAAAACAGATCGGCTGGGGGAATTTCTTCATAAACATAATGCTGGATTCGGGTTTCACTTCGACTATTTTTACGGCACTCAGTTTCGCCGTGACATTTTTCTACTTCCTGGCTTTTGTAGGCGCTGAGATACTTCAAAGGGCCGCGTTGTGGGCCGGAAAGCCTCTTTCGAGCATGTTGGCGCGAGACCCGTCGGGGCTATCCGGGATGGTACACGTTTTCAGCGAGAGCATGAAAACATGGCTGCCGTGGGATATCTGGTTCATAGCCGCCGCCTCGGTGGGAGTTTCCATAATGATGACGTTCTATTTCTATCAGGTCTACCACAATGTGACCGCGCTTTTCAAGAATAAGCTAGGAGGCCGCGAGAAGATCACAAGGGGTATAAGGGATTTTTACGGCGACAGGATCGATGAATTCGAAGCCGATCTTCTGAAAGTAGGATCCGGCGCGACCGGAAATTTCCAACAGGATGACGTTTCGAACTGGGTAACCAAGGATTTGAAGTACCTGGAGGACGCCGTAAATGAGATCAACGCCATAAGGGCCGACGCGGCTATCATAGGACCCCGCGAGAAAGATAGGATGAGCCGTGAGGTAATATCCAGGTTCAGGGAATGGCTTATTCACGGTGACAGGGATTATGATAAACAAAAAAATGACGGCGGGAGGCCGGTATTCTTCGCGGACCTGTTATCCGACTACTATGGGGACCCGTCTCGGCCGTTGGACGGGGCCGTCACCAGGGGAAGGATCCTTATCGCCGAGGCGATAAAGGTCCGTATAGAGACACTGAAAGCCGAGAGGGATAAATTCCTGTACGGATATTTCCGCCCCGGTCTTCTCACTTTTGTCATTGGCTTCGCTTTAGCGTTAACGGCTTTTTTCATGATCGAAACATCGGTCTTTCTGCCGGTGATGCTCTCTGGTATATTGCTCATGGCCACGGTCCTTGTGTCAAATATGCTTAAAGTACACCTCCGCATAGGGCTGATCCCATATTATTACGTGTACCATCTGTCAAAATCGTTCTATATGCCGCTTTATTTCGTTAACCTGAACGCGGCGGCGCGAATAATGTGGTTCCAGATCAGGTGGCGGCTCGATAATGTCTGGCCATATACCGAAAAGGTACTTCCGGTCGGGTTGGACCGTCTGCCTCAGAGAATATACGCCCGGCAGGAATTGAAACCGCTTAATGAGCTCAGGCATTTTCTGGCTGAAAAATGGGATAAGGCGTATTTATACATGAGGCATTCCGGGTTCAGGCAATTATGGACATATGGGGTAGCTTTCTTTACCATACTGTATCTATGCTTCCTGATGCCGCTGTATTACGCCGAGAAATATTTCGGGCTATCGGCAACTAAAGCAGGGCCTGTAGCCGACGCTTTCACAACACTCCTATTTGGCCAGGATGCGGGACTGAAACAGGCGGCAAGTGATAACGCGGCGGGATTATTCGCGAACCTGGCCTCGAACCATCTTCCCCTAGTGATATTGTGCGTAGCTTTGAGTTTGGCCGTTTTGGTGATCATTGTCGGTAAACGGTTCGCGGGAGAACGAGTGGTAAAACCTGAGGAAAAAGATGAAAGGCGCCCTGAGGTTCCGGGTAGCGAGACTCCCGAAGTGTTTTTTGAAAAGGATATGGTCATAGGCGTCGAAGGGTATGATCTCCTCACAACGGACGCCGCGGAAAAACTAAATATGGTCCCGAGTGTGTTATTTGTTCCATTGCCGGTCCCGGAAAATGAAAGGGCAAGGCTAAGGAATATGGAAAGTCTTTTGGGATGCGCGCGTTCGGTTAACACCTTTTCTATAGGAATATTGAAGGCCGAAGATCTGGACAAGAACAGTGGAGATCACATGGAGGCGGTGATAGCCCTGATCCAGAAACTCGAAAGCATGGAAACCCAGAGATTCATGAAAAATAATGCCGATCGTATAAGACGTATCTCCGCTAACACTTCCCGTCCCGTCACGGCGCTGACCCCACGTAAGATCAGAGAGATCAAAGCCGGAATGAGCGATCTCGGGGATTTTCTCAGCCGGATAGATCTGCCGGTGATGGTCCCGGTGATACGTGACCTCAGCCTTTACAATATGAATATCTCCGAGCTCACGAAGGACAACATGATGACCGATGAGAATATCGGTGAAACAGCGCTGGAATACGCCAGAACATCTCATCCAGGAGATATTATGGTAATAAGGGCAGGGTCGCTTCTGGAGATGAAGATGGCTGTTGACGCTTGCAGGGAGAGGGGCGGGGAATATGCCCATCGTCTGAAAATACGACTGGCAGTAGACCCGGGTGAAAAACGGTCTATCCTGAATAGGGGAGTTAGAAGAGTGCTTGTCGATATGGGGATATACGGCGTGATCAAAGAGGGAGATGTGACGGTCCTCTCGAGTGATGAAGCCGACGGCCAGAATGCCGGAACTATCGCCGCCGAATATGTCGATTCGGGAGATATGACAAGAACCGTCTTTGTGATCGACAAGCGAAAACCGCTCAAGGACGATACTTGTCCCGGTAATGTCAACCTGCTGGTCTATGCCGGCGAGGAAGACGGCGAGGACGCGTACGTGACGGGCGAGATCTACGACGCCGCCCTGAAATTCATGGCGAACAAGAAGAAAGGGTTATCAGATAAGGACCTTGTAAAAATGGGATTCATACTGCAGAATGGCTGGTTCCTGTTTATACCGAAAATCGTTAAGTTCGAGATAAAAGAACTGGCCGAAATGATAAAGGGCTATAGGAGGATACTGATATCCGCGTAACAGAGAACATTGGAGCTTGTCTCGAATAGGGACGTCACCCAATTATTGAGAGATTGAACGGCTGGTTAAATGGGTGACGTCCCTATTTGTTAGGAGAGAAAAAGTTGCGGTAAGGCTTGCTATTTTATCGCATATCGCTTATAATGTTATAAAATTAAAATGCTAGTAAGAAAGATTTTTACTGTCCTTGAATTTGTTTATGAAAAAATACAATATGTTCAGAAAAACAATAGCTTGTATTATTGTTTGCACTTTTACTTTCCAGCAGTTGACCTGGGCGGATCCTGAGCTCACGGGTATTAATAAAACTTCAGTAAATAATAATCTCGCGCCTGAATGCGTTTCCGCGGTTTCTCCAATGGGGGCCGATGGACTTGCAAGAAGAGAACTTCTGGCACAGCTTGCACAGATAATGCCTTCGGCTTTATTTATCGCCGATTACCTTTATAAGGGCTGTCCTTTCGAGCATCTTGAATCGGTAGTTCAAAACTCTTTATCACCCGATACGAAAGGGATAAGGCTCGGAAGTGTAATGCCCCTTAGTTCCCTGAGATCCGCCGTTGTCTCGGGGCGCGATAAAGCTGAAATACCGAAGAAACTAGATAAGGACGACGCGATTGTATTCCTGCATATATCCCCGGCAGGGACTAAAAGGATAATTCAACTTGCCCGCGAAGGTTCGAACGCTGTCGTTGAAATGTCAGGCTCGAAATGGGATATACCGGGATATGAGGCTAGATGCGAAGTCATAAGCGGCCAAACAAAAGAGGAAGAGCTTCTAGGGAATGCCGCTAAAGCATCAGAGGATCGGGGCTCAACGCCTGACCCGCGAATAAGGTTCGTTCAGGATATCGGGCTCGATCTGTATGCCTCGACAGAAGTTATATCGGAAGGTATCCGTAAGATCATCGTCCATATGAGGGAAAACTCCGGGGATGCCGCTATCCTTAAAGAGGATACGGAGAAAATAGCGGCGTATTTTAAAGAACTCGAAGAGATCAAAAGAAATTTACTTGAACTTCCACTGGACAAGATACTGGCCAATCGTCTGGATATCGACGAGGAATTTGTCGTAGGGGTAAAGGGTATGGTCTGGCATAAATTCGGTAACCTTCTTATGCCTTTATCCATGCTTGTCGAAAGAATGCAAAATACGGGATATAAGTCGGTTCAACCATTAGTGCTTCTAGCTACGACTCTCGATGACATAGAGGCGTTCCTGATAAAACTTATAGGCATTAAACGTGTGGTAATGGGCGTCGACAGCTATGGCGGGCCCAAACTGGACCTTCTAGAGTCATACACTCCCCATCCCGAGGAATCACCCGGCCAACCTGAAGCGTCGGATCTAGACGATGTCATCCTGAGGATCGAAAATGACCTTGATACTATAATGGACGGGGCTCCGGAAGCGAGGGTCTTCCATGTACGCAGAGTAATAGAGGTTTATAGGGACTTCACTTCCGGGAAAAATAAAAAGCTTTTTGATTCGATCGTCCGGGGTTACATAAAGGCGCGGACACCGAGCGAACGGGGGTATTCCGTATATCTTGACCGGGCTAGGATGATATTCGATGAGTTGGACGATAGATCGAAAAAAGCCTTGTTGGCGGGCCTTATCCTGCATGATGTAGGATACAGAGATAATGACAGGGAACGTAACCACGCTGAGATAGGGCGGGACATCGTGGAGGGTATCTTAAAACAATACGGGGCCAGAGATATAGAATTCATGGATAACGTCTGTGAAATAGTCGCTATGCACGGTTATTTTAACGATTTCGGTGTGAGTTCACTTCCCGCGTATCTTAGAAATTCGTCGCCCTCTCTTCGAAAACAGCTTTTCATAGCTGCCATTCTCGATCCGGCCGGAAGGGTGGGGAAAATAGAGGAAGGCTCAAAATATTATAACAGCAATGAACTGTCCACCGCGCTCCTTGAGGAGTATTTGAACATACTCCTGAATATCGACACTATCACGCCCGGAGAATACCTCTGGATGAGGGCAATGCGGGCCGGTATTCCCAGAGGCCGCCAACTTACCGGACCTCAAGAGCTTGAACTCGATGCCGTAGAGACGGCGTATCTGGAAAGCGCGATAGCGAGAGACCCGAACCTTAGAGGCGTGTGGTCGACGTATATAGAGCTGCATTTTAAGAAATTGTTCATGACATTGAAAAAACGCGGCGGCAAGGAATACCGGGAAAGGGTAGCGAAGATATTCAAACTCCTCGGATATATCGCATGCCTGAACAGGCGGGAGAATCCGTGTGACGGCGCCACTTCAATAAGGTATTTGCATGATAGTTTTGAAAAGGGTGAGCAGAAGAGAGTACTCTCCGGACTCGAACAACTTTTTGAGGCGGATATTGACGCTATAACGCTGGAGTCAGTCAGGAGAGAGCTTGAAGCGAGCGGATGGACAAAAGCTTTCGGGCTTAATATAAAGGCGGAAGAGGGACTAATAACCATAATACCGCCAGGGGCGAAGCGGCCGGAGGTTGAGGAACACAAAGCACCTGCCGATAATAGCGTGAGGATCCAGAATATCATCGGTTTTTCGTCTAAGGGGGATGAAGAGCTATCCGAAGTATTGTCGATCCTACCCGGAATAATAAATGACTGGGATGAAGATACAGAGGTAAGGGCGGCGGCTAAGAAGGTATATTTGCAGCTCAGGAACCGGGCGCGCGGGCTCCCCCCGACTACCGCTTTCCGCGAGAAAGACATGGGTTCATATGTCGAGGTGCACCTGAACGTTACTCCGAACCCGTTGGAGACCCAGGATATAGACTCCCAGTTCGCAAAATGCATGGAAGAATTCAATAAGGTAGTTTCGGATAAAGGGTATAAAGAATTTCATGTTTTGAATAACAACATTTTTGTGAGGGCGGACAACAATAAGGGATTCAATTCAAGAAAGGTCTATCTCGAGAATTTACGTCGGGGGTATTTTCAGTCAAAGAACTGGCGGGTCCCTACCCCTACCTATATAGGGCAGTTCCCGGACGATTACGCCGACGTGTCGATGGGTTTCATTATTATCGTCCCTAAGGACGATACTGTAAAAGTCGAGTATAAGACAAAAGACGTCATGGTTACGCTCGGCGGGCGCGAAGTGAATGTCAGATCGGATTACATAGTTGTCGACGACGTTATGACAAAGAAAGTGTTCACCGGAGGCGTTACCGTCGACGATATGGTGAAAGGCGAATTCGAACAGCAGTCGGAGGCGTGTTTTAGGGTGCTCGACGCCATCCTGAAAGCTGAAAAACTGGAATTCACTGATATTGTCCGCCAATGGAATTATCTCGAGAGGATAGTGGATAAAGAGGAAGACGGCCGGCAGAGGTATCAGGTATTTAACGATGTCCGGGCTATCATTTACGGCCGATATGATTGGGACCAGGTGGGATATCCCGCCGCTACCGGGATAGGAATGACGAACGGCGGAGTCGTCTTGAAATTTTCGGCCGTCAAAGAAAAGGTCAACGCGGCGGGAGAAGCGGCCGGCGTTGAAATAGTCCCGCTGGATAACACTCTGCAGATACCGGCGCACAAATACTCGAAGCAGATGCTGGAGAAGGGCACCCAGCAGCAGACCCCGAAATTCGAAAGGGCCAAAGCCGTGGTAGGGGGTGGAAATGTCAGGATATACGTTTCAGGTACCGCCAGCATAAGGGATGAGGTAACCGTCGCCATGGACAATGTGGAGGAGCAGACCAGGCTCACTATAGAAAATATAGAATATCTCATATCCCGTAAAAACCTGATGGACCATGGCATAGACGCCGGTGCAACTCTTGGAGATGTCTCTATTTACAGAGCTTATGTCAAATACGAGAAGGACATATACGCGGTCAAGAAAATATGTCTCGAGAAGTTCGGCTATACCCCATGCCAGATAGTTGTCGCCGATGTTTGTCGTCCGAACCTGCTGGTCGAGATAGAGGCTATCGCCACAACCAAGGGCACCATGCGGGACGTTAAACAGAGGGCCGGCCTTGCGTTTCAAACACTCAAGGGACTGGATGGACCGGAGCGGATGGGGGTTTCGAGAATAGTATCCGAACTTAACGGCATTACGGACGGGATTCAAGCCGGAGCCAAAGGAGCGAAGGAACTGGAAGTGATATTCAAAGAAATGAAAGAGAGGATATCCGGCCTCCTGGAGGACGCGAAAGGAATAGCGGCTGATCCTGAAAGAATACCATCGCAAAGGGAGATCACAAAATGGGTCCTCACTATGTGGAATATATATAAAGACAGCCGCAAACTGAGAAAAATAGCGGCTAAAGAAGAGCTATTGGGTAAAGATGACATGCCATTATTTAACGGGCTTCTCGATGAACTGGCCGGTACTATTACAGAAAGTATAGTCACGATAAGAGGCGACATTGACGGGGATGACGGAGTATCACCATTGTTTAACGACTCGGGCAGTATTGTCAGGTCCGCCCACGCCTTTAGACTAATTAACGCTTCCAGATGGTCCCTGGGGACATTATTCGTCGGAGTGGCTTTTATGATGGTTTTTATATTTTTGCAAACTCATAATGTCAATCCATGGTTAATGGCCGGGATCTATCTGGGGGCGATCTACTTTGTCGTTACGTCGTTCGTGCTGAATAAATTATTTGACCGTACGACAAAAGAAGCCGAAAGCTATTTTCTGGAGCGCGAAAAACTCCCGGCTAAGTATGCGCATGAACTTTCCAGGTTATTCCCCATGGCCAATGACATGGGGTACGCGCATGATGTTGTCGCATCCTTCAGTGAAAACGACCGGGTCCGTATAATGGTCCACGAAATGTTCTCAAAACCCACGCCGTTTATCGGGCATATTTTAGGCATGATAGCAATGTTTCCCGGGGTGTACTTCGCGATGAAATATTACAGATCATTCCTTGAAGCGGTTCTACGGATAAAGGTAGCGTGGCTATTCTCGGATGTGACGCGAGATCTCTCGGGACCATTCGAGCGGAAAGGGTCGTTAACTTATGTCGACTGGGACAAGGCTATGCGCGCGATCCATTCGTATAGTGATATCGGCAAGGTGGTAAAGGCGCTCCGGGAAAAGATCGGCGTTAATGTGTTGGAGGATGGCGGCGTCGTTGATTTTGAAAATGCTATAGCGCTTTTGGAAGACCCGGTAATGTTGAGAATGATCATGAACGGCGCCATCTTCGAAGAAAAAGAACCCTCCTGGGACCCTAAGCCCGTGGATCGTGTTATGGGCGCTAGTGAAGTTAATCGCTGGGTATGGGAAAAATTATCCGGCGAATGGTTCCCTGAAGGGCCGGAATTCATTGCAGGGCTGCCACATGAAATGAGGGCCGTAGCGATTTCCGCTATCAGGCGGGCTATGGCTAACAGGGACTATAAAGACATAAAGCCCGGGATAAAAAGGTGGCTAATCGATGCGGGATACGCCACGGAAGAGGATACTCAACATTCCCCGGTCCTAATGAAAGCTTCCCGAGAAACATTCGGGAGAGTGGTTTCGTCGATACTTGCATATGACGGCAAGGACGTTAAAAAGAGATTTAAAGACAGATATCCGGGACTTGTCGGGCCGGTACTGGGGCTTGGCGAAGAAATATCAAAAGTTGTGGGAGCGGAGGCTCTTAAGCTGGCTTTGGGCGGTAAATTACTCGCCTCGCTTCTCTCTCCGGTCAGATATGTGCACACATTTTCGAGCCTCGATCATAAGGGCCGAGCCGCTCCCGTCGCGGCTTTTGCCCCTAGTATGGGTAGACTCGCGCTTGACGAAAGGCTGCTCAAAACAAATAACGATTTTATATCCTTCAATATCGCGCATGAGATATTCGAAGCGGTACTTGCCGACGCTTATCCTGACAACGCAGCTTTCCGCGAGCTCGCTTCGCATGTTTTCAGTTTAAGGCTGTTCCTTAATTCGGGCGAAGAGTATGGGAAAAATATCCTGGATGTTCTGGAGTCAAGTCCGGAATACGGCATAGAGGGGCATATTTCTTATGCCTCGCATTTAAGAAAAGCGGCGGTGATAGCGGCGAAGGTCCAAAAAGGCGACGAAGCGCTTTTAAGTTCGGTCCTCTTCATGGAAAGCGCCGAGCTCCTCAATGAGGACGAGCGTTTTACCGGGTGCGATCTTTCTTCGATATTCCCTACTTCCGAAAAAGCCTGGCTGACGGAAAAAGAGGTCTACGCTAAATTCGTCGAAGTGCTCGCCGTGTATCGCGATATGTCCGGCTCGGAAGAAACCGGGCGAGAGACGGATCCGGAGGGTGATACCGTTTCGGAAGCGTTCATGGTCACCCAGGATTCAGTTACGCGAATGGAGGATCTCTCCGGAGCGGACGAGGATCTGATACCGCAATTTGAGAGCCTTTTAAAGCTGTTCCCCGAGATAGGCGAGGGGATGATCAATGAGGTAAGAGAGTTCTTTTATGCCAACTATAGGGATGCGACAGTAATATGGGGTGAAATGGCCGGAGACTGGCGAGTAACCATAACCGGAAATGACAGCGTCTTCATATCGGGTGATTTCTGGGAAAAGACGGGGGATAAAAGGATAGTTCTCGCGGAATACATTAAGTCAATACTCAATTACTTATCCTCAACGGAGGCGTATGCCAGGGCTGCTGAACTTTATGGAGAGATAGCATCCGGTAATAACCGCTTGGAATATGAGTCTCCCAAACCACAGAAAAGGCACAAGGAGATAAACAACGAACTTAAAATGCTCGAACGCGCCATAAGCCGGATAGCGAGATTAAGCGGCGAGGACGCCTCGGGTATCATGAAATATTTCAACGCCATGGCGGATGAGCTTACGCCGGAGACTCTCCGGGCATTCGAGAGAAATGGGCTGGCCCCTTTTTCTGACGAAATTAAAAAGAAAGCACTGCATGATTATAAAAGGGACCCGGATTTCAGCCTGGCCTTCGAGAAAGGATACGCCTCCCACGGGCCCAGGGGGATATCGGAGCTGATAAGTAAACACATTGTGCCGTTTATAAAAAAATGGGGTGCCGGCTTCAGCCCAACGAACATGATGAATCCGATGACGGCGTTCATGGCCGAACAGGAAATAGTGGAGTTTGTCCTCTACGGGCTCAGGAACTATGTGCGCGAGGACAGGGAGAAATTCTTCAGGGAGTATCACGTCAATAAAACGGTCGCGCTCTGGAGTAAAGAACTGGCCGAAAATGGAAGAAAGATCACAAAGGCCGAGGCAGTCCAAAAAAAGCGTGAATTGGAAAGATCCGTCCCGGATGACGTCATAGATATAGTGTTAAAAGCAGAGATAGATGAGATCAGGACCACGAGCATGAAACAATTTGAGAAGAAAGTCCACCGAAGGTTCCTGGGATGGGTTAAAGCGCTTTACGGTGGCAGCGGGGTAAAGAATCCCGAGCTGATAATAGCCCCGATCATAGGGTATTTTAAGGTCGGTTTTATGGAAATGTGTGAAGAGGTAGTGTCCGGAAAGGGAGTTCGCACACCTCCGGCGCGGGCCGGGTCTTTCGCGGAAAAAAATGGCGCCGCGGGTACCGGTGTAGACGAACTATACGACGCCCGGCGAGAGTTCGAAATAACCGAAGCCACCGTCAATAACAGGCGCACGGGATGCGTGTTTATGGGTAACGATATCGCGGGTTATTCCAGACTTTACGGGAAAGCGGGCGATGGAGGAGAGAAGGAAACCGTTAAAAGAGATATGTTGACCCCGGCCCTTCGCTCGCATCTTGAGGATATATTGGCGGGATACGACGCTATGGTAAACAGGCAATTCCCCGAAGGGGTTAAAAAAGAAGCTGAAGAGCTGCGAAAAGATATCAATATGCTCGAGGCCGACAGCATTGTTTCCGGCATGATGACGCTTGCCCGCGCCGCGAAGAAGAAAGGGGTGGAATTCAAGATAGGGATAGACCCTGAGTGGATACCGGCTTATGAGGAAGGAAAACTGAACCATGACGCCTTATCGTCATTAATGAGCGTAATTAATTCTCTGGGAGATATTTTACGGGGCCAGGGGATGGATAACGTAGTGGTGGTACAAAGAGAGAAAGGTGAAACAACATTGGACTGGGCAAAGAGAATGGGGATATCTGAAAAAGCCGGGAAGGATACCGACCACTCTAAT
The DNA here is from genome assembly GCA_015231405.1 of Candidatus Omnitrophota bacterium. Classification (GTDB taxonomy): domain Bacteria; phylum Omnitrophota; class Gorgyraeia; order Tantalellales; family Tantalellaceae; genus JADGBR01. The sequence goes on along the minus strand of JADGBR010000009.1, from coordinate 16,751 downwards.
ATTGTCATCCTGGCACCGAAGGATGCGGCGAATATCATAGACCAGAAAAGGCTGCAGGGTATGGATGCCGAGGCCAGGCCTTTCATAGCTTCTGTCAACCCCGAAAAAATGAAGGAAGCGTATAAAAAATGTATAAACACTGACGGGACTGAATTATTGGAAAAACAGATCCCGATAAAAATTCTCGAAATGCTGTCACTTACCCTCGAACTTGCCACGCTGAAGCAGGGCGTAGAACCTGATCTTTCAAAAATTGATTTCGTGAAGGCGAGTACTTATAACAGGAGACTCCGCAGGATCGAATACATGCCTGATGCCGATCCAGTAGATTACCAGCTTCTAATTAACTATTATGAAGCAGGGAAAAAAGCCCTTCTAGCCGCATAATAACTAACTATTTCATTGACTAATCCTAACAAAAATGTTACAATACTGATAGCTAACGTAACTTAATTTATAATCAATTAACCCCAATTTCGGAGGGTGACTATGAATCGTATTTTTTTGAGAAAAATATTTTCATTTACATTCAGCCTTTTATTTGCATTAAATTCTATTTGCTCAGGCATTGATCTGTCAGATCAGTCGATTGATCATTTAGCGCCGGCTTCCATAATGCAAACAATATCCCCAACCCCTGAATCGGAGGCTTTTAAGGAACATATTTTAGATGATTGGAAAAGCCGTTCGATTCTTCTAACCATAGCCGCGTATTACCTCGGGGAAAAATCCGGCGCTCCCGGTGAGAGGGTCGGCAGCGATGGAGGGCTTGTAAAATATCTCGCCGAGACTTTTAAGGACGCGAAGGAATATTTGTCCAGGGAAGCCTGTCCGGTAACGATCCTTCTTTCAGATGTTACAGGCGATCAGAAAAGCGTAACTATCAAATTCCAGTTCAAAAACTTGAAAGGCAAGGCTGTAATAACTCTTAACGAGGCTGACGCTGATCTTAAATACGCGGTTAATGTCGAACCTGATACTACTGGTTCAAGTGAAGGGAATGATCTTAAAGGACCCCTCGCGAACCTTGCTCCCGAGTATACATCCACAAATCCCGTCATATCCGAAAAAATCAAAGACGGCCGGATGACCGAGCTTTACATAGATCCGCAGACCGGCGAACTTAAACAAAATTATATTAAATGGATACAGGGATATACGCCGGGTGAGACGAGGCCCGAAGATTATTACGCCGAAAGCGTTGACTTGAGACAGTTCATGAGCGATAAACAGGCTAAACTTGTCGCCGATTGGATGAAAGAGCATAAGGTTAGAGGCTCTCCCGTCAGGATAAGGGTAGTCATGGGGGATATAGCTGTCGGATGGAAAGATGACGTAGACCATTCCAATATTTCACACGCGGGCATCAGCGACGGCGTTATCTACATCGGCAGCGGTCTTCTAGGACTTTTGTTCCTGGATGAGAACGAGGACTTGAGAAAAGATATTCTCGAGGATGACGAATACGCGCATATTAAGGGTCTTTCGCACGGTTCGGAGACGGACATCCAAAGAAGGCTCCGGGGCGTGGCGAAACTTATGGAAGAAAGCGGTTACATGAAGGCAAAGAAGGCCCTTGACGAAAAAGAGCCTTACGCGATAGCGGAATTGTTAAAAACCGCTTTGACCCAGCGCGACAAGAAAGAGCTGACAAGGCTTTTCACTATCTTCAATACGATAGTTGTGGGCAATCCGAATTATCCGGTTGAGGCTGACTATGGCCTCAAACAGGCGGTGGGTCTTCTGGACAGTAACGATAAGGATGAACTGTGCGATATGCTGGTCTCCGATGATATGGCCGAAATACGCGATATGATCGCGGTCGACGATGTGCTTCTTGAACTGGTGCCTTCCGCTACCGAGCCTGTCGTGCCTGAGGAAAAAGAATATGAGCGAATGATGTTCGCTTCCTCCATGGGGTGGATAAAAAAAGTGAGGGATTATATAAAGAATATCTGGGTGAGAAAACAATGCCCGGAACTCGAGAACAAGTCCCTTTGGCAGATCTCTCCCGAAATATGGCATGAATCCGGCGGTTTAGGCCGGGTAATGCAATACCACGGCTACGGTATGAAGGAACTTCTTAAAGGCTCAAATACGAGGTTCAGGCAGATAGAGCCGGAGTATCTGCATAAAATAAAATACGGCCAGAACGGACGGGCCGCGAAGAACGCCCATGATTTGTATGAGTACGATGACACGGATTATACGAACAAGGCTCCCGACGGTAAAAGGCACACGCATCCAATAACTTCGGAGATCGAGAATGTAGCCGAATTCACCGTCATGGTCGGGGATAAGGAAGTCAAGGCCATAGCGACAAAGGGCTATAACGATCTGGGGGTCGAGGTTTTCATGATCCGTGACGAAGCCGGGTATTATACGCATTCGATATACAATTACAGAAAAATGGAAAATAACGACCCTAACCTCCCAACATGGGAAGAGTTCGCGTGTTTCTTCTCTAAAGCATCGATGGAGCTTGTGAAGATAGTAGAAGCGCGGGAAAAAGAGACTATCGAACGGGATGGAGGGAAATGGGAAGCGCCGGTCATACATACGAACGATTCCCAGACGGCGATGGTGAGCGTTTACAGGAAAATACAACTGGAAGAGGCCAAAAAGAAAAAAGCTCAGGATCCCTCCTTCCTGATTGACCCCGTACTTGCCGACAGCACGATATTCTTTACGAGCCACACCTACGGTAACCGCCAGGATTATTCTAATAGCGACGGTGAAGCCGTATTGAAATTTCTGGGGGTACCGAGGGAATATTTTGAACTTTTTCAATACTCGAACGGGAATAGGTACGACCTGGCGTCCGGTGGATTTCGCTCGTCGGATGGGCAGGGAGTCGTGTCTTATGCTCAGTGGCTGGATAAGCATAGCCAGGACGATTGGGTGGGGGACCCGGGCGACAAGAACCTTATTAACTTTTACAGGGAATTCATGGGAGTCGAGGTCAATATTAAGGCCATAGCGAACGGGGACCACAGGGAGAATACCCGCAAATATTTTGTTAAATATTTTAAAGAGGCCTTCGGCCAGTTCGCCGACGCAGAACATCCAACCCCGGAGCAGGTAAACACTGTGAAAGAGATAGCCAAGGAACGGTTGACCATCGACCCGAGCAAGTATTTTTCCACAAAGGATAAACCATCAGCGGGCCAGCCTCTTCTCGATAAGAACAAGATCGTCATATCGTATTCCGGCAGGCTTGTGAGCGTGAAAGCCGGAAGAGGCAGGAACGGCGGAGGTAAAGACGGGCGCGGGGCGTTCGATAACGAGAACATCAAGAAGCTGCTTAGAGAAGGGGCCCAGATAGTCCATTACGGGAATATCCAGCCTTATGGCTCCAGCGAATGGATGGCCGAACAGATGATCGAGCTGATCAATGAGATTAAAGGTAAACCGGAATATACCGGTACTTTGATCTATGTTCCGCGGTTTACCCTCGATGAACAGAGGGCGCTCCTTGCGGCGACCGATATCCAGGTTCAGGATTCAGATCCGGAAACCGAAGCCGCCGGGTTCACTGAATCTGATATTTCGGCCTGCGGCGGTATCCAGGTCGGTACAAGGCGCAGCGATCCTAAGAATAAAGGTATCGGAGAGGGTTTGTTCCAACAGCAGGGGTATCCGATGGACTTTACAAAGACCGGTGTGGGTAGTACATGTACGCCGAAAGAAAATACCGCCGACAGCTATTACAACGATTGTTTTGTCCCGCTCCTTAAGGAGTATAATAAGAAAACGCTGAAGTACTACCAGGCTACCAGCGTCAGACTTAGCAGGTGCCTCTCGGCGCTCAACACCGCGGCGGCTTATTTAAGGGCGTTCAGTAAGACCGTCGAGAAAAAGAAAAAAATGCAGGCCAATTCCGAAGCGCACAGGAAGATGAGGGAGAAGGAAGCCGCTAAAAATGAAACGCTCGCTGACCAGATATACAAAAGAGAGGCTGAGATGTCACAGAAAGGATTGACTGTATACACGGTACTTGAGGCTTTAGCCGACGGTGACGCGGCGAAGGCCGTTAAAACGCTGTTCAATACCCCGGGTTTTCAGGGCGACGTGAAAAGGCTTTCAACCGTCGCGGATATGTATAACGGGATACTTGACCTGGTCATTAAAGGAAAGATGAAAAAAGATATAGTCAGGGATTTCGTGACGCAAGTTAACGCCGCCATAGTCGAGTATTCGGAACCGGCTAAAGAGGACGAGGCCGTTAGGTTCATGGGTAAAGAGGCTAGAGAGACACAGAAAACGATAGTGGCCGACGCCGTCCAGATAATGGGAGGCCAGGCGCTAACTATAATTTACTGGACTGAGACAGGTAATGTCCCGGGCGCCGGGAACATAAGGCTTACCGCCGATCCGAAAGAAATGGCCAGAAGCGATAAAGGCGGTACGTATAGCTATATCAAATTCGCCACTCTTCCTAGATCCATACAAATAGCGAAGGCAGGCCTTTTGGGAGACGAGGACGTACTTCTGGGGTCGAGCAATACCGAGAATAATCCGGGGTTTTTCTGGAGAGGCGTGGAAAAAGTGAAAAAACTTCTAACCGTTAATATCCTTCCTTCTCTTATACGTAATTCTAAACTTTGGGCGGCCGCCAAGGAAAACCTGGTGCTTTATCTTATGGACCATGGGTTTATGAGCGTGCCAGAAGGGCTAATGGAAGATTCGAAAAAGAATAAGATCAGCACCATCCATGAGACGTTCTTCCTTAACGACCTTCTTCCCGGCACCTTGCAGACGACGAGCACCGGGCCCGGCCATTTTCAGGGCCTGGACATGGATATTAAGCATGTCGTCGAAGGTAGAGGCGCGCAGGTTAATGTGAAATACTCTCTTGCCGGCGAAATAGAAAAGGTTATCGTCCAGGAAGTGAAGGCCGGTGACAGATGCGTGGCCATCCCCGGTTTTGTGGATTACATGATCAATTTAGGAGGATTAAGGTTCAACGACTTCAGATACACCTTCTCGTATGAGGAAGCTAAGGAAGCCTTCAAGAGGGACAAATTCCAGAAGGAGTTCTATGACTTTCTTCCGGATATGTCGGTTTATTCGGGCAAAGACGACGTCAAGGCTCATGAGAAGGCGCTCAAAGATAAGATAAAATGGCAGCCATTCCTTGGAGTAAAGGATCTTGATGGTACCGCGGCGCTGAAAAAATATTTTTCCGGGATGGATCTAACGGACAGCCAATGCGTGTTCGCGAAACTTCCGGAAGGGAATTTTTTCGATTCGGACACGCTCCTCGGTTTTTACGGTAAAGAAAACCGAGTAATGGACGATGTTCGGGCTATGGTTACCGGGATGGTCTCGGACCTCGGGAGGATGACGATACCGGGACCGTCGAAATTGATAGATGACGGGGCACTTTCCGCTCAGCTTGAAGGAGAAAAGGGAGAGGAAGCAGTCGATGTTCAAAAAACCGTAGCTATCCAGGAATACATCGAGGATAACGAGGCGTTCGCAGCCGAACTCTTTGCCCGTGGGACCGTGACGGACAAACTGATCAGGATATCGGTCGAGACCCTCCAGGCGTTCAGCTTTGAGAACATAGAAGTGGTTGAGGGTTTTCTCAAAGCTCTCTCGTCAAAAGAGCATATTTTCATAGAATTATATTCCATAGGGTCCATCTCGCCCGTGGATGAGCATTATTACAAGAAGTACGGTATCACTAAGAACATTCCGGCGGATTTTGAGCGGAATAGGACAAATACAATAACGATACTGCCGGTGGATAAGACCGACGAGTTCAGCGCTTCCGGAAAAATCCTGAGGAGAAAGAGTGAAGCTGGTACGGGCGGGAGCGAGTATGACCTCGGTAATATGTTCGAAGATCCCGATAAGACGATCATAACGCCTATCGGCCTGAATTTCGATAAAGCGGGGCTTATCCGCAGTCTTTTCCTTGGACTCAGGTTGTCCGCTATCGCATCTGACCCGAGTATCGAAGAGGAAAAGAACAACGATTTTCTCCGGGCGACGCTCGCCGAATACAAGCGTTATTGCGGATCTGTGGGGATCGATACTTTAAAGATCAAGCTTACGGCCGGGGACCTTATAAACCTCGCGCGAGGTGATCTCTCTCTAATGGCCCAAGCGCTGAATAAAATGATAAAACTTCTCCCGATAGTGCCCTTGAATACGGAGGAGATAAGGGTGATATACGAGAAGGCTAGAGAGGTGCTGACGAAGGCGTAACGTATCTGTTGGGACGATGTGTTTGTGCACGGGCGAATGGGTGAACGGGTTGTACGTCATTGCGAGCGAAGCGAAGCAATCTCAATAGGGATTGCTTCGTCGGCCTGTGACCTCCTCGCAATGACGGCGTCGTCGGATCCTCGCAATGACTATCACCTCAAGGTCTAATAATGGCAAATAAAGCCGAGAAATTGGTTTCGATCGCGGTCGCTGTCTTGCTGACTTGCGAGACACCCGGGTTTTCGCTCGCAGGGCCTGAAACATCACGTACGCTTTCTGTGGAGCTTTCTTTTGGGAAGAGACCGATGACGGGTGGAAGAGTCGCGACCCGTAGCGGGATGTTCTCTGATACTCTTCTTATGACCGCCGTCGGCAAAATAGCGGATTTCCTTATTGGCACGCCCGAACTCGCGGAGGATAAAAAGGCCAGGGAACGCAGGCTCGGTTATCTTGAAGAAGTGCTGACATTCGAAGCTGACGAGATTTTCACGCAACTGGAAGGCGCGAACCTCCTTCCCGCTGATATCGACCCCCGTAAACTTGTCGGTATATTCAAAGCACATGGCCAAGACATGACCGAGAAAGACAACACGTCCGGGATAGACCTTTCGACTGTCAGAATAAGCCCTCTGGATGACCGTGTGATATGCTTAATTTATGCGGCGAAAGACGGGCCTACGCTCATACAGTTGGCCAGGAGAACGTCCGATGTGCCTAATGAAAATATGCCGGGTGTCGAGCTTGAAGGGATATTCCCGGAGTATAAGCTTGTAACCCTTACAAAAGAAAAGGCGATAGAAAGGGACAGGGATGTGCTGACCGCCGCTATTAGAAACGGGGCCGAAACTCGGGGTATTGTCCTATTTTCCGAAATATTGGGCGCGCGGGAGACCGAAATAGGGGCCGTCGGCCCGGAAGGCGTTCTGATACCTCCGGCCATGATAAAAGAGTTGTTTGTTACGGCAGATGACCCGGAGTCCGTGACCGACGCGGTACGGATGCCCGGTCTTACCGATATCCCGGGTTTCACCCCGGGCGAATTGCTCGTTTTCGGATCGCCGAAAAGCTGGGGTGACTCTATTGACGGGCAGGATAAGGAAGGTCTCGAACGGATCATTGAGAACACAGTTCACTCCATTATAAGTTCCGCCGAGAAATACCACGATCTTACGGGTGTTTGGTCTCCTGTTGCCGTGCTTTCATTTTTTACTTACAGGGACGGAACCCCGAAGAGCGAAGTGCTTTATGTAAAAGTCCTCGAGGAAGCGATCAAGAGGGTCAAGGAGAGAGTTCCTGAATTAAAGGTCATAAGCGACGGTTCTACCCAGCTTGATACCGCGCTATTTAAAGGGATATTCCTTTCCAAGGCCAGAGATAAAGGTGAGCTGGACCGGAAAAAGCTTGAGGGAAAAGAGGAAGAGCTTCTTCCTGAAGCTTTCCCTCCCAAGGTTTTTGTTTTCCCCCATATACACTCTTTCGAGCAGGCAAAAAGTTTTATCGAGTTCTGTAACTTGAACAAGGATGCAGAAAAAGTGCCCGATGATACAGGGGCCAGGTATCTCCGGACGCTTGAGGCAGCCGCCAGAAAAAAAAGACCAAAGATCGCTATGTGCGAGGCGTACCAGCCTGATGTCCTGAAGGCTATAGTCAGGTACTTGAATAAGGATATCGGCGAGGTGGTCCTCGTGGGAGATAAAAAGAAGATCTCCTGGACGGCTCGAGCGGTCATAGAAGAAGAGAGTTCGAAAAAACCCGGCAAAAGACAACTCTCTGACGGCGAAATGTACGTTCTTAGACGTTTAAAACTTTTTCTCGACGGTGACCAGGACAGAATGCCGGGGCTTGAGCTCGTTAACCCCAGAGACGATACTCCGAAGATAAAAAAAGACCTCAGCCGGTTCGCGATACAGGGCGCGCGCGTCATGGGCGGAGGAATGACCCCGGAAAAATTCATGAAATGGTTCATTATGAAGGGAAAGGGTAAATTCCTCGAGTTGAATTACGCAGCCGGAATGGTCGCGGTAGGCGACGCAGATTGTATGGTGTCCGGGAAGGATTTCCTGTCGGGGGACGTAATAAGAGCCCTTATGACCATTATAGGAACTTCCGGTGATATAAAGACCACATCCGCGGGATATCTCATGCAGTCACCTTTTAAGAAAATAGGAACTGACGGCAGGTTCCTTTTAGCGGATATTACAACCAACATCTGTCCGGACGCGGAAGAGCTCACGGACATTATCCTGGGTACGGCCGCCAATGTCGAAGATTACATAGGTAAAGACGTTAAGGTCGCTTTTATATCCGAAAAAACAGAAATAAGCTCTAAATTCAATATAGCACTTAGGGAAGCTAAGGCCAGGGCAGCGTCGATGGGCAAAAAATATATTATCGACGGTCCCATGACCATGAAAGAGGCGCTTGAGGACGGGTATAACGCGATCATAATGAAGGACCTTTCGGCCGGCAATATACTTTACAAAGCCGCCCAGCGCATAGGGGGTTTTGAGGGCCTGTGTCTTGTAACGGGAGGAGGCGCGAAGCCGTTGAACGATCTCTCTCGCGGCGCCGACCATAACGAGATATACAATTCGATGGTGGTGGCGTCTTACGGAGTGAAGGAGAGGAACACGGCTCTTATCCTGAACAGCGGGTCCTCGTCCGTGAAATACGGCCTTTACGACATCGATACCGAAGAGGTTATAGCGGAAGGCATAGTATCGAAGATAGGCGAAAAGGGGAGCCCGGTCAAAGACCATGAGCAGGCGATAAATATGATAACAGGCGAACTGCCCGTCAAGAAGAACGAGATAAAAGTAATAGGGCACAGGGTCGTCCACTGTGGTGATGTTATCAAAGAGTCTGTACCCGTCGACGAAGGAAATGTCGTCGAAGTCCTGAAACACTACGAGAAACTCGCGCCGCTCCATAATCCGCCGAACCGTATGGGCATCGAGATATGCCAGAGACTATTTCCGGACGCTTTCCAGGTGGCTGTGCCCGATACCGCGTTCCATAGCACTTTACCGCCGGAGGCGTACCATTACGCGTTGCCGAGGAGATACTTTGAGGAGTATGGGATAAGGAGATACGGCTTTCACGGAACCAGCCACAGGTATGTGTCCGAACGCGCGTCGAGGATGATAGCGCGTATCGCGCCCGAAGAGCAGAAGATCATCACGATACATCTGGGTAACGGTTCGAGCATGGCCGCGGTGAAAGGCGGGAAGTCGATAGAAACATCGATGGGCGTTACGCCGCTCGAAGGGTTAGTCATGGGCACACGCCCCGGGGACCTGGACATCGGGATAGTGGATATAATCGCCAGGGAAGAGGGGAGGACGACCGATGAGATAATGAAAATACTGAATAAAGAAAGCGGTCTGAAAGGTTTGGCCGGCACGAACTCCATGAAAGACGTTATAGAAATGGCGGAAAACGGTGACGAATGGGCGAGGCTGGCCATCAAGGTCATGGTCCACCGTATTGTTAAATATATCGGCGCTTATACCGATGTCCTCGGAGGGGTAGACGCCATAGTATTTACCGGAGGGATAGGAGAGAACGCCGAGCGTATTCAGAGAGAGGTCCTTTCCAGGATACTGCATAAAGGCATATGGCTGGACGAAAAAGGTTTCAGATCTAAAGCGAAGGAGAAACGCCTAACGAAACGGTATTCCGCCGTGGAGGTATTTGTGATAGCCACGCGCGAGGAATATCTCATCATGAAGGATTCGAAAAAGATATATGAGGATATGCTGGAAAAAAAGAAAAGGGATATCATGGATGTCGCAGACGACGAGCTCCTATCCATAACCCCGTACGAGCTCAACAGGAAACACATACAAAGGGTCATCGATTACTTCGACGCCATGTGGGACCAACGATATGTCGAAGGGGAGAAAGACGACATAGAGCGGTACAGGAATATCATGCATAAATTCATTATCGCGCACGCGATAGGCAGCTCCTACGGAAGCCCGGAGATGGCTTTCCTCGATAAGCCTGTCGATAATTCTTATGAGGTTCTTATGAGGTACGGTTTACGTATCCCGACTGAAATTGACCTGCTTTTAAAAGACAGCGCGTTCAGGGAAAAGGGGTCCGCTTTCAAAGCTATCGAAAATTCCGGGTTGGATGGCGCCGCGAAAGATAGGATGAAAAAAATGTACGTGCATTTCAATTTAGCAGACAGTATGGAATTCGAGGCCGATCATCTTCGGGCCATCGCCGTACCGGTAATTAAAGGAAAAAAGCCGCGGACCCCCAGAATGCCTGAAAACGCTATCCCCTTTACGGAGAATGACCTTAAAGCGGGAACAGGCGATGAGCTCAGTAAATACGTCTCGCAAGCTTTGATCTCAGCTATCGATGATAGGGAGTCGGAACTTTACGGCAAACTTAAAGCGGTTTCCTTGAGGGCCGCCGAGCCGGTAATTTTACCGGGGTCCCGGGATAATAACGAGGCCTTATACGCATCTATAGCTCGGGACCTTGTGGCCGGGGCGATGATACTTTCGCGGAAAACAAGTGAAAAAGTAGTTATAGGTATCGATCTTGGGTGGATACCCGGCTATAAGAGCGGTTCGTTCCGGCAGGGCGCGGAGCGGTCGATGGTCGAGGCTATAGATTCGATGGACGATCTCATGAGAACTATGCGTTTTGATAATGTGGAAATTGTCATAAGAGGCGTTAACGAGAGCGTCGAGGCCTGGGCCGGAAAGATCTCCAAAATGAGCCCTTCCGGCGATAAAGATCTTTCGAACATGGTCATACTCGGGTCCGTCGAAGCGGTGGAATATTTTGATAATGAAATAATGGGCGATATCGATAAGGTGAAAAGAGCTTTTCTTGCCGAGGTAGATCCGCGAGAGATCCAGAAATATTTTGAAGCCCATCCGGACGATCCGGGTAGGATGATAGACAGCGAAATAATGAAAATGTTATCGATATCCGTAGGAATGGCAGCGGGGAAGGACATGCCGTTGTCCCCGATCATAAAGAGGGACCGCGGTTATGACCGCGAGAAAAGAAAAGTCATATTCACTCCGCTCCCGCCGATGGATGAGCTAAAATATGAGGTCCTGGAGGAGAGGAATAGGGCGAGGAGTCGAGCCCTTAAGATGGCTTAAAAGCAGCGTTGTGCCCGTGAGATATGTGCTCTATGGTAAAACAAAAAATAGTTAGTTATGCTGATTTGACTTTGTGTTTAATTTACGATATAATGAATCAAGTGTAAGTACTTTAAAAAGCAAGAAGAACTTGTTTTTTCTTTATAATTCATGGAAAAGGATGTAAAATAACATAAGGAGCAAAAATGTATTTTACAAAAAGATCAGCGTTGACTAAATTTGTTTCTGTTTTGCTGACACTCACTTTTTCGTTCTTCGATGTCAGTTTCGGTGCCTCTACGCCTGTCACCGGGCAGTCCGCCGATACGGCCGAGGGGAAAATAACGCAACTAACGCCCGGTATGCCTATATCCGTCGAAGATATAGGTATAGCTATAGACTCGGGCTCGATAAAACAGAAGTACCAGGCTACCGGAGAAAAGGTGGTGATCCATATCCAGGACGCTCACTGTAACTTCGAAGCCCAGCAGAACATCAATAAAATACTGGATCAGCTCAGGAACGAGATGGGCCTTGACATGATATCCGTCGAAGGGGCCGAAGGGATAGTAGATACTTCCTGGTTCAAGGCTTTCCCGGACGCCGAGATACGGAAAGAGGTCGCGACTTATTTCATGAAAAAAGGTGAGATAACAGGAGCGGAATTTTTCTCGATAACTACCGATTATTCCGGATCTATTTTCGGCGCGGAGACAAGGGACTATTACATCCAGAACCTTAAAGCATTCACGAAGACCTACCCTTTCAAAGAGATAATGCAGAACTATTTCACGGATACGAAGTCGATAGCGACAAGGCTGAAGGGTTTGATCTATTCCCCGAACCTGAAAGAGCTGGACATGAAGATAAGGGCTTTCGAGGATAAGGAAATAGAGCTCAGCGCTTTCGCCGCGTATCTGAACACATGTATGAAAAGGGACAAGGTAGAACTTAAAAGCTACGAGAATTTTAAAAAACTCGTCGATACGCTCGAGTACGAAGGCAAGATAAACTTCGACATAGTCGACAGCGAAAGGTCGGCGTACATAGATCTACTCAGCAAAAAACTGGGTAAGGACGAAATGGCGGAGATGGTCACGTACAGCATAAAGTTCAAAAAAGGGCACATTAAGCCGGTCGATTTCTATACATACCTACGGGACATGGCCGAGAAGAAAGAGATATCCATAATCCACGATTACCCGAACCTTTTCTATTACTATATCTACACTAAACTTTACGCCGGCATAGACAATGAAGGACTTTTCAAGGAAATAGACGCTATAGAGACTGTCCTCAAAAATAAGCTTTTCCAGGACGATACCCAGAGGAAACTCGACAGGTACGCCGAGATGATCAACATGTTCAATAATCTCATAAATATCGAGCTCACGAACGACGATTACGATATTTTCAATGAATACTCCAAAGACGTGACCGTAGAGACGATCGTGTCTTTCCTTGATTCGCTTTGCGTTAAATACGGCATAAGCGCTGATCTTAGCTCCGTGCCCGAACAGATAGTATCCAATATCCCGAACATGGTCGAGTTCTACGAAGTCGCCATGAAAAGGGACCAGGCGCTGATAGATAACACGATAAACGAGATGAATAGATCCGGCAAGAATTTAAGCGTGCTTATTACCGGTGGTTTCCATACCAGGGGCATGATGAAACTTCTCGAGGGAGCGGGCATTTCTTACGTTGTTGTAATGCCGAAAATAACCAAGGACGTAGAGACGCCTTATATTAAGGTATTGACCAACCAGAGGACGTCGCTCGAGGATATCATTACGGAACGGGCAATGCCGGGCACGGAAACTTCCGATAAGAAGCAGACTGTTCAACCGTCTGTCTCGAAGATGCTCTCTCCGATACTGAGAACTTACGGCCTCGCGGAGCTGTATAAGGAAGCGGCGGGGACTCCTACCGGGCTATTCGAGAGGTTGACCAGGGAACTGGGTAAAACGGGAGAAGAGTTCGCCGAAGTGGCTCACGATATTAAAACACAGTTCGCCGAGCTTTACGTTAAGACCTATCTCGAGAAGATGCGTGACAAACTTCGCGGTGATGCCGCTAAACGCGGCGAAACCGAACAAACGTTCGATAAGGCGGCCCAGGGAAGATGGGTGCGCGACCAGTGGAATAAATTTGTCGAGGAACCTAAACTGAGAGATATGTTCATAAAACATTTCTTCGAGCAGTCGGAGAGCCATTACGTGGAATTTCTGACCGCGGCCGAGAGATCAGGCGACGCCGAGGCCGCGAAGGCGTTATATCAAAAAGTCGTAATGGGCCTACTGAACGCCGATTTCAAGGCGGCTTTAGATAAACATCACGTGGCCCTGGACGATAAAGGGGATTTCATCGCCCTGGCCGATGGGGCTGGCCTTGGACCCGAGACTCCCGGTACCGGAAAAGCCGGCGGCAGGGTCCTGACGTTCGAAGAAGCAAGGAAATATGACGAGATAATAAGGGGTTCTTTTGCGGACGGTGATGCTTTTATTGATAAGGTATTTTTGATGGAAAATTTCCCCATGGATGTTGTCCTCCATTCTGGCCTGGCTAAAAAATGTAATGATGCCGGGTTGCCGGTTAATGTCCATCCTGGAACAGGAGGATTTTCCGGAGGTAAACTTTTGAGGATGGACGTTGATAATGTTTTTGAAGATATCTTTGATCTGGCTGCGCTAAGAGATAAGTTGACGGAAAAGATCCTGGCGGAATGCCGGAAAAATATGACTGGCAGGACAGAACCCCAGCTTCAAAAGATCGCTGAAAGCAGGACGGAGAGGAGACTGAGGCGGCTATACACTCAGGGTCGGTTTCAGGCTCATATTGATAAAGAGATCTATATGTCATTGGACATTGAACAAAGAACGACTTTAGCCAATCATGAGCTTATGCACCTATACATACACAATGTTTCCCTGGTTTATGATCTTATGATTTTGCTGTTCGAAGAACCGCAAGTAGCCGAGGAAAAAACAAGGGCTATATTATCGGTTAAGTACACGCAACATCAATACGACAGTAAAGCGCTGCCTGTTCAAGAAATGATGGAAATATGGAATGGGTGGAATGCCAACAAAGCCGAGGCAATAACAAGAGCAAGAATGAGCGGCCATGGAACAGTGAATCTGGTCGCTCAGGCCCAGGAAATTTACATAAACGAGATGATGGGAAGTAGTACAGCAAAAAATGTTGATGTTCGTCGCATAGAGTCGAGTATGGAAAGCCAAGTCGAAAGAATTATTGCCGGTACAGACCTTGTTGAAGGGCCCGCGGGACTTGGTTCATGGGCAACGGATACGGCCGGAGTACAGGCGGCAAAACTGTATGCTTCGGGCGGGGAAGTGACGCCTGAAAACCAGAGTGCTCATGACATGGCGAAAGCCATCGAGAAACTTAACGCCGACATAAAAGCAGGGCTTCCTGTCACGCTTTTGCCGGAGCTTCGTACGGGGCTTGACAATTACGGTTGGGGCGACCTTTTCCGCGAAAGTAATGTTATTTTGAAAAGTCTCGGTATTGACAAGGATAGGGTCATGGCGGATATAGTCGCGAGATATAACGCGATGCCCGCGAACGCTAATGATCAAATAGTTGTCGAGGACCTTGCGAAAAGGAATGTTCCGGTCGCCGAAAGGTGGATAAGCGCCGGCGCGGTGAAAGTTAATATAGGTACGGAAGCGGAGCCGAACATTGTGGTCCTGCCTCGCGAGGTGCTGCTGCTCTGGGGCGAGGAAGTGTATTCAAGGGCTCATATGGCCCAGAAAGGCGCCGAGACTGGCATCACCGCGAAGATACTGACCGCGGCGAACCCGTTGTCGGTGCAGTTCCACATTTTTACGGAAATGTTCATACCGACTGAAGTTCAGGACGGCCAGTACGTCTATATGGATACCAACGGAAAGTTCATGAAAGATGGCGTGCCTGATATCGAAGGTTTTATATCGGCGCTCGAGGACCGTGATACCAGCATGCTTAATAAAGTCCGGCTAAAAGCCGGGGTACCGGTCATTGTTCCGGCAGGCACGTTGCACGCTTATGTCGGTACGATCGATAAACCTCTAAGGATCTATGAGGTCAAAGGCGTTAACGCCTCCGAGGACGCTGCGGGGACATACTCGTTCATCGATAGTTTGAGGTATGAATACGCGAAGCCGATCCTGGGGCTCATTAAAGCCATCAAAGACCATAATGCCGCGGATAGAAAATCTACCAGGGAAATGCTCACCGGGGAGAAAGTTATACCACAAGCGCTGATAGACGAGCATCTCGCTCCGACGGAAGTGGCGTTCCTTAACGAAAGAGGGGCTTATAAGGATAAGACCGCAGGCGCGGTCAAGATACAGCTCTTAAGGCCTAAAAAAGACCTTTTGACCATGACGGACGAACAGCTCGCCAAGCTCAGGAACGCTTTGAAAAGCGTTAATCTTAGCGATAAAGGTTTTGGAGGGGAAAGTGACATCAAGCGTGTTACGGGTGACGCCGCTTCCAGCCTGGACATAATCGGGTACGTTCCCGGGGAGTTCGTGGCATCCAGATTCCATTGGGAGATCGGAGGGAGCGCTTCTATTCCCAGCAATCCTCTTGATGTTAAGTCCCAGGGGATACTGGCCGATAACGGAGGGTCTTCAGTTGGCAAGGTTAGATCGCTTTATGTCGCGAAAGGTAAAGTGAAAATGACAGTTTGGGACGAGTCTGGAAACCCGATAGACCGTTTCTTATCCGAGGGTGAGGAAATGATCGTACCAGCGGCTAATAAGGGTTATACGCTCGTTAATGTCGATCAAGAAGTTGAAACAACGGTATATACCCAGTATTTGCCCGATAAGGCGGCCGCTCCGGAAGACATTACCGTCAAGGTCAGCCTAGATGAACCGGGCGCGGTGGTTAAACTTGAGCAGGGTCCTGCGGAGTCAAGAACAGGAGCCTACGAGACAACTCTTAACGCGCGGCTCAATGGGACAGGCATAGATACCGTGAGGGATATCGTCATAAGGACGAGCGATACCCGGGAGGCGCCGTCCATCCCGGCTGATATCCTGAACGATAAAGCCCATAAGGCTGTGTCATTGAGGTCCGATAAAGGCTTTGTGATCGTGGGAGTTAACGCCGAAGGACAGGAAGTCGCCGGGGAACGTTTAGAGGTATCACCCATGACTTCCGTTAGGATATTCAGGGACGCGGCCAATAACGGTCACCTGACCATAGCCGGTCTGAACGGCGTTATGGATATGGAAGCCACCCCTGAAGTCTCGGGTTATAAGCTTCTCAACCCGGCTGATACGGATGGTTTCACTAAGGTCAGCATCCGCTATGACGAGACCCGCGGAGAGAAAGCGTCTTACGACGTGTTCGCGAAATTCAAGAAGCATCTTCAGAGGGAGGTAGCGAGGGCGTTAGGCCAGCCTCAGG
>JADGBR010000093.1 GCA_015231405.1 Candidatus Omnitrophota bacterium | reverse complement strand
TGCTCCTGGCCGTTCGGGCCAACATGATCATCTTATGACCCATTCACTTATTATCTCGCCTTTCTTCAGGTGCCTTTCAATTATCTCGTTTGCGCGCTCGACCGTCACTTTTCCATACTTAACCGGGATCTTTCCCTCTTCGCAGACCTCGACGGTCGGCTCGAGATTGCATCGCCCGGCGCATCCTTTCTGGCTTATGTAGACATCCGGAAGCCCCTTTGCGATAGCGGCTTTAAAAACGTCCATACCCTCCATGGACCCGGCGGCTATCTCGCAGGTGGCCATACCTACATAGACCCTTCTGGTCGACTGGTATCCCTTGCCTATTATCCGGACAAGGGCCTCATCCCTCTTTTGCTTAATATTTTGCATAGGCGTACCCACTTTTATCCCCCTTTTTTTATCCTGCTTAGGCTAAGAAATGACCGTACAGTGGTCGTTTTAATGGATCTCGCTTTCATTTTATTCCCTTCCCCGAACCCATGGGGACGCAGATAAAATATATTATGTTCTCCAGCTCTAGTGCCAGATTGACATTATTCACCACTATGCCCTCGTCGACCCTTAACCTTATGGGCGCGAAATTCAATATGCCTTTTATCCCGCCGGCCATCATTACATCCGCCACATGCTGCGCCGCCATATCCGGGACCGCTATTATCCCTACCCTTATGTCGTTCTGCCGGACATATTCCTGCATCTCGTCGAAAGGCTTCACCGGTATCTCCCCGGCCCTCTCCCCTTTGGAATGATCGATATCGAAAGCCGCGGTTATTTTAATATTCTCTTTTTCAAATCCCTTGTACTTAATGAGAGCGCTGCCGAGATTGCCTGCTCCGGCTACTATAACATTGTGAGCCTTATTCGTCCCGAGTATTTCATTAAGTTTCGCCAAAAGTTCATCGACCTTGTAGCCGCCCCGCTTATTTCCCGACAGCCCGAACATTGAAAAGTCTTTCCTCACCTGCGAAGGCGTAACACCAATGGCGTCAGCCAGGTTGTCCGAAAATACTTTGACAAAGCCCAGACTTTCGAATCGGTATAGAGCGTTTTTATACCTGGACAACCTGATTATTGTATGCTTACTCATCGTTTATTGCTCCTATTTTCACATTATTACTAAATATCTTAGCTTAAACTTATTGACTTGTCAAGCATTTCGTTACTTTTTTCACATTATCCGGAATTTTTTTAAGAGCAAAATCCCGGATCGGTTGCCACCTGCTAACTAAGAAGTTGATCCCTTGTGGTCAATGTAAGTTAGATAACCGCCGGAAAGATTTTTTACATTGTACCCGTGCTGTTTCAAGATACGTAACGCGGCGTGGCCTCTTATACCTACCTGACAGAAGACGGCTATGTTACGGTCTTTGGGGATAGCCGAGAGATTTTCTCTTATATCGTCAACGGGGATATTTACGGCTCCGGACACCGAGCCTTTCGCGAATTCCATTCTGGTCCTGACATCTAGAAGAAATTCTTTTCCGTCGAGGTCTCCCCAATGAATAAGCGGGCTTATGCCGGACATATGGTTAACCGCAACCATGCCTACGAGGTTTACCGGGTCTTTCGCCGAGCCGTAGGGAGGGGCATATGCGAGATCGGAATCCGCGAGGTCTTTTACGGTAAGGCCGTGTTTAATGGCCATAGCGATAACATCGATCCTTTTATCGACGCCCTCACCCCCTATAACCTGCACGCCAAGAACTTTTCCGGAGTTTTCATCGAATAAAAGCTTCATCGCCATCTCAGAGGCGCCCGGGTAATAACCGGCGTGGTTCGCCGGATGGGTATAGACCTTTCCGTATTTGATCCCGGTTATTTTTAATGCCTTCTCCGACATCCCGCTCATGCCGGCGGTTAGTGCGAATACTTTGACGATCGACGTCCCCGAGGTCCCTTTATACTTGTCTTTTATACCGAAAATATCATTAGCCGCGGCTACTGCCTGTCTGGCGGCCGGCCACGCCAAAGGCACATACCAAACTCCCCCTATTACG
>JADGBR010000092.1:1603-2017 GCA_015231405.1 Candidatus Omnitrophota bacterium | reverse complement strand
GGCAAATTACTTCAATCTGAGAAAGCTGACGTGAATAACGATTTGCCTGTTGGCTTCGCTATCACTGAATTAGTAAGTAGTTCTTCGATTTGCTACAAGGCCCAGAACACTTCTTGGGTGTTGTATGGTTAAGCCTCACGGGTAATTAGTATGGGTTAGCTCAACACATCACTGCGCTTACACACCCCACCTATCAACGTTGTGGTCTCCAACGGCCCTTTAGGACCCTCAAGGGGTCAGGGATGACTCATCTCAGGGCTCGCTTCCCGCTTAGATGCTTTCAGCGGTTATCGATTCCGAACTTAGCTACCGGGCAGTGCCACTGGCGTGACAACCCGAACACCAGAGGTTCGTTCACTCCGGTCCTCTCGTACTAGGAGCAACTCCCTTCAATCATCCAACGCCCACGGCAGA
>JADGBR010000092.1:0-1452 GCA_015231405.1 Candidatus Omnitrophota bacterium | reverse complement strand
TGGGCGGTATCAGCCTGTTAGCCCCGGAGTACCTTTTATCCGTTGAGCGATGGCCCTTCCATTCAGAACCACCGGATCACTATGACCTACTTTCGTACCTGCTCGACCTGTCCGTCTCGCAGTTAAGCTGGCTTATGCCATTGCACTAACCTCCTGATGTCCGACCAGGATTAGCCAACCTTCGTGCTCCTCCGTTACTCTTTGGGAGGAGACCGCCCCAGTCAAACTACCCACCAGGCACTGTCCGCGAGCCCGATTCAGGGCCCTGCGTTAGAACATCAAACATACAAGGGTGGTATTTCAAGGACGGCTCCAGCGCAACTGGCGTCACGCCTTCAAAGCCTCCCACCTATCCTACACATGTAGGTTCAATGTTCAGTGCCAAGCTGTAGTAAAGGTTCACGGGGTCTTTCCGTCTAGCCGCGGGTACACCGCATCTTCACGGCGAATTCGATTTCACTGAGTCTCGGGTGGAGACAGCATGGCCATGGTTACACCATTCGTGCAGGTCGGAACTTACCCGACAAGGAATTTCGCTACCTTAGGACCGTTATAGTTACGGCCGCCGTTTACCGGGGCTTCGATCAAGAGCTTCGCTTGCGCTAACCCCATCAATTAACCTTCCGGCACCGGGCAGGTGTCACACCCTATACGTCCACTTTCGTGTTTGCAGAGTGCTGTGTTTTTGATAAACAGTCCCAGCCATCTGGTCACTGCGACTCCCAACTGCTCCATCCGCAAGGGACTTCACTGTCAAGAGCGAACCTTCTCCCGAAGTTACGGTTCTATTTTGCCTAGTTCCTTCACCCGAGTTCTCTCAAGCGCCTTGGTATTCTCTACCCGACCACCTGTGTCGGTTTGGGGTACGATGACTTGTAATCTGAAGCTTAGAGGCTTTTCCTGGAAGCAGGGCATCAATGGCTTCACCACCGTAGTGGCTTCGTCTCGTGTCTCAGTGTTGTGTCTCCGGATTTGCCTAGAAACACCACCTACGCACTTTCACCAGGACAACCGTCGCCTGGCCCACCTAGCCTTCTCCGTCCCCCCATCGCAATTACAAGTCGTGCAGGAATATTAACCTGCTTCCCATCGATTACGCCTTTCGGCCTCACCTTAGGGGTCGACTCACCCTGCCCCGATTAACGTTGGACAGGAACCCTTGGTCTTCCGGCGAGGAGGCTTTTCACCCCCTTTATCGTTACTTACGTCAGCATTCGCACTTCTGATATCTCCAGCATACCTCTCGATACACCTTCGCAGACTTACAGAACGCTCCCCTACCACTCATACATAAGTATGAATCCGCGGCTTCGGTGCCTGGTTTGAGCCCCGTTACATCTTCCGCGCAGGCCGACTCGACTAGTGAGCTATTACGCTTTCTTTAAATGATGGCTGCTTCTAAGCCAACATCCTAGCTGTCTGAGCCTTCCCACATCGTTTCCCACTTAACCA
>JADGBR010000091.1 GCA_015231405.1 Candidatus Omnitrophota bacterium | reverse complement strand
GTATGATTTCAAGGCTTAACAGGTGTCAGGCCTCCCCATTGGACATTTTTTCCGGTTTTGTCCAATGGGGAGGCCTGACACCGTTACTTATTATGGGGAGGCCTGACACCGTTACTTATTTTTTGCCGGGCAGGGTGTTCGTATATTTTCTGAACTGGAACTCTACATATCCGGACAATATTTCCTGAACGGTCTGGGGCGGAGGTATGACGAAATAGGCCGTCTGAACGGCATGGGTCAACTCGTGACCGGCTATGTGGATACTGATATCCTCGGCGTTGATATATAATGTGTTAAGCTCGGCGGAATAGAAACCGGCGGTCCTCGGGATATTAGAACCGTAAAGGCGGGCGCCTAACGACTCAAGGCTGGATGAGTTCCTGCATACCTTGACAGAGCATTTGAACTTCACGACATGGATGTCAAGGATCTCGGATACGGCAAGATAGAGGATGTCAAGCTCGTTAGAGAGCGACAGTTCGTCATAGGACTGTATGGGCTGGCGGATAACGGCTTTCAGGCTTGGCGGTACGACAAGCGACATCGTAAGATCGATCAGGTTGACGCCGTCTTCGATATAGATCTTGAAATAAGTGCTTTCTTCGGTATGGGCGGGCTGGAACCCATCTCTAAATTCGGACGATACGGCGGTCCCCGCCGAAAAGAGGCTCGCCGCGAATACCGCTAAAACAATGAAAGAGCGCTGGGTCATCGGCTCACTCTGTCTTGAAACGTTTCATGCATACTTCCAGCCTTTCCTCGACGCGCTGGAACACTTTCCTGTCGTTCTCGGAAGATGGTTTCATAGCCAGTAGTTCCTCCCGGGCGGCTAATATATCGGTTCTTTGCGCGCTGACGCTGTCCCTGAACGCCACCCTCAATTCCTCTGATTCCCTGGCAAGCTCCTGAAGCTGGTCGCTGGTCCTTATGTGTATAGGCGAAGAAAAATCGAGACGGCACATTTTGGCGAACTCCCTCCGGAGATTGTAAAGGGGCCCGGAGATCTTGTGGGAAGTGAACATGGTGACAGCAATAGTTACCACGGACGCGACAAACGTCACGGCCAGGAACACGGGAAGAAGTATCGGCAGGATAAAATCGGCCGTCGTCTTCACTACGACCCTCAGGTCCTCGAAAACGACCGTCGTGCTCTGCCGGCAAAGGAGATACGTCAGCGTCATAGCGAGTACGCTTGCGACGACGATCAAAAGGCAGAATTTCAGGATGAACCTGGTCTGAAATTCCCTGTCGATAAAATAATTTTTCCTCCTATCAGCCATATTTTCCGGCATATCAACCTCCCGGGTCATTCTATCCCTAAAGCTTTTTTGTCGGTCTTAATAGAGGCCTTCTCCTTGAGAAGCGCCACATACTTATTATACTCGGCGTCCTGTTTTTTCTTCTTGAGCTGATAAATTATCGTTTCCCTGAGCTCGGCAAGCGGCTTTACCCCTTTAGAGCTTCCGGATGACAATTCCCGGTAATATTCCCCGATCTCGGCCTCTGTCACGCTGATGGATGGCTCGAACTCCTCCATCTTCTTCTCGACCGCCAACTTTAAAAGCGACTGCTCCCAGAAATTCTCGATAGACTTGAGAAAATCATTCTCCTTATCGAGCCCCATATCGCAGGCATCGTCAAGAATAAGCTTCCTGTTGACCAGATAATCAAGAAATATCCTGCGATTGACCGGCGTATCCTCGGTATTGTTTAAAGCCGTGAACTCCATGTCGAACTCTCTAGTGCTCATCGAATAGCGGTTAATGGTAAGCGCCGGAGCTTCAGCCTTTTCCCCGCAGGAACAAAGCCCCGCGGCAAAGCCCACGCAAAGGGCCGTCATGATAGATCCATAAGCTTTTCGCTGCATATATGCCTCCCTCTTTCTTCGCTAAAGGATACCACCTAATTGAAGAAAAGGGAAGCCATCGTTCCCGATGGCTTCCCTTTCATTCCGATCAAACTTGGCTCAGACCGTCCTATTTCTTTTTCTTCCTGTTCTCGTCATCATCCCCCAATGGCTCGATAACCCCGGGGTTCGTCTGGTTGATGTTCTGGTCAATGAAC
>JADGBR010000090.1 GCA_015231405.1 Candidatus Omnitrophota bacterium | reverse complement strand
CTCACCATAGCTCCGCGCGAGCGAAGCGAGCATGCCGAAAGCCCAAAATTTTCCGGAGGAGCCCCTTCAGGGAATATATCTCTTCGGCGTCATTTACCCTGAACAGCGGTTTTTTCGCCTTGGTGGGTTTCTCTTTTTTCGCCATGGTATAGTCCTCTTCATCCTCTTCGTAATCCGCTATGTCCTGGTCGAACTTCCCTATTTCTTTCGTTATCTTCTCGAGCTCGCGTCCCTCGAAGAACTCCTGCACCCGCATCGTCCGGGCTTTCTCTTTTTCCCCGCTCTCTTCGCCTTCTTCCTGTATATCGAGCTCCTTATCTCCCTTCCCCTTAAAACTCGCGAGCTCGTCGTCCGTATAAGCGTAATGTTCCTCGCCCTCGACCGTTATCTTGTATGCCGGAAGTTTTTTCGTTTTCTTGTCCACCAGTTTCAGGTATTTGCTAAGCTTTATGCCGCGTCTTTCTATGCCGTTCGAAAGTTTCTCGAGGCTCGCGATAAGGTCTATGAGGCTCCGGAGCTTCGCGCCGGAAAGCGTCTTTTTATCCTGCACGTCCGTGACCGTGAGATTTTCAAGCCCCTGCTCTACCAGGAATTCTCTCATCTCTTTCTCTGTATTGATGTACTGCTCCTTCTTACCTCTTTTCAACCGGTAGAGCGGCGGCTGCGCGATGAACACATGGTTGTTCGTCACGAGCTTCGTCATCTGCCGGTAAAAGAACGTGAGGATGAGCGTCCTGATATGCGACCCGTCGACGTCGGCGTCGCACATGAGGATTATCTTGCCGTACCGTAATTTTTCGAGATCGAAATCGTCGCCGACGCCCGCGCCAAGCGCCTGTATGAGGACCCTTATCTCCTGGTTAGTGAGTATCTGCGTAGTCCGCGCTTTTTCGACGTTCAATATTTTTCCCTTTAGGGGCAGTATCGCCTGGAACCGCCTGTCCCTCCCTTGCTTGGCCGAACCTCCGGCGGAATCTCCCTCGACCACATATATTTCCGTAAGCTCCGCGAGTTTCTCGGAGCAATCGGCGAGCTTGCCCGGCAGTGACCCGCTCTCAAGGGCCCCTTTCCTCCGCGTGAGCTCTCTGGCTTTCCTGGCGGCTTCTCGGGCGTTCGCCGCCAGCACCGCTTTTTTGACGATCTTGTTGGCTATGTCCGGATGTTCCTCGAAATACGCTCCAAGGAGCTCGTTCGTGAAGGCCTCGACGAATCCCTCGACTTCGGAGTTCCCGAGCTTTGTCTTTGTCTGCCCCTCGAATTGCGGGTTAGGGACCTTGACGCTCAAGACCGCCGTCATCCCTTCCCTGGTGTCCTCCCCGGAAAGGTCCGCGTCCTTGACGAGCCCGCGCGTTTTCGCGTAATTCTTCATTGTCCTCGTCAGCGCGGATTTGAAGCCGGTAAGATGCGTTCCGCCTTCCGTCGTGTTGATATTGTTCACGAACGTGAAAATGTTCTCGGCGTAACTGTCATTGTACTGGAGCGCCACCTCGAGGACCATCCCGTCCTTTTCCTTCTCGAAATAAACGATCTTATTATGAAGGGCGACCTTGTTCTTGTTCATGTACTCGATGAAGGAAACGATCCCGCCTTTATAAAAAAATTCCGCTTCCTTGTCCGACCGCTCGTCCTTAAGTAATATCTTCACGCCTTTATTCAGGAACGCCAGCTCCCTGAGCCTGTTGGAAAGGATGTCATAGCTGAATATGGTGGTTTCCAGGAAGATCCCCGCGTCCGGCTTGAAAGTTACCTTCGTCCCTGTCGATTTTGTCTTTCCGAGGACCTTCATTTTCGACGCTGTCTTCCCATAGTTGAATTCCTGATGGTATATCTGGCCTGCCCTTTTCCCCTCGACATGCAGCCATTCCGAAAGCCCGTTCACGCAGCTCACTCCTACGCCGTGAAGCCCGCCCGAAACCTTGTATACCCTGTGGTCGAATTTCCCGCCGGAGTGCAGCATGGTCAGGACGACCTCGAGCGCCGGCTTTTTCATTTTCTCGTGCATGTCCACCGGGATCCCGCGCCCGTTATCCGCGATCGTTATACTTTCGTCGGCGTGTATGATCACCTCTATCTTGTCGCAGTACCCTCCCATTACCTTGTCGATCGAGTTATCCACTACCTCGTAAACAAGGTGGTGAAGCCCGCGCTTTCCGGTGTCGCCGATATACATCGCGGGCCGTTTTCTCACCGCGTCGAGCCCTTCAAGAACCTGGATGGTCTTGGCGTCATATGTTT
>JADGBR010000008.1 GCA_015231405.1 Candidatus Omnitrophota bacterium | reverse complement strand
AGGGAATGTTCGTAAATGCCTTGGACTTTGTGATAGTTGTTAGGATAAATCGTTATTTTTTTTCCGAGCAAGGCTGAAGCGATGGCCACATGAGCCCTGTCCGTATAGATCTCTTCGTATGAACCTATTCATCCGACCGGAAACCCTGCCGGAAGCCTTTAAACTCCCCGATAAAGAGGAAACCCCCACCCCGACCAATAAAGGTCAGAATGAGGGCTTCTTACACCAAAACGATCCTACCGTGGCCCCAAAGGCCGGTGGTTCGTATTGGCGTCCATTATGGGGTGGGCGATGGGATTTGAACCCACGACGGCCTGAGCCACAGTCAGGTACTCTACCAACTGAGCTACGCCCACCACGATAACACCGCTAAGCATTCTATTAAGTTGTCGTCGATTAGTCAACTTAAAACCTCGCTACAGTCAATTGCAAGCCATATCAAAAAAGTGTCAGATTTAACCCAAAACATTCAACGCGTTATTCCTTCCCTTAATTTTCCGACCGTGTATACTCTAACGTGTATACTCTGATAAGAAGGAGATCAATTATTTTCCCCACAAAGTCGAATGGATGAAAATGACCATTGAAGAACTTTTCCACGATAACAAAGGCCGTGAAGTTCATTTTTTAAACAGTACAGGCAACCTGGGGGATGCCTTAATAAGATATGGGGCGGTCACTTTATTCAAACGGAACCTGATCAATTTCCATGATCTTTTCTATCCGGACAAAGCCTCCGGGAAGACCTTGTTTGTAGTTGGAGGAGGCGCGTACTGTTGGCCATGGCATTTCATGTGCGAAAGAGTCAATCACTATCTGGATTGCTTCGAAAGCATCTTTATTCTCCCATCAAGTTTCGATCTCAGCCACCCAGGTGTAAAAAGATTTATAAAGCGCTTACCTGAAAAAGTCACTGTTTTCTGCCGTGAAAAATACAGTTATGCGCAGGTGAGACGAACGTCCCAACACAAAAACAATATTTTTCTGGATTCCGACATGGCATTTCATGTCGATTATAACCCTTACAAAACAAAAGGGCGGGGTGTCCTGGTAGCGTTCCGGGGGGATCTGGAAAAACTTAACACAAAGGATATCCCCAGCGGAGACATTTCAGATATTTCTTCGCTTGGAGTTTATGACCGAGGGATGCTGGATGGTTATGAGTATTTTTTGAATAGAATAAGTTCATACGAAGAGATCTATACGGACAGGGCTCATGTGGCCATCGCTTCAGCCTTGCTCGGAAAAAAAATAACGATTTATCCTAACAACTATCACAAAGTCCAAGGCATTTACGAACATTCCCTCTCCCATTATCCAAATGTCTGCTGGAAAGGATCCAGAACACCCGATAATGCTTCATCCTCCTTTTCAAAAATATTCAGAGCTGCGTTCTCACTTCTTAAATACCCGGCGGCCATTCGCTACCATGCAAATAAATACCTCGCTCATGCAACAAAGTCAGGAGTTATTGCCGCTATTTTATTTGTTTTTCACCGGATTATCTCCACTCTCCTGGCGAAAAGAACCCGCAGAAAATAATTCACTTAAACCATCCAATAACTTTCTTAGCGAATATTGAAACGGGGCGATATATACGATACAAAAATGATTTATTCGATAATTGTTTCCTTATTTTTTCGCGAAAGAATACCGGCTCGTTATACCATACGTAGCAACGAGTACATTCATCACAAAGCCCGACTTCTAATTCATCTTTTGAATCAACTATTTTCTCCAGGAATTCGGATTCACCTCCGCAATGAGCAGCTAACCAGGTTTTTCTTTCCGGTATGGATTTCTCAAGGAAGTTTACAGGCTCCGCCCCGTCCATGATCTCACCGATAAATGGATAATCCAAATTTTTCAAAACATCAGAGTTAAAACTGACCGCCGCCCAATCAACCGGATATTTGCGCGTCTGCCAATTAGCTTCCCAACTTACAATCCTGGAATTAACAACAACGGGCCTTTCAGTGCCCTTACCCGGTATATTGCCAACGGGCATAATAGCTACCCGTATTGTCTTACGGATCTCCTCAAATAATTCTTTCTGATAAAAATTATCATCGTCAGCGATATAAACTATCCCTTCAAGATTGTTCTTTTTGATATACGCAAGCCCGGCGTTCTTCGGCGCATTTCCCATATCTCCTACCGGGTCAATATTGAGATACTTATGTTGTATGGAGGAGCCCAAAAGGAGAGCTACTATTCGATCGTTTGGCTGTTTAGCCTCTTCGGATATTATCCAAAACAAGTTATTTATCGCTTTTAAGGTTTTGCCCATCCTCCGAAGATAGTGAATCTGACCTGGCCTTGAATACGTCGCTGTTACAACAATTATCCTCTTATCTTGGCTTCTTTTTTGAACCATTATTCCCCTCCGCAACAGGGATATACGTCGCCTCCCTGATCAATAATCACAACCCTCTATATGCTGGCAACAAATCGTTTTCCGGCACAACATCACATAGTGCACAAGCTTAACACTTAACTGAATTTTTGTTCGGACCAGTATCTGTGAAACTGCCCTTGTTTCTGCAAAAGTTCCGACATTGACCCTTTTTCAATCACCCTTCCTTCCTCCAAAACGGTTATAATATCGGCGTTCTTTATCGTCGAAAGACGATGAGCGATAACAATTACTGTCTTATCTTTGACACTAGCGTCAATAGCTTCCTGTATCTGTCTCTCCGTCAGAGTGTCGAGAGAACTTGTAGCCTCATCCAGTATGAGTATCTCGCTTTTTTTCAATATTGCACGGAGTATCGATATCCTCTGTTTTTCACCGCCGGAAAGCCTTATTCCCTTATCTCCGATCTGAGTGTCCAAACCATTGGGAAGACAACGCACAAATTCATACAATCGGGCTGACTTCAACGCCGAATCAATCTCGCCAGAGGATATGTCCTGGTCTAACCCATACAGAATATTAGCCCTCAATGTGTCATTGAATATATTAACTTCCTGACTTACATACGCTATCTTCCGGCGAAGTGATTCGGCAGTGAAATCCCGGATATCCACGTCATCCATAAATATAGCCCCCGGAGAACAATCATAAAATCGCAACAAAAGCGAAGCGATCGTAGTTTTCCCCGAGCCTGAAGCACCAACGATGGCGACCATTTTTTTTGCGGGAACAGTAAATGTAACATCATGCAAAACTGGCTTGTTTTCGGCGTATTTAAAACTAAGCCCGCGAAAATCAATCGCCTTCTTAAGCTCATTGAACATTCTGTTGCCGCTGATGACCTTTCTCGGCTCCTTGTAGTCCATCATATCCATAATAAGCTTAAGTTCGCCGGAAAGTCTTGCTACTGATAACCCCAGAGAATTCAAATTACCAAAAGCATTAGATACCCTTCTCAATATCACAAAACACAGCAAAAGCCTTGGGATATTGCCAAAATTGAATTTAGCTACCAGGACCACCGTCATGATTACAATAAGTAGCAAGATCCCGACATTGAAAGTGTCTCTTAAGGGCTCAAGCAATGTAGCTTTCTTCGCCATACTAAGTTGGATATTTTTAAGCGTAGCGCTATACCCCTTGTACTGGTCAAATTCCCGATCTTCTTTATTATAGGCTTTAATAAGTGTTATGCATCGCAGAAGATCTAACACTTTGCTGTTAATTTCCGAGACCCAATTGGCCTGATGACTGGATGTTTTGCGTATTTTGCTTATTATTATGCCTAGCAACCCCTGGGAAACAATAAATAATACAAATACGCCGATAGTCATTTGCCATGAAAGAGTGAACATCATAACAAAATAAACGAACAGAATAAAAACCCCGGTCAAGGCTTCTTGAATATTTAGAAATTGCCACTCCAGGTTTATCGTGAAAGTATTGATCACTGTACCCAGCCGGCTTTCGCTCGTAGTATCAAGGAACTGTTTTCCCAAGTCCATATATTTTCTAAACAACAGAACACGGACATAATGCGTTACCCTGCCGGCTTCTCGCATAATCAGAAAAGAAGAAGCATATTTAAATAGATTTTTGAGGACAGAGAAAAACAAGATCAAAAAGAGGAGCGCCAAGTACAGATAAACCGAGTTTCCCTGCAGATCAATATGGCTTGCGTTCAGGAAAAACTGTACGATCTTCATATTGTACAAATAATTGAAGTCCATGTACATCATTCCGTTAATTACCGGCAAAAGCAACGCCATGGCAACGCCCTCGAACAATGCAGCAAAAATAGATAAAACCCCGCATAATGTGAACACCTTAAGGTCCAGACCGAATTTTTTTATCAGATATATTAGGCGCGCAAATTTTTGGGGTAGCCCCCACAATTTCTCAGCCATATGCTCCTCTTGTTATTATTTACCCATTCCGAATTAAGCTACATTAACCATAATTACACTATCGACAGTGAAAAATCAAAATCTATTGGATTTACCTCGAGAAATGGCGCGCCCGGACCGGCTCGAACGGTCGACCTACTACTTAGAAGGCAGTTGCTCTATCCAACTGAGCTACGGGCGCGCGAGTGAGAGATCTTTTACCAACAATTGCCCTATTTATTTCAATATTGCTCCGGGTTCAGGGCATATACCCCTCGCCCACAAATAGACGACGTGCCATGTACCCGAGCCCTGGCATTAACCTTTCCAAGGCGAGTAGTACATGGTGCGGATGAAGGGATTTGAACCCCCATGGTTGCCCACTGGATCCTAAGTCCAGCGCGTCTGCCAGTTCCGCCACATCCGCTTAACACAGATTTCACAGATTATATCTGTGTCTTTGCTATAACTTCAGCAGAATCTGTGTGGCTGTGTCTTCGCGATAACCTTGCAAAATCTGTGTCTCTGTGTTATGGTCGGGGAGGTGGGATTTGAACCCACGGCTTTCTGCTCCCAAAGCAGACGCGCTAGCCGGACTGCGCTACTCCCCGAAGATCCATTATTCCCGTATCAAATGCTTAATTTCCGATCACAATATCCTACCAGCCCAAAGTTCGTGTAAAAAAACTTCCCATGGTGATATCGTTATTTTCCCATGCAACCGTTTTTCTTTCTCATTGCAGACTACAATGCTTTTTTTCGGAGCTGAGGCCTCGGTAAAGGCCTCAAGCCCGGTTGTATCCCTATTGTCAATATGCCCTGCCCCTTTCACTTCGACGGCTACCTCTCCCTGTCCCAGCACAAAATCAACCTCAAGTCCAGTTTTTGTCCTCCAGAAGTTTATATCAAAATCCTTTCCGGAGTAAGACCTGTAAGCGACAAGCTCCATAAAAATATAATGCTCGAACGCTTTCCCAAATTCCGCGCCTTTTTTCTCCGCGAGATTCCTCTTTGTCAAGCAACCAGCGACCCCGACATCAAAGAGATAATACTTAGAGGCCTTTGTTATCACCTGGCGCGACTGTCTTTTTTTGTAAGGCTCTACTCTTTGCGCCACGAGAGTATCCACGAGTATCTGGTAATACTCCTTAACCGTCTTCGCATCAACCCCGCATTCCCTGGCGATATTGCAATAATTTGTCAGTTCTCCGTGAGAATATCCCAGAGCGTCAAAAAATCTCGAAAATGACGGGATATTACGCGTCAACCCTTCCGCAAAAACCTCTTCCCTGAGATAGTCCTGAACATAAGCTTTTAATGACCTCCGGCAATCTTCGTCATTTTGCAGATAGTGGCTTGGTATCAATCCGTGGTTTAACGCACGCAATAGATCTACCTTCCCTATCTCATGACTCGCCAGCGGAAAAAGCTCATACCGCCAAGCCCTGCCTCCCAATAAATTCGCATGCCCTTGCTTGAGCTTCCTCGCGCTCGAACCGCACAGCACGAACCGCAAACCCTTATTTTCAATGAGCCAATGCACTTCGTCAAGAAGCCCGGGCACCTTTTGCACTTCATCGATTATCACAGGCCTCTTAAGTGCAGGGCCTTCCACGGCGAGCAGGCGTTCACGCAGCATGGACGGATCCTTCGAGAACTCAAAGAACACATCCGCTCTCAGGAGATCATAAACAATGCTTCCCGGGAATTTCTCCTTAAGGTACGTGCTTTTTCCGGTTTTACGCGCTCCCCATAAAAAAGCCGATTGTTTATTAGGGAGCTCAACATCAAGTACCCTTTTAAAATTTTTCATCGCAGTCTCTACTCCGCTTTAGTCATACCAAATAGGAGTATATTCCACTTTGGTTATATAGTCAAGAATTGCGCCGGCAAAACTAGAGATATTTCCCGATGGATGCTTCCAGTTTCTTTAGGGCTTCGGTGCGGTGGCTTATCTTGTTCTTGGAGGCTGGGGGCATTTCGCCGAACGTCATTTTGCAACCATCGGGCTGAAATAACGGGTCATAGCCGAACCCGTTCTTACCCTTGCGTTTATCTACTATCCGGCCTTTCACAAAACCCTCGAAAGTCCCCAATAATTCTCCTTTCCGCGCGAGAGCGAGAACGCAGACAAACTGCGCCGTGCGTTTTTTTTCGGGGACGTTCTCCATCAGTTTAATGAGTTTTTTATTATTCTCGGCGTCGGTGGCATTTATCCTCGAGAACCTCGATGACCTTACACCGGGCTTACCGCAAAGTGCGTCAACTTCAATACCGGAATCATCTGCCAGTACGAACCCCTCAAAATACCTCGACAGGGTAAGCGCTTTTTTAACAGCATTAGCCCTGAAAGTAGTACCGTCCTCGACTATGATGGGAGGTTCAATATCAAGCTCTGAAAATCCAACTATCTTGAGGCCTTTAACGCTCTTAAGCCTGATCTCGAGTTCTTTCAACTTATGCTTATTTGTCGTTGCGATCAACAGATTCACCATAACTAAACCTCTCGTGTTAATTGCATTAATATAAACACTAAACTAATTATACGCAAGGAAAAAATCAACTTACCATAGCTAAATAAATATGCCTTGGGCCTTTAGCGCATCTTTCTGGCACTCAATAAGCTGTTTAATGCCGTTTTTGGCAAGACTCACCATTTTGTCCATTGTCGATGAACTGAACGGCTCTTTTTCCGCCGTACCTTGGATTTCAACAAATTCCCCATTACCCGTCATCACAACATTCATGTCAACTTCGGCCGTCGAATCTTCCTCATAGTTAAGATCAAGTGATTCCATCCCTTTCACCATCCCTACGCTAACAGCCGCAATATGGCTTTTCAGTGGCATGCCTTCGATAAGTTCGTCTTTCATGATTTTATCAATGGCAATTGCCAGCGCTATGAAACTACCTGTTATCCCTGCGCATCTCGTCCCGCCGTCGGCCTGGATAACATCCGCGTCGATCCAGATCGTCCTTTCACCTAAGGCGTTCATATCGCATATCGACCTGAGAGAACGTCCTATGAGCCTCTGCACTTCATGGGTCCTGCCGGACATTTTGCCTTGAGCAGACTCCCGTGAGACCCTTGAGGCGCAGGAAGCCGGAAGCATCCCGTATTCCGCTGTGACCCATCCCTGGCCCTTCCCCTTGAGGAACCGCGGCACTCCGTCCTCAACGCTAGCCGTACATATCACCCGGGTATCACCCATCTCTATCAAACATGACCCTTTGGCCTGCTTGATATAATGCGGGGTGATCTTAACATTCCTCAACTCGTTATTTTTCCTGCCATCGCTACGCATATTTTCCTCATTATTGTTTTTTCACCGTTCTATTTCAACCTGGAATAAATATCCTTCCCTTTCGCGTCGATCCCGACTACCAAAGGGAAATCCTTAACTTCAAGTTCATAAATAGCTTCAGGGCCAAGGTCCCGGAAACAAAGGACCTTCGAACTGATAACTTTTTTCTGTAAATACGCACCCGCCCCGGCAGGCGCAACAAAATAAGAGGCTTTTTCTTTTTTTATGGCTTGTAAAACATCTTCTGATCTTCTGCCCTTCCCTATCAGAGCCTTTACCCCCATAGCAAGGATCTCCGGGGTAAAAGGATCCATCCGTCCCGAAGTAGTCGGCCCGCAGGACCCTATAACTCTATTCCCGGGTGGAGTTGGTCCGCAGTAATAAATGGTTTGCCCTTGCAGGTCCAGGGGTAATGCCTCCCCCTTCGCAATCAATTCGAAAATCCTCTTATGCGCCTGATCCCTGGCAGTTAAAATAATACCCGACAACAAGACCATTTCTCCGGCTTTCAAAGATATTATCTCTTTTTCACTGAACGGAGAACTTATCCTTTTAATTTTCCCCATAACCTCAAATGATCGCGCTCGCGCCCCTCAACGCGTGACAGGAGACATTTACCGCCACAGGAAGACCGGCGATATGCGTCGGCCCCGCTGCTACATTAACCCCCAGCACCGTGGATCCCCCTCCAAGCCCCATGACCCCTATTTCAAGATCATTCGCTTTCCCTTTTATCGCTTCCGCCAGCTCGGCCAAATGTTTATGCTTGCTTTTTATATCCACCGGTTGTAGTAAAGCTTTTTTTGCCATCAGCGCGGCATCTTCCATCGTCCCACCGAAACCAATGCCGAGGATATATGGCGGACAGGCGTCAGGACCGGCGTCTTTCACGACATCAACACAAAATTCAACTATTTCAAGAGGAGAAACTGTCGGGTTGAACATTTTTATTTTGCTTTTGTTCTCCGCCCCAAAACCCTTTGGCATGATCGATATACTTATTTTATCCCCTTTCACGATATCAAAATGTATCACTGATGGCGCATTAGTGCCTGTATTTTTTCTTAAAATCGGGTCTTTAACGACCGACTTGCGAAAATCAGCTTCCCGATAAGCGTCCTTCACTCCTTCATTGATCATTTCTTTAATGTAGCCGCCTTCAACGACAACATCCTGCCCGATATCAACGAACACAGCGACCATCCCTGTATCCTGGCATATCGGAAGCCCGTCCTTTTTCGCGATATCAGCGTTATCCAAAAGGACCTTTAGCATCTCCTTAGCCCGAGACCCGGACTTTTCTGCCGAATAACTCGCTTTCAAGGCCCGGTAAATATCGTCTCTCAAAACCGTACCGGAAACAACGCACAATCGCTTGACAGTTTCCTTGATCTTTGTACCCTGTATCTTTCGCGTCATAGTTATTGCTCTAACATCGCTTTGCTTACGTTGATATCTTCCGCAAAAAAAATCCTGGCATTACGCTTGAAATCCCCTGGGGCATCGCTGACAAAACAGTTTATTACTCGAAAACCTCTGTCCCCATTCGATGCCAATTTTTTTTCTTTTAAAATAAATTCTGTTTTTTTAGCAACAGCAGAAGCTGAATCGATAAGCGTGACATTCGGCAGAACTTTTTGGATTACCTTTTTCAATACAGGATAATGAGTACATCCAAGGATCAATGTGTCAACTCCATTTTTATTAAACTCTCTTAAGTACCTTTCGACAATCAGCTGTGTGATCCTGTCACGGATCATTCCATTCTCCACCAATGGAACAAATAAGGGACAACTTCTGGACACAAGACAAGCTTTTGATTCTTTTCTCAATAAAAGCCTTTCATAAGCGCCACTCTTCACTGTTGAGTTTGTCCCAATAACTCCTATTTTCTTATTTCCCGTGTTGATCAATGCCTCTTCAACCCCCGCTTCAATAACCCCAAGAATGGGAAGTTTAAATTTCTTCTTCAAATGATCAACAGCCAAACTTGAGGCAGTATTGCAGGCTATAACGATCATTTTGACCTTTTTCTTTAATAAAAAAGCTACTATCTCTTCGGAAAACCGTTTTATGGTATTCCTGGATTTATTGCCGTAGGGAACTCTTGCGGTGTCTCCAAAATAAACGATGTTTTCATAAGGCAACTTCTCACATAAACTTTTTACGACGGTAAGACCCCCTACCCCGGAATCAAAAACACCTATTGGCTTGTTTTTTTCTAAAATCATAATTGTTAATTATATAGGCTCTTGAGTGGTGGGTCAAGCTGAGAAATCTTCGTGTCAAAATAGTTTTTGTCATAGGTGGATATATTACCTCATCGGCCCTTGACTAAGGAGATCGAATCAAGTAAATTTGCTCTAAGTGAATGTCGCCAAACGAGGCTGAATTATGCATAAATCTAAGCTTTACCGTATATTTTTTACCACCTTCTACCTGCTATTGTTCGCGCCATTTTCTTTCAGTCTTGAGCCAAACGACAAAAATCTAAACTTAACCGAATTGTTAAGCAAAACAAACAAGAAGATCAACGAATTAGACAACAAAATTAAGAACAAGGAAACAGATCAGCCTTCAATCGCCAACGGACCTCAACATAGAACAAAACAATTAATTTTGCCAAAAGATAAACGGCAAGGCTCAAACTCCCCATCACGATCTGCAAATCTCGACTATGCGACCGATACCATGGCACTAAAATTAGCACAGGAACACAATAACGGAGAAATAACTGAACCAACCCCCGAAGATGTCGAACAATTCAAAAAAGATATTGAGGACAGTTCTTTCTCCAAAGTTGACTATAAGACCAGCGACCTTGCCGAGACAAATTTTAATATTGTCCCTCGCGATCTTCTATCAAAAAACCGCTTGGAAAAAATCAAGTCAAGGATCAATATCTTAATGCTTGAAAGAAAAAGAGGCGTTATCCCTGCCACTGATAATGAGCTTATTTATACCGATAACCTATTCAACACGAGCAACAATAGGAAACAGGAACTGATAAACAAATCCGAACTTTCCGTATTATCGTTTAGCAACACCCAAATTAACAGGTTTTTTCTAGACTACTCTGTCGACCACTATTACTATTCCTACTATCCTCAGTTCAACCGTATTGAGAACAACGTAAACGTCAATGCAAGCCTTTTTACAAACAAAAAACTCAAGATGAACTTTTTCGACGGTTACAAACCCATCGGAAGCAGTGAACCCGGCGGGACAGACCAATTGGCTGCGATATCGTGGTATAACAATAACAGGTTTCGACCATCTTTAAGCTATGAAATCAGCCCAAAGACGTCATTTATTTTCGCTTACGAGAACTACTACAATAATTTCGCCACCAACAAGATCGGCCGCGAATCAAGTCTTCTCTCACATACCTACTCACCTTCCATTAGATACGCTCATTCCCTCCTGACCGAATTCGAGCTCTTTTATACTTTTAAGTCGGCGAACTACTATAACCAGAAAGACCCCAACTATTACTCCAATGGTGTCGCACTAAGCATGCTAACAAAACCTCGCAAAAATCATTTTGTCGGAACATCACTAGGGTTCACTGAACGGTCACATTTTAACGATTACAAGAACTTCAGCGGCCTGGAATTTAATGCGGACTACAAACTTACTCCCACAAAAACAACTTTCTATAATATTAGTACCAGCGAGGGCATAGTCGATTCTGCGCCCGGAATCTATTCCCGCTACTCAAGCATCGCCACCACCCTTTCGCAATGTTTGTTTTCCCCAGACCTGCAATTCACGATAAGCGGACTTTACAAAAGAACGACCCCTTCTACAAACACATCGACATCGGGTCTTTTTAAAAAACAAATTGACAATTATTTCTTATTGGGTACCCTTTTAGAATACAGACTGTTACAGAACATGTTCCTTAATTTCAAGTATTCCCTCTCATGCAGGGATTCTAACCTTGACAGCGCGAACATTAAGGAGAACCGATTCGTATTGGAACTTAAAGTTGATGAGCTTTTTAACCTCTATCAAAAAACATGAAAATTTTTTTGTTTGTCAGTTCTTTCTTACTCTGTTTTCTTGCGTTATCCTTTGTTTCAGGTAATGCTACCGAAAAGATACAGACTGTCCAAACAGGAGACGAACTTAAAATAACCGTGTACCGAGAGGAAGACCTTTCGGGAGCTTATCAGGTAAGGAACAACGGAACTATCGAATTCCCGCTTCTTGGATCTGTCAGCGTCGAGGGTTTGTCAACTCTCGGAGTTTCAAAAAAGATCAGCCAATTGCTTGAAGCTGATTATCTAGTCAATCCGAGTGTATCTGCTTCGATCGGAACATCTACCAACCGTACTTTCACCGTAATGGGAAATGTCACAAAACCCGGTTCTTACGCTCTACCGGAAGATAAAACGATCAATACACTTGAAGCAATAGCGATAGCCGGGGGTTTCGATAGATATGCTAACCCTAACGGCACAAAAATTATTAGGACCATGCCAGACGGTGAAAAAAAAGCGCTTGATCCCAATTTAAAACTCGTTCTTAAGGGCCAAGCCGAAGACATCGACATTGAAAAAAGTGACATAATCATTGTCCCGGAAAGTTCCTTCTAAAGACTAATATGGACAACAATAAACACAAGTTAGAAGAAGCCCTTGATCCCCAGACGATTCTCACTTATCTTTTCGTTCATAAGTTGCTGTTTTGTGTCATCGTCATTTCCTTTCTTATCGGCGCCTTCGTCTATTTGAAAACTACTACCCCCATTTTCAGGTCCACTGTGTTACTTTTGATAGAAAAGCCCTCAAAATCCTCTTTGTCTGACAGGCAAGACTACTTATCCTTAACCCTTTTCGACGATGACTACTACAACACACAGTACGAAATACTAAAAAGCAAATCTCTTGCAGAGCGGGTGGTTAGCCTTTTGAATCTTTCATCACAGAATTATTTTCAACAACCAGGATCGAAACCAGCAGATATTTTCCTCGGGCTCATCGATATCAAACCCATAAAAAATAGCAGACTTGTGGAAATTAGCATAGATTTCCCTGACCCGGTAATGGCAGCCAAATTCGCAAATATGCTCGCGACCCAATTCGTTGAGCAAAACCTTGAAAACATGTTGTTTATGTCTAAAGAGATGCTGAAACTAATTCCAGATCCAACCGCGCTTAGCCAAATGTCTGAACAGCTCAAGGACATTTCAAAGGGAAAGATAAACAGCAAAATCTATGAAACTTTTCCTCAGATAGTTGAAAACCCCGTTATCCAAAATCTCAAAACAGAACAGATAAAGCTTGAATCAGAGATTGCCGGTCTGGCGAACCGCTATAAGCCAAAACACCCTAAAATGGTTGCTCTTTTTAACCAGAAAGACATAGTCGATACCAGCATATTGAAGGAAACCGAAAAAGTATTATTAAACGTTAAAGCTGAACTCACAGGCGTAATGCAGGCTAATAACGTGAAGATAGTTGATTACGCCGAAGTCTCCAAATACCCTATTAAACCAAAAGTAATGGTAACTCTCATCTTATCGATCTTTTCCGGGATCCTTCTTGGATTAGTCGTTATCATACTCATCGAAACATCTTCCAGGACGATAAAGGACTCACACATCATTGAACTCTCTCTTAAAATCCCAAATATCGGAGGTATACCAAACATAGAAAAGAAGTTTAAAATCGCCAATATCTATGACATCCAGAACCTTATCAGCAATTCCTTTGAGATCAACGAAAGCCTAAGAATGATCCGAACGAACCTAACATTCGCCATGCAAAAGTCGCACCTCAACGGTTTCGTGCTTACCGGTAGTCTCCCAAATGAGGGAAAATCATTTGTCGCTTTGTCATTGGCGACGGCATTTTCAAATGACGGCAAAAAGACCATACTTATCGACGGTGACATACGGATAGGCGGTCTTTCTAACTTCCTAAGCCTGGAAAAACATACCGGCTTATCAGATTACTTAACTGATCAGACACTAGAACTCTCTGACGTACTGGTGACCTTGCCAGGCTCGGCCATTTCTATAATTCCCGCCGGAAAACACGTCTCAAACCCTACTGAACTTTTCGATACAGACAGGATGAAAAATACGATTAAGATTCTTCTTCAAAAATGCGATATGCTGATTATCGACAGTCCTCCGGCCTACATAATTGCCGATTCCGCCGTTCTCGGAAAGATTCTCAATCAAATTCTTTTTGTTATCCGGTACAATTTCGCAAGCCTCGATATTATAACACGTTGTATTAACCGCTTTAACGAGTTAAATATTCCGGTTCTCGGTGGGATACTCAACGGGATCAGATCATCTTCTTTTTCGGCACACTCATATTATTCTTACGGTAAGTACCATAAGCAGTATATTGAGTCAAGCAAAAAGAACACGTGATTTCATTTATCTTCACCAATTACATTCAATATCGCTTTTTCGTACTGAGGAATTATACTCTTAACGGAAAACTTATTCGCTTTTTGCAGACCTTTTTCGGCAAAGAGCTTTCTTGTGTTTTCATCTGACAATAATTGAACGATCTTCTTAGCCATCGTTGTACTATCACCGACTGGCACAAGTAACCCGTCCTGGCCATCTGTTATGATTTCATTGGGACCTGAATTACAATCAGTTGAGATAACTGGAGTTCCGCATGCCATAGCCTCTAAAAGTACATTTGGGAATCCTTCATGATCTGATGATAACACAAATATATCACTCTGCTTTATCAACGGGTATGGGTTGAGCTTAAAACCGATAAAATCAACATTATTCTCAATTCCAAGAGATTTAGCCAAAATGATCAGTTTTCTCTTCAAGCTGCCCTCCCCCATTATCAACAAATTGATCGGTATATTATAGCTGTGTAATATTTCTGATATGGCCGCAAGAAGGATATCTTGCCTTTTTTGTTTTTCGAGTCGACCAACTGTGATTATCCTTGGGAAATTGTTATTACGAGGCACATAGTCCTCGACACCCTCTTGGCTCTTGACGTCTATTTCATGAGTATCAATCGGATTATATATCGTTAAAAACTTCTCACTTTTATCCTTATTTTCTTCCCTAAGAAGATAATTTAACTTTTCAGCATTGGCGATTACCATATCAGCCTTAGTATAAGCATATTTTAACAAGTACAATTTCAGGAACTTAAACCTAGAAGCCCCTACTTCATTGTAATTTCTTGCAGATAAGATCAACTTGGGTTTATTAAAGGATAATGCCTGCGCTAAAGTAACACTTATATTTGAATAATACAAGAAACTTAATACCACTTCAGGATGATAACTATCGATAATACTCCGCAGTGATAGTATCACTTTAAAAAATCCCCACATATTCTTCTTGCCAAGGAATACGACGGTAACATCCTTAATAGCTTGAAAACATTGGTCTTGACACCCGAATACGATCAAAGTGATAGTAAATTTAGTTTTATCGAGATGCCGGGCCAGAAGGCACATGACTTTTTCGGCTCCGCCGCCTGAGATCTCGGGCACTACCAACAATATTTTATTTTTTTTCATCTCAATCATTACCAATATTTCCGGCGACACAAGCCATTGCCGGTCATACCAGAACAACGTCCCCAACCGAGTAATGATCACTCAATATTCATAACTCCGTTCGGTCAAAATCAATAATAACCTGATTGATCCGCGAAGGAACTGCGGCATGTCTAAGGGATATAAACCCAGTATTCATTTTCTGATAAATTCCGCCATCCACACAACTGCCTTTATCCCCATTAGAACCGACTATTAAATAACCGTCAACTAACAATGAATCATGAATATTCCTCAATATTATTTTGATATCGCTTTGCGGGAAATAAGTCGGATTCAATATGTTCATAGCCCTGACAATATTGACTTGTCTTGTTGCCCGATCGAATATATCGTAACTTTCAAAACTAAAGTTATGGTCCACGCTCATTAGATCCCTGCACTTTTTATCGACCAAATAGATCTTTTTAATTACCAGCTTCGCCTCATTATTTCTCACATCCCGCAGCTGAGCTTTTACCACGGTTCTATCGATAACATATTTAAGCATTAGGTTGATAAAATAGAGTTTATTATCTTGGCTGAACTCATTAAATACAAATGGAGGAAAAATAACCTGAATAACATTCTGCCCCTTATCAATGATCGTTTTTACCCTACTCCCCACCGTTGAAATCTCGAAAACATATGGCAATATATCTGATGCGAAATAGATGATCTCTCCCGGGGATTGTTTAATCAATAATTTATAGAAATCATACGACGTCCTACCATCGGATACTGCCAGATCATGGACCAATACCTTATTCGAAGAAATAATAAAATGCTTCATTGCATCTATGCAGATATTATCAAATTCATCGAAACGATTTTGATAGGTTCTCTTAAATACGTTACGATACCTAATATCATTGAGTATCTTTTCCTGCAAAGACGGAATATCCACTCGATCCAAGCGACCGACCTGATCATATAATCCTATATAGATATTTCTTGAACTGCCGAATATGTCCGTTAGTGTAAACTTTGTTAGACCCGATAAGTTATGAATACCAGTTTTAAACATTGTGGGGTATCTTGTATGTTCAATATCTTATTTTATTGTTGTCTTTGGCTATATTACTGTTAATTAAGGCTATCCCCATGATTACCCATAAAATATAATTAGGGTAGGTTGGCAACAACGACTGATCAGTCATACCCGAAACGAAATAACAAACAATTATAACTATGATTGAAATATTGTAATCTTTTGAAAGTGATACATTAGCGTTTTTCGTATCGATCCAAATTAGCTTTATGATCGAATAATACAAGTACAGCAGAACTATAAGCAAAATAATCCCATTATCGACAATGAACGTCAGGAACATGTTATGTGCGTGCCCGACATCGAGCATTAAATTTCTCTTGAATGACTGAGTTAATACTATCCCACCTATACCAGCACCCAGGAAGAGTTTTCGAGGATCATTCACATACTCGTTTATTAGCGGCATCCATATGTTCTGAACCCTTCCGGCCGAAATATCATCGTTATTAACACCATACGACACCCTTTCTTTGATCGTGGTTGGAACAAGTAAAGCAATAAATATAAATATAAAGAATAGGAAAGGCAAATATTTTTTTCGTCCACTTAACAACAGGAATAAAAAGATCTCCAAAACAATAATTAGATATGCCGTTCGGGAATATGAGATCATGACAACGGAAATAAGCATTATAAAAGGGACAATTATTTTGATCGATTTTGGGTTATGCAGCAGATCCACAAAAAAGAACAAAACCGTCATCGTCAGAATACGTGTGAATTCATTTGAATGAACGCCGACAAAAACCGATAACTC
This sequence comes from Candidatus Omnitrophota bacterium, assembly GCA_015231405.1. GTDB lineage: Bacteria > Omnitrophota > Gorgyraeia > Tantalellales > Tantalellaceae > JADGBR01. Next base: position 77,676 of record JADGBR010000008.1, on the reverse strand, counting down.
ATAGCGGACATCGTCAATACTGCTCTTATTTCCCACAAAAAAGAGATAATAGAAAAAGATCGAGAAAGCAAATATTGTTACAGATAGCTTTAAATATTTGTTCAAAACGCGCAATTCCTCATCATTTTTACAGAATAAAAGTATCATTACAAAGGGGAAAAAAAATGTAAACGGTTTTAATAAATATGACAAAATAAAGTTCAGAGGCTCCAACGGCTCACCGAAAAAGAAAGAAAGACTTTTTAAGTTTTCCAATCCCCTGAGATGACACACGATCTCAACAAAGAATATAAAAACAATGAAGGAAATCACCTTAGGATGAAGCCTGTTAAACTTCTTTATGTTTAGCAGGCAAACAAGCAGCATAAAGAAAAACAATAGTATTATGACTTTACCACCCGGCACCGGCAATAATTTGCAGTTAAACAGGTATGTTCCAGCGAATGGCAGAAGCAGAATGTAAAAGGAAAGGGCATTAATTGGCTTATCATAAAAAAAAAGATAAATAAGAGTACCAAACAACAAAGCAATCATGAACAACAAAAGGTTCTTTTCGATCAGATGATGGCTCAGAATAGCACCACCAGCAACAACTAATATCAATACAACCAAAGATCTAAGACTCTTCATGAATTATTTTTCTCCCACTAAAGTATCGATCATCTCGGTGTACAAGGACACTTTTTGTCTTATGTCGTGTCTTTCATTAACATACCGAAAGGCATTTTCACCTAATTTCATTATCACTTGATCATCCAGGTTATTTATAAAATCAATCGCTTGATCGATATCGTCCCTGCAACAAAGCCCGAGATTAAAATCATCGATTATATTGCCGGGATTCACTAAAAAGCTTAAAACAGGGGTTTTCCCAAGAAAAGCCTGGATAAAGGTGTTCGGGAACCCTTCGAATTGGGAAGTATTTATCAAGCATTTTGCTCCGTTGTAATAGTCCTGGATATCAAAAAAACTTATACCGCTTGAATAAATAACGTTATCCATCCCAATCGCCCGTGTCCGAATTCGTTCACTCAATGGGTTTTCACCGGGGATTATCATTACAAACTTTTTTCCTGGCAGTTTCATCGCAATATCCAGAAATAAGTCAGGCCTCTTTAATTTATCAGCTCTGCCAACCCAGAGAAAATATTCCTTACAGGCGATATTCGATGAGGTTATTCTGAATCCATTCTCAACGACAATTGACCTCATTTTTAGTTTATTTTCCCAACGCTCTTTCTGACCAACATGCTGTGAAATGAGAATATCCGTATGTTGAATTGCAAAACCAAATAACGATCGTTCAAATCCATGTAAATATTCCAGATACTCGTAATCTAGATCACTCGCTGTTCGGTATATAACTTTGCCATTCCCGAGCATTTTTCCGATAAATACAATATAACCTAAGTGCTCAGACATTGCCTCCAGAAAATACAGATCAAAACGATATTTCACCAAAACCGTCACTAAGTACAACCTTTTAAGGATTTTCCTAATTAAGGATTTCTCGGTTTTCATACTTTCATATTTGAGCTTTATTAATCGTACATTTTCGATTAATTCCAAGGGCTCCTGCCCATAATCACCGACCAAAAGACTAACGGAATACCTATCATTTTTTGCGATCTCCGTCGATATTAAATAAAGATCTACTTCCGCACCGCCATGGTTCCCATTAGTCTTCTTAAATAGAGGATATGCCATCGGTGAAAAAAAACATAATTTTATCTTTTTTCGATTCATATTACTCTTTTATTTCTGATTTATTACACTTTTAAGGAATTTAATTTTAAGTACTTGAAGCAATTCTCTAAGTGAAAAGAAAAAAAACAATAAGACCGTATTCAAATACCGCCGAAGTAATCTTTGAGGCTCCATCATTACTCTGAACACCCATTCCAGACCTAGTAATTGGATGATTCTTGGCGCACGAGTGACATTTTTAGTAATAAAATCTATCGCTGCCCCAACTGTAATGATATATTTAACTTTCGTATATTTAGACAACTTCGAAGCGAAGTAGCATTGTTTTGGCGTACCCAAAAACACCCATACAATGTCTGCAAAACTGTTATTGATCACAGACGCCATATCCACAATACTCTCATTGCTTATGTCTCCGAATGGCGGAGAGAACATCCCAACGATATTTGTGTTTTTAAACTTATTTTCGCATATTGCTCTTAACTTTTCCAATAATTCAGGCTTACCGCCAACAAAGAAATGATTAATCGACTCAGTCGACGAGTTGCGCAAGACCATCTCAAAAAAGTCTGCGCCGGAACATCTTTGTGCTTTTATATCGCCTTTGAGCCGTGCTACCCATATACTGGCCATACCATCGGGAAGACGCATTTCGAAAGAGCTCAACACTTCATGAAACTTCGGATCCTTGTTTGCCAATACTATCTCAGTCGCATCAGTGGCACTGATTATTTTATTTTCTTTTCCATTTTTCCTGCAATTGCAAACGATCTTACCGACAACCCCTTCCAATGAATCGCTAACAATCTCTATCCCGAGGACTCTAGTCATAGAAACATTCCCAATTATGATTTTCGGTCAATCGTTTGTGTGTAGATAGCTAACAATCTTTTTGCAACATTTGATGATAAGAAATACTCAAGTGCATACGAATGGTTATATTTACCCATCGAAAATATCTTATTCTTATCTTCGATTAACTTTTGAAGCGCTAGAGCGACACTTCTGGAATCCCTTACTTTAACGAAATAGCCCATCTCACCATCCTTAAAGAAGTCCTTAATCCCGCCTACTGAACATGTAATCACAGGCATGCCAAAAGCCATCGCTTCTAAAACACAATTCGGCATCCCCTCATAGTAAGTAGGAAAACAGAATACATCATTCTCTGCGAAATATTTTTTTTTAAGCTCACCTTTAACATACCCTGTGAAAACTATTTTGTCAGACAGACCCAATTCTCCCGCCCTAGACTTCGCGGCTTTCATAGCTACCCCGTCACCGCAAATGGTCAAAGAGGCTTTATAACCCGAATTGATCAATTCGGAAAAAGCATCTATTGACTCAATAACCCCCTTGTTCAGTTCAAGCCTTGCTAAAAATAATATACGTAGAAATTTATTATTTGATATCCTTTCATATTTTTCTTTCAATGAGAATCCTTCGATAAGGCTGTCATCAACAACCATTGTTTCCGAATATATCTTCTTTTTAACACCCCATTGCAGTATTTTTTTCTGAAATACACTCCCAAGGACTACAAACGCATCAGCCCTCAAATAAGTCCTCCTCATAAAATACCAGAACACTTTTCTTATAACTTGTTCAAATCGCATGTCCCAACCATGAAAGAAGACCAGTACTGGTCTTCTAAACTTCCTGCTCCATAGAATAAAAAGTCCGTCCCTAATAAAACTCTTTAGATCCAAAGAAGGGTTTATATGTATCAAATCAAACCTATTATTTTTCAATGTTTTATAAAACCGGATCTGATCCCTTATCCAATGGAATTTATGATCGCCTCCTTGGCCTGTCCCAACGAACAAAAAAGAGAACTCAAAGTGCTCATTGTTTTCAAGAACCGGCAGTAGAGCCTTAAAATAATTCGCAACACCGCCCGTATATTCGAGAGAAGGAGTCGTGATCAGTATATTTCTTTTCATAAAGAGCTCTACCTATTACTATTCTATGCACTGATATCAACAAAATATCTATTTAATTTCGCTCTGCTTAATCTGGCATAGGACAGATATGAATCTCCTTCGCCATTAAAGATTAGAACGTCATTTTTCAAACAAAGCACTGAGGTAGTGTAGATAACCCCACTTACAGAACCTCGGGCGTATTTACCGGTAAAAACAGGTTTTCTCGACACTTTGACAGGCAAAAGCGACTTTTTGTCTATGAGCATCGCCCATTGAACGTACAGACGGCAAAAAGGCCACAGCCTATAGGCCTTATGCACCATCATTAAATAATGGTGTTCATCATATGAAATAGGATTTGTACTTAAAGAAAGAATTATTTTTTTGCCAACTTGGAGATAGTTATTTACTTTCTCTCTGATACTTATCGCTTTGTCGACGAAAACTTTAAATTCTAGTGTTTCCCAGTCCGCAAGTTTAAAAAGCAAATATGGATCTAATGAGTACAATAAAAATAATTCCTCATTATGCTCAAAATAACACCAGTTCTTTTCAATCATATTTACAGGCCTATCAATTCTCGGGTTTCCAATTCCGATGAATTTGTTTTCTTTAACGTCCACTCGTGAAATACTTTGACGACATCGACCGTAGACAGGGTTCTTGCCTTCTAAAGAAGGATTTGCTGTAACATGATTTGACAATATATTGCCGCGATAATTAAAAACACGAAAATCCTCGATCTTGTCTTCCCCATAGGTTCCTGCGGACAATATCGCTATTTTCTTGATGGCCATATCAAGATCGTACCGAAGAATAACGACAGGCCCCTTCATATAATCCTTAAAACAGGCAGGATCATTAAACGCATCCACGGGTGATATATCTAAACCCTTCGCTATAAGGATGATCTCATCCCCGCTCACCACAGCGCCGGGATTAAAGAGCCCCCCTTTTAACCCCAATAGTCCTGGGCCAGCAAGGATCTCACAATCAGAGATATTTACCAAAGGGTCGTCAAATGGCATCCGAAGGTTTTTACCGATCTCCTTGATAACCTGTCGGAACATCCCAATCATCTTATTTACGCTTGGAATCAAGCATTGTTGCATATTTCCTTGTATTTCTTTCGATTTTTTCGATAATTCGATGAACTTCGGTAAAGAATACCCGCCGAATTTTTTTTGTTAAAGGTTCTATTTCTCTCCAGTTACCCACATAAAGAGGCTCCCGATCAACTATTTTTTCTATATCCAGCTCCTCAATAATAGCGTTATCGAATATTTCGTTAAACTGCGATACTATGATCTCGTCTTTCAGACTTTCCATTAGCGACTTATGTTGTTTCAACCAATTATGCCTGATTATATCACCCGCTGGGCTATTTAATATATTCGGTTTGCAAATCAAGAATCTTGATTTATTTTTAAAAACAGTATCACTAACAAGTACTTGGTCATAAAAAAGCTTATTAAACCAGTTACTATATGAATCAAGCTTAGAGACCATTTCTGAATATAAATCGCGTACATAATCGTTATTTTTTAAAATAAATGCACCTGAATTAACATATGTATTCGTTGGAACATAAGTATCTCGTGAGAATATTCCATTAATATCTGTATTGCTTAGCAAATAATCCGTAAGAGATTTTAACTTATTTTGGTCACGGATCCATGAATCCGAATCAACAAAGATAACAATTTTGTGTTTCTTGTATTCGGGACAATTTAACAATTTTTCCAACAACACTATTTTTCCCCAGCAAGGGTGCTTACCCGCGTAATAATCCGGAAGTAATTTTATTCTCTCGTATTGCCATTTAAGTTGACGCGTTTTTAATATATTAACGAGAAAGGTAAGAGCTACAAAGTCGTAGGCATTCGAATAAGACGCGTTATACGCATCCATTGGGAAACTCGGGTATAAACCCATTATTATTTCCGCCGATCTTCCGAATTTAGCTATTTCTATCTCACGGTTGTCAGCTTGAACAACAAGAATATCAGAGGAAATACCGCTTTCACGATAAAAATATGAAAAACCCATTCGACCCCCCCTGATCACTTTGTGGAAAGTGAATATAATTCAATCCAACTGGTATTTACAGAACAAGGCTCTTAAATGTTTATAAAGTTGGTAGCAGGAAGATACACCGATCAAATACTTGCGAAAGAGCCCAGGGTATCTGTATCCTCCCAACCTGTGGATCATTTTATTATTATCCAGGAAAGCGACCTTGAAATCATACCCATAACGGGTAATAAAATACAACCCCAGCAGTCGCTCAACAAACAAACCCCATTCTCGCCCATAATGACGAGGCGTCTGTGGGATTATTTGTAATTTACCATACTCAAGACTATACTCACTGTTGATATATCGAATAAATGCGTCAAGAAATGAGAATAAGGATTTAAATTCATTCCAGGGCATTATAAAACTATTGCAAATAGGAACAAACTTAACATATTGGATCTTATCAATTTCACACCATTTTAATGAATTTAAAAGTCCCAGATGCTGTAGCGCATCTAACAAGAACTTTGTCATCCCGGGGTGAGCGTACTCAGCCTGTCTCAAATAGTTTTGTTCCGGGAAGAATGAAATGACCTTTACCGACTGATCCATAAAAGCCTTTTCAACAATGGCAGGATCAACATCGTCTATTTTAATACAATCATTCGGGAAATACATAAGGTGGTACTGAAATCCCGACAGTAACCATTTTAACGTAAATTTTGTATTGTGTTGATGCGTGGTAAATCCGATATAATCAGGTGGGTTTGGATTAACTATCGCGTGATAAAAGGCCCTAGCCTCAGCCAACTGATTTGTCAGATATGGAATCTCAGCTAATACTTCGACACTGGGATCGGACATCCTTATGTCCCTATTAATTAATAAAGGCCTTACGTATTCCGTTTGGACTGTATTCTTGAATGATTTTTCGTCATGAAATATTTGGTATATCAGTAAGGTCTTCATTAGCTCGCACCTTTCTTGCGCACTAACGCAAGGATTCCCTGGATCGGTTCAAAGCTGCGCTAACTACCTGATCCATGTCATAATATTTGTATTCCGCCAATCTGCCGCCAAAAATAACATTTGTTTCTTTTTTTTGCATTTTTGCATATTCACTGTACTTACAGCGATCATCGTCTAAATTTACTGGATAGTATGGCTCATCGTCATTTGAGATCGGAAGTTCACGAATGATAACCGTACAATCGTCTACAATTTGTCTCTCTCGATAGAAGTGTTTGGGCTCAATTATCCTCGTGTAAGGTATCTCTATTTCCGGGTAATTCATAACACTTGTCCCCTGATAATCTGCGAGATTTAATCTTTCGATCTCGAACTTCAGCGATCTCCATCGCAATTTCCCACATTTGTAATCATAAAATCTATCAACTGGACCAGTGAAAACAATATTGTCACTTATTGACTCCCAATACGCTCTCTTAGCGAAGAAATCTGTATTTAATATAACTTCCACACCCTCCAATAGTTGTGAGAATATTGGGGTATAACCACCTATCGGCATCCCTTGATAGTTATCGTTGTAATATGAATCAAAAAAAGAATTACGCACGGGCAATCTGCCCATAATATCCTTAGGGAGGTCCTTCGGCATACAGTCCCATTGTTTTACTGTATACCCTTTAATAAAAGCTTCGTAAAGTTCTTTCCCTATCAAACTTACCGCCTTATCCTCAAAATTATCCGGTTCACGATCGATATATCTCGTCGATCTCATAAATTCATCGACTTCAAATGGCCTCAGATTTACACCGTAAAAGTTATTGATCGTTGAAAGATTAATGGGCATTGAATACACCTTGTCTTTGTAAGTTGTGAGCACACGATGTTGATACCGATTGAATTGCGCATATTTACCGAAATAGTCCCATATTTCTTTGCTTGTAGTATGAAATATATGCGCCCCATATTTTGGAATATTTATTCCGGTGTTCTCAAAATCATATGAGTAACAATTCCCTCCGATATGGCCCCGTCGCTCCAAAACAATTACTTTCTTACCTTTACTTTTTGCCTCATGAGCAAAAACTGATCCAAACAAACCCGCGCCAACGACCAAATAATCATACTTCATAATTTTATCCTATAGGACGTTCTTACTCAGTCTGCTTCCGCCATTATTACCCGGGCATTAACCACATAGGCACGCACTCACTAATTAGGTCCCCACAAAAGTTTACATTATAAAGTTGGAAAGTAAAATATTTCCAGTGTAAAATCTTAAACCCTCGCTGCGATCTATCAAATTTCATTTTCTTGATTTTGATCCGCTTTTCATTATAGTTGATTGTATGAATATTCTAAAACCACAATATAACAAAGGAGCATTGGTATGGGTTCATGTCCCTGTTCACTCCCGCCAGTAGTGATAAAACTTATTAAAGGTGAAAGTGTTCTTGATGTGGCTTGTGGATATGGCCTTTGGGGCCATCTTATCAGTACAAATTCCTGGGAAGCTGGTTTGACAAAATCGCCGTCTGTCGATGGTTTGGACGCATTTACGCCTAATGTCGAGATTTGCGCCAGATCAGGTTGGTACAGAAGAACGTGGCAACAAATACTACCCTCGGATCTTAATGGCTCCTGGGATACTGTTTTAGCCATCGAATTCCTGGAACATTTGGAACAAAAAAACGTGAATGAGGTTGTTGATTTACTTGAGAGTCGTGCAAAGGAACGAATTATATTTTCTACTCCTAACTACCCTTTTTCCCGAGAAGGGCTTACCACACCATCCGGATTTAACCAATACGAAGCTCATCGCAGTTATATCTCAAGACGCTTTTTCAAACAAAGAGGGTATAAGCTAATTGGAGTAGATCTCGGAAACCCTAGTAGTATTATTGCACGTGTCCTGGACCGATTACCAGGCCGATCTCTTCTTGGTTCTATCCCAAGGCTTATTCCCAGCCTAGGAATTCAGCTTGTAGCATTCAAAGATACTAAATAAACCCGGCCAACGATTTTATAATGATCTTTCCAGATTGAACTCCGCTAACCCTTCCTTTACTCCCAACATTTTGACAGAACAATTATTTTTGAGTTTATCGATTATAAGGCCGGCCAACAACGGACGTGGAGCCGCTGAATTAAATTCCTCGGTCAAGACAGGAAGAATAGCATTCCTATTAAGCCCAAACTCTTCGCATACGGAATTCGCAAAATCGAATCTGCCCATACGTTCGTCACCGACGATGTTATATGTTCCGGCCTTATTCGTATGAACTAATTCTTCAATTGCCTGAGCCAGATTATACGCGTAAGTCGGAGTGCTGACCTGGTCGGTCGGAACTTTTACAAATTCGCCTTGTCCGACCCTGCGAATCAAATTACAGACGAAGTTTTTCCCTTTTATCTCGGTGCCATATACCCAGGTAGTGCGCACTATCAAATGATCCCGCATCTCTGACTTAACGATACGTTCCCCTGCCAGTTTATGCTTTCCGTAAACTGACAATGGATCCGTGGGATCATCCTCCGAATACGGTCCAGAGATGCCATTAAAAACATAGTCGCTTGAGATAAATACAAATTTTACAGAAAAACCGCGCAAACTGTCGATCACGTTCATTAAACCGCCGATATTAACTTTCTCAGATTCATCAGGATGTATTTCGCAATAATCAGCCGAAGTCAAGGCCGCTGTTAAAATAACTGTATTCGGCTGAAATTGCGAAATAGGAAATGCAAGAGAACGAATATCGTTAATGTCAACGAGTGCAATATTTTCAATTAACGGATCGCGGTCAACGCCTAAAACATTATAACCCTCTTTTAGAAACACCTTGTGCAAGGCACTTCCAATAAGGCCGGCAGCCCCGATTATCAACACCCTCCCGATCCGGGACCTAATCGTTTTCTTTTCCCGCATCAACATATTCCTCGATCTGGTCCATACACAACCGGTATGCATCACACTTATCGACGTTCCTGTACCAATCTACCGTCATTTTTACGGTCTTTTCTATATTCCATTTCGGCTTCCATCCCAATATCGTTTCCGCTTTAGAAATATCGAGGCTGAGAAGCTTCGCCTCGTGGGGACTATCCGGGTCATGCGAATCTATCCACCGTCCGCTTCCCCAGTATTTGACCACCAGATCTGTAATGTTCGAAACGGGCACAATAGAACCTTTCTCCGGACCAAAGTTCCATGAATCAGCGAATATTGCTTTTCCGCATAAGAGACCGTATCCCAACAACATATATCCATAAAGAGGTTCTAGAACATGCTGCCATGGCCTCGTCGAATCAGGATTCCTAACCGCTATGGCCCGACCTTCCTTCAACGCATATATACAATCCGGCATTATCCTGTCCTTCGAATTATCGCCTCCACCCAGATTATTGCCAGCACGCGCAGAAGCCACAAGTTTTCCGGAATCAGCGAAAAACGAATTTCTGTATGAGTCGATCACAAGTTCAGCGGCCGCTTTGCTGGCACTGTAAGGGTCGTGCCCCCCAAGCACATCCGTCTCTTTATAGCCAATGCTCTGTTCCCTGTTCTTGTAACATTTATCAGTAGTGATAATGACCCCAGAAACCGCATGGGCCGAGCTTCTAATACATTCAAGGATATTAACCGTACCCATCGTATTAGTCAGAAATGTTTTAACTGGGTCACGGTAAGAATCTCTGACGAGCGGCTGCGCGGCGAGATGAAACACGATATCGGGCTTATGGAGTGCAAATACTTCCCCAAGCCTTTTAAGGTCACTGATATCACCCCTTTCATCGCTAAGGCGTCCGGAAAGCCTCGCCTTTTTAAAAAGATAGTCATTCTCCCAGTCCTGGAGCGAAAATCCCGTGACATTAGCTCCCAGCCCGGTAAGCCAGATACTTAACCACGACCCTTTAAACCCGGTGTGTCCCGTTACCAGAACTTTTTTTCCTTTATATATGTTCAGTTGCCGCATGTCTATTTCCACACCTTCCATGGAGCCTCGTTTTTCGCCCAAATATCATTAAGGAATTTCGCATCCCTCATGGTATCCATTGAATGCCAGAAATTGTTATGCTGAAAAGCGGCAAGCTGTCCATCCGAGACAAGTCGCTCCATGCTTTTCCTTTCAAAAATTGTATCATCCCCGTCAATGTAATCCAATACCTGCGGCTCAAGGACGAAAAAACCTCCGCTTATCCAGCCTTCGCCAAGCTGCGGTTTTTCGACAAATCGTTCGACAATATTTCCATTAAATATCACTTCGCCGAACCTGGCTTCGGGCCTTACCGCCGTTACTGTTGCCAGTTTGCCGTTATGACGGTGAAAAGACAATAACTCTTTCAGATCAATATCCGCAACTCCATCGCCATATGTCATCATAAACGTTTCACCGCCGATAATTTTCTTGAGTCTTTTCAGCCGACCACCTGTCTGTGTTTTATAGCCGGTATCGACAAGATGAACTATCCAGTCTTCATAATCACCGTCATGCATATCAATATGCCCGTTCTTTGTGTGAATGCTGAAATCGTGATCGAGCTGATGGTAATTAAGGAAGTATTTTTTTATCCATTCCCCCTTATATCCGAGCGCAACCACAAATTCGTTAAATCCAGACGCAGCGTAAATCTTCATTATATGCCACAGAATAGGTTTTTCGCCCACCTCCACCATTGGTTTGGGTTTAACCACGGTTTCTTCCTGAAGCCTTGTACCCTGCCCCCCCGCTAAGATCACAACCTTCATTTTACTCTCCTGTAAGCCGTTTGACCCGGGGTCCAACCGAACCGAGCGATGAGATATGTCATTTTAATTCTTTCGACATCCCATCAAAACATTCCAAGACATAATCCAACATCTCCCTAGATAGGCCTGGGTATACACCAATCCAAAATAAATTCTTCATCACTAAATCCGTATTAGTCAATTTGGCGGCAACCCTGTATTTAATTCCCCGGTAAGCAGGCTGTTTCGTTAAATCCCCCCCAAACAACATCCTTGTCGCTATCTTTTTACTTTCCAAATAACATACTGCTTCATTACGTGTAAATGGCGCGTCCGATCTTACCAAAACAGGAAAACCAAACCAACTTGGATCAGTTTTTTTCGACAATCGCGGCAGAACAAAATAATCTTTATATTTAGTCAAGCGGTCGTATAAATACATAAAGTTTCCTTTTCTCGCGGCGATGAATTTAGGCAACTTTTTCAGCTGCGCGCAGCCTATAGCCGCCTGCATATCAGTAACGCTCAAATGGTAGCCTATGTGAGAATACACATATTTATGGTCATACCCAAAAGGCAATTGACCCGATTTTCTGGAAAATCTTTTTCCGCAGGCATTATCATGCCCCAATTCGCACCAGCAATCACGACCCCAATCGCGGAAAGAGACAATTATCCTCTTCAGCAAAGAATCGTTGGTAAGCAAAGCCCCACCTTCCCCCATAGTAATATGATGCGCTGGATAAAAACTATGGGTCGCGATATGCCCAAAAGTCCCTGTAAAGCGCTCTCCGTATTTCGAACCTAAAGCGTCACAATTATCTTCGATGAACCACAGGTTATGCTTTCTCACTATCTTAAGGATCGCTTCTACATCAGCGGGAATACCCAATGTATGGGCAATAAAGATCGCCTTGGTCCTTCGGGATAGAGCCTTCTCGATCTTTTCAACCTGAATGTTATAAGTATTCGGGTCAATATCAAGGAAAACCGGTTTAAGTTTATTCTGGATGATCGGATTCAATGTGGTAGGAAATCCGCAAGCTGTAGTAATGACTTCATCTCCTGCCTTGAGCCTCCTCTTCCCCAACAACGGAGATGTTAAGGCAGAGACGGCTAATAAGTTCGCCGAAGATCCGGAATTTGTTAATACGCAATAATTCACTCCCAAAAATTTGGAGAATTTTGTTTCAAATTCGTGCGCGTATCTACCGGCAGTCAGCCAGAAATCCAAAGAGGCGTCCACTAACGACATTAATTCTTTTTCGTCATAAACTCGCCCGGCATAGGTTATATGGGTTTTCCCCGGGATGAATCTCCCTATCCCTTGCCTGATATTGGCGATCTGCCTAACATTCTCTTGGATCAATTTTCTAATATTCTTCTCATTTCCCATCTTATTCACAGCATTTCCTCCGGCACTTCAGTCAGACTTAGTAATTTTTCGATAATAACATTTTCTTAACGAACCGAGTGAATCCCCTGGGTAGAAGATATTTTACGAAACAACTTTTCCACATTTGCAGTTTCCACGTCCAATACCACCGGGTCTTTTTCAGGTTCTCTATGAATAAGTTCCTATAAGGATGCACGTCATCAAAATGCCAAGGTTTACCGGGGGTATTGAAGTGAATAATGTAGGGATGCTCCACTAACTCTCTGTATTTCTTTTCGCTCTCAAGGGGGCCTTCTTCCCAACCGGAATTCGAGAATATCTGCGTAAGAAGGTTCCATCGATGATCCAACTCCCCCCATTTATTCGCCAAAACCACGTTAAGAGCGTCCTGATCATACCATTGGATATATTTAATATTTTCACGCATAAAGTCAATGGTCCTTTCAGCGATGCTATCCTGTCTCCATTTTTCGAGGTTTATCACCATTATTCCTGCGTTAAAGTATTTAGTTCCCGGGTCAATGCCGAAACGCCTGTAATGAACCATACCACCCTTAGATGAAACATACTGATGATCCTTTCCCTGTTCTTGTACCGCGAGCACATAGTTCTCACCGATATCGACACTCCAAAGTTTTGAAATATCCTCACTCAGAATAACATCTGAGTCAAGATGAATAACTTTAGTGATAGATTTCGGCAGCATCATGGTCCCAATAACACGGTAGCTTGATGCTATCGAAAAGTGTCCCTCGGTTTCAAGGCCCTTCAATTGAGCGTGATCTCTAATTTTTAGGAATTTAATGTCTGCATTTTTTGTATTAAGAGACCGCAACATCCTGTTGCGATCGGAAGTCCGCATCCCGCCGTCAAAAATATAAACGACCACCTTCCACGATCGGTCAACATGCGCGAAGAGTGATCCCAGCATTACAGTAAGCGGCAAGACAAATTCCTTACTGCTGCTGCAGGAGATATAGATCGTCCTGTCATCCGCACCATCATGTTCAAGATATGTTAGATGCTTCATGCTCGAAGATTCTTAGAACTATATTTCTTGGTCATTTACAGACATACCTAAAAGGGCTGTCGAAATGATTTAAAGGTTTTAAACCGATGTCCCTCGCTGACATTATAGGAGATGTTCCGGGCCAGGGTATGCCCGCAGAATCCCATCGCACTCCCGTATCACAAAGAGGCGAATACCCTGACGTAGTGCGATAAACAACAATGGCCATATCGCTTCTTACGTAAAAACCATGCGCTAGACCCTTTGGAATATACATCCCGATAGCGTTCGCGGCATTCAATTCAAACGCTTGATATTTACCGAACATTTCTGATCCAACCCTCAAATCAACGACCACATCCATCACTTCCTCATAAACGCAATTAACAACCTTGGCGTGATCAGCCGGCGGGACACCGAAATGAAGCCCCCTCAATACATTACGGCAAGAACATGAATAATACTCCTCAACAAAATCTGTCTCCAAACAATGTTCCATGAAAATATCTTTACGAAATATCTTCACAAATTCACCCCTATGATCTTTCACAATATTTGGAATGATCTTATAACACCCAGGTATTTGAGTATTGGAAATTTCCATAACCTTTGCAACTTACCATACTCTCCAAAGCGGACTGCTCTTCAACTCACTGCGTTAATAGCACACTAGCCCGAACTATTTATTTAATTAAAATCAATCTTACTCGATTGACACACCTTTTGCAAATATTTGAGAATTTTTTATATCCATGTTGAACCCATGCACTGGTCAGCGTTCAGTTGCAAATATACCAGATTACGCCATGCTTTGGGCTTTTTGGGCACAATTGATCATCTCTCGAAGGGTCTCGATGTTATTTTCGCCTATGTTCGGTAGGAATTCAAACCACCTCTGACCTTTTTCAAATGAATGGCCTAATCTTTTATCCATTTTTTCATTGTTGATAATTCCTATTACCGCCAATAGAAGCTGCCCGGCAAGACCTGGGCCCTTCATTTGCACATACAGAGGCGCTGCTTCCGGATCTTTCGGGGTATTTGCCGTCAACTCGATCGAAAAATCCCTATAATCCCCCACAACTATCTGGCTGTCTCTTATGCTTGAATATTTTTCGACTGTCCTTATGTCACGAAGAGTTTCTGCAAAAGTAGTTTTTTCTGATACGAAAAGAATGTTCTCCACTTCAAGATATTTATCAAGACCGGTTTTGTACATGTAATCCGCTATATTATACTTATCCACTCCGCTTATTGATACTCTGAGCTGCAAATACTCCAAGATCTTTCTTTTATCGGTTCCTTCAGCGCCGACCCTTCCGAGAATCTCAGCTATAGAGCGCATATCCGTTACTGTCCTAACGGCGATACTCACACAACGTTGTTCCTTGGCTTGTGGCCCGACACGCAAATAATTCATTGTTGCATTGGATGGTTTTATCTTTGAACGGGTTTTCGCGGTTAGTCGCCACAGATTCTCATCAAATATATTCCGCTCCGATATTCGGAACGAAACTAATTCTTCCAATCCAGATCCTTGGGCACCGAGACGTACCCGCCATTCCCGTTGGGACATCCTTCCTAATCTTTTGATATTTTGAATTTTCGTTCCGGATTTACTCGGCGATAAATTAGTGGCTTCACTTACGCCGTCAATGAACAACCCGATAGCTTTAACGTATGCTGGTCCATCACCCTCATAATCAAGGACAATAGCGCCAAACGCTCCGTCCCTTCTAATATATCTCTCCAGCTCTAAAGCAAGGTATTCGTTGCTGATACCATTATCAAATAGCAGAATTTTTGCGTTACTGAAAGCCCCCAAACTTTCTTTATCTTTTGCGCTAAGAGCATCATAAGCATTTTCCGGAATGGCTACCAGAATTTGTTTTTGTTCTACGTTTTTTCGTCTGCTTAGTTGGGCGGCTTTTAGCACACACGCAATAAGAGCTACCGTAAGCAGCGGCAGCATGGATCCTGTAGCAAGAGTTATAAAGTACGGCAACAACACCCACAGGTGCGAATCCAGTCTGACCCATTTTCTTTCTTGGATAATCTTTCTTTTTGGAATATGCTCAGGCGGCTCCAGGCTTCCATCGTTATGGCCTATGGCATCACTTACCCGTGAACCGGCCTCCTCTCCAAAATTATATTTAGCAACAGGCTTAAATGGCCCATTCCCTTCTTTCCTGTAAAAAGACAACCGTCCTATTTGCCCAGAATATGTATTTTCCTTTATTTGGCTATCCCCGATAAATAACGGGATCTCCTCATCATTCCCGCAAACTCCCTTAGGACGATTTTCACAATAGAGAACCTGTTTTTTTCCGTTAATATGGATAACCGGATCGTTATTGACAGAAGTAGCGTCATATTCAAATTCCACGCGCAATACCTGCCCCCAACTTATACTTCCAGATTCAGTTACCCACCTACCACCCTTTTCGGAAAAACCATGTTCAAAAACGATATTTGAATTTTCCCGGTCCAAATATATCAAATAACCTTTGTTAAAATCGGCCGTGTATATACCATACTCGGAAACCAGGTCATTTTTGGACAAGACAGCGGAAAACTTAGGGCCCTTCTCGTTCGGGAAAAGTAAAAATTCAATTTTTCCCGAATTGCGAAAAATATTTGTAATTGCCGCACTGCTAATAACTTTTACTCGCCCTCGCAGACCATCAAATAACAAAGTGCCTACATTCTCCGTTAATACCTTCATCTTCACCCAAACCGGCCTTTGGTCAGTCAACTCCGGCATTATCCCATTATTTCCACTTGATGTTGCATCATACACCGTATCGCCATCACCTTCATCACAACGCCAGTACCCTACCATACTTTCTTTTTCTATACCCTCTCGTCTTTGATCTATTCCTCTCGTATGTATCCCCGCTATATAGTCTATAGGCAATTCTTCCTTAAAAACAGCAACGTCTCTGATCGTACCGTTAAAAGTGTAATTTCCATCAGGCAAACCCACGCACAGATGATGATTCGCGTCATCGATCCTTTTGCCTATTGCCGGTTTGATCATTTTCACGTTAGTTTCAAGTTGTCCATTAATAACAAACCTTGGACTAATTTGAGGATTTGATGAATCATAGCTTATTGCAATATGATTACAACCATAATGAGAGATCGCATTCCCGAAATACTCCCATCTGGCCGAATCATTGCTGCCATCGAACCGATACGTAAATACTAACTGTTCTCTATTGCCCGCAAAACTTATATCCCATGTTTTTTTATCTATTACCCTTCCCCTGTAATCGTCAGAACTCATCCAAAAGCTTATGGTACCCCCGCCATCAAAGACATTCGCCAGCCCTTTAGAATCGCCGCAGTCAAAGTATCCGGTTTTTCCGCCAAACAAAAGGGCGCGATTATCGGTTTGTATCGCGGGTTGTTCATCAGACTTGCCCGATGTTTCTGTAGGACCGACGGGAACTGTGGTGGTTTTCGCGAGTTTTTTCAGGAGCCACATGAAAAAGGGGATAATTCCGTACCATCCTATTGCCCAGACCGCTGCAAAGGTGAGTACAATGATAGGCAGCATTACCGCTATGAATTGTTTTCTTGATACTTTCTTTTTTCCGCTTTTCTCCGCCGCTATTGCTTGTCGGCTTGGCGGGGTCAGGTCCAGGCCGGAGATGGCCCCGTCTGATCCGGCCTGACGAGGGGTTAACATCGGGGCTGTGTCATTTGGTTCTACCCGTTTTATTTCTGGTTTTTCCATGGCTACCCACGCTTGCAGATCGTCGATCATTTCCTGTGCTGTCTGGTAGCGCTGGTCTTCGTCCTTTGTTAAAGCTTTTAAAATTATCCTTTCCAATTCCGGGTCGACGTTCGGGTTGATCGCGGATGGGGGTATAGGTTCTTTTGTTTGGATAGCGATAAGCAGATCCAATAGCTTTTGATGGATAAACGGTCTCCTCCCGGTCGCTATCTCGTACAATATAACACCCATAGACCATAGATCCGTCCTTCTGGTAACGGAACCGGCGTCTTTTGATTGTTCGGGAGAAATATAATCTTTGCTCCCCAGCACCTGGCCTTCTAAAGTATTCCTTGTTTTTTCGTCATCGAGTTTTCTCGACAATCCCATGTCCATTATGATCACTTTCCCGTGATCGTCGGGGTCAACCATTACATTGTCGGGCTTTATGTCACGGTGTATAAATTCCTTTTCATGGATGACATCCAATCCCCCCAAGATCGGAACGATAGTCTCTTCAAACACTTTGGCCATATCGGCAGCTGATAACCCGCCGCCGCGGGATGAATACTTAACAATTTCCATATATTCGGTCAAAGTATAGTAAGGGATATAAGGGAGCACCATGTAGTCGTACGTTAACTTGACATTCTCAGCGACTTGTGTCGTATAAGTATATTTACCCCTGCTTTTAATGACGCGGCTGTCATCTATCAACTGCCCGGAGATGTTTTCAAGTTCGAACCTGTTAAGCAGATTTGCATCCGGCGCGGACCCCGCGCTGTTCTTTATCATTTTTATCGCTACACGATCTCCCGTCTCATGATCACGGGCGTATAAGACTATCCCCATACCTCCAGCTCCGAGCACCCCGCCGATCTCATATCGCCCGACGCGCTTCAACCTCGCGTTCTCACGCCTTAACGAATCCGGAATATCCGGGGAAAAATTTCCTAAAAACCTCGGGATATTTTCGCGTGCTAATTTGTAATTTGCGGTAAAATAAACTTCCGAAGGGTGTTTTACATCCGAAATAAAATCGTTG
The DNA here is from genome assembly GCA_015231405.1 of Candidatus Omnitrophota bacterium. GTDB lineage: Bacteria > Omnitrophota > Gorgyraeia > Tantalellales > Tantalellaceae > JADGBR01. The sequence continues at coordinate 59,162 of JADGBR010000008.1, read as the reverse complement.
ATCCTGTCAAAAATATCGGCCGCTCCGGCAAGATCATCCTGGATACACTTCATATTCAGGGCATCATACTCGGTCATAGTTATGACTTCGCCTTTATTGTCTTTCTGGGGCGAACTAATAAAGGGGTCCGTCCCTCCGGATCCGCCTCGGTCTCCGACGCCATTCTTCAGCATGACCTGGTCATGCCTGTAGAGAAAACCCAGGAATTGTGCGCCTAATGTCATCGCGATCAGAGCGTTCAGGACATCGCTATCCGTTACCGCGTACAACATCCCAAGATCCATATTTAGAACGCATTTGGGTAGATCCAGACTGGAAAGCATGCCGATCCCTGACCCGGTTTTTAGCTGCCGCGGATTAAGGACTATCTCAAAGTTATTCTCTTTGTTCATTTTTATCCCATCGAACCATTTGAGAGCTGCGTCCCTATTTCCCTCAAAAGAGTTGTCTATGATCAACCCCATCTTTTTCTTAAGTTCCGTTTTGTCGATATTGATATTACCGGCAAGGACCCCGCCAAGCCCGTCGCATAACTTGTCTATCATTATGTCAAAATATGCGCGCAACTTAGTTTCCTTGCCCAAAGAGGCGTCTTCAGAACTTGACCAGTCAGCTCCCGAGAATGTTATTTTACCACCTTTAATATCCTCGACTTTGGCCCTGTGTTTTTTCCACAATACTATGTCCAGCCTTTTAGGATCATATACCAAGTGGTCATATTTCTCTTTCGTTATGTGCCTGGCGCTTTTCGGAGATCTGGCTTCAGAGTCATCTTGCATTACCCCGGGTGTTTCTCCGCGCGTTATGGCCATGATCTCTCTGAACAACTGATAACCCACCATGACAACAGACGCTGATATCGCGCCATTTGCGGAAGTCACATTGACCAAGGGGGATAAAAGAGGGATAACCGACAGGAACATACCGGCGAAAGAGATATCCAACGGCGCTATATATTTTTTCCTTGGCAGGGTAACATTCCGTAACGGTTCCCTCGTTATAACCGTTCTAAGCGCGTCAACGAACTTTATCTCCTCTACATCGGGATGGCTCTTAAAAACTGTCCATCTTAAAGGCACGGTCAATATTATGGAAAATATCGGCCAGATCGGGTGGATCGAACCGGTGATCAAATATAAACCGCCTATGGGTAGAACAACCGGGATCACAAAGAAGAGAATGCTTTCCACCCACCAGGCAACACGTAAAGCGTATACCGCGTCGTCCATATGCGGGGCTATCAAGTTCTTCAATGGGATCCTAATGCTAAAATGCAGCCCGAACCAAAGCAAATTCCCTTTCCTGACAGAGATGGGGTACGGCGACATAACCGCTCCGTTAGTAAATATACCCCACGCGAGATATTCAACTTCACCGTTCTCTTTCACGCGTCTAGTGTAAACTTTGCCGTCATTAAGTTTTCTTATATCCAATCTATCCGCGCCAACATCATCTATGCCCAGATACTTCCTGAATTCTTCAACCGTAAGGCTATGACCCGCGAACTGACGATCCCCGGCCATAACTCTCTCTCTTTCTTTACCGTACACGGAGGCGTATTTCGAAGCTTCTTCCTTCCAATTACCACCTTTAGCAACGACCTGGGCGAGGGAAGGAAGCACGATCTCGAACAGCTTTTCCTCGTCCATATTCCCGAAATACGCTCGCACGGCTATCTCATATTTGCCGGAATCGAGAAGTTTTTGGTAAGGTTTTTTCTTATTCGTTAGTATCGCTATATACGGCCTCTCTTTGCCTTCCTCATATTTCGGGGTAATTACAAGGCATGAAAGGTTATTTTCCGCTATTAATTTCGTGAGCCCTTTGGTGTGGAATCCGCCTGTCACCAACGCGGCGATATTCTTCCCTTCTTTACGCATATTCGCGATGGTGTTATCTATCATGCTTTTATTCCGATCTTCCGCTACCCGGTAAAAATCTATCGCCGGGGCGACGCCCTCTATGATGCGCGCGGGGTTTACAGGCTCATGTATCGCAAGCCCCAACTTAGAAGCGGTTTCTTTAAGGAAAACCTCCAGATCCGATATCTTAATACCGTCCATTTTCCGGCACAAATACTCGAAATCGCCGTTACTGAACTCCATATCGTATAACTGGACAAAAAGCTGTACCAGCCTTCGCCATTTGTAGAGTTCTTCCTGGTCTTTATTCGCGTATAACTGCTTTACTAAATTCTCCTCCAAAGTTTCGACTTCGAGGTAAAGAGCGAGAATATCTATATCGCTGTACAATGAGATGTATTGCGTGTACTTAATAAAATTGATATATCCCCCGGGATCCAAACCATTCACCGCGGCAAGATCGCCAAGATACGAGTAAAAATCGGTCTGCGATATCTTTTTTTCTTTAAATAATACGACTTTCCCGACAAGCGTCTCTAACGTATCCCTATCCGCCGTCTTACCTAGTATATCCAGGAGCCGCTCTCTCTCGGCATTAGCTTCTTTAAAATCGATATTTTTTTCCAGTTCGATGGTACTGAATAACTTCCTGATATTTTCAGAATTACCGGTTTTTTCCAGGATCTTCCCGTCATCGGAAAATAATGAGATCAAACCCTTATAATATTCGGGGAAGCTGACATTGCCTTTTCTATGACCGGTTGAAAGCTTTTCGAATTGTGACAACTCTTTCGAATAAATATTCTCAGATAACTGATCCAGAACTCTTTGCAGTTTCCTCACTTCATTCACATAAGCGTCCCGCCTCTCTACTAACCCCCGGACACCCGCCAGGTTCTTCTCATAAAGAGAATCTTTTTCAATACCAACCAAAAGGATATTGTCTTTATCGCTTGTGGCAGAGAAAAACTCACTTGCACTTAGTTTACCGTTTTCCATTAGATATCTGGCTGTATTTTCTCTTATTTTTTTATCTGGAACTGAACGGAGTAACGAAGTATCGATAAAACCTTCAGCCCCTTCAATCCCAATTAAATTTACGTCATAATTTGAGGCTAATTGGTCTAATATCGTTGCTATCGATTCCTGGGCAGATAAAGAAGCATGCGTGTCCTGGATATGGATGATCTCTCTAGTGGAATCCGGCAGTATGTCACTTTTAACTTCGGCCAGGTAATTTGGTATCTCTATGTTAGAGGTTCTCGTGTCAATTTTATTTTTATTATGATCGGGAAGATCAGTCCATACTGGAATACCATCCTGCACCCATCCTATTTGTTCATGGGTGAAAAGTATAGCAATAGCAAGAGAAATAACCTTTATAATAATGCTGTTTTTACGCATATTTGAACTCGTAGGATTTATTAAGTTGAACAATTACCGCACTTTTACTTTTAGTTATTTTAACATAGAAAAAAAAATTGTCAAGATTTTTGTTATTATTAATACAAAGCTAGTTATTGCCGTTATTCCCGATGTCGCTCAAACTATCTTGCTCCAGAGCCAAAGAGGACCACAGGGATGGTTTGGAGGAGTATTTTGATATCGAGCAGAAGTGACCAATTGTCTATGTATTCAAGGTCGTATTCCATCCATTTGTCGAAGCTCAACATATTCCTGCCCCTGATCTGCCAGAGACATGTAATACCGCCGCGCATGCTTAGCCTTCTTATTTGATGGATCTTGTATTTTGTGACCTCGTAGGGGATCGGAGGGCGCGGCCCGACGAGACTCATATCACCTATGAGGACATTGTATAACTGCGGGAGCTCGTCTATGCTGGTCTTACGGATAAATTTCCCGATAGGCGTGATCCTCGGGTCGTCCTTAATCTTAAATACAGGACCGTCCATCTCGTTAAGGTGCATGTACTCGACAAGCTTTTGTTCGGCGTCTTTGTACATGGACCTGAATTTATACATAATAAACACTCGTCCGTTAAGCGTTTTTCTTTTTTGCATGAAAAATACGGGACCAGGGGATGTCAGCTTGACCATTATTGCCGTTGTCACGAGGATAGGCGAAGCCAGGACCATAGCTGTCAATGAACCAAAAATATCGATGAGCCTCTTCAGAAAAAGGTGAAAATCCATTCCATATTTTACGGCGAATGTCATAAAGGGCTGGCCGGTTATCTCCTCCTGGTAGACACGCGCTATTTTGAGATCGTAAAAATTCGCGGCGACGCTCGCTTTTATTCCCAGGAGCTCACACAAAGTTATGTACGGCTGAAGCGCATGGAGCTGGAGCCTGGGTACGATAAAGAATACTTCGTCGACCACGGCGGAAAGCAGTATTTTCTTTAAATTCCACAAGTGTTCAATAACTTCAACTCCGTAAAATGTTTGACCTACCCTTTCTTCGTCCTGGTCAAGAAGACCAAGTATCTTATACCCCCAATCCGGATTATCTTTTACCGTCTTAATAAAATCCCCGGCCCTTCTACCCGTCCCGACGATCAGAATATTGTAATCGTCATAACCTTTTCGCCAGATGCGGCGAGAGAACAATATTAACAGCTGCTGTTCGGCCACAAGGAAGATACACGCTATCACCAGAAAGATAACAGTAAAGAATCTGCTGAAAAACTGTATCTTAAGGAGAAACGCTACGCCGCCGAAACACAAAAATGACATCACCGCCGTCCTGGCCACAAGAAAGAATATATCTGCCAAAGACCTTCTCCTAAAGGAACGGTATTTGCCGTTCAGGTAGAACATCAGCATCCATATGGGTATCCACAGAAACAACGAAGGCAAATACTGCGAGAGATAGGCGGGTGCCGTAAAAAACTGGTCCCCTCCGAAAACATCTGATCTGTAAGTCAAGCGCATGAGCTGCGACAATTCAAAAGAAACCAGGAAAGCCGCCCCTATCATCACCGCGTCAAGGAACACCTTTACCTTTATTATGGCCTTTTCATGCTGACGCTTCATTTATTCACTCCTAGCTGTTACAACAATCTTACTCAATCGATACTTTTTTTGCAAATCCCTGTATGGCATTTTAATTAAATGCTATAATACGTCCCATGACCAAAACCGTTAAACTGACAGGCTTGACCCTGGTTCTTGTTTTACTCACGTTTTTTTATCTCGGGATACCATTAATGGCTAAAAAGAGTTGTTCCTGGATCGCGACCGCCGTTATAGGAAAAATACCAGGACTCTCGGGTAAATTATTGGACATTGAGAAAACACGGGTTTCACCTTTCCTCGGATTTTCTTTTGAAAATATCCGGATCTATAACGACGCCGGCAAAAAGAGCATAGCGCTCACGATCGACAAAGCGGCTATTCACGCCGATCTCGTTTCCCTTCTGAGGATAAAGAAACTCGCTCTTTCCATAGACATAGGCGACATCATCCTATACCCTTCTATCGCAGGACCGGCTACGCCCCAGCCGCCTAAAAATGACCAGCCGAAGAGCTTGACCCTTATTAATTCAACATCTGATCATTTTTCGCCTCGGAGCATTGATGTCAGTATCTATGCCGGATCCTTTTCATTCGCTGACCCGATCATCGGCAAGGCAACAACCATCGCGAGAAAACTTTCGGGGAATATCCGGTTCGAAAGAGTTCCTTTGTCATTAGATCAAATGAACGCTGTTCTTCTTTTCGGGGATAAACCTTATTCTTTAACGTTATCGCGAAAACAAACCCCGGCGAACGGATACCTGATAACGCTCGCGACGAATGATTTCAGGACCGGTGCCGACCTCGACACGAGCGGCAAAGATCTCATTATTAACACTATATCCGGGAATTACGGTCCCGTTAATTTCGGCGCGAACGGCAAAATAACCGGATCACGCCTCTCGCTGAGAGATCTCTCTTGTAACGGCCTGAAAATAGATGAATTAACCTCGGATATATTTTATGAGAACGGGATATTTTCCATGCAGGATGCGCGCGCAAGGGGCGTTCAAGTCAACGGGTCCCTTGTCGGAGATATATCATCTGTCCTACTAGTGGAAGACGGGGTCCTCGAGTTATCGAAAATATCCATGCCTTTATACGGCGGAGAAATATCAGCCGATATTGTTATCGGGTTAAAAAGCCCCGCGCTGCCCTTCAATATATTCTCTTCCGCGAGAGGCATGAACTGCAACTCGTTTTTTACGGATATGTCTAAAAAACCGTCGAGGATAAACGGGGTTTTAAACGGCGATTTCAATCTACACGGATCTTTGAAGGATCCGTCCATGATCGAGGGGTCTGGTAAGATCTCCATAAACAACGCTTATTTGGGCCCTGCCGCTTTACCGGCCCCTTTTCTAGGCACGATATATTCGACCATTCAGCAAATTGTTATGCCCGGCGAGATCGCCGCCATAACAGCCGCCGAGGCTATATTTTCGATAGGCATGAAGACAATACACTCCGACAATATTGTATTTCACGGCGATAATGTGTATATAACCGGAAGCGGCAAAGCCAATTTCTCCGGCGAACTCGATTTTACTTTCCAAAACCAGCTCACGAACGCCTCACATATGGACCAGTCCATAACGGATAACCTCTTCAGGGTCCCTACCGCCGGCCTGGGCAAAAGAATAAGCGGAGCCCGGCTCACGGGAACGGCCAAAACGCCCAAGTGGGAATTCGAATATGTTCATGGGGATATTTTCAGGGAGAATCTACAAAAACTACTGTAAACTGAGATCATTGGCCCTTGAGATTATCAATATCGGCGAGGTCTTTATATCTCCCAGTGGCCTTCTTGTTCAGGATCAGATCGTCGAATGAGATAAAACTAATTTCCAGGTCATCGATATTAACGTTTTTCTTGCGTTTTAAACAGTCGCTGAATTCTACCCCGTCTATGGAGGTTAATATTTCAATGCGTAATGGAGGTGTCCCCATCCTTATGTTTTTTCCGGACGCCATAAATAACTCTTCTTTCAACTCAGGCATGTCAAAGCCGAACTCCTTCAAAACTTCCACGATCTTCGAAGCGTTCTCCTTGGAAATTGCCACCCAAATATCCATATCGCCGGTAGCACGGGGATATCCGTACAAAGCAACGGCATAACCTCCTACGACCAAATACTCAATCCCTTTTGAGTTCAGTAATTGTAAGAGTTCTTTGAAGTCTTTCGGTAAACGCATCATAGCCAAAAATAATCCCCCTTAATCTTTCCAAGGCTTCGAGCCTCTCGACAAAAGACTTTCCCTCCCAGTAATGATCGATCTTACTGTCATGAACCGACGTAACTATCAATACCTTTTTATCCATCAATAAGGAAGATATCACTACCGTCATACAAAGTCAACTGAGGTCCTCTTATTTATCATAACAGCATATGACAATAGCTTGTCAGGCGCTAACCCTGATCGGCAATATTATGAAGGGGATGCCGTCCTGGTAGAATCTGCGCTGCATGGCGAAGACGGTGTAGTTGTGCAGCCATCTGTCTATGAGCGTTTCTTTGGAGAAAACGAGCTGCCCGCCGAAGAATACCGAATCCGGGAATTTTTCCCTTACCGCGGATCCGATCTTATCTATCTCCGATATGACGTCCACCGATACGAACGCCATCCCTTCGGAGTATTTTCCCTGCCTTGACATGAATTCGGAGTAACGCCCCACTTCTTTTTCGGCTTCTTTCTTGAGATGTTCCACTTCTTCGGACCCTTTAAAATTCCCGGCGTCCAGTATGCCTATCTGCACAAAGACATAGTTCTTGAATACCCCTCCGAAAAGCTTTACCAGGTTAAAAAGCGAATGGAGACCGAGACCGTTATACCCGTTAACAAAAAGAACGGCTGTTCTCGCGCCCGGATCATTCTTCTCTGGGATATTGTCCGGGAGAATATCGTCGATCGAGATCTCGGCGGCTTCTATCAGCGAATTCAAACGGCGCAGTTGTTTCATGGTATTCAGGTAATGTTTTTTTATGAATAACGCCAATGAAGCCAATAGCCCGGTGACCACAAGAGTTATCCATCCGCCCTCGTTGAATTTAAGCATAACGACCGACACCAGGATAAAAGAGCTCATCAAGAGCCCGGTGCCGTTAAGGACCATCTTCCTTTTCCACTTAGGAGAGCGTTCCCGCCACCATAATTTGACCATGCCCGCCTGGGAAAGGGTAAAAGTTATGAATACGTTGATACTATATAGAACTACCATGTACTTGACGGACCCTTTAGATAAAACCATTGTAACGCCCGCGGCGAGACCCATCAATATGACCCCGTTCTCAGTGACAAGCCTGTCACTGAGGCTGGCGAATTTCGAGGGGACCCACCTGTCCACGGCCATATTGGCCAGGATCTTCGGTCCGCCCATAAAACCGGTCTGGGCGGCTATGAAGAGGATAAGCGCCTCGGACAATAACGTGACAAGTAAAAAAACCGTCCCGGCGGTACCCCATCCCGCGGTCATTCTCCCAAAAAGCACGGCATTCAAGGTTTTACCGTGGGAATAACTGACGTCGTAAAAAAGGTAAGACATCATAAGTCCCATGACCACCACGGACAGGGAAATGGCCATATACCGCATAGTCAGCTTCCCGGTCTCGACCCTTGGTTCCCTGAGTATCTGCATACCGTTACTGACCGCTTCGATGCCTGTATACGTGCCCGCCCCGAGACTGTACGACCTCATGAGCAGCATCAGCATACCCAAGAACCCTATCTGTGAAAAAGTCGACCTTACATCCTCGCCGACGTTACCGATGATGGTATCCATACTGTTGGCATGGGTCAGAAAAGAATAAGATACCGCGAATAAATGAGTGACAACAAAGATCAGAAAAACAGGGACGAGCGGGAGCACGGACTCTTTCACTCCCCGGAGGTTGAGGACAGTGAGGACCAATACGCCCGTAAGCGCCGCCCCGAGCTTGTATTCGGCCATGTGCGGCGGCAGAAAGCTGAAAACCGCGTCGGCTCCTGAGGCTATCGATAGGGTTATAGTAAGGACGTAATCGATAAGGAGCGCGCATCCGGATATCATCCCGACCGAAGGGGACAAAAGCTTACTCGCCACAAGGTATCCGCCCCCGCCCATGGGGAACTTTTCGATTATCTGCGAATAACTGGCGCAGATAACCGAAATGGTGATCACGGTCATTAACCCGACCAGGAGGATAAGATAGCTATGCCCGCCAAGCGCCAGGAAAGCTTCTTCTGGGCCGTAACATGAAGAAGACAAACCGTCCGCTCCCAGCCCTACCCACGCGAAGAACGCTATCAGCGAAAGGTTATGGAATATCTTTTTGTCGAGCGGGTTCTTCTCCTTACCGACAAGCACCCTGCGAACTTTCCCTAACATCGAAGATCTTTCAGACATCTAGACTCCAAATAGTCAGACTGTATTTCGGATACCTTTCGGGTTATGACACAGTCTGAGTCACAACAACTTTCCCTTCCTTCATTTCACACTTCCATTTCCATAACGAATAAATAGGAGGATATACCAATAATTCCATGAGAAAGCTGGTGAATATTCCTCCGATCATAGGTGCAGCTATCCTTTTCATCATATCGCTTCCGGCGCCCATGGACCACATTATGGGAAGTAGTCCAATGAACATAGCCAGTACCGTCATCATTTTAGGGCGGATCCTTTTGACAGCCCCGTGGATAATCGCTTCATCGAGATCTTCCCTCGTCCTCATACGACCCTCTCGTACCATATCATAATAGGACATATCAAGAAAAAGCAACATAAATACGCCTGTTTCAGCGTCCAGGCCCATTAAAGCGATCATTCCCACCCACACGGCTATCGACATATTGTAGCCCAGGATGTACAGGAACCATATGGCTCCGACCAGTGAGAATGGAACAGTCAGCATGACTATGGACGCTTTGACCGGAGACCTGGTATTCATGTAAAGCAAAATAAAGATCAGAAAAAGAGTGATCGGTATGACCAGTTTCAACCTCTCATGGACTCTCAGCATATTCTCGTATTGACCGCTCCACTGGAGAGAGTACCCCGAGGGTAACTGAATTTTGTCGCGGACGACCTTTCTCGCCTCGGCAACATAGCTTCCGACATCTCTTCGGGCGATATCCACATACACATACCCCGCCAGCATGCCGTTCTCATCACGTATCATGGCCGGCCCGGAAGAAAGATGGATATCGGCTATTTCCTCGAGAGGTATCGCCGAACCCGACATCGTTGGGACAAGCACTCTTTTCAGTTTATCAAGGTCGTCGCGGAATTCCCTGGCGTATCGGACATTGACGGTATACCTTTCCCGGCCTTCGATCGTGGTGGTGACAGTCTCTCCGCCTATGGCCGAAGTGATGACCATTTCCGCGTCTTTTACGGTGAGCCCGTAACGGGCAAGCTGTTCGCGTTTTAGATCGAAATCCAGAAAATATCCGCCGGTAACACGTTCGGCGAATACGGACCGCGTTCCCTTAATATCCTTCATGACCGGCTCGATCGCCAAGCCGATCTTTTCGATCTCTTTAAGGTCGGCGCCATATATCTTTATACCCACGGGCGTCCTGATACCGGTAGACAGCATATCGATCCTGGCCTTGATAGGCATAGTCCAGGCGTTCGAAACCCCGGGAAATTGCATCTTAAGGTCGATATCGCTTATAAGATCTTCGTAAGTGATCCGGTCCCGCCATACCGGCCTGAAAACGGATTGGATACGACCGGGCATCCACGAATACCAGGAGTGAACTTTCCGCCATTCACTCTCCGGTTTTAACACAATGGTGGTCTCCATCATAGAGAACGGCGCCGGGTCAGTTGATGTCTCAGCGCGGCCGGCTTTGCCAAAAACCCTTTCAACTTCGGGTATGCCCTTAAGGATCTTGTCCATCGATTGGAGCAGTTTTTGCGTCTCCGTTACCGATATCCCTGGCAATGTTGTCGGCATGTACAAGATCGTGCCTTCGTTCAAAGGAGGCATGAATTCGGACCCGAGTTTGAAATAAACAGGGATAACGGAAAGCATCAATATAACCGCGGCCAGGATAGTGGTCTTTCGATATTTAAGAACGAACCTGCAGGCCGGCTCGTAAATACGGAAAATGACCCTGCTGACGGGATGTTTTTCCTCAGGGTAGTATTTGCCGACCGTCACCGCGCTCCAGATATTCGATAACCAGCGCGGCCTGAAATGTTTGGGATCCATCCGGGTGAACAGCATCCGCATTGCGGGATCGAGCGTGATAGCCAGGATAGCGGCTATCGCCATAGCAAGGTTCTTACTGAACGCAAGAGGTTTGAATAGACGCCCCTCCTGGTCAACGAGAGTGAAAACCGGGATAAACGCCACCGCTATCACAAGGAGAGAAAAGAATACCGAAGGGCCTACTTCTTTCAACGCGTTCAGTCTGATAACGTGAAAATCGCCTTTACGGCCACCCGCTTCCCAAATCTGTAATTTCTTATAAGCGTTCTCTACCTCGACAATAGCCCCGTCGACCAGCACTCCGATAGATATCGCTATGCCCGACAGGCTCATGATATTTGAAGTCAGCTTCATCCCGAACATAGGGATGAAAGAAAGCAGCACCGCTATGGGTATCGTGACTATCGGGACGACAGCCGAGGGGAAATGCCACAAAAAGATCAGGATAACGATACTGACTATGATCATTTCCTCGATAAGCTGATGTTTCAGGGTGTCTATAGACCTTTTTATTAGCTCCGATCTGTCATAAGTAGTCGCGATCTCTATTCCCGCGGGGAGCGAGGGCTTGACCTCTTCGATCTTTTGTTTCACGCGGTCGATCACATTTAGCGCGTTCTCGCCGTACCGCATGATAACGATACCGCCGACGGTATCGCCTTCGCCGTCAATGTCAGCCACGCCGCGTCGGATATCGGGGCCCAACGCGACTTTAGCGATGTTTTTTACGAGGACCGGAATACCTGACGGATCTATACCGACGGAAATATTCTCGATATCCTGTATGGACTTCGCGTAGCCTCTGCCGCGGATCATATATTCCGCCCCGGAGAATTCGACCAGCCTTCCCCCCACATCGTTATTGCCGTCGCGGATAGCGTCAACTACGCTCGTCAAAGGAATTTTATATGAAAGCAACGCGTTAGGGTCCACGTTCACCTGATACTGTTTCTGGAATCCGCCGACAGAAGCTACTTCAGCCACACCGGGAACGCTCTGGAGCCAATATCGGAGGTACCAGTCCTGGAATGAACGGAGTTCGGCCAGATCGTTCTTCCCGGTCTTATCTACAAGGGCATATTGATAGACCCATCCGACCGAACTCGCGTCAGGGCCCATCTCGGTCTTAACTCCTTCCGGGAGCCTGGGCGTGATCTTACTTAAATATTCCAGCGTACGGCTACGGGCCCAATAAATATCCGTACCGTCCTTGAAAATGACGTAGACATAGGAAAATCCGAAATCGGAGAAACCTCTGATAGCTTTAACGTTAGGCGCTCCCAGCATAGCGCTCACTATAGGATATGTCACCTGGTCCTCGATGATATCGGGCGATCTGTCCCAGCGGGAGTAGATTATTACCTGTGTATCGGAAAGATCGGGTATCGCGTCCAGAGGGATATTTTTTACACAATACACCGCGCTGACAATAGCCACCATGGCAAAAATAATGACGATGTATTTATTTTTCGCTGAGAACTCGATGATCTTTTCTATCATATCATTTCCCTTCGGAAAGAGACTTTAACTTAGATTCGGAATCAACAAGGAAGTTACCGCTCGTGACGACCAAGTCCCCTTCTTTGAGACCGCTTATGACCTCATAATAATTTCCAGCTTTTCCGCCGAGGGTTACCTCCCTGGATTCCAGCATGTCATTTCCCGATGAGACGTAAACTATCTTCCTCAAACCAGTATCCAGGACGGCGGCAACCGGAACCGCTAGTTTGGGACCTAAACTTATCTTAATAGATGCGCTCACGAACATCTCCGGCTTTAGCTTACTATCGGGGTTAAGCACTTCGACCCGCACCTGGTCAGTCCTTGTGACCGGATCCAACACGGGATTAATTGACACGACCTTTCCCATGAATTTCTCTCCCGGATAGGCAACAGCTTCGATATCCACGTTGTCACCGGTCTTAATTGCCCCTATCTCGTATTCATATACCGAGATATAAGCCCATACACTTTGCCCCTTGGACGGAAGATATGTGCTCGTCCCGACTTTCCGTACCTTTTCAAGAGCGCTGATCTCATCACCGCTCATCCCCAGCAACTTCAGCTTATTACGAGAGGCTTCCGTAATGCTCCGGGCCCTGTCGATAACATCCTTTAGCGGCGAATCTTTTAAATTATCTTCGGTGTTCAACGCCTGGACAAATTCTTCCTGTGTTACGGCAAGTTCGGGATCATAGGCGATCTTTCCGGATGCCCTGATCACCTTCGCAAGGTCAATTACCCTGACCGTCTCCGTTCTAACTCCTATCATCTGCTGTCTGTCCTGGCTTATTGCCACAAGAGAGCCCCCGGGAAAAGTCCCGGACAATGGCTCTTCATAAACAGGGACATAATCCATACCCATCGGATCTTTCATAGGTACCGGCGAGGTGGATCGCGGGTCCATGGGATTCCGGTAATAAAGGACCTTCCGTTCTTGTTTGTTCACCGCCGGGGCCGTTATCCCGGCCTTTGGGATCTCTACCACTTTCCCGTTCATCGTGGCGATCACTTCGCCGCAAACGGGGCAGCTCATCCTTTCCCCGGGCTTTAAATGGGCCCTTATCATCATTGGGCAATTTTTCATGTCGCATTTGTGGTCTATACAAACCTCGTCCAAAGTTTTTTCCTCTCGTAGATCTGACTTGTTATCAGTCCGCGCTGACGCTCTCTCAAGAAGCGTTCGCTTCGCGACCAGTTTCATACCGCAAATGGGGCAATCACCGTGTTTATCTGACGTGTATGCGGGATGCATAGGACAAGTATACATGGCCGTCTCGATCCTCTCCGTATCCCTATTTCCCGACCGGCCGCAACCCGCGGGCAACAAAACTACACCCAAGATAATAACCGCCGCGGCGGCCAATAACGCTTTTTTGAGTATATTCACAAATACCTCTTTTTTTATGTTCAGATAAACCCGTCTTTGCGAGGGCGCAATAGCGACCGAAGCAATCCCAAAATATTGACATAGATTGCTTCGCTTCGCTCGCAATGACACTGGTCTGTTCCATGAGATCAAATATCGGTACCGGCCGATCTCTCCAGATCAGCTAAAGCGATCCTTAGATCCAATAGCGCCTTATAACGTTCCAATTTGAAGCTTATAAGCATCCGTTGACTATCGATGAGTGAGAGAAAGTCAGCGTTCCCCGCTTCATAGCCTTTCATGAATGAGTTCACCGTTCCCAGCGCCTGTGGGATATATGCCATTTCGTATAACTCGACAAGTTTTTTATTCGCCACAACCCGCGCGTACGCGTCATTCACCTCAAAAAGGACCGAATTCTCCTTGCCCTTGTACTCGGCTTTCAACATTTCAAGGTCGGATTTCATCTCTTTTACGCCAAAAGCCTGTTTTTGAAAGAACCAGAGCGGGATAGTGACACCTACCATCCCGGCCCACGCTCCGTCCTCGAACCGTCCATCACCTACCATCTGTTTGAATTTAAGTGAAATGTCCGGCAAAAATTCGTTCAGCGAAAGGTCATAAGCCGCCTTCCCCCTCTCGATCGCGTACCGGTATGCTTTGAGCTCGGGATTATTATCGACAGCCAGGCGGCATATCTCATCCAGCGGACGGTTAAATTCAATTGCCGGTTCGGGTGAGGGGATCCCGAGATCGGTCCCCGGGTCTTTATTCACGAGCACGTTCAGTCTCGCCTGGGCGGTTAAACGTTTTTGCTCAAGCATTATCAGTTCATTGTCGACTTTAGCGAGCTCCAGCTGCGCTTTAAGGGCCTCCGCCTGAGTCCCCTTCCCTGCCCCGTAACGTGTCGTCGCGGTCTTGGAAAGCTGGTCCAGAACATTTTTATTCTCTTTATCAATATCGATTGAACTATAAATAAGCACAAGCTCTGAGTAAGCGCTTTTCACCCTGGAAACGATATCCCTCTCTTTGGCCTTATAATTCTCGTATGCCATTTTTGCCAGTTTTGACGCTATCTTCGCCCGTAAATAAACTTTGGTCGGAAAAGGGACATCCTGTGAAACAGAGAGCGTCGTCATCGGGTCACCGGACGAACTCCTATCCCCTGTTATCCGGTCATATTCGCCCCATATTTCCGGGTCATCCAAACTCGCGGCCTGGGATATTCCGGCACTCGCGGACTCAAACGCGCTTTTTGCGGCTAAAATTTCGGGATTTGAGGCAATAGTTTCTTTTATGAAAGAGTCGACAGGGTGAGATCGTACGCTTTCCGGACAGGCCAATGGGGCGGAAAGGGCTATAACGGTTAGAATCATTATCGATTTAATGTCCATTACGGTTAATTCTACCAGAGTTAACCCTTCATGGCGAACTAAAAAAAATTCTCTTCACATGATCAGTGCGCCATTATGTTAACGTCGGAAGATTTTGACCTTTTCAGGAAGAATACCAGGGGCGCGACGCAGAGGATTATTATGAAGGCAACGTAGAAGGCATCAATGAAGGCGTACAGGGTGGATTGTTCCATAAGTTGCTGATAGATGAGTCCTTTCGCGGCCATGGGGGCGGCGGTTCCGGCTTTGGCGGTCATGGCGGCGGTCGCCTTGGACATGGCCATCTGGTAATGGGGATCGTACGGGGTAAGCTTTTCGGCGTAATGTAACTGGTGAACTTGCGCTCTTCTGGCGAGTAGGGTCGTCATGGCGGCGATGCCGAAACTTCCGGCGATATTACGGAGGAGACTGAATATCGAGGTGGCGTTAGCCATCTCCTCCTTCTTTATCGTGCGGAAAGCGAGGCTCGTCAAAGGCACAAAGGTCATCCCCATGCCGATCCCCAGGATTATCCTGGACCATATGGCCATATCCATGTCAATATTGAGATTGAATTGGGTCATCGTGTACATGGAATACGCGTTCATAAGAAGCCCGCAAAAAAGTATCCACTTGGGGTTTGTCTTTGTGACCATTTTCCCGACGATAGGCATGACGAAAAGCGTCGCCACACCGCCGGGGGCCAGGACAAATCCGGCCAGAAAAGCCGTATATCCCATGAGCGATTGGAGAAAAAGCGGCAGAAGCACAATGCTGCCGAAAAGGACGAAAAAAGCGCAGAATTGTATAATATTGGCGCTCGCGAAGGAGATATCCTTCAGGTCACGGAGGTTCAATATCGGGTCTTTTGTCCTAAGTTCCACGATAATGAAAGCGATGAGCGAAAGCGCCGATATAATGGCAAGGCGCATTATAAGATCGGAAGAGAACCAGTCTTCACGCTGGCCCTTATCAAGTATTACCTGCAAACACCCTACTCCGAGAACTATGAAAGCCAACCCCCAGATATCCATCTTCTCCCTGATACTTATCCTTTTCAGATATGGCGGGTCTTTAATATACTTCATGAGCATCCCGACCGAGAAGATACCTATCGGGATATTAATGAAGAATATCCACCGCCATGACCAGTTATCGGTTATCCAGCCGCCCATTACCGGGCCGACTATCGGGCCGAACATGATGCCGACGCCGAACATGGCCATAGCCATGCCGTATTGGGCGGGAGGGAACGATTCCAGTAGTATCGACTGAGAAATGGGCTGAAGCGCGCCGCCGCCTATCCCCTGAAGTATCCTAAAAAAAACGAGCGCCGTCAAACTATTGGCTATCCCGCACAGGAATGAACTCACGGTGAACAATACCACCGAAGCTATCAGGTATCTCTTTCGCCCGAAAATACGGCTCATCCAACCCGTTAAAGGGATGATGATGGCGTTCGATACGAGATACGCGGTGATCGTCCAGGTGGCTTCATCGAGACCGGCGGAGAGGCTTCCCCGGATATGGTCCAGGGATACGTTCACTACCGAGGTATCGATGACTTCAAGAAGCGTCGGCAGGAGCACCGATAAGGTTATGAGCCATTTGTTAGTGGTATTCATTTAGTGTCGATGGAAGCGATTGAGGACATCCCTATCCTGAGCGCGTGGCCGTCATCCGTTGTCTTATCGAACACTATCTTGACGGGTATGCGCTGTACGACTTTAACATAATTGCCCAAAGCGTTCTCAGGAGGAAAAAGAGAGAAAGCCGCGCCTGTCCCGGCCATAATGCTGTCGACTTTGCCGGTAAATACCTTACCCGCGTACGTGTCCACTTTTATCCTGACCCTCTGTCCCCTTTTAACGTCCTTTAATTGCGTTTCCTTATAATTAGCCACTACCCATATATCGTCAAGCGCCACGACCGCGAAAAGCGGCTGGCCCGGCTGGACCTGGTTGCCCTCCTCTACGGATTTGCCCGTGACATAACCGTCCGTGGGCGAATAGATCTTCGTATATTCAAGATTGCGCTGGGCGATCCTAAGCTGTTCCCTTGACGCGTTCAGCTGTGCCTGGGCCAAATTGTTGGCTGTCGCGGCATTTTCAAACTTTTCCCGGGAGAATACGCCGTCCTTATAAAGTGCCTCTGACCTTTTCATATCCCGGGCGGCCTGTTCGAACCCCGCCTCGCGGACCCCCACCATAGCCTGGGCTTCCCCGACTTGCAGGGAGTGATCGACCGGGTCTATCTCGATGATCAGGTCGCCTTTCTTAACCGCCTGGTTATCTTCAACAAGAACGGCTTTAACGGTCCCGGGGATCTTGGGGGCTATACTGTGGATCCTGCCGGTAATATACGAGTCGTCGGTACTGACCTGGCCTAAATTGTTCAGGATGTGAAAGCCTACGAACCCGCCGGCCGTTATGAACCCTAAAATGAGCACAGCCATGAATTTTTTATTCTTTCCTTTAGCTTGTTCCATATATCATTTCTCCGTTTTTTTATAGATCGTGGTCATATCTTTCCCCATTGAATATAACAGTTTCGCGTAGGAACGTTTCAACTCATAGTCGGCGGTGTAATAGTTGGTCTCGGCCCTTGTCTCAAGAGTTATGGCTTCAAGAACATCCGTGGAGGTCGCGACGCCGTTATTGAATTTTATACGGTAAAACCGGACATTCTCTTCAGATTGCGCGAACGCCTCGTTGGCTACGTCCAGTTTTTCACGGGCGTCGTTCAAAGCTAGAATGCTGCTTTTGACCTCATACTTTATATCCTCGACCAGCTTAACTTTTTGTTCTTTAAGCCGCTCGAGGTCCTTCCTCTCTTTCATGACAAGAGCACCGGTAACTCCCCCGTCGTACAAATCCATTTTGGCGCCAAGCTGGATATAGGCGTTATCCTCATGGGCCATATGCCTGTTCTCGCCATACCTGTAACCGCCGTCGGCGAAAATAGCCGGAAGATTCCCGGCGGCATAGGCGCGTTCTCTCGCTATGGAAGCCCTTATCTCTCCCTCGAAGAAAGATATCTCAGGTCTCTGGTTCTGGGCTGATCGAAAGGCGTCCTCCATAGCGGGTAATTCCGGGATATCCAATTCGACCTCGCTGGCAGTGATATCTCCGGAGAGCGGCAAGGTAAGGACGGTATTCAGCCGCGCGGCGGCAAGTTCCCTTAAACTCCTGGAAACCGTAAGTTTCTGCCTGGCATCGGCAAGCCTTACCTTGGCGGCTAAAAGATCGTTCTTAACTATCACGCCCTCGTCAAAAAGAGAGTTCATGTCTTTCAGGTACGAAGTAAGGCTCTCTATCTCTCTCTCGGCGACAGATATCATTTTTTCAGCTTCAAGGAGATCAAAATACGAGAATATAAAATCGAGAGTTACCGTCCTTTTGACGGTTTCGATATTTGCTTTACGCGCTTTAAGGACCTCGGTCGACGCTTTATAGCTTGAAATGCTTTTACCGAAGTCGAATAAGGTCTGATAAACGTCTATTCCGTAGGCCAGGGGTTCCTTCTCCCCCGTGGGCATCCTGGAAAGCCCGGTTAGCATTTCGGGGGTGTACTGGTTGTATGTTTTATTGATGCTCGCGCTTATATGAGGAAGAAGCTTAGACAGGGCGAGGAGCGTGTCCTCGAACGACATATCCGCGCCGGCTATCTCTATTTTCAACAAACGGCTGTCTTTAAGCACACGGCTGATCCCTTCATCGATAGTGATCGATGTCTTCTGGCCTTCGGCGAAACTGATAGCAGAAAAAGAGAACAATAAAAATACCGATACCGCAAATCGCCCCATGCTACGCCTACCCCCCTAACCCTTTCCAAAGTAACTTCAACTGACGCGAATAATGATATTTCCTGTCCTTGACGTTCCGGAGCTTTGCGGCCAATACCGTCCCGCCCATTATGGCTAGGAGAGAGATAAGGATATCGTCGATATCGGCGTTCTCTGGGAGTTCCCCGTTCTTTACCGCACCTATCAGGCATTCCTCGAAGAACACATCTATAAAAACGATCTGCATCTCCTCTATCCCCTCGCAATCCGGAAAAGCGAGATGTTTTTCTATATCTGAGATATTGACCGTTCCGGGTTTCCCTTTTTGCACCAGCATGATCGAAAGGATCTGATGAACGATGTTCAAATTATCCTGCCCTTGGGCCAGTTTCTCGAAAGCGCAGTTTATCAAAGCGAGATATTTACCGGCCGGGGTCTCTTTGCGGGCCTTCCACACGATATTAAGGAAAAAGAGCTGCCTGTAATAATTGACTATATCGACCTTCTCGGGAAAGTAATTGAAGAAAGTGCCGTCGGATACTTCTACGTTTTTACATATTTCCTGAATGGATATGTCGTCGAACCGTGAAGCCTTCATACGGGCGATAAACTCGTTCATAAGAGCTATCTTGGTCCTGGCGAATTTTTTCTCGCGTAATGTATATTCTTTCTTCTCCATCCCCCTCCCATCTGTTATGTTGACTGTAATATTATATTGCACTTTATTTTTATTGTCTAATGAATATTTTTGTGTAATTATTTTTTTGTTGAAATCGCTTCGTCGCTTTGCTCCTCGCGATGACGGCGATCCATCCGGGGATATATCAACGATGACGAAAGAGAGTCGAGGGATCTCATAATAGGATTACCGGGGATAAAACAAAAAAAGCGTTCAACGATGGCTTTATTACCCAGCCAGCCGCTGAACGCTTTTTCTGTTTTAAGACTTAATAGCTTCTTTTTTTGGGTTTATAGCAGTCTTTGCAATAAACGGGCCTGTCTCCGGACGGCTTGAAAGGAACTTCGCATTCCTTCCCGCATGAGCCGCAAACAGCTTTATGCATTTCCTTGGGGCCAAAGTCCCTTTTGAATCCGCCTTGGTTAAATCCACACATTTTTTCTCCTTTTCTACTTCTTACAGCTCTCCATCACCATCACCCGGGACATCCCCTCGCGCATAAAGACAAGTCGTCTTCTTTGATGATGAATACCTTGGTATGATTGTATCACTTTTTCTTTAAATGTAAATTGTTAAATTCATCTGGGGCCCTTGTCGAATATTTTTTGTATATTTATCCCTTGAGTCTGTTATAATCTCAAACTATCGTGTCAATAGTCTTCCATCTCGATCTTAATTTCAAAAAGTCCAAAGCTTCCTTAACGAAAGGACCGGCGAACCATAATGCCGGTATCTTTATGGAAGGCTCAAACGGTTACTCCCTTTTTCTGATACACGGCCTTACCGGCACCCCGAACGAAATGAGGTCTCTGGCGATTTTTTTCAATAAGCAGGGATACAGCGTTATCTGTCCGAGACTGGCATATCACGGTGAAACCCTCCGGGTGCTCAAAATGGCGAAGTGGCAGGATTTTTACGCTTCCATACGGGAGGCTTACCTGAATAACGACGCCGTCAAGCGCTCGGAACGGGTTTTCGTCGCAGGACTATCTATGGGGGCTCTCCTGGCTTTACTCCTGGCTGAAGAATTTCCGGACAAAATTGCAGGGGTTTCATGCCTCGCACCCACCGTTTACTATGACGGGTGGAACGCCCCATGGACGAAATTTTTGCTCCCCCTGGGTTATCACACCCCGCTTAAATACTTTTTTTATTTTAAGGAAGACCCGCCGTACGGGATCAAGAACGAAAGGATACGTAATTTTATCCACCGTTTCTACACTAAAACCGGCATAACCGACCATGACCCCGGGAACATCGCCAAATACGGATACCCGTTCTTTCCCGTCAGCCAGCTGCACCAGATCCGCCTTCTGGCGAAATATCTGTTAAAGCGGCTTCCCCGCATAACAATTCCGGTACAGCTTATCCAGGCCAAGGACGACGATGTGTCGCATATAAGGAGCTCCGGGATCATATACGAGAGGCTCGGCTCGAAAACAAAAGAAATGCATCTTCTTTATGACTCATACCATATCATAACCGCGGACCAGGAAAGAGATAAAGTTACCGAACTCATGAGAACCTTTTACGACCGGATAAACGGCGGGGACAAGAAATGAGCATGTCAAAACGAAAGCGCCCCGGCAATATCGATCTTCGCCGGACTACCGTTCTTATTGACTTTGACAACACCATAACCATTTCGGACGTTCTTGACGATATCATCAAGCGCTTTTCCGTCTCGAACAAATGGGTCGATATCGAGGAAGCCTGGTCCACAGGGAAGATCGGGTCAAGAGAATGCCTCAAAGGACAGCTTAGCCTGGTCAGCGTCTCAAAAGCCCGACTGACGAAATTTCTTTTCCATGTAAAGCTGGATCCTTTTTTTGTGCGTTTAATTTCCTTTCTTCGCGAACAAGGCGTTCCTGTCGTTATAGCAAGTGACAATTTCTCCTTCATCATAAAGATCATACTAAAGAACAACGGCATAACCGGATTAAAGGTCCACGCAAACACGCTTAAATTCAGCAAAAAGGGCCTTACCGCGGCGTTCACTAAAAAGAACAGGATATGCCCCCGCTGCGGGAACTGTAAACATTTTCATCTATTGCAATACCGTTCCGGGAATAATATAATTGCTTATGTCGGCGACGGCCTTTCGGACGTATGCCCCGCCGAACATTCGGATCTTGTTTTCGCTAAAGCGGCACTTCTCGCTAAGTTCCGGAAAAACAATAAGACTTGCGTGCCTTTCAACGACCTTGGTGACGTGTACCGGACGTTCACGAACGGAGACTTTAATGACCGCAAAACAAAAAATTGCACCGAAGAACGGGCGGCTCACAGAAACCGAACTGCTCAAATTAGAGGCTAAATACTGTTCATGGGGCGACACCGTCCATTATTCCGACGAACTGACCATGTTCGAAAGGGCCTCCGGAAGTTTTCTTTACGACATGACCGGAACGGAATACCTTGACCTCCAGATGTGGTACTCGGCCGCTAATTTCGGATACGGGAATAGAAGGCTGAATACAGCGCTCAAAAAACAGATAGACAAACTCCCACAGCTCGCTTGCCAGTACCTGCACGAGGAAAAGATACTCCTGGCAGCCAGCATAGCCCGGCTCATGGAAAATACATTCAAAGAAAAGGGAAGGGTCCATTTCAACGTCGGAGGATCGGCGGCCGTCGAAGACTCCATAAAAGTAGTGCGCAACCACACTTCGAGGAGCATGGTGTTCGCCTTCATGGGCGGGTATCACGGCAGGACCCTCGGAGCAAGCGCCATAACCTCGAGCTACAGATACAGGGAAAGGTTCGGACATTTCGCGGACAGGGCCTGTTTCATACCGTATCCCTACTGCTTCAGGTGCCCCTACCAGAAACATAAGGATTCCTGCGACATGTTCTGTTTGAAACAGTTCGAACGACTTTTCGAAACTGAATATTACTCTTTTGTGAACAATAAGACCGGTAAATCCGAATGCGGCGCGTTCTTTATAGAGGCGATCCAGGGGACGGGCGGATACATAGCTCCTCCCGCCGGTTATTTCAAGGGTCTCAAAAAACTTCTCGACCGGTACAATATCCTTCTTGTCGACGACGAGATACAGATGGGGTTTTACCGGACCGGCAAATTCTGGGCGATAGAACATTTTGACGTTACCCCCGATATACTCGTATTCGGAAAGGCCATGACGAACGGCCTTAACCCCCTCTCGGGCATATGGGCCAAAGAAAAGCTCATTTCGCCGACGGTTTTCCCTCCGGGATCCACTCATTCCACTTTTTCCTCTAACCCTCTAGGGACGGCGGTGGCACTTGAGTCGATGAAACTTATAGAGGAGTCCGATTTCTCAGTTTCCGTACCCCGGAAAGGAGAATATCTCATGTCGCGTTTAAACGACATGAAGAGGCGTTATCCCGAAATAGGTGATGTAGAAGGGATCGGCCTGGCAATAAGGGTCGAGATCTGCCAAAAGGACGGATATACCCCGAACAAAGCTCTTACGGACGCCGTAGCAGGCTTAGGCTTGAGCGGGAAGCTCAAAAGCGGCGGCAAGAAAAGAGGACTGATCCTTGACGTCGGGGGGTATTACAAGAACGTATTCACTCTCGCTCCGTCGCTCTACATCACGGAAAAAGAGATGGATCTCGGCATGGACTTGTTCGAGGAAGCGCTCATAAAAGCAATTAAAGCGGTATCCTGAGATCATTCCGGGATCAACCCGCGGCGGCCAGGATCATTCCCGCCATGACAAGCAGAGTCCCCGTGAGTTTCAGGATGTTTATCTTTTCACCCAGATAAAAGTGCGCGAGGATCATAATAAGAAGGTACTGAAGGCTTCCCAGAGTGAACACCAGGTTAAGATCAGCCCTACCAAGGGCTACCAGCCATGAAACAAGCCCCGTGGCCATTAAAACCACCCCGACCCAGATAACGGGTTTAGAGAGAATATCCCACGCGAACCCGGCCGGATCGTTCAAGTGCTCTTTCCCGTTAAAAGATGAAGAATCCACACCCTTTTTCAGGAAGAGCTGCCCTAGCGCTGTGAAGATCTCGGCGATAAGCACCAGAACCACCAGCTTTATCATTAATGTCCCCCCTCCCTGGCCGGCACGCTCCTGGCGACGAAATGTATCCCGAGGATTATGAACAGTATACCGATCCACCTTACGGGGCTCACGCTCTCATGCAGAAAAATAACGGCCGCCATCGGTATGAAAATATAGCAGAAACTCCCCACCGGCATGGCCACGCTTAAGTCCGCGCGCGCCAGAATGAATATCCAGAGAAAAAAATTCAGGACATAGACGGCTATCCCCAGCCAAAGGACTGGCGACACCGCGCCCTTATGCATGAACTCGATCACATTGTGCGTCCAGATGTCGGTCATACCGGCGGACAATACCCCTTTTTTCATGAGGAGCTGCGCCAGCGTGTCCACGAGGTCGTTCGCTATAATAAGGAGAAATATCCTGAAAGTGAGTTTTTTCACGATACCTTTTCTTTTATTTTTTTAAGCTCCGGGTCGAAATTCTCGAAATTAAGGAGTTTTACCAGAAGGTTCATAACAGGCCGAAGCGCTCTATTCCTGAACTTCACATAAATATACAATGGGACGAAATCGAACCCCAGCCTTCTTTTGGGCTCATAACCTGTAACGCCCATTATATACCTCTTTATCCCGCGGCTCAGGCACCAGTTCATAACATCCCGGAATTTCACGAAATAAAGGTGGTAGTCGCGGGCTACGGAATAATCCAGGCCGAGATAATAATCGTTAATGACATCCCCCGACACCAGAGAAAAAAGGAACGCGACCACCTTCCCATCCATTTTCCAGAAGAAGAACCTGGCCTCCTCCGGCATATTTTTCGCGACGTTCCTGAAGAACGCCTCGGGCACTACCTCAAAGCCCATTTCGTGTTCCTCGACCATACCAAGATAAAGTTTATACATCTCGCTTAGATCCCTTTCGGCAGGGGCTCCGGTTATCTCCAGGTCTATCTTAACGTTCCCGTCGACTTTCTTGAATTTTCTTCGAAGGTCATATCTTGTCGCCCCCGAAAGGGTCTTCATGTATCCTTCAAAATCCATGAAAGGGATATCCATCTCGGCGGAAGGGAGGCTGTCTATCCTGACAAAACCCTTTTTTAATAAGGGAGAGAAAAGGTCCGAGTAGGATCCGTCAAAGTCCTTGAACGCTATAACAGCGGCTTTTAAATCCGAGGCTATCCCCTCCATGACCCCGAGTATCGCTTCCAGCACCCCGTGACTGTCGCCCGCAAGCCCGATCTGACCTTTCCCCATCGGAAGACCGGCGATAAGCGCTTTGAGACATAGTATATCCGGGAAACGCCTCCTGAGTGCGTTGGTGAAACGCCGGATCCCTCCGCTTATGGAAGTATCAAGCGGATATTTCATAAAAAAACACGGAGCCACGCCGACAAGATCTCTTCCGGCATGAACTAAAATATAATAAAATTCGAACTGCGAAAGTCCAGACTCGTCCAAAGACTTGAAAAAATCATAAGATTCAAGGTCGTCCGGGTATATCCTCTCCCAGTCCGCTCTTTGAACATCCGAGACCTTTCTTACATACTCAGTCGCAAACACCGGGATCCTCTTTCCTTTTCCAAAACAGCTTTCATATAATAGTATTTTGTCATGCCCTTTTCAAGGGGCATCTCATGCCGGCTTATTTTTGCTCGTTCTGGTATAATTCTTCCAGGAAAGTCCACCGCTCATACGCGGCGGATAGTTCGGTCTTGAGGGTTTCGGCTCTCGCTTTCGTGCCGGATACCTCATTGGGGGCTCTTTGGTAAAAAGTGAAATCGGCCAGGAGAGAGAGGATCTTTTCGTTCTCCTCTTCCATCATGGGAATATTGATCACCAGCTCTTCCAATTCTTTCCGTTCCTTAAATGTCAGTTTTCGCAGCGCGTCTTTGACAATCGGTCTTGACGGGTCTTTGGCGGGCATTGTTTTATTGGATGTCACGTCGGCGAGCCGTCGACTCTGCGAGAGCCAATCGTCATAGCCGCCCGGATATTCGTTGACCTCGCCTTCACCCTCCAGAACTATGGTCGAAGTCACGACATTGTTGAGAAAGGTCCGGTCATGGCTGACAAGAAGCAGGGTCCCGGTATATTCCAGGAGAAGC
Source organism: Candidatus Omnitrophota bacterium (assembly GCA_015231405.1). GTDB lineage: Bacteria > Omnitrophota > Gorgyraeia > Tantalellales > Tantalellaceae > JADGBR01. Next base: position 33,306 of record JADGBR010000008.1, on the reverse strand, counting down.
TCTTCAAGAAGCTCGAGAGTTTCGATATCAAGGTCATTGGTGGGCTCGTCCATAACGAGAAGATTCGCGGGCCTCGAGAATAATTTCGCGAGAAGCAGCCGGTTCCGTTCTCCCCCCGACAGGTACTTGACCTGGGTACGGATACGCTCCGGCGTAAAAAGAAAATCCTGGAGATATCCTGTGATATGCCTTGGCTTGCCGTTAAAAATGACGAACTCGTTAGTGCCGCATATATTCTCGGCGATGGACTTTCCCTCATCGAGCCGCTCGCGGAGCTGGTCATAATAGGCTATCTCTATGTTCGTCCCCAGCCGGGCCTTCCCTTTTGTGGGAACAAGCTCGCCCAATAAGATCCTGATGAGGGTCGTTTTTCCGCTGCCGTTCGGGCCTATCAGCCCTATCTTATCCCCGCGCACTATTCGGGTGGAAAAATCTCTTATGAGACAGCTCTCCCCGTAGTTCATGCCGATCTTCTGCACCTTGATCGCGATATGTCCGGAGATCTCCGCTTCCTGCGTTTGCATGCGTACCATGCCCAGCATTTTGCGCTGCTTCCGCTTCTCTTCCCTTAAACGTTCAAGCTCCCTTACACGCCCCTTCTCCCTGCATCTCCTGGCTTTGACGCCCTGCCTGACCCAGACTTCCTCATTAGAAAGCTTTTTATCGAAGTTCTCCCACCGGGCCGCCTCGTTATCCAGGGCCGCCTGCTTCCTCTCAAGAAAAGTCCTGTAATCACATTCCCAGTTATATATATTCCCGCGGTCGAGCTCGATGATACGCGTCGATACATTAGTGAGGAACGTACGGTCATGCGTGACAAAGATAACGGTCCCCGGATAGCCCTTCAAGAGGGCCTCAAGCCAATCTATCGAGTCTATATCAAGATGGTTCGTCGGCTCGTCGAGTAGAAGCACGTCAGGCTGGATAACGAGCGCCCGTGCGAGGAGCGCCCTTCTTTTTTTCCCTCCCGAGAGAGTCTCAAAATCGGCGTCGGAGTCGAGCTTCATCCTGGCGATGACGTTCTCGACCTGATTATTCAGGTCCCACCCGCCCGTATGGTCGATCTCCGCCTGGAGGACGCCAAGCCTCGCGATCAACTCATCGGTATGCTCGGACTGTAAACGGTGCGCTATATGGTGATATTCCGATAACAGCTTGACCTGTTCCCCGAGGCCCGAAAGAACGACGTCAAAAACGCTGCCCCGGATATCGGTAGGGACTTCCTGTGAAAGGAGGGCTACCTTTACGCCCTTTTGATAGATCACGTTGCCGCGATCGACTTCCATCTCGCCGGCGATAACCTTCATCATGGTGGTCTTACCCGAGCCGTTACGCCCGAGAAGAGCCGCCCTCTCACCCGGCCCGATCTCGAGACTTATGTTATCGAAGACCGGGGTGAACCCGAAAGTAAGCGATATTTCCCGGAGACCTATCAGTGTCATGCGCTTCCGTCCCCCTCGTGGTCAAGCTTAAACATGCCGGAATCGCCCACATATCCGGTTCGTTCCGGCGTCTGGATCGACCTGATCTCTCTTAAGATCATGTTCATCTTATCCAGTTCGACCCTTATCTTTTGGCAGGTCTTGATCATTTTATCGTTACCCTCGGCGCAGGCGAGAAGCAGGTTAAGATAAGTATAAACGACCATGAGCGGCTGGTTCATATTGTGGTTATATGTCGCTACCATGTCATTGACCGTCATTATCCTTTCGGATTCAAGGCGTTCCAACTCGGCCGTTCTTATACGGAGATGCGTCCTCACCCTGGCTTTGATCTCTTCGGGGTTGATAGGTTTCATGATATAATCGGCGGCCCCGACCGCGAAACATTTGACCATATCCTCGGTCTTATCGAGAGAAGTTATGAAAAGAATAGGGATGAGACTTGTTCTTATATCTAGTTTTAATTTCTCGCATACTTCGTACCCGTCCATACCCGGCATTACGACATCCAGCAAAATGATATCCGGCTGTTCGGAGCTAACGGCTTCGAGCGCGGCTTGACCGGAATCGGCTTCGGAAATGATATACCCGGGATCGGCCACGAAAAGTATCGCTCTTAAAAGCTGGCGGTTAACCGCCTTATCGTCGACTATCAGTATCTTTCGGGTAGTTCTGTCCATTTTACCTCCCAAAAATAAGGCAGATCGTGTCGTAATAACAAAATTAGCCGTCATTGCGAGGGCACGAAGCAATCTCTGTAAAAATAATAAATCACAGGGATTGCTTCGTCGTTCGCTCCTTCGTCGCTCACTCCTCGCAATGACGGATTAATCTACACAGTTTGAGTTCGGGCTTTACAACTCGAAAAGATCCCGTTCCAATTCGGATATTTTACCCATTATCGCCTGTTTATCCTTATTCCCGAAAGAAGCCGTCTCGATATCGTAAGCGGCGTTTTTTATACGGGCCAGCTTTAAATTTCCGGCCATGCCTTTAAGCCCATGCGCTATTTGCGCGGCCTTATCGTAATCATCCGCTTTTACGGCCTCGCCGAGGCCCCTTATATCGGCCAAAGCGTCGGGAATGAACTCGAGGAGCAGTTCGTCATAGACCTCTACAGGTATTCCGAGCTCTTCGCTGGCCTTTTTCTTTTCATCTGGATACATAGATATATCCCCGATCAGGCATTCACCCATTTAATGAGCATTTCTTTCAATTTCATATGATCGACGGGTTTAGTGAGATAATCGTTCATGCCGCTCTTAATGGACCTTTCCCGGTCTTCTTTCATCGCGGCGGCGGTAATAGCTATTATCGGGATGATCCGGCCGATCTCTTTCCGGATGATCCCGACGGCTTCGATCCCGCTCATCACCGGCATCTGCACGTCCATTAAACATATGTCATAAACTCCGTTCCTCATCTTTTCTACCGCTTCCTTCCCGTCGACCGCGAAATCGCTGACACAGCCGTAAAGGTCCAGATATATTTTCATCAGTTTCCTGTTAACCGACTTATCCTCGGCGACCAGGACCCTCACTCCCTTGAGCGACAGCTCCTCCGCCGTATGGCGCGTAACGATCTCCTTTTCCTCCCTGTTATCTCCGAGGATAGTCCGTATGACATTTATCAGCTCCCGGGGGATGACCGGCTTAGGCAAATAGGCGTCGAAGCCCGCGCCCCTTGATTCACCGGCCGCGCCCGGCCTCACGTCAGCGGTGACCGCTATAAGTTTTACACGGGCGTATCTCGCGTCTTGGCGCAGCCATTTAGCCAGCGTGTAACCGTCCATCCCGGGCATCATAATATCCGACAGTACTATATCGGGCGCATCGTTTTCGGCGTTCAGCCAGCTTATCAGTTTCTCGGCGCGGTCTCCGGTAAATACCACGCGCATCCCGCACTCAAGAGAATAGTATTCCAGGAGCCTGAGCGCAATGTCGTTATCATCGACGATAGCGACTTTCCTTCCTTTGAGTTCGTTCATGCCCACGAGCGCAATATTCTTATCGACGGCGGGCCGGGCCGTCTCAAGAGCTATGGTGAGAATGAATTCACTGCCCCTGGCGACTTCGGAACGAACCGTGATGTCCCCGCCCATTTTACGCGCGAGCGCCCGTGATATGGCGAGCCCCAGACCCGTCCCCCCGTATTTACGCGTCATCGATTCGTCGGCCTGGGTAAATAGATCGAATATCAGATCCTGTTTATCAGCGGGAATACCTATGCCGGTATCCCTGACGGACATGGTCACCGTCTGCAAATTTCCCGGGCCGGCCGGCCCCCCGGACGTTCCCACGGACACTTTAACCTCACCCCTTTCCGTGAACTTGACGGCGTTACTTAAGAGGTTGAGTATGATCTGGCGTATCCTGGTAGGGTCTCCCCTGAAAAAAGACGAGGTCGACGGGGAATATTCGAACAGATACTCGACATCCCCGCCCTGCATCTTGGGCTTCAGGATCTTTATCACGCTCTCTATCAGATAACCAAGATCAAAATCTATCTTTTCAAGGCTAAACCCTTCCGATTCTATTTTCGAGATATCCAGGACATGGTTGATGAGCTCGAGCAGCATCTCGCCGCTGGAAATAGCTGTCGCCACATAATCCTTCTGGGTATCGTTCAGACCTGTTTGCCGCAACAGGTCGAGAAAACCGACGATCGCGTTCATCGGAGTGCGTATCTCATGGCTTATGTTCGCGAGAAAATAGCTTTTCGCGCGGGTCGCTAACTCGGCTTTCTCTTTCGCGATCTTGAGCGCTTCCTGGTTCACAACAAGGTTTTTCTCCACGGCCTGCCTGCTCGAGATCTCGTTGTTCAACGGGATATAAACTACCATTCCAAAGATCGATCCCACAACGAGGAGCGCTACCACAAACCAGACCAGCGTGATCATCCCGAACATGGTTATCTCATTGGGCATAGCAACCTTGAGTATCAATGCAGGCTTGCCGAATATGTCTTTGAGGACGGAGAAACCGGATATGGTCCCGCTCCATGGACTTGTTATGAACGAGTATCGCCCTTCGCTGAATGCTTTCCGCGCCTTTTGAAAATCGGACGGCAATCGCGGGCTGTCGATGTCACGTATATCAATATCCGCTCTGATCATCCCGCTATAGCGTTTTAAAACCTCAGCCTTGAGGTATGCCGCGAATACGAGCGATCCCCTGGCCGGGCCATTGCCATCGCTCGCGACAATGGCCCTCGATACCACCATCAGCGGCCCTTCCGGGGTCATAATGATACCGGAAATGTCTTTTTCAAGATCCGAGTGATCCAGGAGGACGCTGCCTTTATCCAGATACCTCCGTATTCCGGGAGGACACTCGTAGGTTATTTTATTATCGGAGGAAGAGAACATTGAATACACGATCTCGCCGCGCGCGTCGATAAAGATCATCGCGTCCACATTAATGGTTGAGAGGACGTTATCGACCAGGTTCGATCTCATATACGCCTCGTTCTTATGCAGGATGAACTCGCAGGTATCGTCCCATTTAGCCCAATCGGAAAGTTTTATGGAAATGTTGCCGATACCGTCCGCTATGACATCCTCTGCCCTTGAAATATTTTTGCGGACGAACCTGTGCTCAAGCTCGTCAAATCCACGCATAACTATGAGCCATGAGGCGATAATTATGGCGGATATAAGAGCCACCAGGCTTACGCCTATGACAAGGACCGTTCTCTTGTGGATATCGGCGGAACTGATTTGCCAACCCATATGATCTCCCCCCCGGGGACGCCTGTCCCTAGAAAAGGAATACGGCCGCGGCTATCACGGTCGTGAAAGCTCCGTCAGAGCCGATAACGGCGGTTTGAGTTATATTCATGGTCCTTACGATCTTATCGCTCAGGTGATTTATCTGCTTATTCTCGTCCCACGATTTTTCCTCGTCGAACTCGAGGCCCAGGGTGGAAGCCAACATCGCCGCGGCGAGATCTTCGGCGTAATCGCCCGAAACTTTCTCGTTCTGCCCGAAACCGTGATGTTCGCTTAAATATCCGTAACTGCTGGTGTCCGCCGGAACCGCGCACCCCACGCTCGCGGCAACGAGCCGGTGAGCTTCCGACGACGAAGATCTGGCCAGGACAGTAAAAGTCACCATACCGGCCTGTATCTGTTTAATGCCCTCATTCCTGGGGATTATCTGACAGCCCGGAGGCAAAATACTCGATACAGTGACCAGGTTACACTTCTCTATGCCCGCGTCCCGGAGCGCCAGCTCGAAACTCCTGAGCTCCGCTTTGTGTATGCCGACGCCTTTAGTGAAGAACATTTTTTTCGGGACTATCGAGTTACTCAAGAAACTCATACTACCTCCCCCTTTTCCGATGGCAAATTGAACGTTCAACTAATATCACTTTAGATATTATACTTGAGTATTCCCCCCCATCAAAGATTTTAATGCGATCTTATTGCATATTACGCACCAAGAAGATAGAATACACTCCATGCCGGTAACAAAAAGAAGCACTCTAGCCCTCGCGGTAATTTTTATGGTCGCCATAGCCGGCGCGGTTTTTCTTTTCTGGCGGTTCGAAAGGCACGCCGAAGCCCCTATTTCAGTCACACAGGAGAAAACTGTTCCCGTTCTTGTCGCCGCGTGGCGGGAAGACTTTATCCCCGCGAAAGGGGACGGCGTTGGCGCTATTCCGGAGGGATGGGACATGCATAAAAAACCCGGGACAAGATCGGCCCTCTTCTCCCTCAACGGCCAGAGCGAACAGCCGTCATCTTTCCTTCAAATGACAGCCCTTAAGGCCTCAGGCAGTCTGGTCACAAAGATCACCGAAGTGGATATCCGGAAGGCCCCATTATTACGGTGGCGCTGGAAAGCGACAAAGCTTCCCATTGGTGCGGACGGAAGGATAAAGGCCAAAGACGATCAGGCTATAGGCATATATATCGGGACCGGGAGCACGCTCGACAATAAGAGCGTTTCTTACAGGTGGGATACAGAGACCCCTCGTGGCTCGGAAGGTAATTGCGTTTACGGCATGGGCACTATTAAGGTAAAATGGTATACTCTAAGGAACAAAGAGGATGTTTCGGATGGCGGGTGGTTCATTGAAGAACGTAATGCGGCCGAGGATTTTAACGAAGCCTGGGGCTATTATCCAGAAAAACTGTATCTCAGCGTTTCCTGTAACAGCCAGTATACAGGTTCCGAGGCCGAAGCCGGACTTGACTGGATAGAATTTCTTATCGTCCCGGACGACCTGCAGGTTGACGGAGAGAACAAAAGAGCTCAAAAATGATAGATAAATTCCCTAAACATATTATTGAGCCGCCGAACCTCGCCGAGACCAAAGATTTTCTCGTCAAGCTGGCAGAGAACCATGAAGAGATAGAGAGAGCCCAGCGCCTCCGGTACGAGGTCTTCAATCTCGAGCAGAAAAGGGGCCTCAAACACACGGATAAATACGGCATCGATTTTGACGAGTTCGACGAATATTGCCTGCACCTTATCGCCATCGATAAACAATCCGGCAATGTAGTAGGGACCTACCGCGCCCATCTCGGATGCGTCGCGAATTCCGCTAAAGGTTTTTACTCTTCCCAGGAGTACGAGATACACGGACTGTACGACCTGGCCGAAAAATGCCTTGAGATGGGTAGGACCTGCGTTGACCCCGGATACAGGTCCGGTTCCATCATAGCCTTAATGTGGCGAGCCATAACCGAGCTATTATACCGTTCGGACCTCAGGTACCTTCTCGGATGCGTAAGCCTCGAGGAAATGGATCCCGCTAGGGGGTGGGCGCTGCACGAATATCTTACCGAAAAAGGGCTGATCTTCAAAGAGTTCACCGTCATCCCCCGCCCCGGATTCAAGCTCCAAAAACCTCCCCGGGAAGAGATAGACCGGATCCTCTCCGACAGGACATCCCTCGAGAGGTCCTTGCCGCCGCTATTCAAAGGCTACCTCAATTTAGGCGCGCTCATATGCGGAGAACCAGCCCTTGACGGCGATTTCGGGACCATAGACTTTTTCATACTACTGGATACTGAAAGGATACCGGAACGTTATAAACATCATTTTAATTTCAGGAAAAAGACCGGGTAACATTGTGACATTCCTTATTTCCGTTCTTAAGACCATCGCTCTCGTGTTTTGGTCCCTCTTCGCGGCCGTTTTGACGGCTCCCTACCTTTTCACCGGAGGATGGAAAGGAGTTAAAAAGATAAGCCGGGTGACAATGCTTTGGAATAGAGGCATCGCCCGTATAATTAATCTCAGGGTCAAGGTATACGGCGACGTCCCGGGAGGCGAAGGAGGGCTTGTCGTCTCCAACCACATGAGCTACCTGGATATTATAGCCCTTGGATCGGTGCTTCCTCTGCGTTATTCCCCGAAATCGGAAATATCCAAATGGCCTTTCCTCGGATGGTACGTGGGACTTAGCCGTCCGATATGGATAGACCGGGCTTCTAACCAGTCGTCAAAAAAGGCGCTGGAAGATTACACGGAGACGATAGAACACGGGATGTATCCTATAGTATACCCGGAAGGAACGACCACCGACGGAAAAAGCGGCATCCTCCCTTTCAAGTCCACGTCTTTCGAAGCGGCCATTAACGGCAATGTCCCGGTAATACCCGTCCTTATCGGATATAAGCAGCCTTCGAATGAGCCCACCGTCGCCTGGTACGGCGACATGACCCTTTTGCCTCATGTCTGGCAGGTCCTGCAATTCCCTTCGATAGCAGTAGAGCTGCGTTTTCTCTCTCCGATATTCCACGAAGGAAGATCGAGAAAAGAGCTCGCGGCTTTCACCCACGCCGCCTTGTCGCGCGAATACAGTCAGACCGTGTCACGATCTTAAAAATCGAGTTGAGCCCTTACGCCGTATACGAAGATCGGGCTATTTGAGCCCTGATATGGTTCGCTTATCCCCCGGGGGTTAACAATCCATTGAAAGTCCGGACTTATCGCCAGATTATCGGTTATTTTACAGTTATAGTATGTCTCAAAATGCCCTTCCGCGGCACCGCCGTTACCGGCGTCCTTATACCGCTCGCTTGGAAACAACTGGCCGACGGCAAAAGCGAGGATATCCCGATCCCTCTTCCAGCACTTGCCTGACACCTGGATCCCTCCCGACCACGTACCTTCTATAGGGGCCGCGCTCGGGTTTGTGCTAACTATCAATACTTCCGGCCGCTCATATCCGGCGCGCGCGAAAACGCCGAATATGTCCGTTACCTTCTGATCGAACGATAGCCCGTATCCCATGTTCGTCGACTTAGTCGTCTCCGACGGTGACTCATCCGCCGGAACAAGTTTTTGGTGATCAAGGCCGTTATACCACCAATAAACCCTGTAGTTGCCGCCCCACATGTTTTCATCATAGCCTAAAGCTTTTGCCGGAAGGATGTTGAGCTCGCTCGATATGAACGGCTTGTCGAACACCTCCTTCCATGACGCGTCGGCGTTATGATAAGCGGCATTCACCGCGAGATACGGGAACATCTCCGGAGCTACCGTAATAACCCCTCCCAGGGTATTATCGCCCGGCCACTCGATGGCCGGTGAGTTCCTGAACACGCGCCCCAGGAACTGTGTCGTCTCATTGAAAGCGTATTCGTTCTGGTCGAGATAGTTAGCCGGATCGAGCTTGCCGGCGGTCAATGTTATCTGAGCGTCCGCTAGATACTGCTCATACCATAGCTCCGTGATAAGGACATGCGAGGAAGTATCACCCGCATCCCTGTTAACGTTGCTGTATAAAGACATCTGGTCTTCGAGGCCCGCTCCCTGCCCTGGCTCAAGATGGATAAGGGCAAGTGCCCAGCTATCGAAAGCTTTAGATATGAAGATATCGCTTGTCCATGAAGCGTCGGCGCGCGAGGCGTTGTTTTCGCCTGAGTTATTGGCGTTCGGCGTGCCCTGTATGACAGAAGTCGCGTCAGCGTTTATTTTGAACCCGCAGGGCATGATCTCGACTCCCTCTCCGGGCGAATAACGTATTATCCCTTCCGCCGGGCCAGAGCCTTTGAGCGACTTTTTAACTTCATCGACGGAACATTGCTGGTTAACGATACGCGCGCTGTTCTCGCTTACCTGCTTCTCGAGCTCGGCTACCCGCTCCTTGAGCTGGTCCAGTTCGGCAAGTTTGGACTTCAACACGGCTATCTCTTTGATGAGATCGTCATCGCTCGCGAGTGCGGAGGCGCTCCAGAGCGCTCCGAATATCAACGTGAACGCAGCGGCAGTTATGGCGCGAGTCCTCCCTGACCGCTTCAGTTTGTGCCTTTCGCTCCCAGGCGACAGCTGTTTCCGTATCGAACGGGCTTTAGACCTGAAACGCTCCGCGAAGAAGATATTCGCTACTAATCCTGACCCAATTATCAACTCAAATATCACAAATATCCCCCTTTTTTTATACTGATAATGGTTTTCATTATCATGTGCAGGGCAAAAAAACTCCCGCCATACCTTACAACCGAACAGCCTTATTGCCGGATTTATTTACTCCACATTTTCCCCCACATCCGGCGCATCCGCGTTTTGCCCTCCCTTCATTAAAAGTATTCATTACATGTCGCGCCATCTCGAAGATCGCCGCCGCGGCGACAAGACCCAGAACAAGTTTTTCCATCGCCCCTCCTCTTTAACTCTATTTAAAGCCTAGAAGAGTACCTCCCTGATAGGTTATGAACGCTATCCCCCAGGCCAGAAGCATGCTATAACCCACAGCGAAGAAAGTCCACTTTATGGAACCCAGCTCACGGTTCATCATGCCTAGGGTTCCCATACATGGAATGTAGATCAGGGTGAACAGCATGAATGAAAGCGCGGATATGGGCGTCATGTCGATTTTTAAAGCGGTACGCAGCCCTTCGCTTTTCGCCCCTTCCGTATCATCTACCTGATATAATACCCCGAAAGTCGAAACAACTATCTCTTTGGCGGCTATTCCCGTGATCAAAGCCACTCCTCCCCTCCATCCGAACCCCAGAGGTTTAAGCACCGGCTCAATGAACTTACCTACCTGACCGGCATAGCTTTTCTCCATCTTATCCATCTTGCTCACGGGGTTTAAGGGGTCATCCGGCGTTCTGGGGAAGGTCATGAGGAACCATATGATCACCGAGGCCGCAAGTATTATTCCGCCGACTTTCCGGAGGAATATCGAGCCTTTTTCCCACATATGTATGAGGACGCTCTTCAATAGCGGGATGCGGTACGGCGGCAGCTCCATAACGAAAGGGGCCGCCTCTCCTTTAAATAACGTTTTGCGGAACAGCTGGCCCATGAGTATTGCCAGGACAATGCCGGTCATATAAACCGAAAAAATGACGTTACCGGCATTATTCCCGAAGAAAGCTCCCGCAAGAAGTATATAGACCGGCAGGCGCGCGCTGCAGCTTATGAGGGGGTTTATCAGGATCGTCAAAAGCCTGTCGGTCTTATTTTCAAGAGACCTCGTCCCCATTATGGCTGTTGTGTTGCACCCGAAGCCCATTATCATAGGTATAAAACTTTTCCCGTGAAGGCCCAGGGTGTGCATCACCCGGTCCATGATAAATGCGGCACGGGCCATATAGCCCGTATCCTCGAAGATTGATATAAAAAAGAACAGTATCAGTATGTTCGGGAGGAATACCACTACCCCGCCGATACCCGAAACTATCCCGTCCACGACCAGCTCTTTCACAAGTCCGTCTGGCATGACCGATGAAATGAACCCGCTTATATGCCCCACTAAGGCGTCTATCCAATCCATAGGATATGCGCCTAATTTAAACGTGGTCTGGAACATAACCCATAACAGCCCTATCAAAATAGGTATGCCCAGGACCCTGTTGGTCAGGACCTTGTCTATTTTGTCGGAGATAGTGACCCTGTCCATCGTCCTATGCGTAAAGGTCTCATGGACCGTGCCTTTAATGAACCCGTATCGGGCGTCGGCGAAAATGATCTCGGATTCCTCATTGAGTATCTTCTCAATATGGGCGTGGCTAGTCTCGACCTGTTTAAGGATATTCTCCCTTCGTGCCGCGTCCGAGCCGATTTCCGCGGAAACCTGTTTGTCGTGCTCTAAAAGCTTTACCGCGAGCCATCGCGTCGAAAATATCTCCGTCAACGCGGGGTCTTTTCTCAGTTCGGCCTGAATTTTCCGGATCTCCTCTTCCACTTCAGGGCCGTAATTGATATGTATATGGCGTGAAAGCGGCTCTTTCGCCTCATATACAGCTACCGCCTCACGGAGAAGATCGCGTATACCGGTTCCTTTCGTCCCGACAGTCTCCACGACGGGCATGCCAAGGAGCTCGCCGAGCTTTCTGTTATCTATATGTATACCTTTATGTTTGGCCTCATCGCTCATATTCAGGGCTATGACAGCTTTGCATCCCAGCTCTATAAGCTGTGTCGTAAGATAGAGGTTCCTTTCGAGATTCGTGGAATCTATGACATTTATGACCACGTCGGGATCTTCTTTGATAATGAAATCTCTGGCTACAAGCTCTTCCATGGAAAAGGCCGTCAGGCTGTAAGTGCCGGGAAGATCGACTATCTCTATCTCATAATCCCCGAAACCCGTATACCCTTCCTTTTTCTCGACCGTGACCCCGGCCCAGTTACCCACATGCTGCCTGGAACCCGTCAGCGCGTTAAATATGCATGTCTTTCCCGCGTTGGGATTACCGCAAAGCGCCACTTTCAACCTTTTTTTACCCGTGGTTGATACCGTGCCTTTATCCAATTCTACACGCACTGACATTTTGCCTCCTTGACCGGCGAGATCTCCACGCAATTAGCCATTTTCCTGTCCAGGGCGAACCGCGAAGAGCCTATCCTGACTATTATGTTATTCCCGAATATATGCTGGATCACTTCTACGTTCTTCCCCGCAATAAACCCCAAGTCCGCGAGGAATTTTTTAAGTTCCGGCCTCCCTGTCAGCCCTACTACCTCGGCCATAAGCCCCTCGCCAAGCATTGAAAGCGGCATTATCCCATCCTCCCGTTATATTTTTTCGACCTGGACATCTTTGGCCTCGTCGCGGCGCAAAGAGACGTGATAACCCTTCAGGACAAGTTCCATCGGATCGGCCAACGGAGCGACCTTCTCTACATATATCTCTGTCCCTCTTACAAAACCCATTTCCAAAAGCCTCTTTTTAATCGACTTCGTCCCGCACACCTTTACCACCCTGCATTTTCCCTTAACACCGAGCTCGCTTAGACATAAAGTAACCATTTTTTCTCCTCGCGTTCACCGCTATCCGGATTTTATGATTTTGAACATCATTATCATTTAGTTGGCAAAAAAAAGGCTCACTTACTGCATTTTTTACATATACCGTACAGCTCCATCCTGTGCCTTTCCGGATAGAAACCGTTCAATTTAAAAAGCCTTTCCTGCAGTTTCTCTATTTCCGGGTCTACGACCTCCACAAATACCCCGCATTTAGTGCAGATAAGATGGTCGTGATGTTCGTCCTGGGATTGGTATTCGTACCTTTTTATCCCGTCTTCGCAGGTAAGTTCCCTGCATATCCCGGCTTCGCAAAGCAATTTGAGCGTCCTGTAAACCGTGGCATACCCTATCCCGGGATGCTTTTTCCGCACCGCTAAGTATATTTCCTCGGCGGTAAGATGCTTCCCCGCCGAAGAGAAAATATCCATTATATGCACTCTCTGCTCGGTATGTTTCAGGTTCTTATCTGTTAGATACGTTTCGAATTTTAATTTTTCTTTACTGTTATCCATATTTTCCTTTATTTGAATATGATTCTCAATATCAAGTTTACATCATTTTTAAAATTTGTCAATTATTTATTAAAACTATTATTTCTGGCAATGAAAAAGGTGCCGCGTTATCGTCATTGCGAGAAGGCCAGAGGCCGACGAAGCAATCTCAACAAAGATATCCAATTCTTATTGAATCGATGAATCCTGCCTATAGAGACCTGCATTTTGAAATTTAAGATATCCATAGGATCGCTTCGTCGCTCCGCTCCTCGCGATGACGGTATTGTGTTCCACAACGGAGCTATTATAAATCATTTCACAATCCTCGCCACTACCATGCTTATGACATTATCGCCGACTGAATTGACCATTGTGGCGGGAGGGTCGACGAGAGTGCCGACCATGGAAATAATAGGTAAAGCCTCTATGGGGAAACCGTAAAGAGTGACGATAAGGAGCTCCCCGATGAATCCCCCTCCGGGGATCCCGCTCATGACCACGCCGCATAAAAGGGCTACGCCGGCCGCCGTGACCAAAGTTCCGAAACCGGAGAACTCCATGTGGAATATACCGAAAAGGAGGGATATCTTGAGTATGGCGGCAAGGCATGATCCATCCATATGTATCGTCGCGCCGATGGGTATGACCACTTCCCTTACGTCCTCGGGGACTCCTATTCTTTGGGCCGCCTCGAGGTTGGCCGGCACCGCCGCCAGGCTGCTCGATGTCGCCAGGGCGGTTAGCGCCGTAGGGATAATATTCGACCAGAATTTCTTTATACCCTCGACCCCGCCGGCGAGGTAAGCGTAGAAAGAAAACCCGAAAAAGAAATACGCGAGCGCCAGAGGATAATAAAGCGTAACTACCCTGAGGTAAGAACCCATCATGCTCGGGCCGAAAACCCCTACAAGATACGCGAAATATGCCCCGAGCCCGACCGGCGCGTAAAGCATCACATACGATATCAGCTTACTCATTACCGCGCTCGCCGAGACCAGTAAGTTCCTGAACAGTTTCCCTTTTTCACCCGCCCCCATGGCCGCGAGGCCCGTAAGCAAAGCGAACACGATAAGCGCGAGCATGTTCTTCTTCGACAATATACCGACGAAGTCCCCGGCGGAAAAGGCTTCGACCATCCTGGCGGGCACATTCACCGTCTCGGCGGTAAATCCCTTTGAGAGCGCGATATTAACACCTTCGGCGGGAGGATAGAATTTAACCCCGGCTATCATTATTAACGCCGAAATGACCCCGGTAACGGCAAAAAGGGTGAGCATCCAAAAGAGTATACGCCCGAGACGCCTCATATCCGACATTCCGGCTACCGCCGACGATACCGAGAAAAAGACCAGCGGCACAACTATTGTGAAAAGCGTGTTCAGGAAAATATCGCCAAACGGCTTAAGAAGAACGGCTTTAGCCCCGAGAACTGACCCCAGGAACATGCCTGCGATCATGGAACCGACAAGCACAATAAGGTACCTGTTCCCTCGAACGAAACTCCTCAACGACACGGCCATTTATTACCCCTCTTTGAACGAATTTATATACAAATCCCGTCTTTTGTCTTACAATTATAAACTGAAAACAGGTTTAATGGAACCGCAATCCGGAGGCAAATGGATAACAACTTCCAGTCGGACTCGATAAAGAACCACATGACTAAGAGCTTCATATGCTTTGATCGCGGGACAAATATCTTCACGATCGCCGGCACCATGTCTAAAAAGCATATCAGCTGCGTAGTCATAACCGAAAAGAGTGCGCCCGTAGGCATCATTACCGAAAGGGATATGGTCAAGCGGATGGTTGCCGGGGCCCGCGATCCCAGAAAAACTCTTGCCGGCGACGTCATGACCTCACCTCTTTTTTGCCTTGATGAGGATACCGACCTTATCGAAGCCCAGCAAATAATGCACAAAAAGAGGATCAGGAGGACCATAGTGACATCGAAGAACGGCAATGTCATAGGTCTCATAACCCAAACGGATATCTCAAAAGCCCTCTCGACCACGCTCGAGTCAAAACTTCATGAGATACAGACCATATATACCAATGTACGACGGCTTTTCTCCGATACGGTAAAAGCGCTCTTTTTTACACTCGACGCGAAAGACCACTATACCGGAACGCATTCGAAGCAGGTCTCCATACTCGCGTACGCGCTGTGTTCCGCCATGAACCTGGACCACCAGTCGAAAAGGGACATATACCTCGCGGCTTTATTCCACGATATCGGAAAAATACGCGTTAGGGACCTTGTCCTCAACAAGCCGGGCAAACTTCTGGACGAGGAATTCGATGAAATGAAGGTCCACCCGACCGTGTCAGCGGCTATAGTAAAGCCGATAAGCGAGCTTAAAAGGTCCATAGCGATAATAAGACATCACCACGAATGGTATAACGGCAAAGGATACCCCAGGGGCCTAAAGGGAAATAGAATCCCTCTCGGGTCCAGGATAATAACAGTAGCCGACTGCTATAACGCCATGACGACCGACAGGCCTTACAGGGCCGCCATGAAACAGGAAGACGCGCTGCACATAATAAAAAGCATGTCGGGGATCCAATTCGACCCCGAGGTAGTAAAAGTTTTCCTCGAGCTTATCGCCAGACGTAAGGATATAGGACTAGGCACAAGGTCTATGCTTCACAAGCTTATCTGATATTTTTACCGGTGTCCGGTCACCAGTCGATAGGAAAATAATCTTTGAGAAATTTGCCGGACCAGTGTTTCCCCGTAAGGATACCGTCAAAGAAAGGATCGCATACTCTCGCCGCGCCGTCCACTATATCAAGAGGAGGCTGAAAATCGTGTTGTTCCCTTTTAAACGCGGCTAATGTCTCGGGATCCTCGTCCGTGACCCAGCCTGTGTCGACGGCGTTCATGAAAATACCGCTTTTGGCAAGGTCTCCCGCGGCCGTATGCGTCAGCATATTCAAAGCCGCCTTGGCCATGTTCGTATGCGGATGGCGCCCGTCCTTCTTGAAACGGAGGAACTTCCCTTCCATGGCAGAGACATTGACGATATGTTTTTGTCCGGTATCATCCCGTTTCATCATATTGGAAAGACGATTACAGAGGACGAACGGGGCAACGGCGTTTATTAACTGGAGCTCTAGCATCTCGCTTGTGGCGATCTCACCGATCTTAAGCCGCCAACTATTCGTTTTCCGGAGATCCACCTGCTGAAGATCGGCGTCAAGCTTACCCGACGGAAAGAGCTCCTCTTTGGCCGCGCCGTCATCATAGGAATAAGGGATCTGGGAGAGTTCCGCGGAAGAAGAGATGCCTATTCCCTCCAAACGCCCGTTCCAGGCCACAACGGGCTGAGTCCCGGACGGAAGATCCCCCTTGGCGAAAGCCGCCACCGCTTTTTTACATTCATCGAAATGTTCCAGCGTCACCCCGCAAGATCCGGTGAGAGCGTCTAAACCCGATCTTTCTCCCGGGATCAAATGAGCGTAAAAAGCCGGAGGACGCCGAACGGTCTGGGCCGCGTTGTTAACTAAAATATCCAGCCTGTCGTATTTTTGCTCGATATAATTGCAGAATATCTCGACGCTGGGTATATGCCTTAAGTCCAGCCCGTAAATATGCAGACGGTGGGCCCATTTCGGAAAATCCTCTTCACAAGAATACCTTTTCGCGGAATCCACGGGAAATCTTGTCGTGGCGATGACCCTGGCCCCTGCCCGAAGCATCATTAGCGACGCCTGGTACCCTATCTTTAAACGCGATCCCGTGATAAGGGCGACCTGACCGTCAAGGGAAGCTGTCTGGAACCTTTTCCGATAATTATAATCGGCGCAGGAGGGGCACATCGCGTCATAAAAGAAATGGAGTTTGGTGTACTCTTTCTTGCAAATATAACAATTCCCGGGGGACTTTAATTCCGGACGATCATCCCCGGCATGGCTGTCATCGGCGTTGAGCTGTTTCGGAGCTGTAAATACGGCTGCCTCGCGCGACTTACGGATCCCTGTAACTTTACGCGCCGTCCGGTCGGCCTTAGCTCTTTTTCGACGGTTTACGTTCCTTATATCTCTTTTTCGTTTAGCTATCTCGTCCCGGTCAGGCCGGGACAGCTTACCGGCGGCCGTAAGGAGAAGTACCCGCTCCTCTTCGGATAAATGCAGAAGACGCGAGCTATCCTCGACAAATCCCCTGAGAAGGGATATACAGTCCGCTATCTCCTTAGAAGAATATTTATCCTCGTTCTTTTCCTTCATATCGCCGGGACCCGCTCTATTAAAGACATCGCGTTTTTCTTACACACAGACCTGCAGATGCCGCATCCATGGCATTTTTCGCGGTCGATCTTCGCTTTTTGGGTAGCCGCATCAAACCCTATGGCATTGAACGGGCATATCTTAATGCATGCCTTGCAGCCATTGCACTTGTTCTTGTCCGACTCGATATCGTATTCGGACCTGAAAAATATCGGCGTCACTTCCTTATACATTTTCATGGCGATGCATCCGGTATCGTCGCAATTGCACAAAGCGCCTATGAAAGGGGTTTTAAAGGTCCAGATGCTGTGGAAAGACCCTCGTTTCTCTTCTTCTTTCATGAAATTCAAAGCGGTTATTTTTTCCATTTTCTCGAATTTAGCGACGTCCGGGCCGCCGAAATAAGACTGATCGACGAGATCCATGAATTCCGGTTTTAATGTGATGACGAAACACGCCCTTTTTTCCTTTCCGGTCGTGATCTTAGTACAGACGCATGGGATCCTGACGATGGAGCTTGTTATCGAGAGTATCTTCTCCACATCCTCGATCGGGATGACCTGCCCCCAATGTTTATTGATGGATCTCCTCCTTAGAAGCGCTTTTATAGCCGGACCAATGAAAGGCAGCTCAAGCGGAAGTCTTCTGGCAAGGTCGAAATATTTATTATAGCTCCGGTCAACCCCGCGAAAGAAACCCTTAACATATTCTCTTCTTTCAATATCGCTCGCGAGATCCTCGCTGTAATTTTTCGCGTTCAGATACCACTTCTCGCCTTCGCCGTGTTTTATGCAGAATTCGCACATATATTCCCCTCAAATAAAAAAGCCTTCCGGGAACTTTACCCCCGCGAAGGCTTTTTTATTCTGATCTTTCTTATACGGTGCCTCTACGCGCTTCAAGACTTCTCCGGATCTCCTCGGATCTCGCCTTTGTAAGCTGCACGCGCATGACAAAGATCATGGCTATAATAAGGCCCACGATAGGTAACGTGGCCAGGCTGAAACGGATCCAGAATATGGTCTCCGGCGCCTGTACCTTAAGGTTCCAGGTAAAACCCGCCCATGTCAAAATAAGTCCGGAAAAATAATACCCCAGCGAATTACCAAGCTTAAGGATATAGGAACCGCAGGCGGTAAAAGAGCCTTCTCTTCTTATGCCTGTATTCAGCTCATCGTAATCCATAATATCCGCGCCGATAGCGCTATGGAGCATCCAGAGAGACGCCGCCGCCATACCCATCAAAGCCGACGCTACCGTTTGAAGCCATATTATCGCGGGATTATAAAGGAACCATGAACCGCCGTAACCGCATATGCCGATAATACAGGCTATAACAGCCGCCTCGCGTTTGCCGATACGATGCGCCAGCGCCGCGTGCATCGGGACACCGATAAGTCCGCCTATCATAAAAGCCACGCCCATCCAAAACTGCCAATTATCCCCGACTATCTTGTCCCCTCCGGCCACATAGAAAACCGTGGCGTAATAGCCGAGCGAGCCTACCATACTCGTTCCCAGGGTAAAAGCTCCGCCCATAATAACGATCTGACGGAACGGCTTGCACCGGAGCGTTTCACCCAATCCGCTCATGATGGAAATTTTCTTAGTGACCTTAACGACCACTGCCTCATAATAACGTTCTTTAACTCTGAAGAATATAATGATGCCTATGACAGCCATCACAATGCCCAGCATCGCGGTATACACCTGCATACCCTTGAGCATATCCTTTTCGGCCGTACCCGGGATAAGGAACCATGCCAGGTTTGTAAATTTTAACGCGTAAAAATTTCCCAGTTCCGAGACTTTCTGGGACATACAACGATATGACATAATAGAGGTTCGCTCCTCATAATCCGGCGACATTTCCGTACCCAAACTGTAGTAAGGAACGGTAAAGGCGCTGACCATCGGATAATATATCATGGTGGACAATATCATATACCAGAACACCACGGATACTCCGAGGAAATTGTGATTCGCCCAGGAAGGCGATACCATGAACAGGATAGGCAGGCAAAGGCCGCTTAAAATACCGGCGACCAGGATAAAAGGACGACGACGCCCGAATCTAGAACGCAAATTATCCGACAACCACCCCATGATAGGATCAATAATGGCATCCCAGATCCTGATCACCGTGATAGCCAGACCAACCAGCCAAGGCGCTACGCCCAGGTACATATTAAAAACCGCGAAAGCTACGGACGGATAAAGCCATAGACCCCACATATCGACTGCCGTGCCAAGGCTGTAAGCCAGCTTGGTGGAGCCCGGAAGACGATCCCTCAAAGGTGCCTTGCCTTCAACTTTATGCATTGAGTTCCCTCCTTTTTCCCTTTGGTTATATGAAAATTAACGGTTATAACACGCATCTATGAGCCGCTTCACGGTAGTAGTGGCCACGCACTGCACCGTATCGGCGCCGCCGTAATAGATCTTAACCTCGCCGTTGTCCTCGACGACGGCCCCGCAGGTGAACACAACGCTCGGGGTTTGGCCCACAAGCTCGTACTGCTCCTCGGGTATCAGAATAGCGTCAGCTGACATAGCCTTAACCTTCGACGGATCCTTGATATCGAGAAGACAAACTCCCAGCTGATAAACAAAATGTGATTTGCATTGGCTTCGGACGCCGTGAAAAATAGTAAGCCATCCCTCGGCAGTCCTGATCGGCGCCGCTCCCGGGCCGATCTTTGTCCACGCCCAGCGGATCCCCTGCCAGTTCCTGAACACGCAGCTCGATCTCCCCCAAAAGATCAGGTCCGGGGAATAAGACACCCATATGTCGCCGGTATCCGAACCTGTGTTGGGACGGTCAAGACGAGCGTACAATCCGTTGATCTTCTCCGGGAAAAGCACCCCGTTACGGTTATCCGTCTCGGAAATGAAACCGAGCCACTCGAACTTTTTGAAGTTTTCCGTCTTCACCAGGCTAAGCCTGCAGGTATGTCCGGAATGCGCGGCATGAACGATATAATAGACGCCTCCGATCTTTGTCACACGGGGATCGTAGTACATACTGCCCGCGTATTCCTTGAATTCCGGGTCGTCGTGGGGCATGTCGATCGGCTTTGGACGGGGCTTGAATTTGTAGCCGTCAGCGCTGTCCGCTAACCAGAAACGGTCATATAGCGCCGAATTCTCCACTCGGCAGACCATGATATACTTGCCGTCGTGTTTCACTATGCCGGAATTGAAAACGTTCTTGATATCGGCATCTTCGGGAAAATCTTTCCCTGTCAAAATGGGATTGCCTTCATAACGCGCGCAAATAGGATACTTTTTTGTCTTCATGCCAGTCCTCTCCCCCCCCCCGGTTATTTTGTTTAAGCGATATCCAGCCATTCAGTATCGGCCCTGTTCCATTCAAGTATCGCGTGCCCTTTCTCCTCGAAGAACGACCTTATCCTGTCCTGATCGTATTTCAACAGGTCTTCGAGGATCGGCACCAAAATAGAAAGGACGTTATCTGATATCACGCTTCTCCGGCAGATATGCCCCATGTAAGGCGCCGGTGAGACCGTGATCGTATAACCGTTGTAGGACTTTGTGTGGAGCATAACGTGGATGTCGCTTGAACCGTCCCCCACATAGATTATGGCGTTCCTGGGGACGTCCTCTTTCATCTTAAGCATATCCAGGGTCGCCACTTTCGCGTGACCGGCATTGGCTCGTTCGACGTCGACAACGACCCCGTTCTTGTAGGCGAAGACCGTTCCAAAGATATTGTCCGATGGAAAGATATTCTCGACCGCTTTCTCTACGCACTCTTTAGGCGCCGCGGATACGATGTATGTGCTGAAGCGGAAATTATCTATACCCTCGGCCAGTATGCCCATGAGCTCCGTGACGCCTTTCTTCAGCGATATCTCGGCGCCAACCTCATAGAGAAGGTCTCGAGTCACTTTCCCCGCGTACATAGGGTCCCGCACTATTAAATGCGCGAGCTCTCCGCCAAGCTGTACGATATTCCTTTTCTTGATCTCTTCGATCTTATTGTCGAACTGCTCGGCGGTTATCCCCAGCTTCGCGGAGAGGATATGACCCACATCGCCTTCGGAAAGCGTCTTGTCAAAATCAGAGAGAAAAAGGAGTTTTTTCTCCATTTTGACCGAACCCCTTTTATCGTCTGTGTTAATTTCCATAGTATTTTACGTGAAGAACGAGCCAACCCGGCGGAAAATCTCATTATTTGAACGCATTAGTTTACCACCGGCGCATTAAAATAACAATAAAATTCAACTTATGATACTGTAGAGAACCTTGCTGACTTTCAAAGAGTTCCTTGCTTCGTGCCGATGGCGTGAAGAAGATGGGAACCTTCTACCGGCACTTTGCAAACTTCTAGTTTGGCTTGTGGCCTTCATCGCAATATTTGCAAGGTCCCCGCACAAGGCTACTTTGGATGTTGGGACGGCAAAGTGCCGTACGAAGAACCCCATCTCCTTCACGCCCACACCCCTGTCGCAAAAATCTAAAAGTTACCATGGATGTTTTTTGATCGCAATGAAAACCATGTACGAATGTGACTTATGATAGTAGAATAACTTTAAATGGAAGTTAAAGAATCTATCTTAAATGGCCTCAAACTGAAAAAACTTACGGGGCCTGCTTTCCGGGGAGCTATTGCGGGTTTTTATTCCGCGCTTAGCGATGCGGGGAAAAGGCGCGTAAACCGGGAGATCGCCCTTTCGGTAATAAAAACCTGTACAGTCTCCGAACGCGAAAATAGGGCCAGGCCGGTAGACGCGTCAAACGTTAAAGTGCTCGCGGTGAACCATGCCGGGCCCCTTGATGTCACTATCGAATGGATGACCTCTCCCGACAAAACGCTCGAGCTCTCCGGCTGCCGGATCGATCCCGGAGGGGACCAGATCAATGTCTCAAAGGTATTCAGCCATTTTGACGAGAAGATCGCCCTGGTAGCACTGGCAGGGAAAAAAGGGGATATCATCACTCGCGCCTGGGAGAATGGTTTCTTGAACCCCAACATTGTCACGAGTCTCATTCGCTCCGGGGATGAGGGCACACCGGCGGCCATTTATAACGTTATCGACGGAGAAACGCTCCCCGGGATGTTCGGTTTCGAGGAAGAACCGCGAACAGAAATATTAGAAGATATCGATACCGAAGTTCTCTCGTCGCTTGCGATCATGTCTAAAGACGGTTCGGACAATATCTGGATGGTCCTCTCGGCGGGTGGACCCATCAGATATGACCGTAAACTTGCCTGTTACGCCTCGCTGGTGAAACGGGTCAAGAAAGAATACCCGGGCCGGGTAAAATTACTTATCGATTTCAAGTTCATGTCCCGTACAGAGGAAGCCATGAGCGTCCTCGAGATCCCGCGGGACAAACCTCAGGATATAATTAAACCGAATCTGGAAGAATTCCTTGAGATCATCGTCTCGAGCGGCCTGGCTGGATCCGGCCTCCCGCCGAGGAACGCCGTCACGGAAAAAGACATAAGCTCCTATGCCATAAAGCTGCGTGACAAATATAATCTCCTGGGAGTTCTCGTTTCGATGGACAGGTCGGGCCTCATGCTCGTCATGAGTGACCGGATAATCAGGGAAAAAGGAATAAAAATAGAACAAGTCTCGCCGACAGGCGCCGGTGACGCTCTTAAAGCCGGTTTCCTTTACGCGCTTTCCAACGGAAGATCGTTCGAAGAAGCCGTGCATACCGGGAACCTCTTCGGAGCCGCTACGGCTTCCATGGAAGGCACTCAAACCGTCACGCCCGAAAGTCTTTCCGCGACGGAGGCTTTGGCGCGCGCTCAATACACGAGACCTGTTATAGAATTTCGGACGCCGGAAAACCGCTAGCCCTGCCCCATGGGACGCCGAGGCTTATTCCCCGGCCGGTACATCTTCAACAGGCGGCTGTATCAGTCTGGCGGCGGCCCTGTTGGTCAAATAGCTCCAAACCCAGGTTATAAGAATAGCTATCTTATTTTTGAACCCAACCTGATAAAAAAGATGCACTGCGAGCCAGGTGACCCATCCGGTGAATCCCGATAAATGAATGTCCTTAATTTCGGCGACGGCGTCATTCCTTCCTATAGTGGCCATAGATCCCTTATCGACATATTTGAACGGTAATATCTTTTTATTCCCGGCCATATCCAGGATGGTTCCCGCGGCATACCGGCCCTGCTGCATCGCTACGGGTGAAACCTCAGGAAGAGGCTTTCGAGTGTCGGCGCCGAATGACGCCATATCGCCTATGATAAAGATCTCAGGATAGCCGGGAAGAGAACAATACTCATTAACCCTCACCCTGCCTTTATTATCAAGCGGGACTTTGAGTTCGGCTCCAAAAGGATTCGCCCTTACTCCGGCGGTCCATATGATGTTTTTAGACGCGATACATTTATCCGCCAGCCGTACGCCTTTGCCGTCGATATCCTGCACTTTAGCGCTCAACAGCACATCGACCCCTCTTTTTTCGAGTTGAGTTCTCGCTATCTCCGATGAAACCGGAGAAAAAGACGGGAGCAATCTCGGCCCGGCTTCGATCAGCGTTATCAAGCTCAAAGCCGGATCGATCCTCCTGAAATCCTTTCGGATTATCCTGTGGGATAATTCCGCGATGGCGCCTGAAAGTTCGACGCCGGTCGGGCCTCCGCCGATAATGACAAAGCTGAGAGCGTCGGAGGCGTTATGCCCGCCGATCCCTTCGACCTCGGCTTTTTCAAACGAAAGAAGGAGCCTGTTCCTTATTCTTATCGCGTCGGTTATACTTTTTAAACCCGTCGAATATTTTTCCCAATGGTCGTTGCCGTAATAATTCGTTATCGCCCCGAGCGCGAGGATAAGGTAGTCATACTTAAGGGCTCTGCCGCATCGGCAGAAAAGGACCTTATTATCCTTATCTATACCTGAGACCTCGCCCATCAGGACAGTCACGTTCTTCATCGCGGTCGTAAGCATTCTTGTGGGGATAGCGATATCGGTAGGCCCGAGAGCCGCGCTCGCGACCTGATACAACAGGGGCTGGAACAGGTGATGGTTGGTCTTATCGATGAGGGTTATCTCGATCTTCTTGTTCTTCGCCAGTTTTTTTACGGCTCCTAAACCGCCGAACCCGGCTCCGGCTATGACTACTTTTATGTTTGGCATAGATTAAGCATGTTTTTCACGGCGCAAGCGATCTGAGATACAACTCTTCGACTTTTTTTCTGGCCCAGGGGGTCCTCCGGAGAAATACCAGACTGGATCTGACGCTGGGATCTTTTTGAAAGCACCTGATCTTAACGATCTTCGCCATTTCTTCCCAGCCAAGCCTCTCCACCAGGGTGTTCAAGATCATCTCAAGTGTGATCCCATGCAGCATATCGGACATAATTACTTTTTTATCACTTGAACGTTAATTATTTTCTGGTCCTCTAAAGGTTTATCGTTCCTGCCCACCGGGACATTCTCGAGTTTTTTAAGGACATCCGCGCCACTCACAACTACACCGAAAATAGTATGCTTCATGTTCAACCAGGGTGTCGGAACGGTAGTTATAAAGAACTGGCTGCCGTTCGTGTTCGATCCTGAATTAGCCATGGCGAGAAGCCCAGGCCGGTCGAACGTCACGTTGAATTTAAACTCATCCTCGAACGTATTACCCCATATCGACGATCCTCCGCGGCCGGTGCCTGTCGGATCGCCTCCCTGGATCATGAATCCTTTTATGATACGGTGGAATATCAATCCGTTGAAATACCCTTTTTCCGCTAAGGCCGTAAAATTCTCGCAGGCTTTCGGCGCTACGGACGGCATAAGCTCGAGCTCGATCTCGCCCTGGGTCGTATCGATGATAACGATGGTCTTTTCCACGGCAATTCCCCCTTGGTCCTTTTGTTCAACAACGTCCCTCCTGTCAACTCCAGCGCATCCGGAGAGCATTATCCCTAACAATACGCATAAAAAAACATTCCTCACGTGTCCTCCTATCCCGGTCTATGCCAATGGACCTACCGGCTGATCGGCCGCTTTAGCTTTATCTTCAAGCCTTATGAGCGCCCCATCGACGAGGCCGAGCACCATAAGGTCCCTTCGGACCTTATCGGTCAGCCTGGCGCCGGCCGGGACAAGTTCGGCCTCTTTTATCATTCTGTCCCTCAACTCCGAAAATTCCGGTATATCCCTCATCACGGCTTCCAGATAAGTGAAGACATCGCCCTTTCCGCTATTGTTGCCCGCATGGAACGCCAGGCCCCAGTTCCTGAACCCTCCCAGATACTTGAAGCTCCGGATAAAACCTTTGAGCCCGGGCCCGTATTTGTCGCTGGAAGCGATCCTGACAGGATCCGCGCCGGTTTTTTTATATTTCCACTCAAAAGACGGGATATTTTCCACTACCTGAAAAAGGCGTTTCGCCTCATCCGAGGCGATATCTTTGAACGGCTGGACCTCGTCCGCGATCGCCCGGCCTTTACGATAACCCGTTTGAGTGAGAATGCGGCTATCCTGAAATACGAGGAGCTCGAATTTCCCGTTCTCGATCGTGTTCTTACCCCACGGGTCATTACCGAATACCCCCATCAGACTATCCCAGCTCTCTTTATGCATTATCGTTATATCGATCGGAATAGCTTCCCGGTATATCGGCATGTCGCATATAGTGTTCTTGTTGTCGAAATTGAAAGACACTTCCATCATTTCCGGAAGGGCTATGCCTATGCCGCCGTTCTTCCTCGAAAGTTTATCCAGTGCCGCGAAAAGATTCATGAGGAGTTCTCTGCCGTCAAGCGAAGATGACTGGATCACGTCGACGGTGAGGACTTTGCGCCCCGAATCGTCCAGTCCCCACATAAGCCCCACATACCCTTTAAGCTCTTTCCCTTTGCGGACAAGATAGAACAGTGTATCTTCGTGCATAGCGTGGGTAAAAAGGGCTCCGTCGTTCAGGTTGAACGTGCTGTCTATGATCCCGGCCCTACCGCGAAATACCCCGAGGAACCCGGCAGGCCGGAGTGTATATCGGCCGAGATCATTGCTATTGACCGTCGAAACTTTCACGCATTCTTCACAAACAGGTCTTGAAAACTCGCCCAGGACCTCCATAAGACCGTGTATCTCCTCGGGCCTGTATCCGGCAGCGTTAGGAAGATGCCGGACATAATCCTCATACATCATCTTATAATACACTACCCGTTGTTCGATATCGGGAGAAGTTAAACGGGCCACGAGAGCTGAATCTTCAAGGATATCGCTTATTATCAGGTCTTTCATGAGCCCCAGGTATTTATCCCTGTTCTTACGGTCAGGAAGCTTTTCCTGGGCCATTTTAAAAACAAATATGTAATATTTTCTCTTATCCCTAAGCAGCTCTTCCTTGATACCGTCAAGGGACGGGAACTTGACGTTAAAGCGGTCTATCTCCTGTATGATCCCGGCTTCAATGGCTTCTTCCCGCTTCCATCTATGATAAAAATTGCGGGGGTTGAATTGTTTGTGACCGGGGAGATTTGTTCCGAACCATGAGAGGCTGTCAATTTCCCACTTGAGCCACCGCAATTTCGCCAGGTGTTCGTCAAATACCGTCACTTTCAGCCCGCTCGTGTCGATCTCGTGGGCTTCCGAAGTGCTTATCTCTATCGGACGTAACGCCCTGGTCTTCGTGAAAAGGGATTTAAAATAACCCGGGTATTTTTCGTCATACTTCAAAAGGTACACTACCCGCTCCTCGAATTCCTTCAGCTCGATATCTATGCCATGCGCCCTGACGCCTATGAACGCTTTGAGCGACTGGCGGGCGTCTTTCGGATCGAAACCGTCGCGTATGAGATCGTTCGCCTCTTTTTTAAGCGCGGCCACGAACGTGACCGGGAGTTCTGAAGCGAGATATTCGGCTACAAGCGCGTCATTTGATAAAGGCAGGCCTTCCCTCACCCACAGTTTATATCTTTTTTTTAGATCCGATATGAGAGTTTTCGGATCTATCTCGCTATTGATATATTTATCTTGAAATGCCGCGCTGGCCTTAAAATTTTTAGCCTCTTTTTCCCACAATTCTTCCTTACTTAGATCTGTCTTTATCGAACGCATAGTCTCCTTAGATAGAATGATTTCAGTTGATCAGCTTCTAAATTCGATTTACCAATACTTTACATGATATACCAGTTTGGTCAAGAACAAAAGAAACGTTTTGGTCATTCATTAGGCAATATTAAAGCAACATAAGGTACGGTTGTTTCAGCACTTGGGCTCCTTCACAAAAATACTCAGCAATATGGCCCCAAACATGAAAAGCACGTTTTTCTCTTCTCTGAAACCATTCTCCCTGAGAAAAGCTACCAGGCGGGGTTTTTCGTAGAATTTGATCATTGAGCCGCCCAGATAGGCATAAGGCTCTCTCCTCCCGGAAAACAGTGATCCGACAAACGGAACTATTGTCCGGGCGTAAACATGGAAAACTTTTCTGATAAAAACGCCTGAGGGCTGGCTCGATTCGATAATGATGAACCGGCCGCCCGTGTTCAGGACCCCATGTACTTCCCTTAAAACAGCTTTAAGAATGTCCTGAGAATAGGACAGGTTCCTGAACCCGAAAGAAACCGTCACGTAATCAAATGATCCATTAACAAAAGGCAGCCGTGATGAGTCCCCCTCCAGCAGTACCAAATTACCGAGTCCCAACGCTTTGGCCCTGTCGCGGGCGACACTCAGCATTTTAGGTGAATAATCTATTCCATAAACATTCTGTTCGGGGAAACGACGCGCGATCAGGAAAGCAAGATCGCCTGTCCCCGTGCAAATATCCAGTATTTTCCCGCCAGGTTTGGGACGAATCTCCTCTACGACCCTTCTACGCCAAACCCCATCCATGCCGAAAGTCAGGACAGTGTTCGATAGAACGTATTTTTTCGACGCGGAATCGAACATCTCGCGCATCCAGGAACTCTTCTCTGTGCACATATGGTCATTATAACACTAAACCAACCTTTTGTCAGTTTGGCCTTTGTTAGTCCTATAAAAGTTGACATTTTTACCATTTAATATGATGTTAATGTCCGGCTGGATATAGACGCCAATAGCATCGTCCGTTTTTACGCCACATTCGCCCGCGATATCGACGGCATGGAACTGACGGAAGCGATAAGACTTGTTGAAGACATGCTGCCAGACAGGATCTTCCGAGTACTTCCCAGAACAGACCCAATGGACCTTAAAGAGCTAACCGCAAGGAACAGGTTTATAGCTGGCTTCTACACCTCCGCCTAACCGCTTGTTCCGGGGTTAAACGCGTATGGGAAGGATTATGAACGGTATCCCTTCCTGGTAGAACTTTTCCTGCATCGCGAAAACAGTATAGTTGTGCAGCCATTTATCGATCATGGTTTTTTTGCGGAAAACAAGCTGCCCGCCGAAAAATACGGAGTTCGGGTATTTCCCGATCACTATCGGTCCGATCTTTTCTATCTCGGATAAGACATCGACCCCCACGAATGTCATCCCGTCGGCGTATTTACCCTCAGAACGCATAAGATCAGCATAACGGCCGGCCTCTTTACCTATTTCGGTCTTCAGACGGTCTACTTCCTCTACTCCCTTGAAATTCCCGGCGTCTAAAATGCCTATACCCACAAAAACATAGTTCGTGAACTCTTTCCCGAAAAGCTTTATTACGTTAAATAATGAATGCAGGCCAAGGCCGTTATACCCGTTCACGAATAATACGGCAGTCTTCGCCCTGGGGTCGAACGGCTCGGGTCCTTTAGGCAATACCCCGTCCATCGATATCCTAGTCGCCTCCATAAGCGAATTCAACCGGCTCAACTGTTTTATCGTCTGGCGGTAATGGTTCTTTATCCACACGGCAAAAAACGCCAGGACCCCTGTGACCACTAATGTTATCCACCCTCCATCGTTGAATTTGATCACCACAACGGAGCATAATATAAAAAAACACATCAGAAAACCGATCCCGTTGACCGCGATCCCACTCTTCCATTTTTCGCCCCGGTTCAACCACCAGTGACGCACCATGCCCAGCTGGGACAGGCAGAAAGTGATAAAAACATTGATACTGTACAGTATGACCATTAATTTGACAGATCCACGAGAGAGAAGCATTGTTACAAAAGCTGCCGTACCCATGAGAAGTATCCCGTTCTGCGTGACCAGCCTGTCGCTCAAACTGGCGAATTTTGTTGGGAACCATCTGTCAACGGCCATATTCGCCAAGACCCGCGGTCCGTCCAGAAAACCTGTCTGGGCCGCCACAAAAAGTATCAGAGCCTCTGACATGAGCGCGGCCGTCATAAATATCACTCCGTTACGCCCCCACCCCGCCGTCATTTTCTCGAATAAGACGGCGTTCAAAGTTTTCCCGCCGACATGCTCAACCCCGTAAAAGAGATAGGCCGCCATCAGTCCGAAAACCATAACCGACAGCGAGATCGACATATAAGCCATTGTTTTTTTGCCGGTCAATATCTTTGGCTCTCTCAGAACCGGAACTCCGTTGCTTACCGCCTCGATCCCCGTATATGTCCCTGCCCCAAGGCTGTACGCTCTCATCAATAACGCGAATATCCCAAAAATGCCGACCTCGGAACAAGTCCCGGCCATATCGCTTTTAACATTACCCAGAATAATGTCAATACTACCGGCATGTGTTATGAAAGAGTACCCTATCGCGAAGACATGTATCGCGATAAAAGCGATGAATACCGGCACAAGCGCGACTACTGATTCCTTCACGCCGCGCAAATTCAGTAAAGTGAGCACAACAACTCCGGCAAGAGCCACTGGTAATTTATATTCGATGAACCTGCCGGGCAAAAAGCTGAATATCGCGTCCGCTCCGCTGGCGATGGAAAGAGTTATCGTGAGAACATAGTCGATAAGAAGCGCGCAGCCTGAAACCATCCCTACCGTCGGGGATAATAACTTGCTGGCGACGATATATCCGCCGCCACCGGCAGGGAACTGCTCTATTATCTGAGAATAACTCCCGCTGATGACAAAGATCGTGGCGACTGCCATTAAACCCACGATCAAACTGAGATAGCTATGCCCCCCCAGCGCTAAAAACGTCTCTTCGGGACCATAGCAGGATGACGATAATCCATCCACGCCTAATCCTATCCACGCAAAAAATGCGACCAATGAAAGCTTATGGAAGATCGTTCTATCCAGCGGATTTTTCTTTTTACCGACGATCACCCGCAGAAATTTAACGCCGATCGAATCATTATCGAACATGGTAACCCCCCTGAAATAAAAAAACCAGAGAGCCCTCTCTCTGGTCGATGTTCAGGCTTCTCTATAGTTTACGAGGTTAGCTGACGGGCTTGAGGTGAGAATCCTCTAATCCTTAAACGGATATGCGCCCCTACTACCTGGTTCCCCCGCTCCCCGCGTATTCGCGGAGATTAAACTTGGTTTTATTTGAGGTTATTTTATCACCTTAAACGCGTCATTTGCAATAAGTTTCGTGCTCCAGCTGCCCTTGAGATCTCAAAACGCTTTCCACGACAGCCGTCGCTGCTCATTATCCCCCGAACGGGAAGCTTAATCGCACCTTGATCACGGGCTTTACCTTCATCGTTCCCATTAGCGCGCTAAACGGCTTGATACCGAAATCGCGCTGATCCAGATCGACCTCAGCCACATAATTTGACTTTTGCCTGACAGCGGAAAAACCGATCGTCCTCGTCACCCCGCAAAGCGTAAGTTTTCCCTTGATCCGCAAAGTATTGAGATCACCCGAAACATCCGAAGACGAAAATCGGATCTTAGGGAACTCATCCGACTTGAGTACCGATACGGCTATATTCTTCTCTATATCGGCGCGATCGCTTGCACTCAACGCCCCGTTAAACTCCTTCCCGCCTTTCATAGCTGAAACAGTCTTCAGACTCGCCGCGTCAAAAACGGCTTTGATCGAAATATCCCATTCCGACATGTCATTCCCGCTCACGCTTAACCTTGTCGCGATCTCAAATTTCGAGACCTTGATCTTAAGGTCATGGGCGACAGCGGATAAAAGGCCGTCTTTAAAAGTAAGAACGCTGCATTCCGCGTTCGACGGGTTGACTTTCAGCATAACATCTCCAGAGGCTATATGTGAACTACTTGACCCGAGCTAATTATAACATAAATACCAACGTATATTTGTTTGCAATTTATTTAAACGGAGGTGGATACGTACAGTGTTCTGATATCGTGCAGAATGTTTCCCAAAAGATTTTCAATACCATCTGTTGATACTCGGCTATTAAGTGATATACTCGACTCAGGATAAAACCATCAGTTCACTTTTGATTTTTCGAGGTTACGATGACGAATTTTTCAGGTGAGTTAACGGTCGGGGACCTGATGCAAAGGTATGTGCTCGTGATCAACAAGAGCGCTACGGTCCAGGACGCGGTCAATGAAATGAAGATACTCAACGTCGGCTCCATACTGGTAGTGGACGATAACCGCGCGCTGGTGGGTATTTTCTCGGAAAGGGATCTACTCATAAGGGTCGTAGGCGCGTTCAGGCAACCTGCCGACACCCCTATCTCGGACGTAATGACCAGAAATGTTCGATCCGTGACCCCATCCGTCACAGCGAGGGACGCTTTAAAGATACTCCTTTCCGGTAATTTCAGACATCTGCCCGTAATTGACGGGAACGGTAAACTTGAAGGCGTTGTCTCACTGAAAGATATCGGCAAAATAATATAAGCACAACCCCCAGACGCTGTTCATAACCCCATTGCACAGAGAAAGTTGTAAGACAAATACGGGTATAGACAATTCATACCCGAATTCGGCCTGTAAAGTTTTGGTCCACAACTCACCCTACTCGGATCGCCATGACTATGTAAAAAAGATAAAGAAAAAAGAATACGACCCCGATCCAACGGTCTATAACGGAACGTTTGCCGACAAAGGCGCTTAGGAATAACAGGATACTTGCGGTTATCGCCACTCCTATCGCGAAGTTATCTTCAGGCCGCAAAGGAAGAGGCCGTATAATGGCTGAGATCCCCATTATAAGGAAGATATTCACAATATTCGATCCGATAATATTACCAAGCGCCAGGTCTGACCGTTTCTTAAGAGCGGCCACGACCGAAGCCGTCATTTCCGGCAACGTACTACCAAACGAAACTATCGTTAGCCCCACTACATTTTCCGAAACGTCGAGACGCGCGGCGAAATATAGTGCGGCTGAAACGACGAACCGCGACCCGAAGAACAACCCTACCAACCCTCCCGCGACCTGCAATAAAGACGCCCGAATATTTTTTCTGGCACAGAGAGCCACCCGTTCCCTCGACTCTTCCCCGGCGATAGAAGCCAGGTAATATAAAAAGATGATCAGAAAAGCGATAAATACCAGGCCGTCGGAACGGCCGATAAATGAGCCGCCTCCCCCGTTAAAAAACCCGTCATTACCCATGACAAATACCACCAGCGCCGCTAATAAGACATACGGTATCTCTTTCCAGGACGTATTGTGATTAATGGCCAGAGGGTAGATCACCGCGGACATGCCGAGTATCAATAAAATATTAGCGATATTGGCTCCGACAAGACTGCCGATAACTAAACCCGTATTGCCCCGGACAGCGGCCGTCGTATCTATGAACAGTTCCGGCATCGAAGTCCCCAGAGCAACGACCGTCAACCCGATCAGCATATCCGAAACGCCCAGGCAACGCGCCAGCGATGAGGCGCCGTCCACAAGCCATTGAGCGCCTTTGATCAAAACCACGAATCCCGCAACAAATAACAAAATGTACAAGAATTGATCCGGCATTTCTACCCCCTGTCATCTCCCATGTCTACCAGACGGTAGATTCTAACTTCTAGTGCAACACCTCTTGAAACTTTTCATGAGGCGTATACCAGCCAAGAGTTTTGCGAGGCCGGTCGTTTATTTTATCCTGAATTTGCTTAAGTCTTCTTTTTGATA
>JADGBR010000089.1 GCA_015231405.1 Candidatus Omnitrophota bacterium | reverse complement strand
ACCAGTCATAAGAAATATAGTTAAATCGCATAGTGTGATCTATGGAAAAAAACTGGAGAACATATTATGACACCAAAGAATATGGATACTTACAAGCGCATCATCGCAAAAAAGAACCTGATAGCATATGAGAACAGGGCTTTCCGACAAACGGAAGCGCTTGAAATATTCAAATTGACGGAGAGGTTCTACTCGTGGGCCGCGTCAAAACTACCCGCGCGATAGATTACGTTAATTATGCCGCGAACATGGGCGGCAGGCATCATCGCATGTATGACGGGGAAAAACTTGTGCATGTCCTCCGGAAAGCCGGATTTAAGGATGCCGCCGTGCGAGAGTTCGATCCGGATGTTGATATAAGCGAGAGAAAGACGAGGGATTTTTCCTTAAAACAATAATACCGAGCCGGAAAGCCGCAAAAAAGTATTTAAACAAGGGGAAAGACAATGAGTGAGAAATATAAACTCGATAAAGAAGAACAGGAAATCCTGGGATCCTACGAAAGGGGAGAATGGAAGCCGACCGGTAGAGGCAGGGCCAGGTTGGACAGGTTCAAAAAATACGCGGTAGCTACGTATAGAAAAGACAAGAGGATTAACATCCGGATCTCCTCAGGAGATCTCGAAGAATTGCAGAAAGAGGCGTTAGAAGAAGGCCTGCCGTATCAAACATTTATTACGAGTATCTTACACAAGTACGCTTCCGGCAGGCTTAGGAAGAAGGAACAGTATATTTAAGCCATGAGGGAAAATAGCTGAAAATACGATAATTCATTAAATGTTTATGGAAACAACCTTAACCGATTTCCCAAAATTGTATTGCCCTTTTTTCGCCAGACGTTCAAGGTCGATCCGGAGCAGTACAAACAATACGGCTCCCTTTACCAACTGCGGGGACCGGAGGTGTATCTGGCGGTCGACCGCGTCAACCCCGGGTATGAATGGGTTTTTGAAGATGAGGACACCATTGCCGTGGAGAAGCTCAATGGCACTAATATCAAGATATTGGCCCAGGGCAACAAGATCGTTCAGGTACAGAACCGGAAGAATGTCATCGATCCGCTGGACATGAAAGGGATCAGCCCTTCAGTCATGGAAGGGATTTGCCGCGCCGCTCAGCTCGATTTTGTCAGGCCGGACGGGGATCAGGCCGGGGAGCTTATCGGCACAAAGCTCCAGGGCAACCCTTACCGGATAGACGGGCATCTCTGGTATGCTTTCGACGTCGCGGTCGAGCGCCTGAAATACAACTCCTTTAATAAGCACAAGAGGACATTCGATAACATAAGCGACTGGTTCAGGGATGGGCTCTTTTCGCGATTTTGTGAAAAAAGGGCGGCCAAGGAACATTCCGGCACTATATCCCTTACGGCCAAGGTCTTTGCCGAGGGCGTGGTCTTTTACAACTTTCGGCGTAGGGCCGAAGAGAAGACATGGCGAGCCAAGCTGAGGCGAGACATGTTTCCCTGGTATTATGACAAGATCGAGATCTATGAGTACGACAAGTCCGGCCGTCCGGACGCGGAAGACCAGGAGAAGTTTGATTAAAAAGCTGTCCGTACCTCGCTCGGTGCATAAATATTACATTAATTGTAATAAATATGCTTGACAATGCGATTAAAAAGCATATATTTGTTACATGCAGGAAGAAATCCACTCCCCCAGGGGAAACACAAAAAAACAGAAGCTATTCGACGTTGCTTCTCTACAGCAAGGTTATTTTACCGCTCAACAGGCGGTTCGTGCCGGTTTTTCTTATCGGATGCATTCTCATTATAAACAGAGCGGTCAATGGCTCGAGATCGATCGCGGCGTGTTTCGGCTTGCGCAATTTCCAAATTCCCCGGATGAAGATCATGTCAGGTGGTCTCTTTGGAGCAGGGATCGGAAAGGGGAGCCGCAGGCTGTTTTTTCTCATGATTCAGCGCTCGCCATACATGGCCTTAGCGATATTATGCCTTCTAAAATTCATTTAACCGTCCCCTCTGGATTTAGAAAAAGGACGCCGAAAGGGTGTGTTATTCATAAAGGCAGGGTGTCTCCGGATGAAAAGGAGCAGCGAGAGGGATTTTTTGTTACAACACCCCTTCGGACAATTATTGATTCGGCGGAGTCGAGTCTAAGCGTTGATTATCTTCAACAGGCGATAGAAGAAGCTTGTGACAAGGGTATGTTCCAGACTATTGATATTATAAGCGCTCAAATGTCGGAAAAAGCCAAAGGCAAAATAACAGCGCTTCTAAAAAATGTGGAAAGTGTAAAGGGTAATGACCTATGACGATCGAGCCAAGGAAATATGATAATGCTAATGCTTTTCGAAGAGCCCTTGAGGATAGGCTCAAAATTTTAGCCCGGGAGCAAGCAACTCCGTTAGACCGACTACGCAGGAGAATC
>JADGBR010000088.1 GCA_015231405.1 Candidatus Omnitrophota bacterium | reverse complement strand
GGCTGCGGAAATTGAGGTTTTGTAGGGTAACCCTGCAAAATTTAAAATTGTGCCCAAACGGTGCCTCCTTCTTCCACAAACACCAGACGTCCGTATCTACCGGTAGATAAAAACGTTATAAAACAAATCCGGGTATGAATTCTTTATGCCCGTATTTGTTCTATAATTGTCTATGACTAATAGGTTTACGGACAGCGTCTGGAGCACTCTGGAGCAATTATCGGCGCCATGTGTAGAATTGTGCTCATGATTGGGGGTATTCTATCCGTAATGGCAAAGCTTAGCAAGCGGATAACGATAGCGTGAAGGTTGATGGGGCTCGGGGACGAAACCCGCCTGGCACGTCGCGCTTATTACGCGAACGTGAGTTTTGTCATTCGAAGTTTTGGGCAAAGAGGCCGAACCAGGTCTATATCTTAAGCCGCGATAAGGGCCTTTCTCAGGGCCAGGATGGAGTTATTCAGTTTGTTGATCATCACTGTCGCTTCGGGAAGATCGAGGATCTTGATCGAAGAACCGGTCTCGTTTTGTATCGCTCTTAACCAATCGGCGAGTATCTGTGTCATGGAAAACATGTACCCGGCGTTTGCCGGCTTGGATAACACCCGTATTGAAAGGTTTTCCTGAAGTATCTCGGATAATTCGGTTTTTTCTTTCAGCGCTTCTCGGCTGGAGACGGCGTCGGTGGCTATAGCCATGAACTCACCGGACGGCAATTCCGCGGTTCTCAGAATTTCAAGATAAAGATCTTTTATGATGCCGACCCGTAATTTTGTGTCGATTTCGGTCCTGCCCATTAATCTCGCACGTGCCGCAATATCTTTTTCGGGCATCATGTCAATATTCAGCGATCCGGAAAGTCCGATCTCGTCCCTGATATTGACGTTATTTTTAAGGTTTTCTAATATTTTTACGTCGTCCTCGTCCTCAACCCCCGTTATCATCAGATATAGCTGGACCGGGCCAGCCTGTTCCCCCTGTTTAAGTAAGGCGGATTGAAGCGTAAATACACTGTCCGCTGAATTCCTGAAAACGTCGATGGGCAGGCAAAGATGGAGCTTTGACACGCTTTTGATGCCCTGGGAGGCTCCGTTAAAGCCGCTGATAAAAGCGTTCAGGCCGCATTCTCTTGCCGCCACGTTCAATGCGTCGGCAGATTCCCGAAGTGAGGCCGTAGCCGTATCTTTGCAGAGCGTTATAAGCTCCGCCATTTCCTCATCCGTCATGTCCGACTCCCGTCCTCTTTCGTACTGGTCGATGACTCTGGCATAGACTCTGTCTACCAGGTCAGAGTCCGGGGCATAATTGAGGTTTTCCATTATCCAGGCGCGGACACCGGCTCTGCCTGAATAAAGGTTGATAACGAATTTTTCAGTACGGCCAAGCACCGTTTCATAGTCGGTATGGCGGTACATATAAGGGTCCTTATTAGTTCCGTCGGCATGTATGGCCGAAGCTACGGGGATAACGCTATCTCCGGCCTTAAAACCTCTTGGCCGGCCTTGTTTATCGGCGAAGAAATCATCCACCTGCGATAGCATTGCCGGGTTTGTTGATCCGGGTTCCAGTTCTTCAAGCATAATAAGCGCGTCTCTCATTGACAGTATTCCCTCCTGGTCGCCGATCCCTCCCAGGGAGACGTCCAGAATCGATCCGCCGTATTCCCAGAAGGCCCTCGCGTTGGCAAGCATGGTTTCTTTTGGCATACCAATGCCGTGGTGGCAATGTCCGCGTATGAACTGTGGAGGGATACCGGCGTATTCCCTTACGGTGTGCAATATGGCCGGGATCCCCCGCGGCAACTGAGCCTGAGAGCTAGCCTCACCCACACCCAGAGTATCGGCTATCTCTAAGTACAGAGGCACATCAGCTTCCCGCGATATAGCCATTGCCTGTATGAGGAAAGGTATAACGAACCCGAACATGTCCGCCCGCGTTATGTCCTCTACTACCAGATGGATCTCCCCCGCGCCCTGCTCGATGGCGAGCCTGATGCTATCCAGGTTCAGGTTCATCGCCCATTTTCTGGGGGGAAGGCCGATTCCGGAGCGTTCTCTCTGATTCTGTAATTTTCTGAAAATATGCCTGTCGGTGACGGCGGCTAAAATATATGTCTTTTTGGCGCCCAGTTTTTTAAATCTCGCGATGTCGCTTGGCGTCGCGCGCCCAAATCCAAGGATGCCGGGGGACAGGAACCCCTCGTCCGCCATGAAATCTCTAACGACCTTGTATCGGTTAATGTCCCTAATCAGGTAAAGAAACATTTCCGTATTTACCACAACGCCTAATTTGGCCAGGAGCGATACCCACTCTAACATCTCGTATTCCGATAAATAAAGGCCGGCCTGCGCTCCTTCCCGGAGAGGCGTATCAACTATTTTTCTGCCAGTGAAAGGGACTTTGTCAAATGGGGCCCTT
>JADGBR010000087.1 GCA_015231405.1 Candidatus Omnitrophota bacterium | reverse complement strand
ACGATAATTCTCATCGAGCATTCCTTTACGGCGTATTCTATCGACTCCTTCGAGGATGTGAAATTGAGGTTTACCGGCACTTTCCCGGATAGAAGTATAGCCGTATTAACGAGCGCGCCTATACAACGTGGATGATACGGCGACGGTAATATTCTCGAGCGGTTCGACCGGGACCCCAAAAGGCGTCATGTTGTCGCACCGGAATATTATTGCCGATATCGGCGGGATATTTCAGGTCCTGAATACTGGGAAGAACGACGTGGTGATGGGGATACTGCCATTTTTCCATTCATTCGGTTTCTCCTGTACTTTATGCCTTCCGCTAGGCGTAGGCATGGGCGTAGTTTATCATTCCAATCCCCTGGACGCGCGGACGGTCGGTGAGATGGCACATAAATTCAAGGCGACTATCCTAATGGGAACGCCGACATTCCTATCAACGTACACAAAAAAATGCTCAAAAGAGCAGTTCGCCGGGATCAAATACGCCGTTGTCGGGGCCGAAAAACTTACGAGGCTGGTAGCCGAGTCTTTTTATGAAAAATTCGGGATAATCCCGCTTGAAGGATACGGGGCGACGGAACTTTCTCCGGTGGTATCGCTTTGCATCCCGGATTACATCAACGAGAAGGAACGGGTGAAACAGGTCGGGTACAAGGAAGGGAAGGTCGGGCATCCGATACCCAATGTCGCGGTTAAAACAGTCGATCCTGATACTTTTCGCGAACTTCCGGCTAACGTCGAAGGCATGCTCCTCGTGAAAGGCGCGAATGTCATGAAAGGGTATTTGAACCGCGAGGACAAAACACGGGAAGTAATAAGGGACGGATGGTACATTACCGGAGACATAGCCTCGATAGACGACGACGGGTTCATTTGCATCACGGATAGGCTCTCGAGGTTCAGTAAAATAGGCGGTGAAATGGTCCCGCATGTTAAAATAGAGGAGACGATCAATGAGATCATATCCGGAGACGACCGCGCCGCGGTAGTAACGGCGCTCGCGGACGAGAAAAAAGGGGAGAAGCTGGTGGTACTGTATACCGGGAATGTGGACACGGAGGACTTGTATACGAAACTTGGCGCCAGAGGCCTTCCGAATCTCTGGATACCGAAAAAAGACAATTTTCACAAGATCGACGCCATCCCGTACCTGGGATCGGGTAAGCTGGATCTTAAGAAGGTTAAGGAGAAAGCAGCTGAAATAGATAGGGTCAAGGATAAAGGGTAAAGGGTCAAGGAAAGGGGTAGGGTTGAATGAGAAACATAATAAAAATACCCTGACCCTTGACCCTGTTCTAGCGAATAAGTTAAAGGGGGGGCAAATATGAAACGATGCGGAAGTTGCGGAAAAACTTATGACGATTCGTGGAAAGTATGCCTTGAATGCAGGGTAGAGCTATCGGGAGGTATGGAGGAGGATATCAGGGAGATACGTTCGGCCATATCGTCGTTATCCCGGCGGGTCGATATTCTCGAATCGGCCCTTAAAGGAGAAAAGCCCGGGGAAGCTCCGGCCTTTGAAAAGAAGAGCTGCTCCAGGCCCAGGGAGGTATTTGACGCTGCGGCAAAACCTGATTTCAGCATATTTCGCGACAATGAGCAGGCTTCTACCCCTCACAAAAAGGAGAAAGCCTCTATCGTTGGCTCATTTTCGCTGTTTAAGGAGGAAAAGGGCTGGAAAAAAACCTCCATCTCCTGGAATATCGAGCAGATGCTCGGCGAGAAATGGTTCAACAAGCTCGGGGTTTTCGCCGTGGTTATCGGCGTCGCCCTTCTTATAGGTTACTCGTTCAAATACCTCGGGCCTGCGGCTAAAATAGGGATAGGCTACGCGTTCGGCCTGGGCCTTCTGGGTTACGGCGTTTTCATCGAGAAGAAAAAGGACCTTTCGGTGTTCGGCAGATCGCTTGTGGCGGGAGGGTGGGCGATAAATTATTTCACGACTTTCGCCATGCACCATATCCCGGAGGTCAGGCTTGTCGCGAGCCCCGTAGCCGGGATGGCTCTCCTTGTCGCGGTGTCGGCGGCGGCTATCGCGCATATATACAGGTACAGGTCGGAGGTGGCCACGTCGTTCTCGTATCTCTTAATGTTCATCACTCTCATGATAACTCCGGTGTCTTTGTATACGATGTCGGCCAGTATCCTTGTCGCCGTGTCGCTAATTTACTTCATGTATAAGATGAAATGGAACTCTTTCGCCATATACGGCATGATCATGAGCTATCTAAGCTATGTCGCGTTCCTCGCGAGATCACCTAAGGTCGAGATACAGTTCGCGCATTTCGCCGTAATAACGGCCTACCTTGGGATATACTGGCTTATTTTCGTTATCGCGGGGTCGCTAATGAAAAATGACGGCGAAGAGAACGAGGCGATAAGCCGGAAAGATTTTATTTTCCTTCTCAATTCATCAG
>JADGBR010000086.1 GCA_015231405.1 Candidatus Omnitrophota bacterium | reverse complement strand
GCTAGTTGACGACTTAATTCTTCACGTTCTAACATATTAAGCCGGTTATACTTAGCCATATACAACTCCTTTCCTGCTATAGTAGCAGAATAAGGTGTTGCACTAGTAGCTTGAACCTAAGGACACTCTGTATAACATATTACTATACTATGGATTATGAAACAAATCCGGGTGCCACTTTACGCCTAGGCACTTATCTGATAACTTCATGCGATAGTATTTTCGCGGATTTGTTTTTGAATTTTGTTTTATGGATGGTTATAGACAGTGCCTAAATTCTCTTACCGTTGGGCTTTTCTGATAAATGCCGACATTAGGGTCGCAATGCTTTCACCAGGGTTCACTGGACAGCGACTTCGTGAAGTAGCTCTGCGATGAACGTTTGGTACTTTACGCCCAATTTTCTGGCTTTCTCTTTAATACTCGCGATATCACTGCTATTTACGCGTATCGTCATCGTAACATCTTTCTTTCTCGCGGAAATAGCCGCGGCTATCTCTTCATACCTCTTGCCCGTTACCGGCCTGTATTCCCCGCGCATAAGCGCGTCTTCGATCCTCTTTTCTTCTTTATTCAACCTGATCCTCTTCATATTTATCCCCTTCATAAGTATTTCCTTGTATATTTCCTGCTTGGGAACATTGTTTTAGCGAAATAGCGTTCTTTTTCCTCCACGCACGGGATCACCCATATATAATTATTGTATTCGAACAATAGAACGATCTGATCCGTTCTTTTTGCATGTTCCTCTATCCCGATAAACCTCGCGGAAGAAACTTCCTCGAATGACGCCCCTCTTTCATCCCTCAGTTTTATATTTTTCGCCTCGTCCCATCTCAGCTCTTTCATATATATTATACCGCCTCTTTATATATTTGCAAATGTATTTATTATTGTATTTACTATACAAAACTTTTTCCGTGTTGCCTTTCTCCCACCCATTATTAGAGACACAGGAAACCGCGGAAATGTTTCAAATTATTTTGGATTATTTTCGGAAGTGTATTATTGCGGGATCAGAACGGGTTCGGATCGGATCGATCCCGGGACGGGCTTACAATTGTACCCGTCCCCGTTATTCGAATTGTTCAAGGTTCCGGTTCTTCCACATTATTATCTTCGTCGTTCGATCCATCCTCTAGAGCCATGTTCATGGACAACAACGATACGCTTTCCGCCGAAGGGAGTTCCTGCACATCGCGGAGCTTTCTCCCGACGGCGCGCGACCTTGTTTTGGCTTTTTCGATAGTTTCAGACGCCTGGTGTATCTTTTTCTGGACGGCGTCCAAAATATCACCGTACCTGGTCCATTCGGTCTTAACCGCGGCCAGAAGGTTCCACACTTCGCTGGAACGGTTCTGTATGGCAAGCGTCCGGAAACCCATTTGAAGGCTGTTCAGGATAGACCATAAGGTCGTCGGCCCCGCTATCACCACTCTGGATCCGCGTTGTACGCTCTCAACGAGGCCCGCTCTTCTAATGACCTCGGCAAATAAACCTTCTATGGGTAAAAACATTATCCCGAAATCCGTAGTTTTAGGCGGATTCAAATATTTTGAGCAAATATCCTCTGCGCATGCCTTAACCCTGTTCTCCAGCTGCTTACCGGCCGATTCGATCTCTCCGGCATCAGCCCTTTCCTGGGCGTCCATCAGCCGCTGATAATCCTCTATAGGGAACTTAGCGTCTATCGGGAGCCAGACTATCGCATCTTTGTCCCCAGCCTCACCCGGCAATTTCACGGCGAACTCGACGCGTTCGCCCCCGTCTTTTGTAGCTACGTTACAGGCAAACTGCTCATGGTTGAGCACCTGCCCCAATATCGCCCCGAGCTGCACCTCCCCCCATGTGCCGCGGGTCTTAACATTAGTGAGCACCTTTTTCAGGTCCCCGACGCCGGTAGCGAGATTTTGCATCTCCCCAAGCCCCTGGTGCACTTTTTCAAGCCTGTCGCTGACCTGTTTAAAAGACTCGCCCAGGCGTTTTTCCAAAGTACCCTCAAGTTTCTCATCCACGGTCTGCCGCATCTGTTCCAGCTGTTTAGAATTATCATCCTGTATCGACTGGAGCTTCCGCTCAACCGTCATTTTAACCTCTTCCAGTTTCTTCTCGTTCGATTCCGACAGTTTACCGATAGCGGCCGTCATCCCCTCAAGCTGCATTTTCTGGATAGATGCCACCTCCCGTATCCTCTGGATGACCGTATCCCCGAAAGTCTTGAAAGTCTCCGACAGTTCGATCCGTTGTTCCCGCCCCGTCTTAGCCAATTCTTCACGGTTACGGGATACTTCTTCCCTGACAATCCCCTCTATCCGTTCCTGGTTCTTCTCAAAAACATCAAACCTCGCCCCGGGAATACCCGGCCCGTCATATTTTGATATCTTCCCGAAAAGTACTACCAAGAACCCAAACACGCCGACCATCCCGGCGATAAGACATAACAGTAAAATATTCTCCACGATCACCCCTCACTTTTTATAATTTCCCGGAGATCCCAGTCAGATACTCTTTTTTTGGGGACAGCTCTAAGATCAATTCTTGTACAGGGTCTGGGATCAACTTTTTCCCCGGTCTGGGTTTGTGTTTGTACCTGTCCCCGTTACTTCCGTACCTGTCCC
>JADGBR010000085.1 GCA_015231405.1 Candidatus Omnitrophota bacterium | reverse complement strand
CAAGCGACCAACCGTTCAATTCATCGGTAGAAAACATAGGTGAATTGCTATCTCAGGAAGGAAATATCTGTTTCAGTACTGATGTGGATATTACGGTACAGGGAGGCATAACGGCTGAAGGCGGAGTCGATATTTTAGCTCTTAACACTAATGTGACAATCCCGGAGGGAGTAACAATAAGGTCAAATAACGGTGATTTGAACATAGAGCCTGGAAAGGGAGATATTAACATAGAGGGTCTTGTGGCGGCCGAGAAGGGTGAGGTAAGGTTATGGACATGCGGGAATATAGATCTTCGTAACGGCGATGTTAAGAGCAAAAACGGTGGTTTTGTATATAATCCCGAGGACGCTATATCTGTATCATGGACAGGTGGTGGTAACGGTTCGTCCTGGGAAGATGGGAGCAACTGGTCAGGAGGGAATAGCCCGAATGGTCAAAGCTATAATGTAACTATTGATCTTAACGGGGCGAATGTCTCTTTGGGGACGTCCCTTACGATAGGTGGGCTTACCGTTGGAACCAATAATACTTGCAGCCTGGCATTAAACTGCAGCATACATATTTCTGAAGCCGACGCCGCATTGGATGGTGATCTCGCGATAGGGGCTTATGGAACAGTGGTTGCAAGTGATTATTTGACTATCGAGGGTACGACGATAATATCCGGCATACTTGAAATAAAGCAAGGGGGGGGGATAATATCTTTCGGCAATGGCAACGGTGCCGATTCACTTAATATTAGCGGTACGGTTATTATAGAGAAGATCTCTAATGGAGGGATTTTGCTTAACCTGGGCGGATCCCCTTCAATATCCGGTACGATAAAATACCAGGCAGTAAATCAGGCGAATATGGACCTTATATGTTGGGGTGCGACTGTTCATTATTTGACAATAAATTCACATGCATCTTCAGTTTATACAGCTTCTTCTAATATAAATGAGATAAGTTGGCTTACGGTGACAAGCGGAACTTTGGATATGGGTAGTTATGATCTGAATATTGACACTATCTCCGTCAACGGCGGGATACTTGATCTATCTGACCCGAGTTGCGATGTTGAAGTTTCCGGAGCAATATCTGTAACGAGCGGGA
Organism: Candidatus Omnitrophota bacterium; assembly: GCA_015231405.1. Lineage (GTDB taxonomy): Bacteria > Omnitrophota > Gorgyraeia > Tantalellales > Tantalellaceae > JADGBR01. The sequence continues at coordinate 1,855 of JADGBR010000085.1, read as the reverse complement.
CACTTAAAGCTCCGGCGGCGGCTGACGATACGTCGTTCCTTGTAGGAACGTACTGGGAAGTATCAGGAACAGGCACATTTATTCATAATAACGGAAGGGTCGTTTTCGTTGACGGATTCATTACAGGCGTCAATGGTATTATTACTTCATCAAGCAATGAGTGCGATTTCTATGATCTTAAGATATCAAGGCCGAATGGGGGAGTTCTTTTGGAAGATGCCCTGGTTGTTTTAAATGACTTAATTATTGACCAAGGCTCATTCGATGTTAATGCCGGTGAGAATAATACCTTGACTGTCGGAGGGGATTTTCAAGAAGGAATTGCAGCGTCTTTTATGTGCAGACAAGGGAGAGTTGTTATCAACGGGTCCGGAACATCCAATATTATTTCCGGCCATAGCGCAATGTCGTTCTATGATTTTGAATGTGTCACGGCCAGTAAAACTCTTGTATTTACGAGTGGGGCAACCTACTACGTATCACATACGCTTACTTTAAATGGACAGGCTGATGGGACTAAAATAAATATTCAGGCTAGCGGGTCCGGCTCAAAGGCAATTCTTGAAATATCCTCTAACCAAACGGTAAGTTATGTGAGCGTTAAAGATTCAGAGGTATCAAGCCAGGGGGGTACCTTCAATATTACAGCCAATAACTCAGCCGAAGTATCTGGCACAGACTCCGGAGAAGCCGCCCCGCACTGGATCTTTGCCGCGACTGCTTATGATATTTCAGGCACAGTATATAGTGACCTTGGCGTGACAGCTTTAAGCGGAGTGAGCATAGGGCTAATTATTAATGGTACATACCAGGGCTCCGATCAAACCACCAATGGCTCTGGCGTCTTTACATTCAGCGGTATTGCATGGAACAACGGTGATCTTGTGATGGTATTCATCAACGGCAACGCAGTAAAAGGCAATACCGTAACAAAAGTCGCTGCGGCCAATGTCTCGGGCTTGGACATATGGGGCGAGACACTGATAGTCCGTTACGAGACCGGTGCTTCGATAACGAACGCTAACCTAGCGACGGCGCTCGGGGCGTATTCGGATAATGACATCCTGTTCTCGCTTGACGGGTCGAATAACCTGGACATTAACGGCAGTTTAAAGATATGGACGGGTAAAAATTATGCACCCGGAGCGGATATTAATATCGAGGATAATTTCATAAATTCAGGCATTTTTACTCATGGCAATAAAAGAGTGACTTTCGACGGCGGCGCGGCCGGGTATTATATTACATCGAACGGTTCGGGCTTCTATGATGTTACTGTGAACGGCGCCGGCGGGGGATGGACGGCGATAAACAATATATCGATAGAGAACTCGTTTATGGTAACTAACGGGTCATTGGACATGAATACGCTTGATCTTGATCTGAACGGTAATATTACTGTGAATGGCGGAACTCTGGACCTCTCGGATCTACAGTGCGATGTGGATATAGACGGTAATGTGGTAGTGACGAGCGGCACTTTGAAAGCGCCGGCTATAGCGGACGACACGTCATTCCTCGTGGGAGGCAGCTGGGAAGTCTCCGGTACGGGAACGTTCACGCATGGGAACGGGCGGGTCGTGTTCGACTCGGCCGCTCAGGGTAAGACAATAATAACGAGCTCGTCGAACGCTGATGATTTCTACCAGGTGAAATTCAACGGTATAGGCGGAGAATGGGCATTATCTGACGGGTTAGCCGTACAGGACGACCTTTCGATAGTAAACGGTACGTTCGACTGTTCGACACATGATCTTACGGTGAACGGTGATCTCGGCATAAATGGGGGAGAGCTAATCGCGCCGTCCGGATCACTAACGATAAGCGGCAATTTCGATCATGCCGGCGGGTCATT
>JADGBR010000084.1 GCA_015231405.1 Candidatus Omnitrophota bacterium | reverse complement strand
GGTCGTCATATTCGCGCCTTTGTATATAAGCAACCTCGGTTCCAATAATTGCCTTTATTGCGGGTTCAGATCGGAGAATCCGGAGATAGCCCGGAAAAAACTCAGCATGCGTGAAATCACGGCCGAGGCCGAGGCACTTCTCGCGAAAGGGCATAAAAGGGTGCTTATGGTAGCCGGAGAGACTTCCGGCGGGAATACTCTAGACATAGATTTTTTCGAGGAGGCTTTGAGAACCCTGTATTCGGCTCGGTACGGCAGGAATGGGATAAGAAGGGTGAACGTGAATTCCGCTCCTTTATCCGTATCCGAGTTCAGGAGGCTTAAAAGCGCCGGGATAGGCACATACCAGATATTCCAGGAAACATATCACGACGCGACTTACCGCACCGTGCATCCAAGAGGTCCGAAAAGCGACCCTGACAACCGTCTGGACGCGGTCGCTAGAGCCTTCGAGGCCGGGATCGACGATATTGGCATAGGGGTGCTGTACGGACTATATGACCACAAGTTCGAAACCCTAGGGCTTCTTGCTCATATAGAAAGCATGGAGAAAGCGCATGGAGTAGGTCCGCATACGATATCTGTTCCGAGGCTTGAGCCTGCGAAGGGCGCGGACCTCTCTACCTACCCGCCGTACAGGATATCTGACGGAGATTTTAAAAAAATAGTGGCGGTGCTCCGGATCTCTGTGCCGTATACGGGTATCATACTTTCGACCAGGGAGACGGCGGAGCTTCGGGACGAGCTGTTCGGCCTGGGAGTCTCCCAGATAAGTGCCGGCTCGAGCACCCGACCCGGAGGGTATTCCGAGGCCGGGGATAAGGCCGGAGGCCAGTTCGATACGAGCGATATGAGGACGCTTGACGAAGTGATGTCGTCGCTCTTGGATAAGAAAGCCATACCGAGCTTTTGCACGGCATGCTACAGGACGGAAAGGACGGGTAAGGCCTTTATGGCGCTCGCTAAGCCCGGGACTATACAGGGGAAATGCAGGGTAAACGCGCTTCTTACTCTTAAAGAATATCTGGACGATTTCGCTTCTTCCGATGTGAGACGTAAAGGGTACGGGCTCATCGAACGCGAAATGGGGGCGTTGCCTGAGGCTGAAAAGAAATACCTCGAGGGTTTGTTCACGAAAATGGATAAGGGGGCACGCGATGGATTTGTCTAAGGAAAAAATAGTGGATCTTTTGTCCTTGCCCTCCGGAGCGGCGTCTGAAGAGTTGTTTTCCAGGGCGGATGAGGTCCGCAGGAAGAATATGGGAGAAGGCGTGATAACGCGCGGCATCGTCGAGTTTTCCAGTATCTGTGATAATACCTGCGCTTACTGCGGTCTCCGGAAAGGGAACGGCCTTCTCCAAAGGTATTCGCTCTCTTGCGAAGAGATATTAGGTGCCTCGCTTGAGATACATCTCTTGGGGATAAAGACCGTTATACTTCAATCCGGGGAGGACAAGAAACTTGATGCGGAATGGTTCACATATGTGATAAAAGCCATTAAGAAGAAGTACGATATGGCCGTTACGCTTTCTGTCGGGGAAAAGACGCGTAAAGAATACGAGATGTGGAAAAAAGCCGGCGCGGATAGATATTTGCTTAAAATAGAAACTACCGACCGAGGCCTTTACGTGAAAATGCACCCCGGAATGGACCTTGATAAAAGGATAGAGTGCCTTGATGTCCTTGCTGAACTGGGATATCAGGTGGGCTCGGGGAATATTATCGGGCTTAAAGGCCAGAGTCTCGGGTCTATCGCGGACGATATTCTTTTTTTCAAAAGCCGCGGTTTCGATATGCTCGGGATAGGCCCTTTTTTACCCCACGGCGATACTCCCCTCGGCGGCGAAAACGCTGGCGACATAGCGCTTACTCTAAAAGCGCTGGCGGTTACGCGCATAGTAATTGGAAAAACGCATCTTCCGGCTACTACGGCTCTTGGGTTCACAAAGAGCGAGTCGAGGATAAAAGGGCTTAACGCGGGAGCGAACGTGATAATGCTGAATTTTACTCCGGAACGGGTCAGGGGATTGTATGATATTTATCCCGGAAAGAACATGAAACTTCTTTCGCCCGCGGAGGTTATAAAGAAGATCGAGGAAGCGGTGGCGGGGACTGGCCGGTTCATCGACTACTCGAGGGGAGATTCGTTTAGGGGCAAGGGTCAAGGGGTGAGGGTCACGGAAAGGGGAGGGTTGAATGTTTAGTTTCAATAACACAATGACCCTTGCCGCTTGACCCATGCCCCTTGACCCTGACAGAAGGATCTTAATATGCACAATACACCGGTCAGCAATAGACTTCATATCGGCATATTCGGGCGTAGGAATGTCGGAAAGTCGAGTTTGATCAACGCGATCACCGGACAGGCGCTAGCCATAGTGTCGGAGATCCCCGGGACCACTGGAGATCCTGTCTATAAATCGATGGAGATCCTGCCCATAGGTCCGTGTGTCCTTATAGATACTGCCGGGATAGACGACGAAGGCGTTCTCGGGGAAAAGCGCGTCGAGAAAACGAGGACTGTACTCAGGAAGACCGACTTAGCTCTTATGGTTATCGCTCCCGATACAGGCGTTGGTAAATTCGAGGAACAGCTTTTCGATATCTTCAAGGAAAGAAAAATATCTTTCACGATAGTCATCAATAAATGCGACATTGGGGATACGGTGTCTCTCGAGCGTTCTTTGGCGGAGCGGGGATTGGGTTATGTCAAGGTCAGCTCCGTGACCTCCTCCGGTATTGAAGATCTGAAGCAAAGGATCATCGAGATATCCCCGGCGAACTGGTCACCGGTGCCGCTATTGGGCGATATCATAGGACCCAAAGACAAGATCGTCCTCATTTGTCCCGTCGACAGCGCTATGCCTCAGGGAAGGCTCATACTTCCTCAGGTGCAGGTCCTACGGGCCATCCTGGACGCCGACGCGATAGCGTATGTAGCAAAGGATACCGAGGCGGCGGATGTCTTAAGCTCGATGAAGGGGAAGCCGGATCTCGTCATAACCGATTCTCAGGTGTTCGAGACCGTTAAGGACATTGTCCCGGGCGATGTGCCGTTCACGTCTTTT
>JADGBR010000083.1 GCA_015231405.1 Candidatus Omnitrophota bacterium | reverse complement strand
TTTTCAAAACATGTGGTTCGTGGCTCCCTTCTTCGCCAAGACTACGAAGGGCAGGCGTGGTTCCCTTCTTCGCCGAGGCTACGAAGGGCAGGCGTGGTTCGTGGTTTTGGTTCAGCACTTGAACCCCACCACCCCTTTCCTTGCCCCTTGCCCCCTGCCTGCCCGCCGTAGCCTTGGCGAAGGCGGGCCCCTTGCCCCTGGTCATATACTCCTTCACTTCCCTCAAATACTCATCCTTCAGCCTCCCCTTCTCCACCTTATCAACAAGGACCTCCGCGAAATTGAGGCCCTGGAACGCGTCTTTCGCGTAGAATACCCCGCCCCTGTAAACGCTTTTGTCCCTGAGTATGGATATGTCCTTGGCGAAAAGGCTGTTCGTCGCGGCGCCGCCTATAAGCACCGGAAAATTCAACCCGGCGTCGGATAGGGCCTGTACGAACGAACGCATATGCCTCGCCGTCGAGACCAGGAGGGCGCTTAAACCTACCGCGTCGGCCTGGAGACGCTTAGCCTCCTCGATTATTTTTTCGGCCGGCACCTGCTTACCGAGATCTATAACATCAAAACCGTTATTGGACAGTATCATTTTGACAAGATTCTTTCCGATATCGTGAACATCCCCGAAAACAGTAGCGAGGACTATCCTCCCCTTCTTATAGATGTCGTCCTTGGGGAGATGTTTCCCCAGGACCTCTAGCGCTTTCCTCATCACTTCGGCGGACTGCAGAACATAAGGGAGGACAAGCTCTCCGGAGGCGAGTTTATCCCCGATCTCTCTCATTGTCTTTAAAAGGATATCGCCTATTATTTCCTGGGCCGTGAATTTTTCGAGCGCTTCACCGACCAGGGCCTCTATGTCCCTTTTATTCCGTTGGATAACGCATTCGGCCAGACGTTTCTCGATGGGCGTTTTTTTCGACTTCAGGGCGGGTTCGGACTTGGTGGTCTTCCCTTTCATGAAATATGCCGTGAATTTCTCGAGAGACCCGGCGTTCCTGTCAAAAATAAGGTTTTCAGACAGAGTTCTCTGTTTAACGGGTATTTTTTTATATTCGATATACTGCGAAGGGTTCACTATCGCAAAATCCAGGCCAGCTTTTACGGCATGGGCCAGATATACCGCGTTCAGAACGCTTCTGCCGTCTTTTGGAAGACCGAAAGAGACATTGCTGACACCGAGGACCGTCAGGGCGCCTTTCAGTTCTTTCTTGACCCGTTTGATCGCCTCAAATGTCTCCTTAGCCGAACCCGCGTACTCTTTCTCCCCTGACCCGAGGGAAAATGTAAGCATGTCGAACACCAGCTGATGGGGCTTAAGGCCATATTCCTTTACCGCTATCTTGTAGATCTCCTTCGCGACCGATATCTTTTCCCCGGCTGTCCTCGCCATGCCTTTTTTGTCTATCACAAGGCAGATGACGAAAGCCCCGAATTCGGCGGCAAGCCCGAATATCTTCCCGGCCTTAAGCCCTCCGTCCTCGAGATTTGCCGAATTGATGAAAGCCGTGCCTGGATAATTGGAAAGCGCCGCCTGGATAACATCCGGGTCGGTCGAATCGATCGCGAGCGGTATTTTGACGCTTTCCGCGAGTTTTTTTGTCAGGGTGATAATATCCTCTTTCTCTGTATTGCGTTCCGTAAGGACAACACATACGTCGAGAAGTTCCGCTCCCGCCTCTTCCTGGTCTTTTCCAAGCTCCACGATCCCGTCAAGGTCGCCCGAGAGAAGTAACTCCTTCATCCTCTTGGAACCTTGAGTATTTATTCTCTCGCCGATCTTTATGGGAGGCGTCATCACTTCAACAGGAAAAGCCCGGTAGGAGCTTGCCACAAAAGCCCCGCCAACCGCCCTTTTCCTTTTTTTGATATCCTTTAGCTTTTCGGCAATGGCCTTGATATGCTCGGGCGTCGTCCCGCAGCATCCACCGACCATGTCAAGGCCGTATTTTCTGACAAAGTTTGCCATTATTGCGGCCATTTCAGCGGGCTTAAGCGGATATACGGCTTTCCCGTCGACGTCCCTGGGAAGACCGGCGTTGGGTATGCACGAAATATAAGCGCCGCAATTCTCTGAAAGGAATTTTACCGGAAGCTCCATTTCTTTAGGCCCCGTCCCGCAATTTATCCCGATAACATCCACTCCAAGGTAACCGAGAGACGCCATAGCCGCCGACACCTCGGTGCCGAGGAGCATGCGGGCGCCCTCTCCAAGTGTGAACTGGGCCATTATTACAATGTCTTTACCGGCCGAACGTACCGCATCCCTCGCCCCGGACACGGCTGCCTTCATCTCCAGAAGGTCCTGGCCGGTTTCCACGAGAAGCGCGTCTACTCCGCCCGCGATAAGCCCTTCGGCCTGCCTGGCGAACATCTCCTTAAGTTTATAGTATGTGACATCCCCGAGGACGGGGTCAGTCGATGACGGGAGTTTGCCGGTTGGCCCCATAGACCCTATGGCGAACCGTTTTTCCTTTTTCGTCGAGAACCTGTCGGCCGCTTTCCTCGCTATTTTTGCCGCTTCACGATTGAGCCCGAAAACATAATCAGCCAGGCCGTATTCGGAAAGTTTTAGAATATTCCCGCCGAAAGAGTTCGTTTCAACCGCCATAGCTCCGGCCTCAAGATACCCGGCATGGACTTTCTCGACAAGCGCGGGATACGAGTGGTTCAGATATTCCATGCACCCAAGCTTATCCCCAAAGTCGCTGTCATTAAGCCCCAGCGACTGGATATAAGTCCCAAACCCCCCGTCGATAAGCAATATTTCTTTTTTAAGTGTATCGCGTAGTGAATTCATTTCGCACCTGAAGATAATACTTTAGGGGCAAGGGTAAAGGGTCAGGTTATTTTCACTTTTATTCTTAAAGCCGGTTCCCATCCAACCCCCTACCCCTTTCCTTGACCCCTGCCCCTACTCTATATAACTTCTAATTCCCCGGATTTGACCCACCCGACCTTCCCGTCCCCGCGCCGTATCTTATACCATCCCTGGCTCTTTTGTATCACCTCGACCGTCATGCCGCGATGCAGCTTGAAAAAAGCCGTCGCGGAATCGAAAGGACCGTAATATGATTCCGTTTCCTCTCCCGTTATTATTGCCATCCCGCTTGTTTCTCTCGATTTATAGCTCACAAAATAAAGATTCCCGGACGCAAGTATGAGCGCTAATATCCCTATCACTATCGAATCTCGTCGGATGACCCGGAAGAATACCGCTAAGAAAAAAAAGATCATCCCCA
>JADGBR010000082.1 GCA_015231405.1 Candidatus Omnitrophota bacterium | reverse complement strand
GTGGCAGCTGCTGCCCGGCCTGAAGTATCCACTGAAACCGTAAAAGAGAAAGAAGGTATAGCTATAGTTGTAGCGATAGATACTTCAAGTACGATGGTTTCGGGAGGGATCAACTTGACGTTCGAGGACCTTTCGAGAAGACCTGAGACAAAGGGTAAGAACACTTTGAAGAGGATAGACGCCGTTCGCGAAGTTGCAAGGGATTTCATCAAGGAACGGAAAGATGATATTATCGGTATTGTCGCATTTGCTTCGGAGGCTTTCATAGTTTCACCCGTCACATTCGATCATGACTGGCTTATGGCGTCCCTTGACAGGGTTAAAGTAGGTATCATAAAGGACGGCACGGCTATTGGGTCGGGAATAATGATGTCGTTGAACGCATTAAAGGAGGTAAAGGCGAAAGAAAAGGTTATCGTTCTACTTAGCGACGGCATAAACAACTATGGGAAGATCTCTCCAATAGTCGCCGCAAAGGCGGCACGTGCCCTTGGAATTAAGATCTACACCGTCGGTCTTGTATCAGGCGGAGATGGACTTGTTGCCCTTGCCGATGGTTCAGGAAGGAAGCGTTTGTCCGGAGGCAATATTGGGATAGACGAGAAAGAAAGGAAAGAGATATCCGCTTCGACTGGAGGTATCTATTTCAGGGCTAAAGATCTTGCGTCATTAAGAGAAAGTTATTCCGAGATAAATCGGCTTGAGGTGTCGGGTATTGAAATGAAAAGCTACGAGGAAAGAGTCGACATATTCGGATTTTTCCTTATACCTGCATTGATAGTTATAGTGCTGGAGATCTTTCTATCTAATACGTTTTTTAGGAGGCTTCCCTAAATGAGGTTCGGTGAATTCGATCTATTATTGAGTTTATTAATATTAGTGCCTTTTATCGTTGTTTTTCATATTTGGGCGAAAGTCCGAGAAAAGAATGCCATGAGTCATTTCGCGGGAGAGGAACTTCTTCCAGTTATCGCTCCGGGCTACAGAAATAAGTACGCCATTATCAGGGTATTAGCTGATATCATAGCTTTGGCGCTCATTATTGTCGCTCTGGCAAAGCCCCAATGGGGTTTTGAATGGAAAGCAGACAGTAAAAAAGGACTGGACATCCTTTTCGCGGTAGATACTTCTAAAAGCATGATGGCCTCTGATATAAAACCTACGAGACTGGATTTTGCCAAGGAAGAAATGAGGGCTTTTGTTAAGCGTATGAACGGCGACCGAGTGGGTCTTATAGCTTTTGCGGGCCAGGCCTTCCTTCAATGCCCTCTGACTGTAGATTATGGAGGTTTTGTTCTTGCCCTAGACGGTCTGAATATAGGAACGATACCTATAGGCGGCACATCAATTTCGAGTGCTATCGAGGAGGCGATCCGAAGCTTAAGTAGCGCTGCGACAAAGAACAAAGTACTTGTGATAATAACCGACGGGGAAAATACTGAGGGGGATATTGAGAAAGCTATTAAAGAAGCCAATAAGGAAAAGGTGATGATCTGCGCCGTGGGGATTGGCACAAAGGAAGGGGATAAGATAAAAATATCCGATGATAAAGGAAATCCTGTTTATCTGAAAAACCGAAAAGGCGAAGTAGTCGAATCTCGTCTTATGGAAGAGACTTTGTTCCGCATATCCGAAAGGACCGGAGGAATATACGTTAAAGCCGGCGATAGAGGTCTCGGGTTAGACGATATATATAAAAAGAGGTTTTCACAATTCGAAAAAAACAAGACCGAGGATAAAAAGATAAAGATCTATAAGGAGCGATTTCAGATACCTCTCTGGATAGCTTTTGTGATATTGTGTTTTGAGATCACGCTAAGAGGGAAAATACGGAAAGTGACGTTACGCGGTGGAAATAATAACGAAAAACAGTTCATTTAACAATATAGCCCAGACATGCGTAAATCCAGATATCTAAATAAGATACAAATTGCCGCGGCGATAATTGAGTTTGTTTTGCTTATGGCAGTTCCTTCATTGTATTCATATGCGGATACTAATAAGCTTTTCGTATTTGCCAATAAACTATACGGTGAAAAGAAATACCATGAAGCTCTCGAGATCTATAAAGAATTATTAAAACAGGAACCCGCTGCTCCCGATCTTAATTATAACGCTGGTATGATTTTTTACATCACCGGGGATTACAATTCAGCCGTAATAGCTTTTAAAAAAGCTTCATGCACTGATGATGAAGGCATGGAACGTGACGCGTATTTTAACATTGGTAACTCATATTACAGGATAAGCGAAAAGAACGAACTTGAAGATCTTAAGGCGTCTATAGCGAATTGCGAAACAGCCATCGATTACTATAAGCGATCCATATCTATTTCCCCCGATGACAAGATATTAAAAAGAAATTACGAGACCGCTACATATCGTCTTTTTGCTCTTAGAGATAGAATGAAACGTGCCCAGACGGTACCTCCAAGGGTTGGTAAGCCAAGTTCATCTCCTGCGGATTGGGAGAAGATCCATGACAGGCACCGCAAAAGGAAAGATGAGGATAAGAAGACGTCTGGCCAAAGGAATAAAGAGGATAAAAGCCTCAGGGAAAAACGCCGACGTGAAGACAGAGAAAAGGATGCGGAAAGAGAAAAAGAAGACCAAAAGGATAATAGTCAGAGGGAAAAAGAGGATATTCGAAAAGAAGAGGAAAGAAAGGAAGAGGATAAGCAAGACCGTACTGACCAGAATAAGCCGCAGGATAAAGCCTCGCAGGAAAAACGCCAGGAAGAGCGCGACCAAAAGCGTAGCGAAGAGGACAGCAAAAAAGAGGGAAAGCGCAAGGAAGAAGACCGTAACCGCGAAGAAACGCGCGATCAGGAAGACAGATCGAAAGAGACCGAACGAAAGAACGAGGACCGGCAAAAAGAGGACGAGCGTAAACAGGAAGACCGGCAGAATGAAGACCAGGAGCCTAAGAGTAAAGGCCAGAACGACACGACTAAGCAGGAAGAGCGTAATAAAGAGGACCAGAGGCGGCAAGAAGACCGTAAAACCGAGGATAAAAGAGGCAGCGAGGATCAGGGTAAAGAAGAAGCGCGTAAAAATGAGGATAGCGGTGTAAACAACCAACGTAAGCAAGAAGACCGGCGAACCGAAGAGAAGCGCAAGGAAGAGGACAAACAAGACCGTACTGACCAGAATAAGCCGCAGGATAAAGCCTCGCAGGAAAAACGCCAGGAAGAGCGCGACCAAAAGCGTAGCGAAGAGGACAGCAAAAAAGAGGGAAAGCGCAAGGAAGAAGACCGTA
>JADGBR010000081.1 GCA_015231405.1 Candidatus Omnitrophota bacterium | reverse complement strand
TGGAGAAGGATATCGGAAGCCTGAAGCGGGATGTACTAAAGCCTGAACTTTTCCGTATCCTCGAGCAAAGGGCGATGTTCACTGAAGATAAGCTTGAGATCAAGGACTATTTTCATAGTTTACTGGATCTGGCAGGGTCAAATGGCGTTGATATGAGAGAAATGGGGAATATCGGCCTTCTGGGGAAAATGCTTTTGGCGGAACAAAACATCGATTTCGAAAAAGCGGAACGCGAAAGGGGGGATCTCATCGGTATCCTGCAAAAAAACCTCTCAGCGTCTGAAAGAAAAGAACTGGCGGCCAGAACCGTTCTTTTCGCGGAAAAGAGAGCAAGGGAGACCGACTATAACGCCTTTCTTGACGAGAGAGCCAGGTGTCTTAAGGTCGACACCGCTAAATACCCGGAATTTGCCAGGTATAGCAACTACCTCCTGCTTTACCATGGGCTGGACCGTGAAGCCCTGTTCAAAGAGATAAGGGACATGGAAAGGCTTATTTTCCGGGCGTTGGCTTCCGAAGAAAAAGAGTTGGCGGTGATCTTTCTTGACGATCTTTCATCCCTCTTGCGTGATTATTTCGCGATGAAAATGAGCAGAGATAAGGAAGAGGAACTCAAGGGGCTGATCAAAATAGCTGAGTCGGATTACCTGGATAGAGCGTTCGCGTCGGGCGAAAGTGATGATCTTGGCCAGGTCCAGAGGATAAAGAGGGAGATCGGTTCTTTGAGAGCAAATATAGAGACCATGGGCGATTTCTATGCTCTGACGAAGAAAAGGGACGAAGCCTTCGTCAAAAGGTCAAAAGTATCGGTCAGCCAGGGGAGGATAAAGGTCATCGTCGCCGGAGGGTACCACTCCGCGAACCTTTCCGATGTCGCCGTGAAAAACGGGTACTCATATTACTCCATTATACCCGGGTTCTTAGACGATGAGAAGCGAGAGAACCATTATTACGAGCTTATTAGCGGAGGAGTATCAGAGAGGATGAGAACGGTCGCCTTGAATATGGGCGTGGGCCTCATAGCCGTCGCTTCGTTCAATTCCCCGCTCGGAAGAAAAGCAAGAGGGGCCGGCGCCGACTTGTTCAAGCTCCGGGCATGTCTGGCACTTGCGGGAGAGAAGGGCGCTAAAGGCATAGATCTTGACGGGGAATACTTCGATCTCGCCGGAAGGGCTGTGGGCCGGGAATATGTTCACGACCCGGAGAGGTATCTCCCTTTTATGACCCCGGGGAAAATAAAATCGGGCGGCAGTCCGAGAAACACGGGTTTCGACAGAACGCTCATAAAAGCGCTTTCTGAAAAGTGGCACGCCTCCGAAGCGGATATCGAGAGAGATTACGAAATAACGCTTGAGATGGAGCGGAACAAATTGATGAATAAAGGGTTTATCGATCCCATAACGAGCAAAGTATCGAAAGACATGCACAGGGTATACGGCAGGCTCGTGGAGAATATATTGCCGGAACTGGGGAACACCCCCGGGGAGTTCAGGGTCGTGGACGACAACCGAATAAACGCGTTCGTTTTCAGGAACAGGAAAGATGTTTTCTTTTTCAAAGGACTCATTGAGGAACTGAACGTGTACGCGGATGCGACCGGAAGGCCTCTTACCGATGACATGATGGCTTTCATCATCGCGCACGAGCTTGGCCATGTCGTACAGTCGACGTCGACGCACGGTCTGGATCTCAGTATATTTTACGGGGACGCCGCGCCTTACAAGATCCGCCAGCTTCTGGTCAACTCCGAATATGACGCGGACAGTAAAGCCCTGGACATAATGGATAAGGCCGGGTTCTCCGTGCGCGGCGCGCTCGAGGCGCTCCGGTTCCTCGAGTATATAAAGACCGGAAGCCAGGCCTCGGCCATAATGGATTCCCACCCCTATATCGATCTCAGACGGCATAGGGTCACGCAGATCATATACGACCAGCAAACCAGGGTCTTCAGGAACGTGGCAAAGGCAGAGACGCCGTTCGCTTCCCGGCTTGACCTCACCCGGAAGGATGTTGATTTCAGGAAGATCCTCGATACCGGTGAAAAGGGGTTGTTCAGCCTTTTGGAGGAAGCTGACAGCATGGATAAGGTCGTAGAGGCATTGAGCATGATCATGACCAGGCGCAGGCTGGACGCGTTCCGGAGCTTAGTGGCGAGGACCGGAGAACGGGAGGCGTTCCTGAAGGACTTTTACGCCTACGCTGCCGATTATTTCGTGATGAAAGCCATGGGGGATGGCACGAAAAAACTCCATGACCGGTACGATGATCTTACCATGGCGGGATCGGTGTGCGGGTTCGGAAGCGTGAGGACAGGCTGGAACAGGGATAAAGTGCAGGCTGTCAAGCCCAGGATGAACTCAAGGACCAGGGTCTCGGAACGGGAGAAGGACCACGCCTATAAGAACAAGATCGCGGATATAGTCAATTCTACGGCCGGGAAGCTGGGGAACGGTGACCTGAACGGCATACTCATGGATCCATATGAACTGGCCCGCTACGTCAGGAAAGTCTATAAAAAAAGAGGGAGCCGTCTTGAGGAAAAACAGGAAGAGGATGAGGATATCATCAAACGGACCAGGGAGAAACTGAGAAAGGCGCGTAAGGTATCCGAGACCGAAGCAGGCAGTTACGCGGATCTTGAGCTTTCCGGGCTTGAGGTCGCGGCGGTACTTGGCAGGAAGGAACTACACAAAACACTTTCTGACCCGAGACTGCTTATTTCGCTCTTTGTGTACACGAAATGCGTCTCTTTCGCCCCGATGGTAACGGCCGCTGAACCGATATACGGGCTTTCGATAGATATCCCCGTGAACGCAAAAAGGCTATACATGGAAAACCCCAGGTTCACCGATGTCAGCGCTCCGGAAGGGCGGGGCCGGATCCTGGAAACACTTATCGCCCAGTATCTTCTAACAACGTATTTGCCTCGGTCCGAGCTTTACAATGGAGACCTTGCGGGATATCTAAAGGCCGACCGCGCGCCGTGGCGCTCTTTCAGGCATGTCCTCCGTTCGGCCGGACTGCCGTATTTTTCGAAAGAGGAAAGCGGCCGTATCTTCAGAAAGATCTATTCGGCACTGCCGAAGCAATTACCGGAGTTCTTCAGGCAGCATGTCGCCTTGAAGATGCTGGAGGACTATGTCGGTGTTTCAATAGAGACAGGGTCGAAAGGGGATAAGGACGATGCGGGAAAACTGTTTGCCTCGCCCAAGACCCTTACGGGTTTTTCAATGGAATACCGGAGGCGTTCGGCTGCGGATGGTGAGGACATATCGGGTTACGTGGAAAACAGCCCGCTGATCAGGTCCGTTAATGCGGTCCTCGAAAACCCGAAGAACAGGGATATGATCTATCCCGAGGTAGCGGTTCGTTTCCGTGGGTGCGTGGAACGGCTCAAAGGA
>JADGBR010000080.1 GCA_015231405.1 Candidatus Omnitrophota bacterium | reverse complement strand
AATGGTCAAACAATGTTCAGGCGATTGCTGGTACTGTTTCGCTAAAACCCGGGAACTCGACGAAGACTTGACTAGCTCAATACGGATGACGCCCGATACTCTATCCCTTATAACAAGCGAAGCCATCGATATCGGTTTTAAAACGATCCAGCTTAACGGCCAGGACACCCTCGGCGACGTCGATATGTTCTTCGCCGCAGCGCGCGCGTGCAAAGACCGGCCCGTCAAATTCAGTTTTTTCACTAACGGTTTCGCCCTCATAAATGACCCGG
This sequence comes from Candidatus Omnitrophota bacterium, assembly GCA_015231405.1. Lineage (GTDB taxonomy): Bacteria > Omnitrophota > Gorgyraeia > Tantalellales > Tantalellaceae > JADGBR01. Next base: position 3,153 of record JADGBR010000080.1, on the reverse strand, counting down.
AATACGGGAAGTCGATATTCCAAGAGTTGAAAAAGCTTCTCGGGAAAGTCGAGGAAGTGGATATGACGATAAGTTTCGATCCGGAGAAGACGGCAAAATGTCTCAACCGGGCCAAGAGAGGAACACCCGGATGGGAAAAATTCCGTACCGAAGAAGACGTGTACGACGCGCTCGCGAACGTGATCCACGCTTACCGGCAGGCGTTTGAATGCGCCTCCGGCATGGAAAGATCCGAAAATACGCCTCTCGCCGGTATCGATGTGGATAGTTATGACGCGTATGACTTATTGGCTAAAACAGACGGGATAGACGCCTTCCACGTTTCGTTAAACTCGGCCCTGGATAAAAAATTCGGTTATAAGGGTGACGCGTACGGCCACTTTGAAAATATCGGTACGAGGCTTAACATGACCACTTCTGAAGCGCTTATCAGTGCCGCGCGTAAAGGCCGGGCATACCCCGGACAGCAGCATACTGTCAGAGCTCTCTTCAAAAGCCTGGTATGGGCACGGACCCAGGGGACACCTAAACATTGCTTGTTCACCCCTTTTCTCGACGCCGCAAGGAGTAAACTCGCCGGCTGTTCGCAAAAACAATATTTTAGGAGCGGGATCATCTCTCCCGGCGGTTTAAAGGAAGAACTGCTTCGGGCTATTTCAAATCCCAGAGCCCTGCATCTTTACCAGGGAGACCAAAAAGAACGTATGGAAGCCATGACAAAAGAGATAGGTTTCGCTATGGCCATCAATCCCGGGCTCATCCCTCAGAAACAGGCAAATTACGAACAAGTGGAATCTTTCATCTTTCCGGATAAGGACCTTATGGTGCGGATGGAATTATTATTCCTCCTGGAGGACATACTTAAGACCCATGCCGGGACGAACGATGAAATATTTTTCAAACTCGTCGAGATCCCGGAAGAGCTGTTGTATATAGTCTTTTCGCCCGATAATCTGAACGCCTTATCGCGATATTACAAAGATATCGCCAGGACGCCATTCCCCGCGCATCTCGCCGTTTTAGCCGAATATCTTCCGACGGACGGCGCGGGCGTCATAAATGAAGTATCGGCGGCGGCCATAAGGGAGAACGTCGTCACTTCCATATCCGGAAAATGCCGGATTAAACATCCGGGATCATCCGGAAAAATATCTCTTAATCCGCGGGTGAACGACCCTCTAAAGACAATGCCTGACCTTAAAGAAATGGGATTATCTCCCGAAAAGTTCTTCTCCGTTAAACTCTCATCCGCCGATCCGACACAAAGACATAAGGGGCTTACACTTCTGCACACGCTGTTCCTGGAAATGGCCGACATCGAGCCATATTCCGATATGCTCGAAAAACATCTCCTGAACTCCAACCGCCCCGACGGCAATAAGCTCACTAACGGCGAATTACTCACCGTCTTAAGCGTATTCGAACTATGGACGGAACATCGTGATGATACAGGCAAAATGCCTTACGATATTTCGACCAAACGCGACAAACTGATGGTCAATATTATTACGGATATCCTGAAGACAACGGATGACCCTGAACTTCCTGGTAAGGCCGTGTCATTCCTCGCGTTCCTTGACGATAAATTCCTTGAGAGCTCCGGCGCACACGTTATCATCCCGGCAACGCTCGACCGCTATAAAGACATGCGAGGGGAAGCGTTCATAAAGCTTCCCCTGATCGTAAAACTCAGGGTATTCCGGAAACTCTGCGAACTCAATGTTATCCCGAAAACGGCCTTCCCGGACCGTGCAGATATCGAGCGTTCGTTCGCCTCGTCCATCCTTGGCCAATGGCCCTTGGACACGGCCGAACAAAACCGCTTATATGATACAAATTCCATGTACGTCTCCAGGATCGTAGATGCGGCCCACCTTGTCCTCGAAGAAGCTGAAAAGATAGGCCCAGGAACTGACCTGGATCGGCTATTTTTAAAATTGTTCGACTTCCCGACAAGGCATAGACGGTTGTCAGAACTCTTCACAAGAGGCCCCGAGAGCGCCAAGTCTCTTGCCGATCTTGCAGCTTTAAGAATAAGCTCTTCCAGGTATGATCATATCCTAGATATCCTCACGAGCTTGCTGGAGTACGCCCCGACCACTCAACAAGGCAAAGACCTCGTCAACCAGGTCCCTTTCGAGGTCTTTGAGGAAAATTTCTATGCAATAAGGAATTATGACCAATACCGCGCATTACTCGAGGTTTACACGGCCCAAAAGGATAAAGCGGACTTCCTTTCCGATTTCACCAGGGATAAGGACGTCAAATACGAGGATTATCTGGCCCTACGACCCTGGCATGAGATCACGGTTTTATCCCCCGAGACATTAAAAGCGACCGAACGTTCGGCTTCGGAATTTGTTTTTTCGATCATCGATCAAATGAGGAACAGTCCCGAAAAACTCGTATTGATACTGGAGGATCCGGATGACATGCCCCTTTCTCCCGGGAGCGGAAAAACCGTAGGCGACGTTATCGGAAGAAAGGACCACTCCAATTTCCTGAAATATCTTACAGGCTATTCCCGGTTCAGTAAAGAGTTGCGCGCTCTGGGATACGGACCTGACAAGGTCGAAATACTCGAACTCAAAAGCGACCAGATCCCCGATAAAATATTCGGCCTGGCAGGGGACAAAAAAGTCAAGGTCGTGACCCTGGCCGCTAAAGATGTAATAGAACGGTCTCTTGGAACATATAATAACGCCAAAATAGGGACCAATCTCTTCTTCGCCGAGTTCAACCCATCCGATATAGCTAGAACGTCGGATAATCTATCGGTCCCGGGCGAGAACGTTTATTTCCGCGTCCTGGACCTCCTCACTTTGGCCGTAAAATTCGCCTCTAACCCGGAAAGGACGGACATATTCACTTCGCCCTCTATCGCCGAAAGATATTATGCCTCGGTCGCCCGCTCTTCTCACCCCAGAACGATCATACTTACGCCCAAGGCGGTCATATTGCGAACAGATGACATCGCCTCCAACTTCATGGCCGCCAGAAGAGCAATGACAAGAGCGTAAGACCATTGCAGACGGTAGATTCTAACTTCTAGTGCAACACCTCTTGAAACTTTTCATGAGGCGTATACCAGCCAAGAGTTTTGCGAGGCCGGTCGTTTATTTTATCCTGAATTTGCTTAAGTCTTCTTTTTGA
>JADGBR010000007.1:6400-108789 GCA_015231405.1 Candidatus Omnitrophota bacterium | reverse complement strand
AGGAATCCGAAGGCCCCGGAAAGAAAAGCCTGGAATACGTCGTGAAATATCTCCGATAACGGTGTCAGGCCTCCCCATTGGACATTTTTTCGTCTAATGTGGAAACCATATTCATTTCCGGAAGAACGAAGGATCTCCCGCTGGTACCGGTTATAGTAAGGGCTGACAATATCTCCCCGACATCGTCCTTCGCGACAAATTCTTCGGGGAACGATCTGTATATAAGCCTGTTATCCTCCCTGGAACGCTCGACCCGATAGATCACACGCTCCGCGAAAAGCTTTTTAAGGAGTACCAGGCTGACGGCCTCGCGCCCGGCTCCATTATCGCCGGTCAGCATCGTTCCTTTGTCGGAAAAGCGAGAAGACTCCTTTTCGATGATGCCCGCGATGTCCGTGGACGGATCGCTAGTGCTATCCCTGTACCATTTTATGAAATTAATGATACGGCAGAAATAAAAAAGAGTGAATATCCTGTCCCGGGGGATATCCTTGTCGTAAAAGGCGGCGCTTGAACGGAAAAAGGCATAATCGGCTCCCTTAAGCCCGTAGTTATCCCGGAGATACGGGAACATAGCGCTTTCCGCCGCCGGATAATAGATGCTGGGGCCCAGAAGCACCGGTTCCGGGGCGAGAAGCCTGAGATCGGCTGCCGCGTCGTTAAAATCCTGTTTCGGCATGGCTATTATGAAATGGACCGTTACCGGTATGTTCCTTCCCGAAAAATACGACCCGGCCTCGAACACCTCCGGTAGTTCCTCAGTCCGGTTAACTTCCTCACGCAAACGCGCGACGGAGCTCGCGATAGAGAGGTCGAGATGCGTAAGTCCCAGATCGATAAGCTTTTCCCTGAGCCTTATACCGAGCCCCGAAGCAAGCACCCCGTTCATGAACGAGACCCTGATCTTACCGCGGAACTTTGGGATCAAAAGGTCGACTATCTTCTCGAACTCGGGATTCAGATTGATATTGTCGTCCTCGAAATTGAAATGCCTTACCCCCAAGGAGTAACAGTCATCTATCTCCTCCAGCACTTTACCGGCTTCACGGTAACGGAACCTGTCCTTGATCGCGCAGAAACCGCATCCGAGACTGCACCCGCGGGATGTGATCAATGATGCTGAAATTTCGCCCTGCCACGTGTATTCTCCGGAGTTGATAAGCTTCCTGTTCGGTAATGGCAGGGCGTCAATATCCTCTACGACCGCGGGTTCATCCGATATGAATGTCATCCCGGGGCCTGTCCGATACCCTATCCCCGGGATCTTCCCCCGGTCCGTATTCCCCGGGGAACCGCAAAGCTCCGTCAAGGAACCCTCCCCTTCGCCCCGTAGGATATAATCGACCTCCGGGCGCGAAAGGAATATATCCGGAGTTACGGTCACCGCCCTCCCGCCCATAACCGTGACGATCCTCTTATCGGCCCCTTTCACACGGGAAGCGACGGCAAGGGCCTGGTCAATATACGCGTTGAAATTCGATGATATGGCCGCTAAGTCCGGAGAGAACGCCTTCAATTCTTTTTCAAATTCGGAATATTTTTTGCCGAAGTGAGAGTACACGGAAAAGAGCCTGAAAGCCGAATCGTTCCGGCGGTAATAGCGCTTCAGATACCCGAACTGTTTCGGCGCCGTTACGGTCCTTTTTTCGGATCCCTCGCAAAAATCGAATATTCTGACTTCATGCCCGGCTTTTTCAAGAACAGTCCCTAAATAAATGAGCCCCAACGGATACGCCCTTTTAGGCGTAAAAAAGAAATCCTCGACAGGCGGCTGGACCAGCAATACTTTCATAAAGATATCAAACGAATAAGGCCTTCTAGCGCACTTCTATGAGCTCATGATCCCCGCTGCCAAGGCCTATTTTTTCGGCGTATGAAAGCTGGATAGTGCCGTCCTGGTCGGGATGAGCTAACTTGAAGATATCTTTTTTACAAACCCTGTTGACCGCTTCGTATGAAGCTTTGTCGAGGGCAACGGGATCCAGCGAAACGAATATTCCTACGTCGGGGGCGATACCGGGATTTTCCTGCCCCCAGCAATCGCACTCTTTGTTTATCTTTATGGCAAAATTTATGAACGCGGCTTTGTTCTTTTTGCCCCGGAGCAAGGCGTAAGCGTATTCGACCATCTTTTCCTGGACGGCTGCGCCGTCTTTAAGATCGACGAACAGGCTGAAAGTAGGACAGACCCCGACGCAATTCGCGCACCCTATGCATTTTGCCGCGTCGAGTGAGATCTTACCGTTAAGGGAGAGAGCATCCACGGGGCATATCTTAACGCATTCCCCGCACGCGATACAATTGTCAGGGTAGACTATAGGAGCGAAATTATTATGTTGGGCCAGCTTCCCCTGCCTGGAAGCGCAGCCCATCCCCACGTTCTTTATCGTCCCGCCGAACCCGGTAAGCATATGCCCTTTGAAATGGCTGATCACTATCATGGAATCGCATTCGGCGAAGAACCGCCCCACCTTCGCCGTTTTAATATGTTTTTGCCCGATGGCTATCTCGAGCGTTTCGCCCTGTTTCGTGTCATCGGGGATGAAAATATCAACGCCCGTCACGTCCTTAGTGAACCCGTGTTCCCAAGCCAGCTTTAAGTGGTCACTTGCCCCGGTCCGCCTTCCCTTATAAAGAACATTTGAATCGGAAAGAAGGACATCCCCGCCTTTTCCCTTGGCTTCACGGCAAATTATCCCGGCGAATTCAGGATCCACATAGCCTGTATTACCCGCTTCACCGAAATGTATCTTAGCGGCGACCTTATCGCCCTTCCCCACAACACGAAGCACTTCGCTTTTATACAGAAGCGTCTTCAGTTTACTTTTAACGGCCTCTCTCGCGTCCGTATCGCTAACCGGGATAAAATATACTTTGCTTTTCATGACACCCCTTTTCTTTCGCCTCCGGGACAAGTCCGCCGGAGGATCACGAAATGAACGAACAACAATAATCCGTTATCTCGGAGACTTTAAGCTTGAACTTCGACCGAGCGGGAACCTCGAAATACCCCCCGGAGGCGATCTCCCGCCAGTCTTTCGACCCCGGAAGCTGTACGAGTAATTTCCCGGAGATTATTTCCATTTTCTCTTTGGTGTCAGTCCCGAACTCGTATCGCCCCGGGACCATTATCCCAAGCGTCTTTTTCGAGCCGTCCGGGAACATGACCGTCCGGCTGGTAACTTTACCGTCAAAGTATATATTGGCCTTTTTTATGACGTCGACGTTCCTGAATATCCTCATCAAATTCCCTCCCCCATTACAGGACAAGCAGAGCTAAAAGCCCGCGATACCTTTATACATCTCAACGGGGATATTTATGTCGCCCGTGAACGGATAATCAAAAAGCAATATCGCCAAAAGGATGAGCATGATCATTCCGGCCAGCACGGATACGACCAGCGCATGATACGCCAAATTATCCGCCTCAAAAAAGAAGGTGATAAATATCGTCGCTATGCCGCCGACGATGAGTATGAACCACAAGACGGAGTTAATACCCGTCCTCGAATCGATCAGCCTCAGGCTCCTGGCCTCCCTGAGATCGTTGAGGTTCGTTACCGATTCAGTTAGAAATATGATCTCGTTTTCCGTCTTCGGCTCGAACCCGACGTACACCTCCCACAACCTCATGAGCGCTTTTCGCGCTTTTTCACTCTCTTCCCCTCTTGCCAGAAGTTCCCATTCCTCGTTCGTGACCAGGGCGTAATATTCCTTTAACGCGGTTCGGATCTTCTCGCGAAAATCATCGGGAAAAGCCTCGCTGTCGCGGTAAAGATTCATCAATTCATTAGCCTCTGACGCGACATGAGCGCTCGTCCTGTCAAAATTCTGCCATGACACGACGACCATAAAAGCCAACATCACCGTGTAAGCCATACCCACGGCCTCGAAGATAGACGCTGTAAGTTCCGTGTGCTGGCCAAGGATTCCACGAGGCGCGAACCGTTTAACGGCAAAAAGTGCCAGTATCGATACCGCTATCGCCGAAAAGATCAGTATAACGCCGAGCGGTACGGTCGCGACGACCAGTAATATCTTTTGAGCTAGTGGCATGTTTCTCCCTTCTTATTCGAGAACCGGGACAATAGGCGCTGCCTCGCGCATTTTCCCTAATACCCGAAGGTCCGTATCCACGGACAATTATAGGACAAATTCCCAGGTGAGTCCAGGGGATTAGGAGAGGTTCCAGGAGAAAGACGCCGGAACTAGGTCCGAATAGACTTTCCGTTTTTTGGCTCACAGGTTCGCCCGGGTTGCCCCGAGAGGGACCCGAACGGGTAAACGATATCGGCTTTGACAGGACCACCCGAAAGATCCGGGCGAAGGGCATTCGCCTTCGCGATCAAACTGACCGTTCTTATTAATACGCCTTGCATACGCCACAGGCGTTTGATCTTCTCTCCAAAGGTTTTCGGTTTAACGTAGAACTGGATCAGGTCATTGATCGGCCGTGCGACCTCCCCGGTCAGTTGCCGCAAAATATCAGCTTCGCCGTCTATCATCCCCATGTCTTTCAAGGCCAGGAACGCGCACTCGATGAACGAATCCGACATTCTCCGGCAATCCTCTTCGTTCAATTTTACTTGTCCCGGAAGAAAACACGACTTGTCATAGAAACAGGGGTTCTCGCCGAGCCTGTCGACGAATTTTCTCGAAAGATCTTCCTGCTCCGCGGGAGGCAAACATCCGATCTTTGCTATCAACCCCGCTATCACCGGATGTCTCGAATGTTTCAGGCTGATCTCGTTCATTTCCCGGATAGCGTCCGACAACCCGCTGACATCCATGATCCCTTTTATCTCGGCGAGGATCGGAGACATCGCCGGCTCGATAATTCTTGTCTTCTTGGCCCTTCCGTCCGCTTTTTCAGCGGCCCGGCCCAGGGTATTCGAGACCTTTTTCACGTTCCGTCCCAGAAGAAAAGCGGCCTCCAAATGCCACGCGCCGGACTTTCGAGTTCGTTTTGCCCGTACACCCTCTGAAGTTCTAGGTTTCATGCTGCGCTTCTCCCAGTGTCATTTGAGGCCCCCTTTTATGAGCACCGATAAATTATATCAAATCAGATAAGCTCTTACAAATCGAATGTCTCTGGGTCTCAGGGAATTTGGCACATCCACGTGGACGAGTTTCGCTACTGATTCATGACGGGATACCGGCTAAAGAGCTGGCTATGGCCACCTGATCCGAGGACGTGTCCCCTTGGGACAGGGAAACGTTAACGCTGTGTCCCATTTTGACACGCCCCCCGTTTCTACTTAACTGCCAATTTTTTTATTATCTCACTTTCCAAAGATTTCCTGAAATATCGTTTGAGTGATACTGCGACTTTGAGTTGAATTGAATTCATTCTCGCTCAATAGCTCATCCCCATTGCTGTCCAGCCTGTTAAAAGCGTCGTTCGTACTGCGCCATTCGCTGCGCGAGATCTTACCGTCGTTGTTCTGATCGAGCTCGCGGAAGACGGAAACGTTGTATTTTTGCGTATTATAAAATTCATCTCGGGTCAATTTTCCGTCGCGGTTCTGATCCAGAGCTTCAAATGACTGCGAGGTGTTACGCCATTCATCGCGTAAAATGATCCCATCCTTATTGTAATCGAGTTCGCTGAATTGATCTGTCCCCGAGCGCTGATAGAACTCGTTAATACTTACATTGTTGTTGCTATCCCTATCCAGGCTATTAAAGTCCTGCATCGTACCTGTCCATTCGCCGGTTGAGATCATGCCATCGTTGTTCCGGTCTAATGCGCGGAATTGATCGGAAGCGGTTAACGTTACATCCTGACGGCTCGCTCTCGGATTCATCTCGCCGCCCGATAGGATGCCATCACCGTTCCAATCATGGTTATTAAAAAAACTCTGCCATTCCTCGCGCGTGATCTTACCGTCATTATTTTGGTCCGTTCCCTTGTATTTTCTCATGTTCTCATTGCCTCGGTTATCATCGGCGTGCGTTGGCCGCGCCGATAGGAATAGGATCATGATAGATACAGTGAAATAAACGATGCGTTTCATAAATTGCCTCCTTTATTAGTTTTAAGGTTTTTAACTTTTAAACATCCCTCGTACCGCTATACCGCTTATCAGACTCACAAGAATGTGATCGTCCGGCATAACGTTAGTAAATTCATACAGCTTTATCGTAGCAGTATACAGGATGGCGTCAATTGTACCGGAGTATAATCGAAGGATCTGCAGCTAGCAGTCAGACTGTGTCACAATGCGTAATAGAGGGACACAGTCTGAATCTTTTCAGAAAAAAAGTTGTTCTTACCCTCCTAGTGAGCCTTTTGGGTTTACTAGGAGGATAAGAGTTTGATAAAACATTGGTTTTTGTAAAAACTCAGACTGTGTTTCGTGCCGCTTTCGGATTATGACACAGTCTGACTGTAATCAGCGGCGGCAGGCTTCTTGGCAACAGCGATCTCCTTAACGGCAATAATGCCGTCAAATCCATCTTCATATCCCTTTGCTAGTACCTGAGTTTCAGCTGGCAGAGCTTTCAACCGATCGATCAGCTCTTTGACTTTCATCGCACGACCTCTCGATCAACTATTTCGTTGAGGTCGACAAAATGGTCTGTTTGCATCACATCATTAATTCAACTTTTCCCATTAGCCATGCGTAATAGATCGTTCTGAGTTTCATAGACGCATGACGCTATCAACTCAATAAAATCCGCATCAATTTTATGCGATTTTTCAAGAGCGCTGATGTATTCCGACCGTTTGAGCGGCGGAATGATCGCAATAATGTATCCTGCCTGCATAAGCGCCACATTCATTAAAAGTCTTGCTACCCGCCCATTGCCATCAACAAACGGGTGAATGAACACAAACTCTTTATGGAGCTTGGCGGCATAGACAACCGGATGGTTGTCTATTTTTAAATTGGGCAGATCTTTAATAAATTTCTGCATCATTCCCGGCAATGCCTCAGGCGTAGGCAATGGATATTGAGAGCCGGTAATAATGGCCTGGACTTTTCGATACACCCCCGCATCCCCTTCTTTAATGCGGTGATAAAAGAGCGCGTGCAATTTTTTAGTATCTTCTTCCGTTATCGTTTTTCCTGTAGAGAGAGCATACATGTGATCGAACGCGTCACTGTGGCCCGTGGCCTCGTAATGATCTCTAAGCGGCTTTCCGGCTATGGTAAGCCCATCCTCGATGACCACTTTTGTTTCCGATATCGTCAGAGAGTTGCCCTCAAGCGCATTGCTTGAATAGGTGAGCCCGATACGAAAATATTCCTTTATTTGATGGTTCATTTCATTACAAAATGGACGCAATGCGTTTATTTTCGCCTGAGCCTCTTCAACCTTACTTAAAATCTCTTTCATATGTCCTCCATCCTTACTGGCTTACTGGTATAAAAGCCAAGAAAATGCTACGAATTTAGCTGTTTAAATATTTCACCTATCCAAGCCGGGGCATAACGAATATCACTCATAAGCTGTTTTTTGTCCTCGACTGATAATTTTCCTTTAAGTTTTTTAATAATTTTGCCATCGATATTCTCTTGCGTCATATAACGTAAGGCTTGAATAACCAAGCCGCTCATGCGCCCAGCGGTCGCCATATTCTTGGGTGTTGTCTTTTTTAACTTAATATGCCAATTGCCGATCTGAACCATACGGGAAGATCCGTCTGTTAAGAAAACAATCTTTGCCGGTACTTGATGAGACATGCCAAGCAAGTTGGCCGCGTATGCTCCGGAAGGTTGGATCTTAAGATTATCTTTTTCAGCAAGTGCGGCGGCAAGACGATCAACGCTTGGAGGCACATCTCCAAAAGTCGGATCCTTCCGGGGATAATCATAAAGACCACGCGTTAATCTGCGGATATCCCGAGACCGAACCAACCGGCTTAAGGCCTGATCTATCCCGGCACGATTTCCAAGATCAAAAAAATGAGTTGGGGCAAACACCCACCCCTTTTTCTTGCCAATGATCCGGTGAAGTATTCTATTCTCAATGGATTCTGTCATATTTATCACTTTTATATGTCAGAAAACATATATCATTTTTCTGACAACAAGTCAAATAATTTTTAGCGATCAGATCACGAATACGCACTCAGACTGTGTCATAATGCGTAATCGTTTATCGAAAGGATAGCTGTTACCCATCCAAAGCCACAGTTCACTATAACATCCCCATAATAAACGACAAAGGCAGAACCTCAAAAAGTGAAGTTCTGCCCTTGTTACAAATTGGTTCCCCGGATTGGACGAGTTTCGCGGCTATTTAAACAAACCTAATCCTTGCTTTTCAATGGATATTTTTCAGGATTTTCCAAATTATCAATTTCAAGATCAACATCTAGATCTTTCCAATGAAGATGAAATCCGTGAAGAAGTTTAACTTTTTGAATGGCAGATATGGGTTTCTCCCTGAAATATGGGTAATCCTCGTAACTCAAAAAATATTCTCTCTGCTTCACATACAACCAAATACCGAAAGGAGTAATATTTTCAACACTTACCGAAATAGTTTTTCCATTCTTTAATGATCTCATCTTTATGTTTCTCCACTAATTTCTGTGCCTGATTCAGTTTAGCCTTGTTTAACTTGCAATATGAAGCTAACGACACTATCGGTTCTATCCAAAATTTAGCTTCACCCGAAGTTATCTCATCAACACAATACCCCTCGAGTCGCAATAAAGTAGCCACTGAATCACATACACTCACATCGGTGTCTACCAACAAAATTCTTTTATGCATTTTTTATTTTCTCAAGAAAAGCTTCAATATTAATGGGTTTTACGATTATGCCGCTGATCATATCAAAAACATCTTCTTCTTTGAGAGATCGCTCCGTAGAAGGTCTTCCTGAGACAATAAAAATACGTTTTCTTATATTATCGGCTTTAAGCTTTTTGAGTATGTCTATGCCGCTAAGTAAGGGCATTTTGTAATCCAGCAGAATGACGTCGAAGTTGCCCTTTCTTATAAGGATCTCTCCCTTAACTGCGTCCTTGGCGCACTCCACAAAGTAGCCTTCATCCTCTAAAAGCTCGGAAAGCGAATCGGCGAGATGGATATCATCTTCAATAATCAAAATTCGTTTAATAGCCATTTATTCTTTCTTTCTTTCTTTCTTTCTTTCTTTCTTTCTTTCTTTCTTTCTTAGGCAGACGCAAGATAATAGATGTCCCTTGCCCCAGCTCACTCTTTACCCCGATCTCACCTTCATGCATATTGATTATCTGCCTACTGACAGACAATCCCAATCCCGTGCCTTTTGCCTTGTTAGTAACAAATGGGTCAAATATTTTATCAATAATATCTTTGCCGATCCCGCATCCATTATCTTCTATTGTCACTTCAACAAAATCATCATTATTCTCAGCTATAATCGAAATCTTGCCCTTTTCGGATGGAACGGCATCATACGCATTATTTAATAAATTTGCTAAGACTTCCTTTATCTGCAGAGGATCCGCGTCGATCAGAATGCCTTTGATAGGATCCAAAATTTCATTAACCGTTACGTCCTTCTTTATTTGAACCTTTAAATCTTCAACACAACCTCGGGCTATATCAAAAATATTAACATTTTCTAAGTGGGGTTGTTTTAAACGTGAATAGAAAAGCAGATTATTGATGATCTGATCACTTTCAGCAACCTTAACATGAATCCGTTGCACGTGCTTATCGATATCCGGATTATTTAATTTTCTTTTAATATTATGGGCCGTCACATCAATTACCGCTAAGGGGTTACGTAGTTCATGGGCAACCGTCGCGGCAAGCACGCCTATATCGGAGAGACGGCTTGCCCGATCCAATTCCATTTGAGCTTCAACAAGCTGTTCTGATCTTTCCCGAACAAGCCCTTCCAAAGTCTCCTTGTCGCGCCTAAGAACCTCTTCGGCCTTCTTGCGCGCGGTGATCTCTTCGACAATCGTTCCGAAACCGACGATTGCGCCTACGTCGTCTCTAACGGGATACCAGCTCTCAGTCCAATACCGCATCACCCCGGACATGAGTGCGGTCTCACCGCTAAACTCATGGTTTTCTACCGGCTGGCCCGTCTCTCGAATCCGTGTAACAATCTCCTCCACAGCAGTAGCCAATGCAGGTACGATCTCATGGACGCGTTTACCGATGTGCTCGGCAACGGTCAACCCATTGATCGCCGCGAGCTTTTCATTGATAATGACGAAACGCAGATCCTTATCAAAGTACGCGAAACCGATCGGGGCTTTGGTCAGCAGCGTAGCGAGAAGAATCTGATTTTCCCTCAGCGCATCTTCCGCCCGCTTGCGCTCGGTGATATCGAGAGTCGCGCCGCCATACCGCAAAAGGTTGCCCTTTTCGTCAAAATAAGGATGCGCGCGATCATATACCCACCGCACGCTGCCGTCAGGCCTGACGATCCGGTGTTCAAGTTCGTAGGTGGAGCGGTTTTGCATAGCCTTTGTGAAGGTTTCATGCAGCAGGGCCGCATCGTCGGGATAGATACATTTCTTGAGTATTACATCATATTCGGGAGACGGTCCCGCGGGGTCAAGTCCGTAAATACGGTATTCTTCCTCCGACCAGATAGTAGTCCTAGTTGCGAGGACATATTCAAAGCTGCCCAGGTGTGCAATCTTTTGGGAATCTGACAGGATATCGCGCATCTTCATCAGATCCTCTTTGGCCAGCTTGCGTTCGGCAATATCATAGACAGTGGCCATTACCGCCTGACTACCCGCGAAATGGATTTGGTTGACCGTTATGCTGGCCCATAGAAGCGTTCCATCCTTACGCTTAAGCTGGGTTTCATAATCGATAAGGACACCTTTTGCCTTGACGGCCTCTATCATTTTCTGCCTGTCCTTCGGGTCCACCCAGAGTCGAGACGAGTTGACTTCGGTAAGTTCCCCGATCGTGTAGCCGAACAACCTCTCATATGCTTTGTTGATATAGAGGACCTTCCCATCATAGGAGCCCACCCCCACGGCAAGCGGGGAAGTCTCGGTCAGCGCCCTGAAGCGCGCTTCGGTCTCCGCAAGCTTGCCTGTACGCTCTTTAATCAGTTCTTCAAGATGGTCGCGGTGTTTCTTTAGCTCTCGCTCGGTATTTTTTTGCTCTGTCAGGTCCGTTATAACCATGCAGAGACCTTTAATTTCCGCTTCTAATGGATTGCATGAGACAAGGGTAGGTATTGGGTTTTTACCATTTCTTTTGAACTGCAATTCAGTGCTGGTAGTTTGATTTTTACTTTGAGTTAGAAGAGATTTTAGCTTTTTAACCTCATCCGGGACTACGAAATCAAGGATAGAGGCGCCGACGATCTTTTCTATCGGAAGTCCGCAAAACTCGGCGAGGCGTATATTGCAGTAGAGCAATGTGCCATCAAACGCAAGAGTCGCCGCCCCTTCATTCATCGTCTCGACAAGCACCCTGTAGGCATGATCAACGCTTTTGAGAGTAAAGACCTGCTGATCATCGGTCACGAACGCATCGACGCCGCCTGATTTAATCGCGGCCAACAGTTCTTCGGCCTCGGCTAAGCGCGCCTTTAGTTCCTTGTTTTCATTAGCAAGATTATTGCGATCCTTCATTTATTATTATTCCTTAAGATCCAATCCGAGAATTAATCTTTCCGTGTTAGACATATCCCCCACAAACTTGCGTAGAGGCAAAGGTAATTCTTTGACAAGAGTAGGCGCGGCAAGTATCTGACTGTTCTTGGCCATCACAGGGTTCTTATATATATCCTGAATCACAAGTTCATACTGACCTTTTAAGTGCTCATCGCATAGTTTCTTTATATTATCTATCGCTTTTTGTGACCGTGGAGAAAGACCAGCGACATAGAGATGAAGGACATATTTTTTCATTTCTTTTTTCTTTGTTCGCTGTTCCAATTGTTTTCCGATATCGTTTTTTTGTTTAGCCATTTTTATCCTTTATTTATAATATTTAATCCCACAAGAACCTTCTCTTTGTTGGAAAGATCGCCTATGATCTTCTTTATCGGTTCGGGCAAGTGTCTTACAAGTGTCGGTATCGCGATTATCTGGTCGCCTTTGGCAAGCTTGGGGTTTTTGATAAGATCTATTACTTCGATAGAATATTGCCCCTTAAGATACTCCTCGCATATCTTTTTAAGATTAGCGAAAGCCTCTAATGATTTAGGCGTTGTCCCAGCTACATATAATTTAAGTCTATAAGCGGCCTTCTTCATCTTAAGTCCTCCTTTCGGCCGGGAATATCTTTCATCTCGAGCCCGTTGTCGGTTATCATAAAATCTTTTGTATCATGGGCATGTTTCATGCCTCTTGATTTTATGATACTAAGTCTGCGCATCCTCCTGTATCCTTGAGTTTCCATGGATAGCCTTATCCACGTGTCACAAAGAGATGATATGCCTATTTCCGCGCTATCCCCATGAGTACTGCCAAGCGAGAGGTCTGTCGCCAAAACGGTGATGCCTTCGTTCCTAAGATAATCGAGAAGCCTGGCCATCATCGCTTTTGCCTCATCCGCCATCCCTGCGCCTATCAGTGTCGTGATCGGATCTATGACAACGACCGACGGCTTAAAATCTCTTACTGCGTTATGCGCCATGACAAGATGCATCTCAAGGCCGCACAGGGTTGCCCTGTTAGCATTGATCTTCAATAGCCCTTTATCTATCCACTTCTTAAGATCGATACCTATGCTCTTCATATTTCTGGATAGCTGGTCTTCAGGCTCCTCAAAAGCGAGATATAACGCGCGTTCGCCAGTCTCACATACGGCGTCCACAAACTTGGCGCCAAAGCTGGTCTTCCCGCTTCCTGCTGATCCGGATACAAGGATAGTGCTCCCCCTGTAATAGCCTTTATTGCCCAACATCTCATCGAGGCTCTTTATGCCGGATGATATACGCCGAGAGCTCACAGTGCTTGATAAAAGTAAGCTCGTCATGGGAAAAACAGAGATACCGGTTTCGCCTATAAGGAACGGGAATTCGTTGGTTCCGTGTTTTGAACCGCGATACTTTATTATCTTAAGACGTCTCGTTGCAATCTGATTAACCGTGCGGTGATCGAGGAGTATGACGCAATCCGCGACATACTCTTCCAATCCATGCTTTGTTAGAAGTGACTCGCCTTTTTCGCCGGTAATTACTGCCGTGACTCCCTTATCTTTAAGCCAGCGGAATAGCCGCCTTAATTCCGCGCGCAGGATCGATTCATTTGAAAACCCTGAAAATAGGGCCTCGATGGTATCGAGAACTACTCTTTTTGCGCCGATCGAATCAATGGCGGCCGCTAAACGGACGAAGAGTCCTTCAAGATCATATTCGCCCGTCTCTTCGATCTCGCTTCTTTCGATGTAGACATAATCGATAACGAGTTTTTTGTGCTTTACAAGCGATTTTAAATCGAAACCGAGCGAGGCGAAATTTTCCTCCAGATCTTTCTCTTTCTCTTCGAAGGCAATAAAGACGCCGGGTTCGTTATATTGCAGAGCGCCCCTGCAAAGAAACTCCATAGCCAAGAGCGTCTTGCCGCAACCGGGGCCTCCGCACACAAGGGTAGGTCGCCCCTTTGGCAGTCCTCCGAATGTTATCTCATCTAACCCCTGAATGCCGGTCATAACTTTAGGTAGCTCAGGCATTACTCTGCCCACCCCCAACACACTTTTTGATTTTGCCATTCTGATCTCCTTTTTTCACGTCCTAGCGACCTACATGAAATACCGAGAACGGGGCCCAGTGGCCTTCCCTAACGTCCTGGAAATACCCCAGGCAGTCATTTTCTGCAAGCTGTTTATAGTCAAGACATTACAAAATAAATCCGGGTATTAGCCATTCAATTACCCGGATTTGTTGACCCCAGGCAGACACTTTCTGCAAGCTGTTTATAGTCAATACCCCAGGCAGACACTTTACCCCAGGCAGACACTTTCTGCAAGCTGTTTATAGTCAAGACATTACAAAATAAATCCGGGTATTTACCCCAGGCAGACACTTTCTGCAAGCTGTTTATATACCCCAGGCAGACACTTTCTGCAAGCTGTTTATAGTCAAGACATTACAAAATAAATCCGGGTATTAGCCATTCAATTACCCGGATTTGTTTTGGAAATTATTGTATTGTTTTATGGAAGTGTCTTTAGATAAAGTATGATCTCTTATAAAGGATTATATCAAAAAAGAAAAGCCCTTACAGACTAAATGTCTGTAAGGGCTTTGGAAGTTTAGCTCCCTTCATCAACGAATACCGCAGTGCATTATTGGCCCTGCCTAAAGAAGAACTCTACCACTAGTTAGTCGGAATTTGTCGATCACAGGTAAACTTGGCGTCAGGCCTAGTCAGCCGTCACTTCACCATAGGCGCGAGGCCAAAGGTTATATCCTCTTGCCTCTCGCCTAACATAAAACCTTATACCCGATAAGTGCACCCCTCGGGTCGCAACTCAAGAGCCTTTCTCAAAATATTGATCCAGATAGTTTTTCACCGGCTGTATAATAAATCATGACTCAACTTCAAAATCGAACCGCAGCTGTGGATCCTTGGTCTTTATGTGGTTAGATATTTCACTGATAAGCTTTTTCGCGTCGGACAACGCCTCTTCCGCTTCGCTTCCGGAAAGGAGAATGCCCGCCTCATATGTAAGATCGTTCCTTTTTCTGCGCATTCTTTCAAAATGAGACGTAACTTTATTGAATTTTTCTCCCAGACACGCGGCGACAATTTCTGTCACGGTCCTATGCTGCGCCCCGTCATCCGGGACATATCCCAGGAAAAGAACGAGAGCCCTTCCGGTTTTAAGCATCGCCCCGTAGGCAAGAAGATATGTTCCCCTTTCGGAAATATTTCTGATCTTCGATGCCTCTCCCATATCAATTACGGCTTCTTTCAAAAGTTTTTCTACCTGAATTATCCCGGATGTCTGTTTTTAAAGTTTTTCTTCCTTAATTAGCCTTTCTACCAGTTTATCTTTCATGGACCTCCCCTTTCAGTACCAGGGTTTTCCCGGCGAGAACTTCGGCGAGAAAACCGCCTTTTTCAAGGCGTTTTTTCTCAAAGTCGTTTTTTTTGTAGAACGTGTAGTTGATCTCTCTTGAGATCTCGCTCTCAAGCAAGTTGATATCAGTAATGACCTTTTCGGGAAGAGATCTTCCTACAAAGACAACGTCGATATCAGAACCTTTTTTCTCGGTATTTTTCGCGTATGATCCGTAAATGAACGCGAGCTCTATTTCTTTGTGCGACGCAGCTATGTCCTTCAGTCTGGCCTCAACGCCCGACGTTTTGGCGACAACGGCCTTGAGCTCATTGAAAAGATAATAGTTCTTATTGACCGAATAAAATCTGGCGTTCGCGGAAGTGCGGGAAACAAAAAGACCCTCGCCCTCAAGGCGTTTAAGCTCCCTTGAAAGGTTGCCGGGGTCCTCTCCTATGACCGAGGCAGCCTCGCGCACATAAAACTCACCGTCCGCGCGGGAGAACGCGTAAGTTAACAGCTTGTTGCGGAGTCTGGTTCCGAGTAATACGCTCATATCCACCCTTGTTGTATTTATTACACCGATTGTTGTATATTTTACACTATTACGTACTCTTAGGCAAATTTAATATCTATCACTTGAATTTCAGGCTAGAGGTTATGTCCTCTTGCATTTTGCCTTTCGCTTAAATAAAGGGTCTCTCCCCTGCATTCAGCAAAAGAAAGGCTTAAAAGATCAATCAGTCGCCGATAACCATCATTCTCCGCGGTGTTGTGAATACGGGTTTTATATCATAACCTCTGGAAGTTATAGATTTTTGGGTCGAGATAGCGGTGTTTTGAGATTAGAAATTAGAGATTTGACCATGCATTAAACGAGTTCCGCAACTATTGTTTGTCCATCAACATTCATCTTCAAACAGATTTTGTCGATAGAGATATTTTTTATATCATGTAGTTTCTTCACATTATTACGCCCTTTAAAATTCATTCCATTTATCAACGATATAGTCAAAATGGTCAACGATAATTCTTCTTATCTCCCTTTTATCTCTCAACTTCAGGCTAAAGAGATTATACCAAAATGAAAAACCCCTACAAACTAAATGTCTGTAGGGGTTTCTGAAAATTGGCTCCCCGGACGGTATTCAGATTCAGGCCTGTTATGGCACTTCACCGCGCTTGTGACCGAACAGGGAAAATGGAATCATCGCATCATTTCCATCGTCCGCGAAGGCCAGACGCCTGACGAAGCCCGCAGGATCCGCCCCAAACCGCCAAAGACCTACCGGAACCCCATCTTCCGGGCCAAGGAATACGCCCGAATGATCGAATCAGGCCATGCCAAGAACGAAAGCGACCTTGCCCGCAAAGTCGGCATCTCCCGGGTCAGGATCTGGCAATATACGAGCCTTCTTGACCTTAACCCTTCGCTGGTCGAAGCCGTTGAAGCCTTGGGCGATCCCATGCCAAAACGGCTAATAACCGAGCGTCAGCTACGGCAGATGCTTAAAAATCCCAAAGAGCAGAAAATGTTTATATCAGAACTTCGGACAAATCAAGTAACCTTACCTTCAACAAACTTATTAACAATATCATCCAAAACAGATCTGCCGATTTCAAAGTAATCAAATAATACGAATAGCGGTTTTGTAAGTGCCTCAACCTGATCGGGTAACTGTGACTCGATCTTAGCAAGAGTAGTGTCAATCTCAGTGTACACCTCATCCTCGATCGATTTTCTTTCATAACTAAGTTCTCGCGAAAAACTTGAAGAAACGAGCATTCTATCTTTTAATCCACCATGCTTTATTCCAATAACGACTCGGGAATCTGCTGGAACTTTAAATCCAGTATAAAGGCGCACTGCATACAAAAGCGCCTCCGTAATCCTCACAATACGCGTATTAAAAAATAGATGCCCCGGCTTTCGCATATCTTCGAATAAGCTTTTCAAGAGATAGAACGCGCCATCTTTCCTAATCGCCCAATAATCATAATGATCCCCTGTGTCTATATCAGCAACAATACCATCTGTTTTAGGACGCGGTCGGTATTCGTCCCTGTTTTTCAGAACAACACCGATTGGCCATCCAAAAGTATGGATTGTCGCCTGTTCAGCAACACTCAGCAATTCACTTTGTGGAATATTGAGGCCTGAATTGGGTATGACCATTCGAATTTCCATAAATCCGGATTTATTTGATTTCTTTAAATTGGCATGTGCGGTAACAGCATGATTATTTATCCAATCGTCATCCCAAATAGTTTCTTCTTTCGAGGGAGGGGTTTGAAGAGTAGCCAAGCGCCGTTTAACTCGCTTTTCAAGCTCATCTTTGAAATTGTCGAGTTTTTTCGGATCCCAAAATAAAATATCATAACCAGCTAAGTCAAAATGAATCTTGGGACCGGTTTTTATATAATTTGGGCTATCGTGATTGTGATCCTCTCGCGCAGTCAGTATCAGATGCCTAAACTTATCTAACCCCATCGCGTAGCCAACTTCCAAATAACAATTTGGCCTTTCGTTAGTAAGATCGGCGATTATAATCTCCGAGGATTCAATAAAATTTACGATCTCGCTTTTCAGCAGTCCTCCCTGATTATGCTTATCTACTCGCTTGGGATCTAGACCACATTTTTTGAGGGCAGGGACAATAGCTTGCTCGCAAACAGAGTCGAGCTCAGCATTACCAATTTGCATAACAATAAAGGCATTTTTCATAGCTACTCACAATATAGTTATACGATCACTTCAACAAATTCGGCTACTACATGAAAATCCCCGCCGGTAATATCTTTCAGCACGATATCGTGAAAATCCTTATTGTCAGGCGATAGCGTGATCTTCTTATGCCGCCATTCACCACCACCAAGATCCTGCTTCTCGCTGTGATATCGTTTGATCGTGAAACTCTGGTGGGACTCCGGATCCCTCACCAAACGAGACTCAACTAAAACCACCAATCCATTGCGCGAGCCGCCCCGTTCTCCCCGCAGACACTGTGCATAACATATTACACCACCGTTAGTTATGAAACAAATCCGGGTGCCTTTTTACGCCTTGACACCCATCTGCCGGCTTTCTTGCATAACCTTCGCTTAAACTCTCCCCTCCCCGCATCCCCGCAGACACTGTGCATAACATATTACACCACTGTTAAGCCAGCAAAGACGCTTTACTTAAACTGCCATATTAGAAGCAGTTCCATAACAAATATTCATCTCATAACATTTCTCTAAACCCAAAGACTATGTGCTCAAGTCTATGTGCTAATTCTTTATTATGGTAATAAACTCAGCGATTACCATAAATTCATCCTCGTTGGTATTTGGTATTATAATCGGCGCATATGCGGGATTAATTGGCAGTAGGACTATCTCTTCGTGCTCCCAGGTTTCATCTGACGCGTATCGTTTCTTACTCGTGTACTTTTTTATGGTATATCTTCCACCGGTATCTAGATCTGAAATGCTATTGTGTTGCACTAATACTATTTTGTTTGCCCGCGTACCAACAACATTCGCGCTAAATACACAATAGCTGCCATCTGGGATCAGCGGCTCCATTGATTTTCCAACCACTTTTGCAACGAACAATTTTCTGTTTAGTGGCTTTCCAATATTAACTTTAATCCAACCCTTTTCCCTAACATCCATACCCTCGCCGAACGCGCTAGCAGCTGCAGTCAAAGTATAAACGGGTAAATATTCCTTATATTTTAAAGAACTGTCAACATCCTGTAAAATACGCTCAAGAAAATCCGACTCGCTATCTAGTAGTTTAGATACTGTTAAGGGTTCGTCTACCCGTGTATTATCACCTTCAATCCGTGACTTAAAGAAACGTTCAGTATCTTTATTCATGAAATATACATAGCAGCCCTTCATCCCTCTACTCAATAAAACCCTATAGGTATTTTTCACTAAATCGGCAAATTTGTCTTTAGACCGTTTAACAACTCTGTCCGAAGACTTAGCGGGATTGCCAACCCATTCTTGCTTGTCAAAATCATATACCACATCCTCGCCGAAAATAACTCCAACGTAATCGAATTCAAAACCTTGAGCGGTATAGACACATCCTACCTGATCAATGCCGACAGGTTCGTATGCCCACAGAGAAGCTTTGGGGATACCCAGCGCCAGACGTTGAGCTTCGGGTTTAGCATTCCATGGCCGCTTATAATCTCCAATTATCACATCGTTTTTCAATGTGCCATCGCCGTTAGGTAATGACCAGTCCCAGCAAAACCCGGCCGTTACTCTCCCCGTAGAACCCCGCGCGACTCTCTTCCGTATGGCATTATCAAGTTCAAGGGGACTGGGAAATATCTTGAAATCAAATTCTTCATGCTGATCCCAAATAACATGGGCAGTTCTTTTTATCCCTAACGTATTGTTTATCCAGCTCACAAACGCATCAGAACCATTACAACGGAACTGAGCTTCTAATTCATATTCGTGGAGCTTTATTTTATTATCGCCCGCAATATTCTTAATATAATCAACCGAACCTATTTCATTTGGACGCACCACTTGATCGTCATCAATGAAAAATACCGCGACTTTAGACGCTCGAAGCAATTCCTCAATTTGCGTCTTTTCTGATCGACTCGAACGGGGTGTGAATCGGCTATTGCTTGTCTCGCGTATGCGGTGGGCTTCATCAGCAATCAGGATATCTATGGCATTCTCTTCAGCTTGGCTGTAACTATTAAAATACTTAAACTGCACAGATCCTCGAGTTCCTATGATTTCCCGCAGTGTTTCCGTGAAGGCCTTAGAGCCAGTGGCATAATGAGAGTTGTATCCCTTTAATAGCAAATCAGCCATTAAATTAATCGCTATAACAGACTTACCCGTTCCCGGACCACCTTTTACAACAATTATTGACTTCTGCTTATCATGGAAGCTTCGCTTCGCGCATGCCAAGACCGCATCGTAAACAATAAGTTGTTCATCTAGCAGTATATATTCTGTTTTGTTTTTTATAATATTACCAACATGATCCATGAGCTTCTTATTCGGCCGATATTTACTTTCTTCGATCCTCTGCAAAACATCCAAGCCATCACCGGCCAAAAGTCTATTACGCAAATAACCCGTTAATTTTTCCACATCATCAGCTGTAAATAAGGGGTACTTCTCAAGAGTCTGAGCAAATTTATCCGAATAAATAATGTCCTCAGAATAGTAATTGTAATTATGCAAATAAGTACAGGCATTCAGGACAACAGGATCATCTTCGCTGTTAAATGCTGTATGGGTATCTTCCAGATAAAGGTGGTATTGTCCCACTTGAACCGACGGATGCAATACTTCGCGTTTTGCACCTCCTACCCACGTAAGTACTTCGTTATCACCATAGGCTTCTTCGCACTTATCCCATTGTTTCAACTCCACGATAACCGCATTATCAGTTTTTTGCTGATCACGGCCACAGATCATGCAATCTAAGCGTCTCGAAGTTAGAGGCAGTTGATACTCGAGAAGAACTCCATTGTCCAATAGATCTGCGTGTTGAAATACTTGGGACATTGAACGTAGCGAATTTCGCCAAGAATTTATCTCAGCAGGAGAAGGATTGTAGCGGTAATAGCCGAAAAAAGCGTTTTTTAACTTCTCTGCAATCTGATTATGAATCGCATCTTGAATAAACTGTTTTGATGTTCCTGAATAAAGCCGCATAATTGACGTTATTTTCTTTCAAAAGCAAAAAAGGCACCGGGTTAGCCCAGTGCCTTTTTTGTGACGCTTTGGTTATTTGAGGTTTGTGACTGGTCTCGCATGTCAAACATTCCCCCTGACGTGGGTTTACAATAGCATTTTATGGTGGGTTTGACAAGGGAAATAGGGGGGCAATTTGGTTTTGTTTTAACGTACGAAAGCGGGACTCGGCGCCTTCGGCCCGCTAGCATGTTTTTGTTCGTCGCTTTCGCTCCTCAAAAAACATAGCAGGCCTCCGGTCGGCCACCCGATCTGTCGGTTGTGTGTCTGGTCCTCGCTCTCTCGGACCAGACCTTGATTAAAGGCTCCAGATCTCCCTTCGAGTCCTACCCTCGGAGCCATTTAAACGAAAAGGGCCCATTCTTGCGAATGGGCCCTCAATATAAGAATGGCTCCTCGGGTAGGACTCGAACCTACAACCTACTGGTTAACAGCCAGTCGCTACTACCATTGAGCTACCGAGGAACGAAATTGGGTGCGATCTCAAAAGCAATTATAGATAAAATCGCAATCGTTGTCAAATTATAAAACCCCAAGGGAGAAAGGCTGCTTCCCGCCTTTATTTGATCACAAAAGGGACATTTACCCGAAGTTTCCGTTTCCACCGGCGGACTGCCTCCCTGTCGACGGTGTATTTTAAATTGAATGTAACGAATTCAAGGTATTCGTCCATCGACAGGATCTTTTTATTGGGTTTTAATCCCTTAATAACGGGAAAATTCAGTTTATCCAAGTCTTTTTACTCCAGTGTTTTCATTATCTTTTCGTATGTCTCGGCATTACCATACTTAAAACATAGATCGTGAAAGTCTTTGCTCTTATATTCTATATTGTTTATCCTGATAAGATCGATAATATCCGGCAGATCTTTAGTCTCTCTCAGTTTAGCATTGTATTTAAGGGCATGGAGTTTCAACGCGATGAGATCGTTCAAAGAAGGCACTGTAAATTCCTGCCCCGCTATGGTCATTTTTTTTCCATTGTCCAGGATCTTATCCAGCGTATTTTTATCTACGAACATAAAATCGACATCCATAAAGAACTTGCTGCCGGTACTCTTTAACCGTATAAAATTCCCATGGCTTTGATCCTCTTTGTATTCTGCCTCTTTGATCAAAGCTTCGATCTTTCTATAATCCTCTTCCGTTATCATAAAATCGACATCAGCTGTCTGCCTTGTGACTTTGTAATAATTAACGGCAAATCCGCCGATCAGCACACAGTTAACTCCGGCCTGCCTGGATATCTTGGATACCAAGTGAAATATCGAACGGCGTTCCATATTGATCTCCTATGGTTTTTAGTATAGCACATAACGCCCTTATGCTAAAATGGTTTTGTGGGTACTAAGGAACGGTATATAGTTCATGTGGATATGGACGCGTTCTTCGCTTCGGTGGAGGTGAAGGACCATCCGGAGTTCGCGGGGAAGCCGGTCATCGTAGGATCGGATCCCAAGGGCGGAAAAGGGCGCGGCGTCGTTTCGGCGTGTTCTTATGAAGCGCGAAAATACGGGATACATTCGGCTATGCCGATATCCACCGCTTTCAAAAAATGCCCAGGCGGCATATTCGTCGAGCCTAATATGTCAAGATACGCCGAGATCTCGGACCAGATACTCGATATCCTTGAGACCTTCACCCCCGACATAGAGCCCATCAGCATCGACGAGGCTTTCCTGGATATTACCGGCAGTTATCACCTTTTCGGGACGCCCCGCAAGACCTGCGTCAAGATCAAGGCGGCTATTAAGGACGGAACGGGCCTCACTGCGTCCGTCGGCATGGCGCCTAATATGATGACGGCGAAGATCGCTTCCGACCTAAAAAAACCTGACGGGCTGGTCATCGTCGGCGCAAAAGACGTACTCGAATTCCTCCACCCGCTTCCTATAGGCAAGCTTTGGGGCGTGGGAGAAAAGACAGAGGCGTACCTGAATAAGTCCGGAGTCAATACCATAGGCGATATCGCGCGTATGGACGAGGCCGCGATAATTTCCATTTTCGGAAAACACGGCGGGCACATATGGCAACTAGCTAACGGGATAGATCCCCGAAAGGTCGAAATAAGCCAGGAGACGGGATCGATAAGCAACGAGAACACTTTCGACGAGGACACTTCCGATTTGGATCGGATAAAGGACACTCTCATGTACCTTTCGGCTAAAGTCTCCCGAAGGATGCGTAAAGACGGGTTAAAATGCCGCACCGTTACGCTCAAGGTCCGGTTCGGCGACTTCAGCACGTTCACGCGGGCCATAACTCTAGGTCAGCCCACGAATTTCGTCCTAGACCTTTACAATAACAGCCAGAGGCTCCTCGAAAATTTCAGCCTCACGAAAAAGAGCGTAAGGCTTGTGGGGGTGAAGGCGTCAAATCTCGTTAACTCGGAATGGTCCTCAGATCTTTTCGACGGGACATCCGAGCCGAAAAAAAAGGATGAGAAGATACATCTCGCCATGGATAAGATAAAGGATAAATTCGGCGAAGACGCTATCGGGTTCAGGAGCGCATGACCTGTCTCTGGGCTATCCCCGATAAACCACCGAGTCGGCGACCGTCCGGGCGACTTCCTTTCCGGCAAGGGCCTCTACGATCTTCAGGGAGAACTCAAGCGCCGTACCCGGCGCCCTGCTGGTGATGATGTTCCCGTCCACCGCGACATTATCCTCCACAAATTTCACTTTCGCGGGAAAGTGCTCTTCCATGCCCGGGAAACAGGTGGCCTTCCGTCCGTCAAGGAGGCCCATCGGCCCGAGTATTATCGCCGGAGAAGCGCATATAGCCGCTATGATACCGCCTTTTGAGTCGACCGCGCGGATCAGCTTCTTTACGTCCTGGGAATTCGCCAAGTTTTCCGCCCCTGGCATCCCCCCGGGAAGGATCAAAGCGTCGGGAACAAAGTTGATCTCCTTCACCTCCGCCTCGACCGCCATTTTTATCTTCGTCCGGGAACCGGTTATGACCTTTCCCCCCACACCGGCCACCACCACTTCTATCCCGGCCCTCTTAAGTATATCTATCGGAGTAATGGCCTCGACATCCTCAAAACCTTCGGCTAATAATACAACTGCTTTTTTCTTCATAAACCCTCCCATAAAAATACAAGAAACTGAAATTGGAAAATTAAAACGTCTGCGCGACTTGTTCTATCATATCACGTATGGCCTTCGCGGACGCGGCCTTTTCACCCGGGTCCTCTTCTTCACCTAATCCCTTGGAGCCCGGGATATCGCTTACCGCCAGGATCCCCGCGGACTTGATCCGGGACACCTCGGAAGCCCTGTAGACCGCGGATAGCTCCATTTCGATGCCGCAATAACCTTTTTTCGCTATCTCAGAAAGGTTAGCCGGAGTTTCGGCGAGCAATGACCCTATAGTAAAAATGGGGCCTTTTCTCACCCGGCCCATCTTCTCACTAAGAACGCCGTAAAGACGAGTTACCATCCCAGGATCCCCTTTTTCCAAACCCCCGGGACAGTCGATCAGTTTACTGACGGAAAAACCCTCCCTGTGATATCGGGAGAACCCTTCCCCGTCGACGGCGCTTTCGGCGACGATGATATCGCCTATCTTAGTATCTTTCAACCCGCCGCAAGTTCCCAGAAAGATGAGCTCTAGAGCACTTGTTTCGGACATCATGAGGACAGCGTCACCGAGGAGCCTATCCCCCAACCCGGAATGGACCACTGCGATCTTATCCCCTCCTTTCCCGGAAATAAACCCGGAATAAAGGTGACCTTTAAAAAGGGTATCCGCGGGATAATATCCCTTGAAATATTTAAGTGGGAATACCGGAGTTATAATAACCTTAGCCGGAAAGGCCTCGGGTGCGCACCCGAAAGCGAACTTGAACAATTTTTCCTTATTCATTTGGGGACCCTGATCCGCCCGCACTCCAGGCATTCGTTGCTCAATGTGGGGTTTCCCGCCCAGCATTTCCTGCAGACCCAGAAACCCTCGGGTGGATGGTTGGCTCTGTGTAAACGCTTGAAATGCGGTACAAGGACACCGAAAACATAGTAATAAAGGGCTATGAAGGCCGCGAGCGAGAGCAGGTATATGATGAACTCCTCAACACGAACTACAGGCCGCACCTTGTCCAGGTCCATACCGCCGTACCCGGTGAATAGATGCTTGCGTATATTGTCCTCGGCGTACTCATAAGTCTCGAGCCTCTCTGAGGAAATGACGGAAAGCATCTGCATGGACATAGCGTATTTCCCGTTACGGAAATTCTCGAGCTTTATGAGGTAGCTTTTGTAGAAACGGGCGCCCAGCCTTATATCGCCGGCCTTTTCATACGCGAGAGCGGTAAGGAAATCGCATCCGAAATATTCCGGCCAGATCCTGGAAGCGCCCCCGAAATACTTTATCGCCCCCGCGTAGTCGCCGTCGCCGAAAAGAGAGAGACCCGCGTTCATCCTGTCCACGAAAACGCCGAGGTCCTCCTGGCCCTTTCTGTTAACGGGAACTTTAACGACATCTTCCCGGTGAAAAACGAACCTGTCATGGGTAAAGAACTCCTTCGGCTCCATCGGCGCATCCGCGCAAAGCCGGCCTGCAAAGAAGGCCGGGAACGACAAAAGGCATAAGCTAATGAACCCTTTCAACACTCCCCGGGCTAAAGCCCGGGGTTTCTTAGGTAAGGGTACATACTGAGGCGGCTTACATTTAACCCCGTCGTTAACGCCTGGGTTCAGCGCCGCCGAACGTATAAAGACTTTAAATTTCATATTTGCTCATTTCACGATAATTTTCCTTACCCGGCCATTTTCCCATATAGCAAGGGGCCTGCCCGACTTTCTGTGTTTTTCCAGGACGCTTTTTATGGCTTTTTTCATCGCCAGTTCCGCTTTATCCAATAAGCTCAGTTGTTTTTTCATATTTTCGCTCCAACCTTGTCTAATATCTCCTGAAATAATTTGTGATCACGAATATCAATATGCATCCCCGAACGGTTAGAACTAGCGAGTATATAGACGTTTTTGCCGCTCATATGAATTTATTATACACCAACGGTCACTCACGCGGTATAAAAACAACTCCGGATGAGCGCGTTCTTTCAACGTTTTTTCGGTCTCTTCTTCTTTTTGACTGCCGCCTTTCCGGAACGGGACGGCGCCATAGCGGGGCGGTCTTCGGCGATCTCGATACCGAAGATCTCCGAGAGGTCCCGGCCTTTTATTATATGAGATCTGCCTGATGCGGCGCCTTGTTTTAAGCGAGCCCCGTCCATAAGCTCCATATGATCGACATTCCTCAATTTGAATAACAGCTCGGGCCTTTGATCCAGGCGATGGCCGATCCCGTACAGCACGGCCGCCACATGCTTGCACATCCTGGCCCGGTCGGGACAGGAACAGGTGAACGTCATTTCTTTCGGCGCGGGGAACAGGCCACGGTCACGGTCGATCATGGTCCTGATCACGTCAGATGAAAGCCTGCCCTGTAAAAGTTCGATCACGGACCCGATCTCACCCGAGCAATGACCGCGTATCTCCGACCACTTCTCCCGGTTGAGTCCCTTGATCCTGACCGAAACCTTATACAGCGCCGTGCCCTGGACCAGAGCAAAGGCACGAGAAGGATCAATATCCAAATGTATAACGGAACCGTTACGGACATATGTCCGTCCCCGCAAGAGACGGTTCGCGCGATCGCTCGAGGACTCAAGATGCCTGCACCAGGCTTTGCCCCAGAAAGTCGTTGATATTTTCTTTCCCTCGAGCCTTACGGGAAGGACTTTCTGCCCTTTTTTCAGCATTTTGGAAGCGGCATTATCGGCCTTAAGCCGTCTTTCCGCCAACGGAACATATGGCGCCCATCCCCATCGGTTCATTCCCTTTTCTCCTTATCGTCTAGATCTCTCCGACCGCGGACCTGATATCAAGAGACACCATTCTTAGCAACTCCTCGTTCGGCATCTCTGTCAACAATACATTATCCGCTCCCTCAAGTATTTCCCTCGACATCGTCTGTTTTGATTCAATAAGCGCGTCGATCTTCTCTTCGAGCGTTCCTCTTGATATAAACTTATGGACAAGGACATTTTTCTTCTGGCCTATCCTGAAAACGCGGTCCGTCGCCTGGTCCTCGACCGCCGGATTCCACCATCTATCAAAATGCACTACATGGGACGCGGCCGTCAGATTAAGGCCCGTGCCTCCGGCCCTGAGGGATAGAACAAAATATGGAGGCCCGTCGTCCCTCTGAAAGTCGCCGACCATCTCGGATCGTTTTTTGACCGGGGTTTCACCGTGAAGTACCAGTCCCCTCCGGCCGAAGATGGTTTCCAGATGATCGGCTAAAGGCGCGGTCATCTCCCTGAACTGCGTAAAAACCAGCACCTTTTCCTGTTTTTCGGCAATTACATCCGAGATCTCTTTAAGCCGGGTGAATTTGCCGCTATCCGTAGCTGAGTATTTCCCGTCTTTCACGAACTGGGAGGGATGATTGCATATCTGTTTGAACCGCATAAGATACGACAAGACCACCCCGCGCCTTTTGATCCCGGCAATACCCTGAATATCCTTTTTAAGCGATTCTACCGATCTCTGATACAGAGCCGCCTGGCCTTTCGTAAGCGAACAATAGACTTTCATCTCTGTCTTCTCCGGAAGGTCGTTTATGACGCTCTTGTCGGTTTTGAGACGCCTCAGAATATATGGCCTGACCAGCTCCCTTAACCCGGCATACGGGCTATCCCCTCCGTCCGTCCGGCTCTTCATAAAACCGTAGAACTCTTTCATCGACCCCAGAAGGCCCGGCGAGACGAAATCAAACAGGGACCAGAGGTCCGACAAATGGTTCTCGATAGGCGTCCCGGTGAGGACTATCCTCATCGCGCTTGTCAGCTTTTTGACTGCTTTCGTCTGTTTGGCCGACGGGTTCTTTATCGCCTGAGCTTCGTCCGCCACGATAATATCCCAGCATTCCTCAGCGACCCATTCCATCCTCGCTACTGAGCCGTAGGTCGTGATCACCACGTCAAACCCGCTCTTCGGCGGCTTGACGAGTCCGTCCCCCGACGGGTGGGCTACCCAGTACCTTATAGAAGGAGCGAACTTGTCGATCTCAGATATCCAGTTCCCTACCAGCGACGCCGGGACGATCAAGAGCGCCGGTTTTTTACCGTACTCCTGTCCCATTCCCTTCAAAAGGAACAAAGCGAGGACCTGGATGGTCTTTCCGAGCCCCATGTCATCCGCAAGTATCGCCCCGAGCCGCAAGTTACTGAGGGCGTTCAGCCAGGCCACTCCCTTTGCCTGATACGGACGAAGCGCGGTCTTTAGGTTTGCCTTTAAGACCGCGCTAGACGCCTGATCCGCCTCGGGCGCCCGGATCGCGTGAAGCGTTTCGCCGAGCCATTTGCCCGGGATAACCCGCGTATATCTTCGGGCGTCTCCCGCGTCGTCCCTTCCGGGGCCTTCCCCAAGCCCCGAAAGCCACCTAAGCCCCTCGGCAAACGTTATCCCTCCGGTCTTGACGGATCTCGCTACCGTTTTCCATGTCGATAAGATCTCGCTAAGTTTTTCCCGGTCGACTTCAACCCACTCGCCTTTAAAAAAGATCAGCCGCTCGCTCTGCCTGAGCAGTTCCTGTATATCCTCGCCTGTTAACGCCTCATCACCGATCACGACGGACATCTCGAAATCCACAAGCGCGTCAAGCCCCATAGAACCGGGGCGCTTATCCCCGATCCGTACCGACACCTGCGGCCGGATCGGCCGTTTGGCCTTCCACCAGTTAGGTACTTTGACTGCGATACCGGCTTTTTCAAAGATAGGTATATCCTCGAGGAACCTGTACGTTTCGCCGGCAGTCCACGCTACCGGGTGGTAGATATCCTCGGAATCTATCATTTCTTTCAAATACCGGCTTTCAAGCGACGCCCTGTGGACGGGAGAAAGGAGCCTGAGGAGCATCCGCTTGTTCTTCGCGCCGGAATATTCTTTCAGGGCGCTCTCGAGCGGAAGATGCCTGGACTTCCCTTCCCGCGAACCGCTTTGGACATAGGTCGCGAGAAAGGCGAACGGCCGTTCCGGAGAATCCTTATTTTCGGCCAGATGGAAACAGACCCTGCCCACCAGATGCCAGTCCGAATGCCTCGCCGCCATGAACTCGGCCGGACCCTTGCCAAAATCAGTAATTTCGGCGCGTAGCGCCGTCCCGATCTCATCCCACAGGTCCAGAAGACATTCCTCGTCGACATATTCGGCGCCCTTCATCGGGGGCACCATCCGGAAAAACTGCCCCAGGTCTTCGTCAGGCAACTCTACAAGCGCGTGCCGGTCAAAGGCCCCGGGCGTATCCATATCCGGCGTAGCCGAGAATAGCGACAGATATCGCCTGGCGAAATCCTTCCAAAAAGCAAACGCCGGATCTTCCGTATACGAGCCCCCCGCGCCGTCAAGGTACAATAATCCGTGGCCGGACCCCTTAGAAAACGCAGCCGCGAGCTCCTTGTATAGCCACAGGTCATCACCTTCAACATAAAGCCGCCGTCCGGGCGACAGATAGATCGCTGGCATATTTTTTCTCCGAAATATTGGGTTTCTTTGATTTAAACACGCAACCCCGACATTGTCAAACAAACTCGCCATAATTATAAAGTTGACCCTCGATGGGTCCGATGATAAGAAAGGAGTATTTTTTTGTTTTGGAAATTGTTGCTGAGAATGGGGATTGGTAAAGCGTCTGGTTATGGTCTGCTTATGTTTCTGGAGATGTCAGCGCAATTCTCCAAGGCGTATCCGGAATGTTTCGTGTCACGGATTAGTTCCCTCACCCATAAGGTCGCATATCTCAGAAAGCGTCAGAAAAGAAGCGTTCAGAGATCTCATGTAACCAAATATCCGTTCCAGCTTCATAAAAAAATATTTTTGGCTTAACCTGTCTCTCACGTAAGGCGACATCCCAGGTATCAGTTCCATGCTGTGGAACATCATGCAAAGCACGACTATCCCCCTGTCGCCGTTCCGTCCGACAACGTCATCGACCAGCGCCCTCAGCTCAAGGCCCGTCATGAAGGAAGGCCTGAGCCATCTGTAAAAAAGCCATTTGTCGGGAAGGAACGGGGCTCTCTTCCCGTTTATCGTGACAGGGACCTCGAGTATACCGCGTTTCGCCGAAGCAGAGCTGAACTCCTTATTCTCCGTATCCACGAAATAGGGTTGTTCCGGATACCCTGAGAAATCCGGCCCACCTTTTACCGCCCAGTTAATACCCGGCGTGACACTTGTATCTACCGTATATCCCAGCCTGGAGAGAGAGGTTATGGTATTAATATCCGCGCCATACCGGCCGGCCCTGAAACTGGTGGCTTTGACACCCAATACCTTTTTTATATTTTCGTCATGGTCCTTCAATTCGCGATATTCTATTTCATCCGGATAAGCGGAGCACATATATGTTCCGCGCGGTCCCTTGGCTATCTCTTGACAAGAGGCAATACCCCTCGCGACATGCAGGTGGCTGCCTATCTCCGCGCCTTTCACCAGTTCCTCCTTTAGCAGTCTACAGCATTCAACAGATGTGAGCATCCCGGGCGTGACCAGATATACAGGAGGTACCTCGAACCGGTCCAATATGGGACGAAGAAAAAGCGGCACCCCCCTCAGAAAAGATTCAAACTCCAGCGGAACGCGCTGCTTCCACCGCGCGTCACAATCCGGCTCGGTATCAATGGTCAAACAGGCAACGATCCGCGTCATGATACCCCTTCTGAAAAGATGATACCGGACACAGTGGCGAGGTCGACAGCACCATAGGACGAAAAGGCCGGAGCGATCCTGTTCCGCCGCCTAAAGATATCGAATGCCTCCATATTTATGTCCCGCCGGAGGATCACCGGCCTGAACCCCGCTCCGCTCAAAATATCCATATGGTCTTTTATCCTCAGTCTGGACAGACCCGGATCTATGGCTTTCCAGAACCGTTCGCTATATTTGTAAAAATGGAAAGGGTATTTAAAAAAATGATCGCTGTAGTTGACGTTATGCATCATCCAGCCGTTCTTCCCGATGATCCTCCGGATCGTCCGGAATAAAACCATCAGATCCCGGCTGTTGATATATTCCAGAACATGGTTTGAGAATACCGCGTCCACTCCCAGTGGCCCTATCTCATCCAGGGTTTTTATCCTCACTACTCTACCCCGCGTCTTTTCATACGCGGGGTTCTTGCGCAAAATATCCTGATCCAGCCTTTTATCCAACCATACACGCGGCTCATAAGCGTAGCAGACCTCCGCCCCGCGCGAAGCCATTTCGTAACACGCGCTATTCGTTATCCCGACCCCGATCTCAAGCACCGCCTTACCCCTAATATC
Organism: Candidatus Omnitrophota bacterium; assembly: GCA_015231405.1. Classification (GTDB taxonomy): domain Bacteria; phylum Omnitrophota; class Gorgyraeia; order Tantalellales; family Tantalellaceae; genus JADGBR01. Next base: position 77,788 of record JADGBR010000007.1, on the reverse strand, counting down.
CCTGCCCATCTCCTGAGATCCCCACACATACATGTCAACAATGGGCCTGGCTGAGATCTGCGCAGGCGTCGGAACATAATAAGGGATAAACCTCCCGTATCTGCACAAAAACGCGTAGGAGAACAAGTATTTACGAATAACGCGCAAAATTAAATATTCCAGGTCACCGTGTGCCATGTTTAATAACAATATTACTATTTTTAAGGAAATAGTCAACTTCCCTCAACCCCGAGCCTTGCATCAGCCTGTCCCGTGCTCCCTTGCCCTTTGGAACAACATATGATATTCTCTCTTTATAATGCAAAGATGCTCAATAATAATAGCGGCTTACAACGAAGGTGCTAACCTTGAACGATGCCTTTCCTCTCTCGCAAAGATCGATTATCCGTCCGATCATTTTGAGGTGATAGTCGTCGATAATAATTCGACGGACGATACTAAAGACATCGTAGCCGGATATCCGGGCGTCCGGTATCTTAAAGAAGAAAAAAAAGGCCCGTCGAACGCGAGAAACCTTGGCATACAATATGCCGGATACGACATTGTTGTTTTCCTGGACGCCGATACCACGGTAGCTCCGGACTGGCTTAAGGTACTCATCCGGGATCTCTCGGACACTTCGATTGGAGCCGTCGGAGGCGAGATCCGCCCTATAAAACCCGGCAACATTATTTCGAACTACCTGTCTATCTCCCTCTTCATGAGATATCACCGGTATGGCGGAAAAAGAGACTTAAGGGGCTATCCCAGCTGTAACCTTGCCGTCAGGAAAAGCCTTATACACGATACCGCTTTCGACCCGGCACTGCTGCGCGGACAGGATAAAGACCTCTGCTACACGATCCTGAAACAGGGATACAGGATAGTTTTTCAACCCGGAGCCGTTATCTACCACGACCACCCGGACAGTTTACAGGCATTAGCTCCATATTTCGCTAAAGGCGCCCTCGCCAGGGTACTGCTCCATGAAAAACACGGCTCTTCCCCTGATATCCTCTTTTTCCGGACGCATATACCGCTTATCTTCATCGCCCTCCTAGCGGTTCTTGCTATTACAGGGAAAGATATCGCGGCCGCGCTCCTGGTCCTCGCCGCGTCGCTTTTCCTTGTGGCGAACTCGGTCGCGGCGTTCGCGCTAAGCGGGCGTTTCGCTCTCAGCTTTTTTGTCAAACCGGTTCTCGATATCTATTCCATAATGGTCACTTATTTTTATTTTCACTTGATCCAGATAAAGAACAACTTACAAAAGAGGTAAAATCATGGACATAAGCGTAGTCATCCCGGTTTACAATGAGGAAGATAACATAGAGGAACTGACCGATGAACTCTCTAAAGCCCTCTCCGCCACAGGCAAGAGCCACGAGATACTGGTAGTCAATGACGGCAGTACCGACAACACTCAGAGCCGCCTTAAAAAGATCCATATCCCGGGGATGACAGTAATAAGCATGACAAGAAATTTCGGCCAAACTCCGGCGATTATGGCCGGTTTCCACCACGCCAAGGGCGACGTGATCGTCACAATGGACGGAGATCTCCAGAACGACCCCAACGACATACCAAAACTGCTCGAAAAGATAGACGAGGGCTATGACCTCGTCTGCGGCTGGAGAAAAGAAAGAAAGGATAATTTCTTTTTGCGCACTATCCCCTCCATGGCGGCTAACAGCCTCATAGGATTAATGCTCAAAACGAACCTCCACGATTACGGCTGCACACTTAAAGCGTTCAAAAGGGCCATAGTGCAAAACCTGAACCTTTACGGCGAAATGCACAGGTTCATTCCGGCTATCGCTGTCTGGCACGGGGCTAACATAACGGAGATAGAGGTGAACCACCGTCCCAGGATACACGGAAAAACAAAATACGGGATCAACCGGGTAATAAGGGTGTTTCTGGACCTTCTCCTGGTCGCTTTTCTGTCGGAATACAGCACTAAACCGATACGATTCTTCGGAGGGTTAAGCATTTTAAGCGGCTTATTATCTTTCATCTCCCTTGTGTTCGTGGCCTTCACGAAGATCTTCAAAGGCGAAGATATGACAGGGAATCCGATGCTGATACTGTGCGTCCTCTTCTTCCTTGTAGGCGTACAGCTCCTGTCGATCGGCTTTTTAGGCGAGATCAACATCCGGACTTATTACGAATCCCAGAATAAAAAGACCTACCTCATAAAAGAGATCATTGTATGAGAATTTTAATGCTGAATTACGAATATCCTCCGCTCGGAGGCGGAGGGGGTATATTCACGCGGGATCTCGCGGAACATTTCGCCTGTACCGGCCACCGCGTTGACGTTATAACAACCGGATCTAAAGGTTTAAAAATAAATGAGACCGTGAACAACGTCAATATTTACCGCGTTCCTGTCATGGGAAGATCTTCTATCCATGTCGCTTCGCTTATATCGCTCCTTTCCTTCCCCATCCCGTCAATGATCCGGGGCATGATCCTTATGGGAAAGACCGGATACGATATTATCAACACCCATTTCGCCGTTCCGACAGGGCCTACAGGATATTTGCTGTCGAAAATGTACAATGTCCCGAATGTTTTAACCGTACACGGCGGAGACATCTCCGGGCCCGGCAAGGAATATTCCCCTGACCGGAATTTCTTTTTCCGATTAGCGGTAAAACACGTGCTCATGACCGCCGACGCCGTCATCGCCCAATCAACCGCCCTCAAAAAATTCGCCGAGGACATTTACGCTCCGGCGAGGTCTATCGATATCATTCCTCTTGGCATTAGGCCCATGGAACAAAGAACCGCCGCCGGACGCGGAGAAAAGGGGACGATCCGGTTAATATCCGTCGGGACAATGAAAAAAGTAAAACGTTTCGACGTACTCTTAAAGGCTTTCCGTTCCGCCTCAGAAGTATCGAATAATATCCGCCTGACATTGGTCGGAGACGGACCGGAACGAGGATACCTTGAAAATCTTTCAGAGGAACTGGGAATAAAAGACCTGGTACTTTTCACCGGCTGGCTGTCAGGCGATGCCAAATACGAACACCTACTGACATCGGATATATTTGTCCTTCCCTCGCTTCATGAGAGTTTCGGTATCGTGCTGCTCGAAGCGATGGCTTCCGGCCTCCCTATCATCTCCACAGACCGAGGAGGACAAAGGGATATTATTAAAGACCGGGAGAACGGACTCTTGGTCCCTCCGGATGATCAGGACAAGCTGGCCTCCGCTATCTCCGAACTATGCGCGGACAATGCTTTAAGGGAACGTATCGCCATCGTAAATAAAAAAACCAGCGAGAGCTACACGATCCAGGACGTCGCCCGGAGATACTTAGCGCTTTTTCAAAATATTATTTCAAAAAAGACCGGAATTAATATACAATCATAATATGGCCAGGAAAAAACTTACACTCGCTGAACAGAAAGAATATATTTTCGCTCATCTGGATTCGATGTCCAACAAGGAGATAGCCAAAGAGCTGGGTATCCCCCGGGATGTCGTCCAGAAGCACCGCGAAAGCCATGCCGTGCATATTTCCGGTAAAAGCCTCGCAAGTTACACGCAGACCAAGCTCATAGAAAAACTGAGTTTCATCCCATTCGACAAGCTTAATGAACCCAAAACGAGACGCATCATCAAATGGGCGATATTCGCCGTTATTCTGCTATTGGCCATGAACCTCCGCAAACACACTTTTGATCTCCCCCACTTAAGAGGCGACCAGGCCCATTACGCCGCTCTCGCGTTCAATCTTGACACCAAGGGAATAGGCGGATACAGTTTAAGGGGAGTTGATGAACTCGTCGATCAAAAAAACGTAGGCCTTCTTTCATTTCAGGCCGCCAAGGATAAAGGTTCGGTCCTTAAAGGGCTGGAAGCCGGCGGCATAACTTATTACGATCTTCCCCTGCATCATATCCCCTGGGGTTTTCCGATGGCCCTGGCTATATCGCACAAAATATTCGCCCCCAACGACCCGTTCCATGTATTGTACATACCGAACGACGCCGAAGTCATACAGAATGCTACCCGCGGGATAGGGCTCGAGTATTTCAGGTTCCCCGGGGAAATCAAAAATAAACAGTTCTACGCCGTGATCGTGCCTTTCCTGTTCAGCCTTTTATTTATAACGATGACATATTTTCTGGCGAAGACCCTTTACGATAATGAATGGATCGCCCTGACCGCCATGTACCTCATCACGATCAGCCCGGAAGACCTTCTTACATCCCAAAAAGTCTGGGCCGACGATATGACGGCGGCACTCACCACTCTCGCGGTCTTTCTTTTTTTCCTGGCCATTAAGAAGAAACTCCCCGTTCTGGCGTTCATAGGCGGCGTTTCATGCGGGTTGGCCGCCATGACAAAGCAGAACGGAGCGTTTGTCATAATAGCCCTCTTCTTCTGGCATCTTCTCACAAATTTCGACAGATTGTTAAAAAAAGAGACCTTTTTGTCGTTCTTTTTCGACAAATACATCATTCTATTTGGTTCGGGAGCGCTCATAGGCTGCGGTTTCTGGTTCTACAAAGCCTATTCCGTCTACGGCAACCCTTTCTTCCAGCCGAAACAGGCGAACATAGCGAAGGTCGCGGGCACATCCTGGTTCGACATGGTCAGCAGCCGGCCAAAATACATTCACATAACCGTAAGCTGTTTTCAAAATCCCTATTTCACGTTAGCCCTGTTATCCCCTGCCTGGTTGTTCTTTAAAAAGTTAAAAATAAAGGAAACCACCTTCCTATTGATATTCCTTGCAGTCTTCTTGTATATCCTTGAATTTTATTTGGGTGCCGGCGGAAAGGAAATACGCTACGGTCTACCCGCATATCCCGTTTATGCTATACTTGGAGCTTACGCGGCTGACCATCTCAGGGAATTAATAGATAAAAAAACGTCTTTCCGGATCGGAACGGTGCTTTTCGTGAGCGGCCTCATCTTCTCCGCCTACTGGAGCATCCCTATGGGGCTAACTACTCTTTTTATGAACGAGGCATTGATATTACGTCCATTTTGATATCAAACGCATGTTTTCAGTCTGTCACAGCGTCAAGTAATGCTCCAAATTGCCGCGACATTTCCACATAGCTGTATTTATCAATATCCCCTCTTATTCCATCTGGCGCGATAGCACCTAAGCGGAGATATTCTTCGTAATAGTCGCTTAAAATATTGACAAGCGATTCGAGATTGAAAGCACATACCCCCGTTTTTGTTCTCTCTAAAATATCAGTCACAACGCTTTTTCCACCACCTATGGCGATTATTGGGCGTCCAGCATTAAGGTATTCAAATATTTTCCCGGTCATAACCCCCGGTTCCTCAGACACCGTCCAATTAAAAAGCAACAATACCTGGGAACTACACTGTTTACCTATAACCTCTTTCCTGGAGATAACTCCTTTTTGAATAACAATATCACTCAAACCGCACTCATCTATCTCTTCCTGCAGCCAAGTTCTCTTGGGCCCATAAAAATTAATTTCCAAACATTCGGCATCTATTCTTTTTTCATCAAGCAATCGTTTTATCGCCAATAAAAATAGTTTCGCGTCCTGTTTCCCTCTATGAATATTCCCTGTATATATAATCGAGAATTTCGATGATAATGCAACTTTCTGCTTTTCGTCCGGATCAAATCCGTTATGTATCACCTTTACGTCCCGCCCCCCATGAAGCTCGCTTAACTTTTCAGCAACCGGCTCAGTAACAGTAACCATGAAATCCGCTTCCTGCAAGGTTTTTCTCTCGATCCCTTTATCTAGGCACCTTCTTATGTTATCATAAGGATAGGAATGGTACTGACTCCATGGGTCCCTGAGATCAGCGATCCATGGAACCTTATATTTTCTTTTGACCCTATTAGCCAAAATATGGGTTATTACCGGAGCTGAACTGCTTATAACAGCTTTTATATCCTCTGACCTAAAAATCTCCTCAATTGCACTCCAGGCAAACGGATACCATGTTTTTTTCTCATCGGGATAAGTGATTATTCCTTTTAAAAAACGGGTCAAAGCATCAACTAAACTCCTTCTCCCGGAAATGCTAGACTGGAAATCCGCGTATTTCCCTCTGAATTTTTCCGGGTTTAGAAAAACAATTTTCTTGAGGATCATATCATATATATCACCGGGGAAATATGTCTGGATAATTTTCGCTATTCCCGACACAACACCAGAGTTCTCTTTGGTTAATACTAGAGGGTAATATCCGTAATTATTCAAATATTTAACCAACCCCCACATCCGCCTTGAGGCTATGATTTCGTCGGGGGGGAAATTAAAGCTTATCACCAATACTTTTTTCATTACAATTTCCGTTATTTATTCACATTTATAAGTTAAATACTTTTTTCCATATCGCAAAAAAGATAATACGCCAGACTTCTCTCAACCTTGTCTTATCTTGAGTAAGCATAATATTATCCCAATCATTTTTAATAGCCTTTACGTCACAGTACTCATCTAATTCCTCCGTAATATATGATCTCAGCCGCTCCTTAAGCAATATGAGCCACTCGTATTCCGGGGTGGCAAACCCTATTTTATCTTTCCTCCACCGTATAGATTCCTGCAGAATTCCAGACATCCCCGCGCGAAGCAGATATTTACTCCACCCGTTACGGATCTTATAACCGGAGCTAATAGAAAATACATACCTGATCAGATCGATATCATCAGCAAATGGCGTTCTAGCCTCAATGGAAAACCTCATGGAATTCCTATCCTCATACCTCAAAAGGCTTTTGAGCCCTACTTCAGCCATATGATACCGCAGCACTTTGTTCAACGAACCATAATGATCTGATCTTTCCTCATCCCACTTGTATTTATATTCATCATTGAAATCTTTCTCGAAGTATCCGAGCGAAGTATTTCTTCCCGACCTCGCGACTAGGCGTATTGGAATAGCCTTGGATAATATCCTGAATAAACCCGAGCTGATCAACTCGTCCATGCCTAGCGGCGAATTACCCATATTTAACAATTCTCGCAAAAACCTCCCCACACGGAAATTTCGTATGATCTCCGCAAAAAACGGCCTATAATAATTCGTATATCCCCCGAACAATTCATCTCCACCCTGCCCGTCCAGCAATACAGTTATCTTGGCCTCTGCAGCGAGACGCATCACGCAATATTGCGCATAAATGGACGTTGATCCGAAAGGGGTATCCTGCGTATATACCATATCTTCAATATCTCTCTTTAGACCTTCCGCATCAGGATATACCCTATGCCATTTTGACCCCGAAACATCTCCCACTAACCTAGCCCATTTGCTTTCATCAATCATGGCATGACGATAGCATGCCGTGAAGGTGTTATGCGAATTCCCGACCGATCGGATATCCTCCTTTCTGAGAAGATCATTGATTATCGACGCTATACTTGAACTGTCTATCCCCCCGCTCAAACAGGTACCCACAGGTACATCTGATCTCAGCCGCATCCTAACGGCTTTTTTCGTCATTTCACGTACATTACCGACATACGCCTCCATTTTCTCGGGACGAACATCTTCCCACCCGGCGGCACATTCCAGATCAAAATAACGATGTTTCCTGAAATTAGAGGCTTTTAGGTCGAATTCAAAGTAATGCGCCGGAGGCAACTCGAATATCCCCTTGAACATCGTTTCCTCGGATACTTCCTCACGATTCATGACAAGATAATCAAAAGCGGCTTCTCTATTGATACGGCGTTCCATGAAGGGCAATTTGAGCAGGGCTTTTATCTCAGAAGCGAACGCGAATACTTTGTTGTTAATGTAATAGTAAAAAGGTTTTACCCCGAACCTATCCCGAGCCCCGAACAAGCCCCGCTTACGCGAATCAAAGATGACGAAAGACCACATCCCGTTGAACCTATCCAGGCATCCGCTCCCCCAACGTTCATATGCCGCTATAATAACTTCAGTATCTGTTTCGCTTCGAAATGAATACCCGGATCCGGATAACTCCTCGCGTAATTCAAGATAATTATAGATCTCACCGTTATAAACGATCCATAGTGACCCGTCATGGTTCGACATCGGCTGATGACCTGCGGTTGAAAGATCAAGTATCGATAATCTCCGGTGTCCCAAATACATATCGACCCGCCCCTTGTGATCACATATCATAGGACAGGATCTTTTCGTATCGTTACCAGCCAACAGATCAGCACGACAACCATTAAGATCGACCGCAAGATAACCCTCATCATCAGGCCCTCTGTGCCGCATAGCCGTTGTCATAGCTATTATGCCAGATGGTTTCTGCAATATCTCCGGTGAATAGATTCCCGCTATCCCGCACATTTTATCCAACCAGTTATTTTAGGTTAATTAGCATAGAAAAGGACCTTGTTATTAACCCGGACCTGACAAGTTCACTCCAGAAAAGTAAAACTGCAAAGACACTTAGCGCAACAGTAAGAACAATTCTGAGCATAATAGATAGCTCCCCTGGATAAAGAGCAAGTGCCCTGTTCTGTACCGCCGATACGATAACCGTTACAACAATGATATACAAAAAAGACATTTTCCAACGGTTTGGAACATAATAATACCGATTTGAAACAACCTGGATACAGACCGCGGCTATTAGGCTGGCGGCTGCCGATGCCATTGCCGCCCCGATACAACCATATCTCGGAACCATAATAAAATTTAAAATGACGTTAGTTATACCCCCACACACAAAAGCGATAAATTTCAAATGGGTTTTCTTTGCTATATCCGGACCTGGCGAGAAATACCCGCCTAAATAGTACAAAGCCATCGCCGCTACCAGCCAGGGTATCAGAACCCCTATTTGATCATATATCCCATCCGGGCGCAGCAACGCGATAAGCGGCTCTCCCCATAAACCAAGAACTGCGATATTTATAACGCTCACTACTGTGACAAAGCCAAAAATATTAGCGTACTGTTTCGGTGCCCAGTCCTCCTTATAGGTCGAGAATAAATGCGGGCCCCAGGCGAATAACAACCCGCTTATCAGCGCTCCGAATAAATTTGCCACCAGAAAAGATACCGAATAGACCCCCACAGAACTTAATGAATCATACTTTGCGAGAAAGACTCGATCAAACGAACGCGTAAAAAAAGCGAATACATTTAAGCCCAGCAAAGGCCACGAGTAAAGAAGTAATTCCTTTATCTTAGCTCTGTTCACGAAAGATAGACCAATTTGGTCTTTATTTATTACATTCGAAAATATTCCTGCCAGCAGTGTGCCCAACGCGCTAACAAGAACTACAGGCCGTACCCCCCACCCAAGGAACACTATTCCTGCGATATTCACTATCGAACAGGTTATCGCCTGGAGCATGACAACTTTCATGAACATGAATGATTTAAAACTCCATTTAAGCATATTAGTGCCCACGGAGAACAAGCATTGCCCCAAATACGTTAACGCTAAAAGCGCGACGAAAATATGCGGTTTGCCGACTTCACCAAAAATATTTTGCACGAAAGGGAGAAGCGAAAATATGCCTATTAAAACGATAGTTAACCCGTAAAAACTTACGTAATATGCAGAACTTACATATTCCTTTTTATCGCTCTCATTGTCAGCCCCCAGGTAAAATCTCGGCAACCCCTGGTCCGTTATCCCCAGTAATCCCAAAATCGAACAAAACTGTGCGACAGAGTTAACCAAGCTCATATAACCATAATCTACTGGAGAGAAATACAAGACCGCGACAGGAGCCAATAACAACCCGGTTAATTGTTTTCCCCAGAAAGACAGAGAATAATAGAATGTATCCTTGACTAAAGCCATATCTTTCGCGTTTTCGAGTTAATACAGGCAGAACAGACTACCCGACAGCTATCGATCGGGGGTCGGTTATTCGGCCGATAGCCTGAACGGTTCAGTATTACGGAACGGTATCAACGCTCATACATCTCTCGATATAATTCAACCACTTTCGCATTGATTTCCGCGGGATCATAATTCTTCTCGACATAGGCACGGCCTTCCTTACCGATCCGGACCATTTCTTCGGGGTGATCCAGCAGCCATGCCAATTTATCCTTAAAAGTATCTATATTACAGTTAACAACCGGACAACCCCGATTATCCATAACAAAATCATCTGTCAGATAACAAAACACCGGTTTCCCGTAATACATACCCTCAATGGCCAGCACTCCATGTGCTCCGATCAGTAACTGATCTATTATAATATCCGCTTCCTTGTATATTCTTTTAGCTTCTATGTTCGTCACGTTTTTAAGCCTGATGTACTTAAATATGTAACCCTCGGATCTTAGCTCATCGATCCCCTTATCCACATATCGTGATCCTTTCACCAACGGATCTGTCGGCGCATGTACGAGAACAGGGGTCTTATTGAATATGTATGACGGATAAAAAGGCTCAATATCTAATATGCTGTTTATGGAGATCTCCCTGATTATTTTTTTATCCGGAATAACCGTTAATGCGTGCTTATAAAGATCCCTTATCGCAAAGAATTTATCGATCCATAGATTCTGCCACCACATCACGAGCTTTTTCCGCGTATCTAATTCCTGTCGATCGTCACCGCTATTCAGCAAATTAGCGAATGGATTTCTTTTCAATTCGACATCCTTATATAACCGTATCTCAGAACCACAATATGTCATGACCAATTTCTTCCCGAATACTTTCAGGACAGGCAGATCAATTCCCAAACGAAAGAAAGATCTCCCGTAGTAAAAGTGGAAGATATCGTACGCAAACAAGCATTTGACAAAAAACCCAATTACAATAAAAAAATTAACAAAGACGCTATTTTGATCCAAGCCCAAATTTTTATCGGCATTCTGAAAATAACGGTTGCTTTTATACGTAAAGAACTGGGAATAATACCCCTGCCCACGCTGGTATTTTGACAAGATATGCCCTAATCCGCCTATATCCATCACTCCATGAAATATTCTCATTTTATCTGATATCATCCGGCTATTTCCTGTTGTAATGGAATTCGACACCACCGCCTTCCGAGATCACGACCGTCCCAACCGGTTCGCAAGGCGAGCCAAAAGCGATCGAAAAGCCAGGTATATCACGGTTCACATAGCTGTTCGCACCAATAACGCAATGATCTCCTATAGTTATCCCTTTCCGGATAATTGTGTTTGGACCGATATAGCAGCAATCCCCGATCTTCACCGGGGCATGTTCGTAAGGATGCCGACCCCCGGAAACTGCCCATTTAACGCTATCATGGGTGTATATTTGGACTCCTGCCGAGACAGAACAATTTGCTCCTATCACCAACCCACCCTCGCCGTCCAAGACAGTATATGGCCCTATCCATGTATTTTCCTTCACCACGACATCACCAAGCACGACAGATGAATCATATATGCTCGAACCTTCCCCAAACCCCAAGTATCTCGCTTTTTCCCACCGGTCAGATATTTCATCGCCAAATGGCAATACCCTTTTGAATTCCTTCTTGATCTTATCCCTCAATATCATATGGGCCCCGATCAATTCATCAGCATTCATACCCGCCTCCGCAATATTTCAATGTTCATTCTTTTCTCCCAGACACAAAATATCCGCTGTATTCCCACCCTTTTGGCTGAATAAATAAGATCTTTTTCATCCGTGCTTTTTTGAACCAGCCTTCAATCTCCTTCTTTGTATGATGGCTTGCATAGGTCGGATGATACCAATCCTGATTTATCAAAGCCGAATATTCTTCCCCATTAGCGTCGTTATACCAGCATTTCACAATATGGTCATAGATAAACCCATGAACGGAGTATTCTCCTTTTTTAATACCCAAAGAGGATAGATCATCATGGATCATTAGCGGCTTCTTTATTTTTCTGAGCGCCTTACCAAGTTTTGCCAGATCCCTGGAATACTTCATGCATTCACCGTATGACATTTTTGTTGTGAGTTTCCTGAGATTTTCATCCAGTATTTCCCGCATGAACGGCTTAACGTTATAGATATATATACCTAAGATCCCGCCTGGCTTAACTTTATCAGCTAAACAATAAAAGGCTCTTTCAGGATCAGGCGTATGGTGGACCACTCCGATCGAATATACTATATCGAAGAAATTATCGGGATATGGAATTTCAAATATTGAAGCTTGGGCTATAATAACGTTACCGAGCCCCTTTGTAGCCTTGTAAGCGGCCTCTACCGATAAACTTACATCAAAACAATGCCGTTCCGTTTCCGGACAATAATTAACGTACTGCTCTGACCACGCCACCCCGCATCCGGCGTTCAGCGTTCTACGGACCTTTTTAAACACCTTCCTCATCCCGGATTCACTATGACAACCCAGTACGGCGATCATTTGTTGCCTTAGCCCGGAAATATCTGCTGACTTCAGTTCACCAAATCTCTTTTCCCGCCATTTATTGCCAAAAGATCCCGCCGTCTGGGTTTCACCGTTGCGCACATTAAGCTTTTCATAGAAAGGCTTATCGACAAAACGCGGGATACCGGAAATAACCGGATAAACCTTCTTCGATGATGAAAGTGTTCCTGAAATAACATGACCACTTTTCTCCTCGGAAGATTTCAGCGTTAATCTTTCTCCTGAAAATGGATCAACATAGCGGTCCAATCCCTTTCTCATGTCTTGTTATACTCCTTGTTCTTAAATACCTTAAGCCAGATCTCTACGCTCAAAAACGACCAGATAAGCAACCGTCTATTGACCTTTCCGCTGATATGTTCATTAATTAATGTTTCAACGGTGGAATAATCAAGATAATTATACAATTCCGCTCCCTTATTCAAGAGAGTTTCCCTGACATATCTAATACTTTCACCTTTAAACCAGCTTGAATCCGGACCGCTAAACCCTTGCTTATATTGCTTGGCGCTACCCTCTCCTATGTATTTACTTAATATTTTCCTCAGCAATATTTTCCCGTCACGGGTCTTATTGAAATACCTGTATCTTTTCGCGAGGTCATCCTCATCGATGCGCAATATGTTATCGATGTTTTTCAGCTTCATCCTGACGGGAAGCTCCATGGCAAAATCCACAAGATCATTATCGAGGAACGGCACCCTGACTTCCAGGCCGTTCGCCATGCTCAATCTATCGTCAACCACGAGGAGGCCGTGTAAAAACGTTTTCGCCTCAAAATAAAGCGAATGGTTAACATAATCTTCCGGATTAATGATTTCCGTATTAGCGCCAGACAAGACCCTTTTGAAGATATCTTCCGTATGTACGTTCTTTACTTTTTCCCAAACCGGCGAAAATAATTTTCTTAACAGTTTGCCATCCAACAGCCTCTGCCAATACGCATAATACGCTCCGGAATACTCATCATAGCTATTACTTTTGAGCGTCCTGTAGTACCGCCATGGATATCCACCGAATAATTCGTCCCCACCGGCCCCGGACAAGCACACTTTTACAAAACTAGAGGCCAGTTTTGACGCGTAATAATTGGGGTAATTCTGTCCGAGCCTCAGGTCTTCAAGGCCCCAAACAACATCCGGAAGGCATTTTTTCATATCGCCGGATTTCAATACCATCTCATAATGTTCTGTCTGGTACAGATATGATATGTGTTCCGCTTTCTTCCTTTCATCAAAGGCCCTTTCCAACCCGACAGCGGAAGAGAGATCAAATCCGATACAGAATGTCTTCAACTCACTTAGGTGCCGCGATGCGATGGCTGTTATCGAACCGGAATCTATTCCCCCGCTGAGAAAAGACCCGATCTCCACATCACTTACAAGCTGTCTTTTAACGGCCTGATTGAACAACCTGTCCCCTTCTTCCATGTATTCTTTCAGGCTCTTCTTATCCTTCGATTCTTTAAAACAGAAATCCCAATACTTCCCGCTTCTCATCCATGGCTTTTCCTGAAGTCGGACCTGGATATAATGCCCGGGAGGTATGATATTCACCCCGCTAAAAAGCGTTTTTGAGGTAAACGTATTTTGAAAAGTAAAATATTCAAGTAACGCTTCTAGATCCATCCCGACTTTGAAATCCGGATGTTTTAAGAATGCCTTTATCTCAGATGCGAACATGAATACTTTTTTGTTTTCCCAATAGTAAAGCGGTTTTATCCCGTACCTGTCCCTTGCGAGCGTAAGCGTTGTATTCTCTTTATCCCAAAAAGCGAAAGCGAACATCCCATTATACTTTTCAAGCGAATCAGTACCCCATTGGGCAAATGACCTCAATAACACTTCCGTATCGGAAAGAGAATTGAACTTAGTTCCACCGCGTTCTAGAACACGGCGCAATTCCCTGAAATTATAAATTTCGCCGTTATAACTAATAGCATATCTACCCCCATCGGCAAGCATGGGCTGATGCGCCTTTTCCGACAGATCGATTATTGAAAGACGGCGATGCCCGAGCCCCAAATACCTGTCGGTGTAAACTCCCCTCCCATCAGGGCCCCTGTGCGAAAGGGAATCGGTCATCTCCCAAAGTATTTCTTTATTGACCTTTTCCCTGTTCAAATTAACAAATCCCACGATCCCGCACATTTATGCCAACCTTTCCGTTATATTAGTTATAACGTAATTAAACTCCTCGTCAGACATGTCTGAATAAAGCGGCAGAGTTATACTCAACCGGTCACAGGCAAATGACACGGGATAATCCATCTCAGAAAATACGAACTTCTTCTTGTAATATCCCAGTGTATGGACTGCATGGGTGCCTTGTCTGGTGCTTATTCCTTTCTCTTCTAATTTCTCCATCAATAGATTCCTCTCACGGTTAAGCTTAACTATCTTTTCCATCGTAAGATTATTTATATCCTCTCCCCCGGAATAAATACAAACATAGGACTGAAAACCGTGAATATACCCCTCGGGAACATAAGGGATATTTAACTTGTCTATGCCTGCCAGGCTTTCATTATAGCGTCCGGCCACCAGCCCTCTTCCCTTAATAATATTTTCCGCCTTTCGCATTTGCGCGACACCCAACGCACCCTGTATGTCCGTCATTCTATAGTTATACCCTCTGTCGTTGAAATCCGGCAGGAGAGATCCGCTTTTATCTTTGTGCCTCGCGAGATCTGACTTTTCCGCTCCATGGTCCCGCAATGAGGACACCTTGCTAGCTATATTCTCGTCATCGGTTATCAACATCCCGCCCTCTCCAGTGGTAATTACTTTTCTCGGATGGAAAGAAAAGCATCCAACCGCTCCAAAAGTTCCGGAATGTTTTCCCCGAATCGACGCGCCTATTCCGCACGCTGAGTCCTCGATAACCGCTATGCCATATTCTTCGGCCAATTCTTTGATCGTCACAAGATCGGCTGAGAGCCCAAAAAGATTTACCGGCATTACTGCTTTTATTCTCCTTCCCTTATCATTTTCCAATATATCCCGTACCCGTTCGACATCTATGTTATATGTTCTAAGATCGATATCGCACAGGACAACCTCGGCCCCCGTATATTCCACTGCATTGGCTGACGCCACATATGTAAAGGAAGGGACTATGACTTTATCTCCCGGTCCTATACCCAATGCCACCAACGCCAAATGCAACGCCGTTGTGCAGCTTGTAGTCGCTTTGGCGTATTTAGCGCCGGTGAACTGACAAAACATTCTTTCAAATTCGGCGACATAAGGGCCCTGAACCAGCCAACCCGACTCTAACGGCTTCAAGAGGTTCTCCCTGTCGGCTTCATCGAATGAATGTCTAATTATCGGGATCTTCATATTCATATATTTTTTTGCCTTTTTTTTGCGACAGTTTCAATATGCAATGTTCTCCACTCTATGAGCCTTCTAAGTCCTTCTTCCAATCCAACCTGCGCCTTGAATCCTATATCTCCTTCTGCTTTTTTAGAACAACCGATACGATTCTTGACAAATGTTTTACCCGCCGGCTCATAGTGGATATTGCATTTCGCTTGAATCAGCTCTATCAGCATTTCAGCGAGTTCTTTCAAATTGGTCTTGGTCCCAGTTCCAACATTATAAAATACATCGGTTTTATCCGCACACATCGCGCAAATGTTGGCTTTTGCGCAATCTCCTACGTAAACAAAATCATATGCCTGTGACCCGTCACCGAACAGGACAGGTTCAAGACCCTGGTCAAGTCTATCCAATATTTTCATGATCACCGCAATATACGCCCCTTTATAATCTTGCCGGGGACCATACACATTCATATATCTCAGCCCCAAATAAGATAAATTGAATCTATGATAATAGGCGCGGCACATATGCTCTCCAGCTATCTTTGTCGCCCCATAAAAAGTCGTGTTATTATATGGATGGTCCTCCGTCATAGGCTCAAATAGGGCGTCACCGTACACTGACGCCGAAGATGAATATACAAGGCGCTTGACACCATTGGCTACACAGCACTCCAGAACATTAAAAGTGCCTCTCATATTGACATCGAACGCGGCCCGGGGATATTCATAGCACTGAAGAAGCCATAATGCGGCGAAATGAAACACACCATCTACCCCTTTCATGGCCGCATTGAGGATGTCCGTTTGAAGGATATCACCCCCGGCGCCAAAAACACTGCACCGTTTATCCTTCAACGCTTTTTCCAGGTTTTCTTCCGATCCTCTTACGAAATTATCATAAACGATCACTTCCCGCGCATCTTCTTTCAACAACTCTTCCACAGTGTGAGATCCGATAAGCCCCGCACCGCCTATAACCAAGAATTTTCCGCCTTTAATGTTCATTTTTCCCTTCCTGTTTAAAATGTTTCCCTGGCAATTCTCCATATAAACCCAAAATCGCCTGGCTTTTCCCGGCACGAACACCGGAATGATCACAACATATTACCGTGCAATGATATTGACTATCCTTTCCGCTGTTTCGCCATCCCAAGTTTTTAACCGTTTTGCCTTCTTTGCGTCGTCCGATAAAATAAGCTTTACTAACCCTTTGATCTTATTGACGTCACGCACTATTAGATAATTCGTTCATTGAGTCACCGTTCCCGGACTTTCAGTATTGTTTATGAGCGTTGTACAAGGTTGCCGACCCCTCCTGTATACCCCATGAGACAGTCAAAACGGCTCTCTTTGACAACCACGCTCCCTGACACCATCAGGATCATATGGCTTATAGTTGATCTCGCGTTTTAGCAAATTTCCCAGGAGATAGAAACCTTTGATCAGGGCATCTTCACCGCATTTACCGACCATAATAGGATATATATCAGAAAGGCAATTTTCTCTTGCCTTGGCGTATGACCTATATACACAAAAGCGTTTTCGATGCCTCCTGCCTTTTGTATGCATATAACAGTTAACATGTAACTAAATCCTCACAAAAAGTTTACCCTGCAATAATAATATTGCAAATTAAATTTGCAGGGTATATCAGATGTCTTAAAGGCAGCGAAATACTGATCCTTCAAGGAGATATTCGGCGAAGCAACGGGGGCATGCGTATTTTCCAGATATGCCCTTTAGCGGGACCCCGCACTTGCAGACCCATCCTTTTTGACGGGCGGGAACGCCTACCATGAGAGCGTAGGACGGAACGTCTTTTGTCACTACGGCTCCGGCTCCCACGAAGGCGTATTGGCCTATGGTGGCGCCGCAGACTATGGTGGCGTTAGCGCCTACCGAGGCGCCTTTTTTAACGAGGGTTCGGCTGAATTCTCCTCGTCTATCGACGAAGGACCTCGGGGTCAGAACATTCGTAAATACCGCCGAGGGGCCAATGAAAACCTCATCCTCGAGAGTGACGCCGGCGTAAAGAGATACGTTGTTCTGGATCTTACATCCGTCGCCTACCTTTACCTTCGGTCCGATAGCAGCGTTCTGCCCGATAACGCAATTCTTCCCGATTTTGGTATCGGAAAGGATATGTGAAAAATGCCATATTTTTGTCCCGTCGCCTATCTCGGCATTCTCGTCGATACATACCGTCGGATGTGCGAAATAAGGTTTATTGTTCTCTTTTGGGTCACTCATAAACATCCCTCCGCTTTTTCAAGGACTTTTAAGACCCGGAGGCCTTCTCGGCCGTCGGTCCTGGGGGTTTTTCTTTCGGCCACGCACTCGATAAAATGGGCCAACTCCTCGCGAAGAGGCTCCTTATTCTCGAGTTCGACCGTATAATACTCCGCTTTTTTGGCGACGGGTATCTTACCGTCCTGCCATTCCACTTTGTGGGGATATATAAAAAGCTTCTCTTTTGTCATATCGTCAAAGACCGCCATGGCCTCGGACCCTACGACTATGAGTTTTTGTTCTTTATATGGATGCAGCCAACTCACGAAGATATGGCTTTTTATATCGTTCGAGAATTCCATGGTGGTCACTGTCGTATCATAGACGCTCTTACTGAGGTAGCACCCTCCCGCGCAGCCGACTTTTACCGGTTCGTCGCCTACAAGCATAAGGATTATGGAAATATCATGCGGCGCGAAACTCCACAGTATGTTCTCCTCGACCCGGAGCTTACCCATGTTCAGCCTGTTGGAATAGAGATAACGCATCTTGCCCAATTTCCCGCTCTTTATGATCTCTTTCAACTTGATGACGGCCGGATGATATTGAAGTATATGCCCGACCATTATTATTTTTTTGTTATCGGCCGCCAGTCTGACCAGTTCTTCCCCCTCTTTGAGCGTCAAGGCCAGCGGCTTTTCCACGAAAATATCTTTTCCCGAAGCGAGTATTTTTTTCGCCAGGTCGTAATGCGTAACGGCGGGCGAAGAGATCACGACCGCGTTCATCCCATTATCTTTCAGGACATCATCGATGGAATCCGTGAATTTAATATTCGGATATTCCTTCTCCCTTGTCCTTAAAAGTTCCCTATTGGTATCACACGCCGTAGCTAGGACGCCCATTTCGCTCAGGTTCCGTAATATATTATTTCCCCAATAGCCGAGGCCGATCATCCCTATCTTGGACATATAATATATCTCCTTTTCTGGTGATCTTTTTATTTTTCTCGGAGCCGTTCACTATCTTAACGGGCGTGCCATAGGTCATGGCCAGGACGCAATCGTCGGTAGCAGAGTTAAAACCCTCTTTCCGGGCTTTCTCATGAGCGGAAAGGATGGTCTTGTATTCGAAACCCTGCGGGGTCTGTACTCTTCTCAGTTTATCACGGTCGAGGAATTTTATTATTTTACCGGTTGAGATCTCGATGACCGTATCAGTAACGTCGACGGCGGTCGTCGCGGCTTTGTATTTGACGGCGGCGGAGATCGTCCTTTTGATCATGGCGTTATCGACAAATGGGCGCGCGGCGTCGTGTATAAGCACATGGGTCGTATCCTTGGGGCAATTCTTGAGGCCCAGGTACGCGGACTCCTGGCGGGTCTTCCCTCCGGGAATGATCTTATGTATTTTAGGAGTCTTTTCCACTTTCACCAGCTGTTCCGCGAGTTTTATGTACTCTTTATGACAGACTATCACGATGTCCGATATATGCGGGCTAATGGCAAATATTTCGACGGAATACATAATGACTGGCCTCCCCTTCAATTCAAGGAATTGTTTGGGAGTAGACGTCCTCATTCTGCTACCGGTCCCGCCGGCGAGGATGATCGCAGTTATTCTTGTCGGGGTTTTATCCATGATCAACTTTTTATCAGATCACTCACGCACATCAGCCAGAACATGTGGGCGGATTCCACTATGTTGTATGAACGGCTGTCGGCCCAGAGGTTTATTTTCCCTATCGATCGGAGAGGGTTATTCTTGTCGAAACCGCTGAACGTGACCAGCGTATATCCTTTCTCAACCGCGTCTTTCGCGGCTTTTATTATGTTTGGCGAACGCCCGCTCGAGGATACGAGGACCACGACGTCGCCTTTATCGGCGTAGAACTCGAGGGCTTTGGCTATCCAGTTCTCGTAGCCGTGGTCGTTGCCGAAAGCGGTTATCATCGCGGCTTCGTTGAAACATACGGACCTGATGCCGGATTGTTTAGTGAAATCGAGAGAAGCGTGGCTCGCGATCGCGGCGCTCGCGCCGTTGCCGGCGAAGATGACCTTTTTGCGCTTCTGCCGGGCTTTAAGGAACGCGGATTTGACCAGCAATAGTTTTTCCGTCTCTTCGCGGTTGTCGACTACGTTGAGGTATTCTTTTATGTATTTTTTCAATAGATCACTGTCTTTCATCATTCTCCTTTAGGGATTGCTTCAGGCGCTATCGCGCCTTCGCAATGACGGCCCTTATTAGGTTATAGCCCATCGGGGCGGGGAGACCCCGCCACTACAGGACGAAATTTCCCTTTTCCATCAACAACTTCCCGTCAAGATAGACGGTGGGTTTCGTAATAACGCCGTCCAGGTGGAGCGGGACGTTGTTCGTTCGACCGTAGGAGCAGTTGTTGCCGACGGCTATGTGTACGGTGCCTATTACTTTTTCGTCCTCGAGGATATTGCCCATTATTATCGCCTTAGGGTTAAGCCCTATGCCGAGTTCCGCGACAACATACGCTTTGGGCCCGACCCTGTCCAGCCTTTCCTTGAACTCTTCCGCTCTTTTTCCCGTTATCTCATAAACTGAACAGTCTTTCGCTTTAAGCTTTAGCGGCGAATCCAATAGCCCCAGGCCCGAAAAAGATGCGTCGACGACGAATACGCCGTCGGCTTTCGACGGCGCGAAAGATACTTCGCCTTCGGGGAGATTGCCGTAATCGCCGGGGCGGTCGAAAACCCCGCCGGTAGCGCCGAAAAAACCGCTTCCGCCAACTTCGAACGTGATATCCGTGCCGAGTTCGGTCACGACACGCACCTTATCCGAGGCTTTTAAAAGGCCGTATATGTAAGTGGACCGGGCTTTCAAGACGTCATAATCTATGTCAAGAGAGCGGTTCACTATCTCTTCGATTATGTTAGGCATGGTCCCTACACGCGCACCCTTATCCGTCGCGGCGCGCCGCGCGGCCGTATGAGTAAGGGATTTACTGGTTATAAGAAGCTCAACGTCATATTCAAGCATAGCCTTAGCTATTTCCGCCGGAGGCTCGGAAGCATGCTCTTTTGTCGGCTCCATGACAAGTATCTTCGCCTTAGAGGTGATCCCTTTAGCGAACTCGTAAAAAGCCCGGCCTATCGATTCTTTCACCGTGTCCGTCACGATAAGACAGGATTCCGTTCTTTTCAATTTCAAAGACCTCTCAAACACCGCTCTTACAGCACTTTCCTGTATCATAATTAAACTCCTCGTTTAACGTAGGACGTGGGACGTCCTACGCCTGCCCGCCGTAGCCTTGGCGAAGGCGGGTCCTACATCCCACGTCCTACGTTAATCTGAACTTTACTCATCTCAACAACCACGCTCCGCCCGCTATCAATAAGACCCCGCACACTTTAGGCACCGTTATCGACTCTCCCAGTAAAAAAACACCCAGAACGAACGTTATCAGATAATAAGTGCCGCATAACGGCGTTATTCTTGATACCTCTCCCAGTTTGAGCGCGTTATAAAAAGTGATCTGCGCGACCAGACTCGCTAGAACCCCGGCAAGCATAAGGAGGAGCACGGTCTTGATATCGACGCTTTTAAGATCGCCTGGCCTTATGGCGAATAACCCGAAAAAAATAAGCCCTATCACCACCCCCATTGATCTGAAAAACACCCCCACGAGCGGCGCCGTATTGGTAAGCGCGTGTTTTTCGATTATGGGGACCACTCCCCATATGCAAACCGTTACTATTGCCCAGCTAAAGGCGGTCATGTTGTCTCCTGTGAACTTACATCCGGGCGGGGGGACCCCGCCCCTACGTTTTCAAAATTTTACTTCCGGGACTTTTTTCGCGGCGGCGTCGACTTCGAAGTATTCCCGCGGTTTGGTCAAACCTCTCATGGACGTAAAAAGACCGCCGGCGACCGTACGGCGGTAGGAGTTAAAGCCTTTTACCGTATCGTTATACCTCATCCGCTCGACCGCGATGCGGTTTTCCGTTCCTTCGAGCTGGGACTGCAGACTTAAAAAGTTCTGATTGGCTTTCAGGTCCGGATATCTTTCCGATACCATCATCAGCCTCGACAGGACGCTCGATATTTCGTTAGCTGTTTCCATCTTCTGGGCCTGGGTATTGGCTTTGCCCCACTGACTGCGGAGCTCGGTGATCTTTGTCAGAACTTCGTTCTCGTGAGCGGCATAACCTTTTACCGTGCTCACGAGATTTGGGATAAGGTCGTTCCGCCGCTGAAGCTGGTTCTCGACCTGCGCCCACGAGTTATTAATGTCTTCATCCATCGTCACCGCGTGATTGAGACCCTTGACGACCCAACCGCCGGCGGCGATGGCGATAACCGCTATTACGCCCAATGCAATCCACAAATTCTTCATAATTTCTCCTTTTTATTTTTAAGCGCGGACATCCTCCTTCGCCAATTTATTTTGATATTATCTGGCTACGACGGGTCCGCGCCTACTATTTTTATTTCCTATCTATTCCCTACACGTCCTACGTCCCACAATCCAGCCTACCACCCCCCAGACGCCCCTCCGCCTCCGGAACGCCCTCCGCCGAATCCGCCGAAACCTCCGCTACTGCCTCCGAAACCGCCTCCAAACCCGCCTGAGCCGCCTCCGAAATACCCTCCCGAACCGCGCGACCAGTAGTTTTTCCCGGATTCGTTCATTACGAACAGGAAAGGCCCCATCCTTATGCCGAAAAGCAAAATGAATAGGATGAGAGAAAGCGCGAACGCGAGCCCGGAGCCTTCCTCATTCCCCCGGTCGAATACGGGTACAGGTCTGCCGTCGATATCGAATTTTATACCGTATTCTTTCTGGAGCAAAAAAGCGATACATATGACCCCGGCTGTTATTCCCCGGGAGTATTCACCGTTCTTGAAATATGGGACAATATGGTCGTCGATTATGGCTTTCGAGTCGAGGTCCGTGATGGCGCCTTCGAGCCCGTATCCAACCTCTATCCTCACTTTCCTGTCGGCGGAAGCGACGAGGATAAGCACCCCGTTATCCTTCCCTTTTTTTCCTATGCCGAGCTTCTCGAAAAGCTTAACGGCGTATTCCTCGACGCTCATGGGCGAAACGGTCTTGACCGTAAAAACGGCGACTTCAGCCGTGGTCTTATCGACTATCTGGACGAGGATATTCTCGAGTCTGGATTTTTCGTTCACGGAGAGTATCCCGGCAAGATCGTTGACGTAGCCGCCGGGTTTAGGGACGTCGACCTTTTGGGCAAAAACGGAACCAGCCAGGAATAGAGAACAGGCAGTGACCGCTATCCACGCCGGAAGTTTTTTTGAAATTCCATTGGACGTCATATTTTTATCTCATCAATGAGCACAGATATTTTATTCAGCACATCGAAAAAATCATCCATGCGCCGGGACGCGTCACCCGGGCCAGGTTTACATCCGGTAGCGGCCCCGTCCAGGATTTTAACAAATACGGATATGTCCAGGCCGTAGATCTCGCCTATCCTGGACAGCACTTCTCTCCTGCCCCTTCCAGCTACACCGGCGTTCTTGAGCCTGACGAGCGACCTGAATACCGGGAAAAGACCTTTTAGCGCGCTTTTCAGAAGACGATCGATGTCCTTTGCCTTCCCCGACATTTCAAGACAGGCCTGCCTTAGGGTAAGAAGTTTTCCTTTTATCTGGTATTCGCACTCCCGCCTCAGGTCTTCCTTACGGACCTCGATATCGTTAAGTATATCCTTTCCGAACAGCACTACCCTGGATTCCTTCATTTCGGTGAATTCCACGGGGAATGAGTCCAACGACATCCTTATATATTCCGGCGTAATAAAGAGCGGGACATTGATCCTTTTCTTCAAACCCGACAATATGCACTTAGACGCGGGCAATAATTTTTTCATCGAATTGTCGGCGAGGACGAACGCCAGGTTGATATCCGAGCGTTTCGGGTCATAGTCCGCGCCTGTCACGCTCCCGTAGGCGAAAACCGACACCACGCCGCCTTTAAAAGAGTCCAGCATCGCGAGGACGTAAGGGACAAGCGCCTTTTTTACATTATCCGGGAACATCCCGACATTCAAGAGTTCAGATCCCATATCTACCTCCGTTAGGCCTCAGTCCGGCGAAAGATCAGTAATAATTGTAATGTTCCCGCCGCTCCCTTAGATATTCTTCCCGCTCAAGGGCGAAAGTCGGGTCTAAAAGAAAGGCGTCGAACCCGAATTTCCACCGGAACGCCAAAAAATACTGATACGGCCTTTTCCAATGCACCAGATGGTCCACAATAAGATGTCCGCCCATTGAAGCCGGGAGGGCGAAAAGCCAAAGCCTGCCGGACAAACATCCTGCGATGAATAACAATGTGACCAGCTCCCAGGAATGCGCCGGAATGTACAGTTTGCATCCCCGTATATAGTAATTCCCAGCGAAGAAATCCTTTAACGTGAAACCTCGACCGTGATATTTCACGCAATCATAAATGTGATCGAGATCGATGAAAATACCACCCAGGACGCATACCATGAAAAGAGAAAAAGACCTTGTCTCGGCGTAAAAGAAAACCCCTATCGCCAGCGTCACGATAACGTGCGACCCAAGGTCGACATAGAGATTATCTATATACTTTTTGCGTAATTTCCACATCGAAATACCTTTTCGAGATCTAAAACCTGTATATTTTAGCATTTTGACACCCTGTTATCTATATGTTTATTTGCCAAATCATTCGTATTGTGGTATTTTGAAATACGTCATTTCGAATCCTGAGCATGCGGTGTGAAGCTATCGCCATCAGAGTCATCTAGATTGTTTCGTCGCTGTCGCTCCTCGCAATGACGGCTCTCTTCTCTCAACTAAAGAAAGGAGTAACAATGAACCTGGACAAAGCAATAAGAAAAGTGCCTGATTTCCCGAAACCGGGCATTTTGTTCTATGATATAACGAGCATATTCACGAACCCCAAAGCCTTTAAATATGTGCTCGGAGAAATGCTTAAGTTGTATAAGGATTCCGGTTTAGACGGAATTATCGCCATAGAAAGCCGCGGATTCGTCGTAGGCGCTCCTTTAGCACTCAAAATGGGGATACCGCTCGTCATGGCCAGAAAAAAAGGTAAACTTCCCGGTAAAACCGTCTCACGGAGTTACTCGCTGGAATACGGCGAGGCCACGCTCGAGATACACAAGGAAGACCTTATTCCGGGGAAAAGATGGCTTATCGTCGACGATCTTATCGCTACCGGCGGGACAATCGAAGCGACAGCCCTTATGGTCGAATCCGAAGGCGCCACCGTCGCGGGGATATTCGGCATTATAGGCCTGCCGTTCCTCAATTACGCGGCTAAAATTGGAAAATACGGCCCTAAAACGCTGATAGATTATCACGGTGAATAATATGACCAATAAACGGTATTTCCTAATGGCGATATTTTTCACGCTCTTTTCGACGGCTCTCGCCGGCGGCGCGGGAACAAGTCCCCGACTGGGCGCCTGGATAACGGTTTTTACTCCCGAAAATGTATTCTACTCCAGAGAGAACGCGGATAAACTGGTCCGGACATGTAAGGAGGCGGGGATAGATCATATATATCTTCAGCTGTACCGAGCCGGCGAAGCTTTTTACGATTCGGCTATTACAGTCGCGTCCCCGTTCGAGAAGATCAAAAAATCGTTCGGAGGGGATCCGGTAAAATATATCATCGACGCCGCCAAAAAGAACGGTATCGAGGTCCACGCCTGGCTCAATCTCCTGAGCGTTGCCCAGAACGATAAGGCGGATGTGCTCCTGAAGATAGGCCCCGCGGCTTTAACGCTTGACCAGAACGAGAAAAAGTCATGGTCTAAGGAAAAAGAAGCCGTCGACAAAAGGTTCGTCCGGGAAGACCAGCTTTTCCTCGAGCCGGGCAACCCTCAAGTCCGGACGTATTTAACGTCCATAGTCGGTGAGATACTGGATAAATACCCATCCATCGCGGGCGTGCACCTGGACTATATCCGCTACCCAAAGGCTGTACCTTTCAGCCCGGGGTCCAGGTTCGACGCGTACAGTTTGAGCTACGGCTACACTTTCCAGAACATGCTGAATTTCAAAAAAGATAACGGCGCCACGCCCAAGGAGATGGAAAAGACCCGGGACAACTTCCAGAAATGGGACGACTGGAGAAGACGCCAGGTGACGGAACTTGCCAGGATGATATCCGGAAATGTCAGGGCCCGGGAGGGAAAATACCGTATATCCGCCGCTGTCATGCCTTCCGCTGAACTCGCCTACAGCGTCAATTTCCAGGATTGGCCGGACTGGCTCAGAAAAGGTTACATAGACCATGTAGTGACGATGAACTACACGGAAAATCCGGAGCTGGCCGGAATAAACGCCAGGTCCAGCCTTTCCCAATCCTCCAGGGAAAAAGTCTATATCGGGTTGGGCGCGTACCTTTTAAAGAGCCTTCCAGGCGTACTTAAAGAAGAGATAGAGACCGTAAAAAAAGCTTCTCCCGGAGGGATAGTCATCTTCTCTTATGACGAGGTGGCGAAAGATGCGGAACTCCGTCAGACGCTAAGAGCGCTGAGTAATGGCCCCAAAATGGAAAACAGGAATGACCATTCCCGTGGGACGTAGAATGTAGGACGTGGGATGTGGCGAACAAACTTACGTCCTACGTCACAGGTCCCACGGAACCCGTATACTTAACTATCCTGCCTACCCCGCCGCCTTACGCAGCCTGTTCATGATCGCGAGCCCCAAACCGCGCTCCTCGACCGCTTCGGCGAAAATTATTTCGGTACCGTCGGAATCGAATTCCCTAAGCACACGGAAAAGACCTGTTGCGCATTTGGCGAGATCGTCACCGGGACCCATGACCCGCGTATTGAAAGGCTTATAGAACACAGCGTGCTCGGCCTTTGACATTATCCCGACTTTCGATCTTTTAGCCGCCTCTTTAGCCAGGGCCAGGCATTTATCCGTCTGCGCCCGGTCATTCGCTACTATAACTACCGCCGCGCGGGGCGCGTAGTGCTGTTTGTATTTCCCGGGTGAGCATTTAATTATTTCCTCTTCCGTATATACCTTCACGCGCGGAACGATCTCCCTAATTTCCTCTACGCTGACCCCTCCCGGCCTCAGGATCCGCACTTCACCGTCCACGACAGATATAACGGTAGATTCTACTCCTATATCCGTACTGCCTCCGTCGATGATCAGGTCTATCCTTCCGTCAAGATCCTCTTTCACATGGGCCGCGGTCGTCGGCGATGTCTTCCCGAAAAGGTTCGCCGACGGCGCCGCGATGGGCACACCGGCGGCCTTTATAAGAGCCAAGGCTATCTTTCCGGAGGGCATACGTATAGCGGCGCTATCGAGACCCGTAGTGACGATATCCGGGATAATGTCCTTTTTATTCAGGACGAGCGTAAGAGCCCCCGGCCAGAACCTGGCCGCGAGAGCTGTTTCAACCGGGGAAATATCGCGGACGAGAATATCCAAACTCGCTTTATCATTTATGTGAACGATAAGCGGATCATCAAGAGGCCTTTTTTTCGCTTCGAATATCTTCGCGACCGCCTTAGCGTCAAGAGCGTTCGCTCCGAGCCCGTAAACGGTTTCTGTGGGGAAGGCTACAAGTCCGCCTCTTCGTATGACATCCGCTGCTTCCCGAATAAGATCCGGATCGATATTGTCCGGATCTATAATTATGTGCCGGGTGGTGGGTGACAAATCAGGCTGTTTCATAATAATAGTTACGGACAAATTAGCCGTCATTGCGAGGGCACGAAGTGCCCGAAGCAATCTCTGTTAAAATAATAAATTACAGGGATTGCTTCGTCGCTATTGCTCCTCGCAATGACGGATTAAGCTAATATTCAAATTGCGCCACAATCTGCCCCATCACTACTCCCCGGTCACTAACTCACTACCCGTAAGCACCTTATACACTTCCAGATATTTCTCGAGCGTCTTGGCGACGATCTTATCCGGGAGAGCCGGCGCGGGCGGGGTTTTATCCCAGACCAAGGCCTCGAGGTAATCCCTTACGAACTGTTTATCGAAACTTTTCTGAGGCCGGCCTTCCGCGTATTCTGCCTTGGGCCAGAAACGGGAGGAATCCGGCGTAAGGATCTCGTCCATGAGTATTATTTTGCCGTCGACCGTACCGAACTCGAACTTTGTATCGGCTATTATTATCCCGCGGGTATCGGCATAATCCCTGGCTTTAACGTATATCTCAACGCTTTTATCCTTTATTTCGTCGACCGTCTTTTCGCCGGCTATCTCTTTAGCTTTTTCGAGGGAGATATTTTCGTCATGTCCTTCGTCGGCTTTAGTGGACGGGGTAAAAATGGGCTCTTTCAGTTTGGAAGATTCCTTGAGCCCGTTCGGGAGGTCTATCCCGCAGATCTTGCCCGTCTTCCTGTAATCCTTCCAGCCCGAACCCGCGACATATCCCCGGACTATGCACTCAACAGGTATCGGATCGGCTTTTTTGACCAGCATGCTTCGACCTTCAAGCGTCTTCTTATATTTCTTCAGTACTTTCTCCATTTTCACTATCTCGTCGATGTCGGCTGAAATGACATGGTTGGATATGATATCCCGGGTAAGATCGAACCAGAACTTCGATATGTTGTTCAATATCCGGCCTTTACCGGGAATACCGTTGGGCATCACAACGTCAAAAGCCGATATCCTGTCGCTTACAACGAAAAGCAGCTTATCACCCATATCGTAAACGTTCCGCACTTTGCCTTTGCGGAAAAGTGTCAGTTCCGGAATATCTATGTTCAATAAAGCTTCTCTCATGATCCCCCTTTTTCCGTCCCGCCTCAAGCGCCGAACGCCGACGGTTTAACATAATCCCCGTGTTCTTTACGGCATTTCGTAAGGCGCGTTTTCTGAGCGTCCAGGGTTTTGAACAGTATATGCGGAGCGTCGAAAACCTTTGTGTGGTAAATTTCCCGGATCCTAGAGATCTTAGCTATCTGTTCGGGTATACGAAGGGTGAACTGCTCGTCATAGGATTCTTTCTTATACTCCTTTCCAAGCACCTTCTTGAAAAGCTCGGCCAGGTCTTTGTATTCGGGTATGAAACCTATAGGCGTCTTGAGAGCTTCCGCGTTCATGTTCACCCTTAGCTCCATCCACTTCAGCCATACATGCTTGTCCTTTATCCCGTTCAGATATTTTCCGTCCTGTCCTCTGAGAAAATAATTGACGTGGAAAATACGCGGCGGCGTTTTGACCCCGTCAATGATCTCGAGGTTGTTCTGTATGTATCGTCCTACGGGTATCGAAAGGAAATCCAGATTGGCCATAAGGTTGAATTCCCTGACGCCTTCTTTGCCGAGGGTCGCCGCGGTGGTCTCTGATTCTATGGTGGCCGCCTGCGTGAGTATCCCGTGGTTCCAGTCGAACGATTCAACGACCGGCAGGCTCGTATCCGAGTCCCTGCCCCCGTAGATTATGCCGCCTATTTCTATCCCGTTGGGATCCTCGATCTTCGGATCGCAATTGTCCATATTTTTAAGGCTGATGGTATACCTGGCGTTCTTGTGTGCGAACGGCACATCTTTCTGATCGGGGCCTTTTTTCCCGGGGAACCAGTCGCCCGAATAATTGATCCCTTCCCTGGGATCCTGTCTGCCGTCGCTCAGCCAACGGGGATTGCCCGAAGGGTCCTTCAGGACGTTCGAAAAAATGACCTCCCCCGGATCGGTCAAGGCTTTAAAAATAGTCGGGTCGTTCTCCTGGCTGACATCCTGGATAATGCCGAAGATGCCCCTCTCCACGTTAACGGCTTTCAGGGTGCCGTTGATATTGCGGAGATATGCGATATCGTCCCCTATGATCTTTTCCCCCCCGAGCATCGCCGTCGCGGTCTTCCCGCAGGCACTCGGAAAAGAGCCGGTGAAATACGTCACCCTTTTATTATCCGGCCCGTGCACCCCCATGATGAACATATGTTCCGTAAGCCACCCTTCCTCCGACGACCTCTTTATAGCTAGCCTCATCGCCAGTTTCTTAAGCCCGACGGTATTGCCGGCGTACTGGGTGTTCACGCTGTAAACTATCTCGTCCAGGATATTAATGAAAACCCTGCGGTTATGGTGGTCCTCGCTGACGTTATTCGTCAATTTCCCGGAGCTGTGCACGGCGCGGAAGAATCTGTCGGAACCTTTCAGCTTCTTGAACTCCTCATAACCCGGGCGATAAAGGATATCCTCCGAATGCGTCACGTAGGCAGAGTCTGTGATCTGCACGGCCGGTATCGAGAAAGGTGAATTGTTAGGGCCCAGGCAGAAGAAACAAATGTACATTTCCCTCCCGGCCATGATATTGCTGAGCCTTTCGTGTATTTCGGCGAGACCCTTCTCCCTGTCCATTGAAGTTATATCCGAACCCAGAACTTCGTCCGGGCGAAGCAGATACCGGGTATTGGCTTTGTCCCGGCCCTGATCAAAATAGCCGTCAAAATGTATGGTATGCCCCTTAGCGGCCAGCGTTTTCTCCTCGCCAAGCTCGATCGCTTTTTTCCTGAGATACTCGGCGTCCTTCGGGTCGTCCGTACGCACGAATACCCTGTCGGGATCACACAGCTCCACGTATTTAGCGATGAAGTAGTACAACTTCGGGTTCTCGAGGTCCACAATTTTCTTATAGTTCTCCTCGCCGCATTTTTTTGTCAGAAAATCCTTATACCTTTGATCCATCTCCATCTCCTTTTCTACACCTCCGTTTAAAAACCGATTTTTCCGGGGTTAATATATACTAGTCCCGGGAAAGTGTCAACGCATGATTCTTTTTTTCAAAAGTATTTTTTTATTTTATTTTCCTGGCGCCGGGAAGAACGGCCTCGGCCACCTTCGGCCCATGACCGTAAATGCCGTTATAGATCTCGCCGAAACGGTCTTTACCGCCGGCGAATTCGAACGCCAGCGGCATCACCTCTTTGGCTTTACGGACCATCGACCGGGAAATATTCTGTATGTCCCACTGGGAATGCGCGTCTTCCCGAAGCCGGGAAATATGATACATCTCCCTCGCGTTCATCCGGATAAGGACCCTTTTCCTGTGGGAATTGGTGAGTATGTACGGAGCCGCGGCGGGTATCTCTTTTGCTATCTTTTCATAGGTTTCGTTGGTCCTCGACACTATATCCTTAAAAAGGCCTTCCATCCCTATCTCTTTGACCGACTCGGGAATAGTATTCCCGAGCGACGGATCGTAACCCTGGCTTGTTATAGTGGACATCCTATGCCTTTTAAGCTGGCCGAAACAGGCGGAAGACAGGACGATATTGAAAGTGAGATTGGCGTACTCGAACTCGCGGAGCATAGAGTCGTAGAGTTGCATGTTCCGCCAGCTGGTAGTGAATATTTTTCTTTTATCCTGGAGCGATATTCTTTTTACGGCTCCGGCGCATTCTTCATAAGACAGGTTAGACGATACATGAAGTATAGCGGCGGCTATGATATCGTCTGCCCCGGGGGTATATTCCACAAGTTTCACCTCTTCGCCGTCCCATTTATCCCGGGCCATGCAGGCGCCCAATATCCCGGTGGCCAGCTCCCTAAGCTCGGGGTATGTCTTGATATCCTTATCGTTAGCCTCATGAAAGAGCACGATAGAAGGCGCGACCTCGTGGATCTCCTTAAAAATAGCCCTCCCGAGAGCTTTTACCTCGGCGAGCGGATGAGAAGCAAAACGCCTGAGCATCAACTCCAGGTTCCTCGCGTTAATGGTCTCTCCGACCTGCGATTCGGTAGCAAGCGCGGTGATATACCTCGCGTCTTCCTTCGCCCATCCCTCAAGAAGGCTCTGGTTCTTAGGGTCTTTGGCGAGCTCGTGAAATTTCACGAAAACATGCTCTTTCAGTAGCGCGAAAAGCTTGAAATAGGCCTCGTTCTGGGCACGGATCATATCCTCAAAAACCGGATGGAGCCACGTGCCTTTTATTTCATCCGGGACGACATAATCCTTATCGAGAGTAACATACCTTTGCGATTTCTCCGTGTACGAACAAAGCCTGAACTTCTCCACTTCCTCCATGGCTAACCGCGAAACGCCGATAACATCGAGATTAAAAACTGCGTGCTCGGCCACGGAATGATGCCCCATCTTGAAAATGATGGTTGAATTGGACTTGCGGGACTTCTCGACTTCCCCGCGGGCGTCCTTGCGTATCTCGTTGACGGGACGGGGATCGCGGCTTATGCGGGCGTACGCCGCCGAAATGACCTCGGGTGTCACGTCGTCGCGCTTACCCGCTCGCTCCTCCAGCTCTTTAAGGACCGTCGTGTCCACGTTAAAACCGGCCAGATATACCTTCATTCCACGCCTCCCGTAGGGGATAATAATAGCACAAAAGAGGAGAATTTTGAAGTATCATTACGAATGAGCGTTAAAGGCCCATCGGCGAACATGTTTTCCTTGTATTTTCCCCGAACTGATACTATAATCTCTTTGTTCCGGAACTCATAATTAACGGGGATTTATCTTATGAGAAATTGTTTTCTTTTCATGTTGATGGCGCTCACTCTCGCCCTTCTCTCGGCCTGCGCCGGGATCAGGAACGCGCCCAGGAACATTATGGGGTTCGGTTACGCCGATCTTATACAGCTTAAGTCGAGCGGCAAGATCAAGGAAGTCCCGCTTTCAAAGGCGGATGCGTTCAATAAAGTTATAGCTCTACTCAACGAAAAAGCCAAACTTGACAGAAAAAAAGGCGAGGGCGAAGATAAGCTTAAAGTTTTTATGTCTGATCTGAACGACGGCTATATAGTGATCATGGGGCTGCCGAAACAAACCCCGACCACGCGCGTAGGGATATTCTTCGACTCTAAAGACAACTCTACCACGACTGTAACTCTGAGCTCCGACAGCTCAACCGCGCTCACTAAAGCCGAGACGCTGATCTTCACTTCGCTGTAATATTACAGCGACCGCCATACCTCGGCCTGGGCCGCGAAAAGTTCCTTTATCTCGCCTATATTCAACGGCGCCACGGCCGGGAGAGTAAGCTCGAGCACCGCCTTAATGAAGTTCTGGAGGTTTTCTTTTTCTCCCTGTCCTACTAGTTTCCAAAAACTTTCGAATATGGCTTGTTCATTATTCAGGTCATTCGTGGCTATGGCCACCCCTTTGGCTTTGAGCTGAACGGCCTGCTTTAATTCTTCCATATCCTTCCTTGCCGGGTCCTTCAGGATCTTTTCCGTAACATACCCGACGTTCAGGTTAGCGAACGACGCGCCCATCAAAAGGCCGTAAGGCATAGGGAATACCTGCCCGGTTTTTTCGTCCTTGTCTGTCCACACGGTAAGCATAGTATTGGCTTCAAGATAAGCCTGGAGGGTACCCCCGCCTAACAAAGCCTTTAACGCATTTATTTTCTCGCCCTGATCCGCTTCAAGTTTTTCCGCTGTCAACATGGCTTCTATAGCGGCAAGTACCCAAGAGCTTATCTGGAAATCTATCCTTGTCCTCGTATCGGAGAGGCCCGTTCTCTCTTTAAGGCCTTCTATCGGAAGGTCCAGTACCGCTTCCACGGCGTTCATGACGCCCATAGTCTGATAAAGCTGGATATTACTGTCTCCCAGCCTCATCTTAACAAAATGTCGTTCGGAACTTTTCAGTTTGGTCAATGAAGAATCGAAAAGGTCCCCCGTGACAACATCGCCATTTTCATCCGTCGGCTCGGCCCCGGCTATGACCGAGTAACTTTCCGGGATATCCTTATTCATAACCGTTGAAAGAAAGCCCCCCAGTTCCTTGACCTGCCCCTTGACCGCTATAGTCAAACGCGCCGCGTCAAGAGACACGTAGTTTTTTGACGCGACACTGACACGATTTATCCCTTTCTTATCCTCAACAACCCTTACCGGGCTATCCACTCTATCAGCCATTCCGGAAATAACTCCCTCAGCTTCGGCGAAATCGCCTCTGGGGTTGGTCGAGAAACGTTTGAACAGGTCATAGATGGCTGTCCTTACCGGGTTATCGGAGACCTGATCAAAATGCACAAGAAAGCCAGCAAGGTCCTCCGAAATGATCATTACTTGCACCACCTGGAGATCCTTTAATTCTATTAACCCCCCGTTGGTCGCCGGATCCAGAAGATTATCCCGGAAGTGTTTGATCGACGCGTAAAGATCATTCCACGCCAATAACAGGTTCTGAAGCTCCTCCCCTGTTATTTCCCGGCCTTTCATTGACCTGGAGAGCTCCCTAAATCTGGCGGCCGAAGCTTGGATATGATCCAGGATCCTGTTAATGGTATCTTTATTCCCGGTTATATTTGTTCTGGTCTCACTCCCAACTTCTTTCTCCCCGTCGCTTACTGAAGCCACCCATTCCCTCCATTTTGCGCATGCGTTCTCCAGGTTCGCCGCGTTCTCTTCACTCCAACTTTCCACCCTCTCTCTGAAGACCAGTTCGGGGCTGTTAAAATCCTTAGCTTCCACAATATCTTTCTCTACTTTCCTCTTTTCTCCATTTTCAATATCGATATTGAAAAAACCTGGCATGAACAGGGATACTGGAAGTGTGATCCCTAAACTGGCCTGGCTGTTCTGATCGAAGTTCGCTATTATCCCTCTTTGCGCGGGATCTTCTTCATTCGAATCAGCCATAAGTACTTCGGTTTTTCCTGCCATTTCCCTGAGGCTTATCCAGTTCTCGAATAAATATCTTAATTCCAGTATCCCGGGATTCCTTTTTTTGGCCAATGCCTGGACGCCCTTCCGGAACCAGTCATTCGCCCTTCTCAATTCATCAATTATATTTCTCGCCCTTTCAAGATCCTCCCTTGATGTTTCAACCGCCCCTTTTTTCGCTCCCATTGTATCCAACGCCTTTATCCAACCCGCGCAATACGCCTCTATTGTGTCACACCCCCGCCATCCTTTAGCCCAATTGAGCAATTTATTACCGGAACTCAGCGTTCTGGAAACAGGATTATAAAATCTGTTCTTTAGAACCGAGTTGCTGCCCTTCATATCATATACCGCGTTTTCAGTAAAAAAGATCGCGGATAGCTTAATGCCCAGGTCGCTCCTCATCTTAAAGAAAGCCCTGGCCCGAGCGTCCTCCCGCTCAGCGTCCTCATGTTTGTTCGACGCTCTCATTTTTTCCGCCATTTCATCAGCGTCATCCTGAAGGAAATTCAACTCTTGGCCGATCGCCTTCATATTCTGCGTTATTATTTCACAAAGGTCATTACAATTACTCCAAGCGTCATACAGCTGTTTTAACTGGGCGCCGTCGATATCCCTCCCTTTTGTCTTGGCAGCCATGTTGATCAGGGTATTT
Source organism: Candidatus Omnitrophota bacterium (assembly GCA_015231405.1). Taxonomy (GTDB): domain Bacteria; phylum Omnitrophota; class Gorgyraeia; order Tantalellales; family Tantalellaceae; genus JADGBR01. The sequence continues at coordinate 42,651 of JADGBR010000007.1, read as the reverse complement.
TTTTGCGCTGTCAAGCTCCTGATAGTCTCTTCTATTTCATGAAATACCCGGATAAGGGGGATCCTCCTCTGATCAGGCAGTGTAAGATCCAGGGCAAACCATACTGAACTTAATAACTCCCTGGCCCCATCGACAGACGCATCAAAAAATTCGCTCTCTTCCCTAAGGTTCTCGACCACATCCCTGAAATTCTTTTCGGCGTTGAGGATGTACTCACTTGGCCCTGATCTGTCCTTTTCCAGTGTTTTAATGACATCCCTAAGAAAGAAATCAGTTCTCAGCATCCTCATGCACATGGCCATTCTTATGCCTTTAGAACTTTCTTCATTCAATGCGAGATCCACTGAAAGATCTCCGTTCAACCTGAGAACTTCGAACCCGAACAAACATATCACCGCACAGTTCCCCCTCATATAACCCCTCACATCCCCCGTTCCAAAGAACGTATTTCTCTCCAGGTCTGAATGCCCGAACAGTTTCCACATCTCTCTATTCATGTTCTTCACCATAGTAACGGCAAAATAGCTTTCAACGCTTCTCATACTACGTATATCCACCCGCCGGGATACTTCGCCGGCAGCCTTATCCCTTATCGCACCGAGTAGATCATTGAACTTTCCGTAAAATCTCGATTCCATCCCATCGCTCCAGTTCTTTTCTAAAAGGGCCGAAACGGGTATTATCTCTATCCCACGTCTCTCTTTCATCTCGCCCTCGGCCTGCAGGTTATATAGTCTGCTTTTTAACGAATTCATCAACCCGGATATCGCGCCCCTATTCATTCTTACCGGTGTTCCTTTATCGGTCCCAGCGATCCCCTCAACGTCCAGATTATCCCTGTGCTCAACATCCGGAAACGCAAAAGCCGACATCTCGTGAAGGAGACAGGCGACGAACCACCTGGAATCAAAAGCCCCGTCGGCATCGGAGGAATACGTCAGATTTATGCCGTAACCCGGGCTTTCAGACCCTATTTTGAACTTCAGCGTCTCGCCGTTACTCCCGGTGATAACGTTAATGAACGCGTATTTCTTGTTGAGCCTTAATAGCTCCTGCCAATCCTCGATATCCAGGCCGAAGTCGCCTGTCCATGCTTCGGCTACCTGCGCGTTGATCTCATTTATTGAGACGGCTTTTACGCCGCCTTCGCCGGCATGGGCTTTCTTAAGAAGAAGGTCCACGATCGTCTGATGTCCCTTGTAGGTAAGAGCTTCCCTCAGGTATTCGACGTCCACGAAACTCACCATACCCGGATCCGCGTCGGTTTCGGTCCCCTCAAACCTTTCGGCGTACAGCGGTTTCCCGTGAGCCTCGCCCAGTTCCTCAGCCATCTCTTTATTTTTCGGGGTCGCCGTGAGTTTAAAATAACCTAACCCCTTAACGGCTATACCGAACGCCCCGCCATTCCTAAGCGCCCTTTCGGCCTCTACCGCCAGGGCGAAAAGGTCCTTATCGCCCTTGTACCCTTCTATCCCCATTTCCGAGAGCATGCTCTCTATGGCTATATTGGAAGTGGTCACAAACGTCTCTATCATCTTCTCGAGAGAACTCTTCCCACCCGACAAAAGCCGGATATACGGGTTTTCCACTTCCTTATTGTTAACGAACTTAGGCATTACCTTTATATAGGAGTAACCCACGTCCCTGAAAAGGCCCGCGAGATTATCCGCGTGGAACCCGCCTGTTACAAGAATAGTGACCTTTTTACCTCCCTGGTCCATTTTAGACCCGATATTCCGGATAAAAGCCTCGTCGCGTTCGAGTGACGAGCGGTAGAAAAGCTCCATCTTATCCCTCAACGCGTCCAGTTTCGATACCTCACCCATGGAAGATATTTCCAGGCCATATGCCGGCCCTTTTTTCTTTATGAAATCCAGATATCTAAAGGTGTCGAATTTACCTTTATCGGCGATGTATCTGTCGAATTCTTTCCTTATAAGCGTGATATTGAACATATCCTCTATTAACCTGAGGTCGGCGTCCATGGCATACAACTCACGCTGGTCCCCGGTATCGGAAAGAACGCCCATCAGGCTTTCGAACATCGAATTTATCTCCTCACTTACAAGACCTTTGTCGAGCGCTTCGTATCGTGTCACGTATTCCCGGTATTTGGACATATTCGCGAGCTGTTTAGCGTCGTAGGATATGAAATCGGCCTTCGAGAACAAAAAGGCGTAAAATTCCTTGGCGGTCATATCCCCGTCCTTGAACGCCGCGGTCTTTACCGCCAGAGCGGCGCCGCTAGCTCCGGAAAGTTTTTTCGACAGCTTTTCGACGAGCGCATCCCTTTCTATATTAGCTTTCTTGAAGTCTATGCTTTTTTCCATACCAAGTATCGCCATCAACTCATTTATCGAGGGATAGCCAGACATATCCATTCCGGCCAAGAGGGCGCTATTTACCGCGGCGGCGATGTATTCTTTGAAAGAAAGTTCTTTATCCCTGTAAGACCGAAAAAGCTTGTCCGCTTCCCTCATATTACTGGGATATATCCTCTCTTTAAGATTGGAAAAGGCGTTCTTCAAGGCGGCGATATACCCAAGGGCCTCATCCTTAGATCCAAGCGAAGACCTGTACGCGTTCAGGTTCTTGAAATAAAGGGCGTCGTCCTCAACCCCGAAAAGTTCCATCTCAGCGGCTGAATTAATGGCGATATCCTCAGGGCCAGATATTCTTCCCTCGCGAAGAAAATAATCGCTCACTTCCTTCCTTTCGACGGCGTCCTGTATCCCGGTGAACACGGAAAGATCATAAGAGCCCCTACCCCCTTCAAGCGATATCATTTTTATCCCGTATGTATCGATAAGATACTGTATCAACCCTTCAATAGTTTTTTGCGCCGCGTAATTACAGTGGGCGTCTGGTATATGAATAATGGTTTTTCCGTTATTTCCCGCCAATACTTCATCCACTTCCCCAAGTTTAAACGGTACCGCGATCGCCCCAAGATCGAGATCCTCAAAGCCCTGCTTGGTATCGACGGACGGGGTAAATTCAGCCAGGCCGCCGGAAAATGCCGGGATCGATGAATTTAATGTAAATACCACAACAACCCCGATAGTTGATCTCCTAAACAATTTATTTGCCAATTTGGTGATCATCCTACACCCCTTTATTTAGGTAAAGCATTTTAATAAGGATACAAAAAAATAGCCGTTAAACGGCCCGAGATCGATGTTTATTTTCTTAATGAAGTATGCCTAAATTTTTTGATGCTAGCAAACAATATTTCTGGCTTTTTAATATTTTACTATAAAAGGTCAAGGATTTTATAAAAAAGCCTCTAGGATCATTTTTTTGAATCTGGACCAACCCATTCCCGTATTGGTGAGAAAATCCCCGTGTGCCCTTCCTTCCCTGTATCCCGGCTCTTTTGGCGGGTGTTTGAGGTATTTATTTATGGCGGATATATCCATGGAATCAAGGAACGTGCCGTGGTGAAGAAGGTACTTTTTTTTCCTCGCCTGGGCATTACCGGATATCTTTTTCCCTCCGACGGCGAGGTCCGATACCGGAAGAAAACTGGCGCTAAACCCTTCTCCGTCCAATGCCTTTACTATTTTACCTAGGATGTACCTGTATGAGGAATTGACCCCGCATAATTCACCATCCGTCTGGTATGAAAGTATGAGAGAATAATTAAAACATCCCGGTCCCTGGAGCACTGTGCCGCCTCCGGAAATGCGGCGCAATATTTTTACCTCGTCCAGAGCGCACCGATCTACATGGCAATCCTCCTCGGCCTTAGAGCCCCTACCGAGAACGACAAAATACTCATCCGACTTCCAGAACCGCACGGTCTCCTCAATTTCCCCGCGTTCGGCTTTGAGAAGAAGGATCTCGTCGAGCGCGACGTTCATAAACGGGTCTTTTGTGGAATATTCTACTTGTTCCATTGTTCAACTGTTTTGGGCTGTCTCAGGCGGGGGGACCCCGCCTCTACTACTATAGATATGCAAGGTCCATGTCTTTCGCGGCTTTTACCTCATCAAGGCGGCCGACCGGGGTGGTCCTGGGAAAAGCTTTAAAGCTCTCGGGGTCTTTTTCGGCAAGTTCGGCAAGCTCTATCATTATGGCTATGAACCTGTCCAGAGTTTCCCTGGATTCGGTCTCGGTCGGCTCAATCATTATGGCTTCTTTCACGTTTAGGGGGAAGTATACAGTCGGCGGATGTATGCCTCTGTCAATAAGAGCCTTGGCTATATCTATTGCGTGCACTCCCTTTTCAGCCTGTTTCCGCGCCGATATCACGAACTCGTGAAGGCATCCGTCGGGACAGGGTATTTCGTAATGGGCTTTGAGCCGGGCCTTTATGTAATTAGCGTTGAGGACCGCGTTCTCGCTCACTTCTATAAGGCCTTCCTTCCCCAGTAAAAGGATATACGCGTAAGCTTTAAGGAGCACCGAATAGTTACCGTAAAACTGCGAGATATAGCCTATCGAAAGGGGTTTGTCATATTCCAGGAAGAACGTTCCGTCCTTCCGCTTGACCACCCTCGAAGTAGGCAGGAATTCCTCTAGTTCCTTTTTAACCCCGACCGGCCCGGCTCCCGGACCGCCGCCGCCATGCGGGGTCGCGAAAGTCTTATGCAGGTTGAGGTGTACGATGTCGAACCCGAGATCGCCCGGACGGGCTTTCCCCAGTATGGCGTTCATATTGGCGCCGTCATAATACATTAGCGCCCCGACCCCGTGCACGAGGTCCGATATTTCCTTAATGGCCGGCTCGAAAATACCCAGCGTGTTCGGGCAGGTTATCATGAGACCGGCCGTTTCTTCCGAAAGAGCTTTTTTCAATTCGATCATATCGAGCACGCCTTTCTCGTTGGACTTTACCGTCTTTATTTCATAACCCGCGATAGCGGCGCTCGCGGGATTTGTGCCGTGACCCGAATCGGGTATGAGTATATACTTCCTTTTATTGCCTTTATGCCTGTGATACGCGGCCATCAGCATGACGCCGGTAAGTTCACCGTGCGCCCCGGCCATTGGCTGGGTGGTAAAAGCGTCCATGCCGGTGATCTCGGATAAGAGATTTTCGAGATTGTAAATGACCTCGAGCGACCCCTGGGTGAGTATGCCGCCTTTAATTAGCTGGGGCTGGAGCGGATGGACAGATGAAAAACACTCAAGTTGGGCTATCTTCTCGAGGAATTTCGGATTATATTTCATCGTGCATGACCCGAGCGGATAAAAATGAGAATCCACCCCGAAATTCATCCTGGAAAGGTTGGTGAAATGCCTTACCACTTCCGGCTCGGAAAGCTCCGGAAGACCGGTATCGCCGTTCCGCAAATATTTCCCGGGAAGAGAAGAAGCCTCCGGCACATCCCTCGTCGGAAGGCTGAAACCCTTCTTTCCTTTTTTGGATATCTCGAAAATTAGTTCCATAAAGCATCCTCCAGGGCGTCCGCGAAACGGGTTATGTCGTGTTTCGTCCTTTTTTCCGTCACCGCGACCAGAAGATAATTGTCCATTTCGGGATAATATCTGCCAAGGGGAAACCCGGCGGCTATACCTTTATCCAGGAGTTTACCTATCACCTCGTTCGCGTCTTTCGGGAGTTTCACGGTGAACTCATTGAAAGTGGGAGCGCTTTTCATGACTTCCACGCCTTTAATGCCTTCCAGCCTGCTCTTAGTGAACTCAGCTTTGTCCCGGCAGATCTCGGCAAGACCTTTAAGGCCTTCGTTCCCGAGAAGTGACATGAAAATGAGCGCTCTCAAAGCGCACAGCGCCTGGTTCGAGCATATGTTCGAAGTCGCTTTTTCCCTTCTGATATGCTGCTCACGCGTCTGTAGCGTGAGGACGAAACCTCTCCTCCCAACGCTGTCTTCGGTAACTCCCACTATTCTGCCCGGCATCTTACGGGCGTATTGTTTTAATACTCCGATGAACCCGAGATAAGGCCCGCCGAACGATAACGGTATCCCCAGGCTCTGGCCTTCTCCGGTTGTGATATCCGCGCCCATCTCGCGCGGGGTTTTCAACATCCCCAGAGATACCGGATAAACGCTCTCTATCATCAAAGCACCGGCTTTATGGCATTTTTCAGATATGTCCGTGTGGTCGTCTATCGCCCCGAAGAAATTTGGGTTCTGTAGTATCACCGCTGCGGTCTCACCGTCGATATATTTGTCCAGCTCGTTCCGGTTGCTCTGGCCGTGCGAGACCGGGACTTCGACAAAAGCTATGGAGAGATTACTCGTATACGAACGGACCATTTTACGGTATATCGGGCTCACTCCCCCGTCCATTATGACCTTATTCCGCCCGGTTATTCTTATCGCCATCATTACCGCTTCATACAGTGCGGTTCCGCCGTCGTATAGCGAAGCGTTGGAAACCTCCATACCGGTAAGCCTGCAAATACAGCTTTGATACTCGTAAATAGCCTGAAGCGTTCCCTGTGACGCCTCGGGCTGATAAGGCGTATAAGCGGTGTAGAATTCCGACCGCGACACCAGGGCGTCTATCGCCGCCGGGATGTAATGGTCGTAGAAACCTCCTCCGACGAAATACACGAGATCCGTAAGGTTCTTATTGCCGAGCGACTTGAGATATCTTTCGACGTCGAACTCTGACCGCCCTTCCGGGATATCGAAAGACCTGGCCCTGAGACCGTGAGGTATCCCCATAAAAAGCTCATCCATCCGGCCGGATTTGATCCCGGCGGCCTTGAGCATTTCGACTCTCTCCTCGGCGCTATTGGGTATGTATGGCATGTTTTGCGTGGTTCGTTATTCGTGGGTCGTGATTCGTTATTTGAGGGCGGGCATCCTCCTCCGCCGGATCATTTTACTATTAACTGGCTTCGGAGGACAGGCAAGGCCCGCCCCTACATAAAACCCCTCCAACAACTCGTGCACCCGTGCACTTTTCCAAACCCGTGCACTCGCGCTTTCTCGCTTAACTTTTACAACGTCTTAAGATAATCCCCATACGCCGCGGCGTCCATGAGGCCCTTCAGCTGGACGGGGTCCTTCATCTCTATTTTGCATATCCATCCCTCGCCGTAAGGCGCACTGTTAATGGTTTCGGGAGAATCGGATAGGATAGTATTTACATCGGTTATCTTCCCGGAAACCGGGGCGTATATATCGCTCGCCGCTTTAACCGATTCTATTGTGGCTATCGAGTTCCCGGCGGATACCGTCTTCCCTTTCTCCGGAAGCTCAATGAACGTAATATCCCCAAGCTCCTTCTGGGCATGAGCCGTTATCCCGACAGTCCCTATCGCGCCCTGTACGCTTATCCACTCGTGTTCCTTCGTATACTTAAGACCTTGGGGTATCATTGCTTCCTCCTTGTGCCAATAACTTTCACACCCGATTCGCCGGGTTGTTCATCACAAAAATAAAAACCGTAGGGGCGGCCCTTGTGGCCGCCCTGCTCGTCCTTGTTACATCAACCACACTTGTCTAGGGCGGCCATAAAGGCCGCCCCTACGTGCCTCGTTTTACCATATCACGAAACCGTACGCTATCTTACGAACGGCGGTTTATTGACCACCGCGCTTATCTCCACATTCCCGCCCGACAACACCACTTGAGTATTCTCGCCGGAATAGGCTCTATCAATATAAAATAACCCAATCCCTTTTTTAAGGCAAGGGGAAAAGACGCCGCTGGTAACCACGCCTATGTCCTTTCCGTCCTTTTTAACGACAAAACCTTCCCTGGCGCTTCGCCGGGAATCGGCTATAAAACCCGTGAGGACCCGCGCCGCTCCGGACTTTTCCTCATCGGCCAGTTTCTTCCTGCCTATAAAATCTTTTTTCATGTCCACAAAACGCATGAGGCCGGCTTCGAAAGGCGTATGGGTCGGGTCGATGTCGTGTCCGTATAGCGGATATCCCATCTCGAGCCTGAGCGAGTCCCTGGCGCCGAGCCCGGCTGGTTTAACATTTTCATAAGACAAAAGTTTTTCCCACGACGACTCGGCGTTCCTTGACGGGATGAACAGCTCATAGCCTTTCTCTCCCGTATACCCGGTCGCGCTTATTATTCCCCTTTCTCCTTCTTTCTCGATGATCTTGAAGTTGAACCTTTTTAACTCAGACGAAATATTCGCTTCGAAATACCGGTCCATAACGGACGGGGCCAGAGGCCCCTGTATGTCTATCTTGGCCGTCCCCGCGGAAATATCGTTAAAGACCGTTCCCCGGGATATCCGCCTCTTTATCCAATCCGCGTCCCCGGAAATCGTCCCGGCGTTCACTACAAGCATGATCTCCTCGATCCCGGTCCTGAAAACGATAAGATCGTCGATCATACAGGCGTCCTCGTTAAGCAGGAACCCGTATTTGCATTTTCCCGGAACAAGACCGGACATATCGCAGGTGACAAGCCTGTCCACATCCGAAAAAGCATTAGGCCCCGAGAGGACGAACTCACCCATATGACAAATATCGAATATCCCGACGGCTGACCGCGTATGAAGATGTTCCTCGAGGATCCCGGTATACTGGACAGGCATCTCCCACCCCGAAAAAGGCACCATCCTCCCTCCCGCGCGCACATGCGCGTCATACAGAGGCGTGCGTTTGAGCTTGTCCATATCGTTCATGTTTACCCCCCTGGGATCGTTTCATGCGAGATGAGCATTAATTATATAATCGCCGCGGTCAAATAACAAGAAAGAAGCGCGCCGTGACAGTGTATTAACTTGACTATGCCGGGACATAAGCTATATTATTAAAATACGCCAAACTGTGCGGCCTTTAAAAGCGAGGTGAGTTCCCGGTATGTATGAAGGTAGAACTGTTTCGGTAGTAATGCCGGCTTATAACGAGGAAAGCTCCATCGAAGGGGTTATCCTGGGGTTCAAGAAGCTCGGCTATGTGGACGAGATCCTCGTAGTGGATAATAACTCATCCGACCGCACGGCCCAAATTGCGTCCGCCTCAGGGGCCAGGGTCATAAAAGAATTTAATCAGGGCTATGGGTTTGCCTGCAAGAGGGCCCTCCTTGAAGCGTCGGGGGATTACATCATTCTCACTGAGTCCGACGACACTTTCACACCGAGAGATGTCATAAAATTCCTGGCGTACACGGATGACTTTGACATGGTCCAGGGAACCAGGACGACCAAGGAGCTCATCGCCAAAAGCGCCAACATGCGTTTCGGACTGAAATGGGGTAATTGGCTCGTCGCTAAGATCCTGCAGGTCCTGTATAACGGCCCGGCCCTAACGGACATGGGGTGCACTTACAGGCTTATCAAGAAAGGATCTCTTGAAAAGATCAAGAGTCTTCTGGACGTCGGAGGCTCAGCTTTTTTAGCGAAAATGACGATAGCCGCTTTAAAACAACGCGTCAAGACCATAGAGATATCCGTCAATTACCTGGAAAGGAAAGGCAAATCAAAAATAACCGGCACTTTTCTCGGAGCGGCAAGCGTCGCCCTCGGCATGCTGGCTATAATATTCCGTAATCTATTCATAAGCGGACAGGAACAAAGAACTGAGCCTAATGACCCCTCCCTCCCCGGGACAATAACTTTTTCCGCGCCTCTAATACCGGAACCTCCGGCTTGCGTTCCCTCCGTTTTGGGAACAGCCTTGAGCTCCTCTTTTGAGTTCAACCTCAAACATCTTCAGACGGGCCTGCTCGCTTTTATCCTCTTCTCCGCGGTAATGTTCTCCTTCAGCATAGCCAAACCTTTCAACCTTGACGAGACGGATTTCGCGATAGCCGCCCAAAGCGTGATAAAAGACCCGGCGATCTTCTCAAAAGATCCCGACATAGGCCTATGGCACCCGCCCGTGTATATTTACAGCCTGGCGCTGGCCTTCAAGATGTTCGGCGAAAACACTGTCGTGGCGAGAGGCTTGGGCGTTCTCTATTACTTCCTGGGTTTTATCTTCCTCCTCTTGACATGCCGTGAACTCTTCAAGGGAAAAGAGTTCTATCTGATAACTCTTATCGCAGGCGCCTTTTATCTGATAAACCCCATCCTGATCCAGTATTCCATGCTAATAGACATAGACGGCGGCTTATTGATGCTGTCGACCATAGCTTTCGCTTATTTCTTCATACGTTATAACAACGAGGGGATGACCGTGCGCAAACTGGTCTTCCTGGGAGTTTTAATAGGATGCATGCTTCTCATAAAATTCACCACCCCTCCCCTAATAGCTCCGGCGATATTCCTGTTCTACCTTTCACGCCGAGATTATAAGGGCGCATTGATCAATACATTTCTAATTTTCATTATCGGCTCGACCCTGGCCTTCAGTTTATGGTATATATACTGCCTCATATTCCATGTGGATATGTTATTCCCCATTCACTACACTTTTTCGACCAAAATGAGCCAGGGAGGATTGGGCCTCTCCGCGAATAAGGTCGGCATGGTACTGATATCCCTTGTCTTTTTTATCAAATGGGTCTCCCCTGCTTTCGTGATCCTTATGGCGGGGAGCGCCCTTGCCCGGGTGAGGACTTGCGTCTTAAATAAAATCTCCGGTAACATTGATTTCTTGCTCATGCTAGGGAGCCTCGTTTTTGTTTTTTACCTGTATTATTTTCCCCGGATGGCTATGATGAAGTACCAGACGCCGTTGTACCCCGTTTCCATCATCCTTATTTCCTCCTTTATTTACGACACGGCGATAAAAAACGTTCTTATCGATAAAAGGGGGTTTAAGATCATCGGCGCCCTCGTGGCTATCACGACCGCTTACCACACTTTTTTATTGCCCCACGATCCCCTTAAATTAATGCTTTACGGCAGATCTGCGCTCCCTCCCTTTTTAACTGATAAGCCTTTTCTTCTTGCCGCGTTATCCCTCGGCCCGTTCCTCGCGGTGCCTCTATTCCTATATTTCACATCGACGAAAGGAAAGATATTTTCCAGCTTCATCCTGGGACTTTTCATAATAGCCTTCGCCTCCGAGGTCAGCCTGGACATCAAACAGGCGTCGAACTATACTACCGCAAACAGCTGGAACAACTACGGTGAAAAAGGCGAAGCAGAAACCATATCTTACCTGAATGAACGGCTTGGCCCCGACGAGCCGTTCGTCGCGCGAAAAGATATTGGCTATTACCTCACCAAGTACCCTAACGGATCAACGGGAAGGAATTTCCAATATAATTACATTTTCAGAGCGACGACCGAAAAAGACAAAGCCGTCGCCTTGAGGTCGGTAATTGAAAATAACCCAAGGTACATCCAGATCGACGCCTCATGCAATCCAAAGAACGCGTTGGAACTGCTCTGGCCTTTTTATGATCTCGATAAAAGTTTTAACGATTTCATGATATTGCGCAGAAAAGACGTAAAGAGTCAGGATTAGGGATACATCCGGCTTCTATATCAAAAAGGAGTTCCGATGGCTGCCATTCTTGTAACCGGGGGAGCCGGTTTTATAGGATCCCATGTATCCGATGAATTGATAAAGAAGGGCCACAAGGTCGTGGCCATCGACGACCTTTCCGGCGGCTTCAGGGAAAATGTGAGTAAAGATGCCGTATTTCTCGAAGGGACGGTCCTGGACCAGGTTTTTATCAAATATCTGTTCGACCGTTATCAATTCGACCATGTTTTCCATCTCGCCGCTTACGCCGCGGAGGGGTTAAGCCATTTCATTAAAAGGTTCAATTATTCCAATAATCTCATCGGTTCGGTGAATCTGATCAACGCATCGGTGATACATAAGGTAAAATGTTTTATTTTCACGTCATCCATAGCCGTTTACGGGAAGAACCAGCTCCCGATGGACGAGAATATGGTCCCCCGTCCGGAAGATCCGTACGGCATCGCCAAATACGCCGTAGAACAGGAGCTCAGGGTATCCAAGGAGATGTTCGGTCTTGACTATATAGTATTCCGTCCGCACAATGTTTACGGCGAAAAGCAGAATATCGGAGATAAGTACCGGAACGTCATAGGAATATTCATGAACCAGATAATGCTGGATAAACCCATGCCGATCTTCGGGGATGGCTCACAGACGAGGGCCTTCAGCTATATCGCCGATATAGCCCCCTTGATAGCCGGATCGATCGAAGAGCCGTCCGCCCGCGGCGAGATCTTTAATATCGGAGCGGAAAAGCCATACACCGTTCTGGAGCTGGCTAACACCGCCGCTAAAGCCATGGGAGTTAGGGCCAATATCGTCCACCTGAAAGAACGCTCGGAAGTCCGGCACGCATATTGCGACCATTCCAAGGCCAGGAAGTTTTTAGGCGAACACGCCGCCACAACGCTCGAGGACGGTATCGGCAGGATGGCTGAATGGGCTAAAAGGGTAGGCCCCAGAAAAAGCAAAATATTCGCCGATATAGAAATAACCGAAAACCTGCCCGAGAGCTGGGCGGAAGACCTATGCTGACAAGTCAGACTGTGTCGTAACGCGTAATTGAGGGACACAGTCTGAGTACGAGCTCCGGAGAAGCGGGAAAGAACGGACCGTCGGGATCCCGATTTTCAGAGCTTCCCCGCGCAAGTTATCGAACTCTTCGGGGGTATAGTATTTCTGGACGGGGTACTGCTTTTTTGTAGGGCTGAGGTACTGGCCGATGAAAAGGATGTCCACACCCGCCTTCTTCAGGTCCAGGAACACTTCCGTTATTTCCTCATCTGTCTCCCCCAGGCCGATCATCATCGCTGTTTTCACCGGAATATTCCCGGAATATTTTTTGAGAGTACCCAGGACCTTTATGGTCCTTCCGTAATCTGCCCCCGGCCGGAGTTTTTCATATATCCGCGGCGCAGTTTCCACGTTATGCCCTATGACATCCGCCAGGGACAGGGCTATCGATCTCAAAAGGTCTTCGTCGCCGAGCATGTCAGGGATAAGAAGCTCCAGGTCAACGTCCGGCGTTCTTTCCTTTACCGCCCGGACAGTATCGATGAAATGCCCTGAGCCTTTATCCGCGAGATCGTCGCGGGTCACCGACGTGATCACGCCATACTTCATGCCGAATTTCTCGATAAATCCCGCTACCCTCTCCGGCTCTCCAGGATCCGGAGGGGAAGGTATGTTCTTATCTACATTGCAGAACCGGCAGCTCCGCGTACAGTTCTTGCCCAGGATGAGGAACGTAACATGCTTGTTCGACCAGCACTCCCCCTTATTCGGACACGCCGCGGAACCGCAGACCGTGTTCAATCGTGATTCTTTGACCGCGTCCGATATTGCGCGGAATTCAGCGCTCAAGGAAAGTTTGGTTTTTACCCATTTGGGAAGGGGGTTGTAAGTAGTCATGTTGAAGTTTGTTGCCCGTTGCCAGTTGCCCGTTGCCGGTTAACGGTTCACTCTTCTTCCCACACCCCGCATAAACCGTCAACAGGCAACTGGCAACCGACGACAAACAGATCTATTAACTCTCTTTCACTTCCGACGATTTCCTCTCGGACAGGTATTTATACAGCGCGTACTGGTCCTCGACCTTTTTCTGGGATTTATCGAGGAATAGCTTCGCCTTTTCCGGGTTGCTCCGCTTCAGAACACTGAACCTGTTCTCGTTGTAAATGAACTCATCCAGCTTGATACTAGGGGCTTTACTATCCACGATGAGGGGGTTCTTCCCTTCGAGCGCGAGCGCGGGGTTGTACCTGAAAAGCGGCCAGTGCCCGGAAGCGACGGCCTTTTTCTGTTCCTCGAGACCTTTTGTCATATCGATGCCGTGAGCGATACAGTGCGAATACGCGAGAATGATGGAAGGCCCGTCATAAGCCTCAGCCTCGATGAACGCCTTTATGGTCTGCACCGGGTCTGCGCCGAGCGATACTTTAGCCACATAAATATACCCGTAGCTCATGCTTATAAGGCCCATATCTTTTTTCCCGATGGCCTTACCGCTTTCCGCGAATTTTGCTACGGCGCCCATGGGCGTTGATTTTGAAGCCTGGCCTCCGGTATTCGAATACACCTCAGTATCGAGGACCAGTATATTCACGTTACGTCCCTGCGCCAGCACGTGGTCAAGACCGCCGTAACCTATATCATAGGCCCATCCGTCCCCTCCCAGCGCCCACACGGACTTCTTAATGAAATACTCGATTATGGAAAGTAGCTCTTTGCAATCCGGCGAATCGCAAGTTGAAAGCAGCTTTTTGATCCTGTCCACACGCTCCCTCTGGGTCTCGATACCCTCCTGAGAGGATTGGTCCTGGCTAATGGCCTCTTTGAGGAGCCCGACCAGATCTTTATTGCTCGTGGCGGTCGATATTATCCTGTCGGCCAGCTCTTTCGCGTATTCGGAATATTTCTCCACAGTAAGGCGCATACCGTAAGCCATCTCCGCGTTATCCTCGAAAAGCGAGTTCACCCATGCCGGGCCCCTGCCGTCCTTACGCGTCGTATACGGGGTGGTGGGAAGATTCCCTCCGTATATCGACGAACAACCGGTCGCGTTGGCGATGATCGCCCTGTCGCCGAAAAGCTGAGAAAGCAGTTTGACATAGGCCGTCTCGCCGCAACCCGCGCAGGCTCCGGAATACTCGAAAAGGGGCTTAATGAACTGGCTTCCCTTCATGGTGTTCCTCTGATAGATCTTCGGGTCAGTTTCCGGCAGGTCCAGGAAAAATTTATAATTTTCACTCTCAGCTTCCCTTAACGGCTCCTGGTGCTGCATTTTTATAGCTTCCTTATCCTTGGCGGGACAGTTCTCGACGCAAGTACCGCATCCGGTGCAATCCTCGGGAGCTACCTGCAAAGTATAAACATACCCTTCGAGCCCTTTAGGCGGCTTCGGCGCCGTACTTTTAAAGGTTTTCGGCGCTCCTTTAAGCAGTTCATCTTTATACATCTTCGGCCTTATCGCGGCGTGGGGACAGACAAGCGAACATTTTCCGCACTGTATGCATGACGCCGGGTTCCAGACCGGGATACTGACCGCTATATTCCTTTTCTCGTACTGCGTCGTCCCCGTCGGCCATGTGCCGTCGGCCGGCATGCCCGAAACCTTCACCGTATCTCCCTCGTTCTTCATTATCCTGGCCGTAGTTCCTTTCACAAATTCGGGAGCATGCGCCGGAACGGTCTCTTTTTCGACTATGTTCGAAGTGGCTTTTGACGGCACAGCCACTTCGTAAATATTCTTAAGCGCTTCATCCACGGCTTTAACGTTCATCTCGACGACTCTCTCGCCTTTACTTCCGTAAGTCTTTTTGATCGCGTCCCTTATGGCGTCCAGCGCTATTTTATCGTCTATGACCCTCGATATCTTGAAGAAAGCCGTCTGCATGATAACGTTTATGCGGCTTCCGAGCCCGAGCTTTTCGGCAAGATCGATGGCGTTTATCACGTAGAACTTCACTTTTTTGTCGATGATCTGTTTTTGTATCTTCAACGGCAAAGTATTCCACACCGAATCCTTGTCGTGCTGGGTATTCAGAAGGAAGATCCCCCCCTCGACGAGGTTCTTGATCATGTCATACTTCTCAAGGAACGACGGGTTATGGCACGCGAGGAAATTGGCGTGCGTGATAAGATATGGGCTCCGTATTACGTCCTTCCCGAACCTGAGATGGGAAATGGTTATCGCTCCCGCTTTCTTCGAATCGTAGACAAAATATCCCTGCGTATAGTTCGGCGTCTTATCGCCTATGATCTTTATGGAGTTCTTGTTGGCCCCGACCGTCCCGTCAGCGCCCAGGCCGTAGAACATGGCCCTGTATGTTGTCTCCTTCTCTACGCTGAAAGACGGGTCATAAGCCAGGCTCGAATAAGTTACGTCGTCGTCTATCCCGACGGTGAAATGGTTCTTCGGTTTTTCCTTTGAAATATTATCGAACACTCCTTTGATCATGGCCGGCGTGAATTCGGCCGACCCGAGGCCGTAACGGCCCCCGACTATTTTAGGATAGCCGGTAAAAGAGACCAGTTTCTCCTGCATGGCCTCGCCGATAGCCGTCCTCACGTCCTCGTAAAGCGGCTCTCCGAGACTTCCCGGCTCTTTCGTCCTGTCAAGGACCGCTATCGCCTTGACCGAGGCCGGCAAAGCGCCAACGAAAGACTTGACGTCAAACGGCCTGAACAGCCTTACGGTAAGAACCCCGACTTTTTCCCCTCGCGCGTTCATATACTCGACCGTCTCGCGCACCGCTTCCCCGCCGCAACCCATTATGATTATGATCCTGTCGGCGTCGGGAGCTCCGAAATAATCGAAAAGACGGTATTTCCTGCCGGTTAGCGCCGCGAATTTATCCATTACCTTCTCTACCACGCCGGGGCATTCCAGGTAATACTTATTAACGGATTCCCTCCCCTGAAAATAAACGTCCGGGTTCTGCGAGGTCCCTCGCATCACAGGCTTTTCGGGCGTCAATCCTCTTCTCCTATGGGTGTGAATAAGCGCCGGGTCTAACATCGCCTTCATATCGTCGAAAGTGAGCTCGTTTATCTTCTGTATCTCGTGAGATACCCTGAAACCCTCGAAGAAATGGAGGAACGGAACTTTCGACTCAAGCGTTGCCGCCTGGGCGATAAGCGCCATATCCATGGCCTGCTGCACACCGTCCGAGGCGAGAAGCGCGAACCCGGTAGCCCTCGTGGCCATGACGTCGGAGTGGTCACCGAATATGGACAGCGCCTGGCACGCCAGAGACCTGGCGGCTATGTGGAATACCGTGGGGCATAACTCGCCCGCGATCTTGTACATATTGGGTATCATCAGAAGAAGACCCTGCGACGCGGTAAAAGTGGTCACAAGACTCCCCGTGGCGAGCGCCCCGTGCACTGATCCAGCGGCCCCGGCCTCGGATTGCATCTCGACGACAAGGGGAACGGTCCCCCATATGTTCTTCTCCCCTTTCGCCGTTTTCTCGTCCGCTATCTCCCCCATTGTCGATGAAGGGGTTATCGGATATATGGCTATTACCTCGTTCGTTGCGTGCGCGACACGCGCCACCGCGCTGTTACCGTCATAAGCGACCATCTTTCCCATTTCGAACCTCCTGAATTTTAAGAACACCTGTTTAACAGGCGAAGATACACTAAAACAAAGATTTACAGCGTTAGGGAGCGACCCGCCTGGAATGTCGTGTATTCCGGATTAACACGCCTCAGGCGGCTTAGTTCCGCCTGCCGTTCAGTGAACCGTTATCGCGGATATAAAGCCGCCCCTAGATAACAGAAGGGTCTTTTACCGTCTGCGGTCCTTTACCGACGATCAAACCCATATAAAATCTCATGAACGCTATCATCATAACGACAGGGATATACGACTGTACCACCGCGTTGACCAGGGATAATACTATACGGCTGACCGTATCGCCAAGAGGGATCGTCACGACCCCAGCTATAAAACCTATTAGGAGAGATATCAAAAGGCTGATCAGTAGAAGCAGAAGAAAAAGTCCCAACGTTCCGAGAAAGTTCTGTTTCGCTACCGTTATGCCCTTTTTAAGAGCCGCGACTGGCCCCAGGTCCTCGACCACGACCGCGTAAATAGGATAAATTAGGGCCGTTATGACCATAACGGAAACGACCGTAATTATTACGGCTATAACGCTCCTGATAGCTACATTATCTCCGAGAAGTAGAAGCCCGGCGCTTATGAGCGCCAGTATGAGAACAACACCCAGAGCTATGGCAAAATACAATAAGAGCAATAGCAGTATCTTCACGTAGAATTTTTTTCCGTATTCCCTGAACTGAGAGAAAAGGATCGAGTCAGTTTTAATAAAATCCCTGATGAGCCCCAGCGCCCCTCCCTGAAGAAATATGAAAATAAGGAAAAACACCAGACTGGCTACGGCCGAAATCGCTACCATTACCGGATTGTTGACATTATCCGGATTGGTCATGGGAAGGCTTACAAGCCCCACGATCACGTTAAAAACAAGAAAAACCAGGATAACATGCAGGACCTTCACTGTCCCGGTAAACCCTTTTACTACGGATTCGACTATACCCATTATTACCTCCTATTATTGGTCACGGATCAGGATTATATAATATCAGTATAACGATAAAGTCGGCTAAGTCAAGGCGTATCATGCTAGGTCGAAGGTGGTAGGTCGAGGGTCGAAGGTCGAAGCGGCTATGGGGGCACGGGAGGAGGGACAGCCTTCTGTTCCCTTTCACCTATGTATCACGCCTTCCGACGATCCTCGAACGCCCGCTGAAGGGTGGCGATATCAACGTATTCGAGACTTCCCCCTACCGGCACGCCCCTGGATAGCCTGGTCACGGTCACATTGAACGGTTCCAGCGCCCTCTTGAGATACATCGCCGTGGTCTCTCCGCCGGTCGTGAAATCGGTAGCGAGGATAATCTCCGCCACCCCTTCCCCGCTCAGCCTTTTTAGAAGGCCGCCTATCCGGAGCTCATCGGGACCAACTCCGTCGATGGGGGAGAGAGCGCCCAAGAGAACATGGTACAATCCCCGATAAGCACCGCTCCTCTCCATGGCCGTTATACCCCCCGGACCTTCGACCACGCATATCCTTGTCCTGTCCCTCGCCGGATCGGAACATATACCGCAGGTCCCGCCGTCGCTCAAGTTCGAGCAAACTCCGCAGAACCTGACGCTGGTCTTAACTTCCTTGATCGAATTAAGGAGATCGATGATATTTTCCCGGGGAGATTGCAATATATGGAAAGTTATGCGTTCCGCGGATCTGGGACCTATGCCCGGCATGGCGGACAGCTCTTTGATGAGCCTATTTATAGAATCGGGAAACGCTTTATGCATATTATCCTGTTCCGTAGGACGTGGGATGTGGGACGTAGGACGTTGACTGCAAGTAGCCGTTGCTTTACGTCCCACGTCCTACATCCTACGTCTCACGGGAACGTCATCGGTCAAATGATCCCTATCAGTCGATATGGTCCCTGACGATCTTCCCTCCGAACACATCCAATGCCGCCTCGATAGCGGGATTGGATGTTTTACGTATCTCTTCCTGCTTTTTTTTGAGAAGCCCGTGCCCGTCTATTTGCTGGGACATCCGGTCGAGCACCCTTATCTCCAAGGCCGGCCTGGCCCCGAACACCGACTCAAGGGATTCTTTTATCAGATCGAGATTATCCGGTGTTTCCAGCATTTCTTTATTGAACGCGTGGTCCTTATCAAAAGCGATCACAGCTTTTTTCTCCGAAAGATCTATCGGCTTTGCCTGTTTGATGAAGGTATACACGGAGAACTTCTTGTTCTTGAGATATTTCAGCAGCATATCCCAGTGTGTCCCAGGCTCACCGGTCAACTCGAGCTCATCGGCCGGAAGTTCCTCGTCATCCCCCGCCATATTCTGGTTACTGGTTACCGGTTTCTGGTTACTCCCTGAAGGGGCCGCTGGTTTCTGGTCACTCCCCACCGGCCTCTGGTCACTGGTTACTGGTTTCTGGTTACTCCCCGAGGGGATAGCCGGCCGCTGGATACTGCCCAGGGGGTTCTCTCCCGACTCGAGTTTTTCAAGCCGCTCGAGCACTTCCCCGATCGAAAGGATACTGTCCCTTTTCGTCAATTTAATAAGCGATATCTCAAGCGGAACGCGAGTGTACATTGTCCCTTTCATTAGCGTACCGCAATGGGCCAGGTTCTGTAATATGTACAGGACCTCTTCAATCGACATCTTCTCGGCCTGGTTCTCTAGGACCGCGAGCTCATCGTCATGGAAGACCATATCCGTCGTCGGAGACCCGGCGCTCTTCAAGATCAGTATATCCCTAAAATGAGACATGAGATTATTCAATATGAAAACCGGGTCCTTCCCGTTATTTATAAGGTCGTCCAGTATCCGCGCCACTTTTTCAGGTGCCTTTAGTATGACCGCGTCCGAAAGATCGGATATTATCTCACCCCCAACCATACCCAGAAGGTCGAGCACCTCTTTAGCGGTCACTTTCCCCGCGGTGAAAGAGACCATCTGGTCGAGTATGACGAGCGCGTCCCGGAGACTACCGTCCGCCGCGCGCGCTATGAGAAGCATCGCCTTCTCGTCGATCTCAATTTTCTCTTTCCTGGCTATATCCTTCACTTGCTCATATATCAGTTTCGGGGGTATACGTTTGAAATCGAACTTCTGGCAGCGCGACATTATTGTCGGAAGCACCTTATGGGCTTCGGTGGTGGCGAAAATGAATTTCACATGTTCGGGAGGTTCTTCCAGTGTCTTTAAAAGCGCGTTGAAAGCTTCCGAGGTGAGCATATGCACCTCGTCTATGACATAAACCTTATATTTCCCGGTAGAAGGCAGGAACCTGACGCTTTCCCGGAGCGTCCGGATCTCGTCGATGCCCCTATTGGAAGCTCCGTCTATCTCCAGCACATCCATGCTGCTCCCTTTCGTTATCTCTTCGCAGCGGGGACACTTGTTGCAGGGACCTCCCGCGGACGGTTTATCGCAATTTATTATCTTGGCGAGAAGACGCGCGAGCGACGTTTTACCCACGCCTCTCGGACCTGAGAACATATAGGCGTTAGCGATCCTGCCGGAACTAACGGCGTTCTTAAGGGTCCTTACGGCCGCTTCCTGCCCGAGGACATCGTCAAATCCCCTGGGCCGGTATTTCTGGGCTAATACCTGGTACATAGTAAACTTATAACACAGCGGCGTGGGTAATTCAAGATAATTGATCGGACATAAAAAGGGGCAAGGGTCAAGGGTTTAGGGTCAGGGAAAAGGGAAAAGAGCTTTCCTGGATCATATCGCGATCTGAATTGTATTTGGTTGTTCGTCGACCATCCAACCACTACCCCTTTTCATGACCCTTGCCCCCCTGACCCTTGACCCTTTTCTATTCCCTCCAACTCATCCAGGATCCGGCACATGCGGACGTACATCAGCTCCCCGTCGAAATATGCCCCGGTGAGCCTGCCGCCGTTACCCGTCGCTCCCCTGACCGGCCCCGGGCCCTGACCGAGCGGCGACGGAGAAGGCGCTACTCCGCCTTTAGCGGTAATACCGGATATCACGCATTCTTCTTCCCATTTGGTAAAACACTCCGCTATCGCGACCGAAGCGGCTTTAAATATCTTTAGATAGTTACCTTTTAAGGACGGGGCCCGGTAATACATGAGATCATACAATTCCCCGCTCTCCATTGATCCTCTTCCGGAAGACTTTCCTCTGCTGACCCCTAGCGGCATGTTCCGGCATGGCGTCAACGTATACAGGCACGACGATCCCTGGGGGAATATTATCTTCCCGTTCGAATAACCCCACTGCCACTTTCTCATGCCATCTTCAAGGGCCTCGGAGATTATGACAACACATTTCGCGTAAGCTCTCGACTTCTCGCCGCGGACAAAATCCTTCATGATGGCCCTTTTGGTCAGGGACGGTTCATGTATGGCTCCCGTAAAAATGACTCCCCCCGAACCGTCGACAGCTACGTCGTTTATCTCTACTTTGTCCTGCCACTCTTTCCAGGCTTTCCCTATCATCAAGGATATTTCCCTGGCGAAAGCCTTTTTATTTTCGCTCGTCGTGAACGGGTCCGGTGAGTTATCTCTCGCGAAAGCGGGACGATGCACGAGTAGCATCGTCGCCATGAGTAGGATGATAACGAAAGTTTTATTGGTCTTCATGTTGTCACCGATCAACGCGAAAACTGGTGGAAGGTCGAAGGGAACGGTACCTTTTCACCTTCCACCTTCGACCCTCCACTTTCCACCTCGGTCATTCTGCCAAGATCACTCTTAAAACTTACCCAAACGCCTTGCAAGCCTGTATATATCCAGAAGCAGCACAGCCGGATGATCACTTATTTTAACACAAGACCGGTAATACCGGTAGTACTTGTCCAAAGGGTAGCTATAATGCCATGGCTTGGGATTGTACAGAAAATGGATGACCGCGGGAAGCGACCCGTTCGAGGCGTCGTAGATCGGGGAATAATTGTACCTGAGAGGCAAGGGTTCGACATGGCCGGCGAAAAGGACGTTCAGTAGCTGCTGGTCCTTTGTCTTCGAGAACACTTCCTCATCCATCGACCGGAAAAGAGTTTCCCCCTTTTCGGGGAGATCCCTCCATTCGGAAGGCCGCATGACAAATAGCCCGGCGTTGAACCCTTGAGCGTCCCAGTCCACATCCCCCATAGCGGATAAAATCTCCCTGTGCTGTTTGCGGAACATGTTGCGCACGGTATTCTTTTCCATTACGGCTCCCACCTTGCCGGCAGGTATGGAAAAAAGGGGTGAGAGGTCCTCGAGGACGACCATGTCGGCGTCAAGGTAGAGGACCATATCCGCGTCGAGTTTCGCGGCCCAAAATTTGAGAAGGGTCGTGTCGCCGATATAACTGAATTTGCCTCTTCCCTTTATCCGGAAGAAGGGCTCGCGCTTAATGACCTCGGCGAATTTCGCGGTTATTTTCCTCTGGCGGGGTGTAAGCCCGCCGTCGAATACTACTACCGGCAACCCGGGGTTGGTCTTTTTGAGGCTTCGTAAGAGCGCGATCAGTCCGGGAAAATAATTGGAGTCGGAGGAAGTAGCTACGCATCTCTTATCAGACCATGGACTATGGACCATAGACCATGGACCTTCACATAACGATCGATGCAGCGCCATAAATACCTACGTCACTTTTCAGCTTAGCCGGAACGATCGGGGTTTTGGCGGCGAAAACATTGACGGTCGACTTATAGGCGGTCTTACGTATCTCGTCGAAAATAAGTTTACCGATGGACGAAACTCCGCCTCCTATGACGATAATGCCGGGGTCAAGGACGTTTATCATGCCGCCGAGCCATATCCCAAGGATCCGACCCTGTTCCTTTATCGTATCCATCGCCAGCTTATCTTTCTGCCGGGCAGCATCGGCTATAGTCCTCATGGTGATCGCGCCTAAATCCCCCCCGGACAACCTGTACAGAATAGACTTTTTACCCCCCGATTTCTTCATCTTTTTAATGAGGCGCCTGGAAGTCGCCGGGCCCGACGCCATGCTCTCCACGCAACCGATATTGCCGCACCCGCAAGGGCCTCCGGTATCGTCGTAGTTAATTGTGCAATGGCCGCCTTCACCCGCCATGCCGTTCTTGCCGTGATATATCCTGCCGCCGATGATGATGCCGGTACCTATGCCGGTGCTGACCGTGACGTAAAAAACATTCTTGTATCCGCGGGCGGCGCCCCATATCATCTCGGCCATACCGGCGGCGTTCGCGTCGTTCTCAAGCTCCGTCCTCACCCCAAATTTTTTCTCGATTATCGCGGGAAGAGGAACATTGTCCCATCCCGGCAGGTTCGGCGGGTTATGCACTATCCCCCTTTTCGGATCGAGCGGCCCGGGAGCGCAGACGCCTATCCCCTTAAGATCTTTTTTTCCGATCCCGGTTCTCTCCAGGACGGCGCTGACCGAAGAAAGCACCTGTTTGACGGAGACATCCCGTCCGCGGCGAGCGCATGTGGGGAGCACGATCTTCCCGACGAGGTGGCCGTTACCGGTGATCACACCTGAAGCTGTCTTCGTTCCGCCGACGTCGACGCCGATTATATATTTCCTTTTTTTCATATCTCTTCCCCTCACTTCGCGCGCGGCAGGCGCCCGATCCAGTATCCCCCGGGAAATGATCTCCACTCGAGCTCCGGGATCTTAGGCGCGGCACCGGCCATGGGCCCGGTCCTCCTGATGATCATCATATCCTTAGCCGTCATTTTTTTGACCCAGTTCCTTAGGGACTCGTCGCTCCGTTGTGCCTGTCTTATGTAACGGTATATTTTGAGGTCATCATCCGGCATCATGGCAGCTTCGAACCCGACCTGATAGCGCCAGGGGGCTCTGGGATTTTTACGGAAAGTATCGAAGAACACATCCATTCCCGAGTTGTAAATAACTCCTCCCTCTGCGGGCAGCCATTCCTTAACCGCCGGGTCGTTGAGATCCAGGTATCTCCTATGCGCGGCCTTGGTCCACCTGCTATCCACGTCATTGGTCACAGAGAGAAAGAGCACCACCGCGAACGTCAATGTCATGAAGATCCTCTGAACGTCACCTATCTTTTTCCTCATGTCCATTTCCGCGAAAGATTCCTGGAGCTCGTGCGCAATCCAGAAAGAGAAAGCCGGCACTCCCCACTCGAACCAGAACCTCTTCGCGGTAAAAGCCAGTATCCATCCCATGACCCCCAGGATAAAGACCGGGTTATCTACTTTCTTAGGGTCCCACTTACCGCGCATATAACGCCACGCCAAAAGGCCAAGTATCGCCACAACCATGAACTGGTCCCCGTCTGACGGCCTGAACTCTTCGGCCATCACCCCCTTCTCCTCTCCTCCGGTAAAAATACGCACCATGTGGAAAAAAGTCTGGCCCAGGAACGCGAAAGGGTTCAAGGTCAGCGTAGCCCCAATAGCTATCCCGGCCAGAACGAGCAGAGAGAATTTCGAACACGCCTTCCACTCCCTGGCTATGAACAACGCCGCTATGGGCAGGACGAAAAGATACCAGCTGGCATGAATGCATACCGAAGCCGCTACGGCCGATACTATCCCTATTGTGACTTTCCTGGGCGGATCATCCTCTTTAAGACGGTCCCAGAGAAAAAATATCACCAGAAGAGAGCTCATCGTAATAATGTACGGCCTTCCCTGCAAGAGGATCTTTATAAGACGCGGGTCCGCCACTGAAATGATCACTAGTGTAAGGAGCCATACCTCCGGGAAGCGGAGGCGAAGCGGCATAACGATGCAGTAGCAGATAAAAAGGGCGATAATGGAAAATATCATCAGCTGGTCCACATCCCAGCGGGTGAGGGTCCGCACCACGGAGAGGATGGCATGCCATCCGGGGTGGGAATCGGTCTTAATGTCTTTCCGGAGAACTAGTATCTCGTTCCAGGGTTTTCCGTTAACCACTTTAGCGGCGTGCCTTCTGACGTCGTCAGGCGGGAAATAGCCGTAACCGAGCACCCGTATCGGGATAATAAGAAGCGCCAGCGCGACAATAAGAAAAACTATCTGCCGCACCAGCTTCTCGGGGAACACGTTCCGGGTTTCAGTCGCCATTATCACCTCTGTCGGGGTGTCACGTGTCACGTGTTACGTGTCACGCGGTTGTGTTTCTAAATATGTTATCCTCTCCCAATTCAACCTACAAATACGTGACACGTGACACGTAACACGAAATACGCCGTCCCACACTACTCCCCCCGGTACCTCTCCGGCACCCCGATCTTCTTCGTGGGTATCAGAGAGTGCAATATCGTCCTTTTATACCCGCCGCTTTCGGGGTCCTTCTCGAACAGGCTCACTATCCTCGGCTCATCGATCGGGTTTTTGTCGCTGCCGTACAAGAGCTCGACATGCGGCCTTCTTTTATCGACTATGCTCGCGTTTACGGAAAGGCCTATCTCGCCCGTATCCGTTTCGACGAGCGTCCCGGGCGGATAAATGCCTACGATCCTGAAAAAATTATCGAGAAGATCGGCGTTGAAATTCTTCCCGGACATCTTCATCATCTCATCGTATATTTTCTCCGGAGCCATTTCTCCGGCATAAGCCCTGCGGCTTCTCATCGCGTCGTAAACGTCCGCGATCGAAACTATCATGGAGGCCAGGGACTGGTCGGTAGAGAACGCCCTGCCTGGATATCCCAGGCCGTCGTGCCTTAAGTGATGTTCGAACGCGACTAACGCCGGCAGCGTCCCCAGATCGGGGTTAGCAAGTATTACGCGCGCGCCGTACACCGGATGTTTTTTTACGATATTGAACTCCTCGTCCGAGAGGGCGCTCTCTTTTTTCAATATCCCGGAAGGGACCAGTATCTTGCCGATATCGTGGAAAAGCGCCGCCAGAGCTATCTCCCTGAGGTTATCCTGGTCCAGCCCGAGAGCTTCCGATTCCAGTATTGAGAAGATCGCGACGTTGATATTATGAATATGCGAATGCTCGTCATGGCATTTCACCGCGGCGAGAATGAGAAGCGCGCTTTTATTGGAGATCAGGTTCCTCATCAGGCTGTCCACGTAATCGCGGGCGCTTTCAGCGTCTATTTTTCTTCCTCCGAGGACCGCGCTTTCGACGTCGTCAAGTATCTCCCGGCCGATATGGTAGGTCTCCTTTGCGAGCTTCACGGAGTCTACAAGCTCTCTTCCGGCCTGGTCAGCCGGTCCGATGGAACCGACCGCGATCTTTTTTATCCCCAGCTTCTCAAGCCTGGACTCTATCCCCTGGGCCCCTTCCGCGGGAGCGGAAAAGAGAACGTTCACGAACCCGGAGATATCGTTCTTGGAAACGCCCCTGAAAAATGTCATCCGGAGGACGCCCAAACCCTTGAGAACTTCTATGAAATGGGTTATCTCTTTGCTTATGTCGCCGTAAGGAAGGCCTTCGAACGATATCTCCTCCGCGGAAACGTCCAACTGAAATACTTTTTCGGAGAACAGGACTTCTTCCAGCGAATAGAACAACTTCGTGAGGGACTTACGGGCCGGGTCCGAGTCACGCCCGTAAAGGTAATAAAGCTGCCCCGTCCTGGCCAGCTCGAAAACGAATATTCCCACCTTAGACCGCGTCTTCTCCTCGAACATCACTTTTCCTTTTCCATCTTAAGGATGACTTCGCACATTTTTTTGACGATCCCGGATGAGCCCGCCATCCCTTCCCTTATCGCGGCGATGGCTTCGGCAGTATGTATCTGCCCGAGAGAAACGACCGCCGAGAGACGAAGTTCATCGCGCCGGACACTTCCAAAAACCGGGCTTTTCATGAGGATCCTGGAAAGATACGGCACCGACTCGTTTATCCTGCTGTCTCCGGAGGAACGGACGAGCTCAGGGAAAAGGCCGTCCGTCGAGAGCCCGCTATCTTCACCCGGCTCAAAGAATCCCTTTATATACGCCCAGTTCCTTGTGCCGACTATTTTCCTTAAAGCCGCCTCCCGGACCTTCTTATTCCTGCTCTTCCGGATGATCTCCTTTAAGAGACCTATCCCGTCGTGGCCCACGGGCTCATAGATCTCGATAGCCTTGAGGCATATATCCGGGTCCCTGCTGGCCAAAAGCTCGCCTGAGACACTTTTCGCTTTTTCGATATCTATGGCTTTCAGTATATTGACGAGTTCCTTCGCCCGGATGGGATCGTCTTTCATCCTCAACAGTTTAGCCGCCAAGCGAGGGGATATATCCGCTATGGGCCCGGAGAAAACGTTGAAATATTTATCCTTAACGAATATGTTCTGCTCGTAAAGGAAGGCATCGATGAGCGCGTCAACCGCCTCGCCGCCCTTAGCCGAAAAAACATAAGCTATATCGGAGAGCCCGTCCGCGTCCTCTCCCTCTATGAGATTTGCCAGAAAAGCCGGAGAAACCGTTCCGTTCAACGCCCCCATGATCATGCCGGCGGGGCTTTCCGGTCCCTCACCGGACCGCGCGGCATAAACCGCTCCGGGCATGCTCATGGAACGGCATATATCCGCTATGACCCTGATATTCCTGTGCTCGACAAGCGCCGCCAAATAGCCCGCCAATCTCGAGGCCAGTTTCCGCTTTTCACCCGCGTCATCTTCCGCGAGTATCAGGTTCAAAAAGAGATATACGTCCCTCTCAAGGGCCGCTCCTCCGGTAATGCCGAGCTTGTACTCCTCCACCAGTTTAAAAAGTTTGAATCCCGTCGAATCGGTCTTAAGGTCTATGGTAAGCGCGATCTCCACCGAGAGCCTGTATATTTCTGATATGAACCGGTTATTCGCCCTGCCCTTCATAAGCTCAC
The DNA here is from genome assembly GCA_015231405.1 of Candidatus Omnitrophota bacterium. Classification (GTDB taxonomy): domain Bacteria; phylum Omnitrophota; class Gorgyraeia; order Tantalellales; family Tantalellaceae; genus JADGBR01. The sequence continues at coordinate 15,034 of JADGBR010000007.1, read as the reverse complement.
GGGCCGAGATCTGAAACTCCGCGATCCTGTCCTTATTGAGGAAATCCTTTCTGATAAGAACTTCGGATACCGCGCGCGCGATAGAGTTGACATTTGCCCTCCCGGAAAGCATCTTCTCTACAACGCCAAGAAGAGATGAGTCTATACCTCCGCGGGCGGTTATCAAGAGCGCGATGAACGCCGCGACCCTCTCGTCATCGAACCTGGCGATCACGTCTTCGGGTCTATCCAGGGAGGCCCCTGACATAGCGGGGATATCAGCGAGAAAACCTTTTAAGAGGGAATTTAAATCATCCATTATAAAAATGTTCATTTTTAAAAACTCAGGCTGTGTTCCCCACCCTTTCGGGGTATGACACAGCCTGAATTATTAAAACCTTATGCCCCGTACTTTATCGGCTATTTCTTCACAACATTTATGGCTTCTTTGCCCTTGGCGCCGTCACGTATCTCGAACTCCACCGACTGGCCCTCGTTCAAAGTTTTGTACCCTGTTTCCTGTATCGAACTGTGATGTACGAACACGTCATTCCCCGATTCGGGAGTGATGAACCCGTAACCTTTTTTACTGTCGAACCATTTCACTGAACCTTTTACCATCGATCTTCCCTCCCCATATTACATTAAGACAATACGGTATCGCGGGTATCGCTCTTCACCGTAATGGCGTTTTTTTACCCTAATTCGGGGGTTTTGTCAAGGTTATTTTGTCACAGGATCCGGAAGACAGAATTCAGAAGCCAGAAGCCAGAATTCAGAATGCAGGATAGAAACCCACTTCCCCAAATACACCCGCCCCCGCCCTTCTGGATTCTGGATCTTATATTCTGTCTTCCGTACTATGTATCCTGTCTCGTCTCACCTAACTCCTCCACGCGACGTACTCCCCTTTACGATACCTGACATCGCTTTTTTCACCCTTTTCATCCGTCAGGACACCCTTTCCGTCGGGAGACCCGTCCTTGAAATTTCCCTCGTACGTCGTGCCGTCGCCTTTAATAAGTATCCCTTTTCCCGCGGGCTCTCCATCGACCATTTCGCCGGTATATTTTGAGTTATCGTCACGGAACATCGTTCCCTTTCCTTTTCCTTTGATAGCTCCCGCGACATACTCGCCATCGTATTCCGTGCCGTCATTCCCCAGGAATTTACCGTGCCCGTCGGGAAGGCCGTCGGTCATCTCCCCTATGTAGCGCCCTTTGTCGCTGATAAGGACTCCGGTACCCTTCCCGGTTATCTCACCGTTCTTATAAGTGCCTTTATAGCCGGACCCGTCCACACCAAAATGCATGCCTTTACCGTCGGGCAGGCCGTCCTTCATTTCGCCTTCGTATCTTGACCCGTCATTATCGACGATCATGCCCCAGCCCTTCCCTTTCATCTCCCCGGCAAAATACTGGCCTTTGTAATACTCTCCTTTAGCCCCGGTAAAAACACCTTCTCCGTGCGGCATGCCGTCAAGAAGCCCGCCCTCATACTTCCCGCCGTCAGCCTGTACGAGGATCCCCGAAGCGATCCCGCATGGGTTCCCGTTCTCGTAACACCCGTCGTAGTAACTTCCGTCCTTACCCCTGTACACTCCTTTACCGTCAGGGAGCCCGTTACTGAACTCTCCCTCGTAAACATCCCCGTTATCAAGGGTTTTGCGGCCCTGGCCGTATCCGGACACCTTGCCCTCGGAGAACTCTCCGGCATACCTGTCCCCGCCGGCCTTAACGGAAAACCCTTTGCCGTGAGGTTTATTATCCTTGAACTCCCCGACATAGATATCCCCTTGAGTGTTGAACAGTTTCCCGTCCCCGGAGAACTTCCCGTCCTTAAAATAGCCCTCGTATATCATCCCGTCGGAAAGCTTTTTTCTGCCGTAACCTTCCCGGGGGGCTTCCGTTGCGGGGGCAGTGATCTCAAGGACGAGGAGTAGCAACGCCGCGATAAATACCGGATTCATTTTCAGGGATATCTTCTTCATCGTTTTACCGGCGAGGGTTTATCCGGATCTTCTCGGTTTAATTCCATCTTCTATGGCGGACTGGATCATTTCGTCCAGGCCGCTGCTTAAAAGAAGTTTAGGTATGTAATCGTGAAAACCGGCCTCCCTCACTCTTCTGGCGGTTCCGGGGTTAGCGTCCGGGGTCATGGCGATCAGCCTCACCCCGTTTGAGCCGTGGTGTTTATCGAGTCCCGCCGAGAATTCCAGAATATCCAGGCCTGGCATCATTATATCCAGGAGGATGATCTCCGGCATTTCCGGCCCTTGTTCCATCCACTGCATCACCTCGCGGTGGTTCAGGAAACTCGCCATGACCCTTACGTTGATGTTCGAAAGGCATTTCTCGATAAGAGACACCGAGTTTTTGTCCGGGTCGACTATTACCGCCTTTATGCGCGTCCTCGCCCGCTTGTGGTCATCTTCCGCGAGCTTCTGACCGTCCCCTCTGGCCTCTTTGAGGTTCAGCGTCACCCGGAACTCGCTCATCGCCCCGCCTCCGGACTTGACAGCCAGATGCCCGCCCATTTTCTCTATTATCGCCCTGCTCACGGTAATATTGTATCTTTCCATGGCGCCGTCCGCCTCAGGCTTAACATCCGTCTCGATTATACTGTCGAAAAGCGTCTCTTCGCCCCTCTTGATCCCCAACCCGGAGTACTTCACCGTCAGGTTCACCGGGTGCCAGAGAGAATTATCCTCGCGCTCCGGGCTCTGCCGTGAAAAACCGGCATCCTTTTTCGTCTCGCCGGGTTCTACCAACACGCTTATATCCCCTTTCTCGAGTTTTTTCACGGCGTTATTTATCAGGTTCAATACGATCTGGCTTATCCGTATCGTATCCCCTATGAACTTCTTCGGCAAAAATCCGTCGTACCGGTAATCGAAAGTTACGGCTTTAGACCCGTATGAGAACTTAAGCATCTCCACTATGCCCGAAAGCACCTTGTGAAGGTCGAACTCTTTTTCCTCGAGCTTGATCTCTTTAGGCTCTATCCCTGTTATGCCGGAAACATCGTCTATGTAAGCTATCAGGGTCTTCGAATTCTCCCCGATGGCGTCGATATAATTTTTCTGCACCTCGTCAAGAATGAACGTTTCCTTGAGCTTATCGGTAAAGGACAGGATGGCTTTCATCGGGACCTTCAGCTCCTCGCACATGCTTGTCAGTATGCGGCTTTTCACTTCTCCCATGATGCGGGCCTGTTTGAGAGCCCTATGGAATATTTCGGAAGCGTTCCTCTGGTCATCCTTCCTCTCCTGCGCGTCCGTGATCTCCCTGTAAAGCCCGTCGATCTTCGCCCGCCTGTCCACCACGGCCGTGCCGCCCGAAAGGAGTAGCACCTCTTCTTCCGGAGTCGTGGTCCGTGCCCTGTCGCCCGTGAGCTGGGACGAGAGGAATTGCATGCTTTTAGCGAGAGCGTCCCTTTCAACGACCACTTCGACTATAAAAACCGCCAGCATCACTATGACGAAGATAAGCACCGCGTAGACGACCCGCTCCGTGATCCTTTTTGACACTTCCGATAGCAGGTAAATAAATGTCCCGTCGCTTTCCTCCAGCTTCTTATTGACGATATCGATATTTTCGAGTATCCTGAGCTTATCCGACGTCTTTTCCGCGGATTGCCCGTCCAGCCCTCCCTGGACGATCTGGTGCAGTTCCTCGCCAAGTTGGCCCAATCCGGATATCATGAGGTCTGACTCGTCCCATATTTCGGTTATCTTCTTTATGTAGATCCAGTTCCTGAACCTCGAAAAGAACGCCGTGATATTGGCCGCGTCCCCGCGGCTGATCCCGCTGGCGGTGAAACCCTCGTTAATAACGTTCCGATCGGGCCTTTTTTCCTTGAGCTCCCCGTGAGCGTTCCTGAAAACAGAGAGAAGGTCCGTAAAATACCTGAACCTGGAATAGTCCTTCTCTTCCCCGGTCGCGCTGTACAGCTTGACGTTATAGATGAGCTCCTGCTTCGCTTTCACCCATACGTCCCCCACGACCGTATACGCGCTCACGGCCGTTATGCTGTCGAAAGCGAACTTCGTTGAAACGACGAATATGAGTACGCCGACCGCGATCACGGCCCCTTTTATCAGCTGGACACGCCCGAGCTTTTCCATCATTTTATATCCACCTTCTCCTATTCAACCGAAGTCCTTTTAACGGATGAGAGCTGCGTTCTCAGATCGTTGATCTCACGCTCATATCTTTTCACCAGCTCGTCGATGTAAACCGATCTCCTGAGCTCCATGAATTCCCTGGTCCCCGCGAACTCGGCTATGGCCTCAATATTGTCCCTGGTCTTATTATTCAGGACGGCTATTTTCTCACGGCTTTTTTCAAGTCGGCTCTTTATGTTCCCGGAAATCCTCCGCTGCTCCTCGATGGAATGTTCCATCTGGACGAGCGAAAGCTCAAGGACCTTGACCTTGTCCATGTTGATATCGTACCTCTTAGTATCCTCCGAAAGCTTACCGGCCTCAAGCCTAAGGGAATCGAGCTCGGCCTGTTTTTCCGCGAGCGCCTTATCTTTCGCGAAAATATCGCTCCTGACGGCGTCAAGCCTCGTTTTAAGCTCCTCTTTCTCCCGGACGGCGTCCCCGATCTTCTTTTTCTCGTCCTGGGCCCTCAAGAGCTCTGAATTCAGGACCTGGACCTCCAACTGTTTACCACGTATCTCCTCGTCCCTTTCCAGTAGGCGGTTCCTCACGTCGTTAAGCTGCGATCTTATCTCGGCCATCTCTTTCTTAAGCTGTTCGGCGTTCTTCCTTTCGACGTAAAGTGATTCCACCTCAAGTGAAAGTTTTTTCATCTCGATATCGTAAACGGACTTTATCTCTTCCCGCTCCCGCTCTCTTTCCCGGTCGGCATCGCCCTTCATGACCAGCTCGGACTCGAGGTTTTTTATCCTGTCACGCAAAAAGCCTGATTCTTTCGCGCCCGCCGCGTTCTTTTCCGAAATAGCCGCCAATTCGGTGTGCAGATAGGCGATCTGGGTCTGGCGCATATCGGATTCCTTCTCCTTGCTCAAGAGCTCTTCCGTAAGGCGGTCCGCCCTCCGGTCTGATTCCTCGGCCTTAACGCGCTCGGCGCGAAGGGAGTCCTTAAGAGCGGCCATGGAGGAAAGTTCGGCGGAGAGCCCGCTTATGTCAAGGTTGAGCCGCTCGGCTTCTTCCCTTCTCCTTTCCAGCTCGTCCTCAAGGCTGGATACTTTCGCACAGAGAACGTCAGCCTCGTAGGCCCTGCTTTCCAGCGCAGTTTTTTCGGATAAAACGCCGGCCAGCTCGGTTTTAAGCCGGTCTATCTCATCGTACTGCCCGATCGAAACTTCCTGTTTGATCTTGAGGTCCCTTTCCATCGAACCTATCCGCTGGACAAGGGAGTCGATATCCCTGGTCTTTCTCTCAAGCTCCTTCTTCTCGGCGGCCAGGGCGGATATGGTCGAATCCAGCCCCGCGGCGCGCTCGTTGAGGCGCTCGATCTCGGACGATCTCGCCTCCAGTTCACTTTCCAGCGAAGATATCCTCTTTCCCAGATCCTCTCTGACTGAGAGCTCCATGGCCTCGAACCCTTTTTGGGCGATTATGGCGTCGTCCAGCTCGGCTTTGAGGCGCCCTATCTCGCTCTTGTCCATTGCCGCGCCCTGCTTCGCCGAAGATAGCTCGGCTCCGATCGCGTCCACCCTAGCGCTAAAAGTTTCAGCCTCGCGTCTGGAATTTTCCTCAAGAGATACGATCCGGGCCCTTTCCCTTTCGATCTCCAGGTTAAGCCTGTCGATCTCGCCGAGCGCAAACGCTATCTCGCCGTCCTTCCCCGCCAGGAAGTTCTCCGCTTCCTTAAGTTTCGCTTTCACGTCTTCCAGCTCTTCGGCTTTCGTTCGGTAATCCTCTTTTTCCCTCAACGCTTCGGATATCTCGCTGTTCAGCCGCCCGATCTCTTCCAGCCGCGCGACGGATTCCTCCTCTTTGCTCCTGTACTCGTTCTCTATTCCCTCCAGCCGCTTTATCGTTTCCCCGGCCGTTTCGGACCTTTCGCGGTATCCCTCTTTTTCTTTAAGGGCGTTCTCCAGCTCATTCTTAAGCCTCTGTGTCTCCGTGATCCGGGAAGCGGATTCTTCCTCGGCCTTTTCGCGATAAGCCTCTTTTTCGGCCTCGGCGTTCGCTATTTCCCTGTTAAGCCTGTCCATCTCCTCAAGCCTGAAAGAGGATTCCGTTTCCTTCATCCAGAGTTCGTTCTGGATAGTGTCTATCTTTTCCCTCATCCGGTCTGCATCTTCGGCCATGGAAGCAAAACCCTCGACCTTCGACCGAAGCTCGGTTTCGGCCGCTTTGAGCCTTGCCTTCAATTCTTCCAGTTCCGCCAGCTTCGCGCCGAGCTCGTCTTTTTCCCTTACGGCCTCGGCGTTAGACATCAAAAGAGCCTCGACCTCACGGCCCTTCGACTCTATCTCGTTTTCGGCGGCCCTTAGTTCTCCCCTCAAATTCTCCAATTCCGACACTTTCGCGCCGAGCGCTTCTTTTTCAATTACAGTTTCGGCGTTTGACCTCGACAAAACATCCAACTCACGGCTTTTCGCCCCTAACGCTTCCTCTGCCGCACTTAGTTTTTCCCTCAAACTCACAAGCTCAGCCGCGCGAGTTCCAAGATCCTCCCCGGAAACGCGGAGCATTTCCCTCAAACTCTCCACTTCCCAGGTCCTCGCGCCAAGCTCCTCTTTATCCTTCGCGGCCTCTAATTTGAACCTCGCCAACGATTCGATCTCACGGCCCTTGATCCCCAGAGCCTCCTCGGCGGCACTGAGCCTTTCCCTCAAGCTCTCCGTTTCCGCCGCGCGAGCCCCCAGCTCGGATTCCGACGACCTAAGTCTTTCCCAAAGGTTATCGGATTCCACGATCCTCGAACCCAACTCATCTTTCTCCCTTAAAGCTTCGTCTTTATCAATTTTCAAAACCTCGATCTCCCGGCTCTTCGCTTCCAGATCCTTTTCTTTTTCGGCTATATCCCTTTCAAGCAGGTCGCCTTTCTCCCGCAAAAGATCTCTTTCTTTCGAGCTCTCCTCGAGAGCCGCCTTTTCACCTGTCAATTTGACGATAGCCTCGTTCAGTTTTATAATCTCGTCCCTGTCCTTCCCTGCCTTTCCAATGCCTCGACCGGCTTCGGCTTCCAGCGACTCGATCTTCTTCAGGGCTTCGGCGCATTCTCGCGTTTTTCCTTCCAGTGCGGCGGCCCCTTTAGACACCTCGGATTTTAATATTTCCGTCTCACGGCGAAGCGCCGCGTTTTCGTTCTTTTTGGACCGGAGCTCATGTTCCAGCGCGTCTATCCTCGCCCCCATGGAACCTGTCTCCGACCCGGAGGTCTCCGGGAATTCTTTTTGCGAGGTCAGCCTCGCTATCTCTTCTTTCATCCGGTTTATCTCAGGCTCAGCGGCTCGCCTGGACGAGGCCTCCTCCGTCAACCTGTCAATCTCGATATCCTTTTCACGCGAACGGGTTTTCTCCTCTTCGAGTTCGGCCAGAAGTTTTTCCGCCTGGGATTTTGACGCGGCAAGCTCGACCATTTCCTGTTTCGACAGCACTTTAGCCCCGGCGCTCTCCGAAAGTTTCACAGAGAGATCCTCCAGCTCGTCGTTCCTTGAACGGAGTATCCTGTCGAGCTCGTCTCTCTCTTTTTCGACGGTCTCGAAGCGTCTCGCCATATCGGCGTACTCCTTCTGGGCCCCTTCCCCGCCGGAAAGGACCCTCTCCGCCTTGGCCAGCTCACCGCTCAAGGCCTGTATCCTCTCATCCTTGTTTTTCAGGTCATCCCTAAGGTTGTTAAGCTCATGGGTGATAGTGCCCGTGATATCCTTCCCGGCCATTACGTTGCTTAAGGTCTTGGACAATTCCTCGACCTTTTGGGCCAGGGCCGCATTGGCCTTTTCCTTTTCCCTGACCTCCTCGTTGCGGGCCTCAAGGGATGAAGCTATCTCTTTCAGGCGGCGGGTGTTCTTTTCGGCTTCGTCCAGGACCGCGCCTTTAACATCTTTTTCGGGCTCGTTTTTCTGTCCGGGAACGGTCTTTCTTGAGGTCAGGCTTTGAAGGTAAATATCGTCTTTCAGCATTTTGATCTCGGACTTCAGCCTCTCGACTTCCTGGTCCCTGCGCGCCAGAAGCGTATTTGAGTGCTCTCGGTCCTGTTTAAGCTTCTTCAAATCAACTGTGGGGATAAAAGAATGGGACGCGGATGTCAGCTTCATGGTCACGAAAAGTGCCCATAAAAAACAGACAACGCTCAGGATTATGGCGAAAGTCATTTTTTCTCCTTAACGTATTATGGCGCGGTCTTATTTCCGCCGGACTTAAGTTTATCCTCAAGAATATCCGCCTCAAAAAGGCACTTGTCCAGCCACATCTCAATTGAAAGGATCTCCTGTTCCAGCTGCTTTTGCCCGAGCTTAAGGACCTCAAGCTTGGCGCCGAGATCCTTTAGAGACCTGTCTTCGTCCATCATAAAAGCCCTCCCTGCCGCGAGGCAGGCAAGTTATTTAGATCCCCGAACGGATCAAACGAAATATTTAACTACCTCTTTCAGCACGTCGCCGCGGGTAATGAGCCCTTTAAGATAGTTGGTCTCGTCGATGACCGGTACGCACCCTATCCTGTTGTTG
>JADGBR010000007.1:0-6356 GCA_015231405.1 Candidatus Omnitrophota bacterium | reverse complement strand
CTTCTTAGTCATGCCCTCTTTCAATTTGAAGCGGTTAAGCTCGTTCACGTCGTATATGAGAGTCCCGGTCTTCGTGGAATGGGGCGAGATAAGCCTGTAAAGGTCTGTCAGGGAAAGAACGCCGATGAGAAGCCTTCCGTTGATAAGCACCGGGAGATGCCTTATCTTCCTGAGACGGAATATATCCCAGGCCACCGCGAAGTCCTCGTTTATATCGATAGTATAAGGCTGAGCGACCATAATGTCCTTCGCCAGTATCTTATGCATCTGCATACCGACACACCCCCCAGTATCCGGTTAGGATCGTTAAGGCTATTAACGCGTTCGAAAAGTATTAAAGTGATTATACACACGAAAGATTATTTGTACAATAAATTATTATATACGATGTTACGACCATTTGGGCTGACTTTGATCACGCGATCTGCAAGGTATGGGCGTGAAGGAGACGGGGTTCTTCGTACGGCACTTTGCTTGGGCCAACAACCAAAGTAGCCTTGTGAGTGGACCTTGCAGCCATTCAGACGAGGATCACATACCGAACCAGGAGTTTGCGAAGTGCCGGTAGAAGGTTCCCATCTCCTTCACGCCATCGGCAAAAGAAGCAAGGGACAATTTGAAAGTCCATATCTATGGTCTACTTGGTCCCTGCGGGAAGACCTTCTCTTTCAAAAATGCGAGCCAGCTCTTGTAAGCGTGGGGGTCCGGCCGGCCATACCACTCCTTGACGAGTTTCGCTGCGGGTTTCTCGTTGGGGGTATATTCCTTGTCGAATTCGCCTACTATCATGGGGTTGGTGGATTTCCAGACCCACCAGTAGACGCCGTAAAACCATGGCTTATCGAAAAATGTTTCCATAAGGGCCCTGTAGCAATCCCTCTGCTGCTTGAGATCGACCGGGCCTTCTGACTCGTATCCCCATGGTTTTTTAGCGCTCTCTTTGCAGCTCTTATATCCCGTCTCGGGAAATATCACGGGCTTGCCGTGTGTCTTCTGCCATTTTTCTATGTCATTGCACCAGTCCTTCCACTTGGAAAAGATCTCCGGATAGGACGGCGAGTCCTTTTCGGATAACGGGAAATAAGCCGAGATCCCGGCGTAGTCCAGATATCCCCAGAAAGCCACCTCGCTGTATTCCTCGAACCAGTTCGCGGTATATACCAGCCTTCCCTTATACACCTCTCTCACTTTACCGATAAGGGATATCCACTTATCGGGACGCTGGATCGCCGGCCTTGAAAGTTCCGTGCCGATATTGTAGATATCGACATGCAGTTTTTCGGCTATCGCGGCGTAGTGCAATATATAATTCTCGTAGCTCGCGAACCACTTATCCCATGATTCGTTATCGCTGAAACCTATTTCAGCTCTCCAATTGTCCTTCTCCGTGCTCTCGAGGTCGACGAACGGGCTCAACATAACGTGCAGGCCCAGCTTCCTGGCTGAGAGGAGAATGTGCTCCACACTCTCATCGCTCGGGGATTTATCCGGTTTCATGCGGATCTCGGGGGTATTGATATCGTTCTGGTACCATGTGGTGATTATATTCACCCATGAAGCGTCGGTATCGTTCTCTGCCTTCCTTATGGACATTTCTGACTCGACCTTACGATAGCCGTCGGCCGACCATGAGGCGTAACAAAGGCCTTCCTGCCATGCCGGATACGGCGCCGGACGGGCCTCGGCTATCTGGTTCAAAACAATGAGATCCGACAAACTCCCGGACGAACGTTTCGCCCATTCGTTCCAGGGGAGGTATTTTTCCTTCCCGAGGGTGTCGTATTCCGGGCCGCCGGCGTCGGCCGGTGCCGCTCCCTTGGGGGTCGTTGTCTTAAGACCCAGGGTCCTCACCCCGTCGCCGCTACGTATCATATAAGGGTCAGAGCCATACTGCTTATCGTCCGCTCCGTATTTGACCCTGCCTTCGTAAACCTCCACGGTTGTCTCTCCCGTACGCGCGACGTTGACAAACCACCCGGTGCCCCTTGTACCGCAGGTGCCGCATGGAGTTTTAACCACAAGCTTACTGAATTTCGACGGCCTTACAGCGGTGGCTAATATCTTCCCATAAGTGATCTTGAGCTCGGAAGCGTTCTTATCGGAGATCTGCACCTCGGAATCCTCGGCGATCCTGACTACGCTGGAAGACAATGGGCCGAGTATCACTGAACAATCCGAGCCTTTAGCGGTCTTGATGACGTCACCTTTCCCGGCGGTATAACCTGACGGGACCTTCACCCACGCTTCTTGCCCGACCTTCTTTACCTCGATCTCACCTACGGCTCCGAAGACGCGGCCGTTCATAAAAAAAAGATATCCGGCGTACAGGAGAAAGGGAAGAGCTATCGCGAACAGGAGAAGAACAACGACCCTTAATTTGCGGAATAGATACATTCGACTTTCCCCCCTTTGGTTGGCCGAGCCTTTCTATTATAAAATCGGCGAAGGCATTATACAAATGTTTTCTTTGCCGGTGCCGGGCAGGGTAACAATTCATGGTTTCTTTCGAAGTGTCCCCTGCCTCTCATGACGATGGCGTAGAGGAGATGGGAACCTTCTACCGGCACTTTGCAAACTTCTAGTTCGGCATATGGCTGTCATTGTGATCTTTGCAAGGTCCACGCACAAGGCTACTTCGGCTGTTGGGACAGGCACAGTGCCGTACGAAGAACCCCATCTCCTCTACGCCCTGACCCTTCGCGCAAAAACCCTGAAGCTACCCGGGCCGTTCCATGCGCCGAGAACCTTAAGCTGACTTGAGAGCCCGCCAGGCTTCGCGCATGGCTTTGACAAGTTCGGGGGTCAATGTGACGGGTAACGGGAGAGCCTTTCCTATCGTCGAGACAGTGCCGTTCTTTATGCTTTCGAGCCAATCGCGGATCACCGCGGAAAGGGAATAAACGCCTTCGCCCTCTTCGGGTTTAACGAGAAAACACACGGATGAATTGGTCATCACGAGATCGTTGGATAAACCTGCTTCGGTCTCTCTCCGGGACTTGTCGGCGCCGGCTTCGGAATCGGCCGTCTCGGTTATGATAATATGTTCGTTCACGCCGGTCGTTCCCATAAAAAACGCCTGTATGGCGGCCACGCGTAGCGTCGGGTCCAGCGGGTCCCAATCGGCGAGAGAAGTGAATTTTCTTATCTCTTCCTCGTATATCCCGGAAACGGTGAAATTTTTTACGGGGAAACCAAGTAACGCCCGCGTACCGGCGTCTTCAAGTTTATCGAGGATATCCGAGTCATCCTCACCGAGACCCGTTACAACAAGCTCGAAGTCTATATCAGCCCCTTCTTTAACTCTGCTTTTAAGTTCCCCGGCGTTCTTAAGCGCGAGCGTTATATCCGGCGAATTCTTAAGCACCTCCAGGGGAACGCAGAATTTGAGCTTTAACGCGGGTATCCTGCCCTGCGCCGCGCCGGCGAGGGCGCTCGCCTCTTTGTTTATGAGCGGTTCCTTCTTTGCCTCACGGTCAAGCGCGGCGAAAGGCGTGAGGGTTTTACTTTTAGCGAGCGGTAATTTTATCGTGAATAATGTCCCGACGCCGTTAGACCCGGGGGAAACGGTTATTTCGCCGCCGTGCATTTTTACAATATCCCAGCATATCGAGAGGCCCAGGCCGTGCCATGATTCGGCTGTCTTATCCCGCGTCGTGTAATTCTCGTCGAAAACGCGCTGCTTGCCTGTTTTCTTATCGATCACTCCCACCCCTTCAGGCGATATGCCTTTGCCGTTATCCTCTATAGTGACGACGGCCGTATCGCCGCTCTCTATGAAAGACCTCACTTTTATCAAGGCCCCTTCCATGTCGAACCCGCGGCCGAGGCCGTGATCCACAGCGTTCGAGATGATGTTCAGGAAAATGGCTTTTAAAAGCGTATCCGCGTATGCGGCGACTTTTTTGCCGTCGAGTTCGGCGGAGAGTTTGATGTCCCACTTAAATTTGAGCAGCCTTGCCCATGGGCTCCCCGGAACTATGCCATAGCCATATCCGCCGTCCTTTATGGCTTTATTGATGTCTTCAGGAGATTTTAAAGGCGCCTTTTCGACATATCCTATAAGGGTCTTCAATTGTGACGCGGTATCCCGCGCGATCTTTTTAATGTCATCATTATCAGGCGCATCCTCAATGGATCGCAGGATATCCGCGCATCCAAGGGCCAGTCCATCCAAATTTTTCGCCAGATCCGTTATTTCCATACCACCCAGGCTCTTTAAGGCCATAATATCATTGTGCACTCTGAGAAAACCGTCGGTAAGTCTTTTCGCGGAATCCAAAAGCCCCTGCCACTTAGCGTCCTCCTCGCGCAGACACTCACAAAACGCCAGTATAGCGTTAAGCTTCGAGGCTCTATCGTGCCACATATCCCGCAGCATCGCGTAAAGGATCGTTTTTTGTTTAAGCGCGTCCGTATCAGTGGATCGTTCGCTACGGCCGTTCAGGATGTCCAGGACTCTCCGCACATGGAACGGCTTACCGACTATCCCCGCCATGTCGAGCCCGGCGAGCCTTTCTTCCTCAATTGCGAATGCCTCATCCGAGGTTATGATGAATTTCACATCGGCCTTCGCGGCTTTCACTCGGGAGCTTATTTCCGCCAGCGCGTCTTTGCCGATCAAAGACTTATCCGTAAAAGCATGGGTCTCTGTTATGACAAAGTCCGGCGACATTTCACCGAGCGCGCGTTCGAGATCATAGATAGTGCTCACTGTGCGGACATTATACTTCCCGGCGGAGTTACGCTCGATCGACCTTTTAAGTATCACGTCCGGGTTTTCGCTCATGATAATGACGTTCTTCGCGTCAGGGGAGGCAGGAAGAATGGCCTCTACTCCCTCTTTGCCGAATTTTGCCAGGGCTATGTCGGCGATCTCTCCGTAGATGGGGAATAATTCACACGGTATCATGTAACAATCCAGTCTGCCGTATTTTTCCCTGAAAATATTTATTTTTTCTCTTATGCTCTCAATGCTCATTCCATGCTCAAGAACAAGATATGCTTCCGGATTCTTAAGACGCACTTTCGTAAAAATATCCATGATAGCCCCTATCTGGCCAAGCTCAAAAATATGAACAATAAGCGCGTCGACGTCGTATTCTCTCGGGGCGAGGTATTTATCGAGGAACGCCAGATTGTTCGTTCCCATGTGCTTTATGCGAATATTAAGGTCTTTCTTCTTCATCACCTCTATCACGCGCTTATGCGCTCCGCGATGCTCAAAAACCACCATGCGGAACTTGTCATGCGCGAGGCGGTCGCACTCGGCTTCATATTCATCGATCATAACTTGTCGTTTTTCCCTGATATCCGGGATAATCCCTTCTATGTACTCGCCTTTTTCGCCTGTCTTTTGGATCAACGATACCTTCGATAGATCCACGTTGTAGTTTCTTTCCGCTGAACTTAGATATTTCGAAGACACCAACTCCCCGTTCTTGCTCACCGCGTATAGTTTCCCGACCTGCACCAAAGCTTTATAATATTCCCGCTCTTTCTTATCATCGGAAAACGGCTTATCAAAAACAATGTCAAAAACGACGATATCGGGTTTTCGCTCCCCGATGCTCTTTATGGCTTCCGTTCTTGAACCCGCATATAAAAACTCATATTCCTTACTCCCGCCGAAAGCTTTCTCAAGCACTCTCCTTACTCCGTCCCTTTCCTCATCGGCATCCTCGACCACCAACACGATCAGCTTTTCGGGATAGGCCGGGCTTTGTGGCTTACCGGCTCCGGGAATTTTTGTTTTGGCCCTATCGATCTCGCTTTGGAGTTTATCCGCCTCTTCCCTGATGAACGGGATGGCCCCTTCGATAAAATCGCTCTTTTCGACCTCATTACGGGTTACCGCCTTCCTGAGATACTTTGCCCGGTCTGCCAGGCCCGTCTCATAACAATCGTCATAAGCAATAAGCGCCTCCGTCACGCTGGGCCCATTATCGGCGCTTACGGAAAAAACAACGGGTATTTCGTTCAAGCGCTTGAAATACTCTTCCTCGTAAGCCCTATTTCCTTCTTTTTCTTCCCTTGTCCTGCCGACAAGCACCATATCAAACACTGCTATTTGAGGCTCACGTTCCCTCATCAGCTCTACCGCTTCTTTCATAGTCCCGGCATAAATGAACTCGACGAGCGGACCGCTGAACTTATTTCCCAGCCTGCGCCTGACAGAGTCGCGGTATCCAGGGTCGTCTTCGACTATCAGCACCGTGAGTTTTTCCGGATAGGCCGGAGCGGGCGCGGGCTGGGGCTCGGCCGCGGGTTTCGCGAGCGGATGTTTGTCTCTGTATCGGGCGTAGATCTCGTCAAAACGGCGAAAAATGAGTTTGTCGCGGAACTCGCTCCGGGAAAGG
>JADGBR010000079.1 GCA_015231405.1 Candidatus Omnitrophota bacterium | reverse complement strand
CAAAAATCTCTCCGAGATTTTTGGAGACTCCCATCGGCCTCGGCAACCTAACAGGTTGACGGCCGATGGGAGTTTCCATAAAACCTGCGGAAATTATCCAAATTTCTTTTTCTAAACACCCGTATTACGCCAGGACTACAGCCTGACGGTCAAAAGGAGTCAACCAGCCTTCAATTATTATCATTTCAAGACGGGCTAAATAATATCACCCGTCTCAATGAATGTCAACCTGAAGCAGCTTTATCGCCCGTCGAACTGAAACGGATTGAACCCCTGATCCACCAAATACATCCACCCCGTTGAAGCAAGGCTCAATACCCTGGGATCATGTGAATTCCAGCCAAAAGGGATCCATCCGCGCTTTGAGGAATACGCATAAGCAGACTTTCCTCCTGGCAAATCTCTTCGCAAGAGCTCCATTCCGGCTCTCATTTCATCAGCATCCTGTTTTAAACCGACCGCCCAATCAAAATGATTCTTATCATAAAACTCTGCCAATAAACGCGTTGCCATAATCGCTCCCGCTGTCCATTCCACGGACACCCGCCCTGTTTCTTTCGTATACCCGACACCAACCAGGCGATTCATCGCATCATATGTCACTGACGCTTCTTTAGTCTTTTGCCAAACTCCATACGCTGCCCCATCCCCAAACCATTGATCAATCCTGTCCGCCCCCAAAGCCAAAATCGCCCAGGTCTGCACATCTACCGCAAAATCCTTTTCATTCACCCGCCAGGCCCCATTTCGAAAACTCATCCCCTGGTAAAAATATTTACCAGCTGGATTAAACACCTCTTTGAGGTACCCTTCAATCTTTTCCATCGCGGCAGAATACTTCTGCCTTTTTGTTACCGCATACAACATTCTAAATGCGCTATACCACGAAAGACTGTTTTCTGTCGATATCTGGTTATACCACCAGCTTCCCTGACCAGCCGGGCTCTCGGCCTCATTCTCACGGAACGTGCCCAGCGGGGCCATTCTGATCCCGTCATTCTCTGCCTGCAGCATGATGGCCGCGCGTGCCAATTCCTCGGATAACTGCAGTTCGACAGAACCCGGATCATCCTGAAATCTTCCTGTTTCTGGATCAAAATTCTTCTTCTGATAAAGATGCATGGCGGCGATCACTACCCATGCATTCTCGCCTGACACGGGCTTCCAATCCTCCCAGTGAATTTCCGGCCAGGTAGGAAATCCTTCAAACCGTGCTTTTCCATCTAATGGGTCAGGGGAAAGGTAATCCCCGTTCGCATTAATAATCCGGAAAATAAACCCCCTCTGCCCATACTCACCGCCTTCGGGTCGTTCGGGTCATAAACAAAATTATTTAGAACTCCTGCCCTGATATTGGAACAATTGCCAATTTCTCCCTTCCAATAATGATCGAAAGGTTTTCTGGCCAGCGCCAGTTCTTCTTTTCCGCCGGATAACGTCAGCGCGATCTGCCCTACCGCCCCGTCATAAATCACCAGCCCATTCTCAACAATGACCCGTTCAATGATCCCCGGGATAGAGTTCAACTCCCCCATTGCCGAATACACACCCTGTTTTTCTTCCGGCAAAACCTGAAAACTTAAAAACATGCCCGTTTTGGTGCTTATATTTGCCTTGATCCAGTCGATTTTATTTTTACTGGAGAAAACACGACGATCATCCAATTTTAGAAATTCCTGAATATAAATCTGTGGAAAAACAAATCCAGGATTATTCAAAGATGGTAACGGGTGCGCGATCTGATCCTGAAGCAGAGTCACCTTTGTGTCCCCAGAGAAAACAGATGGAGCGTAAAATAAAAAGATCATTACGTCTAGAAAAAAACACATCGCCTTAACTTGACTGCCATACCCTGCCCCCAGTAAATGCAGGGCACAAGAGCCATAAAAAAACCCTTCAAAAAACTCGAAGGGTCTGGTTAAAAAGCCTGTCCGCGCTCACCGTCACGGCCCAGGCCTCCATGCCTGATCGAAGGCTAATTGTTCGCTATCAACAGCGAGCTTTACGTCCTCACGACGGCAACCAGACAACCTTTCCCGGACATTCCGGGGATCAGGCTCACGGCTTTGCGCCCTACTTTTCCAAGTAGTTTGCTTTTCCACCACCATTAAAAACATAACACATCAAGATAACGTTTTCAAGCCGACGCAAGTGCCATAAACCAATAAGCAGCAACGATTTATAAACACAACAAAAACATGCTTGCTGTTGCCGTCGAGAACAAAAAGACCGCAGATAATTCCTGCGGGTCTAAATGGAAACCCCGAAGGTTCCGGGCTCTGTTAGAGCCCTATAAAAAGGAAACCCCAATAGTCCCGAGGACAAAATGTCCTCAGGCGACTATTGGGGTTATTTGAAAAGAATCCTTTTCAAATAAGAATCCTTCAAAATAAACCGATAACTATCTACTCTCCCACACCCAAAGGGTACAGTACCATCGACCTTGAAGAGCTTAACTGCCGTATTCGGAATGGGAACGGGTGTTGCCTCTCCAGTAATGTTATCGGAAATATGTAATCCCGACAACACCGATGGCTGTATGACATCAGGTGGTCGTCGGGATGATTTTTTATGAATCCATAAAAAATCAACAATTATGTAATGTAAAGGGAAAAACACTCTAAACGAATAGTTTAAAATAAAAAAGGTCAAGCGTTCGACTAATTAGTACAGGTTAGCTGAAGCCCTTTCAGGCCTTACACACCCTGCCTATCAACCTCGTAGTCTACAAGGAGTCTTTATCATGTCCGAAGACATGAATCGATGAATCATCTTGTGGGAGGCTTCGTACTTATATGCATTCAGCACTTATCCCTTCCGAACATAGCTACCCGGCCATTGCCCCTGGCGGGACAACCGGAACACTAGAGGTTCGTATCTCCCGGTCCTCTCGTACTAAGGAGATCTCCACTTCAATCATCGTGCGCCCACACTGGATAGAGACCGAACTGTCTCACGACGTTCTAAACCCAGCTCACGTGCCGTTTTAACCGGCGAACAGCCGGACCCTTGGGACCTTGTACAGCCCCAGGATACGACGAGCCGACATCGAGGTGCCAATCCGCGCTGTCGATATGAACTCTCGAGCGCGATCAGCCTGTTATCCCCAGAGTACCTATTATCCGTTGAGCGATGGCAATCCCATAATCTACCACCGGATCACTTAGCCCTACTTTCGTATCTGTTCCATCTGTCGATGTCTGGGCTGGGATCAAATTTGAGGACGGGATCAGGGTCGAAGAAATTCTTGATGGAAAAATCAAATTACAGGAGGTGTCAGCGGTCGTCTAAGAATGAGATCGTTGATCCTGGGGCAAATGGCGAAGCGAATTTGGAAGGGTACTCTCAGAAAATCACGATTTACAAAAAAGTCAGACCACAACATTTGACAATATCTCAAGGGATCGTAGAAACTACTAATGCTTTTCATGAGGAACGTCAGATCCAAGCCCCTTTGTTCCTGTATCTCCCGGGTCATGTAGAGATCAAAGCCGGATATCGGGTAATTCTGTACAACATATGTCAATCCCACGACACTCGTGGCGATTAAAGCATAAAAAGCTAGCAGTCGTTTATTCATTAGCTTTAACTTTTTTAGGGACTAGAACCTTGATCGCTCCTGGAATGACCTTGATGTGAAGAGGGAATTTTTCTAATATCTCCCCGTCACACTGTACTGCTTGTTTAGCGTTTGAGGAAAA
>JADGBR010000078.1:669-3965 GCA_015231405.1 Candidatus Omnitrophota bacterium | reverse complement strand
GGGTAGTGTGTGGTACTAAGCTTGGAACAAGTAGGGCGGGACACGAGAAATCCTGTTTGAACATGGGGGGACCATCCTCCAAGGCTAAATACTCTTCATCGACCGATAGTGAACTAGTACCGTGAGGGAAAGGCGAAAAGAACCCCGGGAGGGGAGTGAAATAGATCCTGAAACCGTATGCTTACAAAAAGTCGGAGCCTTCCGCAAGGGGGGTGACGGCGTACCTTTTGTATAATGGGTCAGCGACTTACGTTCAGTTGCAAGCTTAACCGTATAGGGAAGGCGAAGGGAAACCGAGTCCGAATAGGGCGATTTAGTAGCTGGGCGTAGACCCGAAACCAAGTGATCTATCCATGGCCAGGATGAAGGTGCCGTAACAGGTACTGGAGGTCCGAACCGACTAATGTTGCAAAATTAGCGGATGAGCTGTGGATAGGGGTGAAAGGCTAAACAAACTTGGAAATAGCTGGTTCTCTCCGAAAACTATTTAGGTAGTGCCTCGCGTATTACCATTGGGGGTAGAGCACTGTTTAGGCTAGGGGGTCATGGCGACTTACCAAACCTATGCAAACTCCGAATACCAATGAGTACAGCGCGGGAGACAGAGCACCGGGTGCTAACGTCCGGACTCAAGAGGGAAACAACCCAGACCGCCAGCTAAGGTCCCCAAAATTGGCTAAGTGGGAAACGAAGTGGGAAGGCTAAAACAGTCAGGATGTTGGCTTAGAAGCAGCCATCATTTAAAGAAAGCGTAATAGCTCACTGATCGAGTCGTCCTGCGCGGAAGATGTAACGGGGCTAAGCCAGTTACCGAAGCTGCGGATGCATAGCAATATGCGTGGTAGGAGAGCGTTCTGTAAGCCTGCGAAGGTGGATCGTGAGGTCTGCTGGAGGTATCAGAAGTGCGAATGCTGACATGAGTAGCGTTAAAGGGGGTGAAAAGCCCCCTCGCCGTAAGCGCAAGGTTTCCTACGCAACGTTCATCGGCGTAGGGTGAGTCGGCCCCTAAGGCGAGGCAGAGATGCGTAGCTGATGGGAAACAGGTCAATATTCCTGTACCGATCTATAGTGCGATGTGGGGACGGATCTTTGAAGTTCATCCTATTATTGGATTTAGGTTTCTATTCTGTAGGCGTTTGTTAGGTAAATCCGGCAAACATATACCGAGGGGATGGAAGGGAAATAGATTTATCTATCCAACTGAATGAATGAGGTCCCAGGAAAAGCCACTAAGCTTCAGCTTGTAACGACCGTACCGCAAACCGACACTGGTGCGCGAGATGAGTATTCTAAGGCGCTTGAGAGAACTCTGGAGAAGGAACTCGGCAAATTGACACCGTAACTTCGGAAGAAGGTGTGCCCTAGTAGTGTGAGGTGAACAACCAAGCACGGACGGGTCTCAGAGAATCGGTGGCTGCGACTGTTTATTAAAAACACAGCACTCTGCAAAGACGAAAGTCGACGTATAGGGTGTGACGCCTGCCCGGTGCTGGAAGATTAATTGATGGGGTGCAAGCTCTTGATCGAAGTCCCAGTAAACGGCGGCCGTAACTATAACGGTCCTAAGGTAGCGAAATTCCTTGTCGGGTAAGTTCCGACCTGCACGAATGGCGTAACGATGGCCACGCTGTCTCCTCCAGAGACTCAGCGAAGTTGAAATGTTTGTGATGATGCAATCTCCCCGCGGAAAGACGGAAAGACCCCATGAACCTTTACTGTAGCTTTGTATTGGACTTTGAACAGATCTGTGTAGGATAGGTGGGAGGCTTTGAAGTAGGGACGCTAGTTTCTATGGAGCCAACGTTGAAATACCACCCTGGTGTGTTTGAGGTTCTAACCTTGTCCCGTTATCCGGGATGGGGACAGTGTATGGTGGGCAGTTTGACTGGGGCGGTCTCCTCCCAAAGTGTAACGGAGGAGTTCGAAGGTACGCTAAATACGGTCGGAAATCGTGTTGATAGTGCATTGGCATAAGCGTGCTTGACTGCGAGACTGACAAGTCGAGCAGGTACGAAAGTAGGACAAAGTGATCCGGTGGTTCTGTATGGAAGGGCCATCGCTCATCCGCTAGTTTTGCAACACTAGTCGGTTCGGACCTCCAGTGCGTGTTACCGCACCTTCATCCTGGCCATGGATAGATCACCTGGTTTCGGGTCTACACCCAGCGACTAGACGCCCTATTCGGACTCGGTTTCCCTTCGCCTTCCCTATTCGGTTAAGCTTGCCACTGAATGTAAGTCGCTGACCCATTATACAAAAGGTACGCAGTCACCCTTTCGGGCTCCTACTTTTTGTATGCATGCGGTTTCAGGATCTATTTCACTCCCCTCCCGGGGTTCTTTTCGCCTTTCCCTCACGGTACTAGTTCACTATCGGTCGATGATGAGTATTTAGCCTTGGAGGATGGTCCCCCCATATTCAGACAGGATTTCACGTGTCCCGCCCTACTTGTCGTGCACTTAGTTCCACAAAACTCTTTTTCCATACGGGGCTATCACCCGCTGTGGCCGGACTTTCCAGACCGTTCTGATAAGAGTAATGCTAAAGAGCACAGGCTGTTCCGATTTCGCTCGCCACTACTTTCGGAATCTCGGTTGATGTCTTTTCCTCGAGCTACTGAGATGTTTCAGTTCACCCGGTTCGCCTCGCATACCTATGTATTCAGTATGCGATACCCCTAAGGGTGGGTTTCCCCATTCGGAAATCTCCGGATCAAAGCTAATTTGCCAGCTCCCCGAAGCTTATCGCAGGCTATCACGTCCTTCGTCGCCTGTAATCGCCAAGGCATCCACCACATGCACTTAGTCACTTGACCCTATAACTTTGACGCCCAATGCTTAAGGCGTCGTCAAGGACTGTGTCAATCCCGGTGACTACCGGAATCAACATTGAGTATTTCGCGTTATGCCGTCTTCTAACTCTGTATTTAGAGTTGAAGTATCTGGTGACGCAATCATTAGTTGCCGACGGCACGGTGTCTCACGGGCCTTTACCCCCGATCAACTTTCCGTCGACAACAGATTCGACTCTATAAATTTTTAAAGAACTAAGCCTTCTTACGAAGACAAACCAAAAAACCACCTGACTCATCAAGTGGACCCTTTGGTTTGCTTTCGCAAGCTCTACAGTGAAGTGGTGGAGGATGACGGGATCGAACCGACGACCCCCTGCTTGCAAAGCAGGTGCTCTCCCAGCTGAGCTAATCCCCCAAGATTCCCAATTTGGTGGTGGGTCTGGTTGGATTCGAACCAACGACCCCCGCCTTATCAAGACGGTGCTCTAACCGACTGAGCTAC
>JADGBR010000078.1:0-399 GCA_015231405.1 Candidatus Omnitrophota bacterium | reverse complement strand
GCGGTGTGTACAAGACCCGGGAACGTATTCACCGCGACATTCTGATCCGCGATTACTAGCGATTCCGACTTCACGTAGTCGAGTTGCAGACTACGATCCGGACTACGACCGGTTTTCTGGGATTGGCTCCCCCTCGCGGGTTGGCAGCCCTCTGTACCGGCCATTGTATGACGTGTGTAGCCCTACCCATAAGGGCCATGAGGACCTGACGTCATCCCCACCTTCCTCCGGTTTGTCACCGGCAGTCTCATTAGAGTGCCCTTTCGTAGCAACTAATGACAAGGGTTGCGCTCGTTGCGGGACTTAACCCAACATCTCACGACACGAGCTGACGACGGCCATGCAGCACCTGTGTCCCGGCTCTCTTTCGAGCACTCCCACATCTCTGCAGGATTCCAG
>JADGBR010000077.1 GCA_015231405.1 Candidatus Omnitrophota bacterium | reverse complement strand
GCGCGTCGCTATGCGGGTATATCCTCGCGGTTAACGGGTTCGGCAAATATGTTCTCGCGCTTTTAACGACGGGCGTAGCCGCTCACTTACTGCTCACGGCCTGGGCCTATTTCAGGAAGGAACGGGGGACCTATATCATAAGTTCGTCATTCGCGATAGCGTTCGCGCTCGGTTACGCGAGCATGAAATTCACGGGATACACTCTAACGGTATCGTATCTCGTGATCGCCCAGATAATACTTCTTGCCGGGATAGTCCTTAAAGAGCTCTTCTGGAGGCAGCTGGCGTCGATACTTCTGGCATGCATTTTCGCCAAATTGATAATCCTGGATTCATATCTGTCGTCATATATGATGGGCGGATCGCCGGTTCCGGGGAAGCTTTTCGGCGGCGTTAATTCGAGGACTGTACTATTCGCCATAGGTTTCGCTATGTTCATGGGTAACCAGTTCATATATTCGTACCTATACCGCAAAAAAACCTCCGACGCTATGGAGGACAAGTGGGGCGTTATATTCTCGTATTTTTACCCGGCGATATTCGCCGTCGGGACGTGGCTGGACCTTCCTAAGATCCTCGCCGCCCCGGCGTGGGTCATACTTGGCGTTATACTCCTCGAACTCGGGATATCCAAGAATAACGGCCACATGCGGAGACAGGGGTATATACTCA
The DNA here is from genome assembly GCA_015231405.1 of Candidatus Omnitrophota bacterium. Taxonomy (GTDB): domain Bacteria; phylum Omnitrophota; class Gorgyraeia; order Tantalellales; family Tantalellaceae; genus JADGBR01. Next base: position 3,583 of record JADGBR010000077.1, on the reverse strand, counting down.
CCGTCGGATCTTTCGTGAGGTTACTTATGTCGAACTTTACGGTCGTCGGAGGAATATCGATCCTCAGTTACCGGTTATTAACCGTAGTTCCTGTCCTTATGGTACTTTACTACTGCCACATGCTCCTTTCCGAGGAAAGAGGGAAAGGGGCGGTATCGGACGGGGAAAAGAACATGCATATCTTTTACTCATATCTGGTATTCATAGGGATAATGTTACTCGCCCGTTTCGAGGTCCCGGCGGATCTGGTAGCGCCTGTCTGGGCGGTAATATCGGGCGGATATGTGATATGGGCCGTTATCTCAAAGGAACGGTATTATCTCCCCATATGCTCCATAGGCGCTTTGGCGGCGGCGTTCCGGGCCGGTACTGTCAACATAATACAGCCCGGATATCTTGTAGGAGTGGATTTCAACCTCGGAGTCGCGATGTTAACCGCGGCGGTACTTTACGGGGGGAATGTGATACTCCTAAGCTATCCGGAATCCGCGGCAAACGCGGATGAGCTCCCGGGCGGCTTGTTCAAAAGATTTCTCAGGTCCGGGCAATTCGTTCACGCTTTCTCAGCTACCGCCGTCGTGACGCTTATCATCGTCGCGAGGACGAGCGGCGTACTTATGACGGCGGCGCTGGCTTCGGAGGGGCTTATTCTCTTTCTCGCAGGGTTTTACGTCAAGGAGAAGAACTGGAGGCTGTTCGCTCTCGGGATACTTCTTGCGACTCTCGCGAAAGCTTTCCTCGTCGACTTAAGAAAGCTTGAAACGATATATTATATCCTGTCGCTCATAATACTGGGCGTCGTGCTGCTTTTCGTGTCTTACATGTATAACAAATACAAAGACAAGATAAAGAAAATAATATAAGCGGGGAAAAATGAAGAAAAGGTTCATATTCCTGGGTGCCGGGCTCGCGATGTCGGTCGCGGCGATAGCGGCGGTCCTTTTGCACGGGAACCCCGAGGATAGAACGGATCTCGGATCGATCGCTATAGTGGGTGAAAGGTTCCTATACGGTATAGCGAGGGCCGGTAAAGTCCTTACCAGGGTCTCCGACAATGACGAGATATTTATAGGTGACATGATATCTAAAAGGGTCCATTCCGCGAGCTCAGGGGTGAACATTGAGGACACTCCTTTACAGAGATATGTTGACGATGTCGGCAGCATGACAGCTGCTAATGTCAAACGTAAGGGTATCAATTACAGGTTCCACATAGTGGATTCTTCGCGGCCCGACGCTTTCGCCGTGCCCGGGGGACATATCTACATAACCATAGGTCTTCTGGAACGCCTCAAGTCCGAATCGGAGCTTGCCGCGATACTGGGCCATGAGATCACTCACGTGGACGCGAAACATGCCATCGAAAGGATACAGGGCAAAATAAGGAACCGCGGTAATAACCGTCCAACGATCGACGATTACGCCGTGACAGGGGGCGGCATGCTCTTCGATAACGGCTATTCCGAGGCCCATGAGGACGAAGCAGATGCGGGAGGAGTGTTCCTCGCGTATATGGCCGGCTATCACCCTCTGGCGGTCATTAACGCGTTCGAGAACATAAGTTACGGCGGAAGCGGCGGCAGAAAAGCTCTTACTCCGGTAGGCGATACCCTGGGCGCCGTATTCGGCCTGGTCGGAAGATATTTCGCCACGCATCCTTTAACCCCGGAGCGGATCGCTAAAATACGGGAATATGTCCGTGAGAAGTCGTTTATCCGCGATAATTCGCTTTTCTATATCGGCGAGAGGAATTATTTGGAAAAATTATCATACAGGCAAAAAAGATACAAAGAAGAGCTGAAAAAAGATCATATCGTCGGGAAAAAAAACGCCACTTCCGGGCCCGGAGAGGCCAAAGACGCGTTGCTCGAAGAGGTCAATACCGTCCATGGAAAAATATATAATGGAATGGCCCTCGCCGACCTCAAAAAAATAATGCCCGAAAAGCAAAAAGCCTTCGAGCATGAGGACAGGATAGGCTACAAAGACGTGGAGATCTACGTTACGGGCGGCGCGGCGCTCAGGGAAACCTTAGGGTTATGGATCGAGATCGTCGATGGTAAGGTGGCCGGGGTTCGGTTGTATCGTAAATAGTTGGAGAATCGAGTAAATAACAGTGTCAGGCCTCCCCATTGGACATTTTTCATAAATATTAAATTTTTTGTCCAATGGGGAGGCCTGACACTGTTGAGAAGTTGAAAAGGAGGGAATGATGATCAAAACAGACAAGTTAACAATGAGCGACGGATGCGAGATCGCTTATCGTCATTATGACGGCGGTAACAAGAAGGTGGTTGTAATTGTTCACGGTTTTTATAACAGTAAGGATTCCGAGCTTCTTAGTCTCCTTGCTAAGAGGCTGTCGGTCGAATATGACGTTTTCATATTCGACCTCCGCGGACATGGGAAAAGCGGCGGGCGGTTCACATGGACGACACGGGAAGAAGACGATCTGGGCGCGGTCCTCGATTATTTAAGGTCCCTTTATCAAAAAGTGGCGGTCATTGGATTCTCTCTCGGCGGGACGACGGGTATGAATGTGCTTACATCGGGCCAGGGCAAGGCGGATTCGTTTATTTGCGTGAGCGCTCCTTCGGATTTCGATAAGGTCGATTACAAATGGTGGCAGCTTGATTGGGAGAATGACATATTTTATTCATTAATGACGAAGGGCGGACGAAGGGGTAAAGGCGTCAGGATAGGAGCATGGTGGCTTAAGAAGAAGAAGCCAATAGAGAACGTAACGAAACTGGATATTCCGGTCCTATATCTCCACGGTGATAAGGACTGGGTCGTAGGTAAATGGCATTCCGAAGAACTATACGCCAAAACCCGCTCAAAAAAAGATATAGCCATAATCGAGAACGGCCCTCACGCCGAGTATCTCATCCGCAAATATCCAGAAATGATGTTCGGAAAGATAACCGGATGGTTGAGGGAGACTTTATAGGGGAGTCTCTCCACCGGAGGTGGCTGGACAACGAAGCGATCTCAAATAATGCGGAATTATTTCTATCGGGATCGTTGGACCCCTCGAAACGGGGTTCATGATGACGGGCTAATACGCATCAATGCTTTCCGGAACTGACCTCTTACGTTAGTATTGCGTCTGGGTACTCACGTGCCATTGTCGTTAGTACAATAAATAGTTGCAAATCGGCAACGGATGGACCATATTTAATTAAGTTGTAAGTATATAAAGTGAGATATGAAATGTTTAAAAATAAATTCATAATAATATTACTCATAGTTTCGATGATCTTGGAAACGTCGGGGATGGCGGATAATATGTCTGCCTTTTTTTCAAAGAACATATCTCGCGATGTTATCGGCGAATTATTGGGAAAGGTGCCTCCGGATCTGGGAAAACTTCGAAATCACTCCTTTGTTAAAGGTGGTAAGGCAATAATACACATAATGGACGCTCATGGCAATTATAACGCCCAGCATAAAATATATGAGATATTACGGTTCCTCGACAGTACCTTAGGGATTGATGTAATTAATCTGGAAGGCGGAGAATCCTGGTATGATCTTTGGCCGTTCAGCGCTGAACCTGACCCGCGGATAAGGCATAAGGCAG
>JADGBR010000076.1:2317-4329 GCA_015231405.1 Candidatus Omnitrophota bacterium | reverse complement strand
TTATGGAGCTCATGAGCTCTTCCATTTTAACATTATCAAAATCTTTTCTCGGCTGGTATGTATTCGGGATAAGTTCTTTCAGTTGCAACAATTCTACGTTTTCTTTGGACTTATCCGATGCTGTCGCTGTTTCTACGATCAACGATCCAAGCCCTCTGCCAAGTTTACTGACCATTGCCGCCCTCCACCGTATTTACTGCAACTACAGCAATATTAGTATGTTGCAGATTCGCGCTTGTGCTTTTTTTGTTGGAATTCTTACCATTTGCCGATCCTTGATATTTGGACAGGATCTCTTCGCTGGCTTTTTTATATTTTTCAGCTCCCGGTGAGTTCACATTTCTCGCCGGATATGAGCGGGACAAGCGCGCTTATCCCTATATCCAGGTCTGTCGCTGTAAGTTTAAGCTCCGTCCCGCTACATTCCAGGAGAACGTTAGCCAGTATCGGCAAACTGCTTTTTTGTGTGATTGCGTTCTGGACGGTCTGTATCCCGTTAACCAGCGCTTCTTTTGAGATCGCGAATTCCATTATGCCTCCTTAATGATCGATCTTTTCCCGGAGATCGTTCCGGACTAACAACTACGGATACTACTTTATATATTCAAAGAGAACGATAGTCGTAGTCGAAGAGATAACCCTAAAAACAAAAAAGAAAATGTTGATAACATTATAACCCGATGTAATAGAAAGACTCAACTCAATAACAACATGTTAATAAGGCCGACACCCGGTGTTGGCCCATAGTTCAAAGAACGAGAATGTATGCACAAAAAAGGAAATATAGGATCCGGAAGCCAGAATGTAGAATCCGGAATGGCGGTATGGCGGCGTTGCGCCCTTCTGGATTTTGGCTCACAGATTCCTTGTACCTGTACCTATACCTATATATATGCATATTTCTTAATTCCGGTTCTTTATCCTGGCCGTTAGTTTATCCAACAGGCCTTTTAAATTACTGTTGGTCGACAGGTCGCGCTTGATCTTATCCACAGCATGCAGGACGGTAGTGTGGTCCCGGTCCCCCATAGAAGAGCCTATTTCCGGCAAAGAGTGGCCCGTCAGTTCGCGGGCCAGATACATCGCAATTTGCCTGGGATACGCAATGGCTTGGGTCCTTTTCCTGGATTTAAGCTCTTTAACGCTTATATTAAAATGATCGGCGATAGCTTCCTGGATAGAATCCAGGGATATTTTTTTCTCTTCCTCAAGGATCATGTCCTTTAGTATCTCTTTCGCCAGGTCCACCGTGAGCTTGTTGCCTGTGAGATTGGCGTAAGCGACGACGCGGATAAGGGCGCCTTCCATTTCGCGTATATTCGTCCGCACTTTTTCCGCGAGGAAAAAAATGACATCATGCGGCATTTCGATGGATTCGAGCTCGCATTTTTTCTCGAAGATGGCCGTCCTTGTCTCGAAATCGGGAGACTGTATATCCGCCCGCAAACCCCAGTCAAATCTGGATACCAGGCGTTCTTCGAGTTTTGGGATCTCCTTAGGCGACCGGTCGCTCGACAGGACGATCTGGTTATGCGAATCGTACAGCCGGTTAAAAGTGTGAAAGAATTCTTCCTGAGTCGACTCCTTGCCGGCGATGAACTGGATATCGTCTATGAGTAGAACATCGACGTTGCGGTACATGTTGCGGAAATTCGATTGGGACCTGGTCCTAATAGCCGTTATAAGCTGGTTCGTGAACTCTTCGCTCGAGATAAAAAGGATCCTGCTTTTCGGAAAAAGCTCGAGGATCCTGTTCCCTATCGCGTGCAGTAGGTGGGTTTTGCCGAGGCCCACGCCTCCGTGTATAAACAGCGGGTTATACGTTTTCGCCGGATTTTCGCTGATCGCGAGGGCGGCTGCGTGGGCGAAACGGTTGCTCTGGCCGACGACGAAATTATCAAATGAATATTTTGGGTTCAAGCCGATCTTCTGATACTGGTTATCGGGCGCTGCGGAAGGCTTTGGGGCCGTGAAAACATTTTTAAACCAGCCCATTGCGTCGCTTTTCTTCG
>JADGBR010000076.1:0-2252 GCA_015231405.1 Candidatus Omnitrophota bacterium | reverse complement strand
AGGCTTTTCGGCGGCCGCGGGAGACGCGGTCTCGGTAGCGATGAACTTAATGTTTATAACCCTCCCGCTGGTTTTTCTTATTGCGGAAAGGATATCGTTCTCGTAATTCTCCCTGATCCAGTTCTCGAAGAATTTATTGGGTACGGCTAGCGTCAGGACGTCATCAGCGACGGAAAACTGCCGGATGGGACTGAACCAGCTTGAAAAAACCTGGTCATTAACTTCAGATTTTAAAAGGAGTAACGCTTTTTCCCAGACATTTTCCATTTATTATCAACAGGCTTTCACGGAAAAACACGGTTAAAAATCAAGATATCAACAGGTTATCCACAGGCGCAAAACAAAGCCGCAAAGAGAAAACACAGAACGCCGGACAACAACTTTGCATATTATAACCACAAGGGTGGAGCTTATGCAAGAGAAATTAGCGACCAAAAAACATAAGATTTCGTTACGTAGGACGTAGGACGTAAGACGTGGGACATGGAGTTGTTTTACGTCCTACGTCCTACATCCTACGTCCTACGATAAGCTACCCCTGTAATTTTCTTGACTAATCCCCCCCCTATGCTATAATCAACACTCGATTTATTTCGCGTATTTACTAAAACGGGAGAAAATTTACAGTGAAGCTGAACATAACAAATAAATCAAATTTGAAACGGAAAAGAAAACACGGTTTCAGGAAAAGAAGCTCAACAAGCACGGGAAAAAAGGTTTTGAGAAGACGCCGCAACATGGGCAGAAAAAAGCTTACAGTGTGAAGTTCGAGCATTTAAGGAGATCAGCGGATTTTCGGGAAGTCCTAGCCAAGGGCGCTGTTTACAAAAGCGCGATGTTTACAATGCGTCTAATCCCTGCTAGAGACCAACTGTCGATAAAGGTTGGCGTTTCGGTCTCAAAAAAAGTATTACCAAAAGCGACTAAGAGGAATTACATAAAAAGGCTAATTTATGCGTTTTTTTCTCTCAATGAGAAAAAATTGCTAAAAGAAGCAAAAATAGTAGTTAGTCTCAAAAAAAGCTGTACTGTGAATCAGAGAAAATATATTGCCGCAAAAACACGACAAGAACTACTGGACCTTTGCACCAGAGCCGCTATCCTAACATGAAATATTTTGCTATACTTATTCTTAAATTCTATAAAAAATTCATAAGTCCTCAATTATACTGTAGTTGTAAATATATTCCCACATGCTCAGAATACGCAACTTCCAGTATTGCTAAGCACGGATTAGTTGTTGGTTGTGTTAGATCGATTTGGCGCCTCGTCAGGTGTAATCCCCTCGCTAGGGGTGGATACGACCCGGCATAAACTTTATAGGATAACAATGAATCAAAATAAAAGGTTGATCTTAGCTCTTGCTATGTCTTTGGCGATATTGTTCGTTTTCCAGGAAATATACAAACCCGCACGGACTAAAGCATTGCCAGCTGAACACTTACAACAAACGACATATTCGGTCAAGCAAACGGAAGCCGGGTTCAATGCCATTTTAACTGAGGAAAAAAAAGTTATAAATAAGGAGGTTGCCGGGCAAGAAGTGATACTTGAAGGCAATGGTTTGAGGGCGACCCTAACCAATGAGGGCGCACTGATCAATAGAATCGAAGTGAACGACATTGCAGGTGATCAATTGGTCAACCTTGTAGGAACAGAAGAAAAAAAGAGCAAACTTTTTTCTCTATCAATCGACAGTATTCCCAATAGTGATTCCGCAACCTATTCTGTTATCGACAGTAATGACTCCGTCGAGTTCACAAATACTTTCGACGACATTAAGGTTACAAAAAGGTATTCTGTTTCCAAAGAGCGTGAAGAGATTTTAATGCGTCTGACTTTAAGCAATATGTCAAGTTTAACTAAAAACTTGACATATTCGCTTGGGGGGCCATCGGAAGTGCAGGAAACAGAGCAGGTTAAGGGAAGTAATTTTATTGAAGCGGCAATTGATATAAACGGGGATGTATTCAGGAAAAACGGCGTTAAGGGCCAGTTAAGCAAGGAAGGAATAATCACCTGGTTAGCGATATCAAGCAGATATTTCGCGGTCATATTGAAACCAGTAGACGAAATGGCTTCTTTTACGCTTACGCAATCAAAGACGGAAAGCTTAAGCGTCTCGGTGAGATCCAAAATTATAGCCATACCGCCCTTGCAGGAAGTTAGTTATGAATATATTCTTTATGTCTGTCCCATGATAGAAAAGAAATTGAAACAATACAACATGGGAATAGAAAAAGTGATCAATT
>JADGBR010000075.1:1793-4491 GCA_015231405.1 Candidatus Omnitrophota bacterium | reverse complement strand
ATATGTAAAGCGAACCCTTCATAGAAGGGCGAAATTAAATTGATATGTAAAAAATTCACGAGTTCGAGGCTGAAGAGGGGTGCGGGTTTTAGACAGAAAGATATCTCTAAAACGAAAAGAAAAAGGCGATAACGTATTATAAGTGAATATGTTGAGCAAAAAATACGAGGAAATATTCGAGATTGATTTATCCTGTAGGCTGTATCGTTCGAGTCTAATCTGCCTCACCAGAAATAAAAAACCCCAGGGGCACAACCCCTGGGGTTTTTTATTTCTGGTCCTGCGAAGGCCGACCTGTCAAGTGGGTCGAGGGGAGGCCGGAGTCCTGAGGGCGAAGCCCGAAGGGAGGCAAAAATTTTTAAGGGGAAAATTTTTGCCGAAGGGCCACCACCTATAAAAAACAGGTATACTCGACTCATGTGGCACGTATACATCCTAGAATGCAAAGACAAGACGCTCTATGTAGGGGTAACAACAAACCTTACGGAAAGACTCAACCGCCACAACAAAGGCAAAGCCAGCAAATACACAAGAGGCCGCACCCCAGTCAAAATGATCCATAGCGAAGAACACCCCACTAAAACCTCCGCACTAAAACGTGAACACGAGCTCAAGCGCTGGACCCGCGCCAAAAAACTCGCCCTGATCCCAAAAGGGCAGTAGCTCTTATCTCATTATCTCAAAAACGCCCTTTAGTTAACTATCCCCAGTCAATCGATCGTAGTCACTATATGGCTAGTTTGCGATAGAGATAGGTTACGTGTGGTCAGACAATGCAGCTGATAAACTAAGAAATGAGATAAAAGAGGAGATATTTATCTCTAGTTTATCTCTGTAAAAAAAGCATATCATTGAAAATTAAAGGCCTAGAGCTTAAAATGTAGATAATATGAAAAAAACAAAGCCCAAAAATAATCTTTTACTAGTTAATCCAAGCCTTGCTAAAGAATGGCATCCTACGAAAAATGGCAAGTTAACGCCTAAAGATGTAACGCCTGGATCAGATAGAAAGGTTTGGTGGCAGTGCAAGAAAGGGCATGAATGGCTCCTCAAATGGCCCGGTTTCGGGGATAACAGCCGGGAACTCTCGGATATAATTCCTGACGCAGAGGAGCGGTTCCAGTTCCTGGTCTTCGTGAACCGGTTGTCTGCCAAAGACAGGACCCACTTTGAAGGGAGATTCTCTTTGACCGTCGAGCCGGCTAAAAAGATCGACCTGATGAAGAACCTTGTCGAAAAAAAAGAGATCAGGTCGGAAACCGGTCTGGCGTACATTGGGTTCATAGAATCGCGGTTAGCCATGATAGCGGCCTTGACGAAGGACATAAAAGAAACTATTAACCTCAGGATACCGCTGGAATACATCTCCGGGGGCGATATCTACGTTGTGGGCAATTTTCTCCGTGCGCTGGGCGATATCTCGAATATCAGTATCGAATTGTATTATATGACGGGAATGGAGGGGGAAACGGCGCCCGGTAATATTTACCAGAAGTACGGTATCAATGTGCCCGTGGCAATGGACAAGAACAGGGAAAACACCATAAGTATTTTATCGCTTTTCGGCGGCGGCGAGCAGGAAGCGGAAAAAACCGGAACAAAAAAAGATGTCGGGACATTTTTGCGGTCCATTCTGGGAATGGACCCGAATAATACCCAGGTCGTGCCTGTCGGATCGGTCAGGGAAGATCCGTATGGTCTGATAAGAGGGGTCATAATGGGTCTGGACCTCTTGTATATCGCCCGTCAGGCAAAAGCGGTCCGTTCCGGGATGATCGGCCGGGTAGACGAAGCTTTTGTCCGTGAAGTGATGAAGTCATGGGGCAGATTGTGGGCTGACCACACGATGGCTTTTCCGTTAGATGCCCGGGATATTATTGAGTTCGCTTCCTCCGACATGATCAGCAAGCGTATCGATGTATTGAAAAAACTTATAGATTCCATCCCAATGGCGGCGTACGATTACGACGAAATGAGAGAGATCTTTTATCATATATCTAAAAAATTCGCGTAATTTACCGTCGACGCTCAGATCGGGTCCCTCTATCGGTATTATGGCACGGTCGGGATATCCGGTCATTTTTTACAGCCACACAGTTATTTTTTTATGGTATACTGTGACCAATGTGGTACCTCTATATCGTCAAATGCGCCGGCGGGGCGCTGTATACGGGGATAACCACGGACGTGGCGTCCAGGGTGGCATGCCATAATTCAAAAAAAGGGTGCAAGTTCACGCGGGGGAGGACGCCGGTCAGGCTTGAGTACCGCGAAGAGTGCGGCGACAAGTCCCGGGCGCTGAAACGCGAGCTCGAGGTGAAAAAACTAACTCGTGACGAAAAAATAGTTTTAATAAAGGGGTTCAAATGATAAAACGGGCGGAAAAGGCAGATGTAGGTGAAGTGCTTGTTAAGATGCGGGAGCAGCTGGCTGTTCTCGAAGGGAAAATAGATACACTGATAGCGCGGTCGCAGCCCGCGCCGATAGATCCTAAATTGTTTTCAAGGCCGGTCCAGGCGCCTCAGACCGCAAATATGGAAGGCACGCCTAAACAAGGACAAGCGCAGGGCGAGGCCCAGAGCCAGGCGCAGAGGGAGAAGGGCATGTAAAAGGCCGTTTGCGCGGATTGCAGAAAAAATTGCGAGGTGCCTTTCCAGCCGAAAGAAGACCGCCCTGTCTATTGTAAGGAATGTTTCTC
>JADGBR010000075.1:0-1734 GCA_015231405.1 Candidatus Omnitrophota bacterium | reverse complement strand
GTCTGACATGAAGCGAAAGACCGAGCCGGTCAAGCCGGTGGTTATCCCGGAGCCAGAGCCTGTCAAAGCCGCTGACGCCAAACCCGCCAAGTCCGCGAAGAAACCGGTTGTGCCAGCAAAAAAAGTTACGACGAAAGCGAAGAAGACTAAGAAGTGAGTTATTGGGGGTTGGGTTATTAAGTTATTGGTTTTTGGGGTGTTGGTGTTTTTAGGTGTTCACTTACTAACATAAAAACCTAATAACCAAACAACCAAATAACTAAACAACTATCCTCCACTCTTGATGTGCGACAAAAATATCTTGCTTTTCTCCCAACAGAGGAGTATTATAAATCCAGTCTAATGATCATGTCGCGTGATCGATCGGGAGTTTATTATAGCCTGCGAGTTAGGCCCGGCCGACAAGATGAAATTAGGAAAGTTACTTACGGTCGGGAGGCATAGACTATGTCTACACTCAGTTCGGCCGTTATTGTACGGCCCTTCGCGCTCAAGCAAAAAAGATATAAACACGCTTTATTCCTCAATCCGTACATAGAGAACAGCGGCACCAGCGTTATGGGCATTTTCCCGCCTACAGGCCTTGAATATGTCGCCGCCAGTGCCGAGCCTTATGTCGATAAAATTACTGTCCTCGATCTCAGGTACGAGACCGAGCTTTGCGATACGGACAAACTTCGGGAATTCATACTGAGCTCGGGGATAGATATAATTTGCGTGACTATAGGCTGGGACAGACAGTACGACGAGATCCTCGATCTTTTGAACAGTTTGCCTCCGGAGATACCGCTTGTGGTCGGTGGGTATAAGGCTACCGAGCAGGTGGATGACCTTTTTGAAAAATGTCCCGGGATCGACTTAATAGTGCGCGGAGAGGGTGAGGAAACTATCCGCGAGATCCTCGGCGGGAGCTCCCCGGAAGACATCCTCGGTATTTCCTACCGCCGCGGGGCGGAGATTGAGCATAACGCCAACAGGCCTTTAAGCGACGTCGATACCATATTCCCGCCGAATCGTTCTCTGCGCCGCAACAAATATCGTATAAAATTGAGCGGTATGAACATTTCCGATATGACGTTCGATTCGGTCCTCTCGGCGAGAGGCTGTCCCTTTACATGCAAATTCTGTACGTTCAGTCTCAATCCTCTCGGCCAGAAAAGGAAATATTCGGAACGGAGTGTCGTGTCGGTCGTGGACGAGATAGAGAAGATCGACGCTTCGACGATCCTTTTCAGCGACGATAACTTTTTCACCAATGTGAAAAGGGCAGCGGCTATCTGCGATATGATAATCGCGAGAAAAATTAAAAAACGGTTCATCGCCCAGGCCCGCATAGAGATAGCTAAAGACACCGAGCTATTAAAAAAAATGGTTAAAGCCGGATTCAAGGTGCTTTTTATGGGGATCGAATCCCCTCATGACCGTATCCTTGAAGGTATGGATAAGGGTTTCGATTCCAGGGAGATAAGGGAGTGCTTCGATGTGCTTAGGAAATATCCCATATATTACCATGGGTATTTCATCTACGGGAATATCGGAGAGACCGAGGAAGAGATGCTGTACATCGCCAAGTTCGCCAGGGAAATAGGGCTGGATTCCATTACGTTCCAGAAGCTCCGCATAGAGAAGTATTCCATGCTGAGGAAGCTCGCGGAATCGACGGCCGGATACCATGTCACCGCCAGGGGTGAGCTCTTCTCGGACAAATACAGCCATGCCGCCCTGAAAAAGATA
>JADGBR010000074.1 GCA_015231405.1 Candidatus Omnitrophota bacterium | reverse complement strand
GTCACGTACGCCCATGAGTTTTTTTTCCGTAAGTATGACCATCGAGTAAGCTCCTTCGCAAATGCGTAGAGCGTCAACGAAACGGTCCTCGATGGCGTTACTTTTAGACTTGACCAGAAGATGCAGGACTATCTCGGAATCCATGGTGGTCTGGAATATTGACCCTTCGGTCTCGAGCTGTCTTCTTATTTTCACCGCGTTTGTAAGATTCCCGTTATGCCCTATGGACACGGAAAATTTGTGATGATTTATGACAAAGGGTTGTGCGTTCCTGATTATGCTGGAACCGGTAGTTGAATACCGGACATGTCCGATAGAAGTCCTCCCTTTCAGCTTCTCCATTTTGTCCCTGGTAAAAATATCCGGAACAAGACCCATGCCCAGAAGCTGTTCTATCTTCTCTCCGTCGGATACGGCTATGCCGCAGGATTCCTCACCCCGGTGCTGTAACGAATACAACCCGAGATATGTCATCTCAACGGCGCGGGGATGGTTGAATATACCAAATATCCCGCAATACTCTTTTTTTTCGTAATTGTCTATCGGACCCATATCCAGAAAGCGGTTTCGAGGCTTTTACATACAAATAGTACTTTGTTATTATAACTATACACCGCTGGTTTGCAATATAAATCACCTGGAATTTTGACAAATATTTTTAATATGATAAACTTTTTACGGGTTTATTGATCTCCAAGGGTAATGATGCTCCGATCGACTGGCACTATTAAAAGTATTTTATGCTCTTTCACTTGGGCCTTGTTCCTTTTCATGGTCCTTGCAGCGCCTTGCGCGCATCCCCAGCAGGATACTACCGACAGGGACACAAGCGAGGTTGACAAAGGCATTTTCGAACAAGTTTCCCAAAAACTTCAACCTAAGCCGGAAACAACGCCTGAAATTAAAGATGTACCCGACGCCAAACCGGAAGGTAAAGAAGTATTCATAAGCAGGATCGTCATAGAAGGGGTTGAAAGTTTCGCCCCGGAAACTTTTATACCTATTATCCAACCTTTCGAGAACCGCAATCTGACGAAACCGGAACTCGATTCTATATCAAAAAAGATCCAGCGGGAATATCTTAAACGCGGGGTCATCGCCGCCTGTTTCATCCCTCCGCAGGACATAAAGGACGGCGTTCTGAAGCTCAAGGTCATCGAGTCCCGGTACGGCGAACTCATGGTCCAGGAACATAAATTCTTTGACCCCGAATTGCTTAACAGGTACTGGACTTTGAAGACCGGAGAGATCCTCCGTTACGACAAACTCTCGCGTAACATGCAGTTATTGAACTCAAATCCAGATAGAAAGGTCAAGGCTTCACTTCAGGCAGGCAAGCAACCAGGCACCACCGATATAGTCCTTTCAGCCGAAACAAAATTTCCAGTCCACTTAACGGGGTCTTTCGACCGCGAAGGCAACCCAACTACCGGAAAAGAGAGAAAGGGGATCGGGCTAAGACACAATAATTTTCTTTCCGCCGGCGACACCCTCATAACCGGCTACAATTACGGCTCTTATTTCAGCAATATTTACGCTTACCATAAGGTCCCGATCACAAATACCGGGACATCCGTCATGTACGGGTACGCCTACAGCAAATCCGCCCCTAAAAAGGATCAGCAACCGCTAGGGCTATCATCCACCTCCAAGACCTCGAGCGTTTTCCTGTACCAACCATATTTTTATTCTAAACAATATCTTGGTCAGCTTCAGGCAGGGATGGAATTCAAGGATAAGAACGTTAAACGGAACAGGATTGGCGTATACAGCAATGACAGGCTGAGGGTTCTAAAAGGAGGCGGCAATATCGGGACCACCCTTTTTAAGGGGGCTCTCAACATCGCACCTATTCTTTCCCAGGGCATTAACGGGTTTGGGGCTCATCGAAAAACGAGACTTTCATCAAGAGTTTCAAGCGTCAACAACGGCATCGAGAACACTTTCACTAAAGTAAACATGAACATCGATTATATGCTCCCCCTCGAGGAGAACATGCGCCTTGTGCTGCGCAGCAGGTCACAACTTTCCGACCGGAAACTCGGATCCCAGGAGGAATTTTCACTCGGCGGGCTCGACTCCGTGAGAGGTTATCCTCCCAGCGATTTTCTTGCCGATGACGCTTTTCTCACTAATCTGGAACTTCAGGTGCCATTCTCTTTCCTGCCCAAAGAGATCAAATTCCCCTACGGCGAAAGGCCCATCAGCGAAGAGATAGTCGGTATCCTTTTCTGGGACTACGCCCACGGAGAACGCAAGGGCGAGCTGAATTCACAGCTCAGGGCAGGTTCAAAAAGAGATGTCGACCTCTCCAGCATCGGAACCGGGATACGCGTCAGGGTAGCCAACCAGGCCCTTCTCAGGCTGGAATACGGCCACCCGATCGGCTTTCAAAGAATGATATCGGAATCCGGCGTCGACAAGGTCCATTTCTCTGTTGAGTTCGAAGACCAGTTCCCGCAAGAGCTCGAACGCCTTAAAGAGATCATAGATAAGGAAAAGACCCGAAAACTGGCTAAGAAGATCCTTGACGATCTAAGCCTAGAACATGAAAAGCTGCGACAGTTACCCCAGGAAGCGCTCCTTGCACAGATCATTAAATACATCGACGGCGTTAACCAAAAGGTTCCCGAAATGAAAAAATACGAAAATCTCGCTCAAGAATACTACGCAAAGGCCGATTACGACCAATCACTGGGCATGATAAAGCACCTTATCCACGACTCCAGGCTCGAGAGCATGCGTCTCGTCACGGGAGACCCCGAACTGAAGGATATACGGATAAAAAGGGAAGTTTTCGCCGAAGCGATACCCGCTTACAAGAAGATCATCCTGAAAATGCGGGAAGAAGCCGAAAAAAAGAAAGAAGATATCGAGTTCCGCATAAAATTCCCGGAGATAAATAAGGCGATGGACGATCATTACTCTAAAGGGGAAGAGCTTCTAAAGAACGGTAAATACAGCGAAGCTTTGAGCGAAATGAAGAACGCTCTCGCAGCTTACGATTCCCCGGGCGTCTCCAAGTACATCAAGGAAAGATAGAAAGTACCTACTCCGCCTTCACTGATATAGTGAATTTAGTTCCCCTTATACCGGCTATCGAGGTGGGAGTTTTTACCTCGAATTTAGATTTTTCTGATTGAATTCTCTGGCTTGTGACAAGCATCTCGCCTATAGCCATATCGAGAAGAGTTTGCTGTGTAGCTGCGGCTTTATCCTCGATCATCTCGGTAAATTTCAGCCTCGTATTCTCTTTTACCTCAAGCTTTGCCGTACCTGTATCGCCTTTAATATCGACTATCGCAAACCCTCCCGCTCCGGTATTCAATCCATAACCTTCGGTAAGCTGCATACCGACCTCTCCATTCTTTTTCTCGTCCTTGGGCGTAACGACCTGGACATCACCCTCGACCTTCGAAAGTTCAGCCACACGCATTGTTTTTTCGGCGAAAGAACAGTTGGCGTTCATTGACATTATCGACAAAGCTACCATAACGCTTAATATAATCCTCATATTACACCTCCGGTTTTTTTGCTATGTCCACATTATAGTTGCTAACATATGGAAGGTAAAGCCTTTTCTCCAACAGCATCTCCACTAGGCGCGATCCGTGATCACGCATCCTACTCCCTGGCCTTTACCGACACCGAGAATGTCGTGCCTCTCACTCCAACAAGCGATGTCGGCGTTTTTACCTGGAACTTGGATTTATCCGCTTGGAGCTTCTTTGATGTTATCAGTATCTCACCCACCGCTATGTCCAGAAGCGTCTCCTGCGTCGAATCGCTCCTGTCTTCGTAAAAATCCGCTATCCTCATCACCGTACGCTCTTTCACCTCAACCTCAGCCGTTTCCGACACACCGTTCAGATACACCACCGCTAACGCTCCGCCGCCTGTCTTTACAACATACCCCTCGCCTATCTCCATCCCCACAGTCGCCTGTTTTTTTACGTTGTCCGGCCCGATTATCTCTACAGCGCCTTCTACCTCTATCACCTCCGCCGTACGCTTTGTCTTTTCAGCATAGAGCGGATCACTTATCAGCAACTGCACGACCAAAGCCGATATGAAAGATAGCACTTTGATAAATTTAAAGCCCTTCATTTCTCCACCTCTCTTTTAACTCGTTATTACGCTATTTTCCCAGCGCCATCAACCGCGAAGGAATGTTCCGCGCTCATACCGGGCATTAGATCGACCATCGTGCCGTCTTTCCCGGTAACTTCAACCCTACCGTCATAACATATCGTCCCGACCGTATAATCCCCTTCCTCTAAATTCCCCGAGAAGAACTCGGCTTCTTTTTGTTCTTTAATTTCCGCTTCCTCGCTCGATCCAGTCTCTCCATCCGTCTCTGCCGATCCTTCTTCCTCGGCGCTCTCTTCGCTTGCATCGCCTGCTTCCGGCTCGTCCCCTTTAGCGTTTTCTCCCGTGGACTCTTCCTTCTTCTCTGCCGATCCTTCGGTCTCCTCCTCTTCCCCCTTCACCCCTTCCTCGTGGGCGGCAGC
>JADGBR010000073.1 GCA_015231405.1 Candidatus Omnitrophota bacterium | reverse complement strand
GTCACAGGGTCATCCCCAGCTACGAGGCCGAAGCGGAAGGGAAGACGTCGCAGGATATAATTACGAGGATATTCGAGGAGATAGAAGTTCCATAATTTAATAGGGACAACTTGTTCGTAGGGCGTAGGATGTAGGACGTAAGACGTAGGACGTAAGACGTAGGACGTAAGACGTAGGACGTCCCACATCCTACGTCCCACGTCCTACGTTTTAGAGCGATTTGAAGGTAAAACAAAATGATCCCGAAAGAAGTAATAACAAAATTAAGAAGAATACAAATAACCACTTCGCGAAAAGTCACTGACGTCTTCGCCGGGCAGTATCAAAGCGTCTTTAAGGGCGTGGGGATGGAGTTCTCAGAGGTCAGGGAATACAACCCCGGGGACGAGATACGCTCGATAGACTGGAACGTCACGGCGAGGATGGGCCACCCGTTCGTCAAAAAGTTCGTCGAGGAGAGGCAGCTCACCATAATCTTTCTCCTGGACGTCTCGATGTCCGAGCGTTTCGGAACGAAGGACAGGCTTAAGAGCGAAGTCGCGGCGGAGCTGTGCTCGGCTCTCGCTTTTTCAGCGATGAAGAATAACGATAAGGTCGGGATGATGACTTTTACCGACCGCGTGGAAAAATTCATTCCTCCGAGGAAAGGTGTGAAACACATAATGAGGGTAGTTTCGGAGGCCCTGTATAACAAGCCTAAAGGGAAAGGGACGGATATTAATATGGCCCTCAGGTATCTGAACCAGGTGCTGAAACGCCGGGCTATAGTTTTTATCGTATCGGATTTCATGGCGCCTGACTACAAGGACCTCCTGGGTATTACCAATAAGAAGAACGATCTTATAGGGGCGGTCATAGTTGACCCCGCCGAGGCGGAACTGCCAAAAGCCGGCGTGGTACGGATGCATGACGCCGAGACAGGCGAGATAGCGCTCATTGACACCTCCAAGAAAAAGGTGAGGGAGTTCTACTTGAAAAAAGTCGCTGCCTTTTCGGAAGAGAGGACCAAGAGGTTCCAGGCCGTCAACGTGGATAGCATAGAGATAAGGACGGACAAGTCATATGTAGAACCTCTTATTCGGTTTTTTAAGATGCGCGAGAGAAGGCTTCGTCGCGCGGGGTGAAAAACAGACCAGGGACCATAGACCAGGGACCAGGGTACTGGCAGGGGTGAGATGTGAATAGTAGGTGAAGAGCGATGGGGTGTTATACGGCGAAAAAAACTAAAAAACGTTATTTAACTTTAGTCCATGGTCTATGGTCTATAGTCTATGGTCTAACTTTACTGTGCGTTACGAGTGTTTACGGAGCGGATACTAAGCCCGAGATCACCGCGGAGGTCGACAGGGATAAGGTCAATATCGGGGACCGGGTGAGGCTCAGTGTTTACACGAGGGAAGTCAAAGGAACTGAATTCGTTTTTCCGGATCCGCCTGAAAGAATGGGAGATTTTTCTTGGATAGGGTGCGTAGACATAAAAACCTCAGCGATAAAGCTCGGGGTAAATGGTGGAAGGTCCCGCCTTCGCCAAGGCTTCGGCGGGCAAGCGAAGGTGGAAGGGAAGGTCTATGTCCTGGGAATATATTCCACGGGGACGCATATTATCCCGCCTGTCGAGGTGAAGTACAAGGCTAAGGGAGCCCTTGATTGGAGCGTTGTTGAGACGAAGCGGATACAGGTGGAGGTTAAGAGCGTCCTCAAAGGCGATGAAAAGGATATACGCGACCTGAAAGGCCTCATGGTTTTCAGGACGCGCCTTCCCAGGATAGTTCTCGTCATAGCCGGCTTATTATTGCTGGGCGCGCTCATTGCCGCCTTTCTCTACCTGAGAAAAAAATATCTGGACAAATTGGCGTTCGAAGCGGATAACAGGGCTCCTCACGAGGTAGCTTTCCATGAGCTTGCCAGGCTTAAGAGCCAGGATCTTCCAAAATCAGGTATGGTGAAGGAATATTACATAAGACTTTCGGGCATTATAAGGTATTATCTCGAGAAAAGGTTCAACTATAAAGCTCCCGAAATGACAACAGAGGAGTTTATCGACGAGTTGAGGCGCTCACCCGAACTCGTGGATGAGATCAAAACGTTCCTCAAGCGGTTCCTCGAACATTGCGATATGGTCAAATTCGCGAAATACGGACCTACGGCGCTCGAGATGATCGATAGCTATAAGCTGGCGGAAAAAATAGTGGAGAGGACCATACCGGCCCCTTCTCTGGAGACTGAACCCAAGGTTTCGACCGAAAAATGACCCATTTACAGTTCGCTTATCCGTGGCTTTTGCTTATATCGGCTCTTGTGCCGGTGCTGATATTTCTAGTGAAATATTTCGAGAAATACATGGAATGCTCTTTTCGCTTTGCGAATACGGGGTTTTATAAAGGCGCTCCCGGTTCTTTGCGCGCGGCGGCGGGCGGGAACCTTATCTATCTCAGGGCCTTTATCATCGTTCTTTGCGTTCTCGCCATAGCTAGGCCCCGTATCCCCATTGACGAGACCAATATTTTCGTCGAGGGCATCGACATAGTGCTGGCTATCGACTCTTCCGGAAGCATGCAGGCGATGGATTTTGATATGGGCGGACGGCGGTTTGACAGGCTTTCGGTGGTGAAGAACGTCGTCGAACAGTTCATAAAGGCCAGGCCGAACGACAGGATAGGGATAGTGTCATTTTCGTCCGCGCCGTACACCATATGTCCGCTTACCCTCGACCACAGCTGGCTGGAAAAGAACCTGGAGAGGGTGAACATAGGGATGATGGAGGACGGTACGGCCATAGGCTCCGCCATAAGCTCCGCGGTCAACAGGCTAAAGGAAAAAAAGACCAAGGATAAAGTCCTGATACTCCTGACCGACGGCAGCAATAACGCAGGTAAGATATCCCCGCTGACCGCCGCCCAAGCAGCCAAGGCTTTGGGCATAAGGACATATACGATAGGCGTAGGGACCAAAGGCATGGCGCCTTTTCCTGTAAAGGATATGTACGGTAAGATCGAGTTAAAGCCGGTGGAGGTCGAAATGGACGAGGACCTCCTGAAAAGGATAGCCAACATAACCGGGGGCAGGTATTACAGGGCGACTGATACGCAATCTCTCTGGGACATCTATAAGGAAATAGACGGTCTCGAGAAAACAAAGATAGAGGAAGTGGGGTTCAGAAAATATACGGAGCTGTTCAGCCTGTTCCTCTTTCCCGCGCTTGTGCTTCTCATGATCGAAATACTTCTCAGGGATACAGCTTTCAGGAGGGTGCCGTGATATTCGCCGATCTTTCCATGATAAGGTTCGTATGGTTTTTCGTTATCGCCGTTGGATTCTTTATTTGGGCAAATAAGAGGAGGAGAGCGGTCAAGGCCTCCTTCGCCGCGAAGCAGGTTCTCCCGGAGATCACAAGGAACGAGGTGAAAGGAAGAAGGGACCTCAAATATTTGCTCATATCTATGGCGTTACTCTCCATCATACTAGCCTTGATGAGGCCCCAGTGGGGATTTACATGGCAGGAAGTTAAAAAACAGGGCCTTGATATCTTGATAGCGCTTGACACGTCGAAAAGCATGCTTGCCCAGGACGTACTCCCTAACAGGCTGGACAGGTCGAAGCTGGCTATAAGGGATATGATCAGGAAAATGAAAGGCGGCGACAGGGTCGGTCTTATAGCTTTCGCGGGAACCGCGTTCCTCTCGTGTCCCCTCACCTCGGACTATAACGGGTTCCTTCTTTCTCTGGACGATATAAGCGTTAACACCATTCCTGTGGGAGGGACTTCAATAACCAACGCTATTTACCAGTCACTAAAGAGCTATGAGGGCGGTAAGCAGAAACATAAGATACTTATAATGATCACCGACGGGGAAGACCTCGAGGGAGGAATAGAGGGCGCCGTCAAAACGGCTAAGTCCGGTGGAGTAACGATCTGTACCGTAGGGATAGGTACGCCTGAGGGAGAACTTATTCCTGTGAGGGACGAGGACGGGAAATTGACATTTAAGAAGGATCAGGAAGGGAACGTAGTGAAGACCCGGCTCGATGAGAAGACATTGCAGGCGATCGCTCTTGAAACAGGCGGTATGTATGTAAGAGCCACCGGAGCGGAATTTGGGCTTGAGCTTATTTACGAGAAAAAATTGTCGGGATTCGAGAAAGAGGAAATGAAAAGCAGGATGGAAAAGAACTATACGGAGCGATACCATATCCCCCTTGCCGTGGCGCTGGTCCTTCTCTTTATAGAGCCGCTTATCGGCAATAGACGTAGGGGTGTACTTTGAGCGTGGTTCGTGATCCGGCGGGAGTGGGGGAAATGATGAATGGTGTTGCGGAGTGGAAAAAAATAACCGTAGGGGCGGCCTTTGTGGCCGCCCTTATCTCAGCGGGAGCGTTTACCCCCCCCGCCCACGCCTCTGTCGCCGGGAAGGTCAAGGAAGGGGATAAGCTCGTGGCTGAGAAGAAATACGCCGAGGCAGCGGCTAAGTATGACGAGGCGCTCTCTAAGAAGCCTGACGACCATGTTATCCAGTACAATAAGGCTGTCGCTCTTTTTCGGGCCGATAAACTCGCGGAAGCGTTCAACGCGTTCCTGGCGTCATTCGGAGAGATCGACAATAAGACCGGGAATTGGGCTATTTATAATGCCGGGAATGCCAAATATCGCATTGCGGAAGGAAATGAGAAAAAAAACGCTTTAACATCGCTTCCTGAATACAGGAACGCGTTAAAATTCTATCTCCAGGCTATGAAGACTTCGCCCGGGGATGTTGATGCTAAAATTAATTACGAGCTGACACTTAAAAAAATTAAAGATCTGGAAAACCAGCAGGATCAGCAGAACCAGCAGGATCAGCAGAACCA
Source organism: Candidatus Omnitrophota bacterium (assembly GCA_015231405.1). GTDB lineage: Bacteria > Omnitrophota > Gorgyraeia > Tantalellales > Tantalellaceae > JADGBR01. The sequence continues at coordinate 86 of JADGBR010000073.1, read as the reverse complement.
GCAGGATCAGCAGAACCAGCAGGATCAGCAGAACCAGCAGGATCAGCAGAACCAGCAGGATCAGCAGAACCAGCAGGATCAGCAGA
>JADGBR010000072.1:1377-5194 GCA_015231405.1 Candidatus Omnitrophota bacterium | reverse complement strand
ATAACAATGCAAAGCAGCATAGAGGCGCGAGCCTCTGCTTGTCCTCCGGAGTTGATCCTCAGCGGTAAATCGCGCCACCAGACTTTTATTCCTATGCCTATTTACTTCTCACGGCTTATAGTGATACAATACTTGGACTTTCTTAGCGTTCTTCCAGACAAACCCATAAAATGGAGAAAACAAAGATGTTACACGGTAAACCACTGATCATTTTCACCCTATCAATTTTCATTGCGACCACGCTGTCCTCTGGCGCCGGCGCGCAGGAGATAAAGACCAAGAACGCCATGGCTTTCGAGGACGTATGTAAATTCGCCGAAAAACTCGCGAACGCGTCTTTTGAAAGCGCCCGTGACCAGAATATCCCAAAATTCCTGAAAGACCTCACATACGACCAATACCGTGACATAAGGTATAAGCCCGAAAAGGCCCTGTGGAAGAGCGAAAAACTGCCTTTTCAGATACAGTTCTTCCACACCGGTTCCATTTACGACATCCCCGTAAAAATAAATATAATCGAGGATAACACGGTGCATCCTTTCCCATTCTCCGCCGACCTTTTCGATTACGGCAAGAACGACCTGTCGGGAAAAATACCCGACAACATGGGATACACCGGTTTCAGGATACATTCGCCTATAAACACGCCGACTTATTTCGACGAGTTTGCGGTCTTTCTGGGTGCAAGCTATTTCAGGGCCGTCGGAAAAGGGCAGGTCTATGGACTTTCCGCCAGAGGGCTCGCCATTGATACCGCCACGGAAGCCGGCGAGGAATTTCCGTATTTCAAGGAATTCTGGCTGATCAAACCCCGCGCCGGCTCTAGAGATATCAAGATCTACGCTCTTCTGGACTCACCGAGCGTCTCCGGCGCTTACTGCTTCGTCATAAAGCCCGGGAAAGAAACGCAGATAGCGGTAAACTCGCGCCTGTATTTCAGGAAAAAGATCAAAAAACTGGGGATCGCGCCGCTGACCAGCATGTTCCTTTTCGGTGAGAACGCCCCGACGTACGGGGAAAGGGATTTCCGACCGGAGGTCCATGATTCCGACGGAGTGGAGGTAAAAATAGGCGACACCGATAACCTGTGGAGGCCGCTAGTCAACAGGAAAACCCTTTTTATTAATTCCTTCCGCGCGGACGGCTTAAGGGAATACGGTCTTGTCCAGCGCGACAGAAATTTCGACCATTACCAGGACCTGGAATCCCGTTACGACAAAAGGCCCGGCGTTACGGTAACGCCTAATAAATATTGGAGAACCGGGGCGGTTGAGCTCGTCCAGCTCCCGTGCGACAAGGAATACAACGATAATATCGCCGCTTACTGGGTTCCCGACAACTCGGGCGACCTCCCTAACCCCGTCACCTTTTCGTATACGCTTAAATGGTCGCTATGGGACAACTCCAACGAGGACCTGGGCTACATCACGGACACGAGAAGCGAAAAAAGCTCTGACGGCCGCAAACTTAAATTCGTAATAGATTACGCATGGGCTAAGTCGAACGCTTTACCCGAGGGTTCAGCCGTAGACACCGATATAAGCATTTCCGACCAGCGCTATGAGCTCACGGAGTTCCAGATAATGAAAAATACGGTCACCGGCGGTTGGCGGCTGGTCCTCGTACTTTCGGAGCGTGATTCCCTCATCCCTTCGGACATTTTACCTTCGCTCAGGCCCGCTACCGAACTCCGGGCTTTCCTTAAGAACGGAGGAAAACGGATAACTGAAATATGGAGCTACGGTGTTCAATAAGCAGGATATCCCTGTAAAACCCAAAAATTCCGAGCTCGCGGGCTTATTAGCCCCGAAGATCAACCGCTATTCAATGCTCTACCGGAAATTCATTAAAGCCCATGACGCTCCGGCGATCCAGGACCCTTCCGGCGAAAAACGCCCCGACAAGCCGTCCTGGGTCAGGAACGCTTTCTACCGGAGGCTCGGGTTCTTTCTGCTCTTGTCCGTATCCGTCTATTTTAACGCGTCGGCTATGTTCGTCATAATCTCGACCGGCGGGCTGACCCCCCTCAAATGGTCCATTTTCGGTCTTTTCCTGGCGCTCATGATATGGGTCATCACGAATTTCTGGATAGTCATGTTCGGCTTCCTCGCTTCGGTGTGCAACTACCACCCTTTCAGCGTGAGGAGCGTTCTTGCTTCGAAGAACGTGACGATATCCCCGGAAACGATGACGGCCATCCTCTTCCCGATCTACAACGAGAACATAGCCGAAGTATATTCGCGCATAAAAACCGTTTATCTCTCGCTTGAAAAGACCGGTGAGCTCGATCATTTTCATTTCTACGTGCTCTCCGATTCCAGCGACCCCGACAAGATCGTCACCGAGGAAGTCGCGTGGGAAAAGATCTCGAACGACGTGTTCGGCTACGGTAGGATCTTCTACCGGCACAGGAACTACCGCACCAAGATGAAATACGGCAACATAGCCGATTTCTGCAAACGCTGGGGAAAGAACTACAAATACATGATAGTGCTCGACTCGGACAGTATCATGAGCGGAAGGTCCATCGTCGAACTGGCCAAAATAATGGAAGAAAGGCCGGATATCGGCATACTTCAGACCCCGCCGCAAACTGCCGGCCAGGAAACGCTCCATTCGAGGATAAACCAGTTCACGAACCACCTTTACGGGCCTTTCTTCTTCGCCGGGCTCCACTTTCTCCGCCTCGGCGACGCCGAATTCTGGGGGCATAACGCCATCATAAGGATGATGCCTTACATGAAATACTGCGCCCTGCCGAAATACCCGGGTAAACCCCCTTTCGGAGGAGAGATCTTCAGCCATGATTTCGTCGAAGCCGCGTTCATGCGCCGCGCCGGGTGGGGTATCTGGATAGCGTTCGATATCGGCGACAGCTTCGAGCAGATACCATCGAACCTGTCGGTAGAGCTCGAGCGCGACTACCGCTGGTGCCAGGGGAATATCCAGCATCTCCGGTTCGTTTTCATGCGCGGCATCTCGCTGGGACACAGGTTCATGTTCATGAACGGGAACATGTTCTATTTCTCGTACCTCCTCTGGTTCCTTTTCCTGGTCCTCGTCAGCGCCCAGGGCATAGCCGACCTTTTCAAGGTCGTGGATTATTTCCCTGCCGAGCACCAGCTTTTCCCGGTATGGCCGAGGCATAACTACGGGATACATATTTTTCTCCTCACTTCGACCGCGGTATTTCTCCTCGCGATAAAGGGGCTTGGTTTCTTTACGGCCGTGGTCACCAAAAAAAGCTCACGCTTCGGCGGGACTCCGGCCCTATTCGCGAGCGTGTTCCTTGAGATGATATATTCCGCCGTTATCGCACCCGTTAAAATGCTCTTTCACACGAGATTCATCATAAAGATCCTTCTCGGGAAAAAAGTAGAATGGGACATCAAGCACAGGCTAGACAACAGGATAGTTCTCACCGACGCCATCCGGACTTACGGTTTTAATTCGGTTGTGGCGTTCATGTGGGGCTTCGCGCTTTATTTTGTGAATAAGACGATCTTCTGGGGACTACAGTTCATCCTTGTACCGGCGTTGATCGCCATCCCTTTCACCATGTTCTCGAGCATGCGGACCCCGGGGCTCCTTGCCAGGAAAAGAGGACTTTTCCTGACTCCCGAAGAGATCTCCCCTTCGCCCGAGCTCGTACATTTCGCCAAATACCGTGACGAATACATAGCCTATTTCAGGGGTTTTGCCCACCCGGGTGCGGCGTTCCTTTTAGCCGTTAAGGATAAGGACGTACACGAACTGCACATGGCTCTCCTCTCGAAACAGAAAAAATATAAGAAAAGCGTCCTCCTGCACAGGCTCA
>JADGBR010000072.1:0-1354 GCA_015231405.1 Candidatus Omnitrophota bacterium | reverse complement strand
CCGAATACGGCCCCGGAGCGCTCACGCCGGCCGAAAAACGTATATTACTCCGGGACAGTTCCTGTATGCAGAAGCTGAGGGGCGCGATCAAGTGATCGTACCATTAATTCACCATCGTGTGCGGATCCCGGGGACAGTCCCAAAGGGGACACCCTTGAGCACGAAAAATGAAATTAACCGTTGAAATTCAAGAATCGTAAGTTGTCAATGCGTCTGGAAGGGTTGACCTTTTTATTCCTTATAATACCCGGCGTACTCGAATACCTTCTCCCACTCGTCCGCTATTTGGTCCAAAGTATCTTTCGCCGTAATATCATCGCTGACGAGGTATGCCCTAAGCTCTTTCTGGGATATCGACAAAAGCTGGTCATATTCCGGCACCGCCCAAAAATCCTTGAGCATAGCCATGGAATCCGACAGGGCTTTATTAAAAGACGAGCTGTTCACGAATTCCGCCGAAGTAAGGACGTTCTTATTGCACGGGAAACCACCTAATCCGGCCCATTTTTTCTGGGTCTCCTCCTTAACGAACCAATCGAGGAATTTAAGGGCCGCGTCTTTCTTTTTGGAATACGCGACGATGGAGATACCCATCCCCCCCAGAGCCGCGTATTTGTCGCCGTAAGGCCCGACGGGATTAGCGAAAAATCCCGTTTCAAAAGGGTTCGTATCTTTTTTGGTCAATGGGACCATATGCGCGAAATAGTTATTCACGAGAGCTACCTTCCCGTCCTCGAAAGCCCTTACGGTGTCGCTGTATGAGGCATTATCCCAATTCGGCGGGGTAAACTTGTACAGCTCTTTGAAAAATTCGAGCGCTTTCACGCTCTTTTCTGAGTTCAAGATCCCTTTGACGCGGTATTTCTCGTCACCGTAATCCCCTCCGAGGGAAAAGAAAATATTCTCGAACCCCATGGTCACCGTATCATACTCCTCGCTGGTAATGAGCCCAACTCCGTAAATACCTTTATCGGGCCTCGTAAAGAATTCCGCTATCTCATTGATCTCCTTCCATGAAACGGGAACTTTTAATTCATGCCCGTATCTTTCCAGGAAAGCCTTTTTCTCGGCTGGATCGATGAAAAGATCTTTTCTGTACGCCCAACCAATGGCGTCGCCCTCTAACGGAACGGCCCAGTATCTGTCCGAGCCTTTGGGGTATTCGCTGTAACCTTTGATCGTGGCGGGGAACATGGTAGTTTCGATATCACGCTCTTTTACCCATCCCGTGATGTCTATGTAGTGCCCTCTTCGCGAACACATCCCCAGCCACTGTGAATCGCCTATAATGAGGTCTGAAGTCGCTTTTTTATTTGCCAGGTCCCCGAAAACACCGCTTTGCCATTTCGCTATC
>JADGBR010000071.1 GCA_015231405.1 Candidatus Omnitrophota bacterium | reverse complement strand
AATGGTCTCGTATACTTAAACGATTTTTTCGTGAAAATGGAGACTTTCTTCGCCGGAAGTGGTCCTTCAAGATACACTTCCGGGAGCCTGAGGGCTTGCCTTTGGGATATGATAAGCGTCATGGGGGCGAGGGGTTATTTTGACTTGAAGTCCCGCAATTTTAATCCTGAAGTTTTCAACCTTCAGGCCATTTCGGAGATCATCGTGAATTTCGGCGAAAGCGCACCCGCGGCCCTTGATATTTACCGCCAATTAGCTGAAGCGGGTCTCGTAAGCAAAGAAACGCTTCCCCGTATCAGAGCCATGTTCATGCGGTTAGCTTTTACGTCCGACGAAGACGACCTCCGGCCTGAGGCAATGGAATTGCTGAATAAAATGATATTTAACATGACATGGTCCAGCCAAGCGGCGAAAAAGAACTTTGATAGCGGCAAATTTGACAGGCTTTTCGCATGCGCTCAAAAAGATAACCTGGAATTAATGGAGAAGGCTTTTGAAAAGATGGGGTTTGAGTTCAGTATAGAAAAGTGGATGGAAATTGCCTATATGCTGGGCCGGTATGAAAAACCGCCTGTAGGAAAAGAGGCCGATTACGCCCAGGCGTATGCCAATCTTAAAGAAACACTAGGGTGCTTTATCGCGAGCGGCTGCGTCGATACCGATGAAAAGCTGGCTGAACTTATCGGCGTTATTAAGCCCGGTATAGATGCCGCGGGCATAAAGGAACCTCTGCCGGCATATGTACCATTTAAAACCGTAACGCCGGAAAATTACGGCGATCTTATCCGCCTGTTCAAATACTGGGGAGCTTACCCGTCGATTGAGATGAAAAGGGCCGTTCTTAACCATTTTTACGATACGGAAAAATACGATGGAACCGCATGGAGCATTGACGCGAAGACAATTAGAACTGTAATGGAGATATTCAGGGGATGTCCTGAGGAAATACCCTACATAAGGTCTTTGGAGAAGGCATTGAAGTTCGTCAGGATACTCGCGGTATCGAATGAAAGGGCATTGACGGACGAAGAGATACGTAAGCTCTCGGATGTCGCCATAAAAAATGATTTTGGCAGGAAACCGGGTTTTGGCGTAATGATAGCCGAGACCCACGAAGGGTTGGAAAAATTTGTGGATGAGTTAAAATCCGCGGGGTTCGATTTCGACGAACAGCTCGTGAAAACCCTTTTCAAAGCAGATATCGAACTTCCAAGTTATAGGGCATATGCCGAGTTGAGGCGCCATTTCAAAGGAACAAAGCTGGAGGATAAATTTGATAATCACTGGATAGTTAAGATAACTGACGCTACGGATCCCATTAAGAATCCTACGGCGGCGGGCTCGCCCGGATTGGGCAAAGCCATATATCAGGAGGCGGTGAGAACAGTTATTGAGTGTCATAAAACAGGATTTCTTGGCGAATGGAACGAGAAAGATATAACACTTCTTGTCGATGGCGCAATAATTGAATGCGAGGACAGGATAATAAGGTCAGGGCAAGGGATGGACGCCGAATGCCGCGAAAAAATAGTAAAACAAATATTCAATGAAGTCATAGAAAGCGTAACGCTAGCCCAGAGATCGATCGACCATTTCAAGAAAACACCTTTCGCCGGAGCAATTAACGCGACTTACGCCTCGGTCGTTCAGCACAATATGAAAGAGATGTTCGGCCACTATCTCGAGGCCGCTAGGAGGATCGACGAGGCCGGATATTTTGATAAAGGAGATTTTCAGAGTTTAATTGCTATCGCATTCGAGGCCATTGAAACCGCTGTAAAGGATATTACGGACTACGACGAAAAGAAGTATTACATCGAACGATCCACGGATATCCTGTTAGGCATATTTAAAAGCAATCCGGATCTTTGCACTGACCCTGTCATTAAAGTCCTTCGTAAGAAAATGGTTATAGATCTGTTTAAAGCCATTAATAAACAGAGGATCGGAAAAGGCACACCCGGATCGGCCCGGGACCTGAAAGAGAAAGACGACCTGGCGCTTCTGGCGGAACTCGGGTCAGCCGGACATTTCAGCATGGATAAGATGCCGTTCATAACACGCGATATGGAAAAGATCTTCGAACTAAGAGACTTGTTCAATGCGAAAATAGAAGCCATGATGGGCTTCGGAGCTCTATCCGATAATATAGCCGATGACCTTATCGTGCACCTGTTTACCAGGTTCGAAGATAAGACAGGGATATCTCATGTTGAGGCGGTTCACGGTTTCCTGGATCTCGCCTCACAGGAAAAAGCCGGTGAGCAGTTCATGATATTATATGACAGCTATCATGAGGAAACGCTTTTACGGACTGGCATCCCGGCCGCCGAAAGAGCCTCTTATGACCATGATACCGTCACCCGCAATCTGGCCGCGATAAAAGCGAAGGCGAAGAGCGGGGATGGAAAAAGAATATGCGACCTGTATTCGCGGATATTCGACCGGGTCAAAGAGGATAAAAGCGGGGGATTGGCCCGTAAAGTGCTGGGGATACATGTCTATGGGAGGGACGAAGTCCTCATCGATAACGGCCTCGTAAGGCTCGGCGAGATGATACGGCTCGTCGAAAGGCCGAGCAACCATTCCAGAAGGCTGTCGCTCTGGGCGTGCATAGAGAAAATAATGGCTTCGAAATATCCGGATGAACTGTTAACCGTGAATACGGACCTCTTGTGCGCGGCCATGAGCTTCAGGCAGAGCGCGAATGAGGAATTCACCCGTTACATTTTCCCTGCGGTTTTTCAAAAGGACGCCATAGCCGAAGACAAAATTTCGGAGATCAAAAGGTTTATAAGGGTGCTAAGTTATAATGCCCACGACCCGGACGGTTTAGGGTCAGCGGGAGACGCCATTAGAAGCCTTTCGTCGGATCCGATAGGCCAAAAAATGCTTGATTACCGTCTATTTTCGAATATTTGCCTTTCGCGCGGGCTAGACGCGCTAAAAGCCATCGAACATTATGCCGCTATACACCAGTCCATAAATGGAGGGAAAGCGCCCATGATCCTGGCAGAAGGCGGCTATCTGTATCAGCCCTTCGCGAGATCCCGGGATCTTAGGACTAGCGACGGCAATTCCGTAATGACCGGACATTTTGAGATGATGAGGGAAGCTTTCACGAAAGGGCTTGTCGATGAAACTAATTTCAACACGTTTGCTGATATAGCTAAGGCAATTGACGGGATATCCTCTATAGCTACTCAAGAAAACACGGGCCAGACGAAGGATATAGTGATAAGTTTATTAGCCGGATCAAAAAAAGATGATATCCTGAAGATCAAGTTATTTGTCGAATCGGTCCTTGCCCTGATGACGGCAATGAAGGGTGAGCTCAATGCCGCATATTTGCCCGCGATGCTTTCACCGCTTGAAAGACTGAAAGCGATAGGCGTGTGGAATATCGGTCATTGGACAGAGTTATTTGCCGCGATCGCGGGGAAGAAGGCAGAGGCCAAGGATATCGTCAATGAACTCGCGGAATTCGTTATCGCCGTCGATCATTGGTATTACGAGAATACTGAGATCATACAGCCGACGTATATATTCAATCCCAGTATCATGACGGCTATAATCGCTAACTATAAATTGCCCGTAGCGAGGACATATCTTCGTCCTGTTTTCGCGAAGATGATGATACTCTTATCCAGCCCGGAGACAGCCGGCAGGGAAGAAGAGCTTATCGCGGAGTTTAACCGGTTATGCGCCCTTCCCGAATACAGGGATTCGACGGGCGCTCCGACCGTTATGGACATATTAAATAAGGCAGCGGAGGACTTATTCCCGGGGTACTTGAAGAACATGTCGGATCGTGTCGTAGATCATGTCATAAAGAAGTCAGGCTATAAGGCGCTTGCCATTATCAGGGATTTCGAGGACCTAAGAGCCTTATACGATGAGGATGAAGATCAGCGGGGGGTAATAGATGACAGTTTTCTGTTCGATCTGTCTATGGACGCTGAAAACAATGTGCTGGTCCCGTTGAAATTCATGAAAAGCCTCAAGGGCCACCCTGAGATAATGCCTTATATAGCAATGAAGCAGGGTAAGGCACTATTCGATCCCGTCACCCTCGGAAAATTCATGGAACTTACGAAGAAGGTCAGCAAATACGCCATAGTTGGGGATAATGACGATGAAGCGAAAGTTCACATCGAAAAGGCGTTCGATCTTTTGGGCCAGATGATTGACGTGGGAGTGCTAAGCTCAGGCAATACCGTGGCGGCAGCTGAACTATTAGGCGCCGCTAACACGAATAAAGGGTTCATAAGCGGGGACTCGTATAAAGCGCTTGAAGATATGCTGACCTTGGGAATAATAACGAGCGGAAATATCGCTGAGTTCAAGGACCTGTTCCTGCTCGCGAACCTGGAATTCGCGTCCGTCGCTGGGACTCTCGACGATATTGGAAGGGATGGCTTTAAAATTCAGATGTTCAGCCCGCCGTTCTTTAACGCCGTTATCAGAGAATTTAGGAATAATTTCCAGGAAATATGGGAAGAGACCGAAGGGATCATCACCACTGCTGAGGGCGTCTGGATAGATAAGGAACTTAGCGATATCGTTAAAATAACAGAACTATTGGCTCTGGTGCCGAAAACGGTGGGAGAGGTAATAACGCTCGGGACGCGACCACCGTTGCGTGAAGAATCGGCCCTTAAAATGCTCAAGACATACAATAAGCTCGCTGCCATAGGCGTATTGACCGGCGAGAATACCGGAGACTTTAAGAAGCTGATGGAAGCCATATTCAGCTCGGAGGGCGTCATGATCCCAGAGATAATGAAAGATCTTGAAGCTTATGCCGATACATTGGGCAAACTTCAAGATGAGGGTAAGGCCCTCGGTGACCTGGGAGATCTGGTGAGACTCGCCGATTATGTTCGAGGTTCGTTCGTGGGTTTCATATCGGGGCTCGGAGTTTTGAACGCTATCCTTAAAGTATGGCCCGGGGAATTGCCTGAAAACATGCTGAAAGAGCTAAATGGGAACATACTGTTCCTGAAAAGATATTATGCGTCCATAGGGGCCTATACTGCTATCGAATCCCTTGACGGGTATATCGTGAAAGTCAAAGATAGTGCCGGCGACGGCCGTATACTCGGTGCTATGGAATTTCTTGAAGGGTCAAAGAGAAAAGTCGGCGACATCGCATTCGCTGAATTCATAGGAGATAAGGAAGTATCCGACAAGGGAGCGCTGAGGCGATCGCTGAAAGACAAAACAATAGAAGACTTCGTCGCCGGGATGAAAGGCGACAGAACCAAACTCGCCGCCGAAACGCCCGCGGCCTACGCTTTCATGTATTTCCTTAAGAATATCCCCAGGGCCAGAGGGATAAGTTTTACCGAGTTCAGGAAAGTGATCGCGGATAGAACTTATGAAAGCCCGAGCCGTGAGCTG
>JADGBR010000070.1 GCA_015231405.1 Candidatus Omnitrophota bacterium | reverse complement strand
CAAGCGAGAACAGGATGTCATTATCCGAATACGCCCCGAGCGCCGTCGCTAGGTTAGCGTTCGTTATCGAAGCACCGGTCTCGTAACGGACTATCAGTGTCTCGCCCCAGATATCCAGGCCGGAGACATCGGCGTCTGAGACTTTTGTCACAGTGCTACCGTTAACCACTCCAGCTCCTCCGTTTATGAATACGATCACAAGATCACCGGCACTCCAAATAACATCGTTAAATGTATATAAACCCGAACCGGTTGTGACAACATCTATGCCGTTCTGATATGCGCCGTTAATTATAATTCCTATGCTCGCGCCACCTAGAACGGTCACGCCCATGTCACTGTAGGCGGTACCGGTAATGTCATGGGTGTTGACAAATACCCAGTGGGGTGCCACACCTCCTGAATCCGTTCCGCTTACCTCCTCCGAATTAACAGCCACAATATTCTCCTGGAATGCTGAACAATCCTTTACCGAGACGTAATATATCATCTGGGCTGTTGCACAAATAAAATCCACCTGATTACCGGCTACGCTGCTCCGTATGTTTATCCTGGTACTCGCATCCTGACCGTTAATATTCATTGTCCCGTTAATGTACCACTGCCATCCTGGATCAAAAGCAAGTATCTTTCCGGGAGTAACGCATGTTAAATTGTAAAACGCCTGCCCCCCTGTTATGTTTGACGTGGCTGATCCATTAAATACGACCTCACCTGACCTCGGATAGAAATCACCGCCGTTCCTTTCAAAATCTCCTCCTATAGTTAGTTTATTATTCTCGCCAGTATTTACATCCAAATACCCGGCCGAAATATTCAGATCATTCACTACAACAAGATCATCCTCAAGAACCCATGTACCGGTCCCGTTAAATTCGATATTATAAAAGTCGTCGGCACTGGATGAATTTGTAATTATAGTGTATGATCCCGCTCCCCCGAAAACTACCATGCCGTTGTCATGCGTGAACGTTCCCGTACCGGATACTTCCCAGCTGCCTCCCACCAAGAACGACGTATCGTCCGCTACGGCCGGAGCTTTCAAAGTACCGCTCGTCACCGTTACATTACCCCCTATGTCTACGTCACAAGCGGGGTCCGAAAGGTCAAGTGTTCCCCCATTAACTATTAAGTCCCCGCCGACATACAGGTCCTGTGTATCGGCGTCGAGTGTACCATTAGTTACGACCAGGTTACTCCACACCGTAAGTCCGTCAGCAAGTATCGTCCATCCGCCGTTAACTCCGTTAAATTTGACCTGATAAAACTCATCGGCGTTATTGGAAGATAGCGTTATCGTTTTCCCGGACGAGGTGCTATCGAATACCACCCGGCCATTATTATGGGTAAAAACCGCGATACTCGTTACTGACCAACTTCCCCCTACCATGAACGATGTATCATCCGCGGCTGCGGGCGCTTTAAATTCACCTCCGGATACCGTAACATTACCGTTAATATCCACGTCACATGCCGGATCGCTAAGGTCAAGCGTCGGGGCACCGCCCCCCTGCACCGTCACATTACCCGAGACCGTCAGGTCATTAACGCCCATATCAAGGGAACCCTCGTCCAACAGAAGGTTATTAGCTACTGTGATGGCGTCCCACGCCGTCACTGATGCTCCGATGGCTCCTATCGTAAGGTCATAAAAACTCGACCCATTTGTCGTTATATTCCCGGAATTCGCGTCAAAAGTGACAGTTTTATTACCGTGTGTAAATGTTCCCGAGTTGATAAAACTATCCTCTATATTGATATTTGCCCCCGGGGCATATGTCTTCCCAGTCCATATCTTAAGTCCACCGTTCAGGTCGAGATTATCTGAACCGTCAAGCGAGAATAGGACATCATTATCCGAATAAACCCCAAGCGCCGTATCAAGATTCGCGTTAGTTATCAAAGCGCCAGTTTCATACCTCACGATCAGCATCTCGCCCCATATGTCGAGGCCTGATACATTGCCCGCGCCGACTTTTGTGACGGTATTGCCGTTAACGGCGTTACCGTTAATGAAGACTATCACCAGGTCGCCGTTGTTCCATGATATCCCGTTGAACGAATAAGCCCCTACCCCGTTTGTCGATACGTCATTATTCTGATAAGTACCATTGATAAGAAGACCGATATTCACTCCAGCCAACGTTGTCACACCAAGGTCACTGTAAACGGTGCCTGAAAGGGTGTATGTAACGCTAAGACCGGTCCAATTCGTGTTATTCCCAGAGCTTACGCTGTTAGTCGCTGTGAAGGCAGCACCGGTGCTATTCGAATCTTTAACATCAAGATAATCCAAGTTCATGGTATTGGAATAATTGATGTTCCACTGAGTATCGGTATTTGTCGACCTAAGGCTTAAAAGGTTCCCGGAAGCGCCTGACAACGCAAGCGAGGACAATATCGTCTGTGTTTTCCCGGCCTCAAATGTAAGAGTGCGGGCGGTCGCTACAGATTTTTGCAGCACATAGAATGTATTATCACCGTAAATGGATTGGTTAGTCCCATCAAGTATTAACTGACCTGATGCTCCTCCGCCGTAATTAAAAGTTCCTCCGATATGATTCCAATCCCCAGCCAGGTTGATCGTTTGCCCGTTAGCGAAGAACTCACCGCTGGTAATATTCAATTCCCCATTCACATCCATTGCCTGGGTCGCTCTCCACGACCCGCTCCCCGAAGCAGAATTGAATTTAACATTAAAATAGTTGCTCCCGGCTGCAAGACTGTTATATGCACCGTCCCCATAATACTCAACAGTGCCGGAATCGGTATCGTTGGTAAAACCGTTAAAAATTTCTGTTCCCCTGAGTTTTAGTGTTCCGCTATTCGAAAAGGTCGCTCCACTCGTTAATGTAAGGCCCTGAGAATTAAGATCAAAAGTCGTACCAGTTGATATCGTCAAGACGGCTCCTGCTCCGCCATAACCGACGGTAATGGGAGAACCTGTACCATTCTTCCATGTACCGCCCCCGGAAATTTTAAGGCTGTAATAGCTATTTCCAAGAACCAGCGTATTAGCCCCGGCGGCGCCGTAATATTCGACCGTTCCCGAGTTCATATCATTAGTAAACGTGAGCGTTTCTTCCCCCTTAAGCTTAAGAGTTCCGTCATTTAAAAAAGCGGCAGTGGTTAAACTGTAGTTATTGCAATCAAGCGTAGCCCCGGATGATATACTGACCGTACTGGCCGTAATAGATCCGGCGTTCACCGTCCAAACTCCCCCTACACCGGTGAAACTGATCACAGAGAAGCTCGGCAGATTTGAGATAGTATTGCCGGATGATGTACCGTCAAATACAATCGATGAGGATCCTCCGGAAAATGTCCCTCCGGACAAATTATAACTGCCAGCCAGGTTCATAGCATTCCCATTAAGATTGACCGCGCCTGCCGTCTGCGTGTAATCGCCATTCACGTCTAGAGGCGAAGCGACGGTAAATGTCCCACCCCCGATCTTTAAGTTTTTATAGGTGTACCCATAAGTAAATGAGACCCCGGCTTCATATTCAACAGTTCCGGAATCTGTATCCTTTGTGAACGACAAGATTTCGCTCCCGTGCAACCTGAGCGTGCCTTCGTTGCTGAATGTCCCGCTAACTGTCAGGGTTTTTGTGTTCAGGTCGAGCGTCCCATTGGTAATTGTCAGATTATTTGACGCGGTCATATGGTTTGAAGACAAGTCCCACGTGCCGTTCATTCCGTTAAAAAAAACATCGTAAAAGGATGAACCACCCGAGTTTATAGTATTACCGGGATCAGTCGCGGTAAACGTAACAGTTCCGCTTCCCGCGGTGAACGTTCCTGAATTCGACCAGTTGCCTCCCACCGTGATCGCGTGATCAGCAGTAGCGAGCGTTCCGGCTGAGATAGTCAGATCCCCGTCAACATTGAGCGCATCCTGAAGCGTAACAGTTTTCGTCACAGCCGAGATCGTTAAATTATTGAAATGCTGGCCGTTGGTTTTGATAGCCGTGTCAAGTCCTGAACCAACCTGTACAGTGCCGCCGTTGGCATTGAACGTCCCGCCGGTAAAGTTCATCCCGGCGCAAAAGAGGATGCCAGAGGTGGAATTGAACGTTCCCCCGCTCATGTTGAATGTCGCACCGGGCATACTAGACAAGTTGATCGATGCGGACCCGCCGTTCACTGTACCACCCGAAACAGTAAAACCGCTCATTGTGGTAATATTGTAACCGTTCATTTCAAGGGTCCCGGAGACAAGCTCAAAAGACGGAGTCGTACCGAAATCATTGTTCAATGTAAAAACTGGGTTGTACCCTGGATTTGCCTCAAGTTTTAGAAATGTGGTCTCAATGTACCTAAGCGTGGATGCCTGGGAAGCCTTTATCGTCAAGACCATACCCATCCCGGTTATTCTTGAACCTACGTTCATTATAAACGCTCCTGACCCGTTCGGGCCGCCGTCGGAATTATCGTCGGCCCAGAATACCGTTTGTCCGGACAATGTGATCGTAGCGTTATCATTAATTATGATATTCCCCGGGTCCTGTGTTGTTCCTGAGTAGTTTCCTGTATTAAGTGTTACAGCTCCGTCCGCGTTCCTCACATTGGCAAAACCAACATGGTAATCTCCACCGATATTGAACGACGCTCCGCTCTCTTCAAGAAGAGTTGCAGCAAGATATCCCATGCTTTTAATACCACCATTAGACTCAAGCGTTAACTTCCCGTCCTTCTCCAAATACTCAAGAACCTCGATCACGCCCTCATTATTGATAAGTGTCGTCCAGGTATCACCTATTGCCTTGGCGCAAAGGAAGACTTTTCCCCCATTAGCCTCTATCTTGCCTTTATTAAGAACAGCATCCTCGATCGCCACTTTTGTACCTTGTTCCACATTAATGTTAAGATATGATCCTTCGTCAAAAGACAGTTCTATCAACTCACCCGACGCCATCACTACCGAACCACCCGTCGCGGTCAGTTTACCAAGATTCTCGACCTTTTCCCCAAGGATGGCCAAATAACCTCCGTCATTGACTTTTATATCCGTAAAGTTCCTGATGATCCCGGTCCGACTTCCTTCCTCTTTAAAAAATTCAAAGTTCTGTTCTCGAAAATCAATGTCCGAAATGTTAAGAGTCGACAATATCATGGATGATGCGTGAATAACCGCCGAACCCGCTATCGTGATCCCATTAGGATTAACTAGAATTAATATCCCGTTAGCCGATAATTGTCCCTCAATATTTGAAATATCGCCCCCTGTTACCCTGACTAAAACACCTGCGCTCTCATCGGGCTGAACGATATGAAGCTCCTGGTCAGGGGTTATCGAAAATGACCGGAATTGCAATATCGCGTTATCTGAGGGGTGAAGGTACAGATCTGAAAATGTGAAATCTCCGTCGAAAGTGTAAGTCTTACCGGCTTCAAATGATATTTCTTTGCCAGGCGTATCAGACCTCACATCACCTATAAAGGTAATATTACCTAATAGACCAAGAGTTCCATTCCCCGAAAAACGGATAGTATCCGACTTAATGATAAGATTTGAAGAGGAATTATAAGAGACTGCGCCCCAGCTATCGGCGTCATTAGCCGTAGCCGGGCCCCTTATGCATAACGTCGTCCCTAGCCCCCACATCTCGCTCACATCGATATCTCCCTGCAGGATTTCTATATAGGTAGTATTCGCATTCACACCTACAGGGTTATCGTAACTGCCTATACGCTCCGCCAGTATCCTAACCTGGTTGCCTGAGATAACCACCCCAGGCGCCG
>JADGBR010000006.1 GCA_015231405.1 Candidatus Omnitrophota bacterium | reverse complement strand
AAAAGAAAAAGATCGAAGGGTTCGAGGATAAACATGTCGTCGAATATTATCTCGACCTTCTCGGGCTTATGAACGTTCCGGCCACCGTGAGGGAGGCCAGGATAACCGTGGATCCCGGCACCCTTATGTGGGCGAGGGAGTACTTAAAGAAAAAAGGCATGACCGCGAGGCCGTTCATAGGTATTATTCCCGGAGGCGGGTCCAGCTGGGGCCCCCGGGCGGGGCGAAAGAGATATTCTCCGGCGGGATTCGCTAAAGCGGCCGATGAGCTAGCCAGTCTGTACGGACCGGTAGCGTTATTGGGGGACGTGTCGGAAGAAAGTTTATGCCGGGAAGTGGCCTCGGCGATGAGAGATCAACCGCTTTTCATTGAGACAGGGCTGGATCTTGAAAGGTATATGGGCTTATTGAGCGTTCTTGATATAGTCATATTGAATGACGGGGGGCCTCTTCATATCGCCCGCGCGCTTGGGCTCCGGACAGTCTCGATATTCGGCCCGGTCGATCCGAATGTGTACGGGCCGTATCCCCCAAGCGAGGGAAATAAGGTCATAACCGCCAGGGGCCTGGAATGCCGGCCGTGTTACCTCAGATTCAAGCTGCCGGAATGCGGTTATGACGGCGCGTGTTTAGAAAAAATCGACCCGTCCGAGATAGTTAAGGCGGTATCGGAACTGGTGACGTAGGGACGGGCCGTGCCTGTCCTCCGAAGCCGGATAATACGTAATGATTTGGCCCAGGGGGATGCCCGCCCTGAACTACGTATGCGTGAATGCATGGGGGAAAACGGCGGCCATAAAGTCCGCCCGTACGATTTTTTTTTTTTAGTGTGATGGGTCGAAGGGAAGGTTAACGATGGACAAAGTGCCGGTGAGTGTCGTGATCATAACGAGGAACGAGGAAAGGAATATCGATGACTGCCTTAAAAGCGTCGAATGGGCTTCCGAAATAATTATCGTGGACGACGGTAGCTCGGACAGGACAAAGGATATAGCCGGTAAATTTACGGATAAGATATTTTCGAGGAGAATGGAGAACGAGGGAAAACACAGGAACTGGGCGTATTCCCAGGCTTCTAACTCATGGATATTGTCACTCGACGCGGATGAGCGCGTCACTCCGGAACTGGCCGCCGAGATATCGGAGCTGATAAATGCAAACCCGGTTTTTAAGGCTTATACCATCCCCAGAAGGAACCACATTGGGCCGTATTGGCTGCGCTATGGCGGCGAGTATCCGGCCGCCCAGACCAGGCTTTTCAAGAAAGGCGAATTCGTTTACGAGGAAGCGGAGGTACATCCCAGAGCTTTGATGGAAGGAGACTGCGGGCACCTGAAAGGCGATATGATCCATTATTCTCATGACGATATCTCGGATTACGTGAGGAGCCTTAACGGCCACACGACGCTTGAAGCGAAAAAATGGTATCTTTCTGGAAGGAAAATGACCCTTTTTCACGCGGTGTGGCGCGGCCTTGACAGGTGCTTCTACCGGAGGCTTTTTAAAAAACAGGGGTATAAGGACGGGGTCTACGGATTGACCGTAGCCGTGTTCAGCGGGTTGTATCAGATCGTGAGTTACGCGAAGTTTAGGGAGATGCGTAGTAATGAGTGACGGGTGATGGGTGACGTAGGGGCGGCCCTTGTGGCCGCCCTTCTTGGCCGAGAGGGGAAAAATGACCAAACAGTGCGACATTATACTTCTCAGTTACGAGAGTCCTCAGCTTCTCGTGAAATGCGTTAAGAGCATTCTCGAGTCGACAAGGGTCCGGTCCAGGCTGATAATCGTCGATAACGCGAGTAGAGACCCGGAAGTCCGGAATTATCTTGTTTCTCTAAGCGGGAACGATACTGTAAGCGTGGAGAAAGTGTTCAGCGACCGTAATGTCGGTTTCGCCGGAGGTATGAATAAGGGGATGCGGCTTTCGACGGCCCCGTTCGTTTGTCTAATGAATAACGATTGTGTGGTCACTAACGGCTGGCTTGACGAGATGATAGCCATAGCGGGAAGAGATCCCGCCATTGGCATCGTCAATCCTCAGAGCAGCACTTTCGGCTCTTTTCCGGAAAAGGGCGTCACATTGAACGGGCACGCAGCTATTTTATCGGCTAAGCGAGGGATGTATGTAGAGCTCGGCCATGCTATCGGTTTCGCCTGTCTCATAAAAAGAGAAGTGATAGATAAGATCGGCATGCTTGACGAAGTTTACCGCGGCGTCTGTTACGAGGACACGGATTTTTCGGTAAGGGCCTCAATCGCGGGGTATATTTCGGTAATGGCCGAAGGAGCTTACGTCCTGCATTATGAGCAGGCCTCACGGCGGGCTCTTGCCGGAAAACGCGAAATATACGCCCGAAATAAAAGTATTTTCGAGAGCAAATGGGGTAAACTGCTTCGGATCCTTTACGACGGAGACCGGCGCCGTGGAGCACCGGGACATGGTTATATCGAACAATACGAGACCTTAAAAAAACTCGCGCGGAAAAGGGCGATGATCGACATGTTCGTGCCTTCTCCTCATATTCTGGAACGGGATATGAGGTTCAGGAAACATTCCGATATAAGCCTCCGGAGGGCCGGGATAGTATTCCAAGGGTTCGCGATGTTCTGGAAGGTACTTACAAAAAAGAAAAAATACGACGCGGTGATATTGAGAAAAGGGATCTTGTGGGCTGCATTAAGCGTGTTAAGTCCGATACACAAAGCGAGGGTGTTCGCGCTCCGGGATGGGGATGTTATCACATGCAAAGGCATTAAGTTCGGGCTTGGTGACCCGGGCGTTTTTGTGGAGTTCCTCAGGTTGAGCAGTTAGCGGACTTGATGGGATCTTGGATGATGGATAGTGATCATGGCAGTTTTCAATAAAAAAATAATTTTCAGGGCAGTGGCCGCGACATGGGTAACCCTGTGGCTGGTCTTCCTTATCCGTCCGGACAAGCACGGGCAATACGGGCAGCTCGCGCGGCTTTTTATGAAAACCAGGGAAGAGAAGCTTGTGATCCTGTACGGTAAGGACTTTTACGGTCTTTTATCGTACATGAAGGAGGAAATGCCGCCATTCCTATCGTTCGATCTCAAAGAGAAGGACGATATCCCCGTGAACAAGGTCAGGGCAAGGTATTTCCTGTGGCCCGCCGAGATAGATACTGTGGCGCCGAAATACAGGATAGTTAATGGATCGGAGCTCACCAAGATAAGAGGTTACAGGGACGTTCGGGTGTTCGGAGACTGGCACATCATGGAAGTTAAGGGGGGGGGGTAGATGAGTTTCCTTCTTTCGATGGCGTATCTCATGGTGATAGGATCTTTCACTCTTTATATCGTCGCCGACGTTCTTAAGTATAAGTGTTCGCTCATCGAATTCGTTTCACTTTCTTTTTTTCTCGGTCTCGCCGTAGTGACCGTATCGTTCCCGGCATTTAATTTTCTTGGAGTCGATCTAAAAAATATAAAGTGGGTGTTATACTGTTCCCTTTTTATCGCCGGTCTGTATTTTTTACGATCGAAGAAGAATTTTACGGGACTTTTTTCCCGTTATTTCGCCGCTCCGGGTAAGGCGCGTATCGGGTTGACGGTGCCGGAGATCCTGTTATTGTCCGGGATCGCGATAGAGCTTTTGTGGGTCGTGTTCCTCGCATGGAGTTATCCCGTCGATTCGCACGACGCCCTGGCGGGATACGCCCTTAAAGCGAAGATGTTTTATTCCGCGGGCTCTATACCGCCGGGATTCTTCGGCTATACCGAGGGGATGGTCGCTCATCCGGATTATCCTCTTTTTCTTCCGTTCCTCATGACCTGGGTATACGAATTTACCGGGTTTAACGACTGTACAGTTCAGCTTGTCATGCCGGTCACCTACTTTTTCACTTTAACCCTTTATTATTCTGTGGCGCGAAAGCGTTTCGATAGGCTTTTCTCGATCGGGGCCGTGTTCTTCATCGCCACCGTACCTCAGGTGGCGGATTACGCCGCGTTCATTAACGCCGATTATTTCCTTTTCGCGTTCGTCGGGGCGGCTTTCATGTACCTCTCTTTTTACGGCCGTGGGAACGACAAGGGTTATCTGGTCCTTTCGTCGGCATTATTCGGCCTGTCGGTGTGGATAAAGAATGAGGGGATCGTTTTCGCCGTTTCGGCTCTTTTGGCTCTTCTGGCGAGGATGCTCCTGTATCCCGAAAAAGGAAAGGGTTCGAAGGATATGTTATGGCTCCTGGGAGGTATTGCCGCGATAGCTCTGCCGTGGTTCGCGTTCAAGAAATTCATGGGAGTGATGAATAATGACATAAATCCGTCGGATTATTCTATGTCGGTACTATGGACCAATTTCAGGGACCTGCCAATTCTCCTGGATTTTCTTCAACGCCAGGTCTTCGGCCCCAAGAAATGGAACCTTTTCTGGATGATCTTCTGGACTTTGGTTATTTTGAAACGCCGCGACCTTTTAAGGAAAGAGCGGATCATACAGACGGTGTTCATTCTATTGGCGTCGTTGGGCTATTTCGCGGGATATATGGCAATGACCGGGACCAATCTTTATTTTTACGCAAATACAACGATATCGCGGTTCATGCTGCATTTCGCGGGGATATCGATGTTCTACATGGCTCTACTCGCCTACGGCGACCTTTCAAGGCGTAAATTCGTATTCATCGACAGGGACGGCGTGATTAACGTGGACGGCAAAGGTAGGACCCCATCCGGATATGTCATGGAAGCGGCCCATCTCGCGTTCGTACCCGGTACGCTGGAAGCTCTAAAGGACCTTAAAGAAGCCGGATATCAGAGCGTGGTCATATCGAACCAGCAATGCGTCGGTAAAGGTCTTTGTTCCATGGCTGATCTTGAGGCTCTCACCGCGAAAATGCTAGAAGGCGTCAGGGCGAGGGGGGGCGACATCGCGGGCATTTTTTACTGTACGCATCATAAGGACGAGCATTGCGGATGCCACAAACCCGCTCCCGGTCTCATTTACAAAGCCGCCGGGGAGTTATCCATAGGGGATCTGGGGGAATGTTACTTTATCGGCGACAGCGAGAGGGACGTGGTAGCGGCAAAAAGGGCCGGCGTTAAATCTATCCTTGTCAGGTCCGGGATATCTTCCGAGGGGGAAGAGGAGAAGTGGGAGATAAAGCCCGACCGTGTTTTTAATGACTTAAAGGAAGCGTCCGGGTTCATTCTGGGGAAAAAATGAAAAAGATCGTGATATTATACTCGACTTCGGGGCACGGGCACATGAACAGCGCTAAGGCCATAATGCAGTCTTTCGAGAGGGAACGGTCCGGCGTCGATATCAAGTTCGTCAACATACTCGATAACGGGAACTCGGTATTCAAGTTCCTGCATTTCAGCCTGTACGTCTCGCTGATGAAATACGCGAAATGGGTGTGGGGCGCGATATATTATTTTTCGGATCTGCCCTTCATCGATCTTATGGTCCGGGCCGTAAGGCACCTGGTGGACCATAAGACCTGGGGTGACCTGGAGAAATTCCTTATCGCCGAAAAGCCTGACGCTATAGTTTCCACACATTTCTTTCTTACCAGCGTCGCGCGGAAGATAAAGAAGAACGGCCAGATCCGGGCTAAACTCTATCTTATGGTGTCCGGGTACGGTATGCATAATATATGGTTTTCCAGGCATATAGACCATTTTTTCACAGGGATAGGGTCGGTGTCCGACGAGCTTGTGAAAAGGGGGGTATCTCGTGACCGGGTCACCGTAACGGGGATGCCCGCGCCGGAAGAATATGTCAAAGACTACGATGCCAAGGACCTGGCGAAGCGTTACGGCCTTGACGAATCCAGAAGGACGGTCTTTATTCTCTCAGGCGCTTACGGGGCGGCTCCGATGGAGGCGATCCTCGATTCGCTTAAGACTTCGGGGGCCCGTATACAGGTCATTGTCGTATGCGGATACAATAAGCTCGCTTATGACAACATATTACGGATGAAGGGATCCCTGGGTTTCCCGGTCCTTCTTTTCGGGTTCACTGATAAAATAGCGGAGCTTATGGCCATATCGGATATGATGATATCAAAGGCCGGGACCCTCAGCGTCACACAGGCCATGAACATGGGTCTTCCCATGCTCCTATTTTCGCATGTCCCGGGGCACGAGACCCCTACCGTAAAAATGCTGGTCGAGAACGGCGCGGCGATGAACGCCCGGAACATAAAGGAGATACCCGAGCTCGTGGACCGGATACTTTTGTCCAGGGAAGTGTTCAAGAATATGAAATTTTGTATAGATAAATTGCGCCGCCGCGACGCCGCGGATAAGATCGCGGAGATCGTTCTTCTTGACCTTGGACTAGTGGGATAAACGTTCCGTAGGATGTGGGACGTCGGACGTAAACGTCCCACATCCTACGTCCCACGTTGCTGTGTGCATGGTAGTAGGATAGCCCGGATAGAACCGTCAAAAAGGAGATAAGGTATGAAGAAAGTCATGATCATGTATTCGACCGGCGGGATGGGCCATAAAAAAGCGGCTATAGCCCTCGAAGAGGCTTTTAAGAGAGCCGGCGGCGTCGAAATAAAGCTCGTGGATACGCTCGACTACGGCGACAAGCTCTATAAGTTCCTGTATACGGATGCTTATGTCCTTATGATGACTAAGTTGAAGACGATATGGGGCATCCTTTACGGTTTTTCCGATCTGGGGCCGATAGGACGGCTTTTATTCCGTTTCCGTGAGTCTTTCGACATAAAAAGTCTTCCGGGTCTTGATAAAATGATCCTGGCTGAGAAACCGGACGCGATCGTCACGACCCATTTCATACTGCCGGCTATCGCTAAAACTCTCAGGATGAACCCTGAAATGAAAGCTAAATTTTACGTTTCCGTTACTGATTACGGTCCCCATAGTTTCTGGATCGCTCCGGGCATAGATAAGTACTTCGTCGGATCGGAATCGATGGTCCCTCTCATGAAAGCTAAAGGCGTGCCCCTCTCCAAGGTCGTGGTGACCGGGATACCAGCAGTCGAAAATTTCATTAAAGAATACGATACGGCGAAACTCCGTAAAGAGTTCGGTCTTCTTCCCGGAAAACGCACGATCTTTACCCTTTCCGGAGGTTTTGGTGTCGGCCCGATGGAAGAGATACTTAAGGCTCTTTCCGGGGTCAAGACCGAGATACAGGTAATAGCCGTTTCCGGATATAACAAACAGCTGTTCGAGAGCATTTCGGCAATGAAGAAAGACCTGCCCTATCCGGTAATGGCGCTCGGCTTCAGCGACAGGATCGCGGAACTTATGTCTGTGTCTGATCTCATGATAACCAAGGCCGGCGGGATAAGCGTGACCGAGGCTATGAATATGCGCCTTCCGATGATACTTATAGGCTCAATACCCGGCCAGGAAAGCTGGAACGAGGAGCTCCTAGTCAGTAACGGCGCGGCGGAAAAAGCCTCTTCGATAAGAGATATCCCGGACATAGTCAACCGCGTGCTTTTATCGGATGAAGCTTACGAAAGGCTCAAGGAAGGGATAAATAAAGTGAGAAAGCCCAAAGCCGCGGATGAGATAGCAAGGACGGTATTGGAGGAGATGGCATGAAAGAAGGAATAGGCCCTATGATAAGAAGTGTTAAAGCGGTTGTCGAGGCTGAAAAAATGGCGAATTCGGGTGAGATATTTCTCCGGGAAGGCGCTAAACGATCATCGGGAGTTCAGGCGAAGGGTAAAAAAGTTGACCAGCTTTCGGCCTACAGATCCCAAATAATGGGATGCGGGTTGTGCCGCCTTGCCGGGACCAGGACCAATTTTGTTTTTGGCGAGGGGTCTTCGAAGGCGGCTATTATGTTCGTAGGCGAGGCTCCGGGGGCCGACGAAGACCGCGAAGGACGCCCTTTTGTCGGGAGAGCCGGGCAGCTGCTGACAAAAATAATTGAATCGATAGGGCTCACGAGGGAAGAAGTCTATATCGCGAACATATTAAAATGCCGTCCGCCCGAGAACAGGCCGCCAATGCCGGACGAAATAGCGGCGTGCAGGGGATATCTGGAGAAACAGATAGAAATGGTGAAGCCCCGTATTGTTTGCGCTCTGGGCAAGTCTTCGACACAGGCCTTATTGAACGTGGAGACTCCAATAAGTCAGCTTCGCGGTAAGTCTTTCGACTTCAACGGCGTAAAGGTGATCCCGACGTTCCATCCCGCGTATCTGCTTCGGAACCCGGAGGCGAAAAAAGAGGTATGGGAAGATATGCGGAAGATTGCGAAAGAGCTGGTGCTTAAGCTGCCGGGTAAGAAGAGTGACGGGTGATTTGATTGTATTTTTGCGCGGACACGGGGGTCCGCGCCTACGGTTTTTATTTTCTTATTTTTCAATCAACATCGAACAACGGGATTTCCATGACCCTTAAGTACGTTGAAATAGCGACGGGGCTGCCGATCGACCGGACTTTTCAGTACGCCGTCACCGGGAACGAGGCATATCCGGCGGAGATAGGTAAAAGGGCGATCATTGAATTCGGTCACCGCAGAATGGTCGGGTATATTGTGCGTTTGGAGGATGAGCCCGTCTGTAAGGACCCTAAGCCCGTCATAGATATTCTTGACGAAACGCCTGTCATAACCCGGGATCTGGTCCAGGTCGCTGAATGGATGAAAGACCATTATTTCTCGTCCTGGGGCGAATGCCTCGAAGCCATGCTGCCAGGCGTTATGAAACGCGGAAAAATGTCGTCGACATCCAGGATAGAGGAGAAACAAAGGCCCGTCGAGGCTACGACGAATCTGAGACCCAACCAGGAGCAGCAGTCGGTGCTGGACGAGGTCGCCCAGTGCATAGACTCGAATAAACACAAAGTGTTCCTGTTGCACGGCATAACAGGGAGCGGCAAGACCGAAATATATCTTCAGGCCATGGAAAGGGTCCTTGCCAAAGGATTGTCAGGCGTAGTACTCGTTCCCGAAATTTCTCTCACCCCGCAGACAGTGGAAAGGTTCGTTTCGAGGTTCGGAGACAATGTCGCTGTTTTTCACTCTAAAATGCTGGAAAGCGCCCGTTTTTCCGAATGGAAAAGGATCAAGGAGGACAGGGCGAAAATAGTGGTCGGGCCTAGATCCGCGGTTTTTAGCCCCTTCCGTAAACCCGGTATTTTCGTCATAGACGAGGAGCACGAGCCGAGTTATAAACAGGAGGATTCACCGAGATACCACGCCCGGGAAGTTGCGATAAAGCGTGCCGAATTAGCCGGAGTTCCCGTGATTCTCGGAAGCGCCACGCCGTCCCTTGAATCTTACCATAAGGCGGTTAAAGGCGAATACAGGCTAGTCGAGCTTACCCAGCGCATTGACGAAAAAAAACTGCCAAAAGTGCGGCTTGTGGACATGAGAATGGATTTCGATACAAGGACAGGCAAAGTATCGGTTTCCCCGGCTCTCGGGGAGGCTCTCAAACGTGATATCAAAAAAAAACAGCAGGCATTGCTGTTCATCAACAGAAGAGGGTTCTCTACTTTTATCAATTGCAGGAAATGCGGACATGTGATGAAATGCGTTAAATGCGATTCGCCTTTCGTATTTCATAAGGAAGAGCAGGCGCTGGTCTGCCATTATTGCAATAAAAGAGCGGAACCCCCAAAAATGTGTCCCGCTTGCGGAGACGATTACGTGGTCTATAAAGGCACTGGCACGGAGAAAGTCGAGACCGAAATAAAAAGATTGCTGCCGGAAGCCAGGATAGCCAGGATGGATTCGGATACAATGTCGAAAAGGGGTTCGCACGGCGAGATACTTCAAAAGTTCAAGGACCATGAGATAGACATAATCGTCGGTACGCAGATGATAGCCAAAGGGCTGGATTTCCCGAAAGTGACCCAGGTCGGGGTCATAGCGGCCGACGCCAACCTGAACCTTCCCGATTTCAGGGCGGGCGAGAGGACGTTTAACCTTATAACACAGGTCGCCGGAAGGGCCGGAAGAGGAGACCTTGGCGGGGAAGTATTCGTGCAAACCTTTATCCCGGAACATTACGCGATCAGCTTTGCCGCTAAGCACGATTATCACGGTTTTTATAAATCCGAGATCGAGGCGCGCAGGGACCTCGGATTTCCACCGTTCGTCAACCTTATCAAGATAACCACCAGGAGCCGGAAAGAAGAGAACGCCATGAAGGATGTTGAAAGACTGGCCGTACTTCTAAGGGAAAAACCTGAGTCCGGAGAAATAGTCGGCCCGGCGCCTTCCCCGATGACGAAGATAAGGGGATATTTCAGGTGGAATGTCCTGGTGAAGACGAAAGATGTCTTGGCGTCGGTCGGTTGTTTACGGAGAGTTTTGGGGGCCTTTCGCAAAACGGGCGGGGTTTTTGTGGCGGTGGATGTGGATCCGATGAGTTTGAATTAGGGTCAAGGGAGAGGGGTCAACGGACTAGGGTTAAGGGGCAAGGGTCAAGATATTTTTATGGAAATTATTTTTATCACAAACCCCATTCAACCCTTACCCCTTTCCTTGACCCTTGTCCCTTGCCCCTAAAGTAAAAGGAGTCGACAAAGCATGCGTATAATTTTCTTCGGTACAGGTGATTTTGCGATCCCAACATTACGTAAACTCCTACACAGCGGCAATGAGATCCAGTGCGTTGTTACCCAACCTGATTCGAGGCGCGGCCGCGGCTGGAACCTCTTGCCTTCTCCGGTCAAAGCTTTCGCCGAAAAAGCCGCTCCGGGTATTCCGATACTACAGCCCGTATCGGCTTCGGAGGAGGAGTTCTTGTCTGGTATCCGATCTAAGAAGCCTGATCTGATAGTTGTGGTCGATTACGGGCAGTTCCTGAAAAAAGCTCTTCTTGAGATCCCTTCCATGGAGTGCGTGAACCTGCACCCTTCCATCTTACCTAAATACAGGGGAGCGGCTCCGGTCAATTGGGCTATTTTGAACGGGGAGACGAGGACCGGCGTAACGGTATTCCGCATGTCGGCAAGGATGGATGCCGGCGATATCCTCTTCGCCGACGAATTGGATATACGGGAAAACGAAAAGGCCTCGGATCTTTTGGACAGGCTAAGCCAGAAAGGAGCTGACCTTATCGTCGGATCCCTGGAAAAGATCTCATCCGGGCGCGTTACCCCTAAGCCCCAGGATGAAAAGGCCGCCACATTTGCCCCTAAGCTGGCGAAAAATGACGGAGAGATCGACTGGAAGGACGGCGCAGAGAGGATACTTCGGCTGGTGAGGGCTATGGACCCATGGCCCAGTTCCTGGACCAGGATAGAGGGGCGGAGCCTTAAGATACTTGATGCTTCGATGGCTGACGGCGGCGGGAGCGATTCCATTCCCGGGACGGTCACGAGCGAGTACCCCTTGATCGTAAAAACAGGCGATAATAAAGGTATCCTTATCAACACGCTCCAGATGGAAGGAAAAAAACAGATGTCCGCCGAGGAGTTCATTCGGGGGTACGGGGATATACAATGGATGGTGCTGGGTAGTCAGACTGTGTCATAATGCGTGATAGAGGGACACAGTCTGACTACAAACTACAGGTATATTGAAAAGATCCGGACTGTGTTTCTTATCCTTTTCGATTATGGTACAGTCTGAATTCTGACAGAAAATCCTTGCATTAAATGGTATGTAAATATATAATCCTTATTCACTTGCATTTCTAATGTTTTGTTTAGTTGAACGGTTTACAAGGAGGGACGGGACTATGGCTATCAGAGTAGGTATAAACGGTTTTGGAAGGATAGGAAGACTGGTTGCTCGGGCGATCTTGGAGAAAAATAATCCTGATCTTGAGCTCGTGGCAGTGAACGATCTTACCGACGCTAAAACTAACGCGTATCTTTTCAAATACGATTCGGTCCATGGGCGTTTTCCCGGTGATGTCAAGGCTGCGTCAGATACGGATATTTCCGTGAACGGCAAGATCGTTAAGGTCCTAAGTAAGAAAGACCCGTCCGAACTACCGTGGAAAGATCTCGGGGTGTCCATCGTCGTTGAATCTACGGGGCTTTTTACCGTGAAAAAGGACGGCGTCAACAAAAAAGGTAAAGAGGTAAAAGGTGCGGAAAATCATATAACCAAAGGCGGCGCGAAAAAGGTCATAATATCCGCACCGGCCGAGGGTGAGGATATAACCATAGTGATGGGCGTTAATGACGACAAATACGATCCCAAGAACCACCATGTTGTTTCGAACGCCTCGTGCACGACGAATTGTCTCGCGCCCGTCGCGAAGATCATACATGACAGATGGGGCATAACCAAGGGGCTAATGACCACGATACACGCGTACACTAACGACCAGAAGATCCAGGATATGGCGCATTCTGATCTCCGGCGCGCCCGCGCTGCCGCGGTTTCCATGATACCTACATCGACCGGAGCCGCTAAGGCCATTTCTCTTGTCATTCCCGAGCTTAAGGGCAGGCTTGACGGTTTCGCGATAAGGGTACCAACCCCGAACGTTTCGGTGGTCGACCTTACCTGCTCGCTGGGTAAAAAAGCTACGCCTGAAGAAGTTAACGCTGCTCTTAAAGAAGCGGCCGAAGGGAAGATGAAGGGGATACTCGGCTATACCGATGATCCGGTAGTGTCGGTGGACTTCAATCACTGTAATCTCAGTTCGATCGTGGATGGCCAGATCACCAAGATCATACAGGACGATCTTCTTAAGGTTCTCGCATGGTACGATAACGAATGGGGATATTCGAACAGGGTGGTCAGTCTTATCGAACTTATGGCCAAGAAAGGTTTTTAATAAGGTAGAGGTGTATAATGAAAAAAAATATTGCCGATATCGACGTTAAAGGAAAAAGAGTATTGATGAGGGTCGATTTCAACGTCCCTCTCGACGATGCCCGGAGGATAACCGACGACAGCCGTATCACAGGAGCTCTTCCGTCGATAAAATATGTTATCGAGAACGGCGGAAAACTTATCCTGATGAGCCATCTCGGCCGGCCCAAGGGCGAGGTCACACCGGAGTTCAGTATGGCGCCGGTCGCGGAAAGGCTGTCTGAGCTTCTGAAGATGAACGTTAAGAAAGCCGATGACTGTATAGGTGAGGATGTCCAGGATATGGTGTCCCAGATGAAGAACGGTGAGGTCATTCTTCTCGAGAACCTCAGGTTCCATAAGGAGGAAGAAAAGAATAATCCGGAATTCGCGAAGAAACTGGCTTCTCTCGGAGATGTTTTCGTCATGGACGCGTTCGGGACATGCCACAGGGCGCACGCTTCTACCGAGGGCGTCACCCGGTACCTTCCTAGCGTAGCGGGTTTCCTCGTCGAAAAGGAAATAGAGTATTTCGAGAAGGTCACGAAGGATCCCGAAAGGCCTGTATCTCTCATTCTCGGGGGCGCCAAGGTCGAGGATAAGATACCGGTCATCGAGAACATGCTCCCAAAGATAGATTTTCTTCTTATCGGCGGGGCCATGGCTTATACGTTCCTTAAATCAAGGATGAAGGGTATAGGCGCGTCAAGGGTCGAGGACGGGATGTTACAGACCGTGTCCAAGATATTCGAACTGGCAAGCGTCCATAAGGTCGGAATATTCCTTCCGAAAGACCATGTGGTGGCGAAAGAGGTCAGCGCGACAGCTAAATCTAAGGTGGTTAAGGAACATATACCCGACGGCTGGATAGGCCTTGACATCGGACCGGAGACGGTCGCCAGCTTCAAGGAAGTGCTAAAGGACTCTAAGACCATCATCTGGAACGGACCTCTCGGACTTTTCGAGATGAAGCCATTCTCGGCCGGGACAAAAGAGATAGCGAAGTTCCTGTCGAAATTGAAAGCGACAACGGTCATAGGCGGCGGAGATACGGCGGCCGCGATATACCAGATGGGGCTGGATAAGAACATGTCCCATATCTCTACCGGAGGCGGCGCGTCGCTTGAGTATCTTGAGGGCAAGGTGCTCCCCGGGGTCGCGGCTCTTAACGACAAGTAAACAAAACTAAAAAGGTCTATAGTCCATGGTCCATGGTCTATTGTCCACTATGAAGGAGACACAATGCGAAGGCCGATCATAGCCGGTAACTGGAAGATGTACAAGGATATCAACGAGGCGAGGGAACTCGTCGCCGCCATAAAGAGGGACGTTTTTGAGATAGACAATGTGGAAATGGTCGTTATCCCCCCTTTCGTTGATCTCGCTGAAGTTGACGAGATCACAACAGGTTCCAATATTTCCCTTGGCGCCCAGAATTGCTACTGGGAGAAGGAAGGCGCCTTTACCGGCGAGATTTCGCCCGCTATGCTTAAAAGCGTAGGGTGTAAGTACGTCGTTGTTGGCCATTCCGAGCGGAGAAAATATTTCGGTGAGACCGACGAGACCGTGAATCTTAAGATCAAGGCGGTCATCGAAGCCGGACTCTCACCCATAGCCTGCGTCGGCGAGACGCTTGAGGAGAGGGAAAAAGGTGAAACGCTTGAGGTGGTCAAACGCCAGGTGAAAGGTGCCCTTAAAGGTTTCAGCGCGGATTTCCTGAAAAAACTGGTCATAGCGTATGAGCCCGTTTGGGCTATAGGCACAGGCCGTACAGCCACTCCCGATCAGGCGCAGGAAGTCCATGCCATGATAAGGGGGCTTTTGAAGGAATTGTACTCGGCTAATTTCGCCGAGGAGAAATGCGTCCTTTACGGCGGCAGCGTAAAACCGGACAATATCGAATCCCTTATGAGGGCGAAGGATATCGACGGGGGTCTGATCGGCGGCGCGAGTTTGAAAGCTGATGGTTATGTTTCGATGGCCAAAATAACGTCCGTTCTGTACTCATCGCTGTGAGGAAGGGGAACGTAGGGGCGGGGTTTCCCCGCCCCAAAAGGCGAAAAAGAGAATCACGATAAAAGGAGATATCAAGTTATGTATTACTTGCTGATCGCGGTACATGTTATTGTGTGCATTTTTCTCATTATTACGATACTTCTTCAGGCTGGAAAGGGCGGTGGTCTGACCGAATCCTTTTCAGGGCAGGCGCAGTCCGTGCTTGGAACCCAGGCTCCGACCGTTCTGAAAAGGGCCACTGAGGTTTGCGCGATACTATTTATCGTCCTTTCGCTGGTTCTGGCGATGATGACCTCGAGAAGGAGCCAGTCCCTAATGTACCAGAAAAGGTTCGGTTCCAGGATACCGATACCGGCGGGAATGACATTGCCTTCCGCGAATACAGTTCCGGCAGGAGAAACCGCCCCAGTAACGACAGGGGCTGCCAACATACCGGCAGCAGCTACGATCCCTGTCGCTCAAGCGGTCGCGGCCGACCCCGCCCAGACTTTTTCGGGAGCTACCGGGGGAGATGCTCAACCGGAAGACGCGCAGCCCGCCGCTGACCAGGGAGGGACGGCAAACGAGTAGAATGATGGTACGGATCAACGGTTCCTTTTGTGGATCGAAGCCACTATCGCTAGCAGCGGTAGTGGCTTTTTTTATGTTATCGCCCTGTATCGGGGCCTTTACTTCGGCTGGCGGGGAGAGTCCGCGCGATGCCTACGTCACGGCGAGTATTTCGGACGCGAGGATACTTATTCCCTTCTTTGCTGATGACACCGCCTCAGCCGGCATATGCCGTCTGGTATTCAGCGGTCTCACTAAGATCGATAAGGACCTTAACGTCGTCGGGGACCTTGCCGAGAGATGGGATATTTCCGCGGACGGGCTCGAAATATCTTTTTTTTTGAGGAAGAATGTTAACTGGCACGACGGTGTCCCTTTTACGGCGGACGATGTAAAGTTCACTTTTGACACGATACTGGATCCCTCTACCGCCTGCCCTTATGTCGGGGAGTTCACCGACATAGACGACATAACCGTTATTGACCGGAACAGGGTGAAGTTCAGGTATAAAAAACCATCGGCACCGGCCTTGAACAAACTCGGCATGGGTATAATACCTAAGCACCTGTTCGAGAGTGTCGCGAATATACGCGATTCGGCGTACGCGAGGGATCCGGTAGGCACCGGGCCATACAAGTTCGAGAGGTGGGTGACGGGAGAGTATATAGTACTTGAAGCGGATACCGGGCATTATATCCACTCACCCCGGATAAAACGCTATGTTTATAGGGTCATACCCGATCAAAGCGTAGGGTATTATGAACTTCTTGCCGGAGGCATAGATTCGATGGACCTTAACCCTTACCAGTACTTTATAAGGAGCGAAACTCCTGAATTCCGGTCCAAAATAGACAAATACAGGTATCTGGCTCCGTCTTATACATATATGGGATATAATCTCCTGGATCCGATACTTTCCGATATCCGGGTAAGGAAAGCTCTCGGCTACGCGGTCGACAGGAAAGAGATAATAGACTCGGTACTTCTGGGCCTCGGTGAGATATGTTCGGGGCATTTTATCCGGGATTCCCCGTATTACGATCCCGGGGTAGACGGTTTATACGGATATGACCCCGCGAAAGCCGCGCTTCTGCTTAAGGAGGCGGGGTGGTCAGATACTGACGGGGACGGTATACTTGAAAAGAACGGGGCTAAGCTCGTTCTGAAGATCGTGACCAACCAGGGCAACCAGGTCAGGGAGGACGTGGCGACCGTGGTCCAAAGGCATTGGAAAAAGCTAGGGATAAAAGCGGATATTCAGGTTGTCGCGTGGTCAGCTTTTATAGACCAATTCATAGATAAGAAGAACTTTCAGGTCGCTCTGCTCGCGTGGGGGCTTACCGTTGATCCGGACTGTTATACCGTTTGGCATTCGGCGTCGGCAAAGAACGGGGGACTCAACTTCGTTTCATACTCTAACCCGGAGGTAGACGCCCTCATAGAGGCAGGCAGGGCGGAATTTGACAAGGAGAAAAGGATAGGGATCTACAGGGATATTCATCGAAGGATAGCCGAGGACGCGCCATACACTTTTTTGTTCTTCTCGTACGCGACCCCGGCGATCAATAAACGGTTCCACGGCATAAAACCGGCCCCGGCGGGGATCGCTTATAATTTGATCGATTGGTATGTGCCGGAGAGGGAAGTGAAGTATAACTTTTAAACTAAAGAAGCCAGAATATAGAATCTAGAATCCAGAATCCAGAATGTTGGAATCGGAATATGGCCTAGCAACAACCTTCTGGATTCTGGATTCTGACTTCTGGATTCCATTCATTAGTAGGGTTCTTATGCTGAAATATATATACAAACGCCTTCTTCTGATGCTCCCGATGCTCTTGGGCATCTCCCTCATCCTCTTCGTAGTGATGCATCTCGCCCCGGGCGATCCTTCAAGCGTCCGGTTCGGGCTCAACCCCGAGATATCCGGGACGGCCAGAGAGAATTTCAATAAGATGTACGCTCTCGATAGACCGGTGATATACCAGTATTTCCTGTGGATGAAACGTTTCCTTATGCTAGATTTCGGGAAGTCTTTTATAGACGATAGCCCCGTGATATCAAAGATACTGTGGCGTCTGCCTGCCACGCTCCTTTTGGAAATAAGTTCTCTCTTCCTGATCTTCGTGATCGCTCTCCCTTTAGGCGTATATAGCGCCGTTAAAAGGGGGTCGATGTTCGATAGGATAATGACCGTGATGGTTTTCGCAGGGTACGCGGTCCCCACGTTCTGGCTGGCGCTTTTACTGATTTATTTTTTCGGTTTTAAGCTGGGGTGGTGTCCCATATCAGGGCTTGATACCTGGTACTCCGAGTATCTCGGAGGATTCGACCGCTTCCGGGAGGTCTTAAGGCATCTGGCCCTTCCTGTCTTCACGACTGCTTTTACAGGTCTCGCAGCCATTTCAAGATATTCAAGGTCCAGCATGATCGATACGTTGAACCAGACATACATCCTTACGGCAAGAGCTAAAGGGCTTAAAGAAACAAGGGTCATATTCGTTCATGCTCTAGGCAACGCGCTTCTTCCGATAGTGACGATAATGGGCCTTACCCTCCCCGGGCTCATTTCAGGCAGTTTCATTTTCGAGACCATATTCGCGTGGCCCGGGATGGGCAGGCTCGGGTATGAAGCGATCATGAATTATGATTATCCGGTCGTGATGGGGGTGGGGGTGATCTCGACGTTCCTTACTTTGTTTGGAATACTTTTGTCGGATATCGCTTATGCGGTTATTGATCCGAGGATACGGGTGGGGGGTGGCGGGAAGTGAGTCGAAGGGTTTGTGTATGGGAATAGAGATAAAAATAAGGATAGTAGGCGCGGACCCCCGTGTCCGCGCATAAATTGATCCACGGGACGAAATTACACCCCGGCACCAGGGGGATCTGGGCGCTATACTTATTCCTATTTTACAACCGTGAATTAATCAGGCGGGTTTCGAGGTTTTTATGAACTTTCGCATTCTTTTCGGTTCGATCATTATCGCTTCAATGGCCCTCGCGGCCATATTCGCGCCGTCGATCGCCGGACAGGATCCGTTGAAGACGGATCTGTCTGGCGGCGAGTGCTTGAAAGCGCCGTCTTTGAAGCATCTGATGGGCACTGATAATCTCGGGAGGGACGTGTTTAGCCGCATGGCCTACGGTACGCGCGTATCGCTCTCCGTAGGTTTCATCGCCGTGTTCATATCGCTTATTCTTGGGGTGGTATTCGGGGCCGTAAGCGGATATTTCGGAGGGTGGGTCGATAACATCATAATGAGGACGGTCGAGATAGTATACTGTTTCCCGACGCTATTCCTCATCATGATCATCATCACTTTTATGGGGCCGAGCATGATCAACGTTATGATCGTCATCGGCCTGACGAGCTGGCCGGGACTGGCTCGGCTGGTAAGAGCGGAATTCCTGAGCCTCAGGGAAAGGGATTTTGTTTTAGCCGCGAAGGTCCAGGGAGTATCGAACCTGCGCATAATATTCAGGCACGTCCTGCCGAACGCCCTCGGGCCGGTATTCGTGAGCGCGACTCTCAGCGTGGGTACGGCGATACTTTCTGAAAGTTCCCTGAGTTTTCTGGGACTTGGGGTCCAGATACCGACACCCAGCTGGGGGAATATACTCTCCTCCGGCAGGAACTACATGGATTATGCCTGGTGGCTTACGTTATTTCCCGGTATGGCGATCTTGCTGACAGTGTTGAGTTTTAATTTGATAGGGGAGAGTCTCAGAGAGTATTTTGATCCGCGGCTGGTGGGAAGGGGTAACTAGGCGTATGGCGGAAGAAATAGATGTAGAAATAAAACACCTGACCGTACAAACCGGCACCAAAACGGTGATCAATGACGTCAGCTTCTCGCTTTACAAGGGCGAGGTGCTTGCGCTCGTCGGCGAGTCCGGCAGCGGGAAAACTATGACCGCCTTATCCGTCCTGGACCTCTTACCGCCCGAGCTGGAGAGAGTAAGAGGCGAGATATTTTTTAATGGCCGGAACATATTTGACATGGGCCGGGAAGAAATTCGAAAGATACGAGGTAAAGAGATATCGATGGTCTTTCAGGAGCCCTTTACAGCGCTGAATCCCGTAATGAATATAGGCACCCAACTGTCCGAAACTCTCATAGCCCACGGTTGTTTCAAACCCACCCCCTCAAAGGTTCATGGTCCATGGTCCATAGTCCCCGCCTTCGCCAAGGCTTCGGAGGGCAGGCATGGTCCAATTATGTCTGATCAATTGAAGCATCTACTTTCTACTGTCAAACTCCTAGACAATGTGCTTACGGCTTATCCGCACGAGCTTTCCGGCGGGATGAGACAGAGGGTAATGATAGCTATGGCGCTTTCATGCGGGCCGTCTGTTCTGATACTTGACGAGCCGACAACGGCGCTGGATGTTTCGATACAGAAAGAGATCCTTGATCTTATCAAGAACATCCAGAAGGAAAGGGCGCTTTCAGTGCTGTTTATAACGCATGACCTTTCGATAGTTAACCTTATAGCCGACAGGGTGTGCGTGATGCGGCAAGGCAAGTTAATTGAGATCGGGATGAAAGAAAAAGTGCTTAACGCCCCGGAGCATGAATATACGAAAATGCTTCTGGGGTGTATACCGCGATTAGGGGACACGCGGGAGAGGTTGCCTTGTTTCTGAGAAACCAGGAACCAGTAACCAGTCAGACTGTGGCGTAATTCGAGATTAGCTTGATCCGTCATTGCGAGGAGTGAGCGACGAAGGAGCGAACGACGAAGCAATCCCTGTAATTTATTATTTCAACAGAGATTGCTTCGCTTCGCTCGCAATGACGGCCAGTTTGGGAAAAAATATTATTGGGACACAGTCTGAGTGACCGGTTGCCAGAAACTAGAAAACAGAGTTTAGAGATGATTAATGTTAGTGGCTTGAAGAAATATTATTATAAGTCCCGGACTTTTTTGGGCGGCGGTACGGATGTCGTGAAGGCGGTGGATGGCGTAAGCTTTTCTGTCGCTAAAGGTGAGACTTTCGGGCTTGTCGGCGAGTCTGGTTCGGGGAAATCCACAATAGCGAAACTTCTTACGGGTATAGTGAAACCCGATTCCGGCGATATCAATATCGGCGGCGATCTTGATATCGTCTTTCAGGACCCGTACAGTTCCCTCAATCCCTGTATGAACGTAAAGAACATCATCGGCGAATCACTTTACATCCGTAAAGTCAAAAAAGATGAGATAGAAAAACGGATAAAAGACATCCTTTCGCTGGTTAGGCTCGAGCATTCGGTTCTGAAAAAATATCCCCATCAGTTCTCCGGTGGTGAGAGGCAGAGAATAGCCATAGCCAGGGCCATAGTCAGATTTCCAGCCATAGTTATACTCGATGAACCCGTATCGAGTCTGGACGTTTCGATACAGGCAGGGATATTGAACCTTTTAAAGGACCTGCAGGATAAAATGGGCCTCACATATCTTTTCATTTCTCACGACCTCCGTGTCGTCGAGTTCATGTCCGACCACATAGGCGTTATGAAAGACGGCAGGCTCGTCGAGATAGCCGGAAGCGCTGAGATCT
The DNA here is from genome assembly GCA_015231405.1 of Candidatus Omnitrophota bacterium. Lineage (GTDB taxonomy): Bacteria > Omnitrophota > Gorgyraeia > Tantalellales > Tantalellaceae > JADGBR01. The sequence continues at coordinate 103,843 of JADGBR010000006.1, read as the reverse complement.
ACGAAGATCCGAAACACGAATACACAAAGCATCTGCTCAGTTCTATTCCCCGCCTGTGAGGCCAATTAATGTTAGTAATTAAAAAAGTAAAATAAATATCGGTTCCTTGTGTGGTACAATGTTAGCTTAATAAATAGCAATAATAATGATAAGTCTATTTATGCTTAAAAAATTCGCAGCGCAAAAAATTTTTCTTATGATCTGTTTTCTTTCGGGTGATGTCATATCTTGCCGGGATGAGGGGTGGGGGAAGTCCGCCGCACTTTTAAGCGTCTGGACTTTTACCGATGATACGGCAAGAAGAGGGGAAATCGCCGCCGAGATATACAGGCGGGCGGGGCTTATACGGGACGCATCCCGGTCTGACAGATACGCCAGGGCATTGGATGTGTCAGGTAATCAGTATTTGAAGCTTCCATCGGGATGTTATATCTCAACAGGGACGGGAGGTGACGACTCGTTCTTGAATGGGGTGATCGAGGCCGACCTGTTGGTCCGGGAAGCGGAATTGAAGACGAGTGAACGGGATAATAACGGTGATCAGCAGGAAGAGGTCCCTTACAGGCGCCTTATCGCGCATGACTGTTATGACGCGGGTCTTCCGATGCCGATAAATCCCAGGGCGCTACTGAAGAGGGGAAAAGAAGATCTGAGAGGTGATGACCAATATAAAGCGGCGGATGATCTCGGGATCCGGGTGGAAAAGGAAAGGGTGCGTACGGCTCTAAGAGATGTGATGAGCTGGGGCACTTATGGGCGACTTCATATGGATAGCCTTTATGCCGGGGTGGAAGAGTTCTCCGATGATGGGGCTGTGAAAGAGTTGGATAAGGTAAGCCGGTATTTTACTTTTAGCGGAATGAACCGGAAAGCGCGTCGACAGTTCACTGAGCATATGTTCCGCCCGAGGTGGAATAATCCATTAAGAGATAAAAATAAAATTGAGAGATCTCAGAGGCAGGTGAAAGCCATCAATGAACTGGATGAAGATACCTATGAAAGGCTTACCGGGACTTTAGTAGGTATGGCCAATACGGCGCATGATTACATGCAAGATATTTGGTTTTTCAGGTTTTGTAAACAGCGTAAAGACATGGACCCCAGAATAACAGCCATGTTGGTGGAAGGCGAACCCGAATACATATTTAATACCCGCGATCATTACCTTACCAAAGCTATCATAAGATTATCCTTCCTTGCCGGATATGCCTTGGAAATTAAAGCCATCATGGACGCAACGGGTATAAAAGGCGATTTCGGATTATATGGTTGGATAAATTCTTTTCTGGAAGACCCGGAAGTTAAAAATATGATCGCCTATACACAAAAATATCCTTTTGACCGTTTCGATATCATCTCCAGCGAATGGGGCGCGATGCAGGACAGGTTATTTCACGCGAGAACCGAGAAAAGAATGGCCTCCCTTCTGGAAAGGGATTTGACGAGACTCCGACCGACCGAGGCGGAGGTCTCGGAATTTTCAATGTCGCGATTCTGGCAGTACATGACCGGTTTTAACCGGGACTTCCACGATATGAGAGGGGTAACCCTGCCGGAACGCGTTAATGAATTTCGTCCTTTACAGCGATCGTTCGAGGATGTATTTAACGCTGATAACGACTCATTATTTTCGATCGCTAATACGCATAACCTCGTGAACGAAATGCTTTTCGCGTCCGGCGGGGCGCGGATGATGAAACAGGGCGGTTATTCGATCGCGAAAGTCCCGGATGTCCTGGGCAGAGTGAAGCTCGATAAGGCGTGGAACCCAGCGGCCGGAAAGAAAGAGAACATGGACCTTGTCGACATAGATATTACCGGCAGGAGGAAATTCCTTGGGATTACCGGGGAGAACGAGATCGGTAAAAGCACCACAGCCGAGATGATAGCGATATGCGCGCTGTATAACCAGATGGGCCTTCCCGTGCCGGCCGAATACGCGGAGCTCAGCGTTTTCAGGAACGTCTACGTAGATACCCCGTCCTATGAGAATATTAAGGAAGGAGAGAGCACTCATACGGCCCTTGTCAGAAGGCTTGGAGACCTTATAGGCGTCGCCGGGCCCGGGGATCTTGTCATTATCGACGAAGCTCATATGGGTTCGGAATATAAGGACCTTACGGCTATTACATCCGTTTTGATAGAGGACCTCATGAAAACCGGAGCTACCGTGGTTTACACGACACATTTAAAAGAGGTCATGCACATATTGAAGGCGGCTTATCCGGACCTTTCTTTTAAGCGTATCATGCCAGGGCCCGAAGGTGAAAGGACTTTTGAAGAAGGGATCGCCGACGACAGCTATGCCGTAAAGACATTGCGTAAGTATAGTTTCCCGGAAAAGGTCATAGGCTGGAGCGCGGAATATTACAGGGCGGTAACCGGAAGTGAAATGCCGGATCCCGGGGCAGGGTCGACGGGAGATAAGCCTCGCGGAAAAAGTTCCGGTAAAACCGCTTATGACGAATTGCAGGACCATGAAATATTCAAAAGGGCCAGGAAAGCCTTATTCTCGGAAAAAAACATCTTTTATAATGGATATACAGGTGACCTACTCCCATACAGAGACCTTTTAGAACGGTGGATAAAAAGAGGAACACTTGAAAACGACAGGGAGATCATTTTCGGCGAATTCAATTTTATCGATCCTACGCCTGAAATATGGAAAACGCCTAAAATGGCCGATGAATATCTGGACAAACTTGTGAAAAGAGTGAATAAACGGTTGAGACGGATCGTGAAATTATTGAGTGAACTCAAAGGCGAAGGCCTTTTGCCTGAAGGAGACATCGATAATACGATCAAATCCATCGAAAAGAATATCCCGGAAGAAGGGAGTAAAGGTGAAAGAAGGAAACTGTACTCCGAAGACGGGATCATCCTCCATCTTAAAGAGAATGACCCAAGGCCCGAATCGGAAAAAGAGGCTCCGAGGGAACAAAGATTTAAAGAGATAATGGCCATGGAAAAGAACTGCGTCAAAAAACTATTAACCGGCCTTGGGAACATGGAAAAGGCTTTTCTCCCCGCGCTTGACAGCATCATGGGAGTGGCGTTAACGATGAAAGAGAATAACGATCTTCATCTTGCGCAAGCAGGCGGGACCATGGAAATAAGGAACGCTTTATCCCCGTTCTACGAGTCGGCTAAAAGTATAGATATGGTCCAGGGAACGGCTCTGGATCAATTCGCCATCATGGGCCCGAATAAGAGCGGTAAGACAGCAGCTATAAGGACTATCCAGGCGATAGTGCTTTTAGCCAGGAAGGGTTATCCCGTTCCTGCGACCTGTTCTTTGCCGGGATATGATAAGGTCCTTACCTTTTTCGGCGCCGAGGAGATAATGAGCGGCGGTCAGTCATATTTTAACAGGGTCGCCCAGCGGCTCGCGGGCCTCATAGATAACGCCACGAAAAATTCGCTCATACTTATGGATGAACTGCACGGCAGCGATTACTGGGAGCTGTCGGCGCTTCAGGCGGCGATCGCGAGATATTTGACGGAGGAGATCGGAGCTACAGTTATACTGAACACACATATGAGGGAAGGGCTTATCGAGGCGAAAAAAGACATGAAGATCAAGTTCCTTAAAACGGACTATGCCGTCCGTGACGACGGCACCATTGATTTCAAGTACACATTGAGCGATGACAGGGACCTTCTAGCGAAAAGCCTGGGTATAGAGTCTGTAAAAGACATCCTCGACGACGGTGAGTACCTGAGGGCGATAGAGAGGAGAAAGGTCCTGGAAAACGATGAGCGCGTAAAAGCGGCCTATAAAAGCCTTTCCAGAAAGATCAGTGAAAGCGAAGGGATCTCGGATAGTTTATGGGGGCGGTTAAATGAATTGCTTAAAGGCTGTCCGGTGACGGAAAAGAAGGCGTCGAAATACATTATCGCAGTTCCTTCTCAGGTGCTCAGGAATGCTCCTGATCTCCTGCATGTTCTCAAAAAAATGGGATCGCTCGCCGGTAAAGGGACCAGGTTCGAAATAGTGGTTACCGGGGCGAATAATGAAGACCTATCGTTCTTTTCTATCCTCGAGCGCGGCGGTCAGCTGTCCAGGGCGCTGGGTGTTCCTGAAAATGTGGCCATAAGGACCGTAAGCGAGGATGAACTTAATAACATAGCCGGAAAATATACACACATAGGGCCTTTGGGATATGATCCAGCAACTATCGAAGGAAGGGTCAGGATAGTAAAGGATATGTACTTCGGTACATTGAAGGAGAATGATTACATGCTTATTTGTACCGATATCCCTGACAAGGAAGGGTTAAACGGCATTTCAGAGATACTGAGAGATGAATTGTATGAAAACCTGTCGATCTTTATCCCCGATATCCCGGGTGAGGGACAAGCTATATCCTTATCGCGGCTTTTGAACGGATGGTTCGTTGGATTGACGACCGCCCCTTCCAGGTTGATGGTAATTCCCTCAGCTTATGAAGAGATGAGCCGGGGGGCTATGCAGGAGTGGGAGAACCTCAGAAAAGTCGTAGTTTCGGCATAATAATAACGTACCCTCCTTCGCCAAACTATTTTATATTATTTGGCTTCCTCCTACGCATACCCATTTTATATTATTTTGCTTCGGAGGACTTCGTCGGAGGGCAGGCGGGATGTTGTTGATCCTCGTTCCCGCCTGAAATAACCCATTGATTTTACTTCCCAAATTTGGTAAACTTCTTTCTCACAATGTGCTTTTGATATTTCAAATAAGGAGCGGTAAATGGGATATAACATTACGGAAAAGATACTTTTAGCTCATGCGGTCGGAGTGAAAAGCATTAAACCCGGCGACTTTATTATGGCTAAGGTGGATTTCTGTTTCGGGAATGATATAACCGCCCCCATAGCGATACAGGAATTTAGGAAACTAAAAAGAAAGAAAGTTTTTCATAAAGACAGAATTGCCCTTATACCCGATCATTTTCTCCCGGCCAAGGACATGAAAAGCGCCAACCAGGCTAAAGAGTTAAAGGATTTTGCCAGGGAATTCGGGATAACCAATTATTTTGAGGTAGGACGGATGGGGGTCGAGCACGCTTTATTGCCGGAAAGAGGGTTACTTCTTCCGGGGGATATTATCATAGGCGCAGATTCCCATACCTGCACTCACGGCGCGCTGGGAGCGTTCGCTACCGGAGTAGGTTCCACGGACCTCGCGTATGTGATGGCTTTCGGAGAATGCTGGTTCAAGGTGCCCGAGACGATAAAACTTGTTTTCAAAGGGAAACCCAGAAAATGGGTGGGAGGAAAAGACCTTATCCTTCACGCTATAGGGGACCTCGGGGTTTCAGGCGCGAGATACAAGGCGCTTGAGATATCCGGCGACGCACTTCAAAATCTCAGTATGGATGAAAGGTTCTCGATGTGTAATATGGCGATAGAAGCCGGCGCGAAAAGCGGCATCATCGAGCCCGATAAAGAGACCGAAAGGTATATGAAAGCCGCTATAAAAAGATACAAGCCCCAGCGGAAATCCTATAAGATCTTTAAAAGCGATAAGGACGCCGTGTATTCGGATGTCAGGGAATACGATATCTCTAAGCTCCAGCCGGTGGTCGCCGAGCCTCATCTCCCGTCGAACACCAAGCCTGTTCACGAACTGAAAGATGTCAAAGTCGACCAGGTGGTCATAGGCTCTTGCACCAACGGTCGGATATCCGACCTTAAAAAAGCGGCGGCTATACTCAAGAATAGGAAAATAGCTCCGGGTATAAGGCTCGTGATCATACCCGCGACGCAGGATATCTACAAGGAAGCGATGAAGGAAGGCTATGCCGAAACTTTTATAAAAGCCGGCGGGGTTTTCTGCACTCCCAGCTGCGGGCCCTGTCTCGGCGGGCATATGGGCATTTTGGCGGAGGGGGAAGTGGCGCTTGCTACCACCAACAGGAATTTCGTCGGCAGGATGGGCCATCCGAAAAGTTTTATTTATCTCGCCAACCCGGCAGTGGCCGCGGCAAGCGCGATAACGGGGAAGATAACACATCCGTCTGATCTGTGAGTAAAAAGGAGATGACATGATATTTAAGGGGAATGTATTCAGGTTCGGTGACGATGTAAATACCGACGAGATAATCCCGGCGAGGTATATGAATACGTCCGATCCGGCGAGCCTTGCGGAACACTGCATGGAAGACGCGGATCCCGAGTTCGTGAAAAAAAAGAAGGAAGGGGACATTATCGTGGCGGGCGAGAATTTCGGATGCGGTTCTTCAAGGGAGCACGCTCCGATAGCGATCAAAGCCGCCGGGATATCATGCGTGATAGCTAAAAGCTTCGCGCGCATATTTTATAGGAACGCGATAAATATAGGCCTGGCCATATTGACCGCTCCCGAGGCGGTCGATCACCTTAAGACCGGCGACAAAGTCGAGGTTGACGCGGCGAAAGGTGAAATATCAAAGTCCGGGCAGACGGCAACATACAGATCGGATATCTTTCCGGAGTTCATTAAAAAGATCATCAAATCCGGCGGCCTTATGGAATACGCCGCAAAAAAGAATTAGGAGGAGCAATGTACAATATAGCAGTCATGCCGGGGGACGGTACGGGGCCGGAGGTAATACGGGAGGGGTTGAAGGTCCTTGACGCCGCTTGTGCGAAGTTCGGGGTGAAATACAAGAAGATACACTATGACCTGGGCGGGGAACGCTACAAAAGGACGGGGGAGATCCTTCCGGACAGCGTACTCGCGGAGCTCAAGGGTATGGACGCGATATATCTCGGCGCCGTAGGCCACCCGGACGTGAAACCCGGTATATTGGAAAAGGGTCTCTTGTTGAAGCTGAGGTTCTCCCTCCAGCAGTACATAAATCTGCGTCCCGTAAAACTATTTCCGGGAGTATGGACCCCTATTAAGGACAAGGGTCCAGCGGAGATAAATTTTGTCGTCGTTCGCGAGAACAACGAGGGGCTTTATGTGGGTGAAGGCGAATTCATCGACAAGGATAAACCGACGGAAGTGGCGGTCCAGGTATCGAGGAACAGCAGGAGGGGCATAGACAAATGCCTTAAGTACGCGTTTGAGTACGCGAAGACGAAGGGAAGGGAGAAAAAGCTGACCCTTGTCGGGAAGACAAATGTCCTTACCTACGCTTTCGACTTGTGGGAAAGGGCGTTCTACGCGATGGCTAAAAGTTACCCCGAAGTGAAGACCGATTACGCCCATGTCGACGCGACCTGCATGTGGATGATAAAGAACCCGGAATGGTTCGATGTCATAGTCACCGATAACATGTTCGGCGACATAATTACGGATCTCGGGGCTATGATACAGGGCGGTATGGGTATAGCAGCCGGAGGAAATATCAATCCGGAGGGAGTTTCAATGTTCGAGCCCATAGGCGGTTCGGCTCCTAAATATACAGGGAAGAACGTCATAAACCCGCTCGCGGCCATTTGCGCCGGAGGGATGATGATGGCGGAACTTGGAGAGACCAAGATCAACGAGGCTATCGAGAAAGCCGTGATGGACGTGACAGCTAACAAGCTGAAAAGCCTGTCCGCGGGCAAAATGGGTTATTCTACGACGGAAGTAGGCGACCTTGTCGTTAAGGCGTTATAGATTCCGGGAAAAGATAAGGGAAGGGAATAAGATGCTTAAGAAAAAAGAAAGATATAATGTGGCTGTAATGGGCGCTACCGGTGCCGTGGGTTCGGTATTTCTTTCGATCCTGGAAGAGCGGGATTTTCCTATAAACGAGATAAGGCTGCTCGCGAGCGACCGGTCAGCCGGTAAAAAACTTAACTTTAGGGGAAGGCAATACCCGGTAACGGTCCTTGATAAGGATTCTTTTAAGGGCATAGACATAGTTCTCGCATCGGCCGGGGCGTCAAGGAGCATTGAATTCCTTCCCCACGCGGTCAGATCAGGCGCGGTATGCGTGGATAATTCCAGTGCCTTCCGCATGGAGCCCACCGTCCCCCTTGTCGTCCCGGAAGTGAATCCCGAAGCGGCTAAGGCCCATCAGGGAATAATAGCGAATCCTAACTGCTCGACGATCCAGATGGTACTGCCGCTAATGGCATTGAACAGGCATTCGCGTTTGAAGAGGATCGTAGTGTCGACTTTCCAGTCCGTATCCGGAGCCGGCCAGCAGAATATTCTCGAATTGGAAACTCAGGCCGGGGAACTTTCAAAAACAGAGTGGAGTTCGCGTATCGGCAGCCATAACGTCAAGCCGGATATGGTCAGTAAATTCGCCTATCAGATGGCTTTTAATCTTATACCCCAGATAGACGTCTTCCTCGAGAATAACTACACCAAAGAGGAAATGAAGATGGTCTACGAAACCCGGAAGATCATGGGTATCCCCGATCTCAGGCTTACGGCCACATGCGTAAGAGTGCCTGTATATTTTGCACATTCGGAATGCGTCAATATCGAGATGGAGAAAAAGATCACCCGGGAAGAAGCCATCGAGATACTTCGGGCTTTCCCCGGGATAACGGTCATGGACGATCCCCTCAAGAAAGAGTATCCCATGCCGCTCATGGTTGAGGGGAAGGACAACGTTTTCGTCGGGCGGATACGGGAAGACGATTCCATAGCTAACGGCCTGAATATGTGGGTTGTCGCCGATAATCTCAGGAAAGGCGCCGCTCTCAACGCGGTCCAGATCGCGGAATTGCTGATCAGGTGAAGGAATAGACGTGAACTACGCGGGCTGAATTTAGCTTTCAGCTGTCAGTCTTCAGCTTTCAGCTTTTTAATGTAAAGATCACTAGCCCTACAAATAAAGCTGAAAGCTTATAGCTGAAAGCAAACATGTCTCACATAATTAAATTAACCATCGCCTACGACGGCACGAACTACAACGGCTGGCAGAGACAGAAGAACGGGCCGTCCATCCAGGAAGAGATAGAGAAGTCGGTCGAGAAGGTCTTTAAGAAAAGGGTCACCATATATGGGGCAGGACGGACCGACGCCGGGGTGCACGCCAAGAAACAGGTCGCCCATTTCAACACTGATCTCGCTATCCCCGCAAAAAAAGTTGTATATGCTCTAAACTCCGTTCTCCCGCCGGACATATCCGTGATCAAGGCCGAGTACGCTAAGGCTGGATTTCACGCACAGTACGACGCCAAGCAGAAGACTTACAGGTATTTTATCCATGCTTCCCGTTCACGTGATCCTTTCATCTCGAGATACGCATGGACGGTCCCATACCGGCTTGACCTTGAGGCAATGAAAGCCGGAGCTAAAGCATTAGCCGGAAAGCATGATTTCAGGTCATTTCAGGCGAAAGACAAGAAGGACAGGTCTTCGGTGAGGACCGTATACGGGATATCGATTAAAAAGAAAAGCTCCGTGATCTCGATCGATATAACTGCCGACGGGTTCCTTTACAATATGGTAAGGAACATAGTAGGCACTCTCGTTGATGTTGCAAGAGGGTATATTCCCGCCGACAGGATGAAAAAGATAATCCTTGCGGAGGACCGCGCCAAAGCCGGACCCACGGCACCCCCAGAGGGTCTTTTTTTAATGGAAGTCTCCTACAGATAAAAAAATTTTTCCTTCTATCTAACGTAAGTAAAAATTTTTTTATTTTGACAAGTATTTATACTTGTTATATACTTGCTACAATAATGTTTGGTGCTTTGTTCCGGGAATAAAAGAATATTTGTATTCTTAAGCAGGGAGGGATCAGATGCCCAGGTTGATGAAGGAAAGGACGAAGAGCGTTAACGACATAAGAAGAGAAAAGAAGAAAGAGCTGGACAAGATAAAGAACAAGACCTATAAGCACGAAGTGAATTATATTTACAATACTTTTTACAAAGATCAGATCTCGGCTCTTTATAAACAAGTTACCGGAAAGAAATGATCGATGAAAGCATGGCTAAAGTGCGTGGCTGAAGGCGTGTACTTTGTATCAAATGAAATGAAACATATATGCCAAGCGCTGTGACTATGCGATATGATATATGCTGGACCCCCTCAAGCAGACGAATGTTTTCCTTCTTTCCCCTTGACAAATACCCGTCAAATATGTTATTTTTACACTTCAAGTTTAACTATTTTAAAAGGTGGTTTTTATGAGTAATAAAACTAAAATGATAAAGAGGTCCGAGACCAGCCATGCCTGGTATATCGTTGACGCCGACGAAAAGATCCTTGGAAGATTGGCCACAAAGGTGGCGTTCCTGCTTTCAGGAAAGAATAGGGTCGATTTTACGCCGCATGTGGATAACGGGGCCGGAGTGATCGTGACCAATTGCGACAAAATCAGGGTAACCGGGAACAAGGTCAAAGAAAAAATATACACCAGCTATTCCGGATATCCCGGGGGGCTAAAAAGAACTACCTTTCAGGATATGTCGATCCGTAAACCCAAATACATTCTGAGGCATGCCGTGAAGGGAATGCTCCCTAAAACCAGGCTCGGCGCCCTTATGCTCAAGAGGTTAAAACTGTATTGCGGGACTGAACAGCCGCATTTAGCGCAAAAGCCCGTGAAGGTCGAAATATAAAAAGAACGAGGGGTGTTTAATGTCCGAAGGAAAAAAATTTTTTGCAGCGGTCGGTAGAAGGAAAATGTCGATAGCAAGGGTTAGACTTGCCGAGGGAAAAGGGACAATAAGGATCAACAAAAGGACTTTCGAGGATTATTTCCCCCGCGAAACCCATAGGATCGTAGTGATACGTCCCCTTGAGATAACCGGGATGTTAGGTAAATATGACGTTTTTGCCACTATCACCGGAGGCGGTTTGAGCGGGCAGGCCGGTGCTTTGAGGCATTCCATATCCAGGGCTATCTTGAAAGTTGATCCCGAACAGAGGATCACCTTAAAAAAAGACGGTCTTCTGACACGCGACCCGCGCGCCAAGGAAAGAAAGAAATACGGCCAGAAACGCGCGAGGAAAAACTTCCAGTTCTCGAAACGGTAATACTAGCTTTCAGCCATCAGCCTTCTGCTATAGGTGGTTAGACATCCGTTAAAGCTGAAAGCTGATAGCTGTTATGCGCGAGTGGCGGAATGGCAGACGCACTAGCTTGAGGGGCTAGCGGGAGCAATCCTGTGCGAGTTCAAATCTCGCCTCGCGCACCAAAATTCGCCTACCAATAACAATCCAGAAAAGGCGAATTTTGTCCGCCGTAGCCGAATAATATCAAAATAGTTTGGCGAAGGCGGACAGCACCCTCATTTAGACAATCTACTAGGACCTACTTCGAATTCGCCTTATCCAGCAGCTTATTTATCGCGCTGACCATCGGCCAGAACTTGTCGTTATCCCGAAGATAAATATGCGTCTTTTTGGTTCCCGTGACGCATTCTCCGAGCTCCCTGACTATACGGTCAAAGGGACCAACTATCATGTGCGATATTTTGTGGGCGAAGAATAGAATGGTAAGTATGAGTATGGGCATGGCGATGGCCAGGACCACGACGACCTTTTGAGCGGCAGGGAGAACGTTGTAGGCTATGGATTCGGGTATCCCTATCTGGTTCGCGGTTATCCCGAATATCAGGAAATAAAGCGATATGGTCACGAGGACCGTAGGAGCCAAGGATGACACAAGGACCAGGAGTAGTATGTCCTGGTGCATTTTATTGGCGAAAACATTTTTCCTTTTATTTTGGTTCTTCATAGCTATAACCTACCTTTATGTCTTTGTAGAACGCTTCGGCGGTTGACATTGTGTTGTCGGTATCCGTCATGAGCGATATGGCACCGACGTTACGGGACGGAGATTTGCCGAAAGCTTTTGTGAAATCCTCGAGGATATTACGTTCCTCAAAGACCCATTTATCCATGTTCTCCCTCCCGGACTCGATCACGATAAGCTTAATGTTCTTGAAATAGGGGCTGGTCATGATCGTTCCTTCCGGGTCCGTTTCCGACCAGATATACTCCAGCGTTTGGGTTTCGGTAAATATCATGCTCGGGAATATGATATAGACCCTTGCGGCGTAATCGTCCTTCTCTATCCATCCGCCCTCGTTTTGGGTCTTCAATTTGTCGGGAAATTTTGTGACTTTCCACTCCCAACTGATCATGGGCGTTTTGTTGACATTGAACTTAACCCGGTAAATAAGCCCCGAACAGGCGGAGTTGCTCTCCGCCGAGAGCTGTCCGTCGGGAACAGCCGGTTTGACGGTGTACAAGACCTTGTTCTTGAAAACCTTTTCTTCCCATTCATTGAGCGCGTCTTTCTTGTTAAAAGGGAACAGCTTAGGAAGTTTTTGGGCTTTAGCGAAGTCCGCCGGGAAGGCCAGGAGGGCGAAAGCCATAGTAAAAACAAACCCTGTTCTCAGCGAAAAACCCATGATAATCATCCCGGTAACTTATTTACCGGACCAACGAAACGTCCGTAAAAATAATTTTAATGTCTATTTCGGGAATGTCAACCCCGGCGCGGATAAATTTATCTTGTTGGTGGCCGTAAGGGGTGATAGAACGTCGGATTTTGCGGGTAACGATTTGCCAATCCCGGGCATCATAAGTATAATTATTTGAGAACCTGGGACATTATGGTCCGTTTCCGAAAGATCCAAAGGAAATTTATGCTCAATGCAACGATATTGATATCGTGCCCCGACAAGAAAGGGATCACGGCTACGGTGACGAATTTTGTGTACAACAACAACGGAAATATCCTTCACTCGGACCAGCATACCGATGACGAGGCCAAGGCCTTTTTCATGAGGATAGTATGGGATATGAAAGGGTTCACTATAAAAAGAGAAATGATCGGGAAGAAATTCTCGGCGATAGCCGGGAATTTCGAAATGAAATGGGAGCTATATTTCAGCGACCAGGTGCCGAGGGTCGCGGTGTTCGTATCGAAGCAGACACATTGCCTTTACGATCTTTTTCTGAGGTTGAAGTCAGGCCAGTTCAGGTGTGAGATGCCGGTCGTGGTGAGTAATCACCCATACGCGGAACACATCGCCCGGGAGTTCGGTGCGAAATATTACGAGTTTCCCATAACCGCGAAGAACAAGCCGGCGCAGGAAAAAAAACAGCTCAATATCCTGGAGAATGAGAGGATCGATCTCATAATACTCGCGAGGTATCACCAGATCCTTACACGGGGTTTCGTGGACCGATACAGGATGAAGATAATAAACATACATCATTCTTTCCTGCCGGCCTTCGCCGGGAGCGATCCCTACTCGCGGGCTTTCAAAAAAGGTGTAAAAATAATCGGAGCGACCAGTCATTATGTAACAGAAAAGCTGGACGAAGGTCCGATAATAGAGCAGGATACCGCCAGGATAAGCCACCGGGATGCCGTAAAGGACCTCATAAGGAGCGGTGAGGATCTTGAGAAGATGGTCCTTGCCCGGGCTGTACGGTGGCATCTGGAAAGGAAAATACTGGTGTATGACAATAAGACCGTGATCTTTGATTAACATTCCGGTTCGGAATATAATTTAATGCGCCGGATCTATTGTCGCAAAAGCATAAAAAAGGACCTGATATGGATAACATGGTATCTTATATGACGACGGGTATCGTCCAGGTTGATATTAACATCACGCTCTTGAACGCCATCAAACTTATGCGTGAAAAGAACATAGGCGCTGTTCTTGTCGAGGATCGCGGCGACATTAAAGGCATTTTTACGGAAAGAGACCTTTTGCACAAGCTGATCCCTGCCGGGAAGATCGATATGGAATCGCTCTTGGTGAGCAATTTCATGAGCAAAGATCTTATAACGGTACCGGACGACACCTCTTACCTCGAAGTCATAAAAATAATGAGGGAAAAAAGGGTGCGGCACATACCGGTCACAAAGAACGGGAAAATAACCGGGATAGTATCGATGAGAGACCTGACCAAGCGCCTTCATGAATATGTGGAGGAGCGGACCCAGGAGATAGAGGCGGCCAGAAAAACCCTTGAAGCCGAGGTCGAGGAGCGAAAAAAGGCCGAAACGGAACTCGCTAAAAAAGTCGAGAACCTGCAGATCCTGTACAGCGTCAGTAAAGCCCTGAATTTCGCTAACGACCTTAACCGGGTCCTTCTTTTCATCCTGGACAGATCGCGCGACGCTCTACAGGCGCAAAAGGCTTCGCTGATGCTGATCGATGAGAAGACCCGAGAACTTGCGGTCAAAGTTGTCAGGGGCGTTCCTATGGATATCGAGGAAAAGATCAATTCCGGGCAGATGGAATGCACCAGGATCAAGATAGGCGAAGGCATAGCGGGGCAGGTCGCTATACAGAAGCAGTACATACTGGTAGATGACGTTGAGAACGACGCGAGGTTCAAACAATCGGGAAAATCGTTCGTGGAATCCATTCTCTGTATGCCGCTCCTGGTCAATGACGAGGTCATAGGCGTAATTAACCTTACAAATAAGCAGAAAGGAGGAAAATTCACAAGGGAAGACGCCGATATCCTTTCGACGCTGGCCGGACATTCCGCGGTAACCATACACAACGCTAAACTCTATCATCTGGCCATTACCGACGGGCTGACCCAGCTCAGGATACACAGGTATTTCCAGCAGCGGCTTCAGGAAGAACTGATACGTTCAGCCAAGTTCAATCATCCCGTATCTCTTATAATGTCGGATATAGACCATTTCAAAAAATTCAACGATACTTACGGACATCAGATGGGTGACCTTGTTCTTATGGAGACGGCAAAACTTTTCAGGACGAACGTGAGGGACGTCGATATTGCGGCAAGATACGGCGGAGAGGAATTCGCCATTGTGATGCCGGAAACCGGAAAGGATGAGGCCTTCAAAATGGCGGAAAAGCTCCGTAAAGCCGTAGAGGCTCACGATTATCCCAGCCAGAAAGGGACGCTTAAGGTCACCGTGAGCCTTGGCGTGTCCACATATCCTTTTGACAGTACCGACAAGGACGAACTGATAAAATTCGCCGATCAGGCTTTATACCGGGCTAAGGACGGCGGCAGGAACCAGGTTCAGCAGGCTCAATCGCCGGGGAATTGATCACTTTGAGGTCTCTTCGGGAGAAGTGAGGAGAGGCTTGTTCGTGACAAGGACGTATTTCCCGGAAGAACTGATCACCTCGAAATATTGGCCTTTCATGTAACCCGCGAGTTGTTCGTAGTGTTTTTTCTGTACGATCCCCCAGACCCTTTCTTTCCTGGGGAAAAAGGCGATAAGTCCGCCGTATGTATGGATATCCGGGACATCCACCCTGCCGGTATAAAAAGCTATCCCTCTTCTTCTGTCGGATTCTCCCCCTATGGGTTCGCCTGGACCGGATAATCTAAGGGCTGTTCCGGCCAGTGCCGCGCTGGATTCCGACGCTCCGATGATCGGCATGATGTAGGTAAAGGCCGGCAGGGATAAGACCAATACGCCAAGGAACAAGGAAATGAAAGAAAGCCGCCTTTTTCCGAATATTGAAAATAAGAGCGCCAGGAGTATCCCCGAAAAAAGGATCGCCGAGCCGAGAGTTACAGACGCCAGCGCTTCCGGGCATTTAGCCAGGACAATATGGCGTCCCACTAAGAACCCGGGTATCGAGGCGATAACAAGAAGGACTAAGCCCGGGATGATAAATGCCTTTTCTTCCGACCCCCCGGTCTTCCCTGTAATAAATTTTTCCCAGAATATTCCCGTAATTACCGCCAATACGGGAAAAAGAGGGGAAATGTAAGTCAGGAGTTTTGTGCTGGAAAATGAGAAAAAAAGGAACACGGTCAAAAACCATATCGTGAACAGAGTGCGGCCGGATCTTTCAATGATAGGTTCCTTCCCGA
The DNA here is from genome assembly GCA_015231405.1 of Candidatus Omnitrophota bacterium. Classification (GTDB taxonomy): domain Bacteria; phylum Omnitrophota; class Gorgyraeia; order Tantalellales; family Tantalellaceae; genus JADGBR01. Next base: position 88,131 of record JADGBR010000006.1, on the reverse strand, counting down.
AGAACGAACGCCATATCCCGGCTAAAAGGAACGGCGTCCAGGGAAGTATCCCTCCCAACACTATCGGAAAATAAAAGAACGGGGACGAACCTATCTTATGCTCCGGCTTCAAGAACCGCGTGACGTTATGGAACCCGAAAAATTCACCGATAAATACCTTGCCGTGCAGATCTATCATGGTCAGGTACCAGGGTAGGCATATGACCACAAAAACAGCCGTTCCTGATAGGAAAGGGATCCTGCCGATGTCTTTCCATTTATTTTCCAGGGTGATGAACAGGATCAGTATCAATCCCGGGAGGAAAAGGCCGATTGGTCCTTTTGTCAGGACAGCCAGAGCCATCGACGCGGAAGATAAAAGGAAATAATATCTCTTTTTTTCGGACCACCCTTTAAGGAAAAAAACGAGCGAGAACAGGATGAATACGGTCAGGACCATATCCGTCACGCATCCCCTTGCCAGTCCAAGATAGTAGATGGACGTGCACGCTATTAGTCCGGACAATAATCCTCCGAGTGGGGTAGAGAGCATGACACCCAGAGTGTAAATACCTATTATACCGAGGATGCCGAAAAGGGCCGAAGGCAACCTGGCCGAGAACTCGTTCACGCCGAAAAATTTGTAACTCGCCATTATTGTCCAGTAATAGAAAACCGGCTTTTCGAATTGTGGTTCCCCGAATATCTTAGGCGTAAGCCAGTCGTTAGCGGTAAGCATTTCTTTCGCTGTTTCGGCATAGAAAGTCTCGTCCGGATCAGTTAGAGGCATAGCTCCGAGTTTGAAAAGGAAGAGGAACGAAGAGACAGACAAGAGCATCAAGAGGGAGATCAAGTTTTTGTTCTTCATAGTGGGTACTATGATAGGGATTGAGGAGGTGGAAGTCAAATGATTCTTTTAGCGGGATCGTATGCATTTGAAAGGGGGATATTGTTGAGAATTGTGAAATGATGGGATGAGCTAAAATCAATTGACAGAATTTGCCCGAGAAAGTAATCTAAAGTAGAAAATGGAAGGAAACAAGCGCTGAAATGGGGGGGGCGGACCAGGCTTATCACAAAAATATCTATATTCCCCAACCTATAAAAAAATTACCAAAGGACCGGAATGGCTAATAAAATATCAGTTTTCATCCTGTTGTCATTAATGGTCCTCAACTTCAATATCGCGAGTGCCGAGGAAAAAGGGTCCAAGGGCGGGAAATTTACCGACCCGGATGAATTGGGTACCGGCGTAAGTCTCGGCCTTGATGTGGCGGAAGCCATGATGTCGGAGGACGGAGCGACGGAAGGATTGAAGGCCCTGGGCCAGGACAAAGTCAACGAGCTTGGATGGGAATCTCTCTTTGAATACGAGAAACTATGGAAAGGGCAGATCGACGATACCGACGCATACACTAAGCAGATCAAGGACAAAATAGACAAGATCCTGGATATCATAGAGAACGTCCAAAAGCTCGGTACCATGCTCGGAGAAGGGAAATATGACGAAGCACTTTTCCTGACAGTGGACGTTGTCGTCGGGGAAATAGATCATCCCGTTATAAAAGTGGCGTGGGCCGCCGTTAAGATGGCCTACGAGTCCCATAAGCTGGTAGTAGAGTCGGGCGCCGAGCTCCAGGTAGAGACGCTTTACAATAAAGTTGAGAACGACAGGCGTCTTTTGGGTACGTCCGATCCCAAGGGCGGCTCTCCTAAGCTGATAGATGTCAACGAAAAGACCGCGGACTATTTCTTTAACAAATACATCGTGACCAACGCCGAGGTCCGCGATATGGTCAAATCTTATGTAACGACCGTTCTCGGGGAGGAATGGCCCGAACAAAGTTGGGGGGATTGGGCCAGGGACCTGATGTCGGCAGGCTCGGGAGAGGACACGACCGAAAGCGCCGAGACTATGGCGCTTTCCGTGGAATATCGGAACAAGGCGCGCACATGGATAATGAAACTCCTTAAGGACGTTAACCTCCAGGTGACCGAGCGGTGGGCGGAGCAGCGGGCCGGGCATGAGATGGCTGAATTCAAGAAGTTCGCCTACCGTTTAAGAGCCTTTTCGAACAATATCCCGCAACTTCTCAGCGAATTCAACGCCAAAAAAGAATACCGTAAACAGCTGCCTAAATACAAGGAGCTCCTCGCGAAAAGTCCGGCCGCGCGCGTCGGGGCCGGGACGCTTATCGCCAACCTTAAGAGGATGAACGAAGTTCAGAACGCCATTAATACCTGGAAAAGTTCGCTTGTGACCGCGTCCAGCGCTTCCAATCTTATCGGAGAGGCCGATCTTTCCGCGTCGCTAAAGTCCGAGCTGAAGCTGTGGTGGGCGCTGGAAAAGGATTATGAAAAAGCCCTCGGAGCTAAAGAAAAAGCTGTCATAACCGATCCCGCGACCGTTTATGAGGAAGAAGAGAAAACGATAAGCGCTCCCGAGATGGGCTATTATAACGCCGCATTCGTTCCAGTTCTCGCGCCGTTCAAGGACTGGGGAACTTCTGGTGATGATCTTTACGATAAGGTGCTGGAAGCTTTGAATAAGGGCAAATTTTCCGAAGCGTATACCCTCCTATCCGAATGGGAGGGCGCCGCCAGGAAAGGGATGAACGGCTACTATAACGAAGAACTTCCTAAAAAGCTCGCGAAAGCGTATGAGAACGCGCAAGGTCCAATTAATGAGAGGATAGGGGCGCTAAACGAGGAATATAAGAACCGTGAGGCGGATAACGCGAAATTGCAGAGACAGTATTACGATTCCTATGACGAAGCCTTAAGGAGCAGCCTTGTCTCGGCAATGAGCGGCAACTCAACGCGGATGGAAGCGATAAGAAAGGAGACTAGCGCCCTCGGCGGCGAGTTATCCATTCTTCAGAGCGCATATTATCTGGCCGGGGACGTTAGCCAGACGCTCAGGAATACGACCGAAGCCGTGATCGTTAAGACCAATTCCGAGATATCAGGGCTCGTCAATACTTTTAACGACCTTAAGAGGGTAAGGCAAAGGCAATGGTATGAATATACAGGGCTTGTGCAGGCGTCAGCCAAAATAATTCCCGTCAATAGTATCCTGGGGACAGGGACGAGGACCCAGGCCGATGAAGATTTTTCGGATAACATGAACGCCATTAACGCGGCGGTAGAAAAAACGAAATCTTACGAGTATGGGGGAGTAGGTACTTTTAACGACCCGAAAAGCGTTCCCGAGCTATATTCTGAAATGAACCAGAAGGCCGCTACTGTAAACTTCGATTTCGCCGGGGAGATAGGCAGGGAAGGTGGGTACCGAATGGCGAATGTCCAGGGTTCCTACCCGGATTGGCAGAGAGCCGCGGCGGAACTTAAGGATATACCTAAACCGTCGGACAGTGAACTCACCGAAATGAAGGTGCTCGGTGTTTCCGAAAATTTCGACCGGCAAATGGAAGAGATGGCGGACCTGGGCAATGCCATAGAGAAACTTCAGGATCTCATCAACAGGTCACAGGCCAGGTTCGACGAGATACGTAAATATGCCGACGAGGAAATGGCGAAACGTCAGGAAGGGGCGGACTGGATCAACTCTAAAAAAGCGGCGGTAGAGGAGTTCTTCCGGGACCAGAAGGAAAAAGGAGTTCTTAGGGAGTTCAGCTATGGGGAGTACGAGATCCTTTTCAAGAAAGACGGCAATTTGATACTGATGGATAAACCCTACAAACACTATATGACTAAGAACGATACGGGGACTTTCGCCAACGAGATAAGAACTATGTGGCAGCAATATCCGGGCTACAAGTTCATTAAGAATAGCGCCTCCGGAGTTAACGAGGTACTCGAGAAGATCCTTACCTTGCCCGGAGTTGAATACGCCGCGGAAGACAATTTTTTCGCTCCTTCGGGCGATACGGAGATCGTGATCCAGGCTAGCACGGTCGCGAAGTTCGAGGAGGAAGTTCCGAAGGTCAAATATGACGCGAGTGATATCGAGTTCATGCAGCAGATGATGCCGGTCATTGGGGCAATAGCCGGTGCCATAATTTCAAGCGGTGATACGAGCCAGCCATATGCCGTGGACAAAGCCTATGAGAAAAACCCGGCTCCTTTCGATCATTCGCTGGGCAAAAGATATGTCTCCATAATGAATGAACTCGATAAGATCCTGGAAGAGCGCACGGAGTTTCTTAAAACCACTAAGACAAGCGGGCCCGGCGGACAACCGGGGCAGGGTGGCCAGCCTGGACAGGGAGGCCAGCCGGGACAGGGTGGACAACCGGGACAGGGTGGACAACCAGGACAGGGAGGACAACCAGGACAGGGAGGACAACCAGGGCAGGGTGGGCAGCCAGGGCAGGGCGGGCAGCCGGGGCAAGGGGGACAGCCTGGACAGGGAGGCCAGCCCGGACAGAAAACGGCGTCTTTCTCTCAAACCGTTCCAGTGGGGGAGGGTGAAGGGTTTTCTTTTTATCAGCTTTATGACGCGCGCGTAAATACAGTGAGCCTAAAAAACGCTTCCGGTGACGTTATCCTCACGAATACTGACCTGAAGAATAACGCTATCGAAGTTACAGCCAGGCTGAACACGCTGGACAGGATAGATAAGATACTCGTTTCGACCGACGGCGGACGGATATGGAACGAATGCCAGAAGAACCAGATGTTATCCTTTTCCTTCATGCCGGCGGTCGAGCAATTGTATCAGGTCGTTTTCAAGATCAAGACCGTGGATTTCGATGAGGTCACTCTAGAGCCGTTCGAGAACATCAACGGGTTGATATATAGGAACATCGACTATAGCCAGCTTCTCGTCGACGCCGCTAAGAAGATAGCCGACGCCTATGAAGCCCAGAACGTTTCTTTATTCGAAGAGAATATATCGAGGGATTTCATAGGCAACCGGACTTTTCTGGAAGAAGGAGTGAGGTTCGACTTCGATATGTTCACTGAAATAAGGCTCACCATATTCATCAACAGGATAGAGATACGTAACGGGCAATACGTTGCCGAGACAACGTGGAACAAGACCCAGATACCGAGACAGACCGGGGAACAGCAAAGGACGACAGGAAAAACTGAGATGATCTTTGTTCTGGAGGACGGAAGGATGAAGATCTACAATCTTAAAGGGAACCTAATATACGCTACTCTTTCCCCGGAAATAGCCGAATCCAGCGGGTTGGCGCAAGCCGTCGTCGAGCAGATAGAGCAGGCTCAGGAAACCCGTGATCCCGTACAGCCCGGATCCAGCGAGACCGTTGAGGCCGGAGGGACGACTTCGACCGCCGTGATATCCGTCCGGACAGGGTCTGTCACATCCGAACCCGGTCCCCCTCCTAGCAATGTAAAGGGATTTAGTTTCTCGTCCGGGGCTCAGGCTGACGTGGATACCGGTGATTTCAATTATGTTATGGGGATGCGATTTATCGCCGTAGGCGCGTCCGAGATACAGGAAATTACAACTTCCACGTTCGGGGCGCTCAATGAAGCCCCGTCATCTGGATACGCCCCTTTTGTTGACAATATGGATGTGGGAAAAGTTTACGCTTTTAAGACCGCAGATGCAAAATACGGGAAGATGACGGTGACCAACCGGACTCTCGGTCCGCCTGATACGCTGGAATTCCAGTACGCGCTCCAGACCGATGGGACGAGGAACGTTAGGACGCAATAAGAACGCCTGCTTGAAATAATTAAAATACAAGAAAAGGAAGGGACCAATTATGGGAAAAAGGTCGAGAGATGTAGCTGTGTCGTTCGTTCTGGCGGGAATAGTTATTTTCTGCCGGCCGTTAACACTTGAAGCGGCGGAGGTTTATTATCTCGGACAGGGTTCTACAGCCGGAGGAGCACCTGATGTAAATAAGACCTTCACCCTTGAGGATAGGGTGGATGATCTTCTCGATTTTAAAAATTACGGCAACTATGGCCCTGACCGTTCCGGAATGATAACCGGGAGCGTTATGGAAGAGATAAATTTTAACGCTACCGGAGGCAACGGAACGAAAACATTTCTCAGAAGGGGAGTTTATCAGAATACCGAGGTCAATATCAATAGCTATGAAAAATTGATCTCAGACTACAGTTTTGAAAGCCAGCTGTTCCTCCGGAGGACCGATGACCGTCGTATCGAAAGGAGGAAGGACCTCCGGGTCAAACAGCTTACTACCCAGATATCCAACCCCGACAATATGCTCCTCTTCGGAGATTTCTACGGGGACTTCAGCCAGTTCACTCTGGGTAACTCACTCGAAGGGTTCAACGCTGAGATAAAAGAATACGACAGCGTGCATTTGCAAGGGGTCGCCGCGCGCAGTCAGAGCCCTGATAACGATATGAGCGCATTCTGGAGAAATGTGTACGGAGGGAAGACCGATATCTTTCTTTTTAAGGAGGAAGGAGAGGAAGCGTTCAAAACTTTCAGGATAGGGACCCAGGCCGTTACAAACCGTGACGACAGAGCTACCAGCGATTCCACAGGGCTCGGGACGCCTATCCCGGACATGAGCAATACGGTGGTCAGCGTGGACGGCGAGATAGCCACGAAAGAGTACTTCTCACTGATCTATGAGTTGGGTACGAGTTATCACAACCTTGACGAAAGAAAAGCGGCGTATTCGGACGACAAGCACGGCAACGCGTTCAGGGCCAGGCCCCGTTTGAAATACGGACCCTTTACCGGCACTTATCTTTTCTACTACGTTCAGCCTAAATTTTATACCGACGCGGGTTCAGCTATGCCCGATAAAATGCAGCACCAGGGAACTCTTGATTATGATATCACTAAAAAGATGAGGGCGACCGTCACAGAGAATTATTACTGGAACCATCTTACCGGAAGCACATTGAAAAAACGCACCATATACGACGAAAAATACATGACGCTCAATATGCGTCCGTACGAAAGCGATCCTTCGTTCAGCGTCAGGGCTTACACGAACGTGCAGGAACGAAGGTCTGACGACGTTTTTAACACCTTGCGCGCGGTCACTTACACGCCTGGCGTTGCGGTCAACGATAATCTGGACGATAAGACAAGCTACGGGATTTTCGGCGAATTTAGGGGTTTCATCGACAAATATGTCAAATCTAACTCCGACTACTTTTACCGCCTCGGCACGAATCTCGGGCGGGAACAGTACATATTGAAGCGCCGAGCGTATCTTTCGGGGTATTTGAACCTGGATTATCACGACCCCAAAAAGTACCCTAAGGAGGATTTTAACACCGGGGTAGGGTTCCAGGGCCAGTACAACATCTATGGCGCCCATATGCTATATTTTGGTTATAACGTGAACTCCAGCGATTCCAACCAGCCCATGCAGAACTATTTTAATTACACGACATTTTTCGAAATGAATTTTCTCATGGAGAAGAAAAGGAGCACGCGTCTGGTCTTTCGAGGGGAACATAACGACTATAATCAGCAGGACAAGGAGCAGTCTTATGATGAAACAAGGTTTATCACCAAGCTCGTTTCGAATTTCTGATCGTTTTTGCCGGGTATTCGCGTCGCTACTGGTTTTGACGGCGTTGACATCTTACGCGTGGGCTATGGCCGGAACGACGGTCGAAAGGGGAAGAGCCCAGAAAGTTATAGCTCCCGGAAAAGAAAGGGAGATAGCCGATAGTCTTCTATCCCGTATCTTCGACTCTTACCGTGGGTACACGAGGGGATCTTTCGCCGATATTGTGGACGATGATTTTCCCTCTGGCGGCCAGTCTTTTGTGAGCGGCGTCGAGAACTCATTTTATTCGGCAAGACCCCTGGACATAGAGTATTTCATAAATACGGTTATTCCGAAAGGAGACAAACTCGCCGTTTCTTTCAGTTGGAACAAGAAGGACGTGCCGTTCGACACCGGAAGCCAGCGTAAGAGCCGGGGGCAATGTCTTTTCGTGTTTAAAAAGTCGGGAGAGGAATGGAAGCTGTACGATGTGAAAGGGAATTCCCCCTTTTGATCCGACATGACCGCCAAAGGAGCGCGAGATGAACATAAAAAAGATACTTGCCTCAATAACCATTCTCTGTTTCACGATAACTTCGGCGTGCCCTCCGGCTTTCTCAGAGGACGAGGCTACGGAAAAGGTATCTAAAGAACTTATCAAACAATTCACTAACTTTGTCGACGACGTCGCGGAACTTAACAGCCTCCCCACCGACAAAGCCAAAGTCGCCTATATCCTCAAAAAAGGGAAAGAGCGAGTCTGGGAAGAGAGTTCCGACCGGCTGAAAGAGGCGGCCAAGGAGAAGCTCGAGGAATATGTAAAGAAAAAATTGCGTGAGGAACTTTTTAAGGCTCAGATCCCGGATATGATGCATAAAGCCATCATAGAAGGGAAGAACGTCGGGGCTTTGTGGTCGGCAGCCGATATCGATATTAACGCAAAATTGGATACCCAGGTAAACGCTTTTAAGGCCGGTCTTGAGGGCGTCCAGATGACGTATAATTTTATTTCCAGCTGGAAAAAGGACGGTCCGGAAGAAGCCTTAAGATCTCTCGGTAAGGATGTGGGAGAAAAGATAATAACATATTTCGTGCCGGGCTGGGGATGGTATAAACTGGCCCAGTCGATGGTAGAGGCTTTGGGCAAATATGTCGTTCAGTACGCCTTCAGTTCCGCGCTCGAGGGAAAGATGAAGGTCGTTCTGGCGGGGCATGACCCGCAACAAAATCCCCGAGGCTTTGTCGAATGGATCCAGACCGTTGACATCGCCTCTTACGTTCAGCGGGAATGGGACGAGCAGCTTGCTTACGGCGGGTGGTACTTGAAGGGTAAAAATAACGAAGGCGACAATATGAAAAACGCCATTATCGCCGAACTTTCACGCATGAAGGCCGATATCCTCGAGAAAAAACAGATCGAGAACGAATTGAGGTCGAAACTGGACGCTCTTGTGCAGGAAACCAGGGGCGCTTCCGCCGGAGTCACCGCGGCCGTCGACGCGGCCAGGAAGGAAGCTGATCCGGCTCTAAAAATGATAGATGAATTTGATATCCTTATTAATGGCGCCAAAAAACAGGATGCCGAGACATTTGTCCGGACGGAGGAATCGGACGAAGATAAATACAACGGCAGGATGGCTAAATATGTCCAGTCTTTCCCTTATGAAGGGTTCGATCATGGCTCAATTTTAAGCGCTTTAGAAACGGCTTTCACCGAGATCAAGGAATCCGGGATCGAGGGGTATGATACGGCGGCGATCGAACGGATGTATGAAGATTACGTGTCGAAAAGGAAGGCGGCGCTTCAAGCGGCCAGTAAGAAAATGGATGACGGCAAACGGAAGGCGAATGAGATCCTAGCGGCCCTCGCCGCACAATATGACCCTCAGTTCGCCGCGATCTGGGCAAGGATCCAAAATGCCAGGAATAGAGCGGAACACGACGCGCTTGTCGCCCAGAGTAACGCGTTATCCGATGTGTACAATGCGGCGCGCGGGCCTTATATGAATCGGGCCTGGGGCAGTATAGTCGAGGGGCAGTTCTATAATGATTACAAGGTGCTATGCGCCGAAGAGCAGGTCATTGTCGCGGAAGCTCTCGAGCGGGGAAGTAAGATGAGGGCTTATATGAGGGAAAAGGCCGAAAAGATCAGGGAAGAGCTCGATAAAGCCGTGGAAGCCTATCGGAAAGCCGGCAGCGAGACATCCCAGGAGGCCCTTACCAAATTGAATTTTCCCGATGGATGGGGATCCGCCTATTTCTACACCATCATATCCGAGAACATGGCCGCTCGGGAAGGTCTCGTATACGAGATGCCCGGCGACGCGTCACGGGAGCTTGTAGAGGTGCAACAGATGAAAGTGGACCTTTCCGGAGACAGGTCAGCCGCGGCCGAACTCTACGCGAAAGAAAAAAAAGCATTCGAACAATACGCGGCGTCCGCTATCAGCATCGCGAAAAGTTTTGAGAGCTCAATGCCGAAAAGACTGCTCATCCCATATGACGGTAAACAGTCGTGGGGATTTGAAAATATCGTTTCCACAAGCCAGTTCTATAACGCGCAACTGGGAGGGGAGATACTTCCTGCCGAAAGCGTGGGTATCCCGAGGGTGTGGGGAGGAGATAACGACGCCGAGGCGCAGGCGAAGGTGATGGAGAGAAAGGATATACTCGAGGAAATGGATAAGGCCATAGCAGCCGTTGCAAAGAGAGAAAGCGATCTTTTTACGATAGAGCACGCGGACCAGGTGGCCTCGGCGTATGCCAGGATATACTACGATATCACCCTGGATATGTTCATGCTGCGCCTTTCTGATCTTACGCTTGAACAGGAAATAAGAAGGCAGAGCGATATGTACATTATGCCGGATAACTCAGCTTTTATGTACACCCTGCCCGAAAAGATGCGAGGGTATGCGTACCTGGAACAGATGAAAGAGGCCTGGGCGAAATACAGCGATCTCGTCTCTAAGCTGGACAACCTGCGTAAAGGCATAGGGACAAATATCAGGTATAGATTCGATTTCGCCCAGTCCTACTACCCTCCGCTTGATAAATGGTTGACCATACCCGACAGGATAAAGGTGTACCAGGAGACCTACGAAACTGTCAAAAAGACTTTTGACGAGAGGGCGGCACTGGCCGATAAATATCTTGGCGAGGCGAAGCAGAAATTCGACGATATTAAGAAGAACAGCTACAATGTCCAGGAAAAGATCAAGCAGCTCGAGAAATTCCAGAAGGAGAATGTTTCACATTTCGTCCGGCTATATTCCATGTTCGCGAAGACAGACGCAATTGAGAAATCCTTAGGCGGATGGATGGCCCTGGAGAAAGAGGTGGAGGATGAGCTCAAAAAGTCCGGCCAGGACAAAATAGATGAAGAAAAACGATGGGAACGGGAACGTCAAGCCGCGGAAGAAGAAGCGGCGAGGAAAAAGAAGGAAGAGGAGGAGAGAAAGAAGAAGGAAGCGGAGGATGAAGCCGGCCGGCAGGCCATACAAGTCCTGAGCGCGACGCTTAACAAATACAACGCGGCTAGCATGCCTCAAACAGTGGTTCTTTCTAAAATGGACCTCAAGAACGGTAAGATAGAGGTCGCCGGGAAGCTTTCTACAGTCGCGGGATCACGGGGCGTCGAGATCTCAGTGGATGGCGGCAGGAGCTGGACGAAGATCCAGAATAGCGCAGATGTGAAATATTCTTTTGCCCCGACGCCTGACGCCGAGTACACCTTTATCTTAAGGATAGATATGGGTGAAGCCGGAGAAGTGACCCAGGAGCTTTTCCCGTATGTCCAAAGCATTACGTATAAGGATATTGATTTTGTAAAGCTGGTCCAGGACTCTATCATGGCGATAGCCAACGCATACGAACAGCAGAACGTATCGGCTTTCAGCGAATATGTTTCCGATGATTTTCTCGGGAACAGGACTTTTCTTGAGGAAGGCGTGAGGTTTGATTTTGATATGTTCTCCAGCATAAGGCTTGCCATTTTTATTAACAGGATAGAGAAGGGCGGGGCATATTTCATAGCAGATACGAAATGGAACAAAACGCAAAGTCCGAGAAAGACCGGCCAGGAGCAGAAAACTTCCGGGAACACTTCTATGATATTCGCGTTCGAGGACGGGAAGATGAAGCTAAAGAACCTTAAAGGGAACCTGATATACGCGACGCTTTCCCCGGAGATAGCCGAATCGAGCGGGTTAGGAGTTACGGTCATCGATGAGGTCAGGGCAGCCAGGGACGACCGTGACCCGGTCCAGCCCGGAGCGGGGACAACTGAGGGCGATACGGATACCGAAACCGCGGACGGAACGAGTGCCAGGTCGGAGTCAGGGTCGGTAACGCTTACGCAATACGGTTTCCATGATTGCGACGGCTACACTTTCGCGTGTAGCGCTGTAACCAGGGATATTTTCGCTTTTAGCTCGGATTTCAGGAGAGAGGACGTTTTTATTAAGGTAAATCCGTCAGGAGGGATCGTGGATCTCGGCGGGGTATCTATTGACAGCGTCACCGAAGCGCCGTCTTCAGGATATGATGCCGGAGGATGGCTTGACGCGGCGACGGGACATACTTACGCGCTCCAGCTTCCCGACGGGAAGTACGCGATCATATCGATAACGAGCATGACGGCGGCCGCCTTTCCGTTCACGACGGTAGTCAGGTACAAGTACCAGCGCGACGGGTCGAGGAATTTTTAGAACAAAGTTTTCGGGTCTTCAGGCATATCGGTACAGAACTATCAATTTGGAGGTTAACTTACATGATCAGAAAAACAGTCAGAGCGATTTTGTCCTTTTCTATGGTTTTGTCGTCAATGCCGGGAACAGCCCCTGACGCGTTCGCAGCGGAGGATGCTTATTACCTCCAGAACGAGATACGCGAGACCGAGGCGAAATACAAGATAGTCCACGACGCCCTTGTCCGTATGGATGAATTCCTGAAGAATTATCCTGGCATGGTAGAGTCCCTTGGCAAGGCCTATGACGAGCTCGACGCTCTCGAAAAGAGGATGAGGGACCTCTTGCAGAAAAACCTTATTAAATCCACTATAAAGCTCGGGTTTGACACGTATCAGAAAGTCAATCTTGTGCTGGGTTTCGCCCAGCAGTCCATTAAGCTGATCATCCTCGCCTGCGCCTGCGAATACGCGTCGGACCAGATGCAGGACAGTATGCTCTCCCCCTACAAAAAAGTCGTACAGGGGCTGAGCGAAGGAGCCCAGAAGCTGCTTCCGGAGATCGCGGAAGTCCAAAAAACGTTGAGCATGGACGCCATCGATCTTAAGATCAAGGTGATGAGAGAAGGGGAGAACCCGGACGATCTCGGAGAGACGGGCCTTATTTATAGGAAGTTCTATTATGTCCTAGAAGCCATTGAGAACGCCAAAAAAAAGATATACGAGCTCAGAAAAAATCTGGATAGGACAAAAGCCGATATCGATAGCGAGCGTCCCCGTGTAGCGGAAGAGGACGATAGGCTGGGGAAACGCCTGGAAGAGCTCAAGAAAAGGTTATCAGCCGCTGAAATTGAGATGGCGGCAAAGAAAGACGGTGAGATCAATTCAGCCGGGAAAGAAAAAGGGAAAATTAATATTACGCCTGCGCCGGCACATGTCAAAGATGAGGCGGAGCGGCAGGCGCTCATAGCTTCATATCAAACAGCGCTCTACAATATAGAAGCCGCCGGGCGAAAGAAGTTCGAGGAGATAGGCGCGGAACTTAACAAGGAAGCTAAGGCTTCCTTCAAGGGTGGGAACCATAATCCTCTTGAGGGAAAAAGCTCGAGCTACGCCTTGCCTGAGCTTTTAGCTCCTCAGGTCATAAGAGGCATGGGCCCCCAGGAGCTTACTCAGGAAATGAATTTTTACGGGGTCATCATTAAGGTTAACGACGATCTGCTTCCTGTAATCCGGAGATATCCGGTGGAATATGACAATTTTGTTTCTTCTCTTAAAGGGGAGGCGACCCCTGTTATGAACGCTTTGGCGGGGTTGGGAGTGAGCCCTGGCTCTTACAATGTGGAGTATCTTACCGCCTCAGCCTCATCTCAATCGATATCTTTAAATAAAATCATCGCGAGGATCCCGGAAGAGAATGATGTGTATAAAAAGAATATCACCGCTATGCGCTCTGAGTTCGATAATAAGGTATCAAAAGCCAGGGGATTCGTTCAAAGATATTCTACCGGCGCGGCCGATGTGGTGAACGCGGCCATATTCGCCGTAAATAAGGGTAAGGCGGTCATAGTTGAGGCCAAAGCCGCCGGGTTCGAAGACAGCGCCTCCGCATACCGGCATCTCGCTAAGCTACGCAAGCAAGTGGCCGAGATGTTCGATTCCGGAGCCGATGGGGCTAAGGTTAAAGCTTTTCTTGAAGAAGAAAGGAAGAAATTCGCGGTATTGGGTGAACCCGCCTCGCGCGCGGGGCATCTCGCGGCGCTCGCTCTCAATACCCGCTGGCAGTTCGAGGAAAAAGTTAACTCCGATCCGGATCTCGGTCTGGTGAGGGTAATCGCTGAAGGCTACCCCGAACAAGGCGTCATAAACCCTGAGAATAAATACGGCGAGGACCTGTGGGATGTCGACATGAACGGGAATCCCAGGGTAAGAGAGGATATTTTTAATAAATGCGCCGAGATAGCTAACGCGAGTTTCGGCGTGGCGAACGAGATCAACGACTTTATATCTTTTCTCCCTAAGATAGACGAGATCAACTTGAAAGTCCGTAACGAGTTCGCGTCTTCCGATTACGTCACAGCCATGGGTAAAAGGGCCGTTATCGCTTCCACGCTCAACGCAGAAGCCGACCGGCCCATATTAGACCAATGGCTTAAGGCCTACGCCTCCCCTGACGGAGGGAAGACCCCGGCCATATACAAGATCTTTTCCGCGGAGACGAATAAAGCTATAGAGGCGTCGATGAAGATATATGAGGCCAGGATGGACGCGGAATACGCGGCTAAACGCGATGAGGAAAAGAGGAAAGAGGAAGAAGAAAGGAAGAAAAGGGAGAAGGAAGACGCTGAAAAGTCCGGGTACAGGGTGTATGACGTGAGAGTGAACACGCTCACGATACCCAATGTTCCCGGCGAAATGGTGCTTACCTCGAGCGAACTTCGCGACAATACTATAGAGATCACCGCGTGGCTCGATAACCTTTACGGTATAAAGACAGTCCTTATATCGGAAGACGGATCGGTATTTAAAGAAATACCCGTAGACAGGCAAATCCGGTATTCGTTCCATCCTGTCCCTGGAAAACAGTACATTCCGCGGATCAAACTTAAGTTCGAGTCCGATGAAAAAGTATTCGATCTCCTTTCGAACGGACAGACGCTCGTTTACCGGGATATAGATCATACCGTGCTGATCAGGGACGCCGTTAAGGAATTAGCCGATTCTTACGAGTCTAAAAATATCGCGAATGTGTCTTCTCTGATATCGAGGGATTTTCTGGGGAATAAGATATTTCTGGAAGAAGGGATCAGGTTCGATTTTGATATGTTCGACGATATAAGGCTTACGATATTCATCGACCGTATAGAGAAGAACAACGCGTTATTTATTGCCGAAACACGGTGGCAGAAAACCCAGACACCGAAGAAAACTGGCCAGCAGCAGAGGACAAGCGGTTCGACCCGAATGATATTTTTACTGGAAGACGGTAAAATGAAGATCTACAATCTTAAGGGCAATCTCATATACGCGACGCTTTCTCCTGAAATAGCCTCGTCCAGCGGACTCGGCGAGGCCGTCGTCGAGGCTATCAGGGTTGACAGGGATACGAGGAACCCTGAGCAGCCCGGATCTGGCGCTACACAGGAAACCGGAGGAGTGTCTTCGGTACTTAGCGTAAGGACAGGAACGGTAACGTCGGTAGACCTTCCGATGGCCTCCAACATGGACAGAGGGTTTTTCTTTTCATCGGGGGCGCAGGCTGACGCGGTAGGAGATTTTGTTCTCGAATTTCCGAACCTCTTGTTCACATATGGAAACGCTAAAATTCAGGATGTTTCCGGGACTTATACTTTTGACAGCCTCTCCACCGCTCCGGACATAACGAACGAAGTCAATGGCCCGGCTACCGCGGGCAAAGTTTATCTTTTAGTAACGCAGGAAGGTTATTACGCGAAAATGAGGATAGACACGGTCAATGCCGATCAGGACGGAATGAATGACGACGATATGGTTACGATGACTTTCACTTACGCCGTGCAGACAGACGGGTCCAGGGATCTGAGGACGAATTAAACGTTATTGACCGCGAGGCTTCGTGAAGAGTGGATTCGGCGCCTCCCGCCTTCGCCAAAATATTTGTATTGTATCTGGCTACGGCGGGCAAGTCGGGCTCATATAATGTTACCGGCTCTCGCTATCGCTCACGCCGGAAAATATGATCGCCCTACGGCCTGTCCGCCGAAGCCAATTAACATAAAATAGTTTGGCGAAGGCGGATCGGCCACCCGATTTTTCGGTTGTAAGTCAAATCCTCGCTTGCTCGGATCTGACCTGTATTAAAGGCTCAAAATCTCCCTTCGAATCCCCTTGGGGCTTTTCTAAATAAAAAAGCTGTTCCATTTTTGTGATGGAACAGCTTTTTTAGAGTGGTAGCCCCAAGGGGATTCGAACCCCTGTTACCAGAATGAGAATCTGACGTCCTAGGCCAGGCTAGACGATGGGGCCACGGTATTAAGGCAATAAAATAACATAGTGTTTGGGGGATGTCAAGAAGTAAGAAACAGGAATTCAGAATTCAGAATCCAGAATACAGAATATAGAATACAGAATAAACGGTTGAGGGGGGGGGGTAATGCACTCTTCTCGGGGATCATATCTCGACACTACTATTCTGGGTTCTGTCTTCTGTCTTCTGTCTTCTGAATTCTGGCTTCTAAATTCCTAATTGAATAAATTAAATCTAACTATTGACTTTTACTAATTCGTTATGTATAGTTATGTTATCAGAAAAAGTTAGAAGTTAAGGTATTTATTAGGAACTGGGTTTCAAGTTTACGGATTGCTATCATATGGTTAAAAATTTTAAAAGCAATACAGCAGCTTTCAGCATACAGCCTGAAACAGAAAAAGAGCAAATGGCTTTGGAGATATTTCATTTTATCAAAAAGAAGAAAGCGTTTTCGGTCGATGAGATCATTAACAGCACTAAACTTTCAGTTGATTTTATTTCTAACTATCTTGATTTTTTTGTAAAAAAGGAAATTCTGGAAGGCGCACCAAATTCAGGCAAGTTGAGCGTCAAGGATACGGGAGATAAAATACTTGGTATCGGTTGCCGCGAAGAGACGGCGTATCTGGCATCCATAGATACGAGGGGAAAAATTATCGCTCAAGAAAAACTGCATATAGATCTGTTGACCAAAAAGAACAAGAAAAATAAAGATATTTCGGGGATAGTGGAGGAGATCTCGTTTAAAACCAGGTTCAAATCCGAAAAATTCGAATTCGTTGGACTCGCCGTACCGGAAGACATCCTAGCTATCAGCGAAAAGGCTGTTGATGTCCTGGCTTCGGGCGTGAGCGGGATATTTTCTTCCAGGGTATTTCATACTAAATCCGCCACGGCCTCCGGTTACGGTGACAGGGAATATAACCCGAATGCATCGGAGGACAGCGTTCTCTTTATGTATTCGGACATAGGGATAGGCGTAATTTTTAAAAAAGAATCTATATTCGAGGCTGACGAATATAACGAAGGGAGGCAGGGAGCCTATTTGAGACCCTGGAACCAGTTCAGCATGGTCGCTACGACGAAGGACCTTGTTTCAAGGGGTGTCGGCACGGAGATAGTCGAGATGGTAAAAGGGGATATCGACAGGATAAACATGGATGTAGTTCTCCGGGCGTCCGAAAAAGGGGATGAGCTGGCGGTGGACCTGGTCAAAAGGTCCGCGTCCGCGCTCGGGGTAAGGGTGGCATATCTCATTAATATGTTCGGTATCGAATGCGTCCTCCTGGGCGGAGGGATCGAACGTGTCGAAGGCGGCTTTATCGACTGCATGAGGGAAAGCCTGAAAAGATTTGTTTCAAAGGATATTTCCGAGAGAATAAGGATTGTCCCGGGTGTTCTGGGCAAGGAGGCGGCTTCGGTAGGGGCCGCCGTTTTATGTAGACGCGAGATGTTCATGGAGGTGTGATTGTGGATGAGATAAGAAGGAAAGAGAAGAGCTGCAAGAATTGCGGTAAGCCTTTTGTTCCGAACAAATATCGGCCTAATCAGACGGTTTGTTCAAGCCTCGAATGCCAGTACCAGAGGCAGCTGTCGAACATGAAGGAGTGGAGGAAGAGCAACCCGAACTACTTCAAGTACAAAGAATCCCAGGATAAATCCTGGAAGCAGACCTGCAGGGAAAGGTCGCTGGAATGGAGGAAAAAGCATAAAGAATATTTGCAGCTTTACCGCGAAGCGAATAAGGAAAGGCACCGGGAGTATATGAGGGATTACATGCGCCAGTACAGGCAAAAGAAGAAACAGGAAGGCGGCGTGATTGACCAGCCAGGAGCTGAGCAGAACGGGTAAAGAATGGTTTTAAAGTGTTTTAAAACATTATTTCTCGTTATCTCATAGATCTAAATCGCTCTTCTGGGGAGTTCACGTGGAATTGAGGTTTGTCCGTAATATTGGTTTTCGGAAGATATTATCTGTTTTCCTGCCGGTAATATTATCTGTTTTTTTTCACGCTGTTTCGGCCGGGGCCGCTCAGGGTAAAGCGGCCGGAGGGACTATGGTCCCGGGGACAAAACAGAAGCTAGATGTCGTCCGTCTTCTTGATGAAGCGAAAGAGTCGCTTGGGAGAGAGGACCTTGAGGGCGCGGGAAAAGCCGCCCGGGCGATACTGGATATCGATCCGGGAAATATCCACGCCAGGAAACTTCTTTATGTAGCCGCCGGAGAGTCTCCTGGGGAGGGAAAAGCCTATATTGAAGAGAATGAGAACGGTACCGGCGGTGAGATCCCAAGAGCGACACAACAAAAAATGAGGGTGGTGCAGCTGTTGGATAAAGCCAAGAAAGCTCTTGAGAACGGGGAGTCCGGCGAAGCGAAAGCGGCCGCGAAGGAGATCCTTTCGATCGATCCGGGGAACTCGACGGCAAAAAAACTTCTTGATACTGCCGTTGGAGTGGAAGACGGCCAGGGAGTCAAAATAACGGAACATAAAGAACTGACCATAGATGGGAAGAAGACCGGGAAAGTTAAAAGAACAAAAGAAAAAAATAAAGAGCAAGCCAAAGAAGCCGCGAAAGTCCAGCCGGAGGTACAAACGAAAAGCGCTGAACGGGAAGCGGCGGCAAAACCCCGAAAACAAGCCGAGCCAAATAACGGTAAATTTCCGGTATTTTCAAAAATAAAAGGCCTTTTCAGCGGCTCGAAGGATACGGGTGAAGTTAAGCAGACCCCGGGCGTGTCCCAAGAAGTGACCGGCTCTGATAAAACGGCTCGGGAGGATGAGCCCGTTCCGGAGAGGAAGGTGGTCAAGCCGGCTACAATAGAGGATCCCGGATACGACATGTTCAAAGAGCTTGTCATGCAGGCAAAAGTTTATAAGAATGAGAGATCATACCCTGAAGCCAGGGCTTGCGTCCGGGAAGCTTTTAAGATGGACCCGGACAGTAAGGAGCTCATGGACCTTCTGGACGAGATAGATAAGGACGAGATCTACTATAACCGTCAACGCCTTGAGGCGTCAAATAGGAAAGAGATGACGGAGTCGGATAAAGCCTTGCTCCGCGACGCCGTCAAGGACAACGCTCCTCCCAAACCATGGTATGAGAGACTGACAGAGCCTTTAAAGGTCCCGAAATATGAGCTTGGCGAAGAAGACGTAAGGAAAGGCCGGACATATTCCATAGACGAATGTGTTCAGATAGCGCTCGCGCGCACCCCGCGATTAAGGGTCGCCGAAAGGCAGGTGAACCTAGCGGAGAAACGGGTGGAGCAATCCAGGAGGGAGATACTCCCGGAGCTGACCCTTAAACACGAAATAAGTTACGGGACGATGAGCCCCAGGCATTATCAGGGCAAAAAATACCAGATGGAGATTAAGCAGAATGTTTTCGATGGTTTCGAGAAATACTGGGCTCTTAGACAGTCCGAGGCGAACGTAGAGAATGTAAGGCTCGAATGCCTCAAGATAAAGGGAGAACTCATCGAGGAGGTAAAAAAGGGATATTACAACCTCGATAAAGCGATAAAAGCCCTCGCCCAACAGGAAGAACTCCAGAAGCAAGTCAACCGCTTCTATGAAATAACCGTTAAGCTCCAGGAGGCCGATGTCATTACTCCGGTCGTTTTGCTTAAGGTCAAGGCCTCCAACATGCAGGTGGATTTCGAGAATATGTCATCGGAGGAGGACGTGTCCCTGGCGAGATTGATCCTCCTTCAGGCTATGTCGATGGATCCGGACGACAACTTCGGGATAAAACCGGTCAGCCCTCCGGGTAAACTGCTTTCCATTGGGATCGCCAACTGTTACCAGTTAGCGCTGGCCAACTCCCCTGACATAAGGATGAAGCTGACCGTTCTGGATTATTATAATTTCGACCGTAAAATGGTAAAAGCGAAAGCCTGGCCTAAAGTAGAGTTCAATGGTAATTTCGGCCTGGCTTACGAGAATTACCAGCCCCTGGACAGGGAGGCGGATTATGAGGCCGAAGACGCCACCGGGTTCAAGGAAAGGTCCAAACGTGATCTTGAATCGGAATGGTATGTCGGAGTTAAAACAGACATACCTTTCTGGGGCAACACCCTCGAACATAACTACGTTAAGGAGAAATGGTCTCCCACGGTATCGGCGTTCAGGGGGTCCGAGACGGCGACGAATTATTTTTCAATGAAAGTCCTGGATAACCTTACGTACTTCTCCGAGATTGAGGAAACGCTCGTAGGGTTCGACAGGGCGAAGTACGAGTACGAGAAAGCCAAACAGGACGTTATGATCGCGGTAAAGGAAACTTATTTCAAGTACAGGAAATCGCTTATCCAGATGGACATGTCCCTGGTCCAGCTTGAGCAGCAGAAAAGGCAGACTGAGATAGCCGAACAAAAGAGGCTTTACGGCGAGGTCGATATACCCGGGATCATTGATGAGCTCACGAAACTGAGGGATATGGTATATGGAGTAGTGCAGTCCTATACGGAATATTATCTTTCAATAGTAGGGCTTAACAAGGCTATAGGGATACCCGAATTCTTCAGGCCGGAATATGAGAACGAAGAATATGATGAGTGGAAAAAGCTCGGGGTTAAACCCGACGCCGGTGAGAAGGGACAAGAGAAAAACGACAACAAATGAGCTCTGGTCCATATGGAGGGCATAAATGGAAAACGAAAAGAAAGTTAAAGTATCGTTATTGAAGAGGCTTAATATTTTCGCGCCGTTCGGTAAACTTCTTGTCAAGATGAAGGTCGATCCCAAAAAAATCAAGAAAAACTACCTCTGGATAGCTCTCGGTGTTCTGGTGCTAGGGCTTATTCTGGCAAGATCTTCGGAGCAGATCAAGTCCATTATCTTCGGGAAGAAAGAGGATGAGAAGGAGAAGGTCGAATTTCTGGAAACGATCCCGGTGAAGGTCTATAAGGTGAAAAGGATGGATTTCAAAGACACTCTGCCGGTAATGGGAAGGATACAGGGGGCGAAGGAAATTGAGCTCAAATTCGAGGAGAACGGGATGCTGGAGAGTTTTAACTTTGAGGAAGGGGAAAGGATACTGGAGGGCGATATAATCGCGAGCTTGAACCAGCGTGACTCTTTATTGAAATTGAAGTATGCCGCACTGGACCTTGAAAAGAACAAAAAGCTTTATGAACTGGGAGCCACTGACAAACTTCCTTACGAGCAGAAAAAACTGGAATACGAATCGGCGAAAAGAGACCTCGAAAAGACCAATATTTACGCTCCCGGAGACGGATACCTGGGCAGCAAGGATAAATTCGCGGGGGCTTATGTGACGAGTCAGGACAAGATCGGTACATTTCTTGATTATAGCAAGGTTTATTCCGTGTTCGAGGTCATCGAAGAGGATTCCCCGAAGCTGAAGCTAGGCCAGACGATGGAGATATACCTTGACGCTTACCCAGGTGAGACATTCACGGGGACGGTGGATATGATCGCTCCGATGATAGAAGGCCGTACCCGCACACAGAAGATAAAAGTGGAGATCGATAACAAGGACGACATGTTGAGGCCCGGTATGTTCGCGAGAGCCGTTATAAATATTTATGAGAAAAAGGACGCTATGATGATACCGGCTTCCGCGTTCAAAAAGAAAGAACAGGAGTACTTCATCTACGTGGTTAAAAAAGAGGAGAAAGTTGAGGAAGACGGGGAAGAAGGCGCTGTCTCTGAAAATCCGGAAGAAGAAGGCGAAAAGGGTAAAGAGAACGGGATCGGAAAAGAACAGAGTAAGGCGCCTAAAGAGGCGGCCGGAGGAAGTCTGGACAGCGCCGGTGAAAAATCCGGTACTCCGGGCGCTTCGTCCGTTCCTGGAGCGGAGCCTGCGGGGGGCGAGGACATTTCAGGTGAAATATCCGATATGGGTGCTCCCGGAGCAGGAGAAGCCGAGACAGAGAGCGGTGTGATCGAGGAAAAGAAAATAGAGATAGAGTACCTTACTCATGATATGGCTGAAGTCGCTAAAGGGCTTGAAGAAGGCGAGCTCATTGTCCGCGAACTTCACCAGGAATTCAAGAGCGGGGATAAGGTTGAAATAACTGAAGTTCAGGAAACGCTCTTTTAGTGTTGGTTAGGGATAATGAAGATAAGATCCCAAAGCCAGAATCACGGAAGACGGAGCGTGAAAGGTATTTAATGCTTAAAATATGGATCGTTAATGTGATATTTGGAAGAGATACCATGAAGCAATTGATGATATGCTTCCGTTCTGGTATGACGAATTCTGGATTCTGGATTCTGAATTCTGGATTCTAAAGGATAACATGACTTTAGCGTCGTTCTCGATAAACCGGCCTGTTACCACCGTGATGATCTATCTCGGGCTGGGTCTTTTCGGCATTATTTCGCTGCTTAAGATGCCGATGGAGCTTTTCCCCGAGATCAAATACCCACAGTTGACCATTTTTACCGGGTATGCGAATGCCGCTCCCCAGGAAGTGGAGACCCTTCTCACGAAACCCATCGAAGAGGCTGTAGGAACGGCCAGCGGCATCAGGGCCATACGTTCGATCTCTAAAGAGGGCGTTTCGCTGGTTTTCGCCGAGTTTGACTGGGATCAGAACATGGACTTCGCTTCGCTGCGTGTCCGTGAAAAGGTCGATCTCGTTAAGGCGGGTCTCCCCAGGGACGCCACGGAGCCCCTTGTCGTCATGTTCAACCCCTTCGATATGCCTATCATGCGCCTCAGCGTTACCGGGAACAGGGACCTTCTGGACCTTCGCAGAATAGCCAAGGATAGGATAAAAGACGAGCTTGAGAAGGTCGAAGGCGTCGCTTCGGCCTCTGTAGAAGGCGGGTTGGAACGTGAGATACTGGTCGATATCGACCAGGGGAAACTTTCTAACTACAATGTTCCAATACTCACCATATCAGACGCGATAACTAACTCGAACCTTAATTATCCGGCGGGTACTATAAAGGAGAGCTTTTATGAGTACATGATAAGGACGCTCGGCGAGTTCGAGAAGATGGACGAATTGAAGGACGTCGTGATCGCGAGCAATGCGGACGAACAGGGAGAGGGTCAGCAGGAGAATTACGGCATATCCCTGAAAAAACTTGAAATCAGCAAGGTCGTTAATGTGGTGCTGCTGAAAGACGTCGCTGAAGTAAAAGATACCTTCAAGGAAAAGAGCAGTTTCTCCCGGTATAACCGCAAGGAGAATATCTCCATTTCTATACAGAAACAGTCGCAGGCAAATACCATACAAGTCGTTGAGAAGGTCCGCAAAGCCATAGTGGCGATGAAGGACAAAGTTCCGAAAGACATACAGATAAACGTTACTCTGGACCAGTCTGTGTTCATTAAGGACGCTATCCGGTCGGTTACCGATGCAGCGTGGCAGGGCGCGGTGCTCGCCTTCATAACTCTTTATATATTTCTCAAGAATATGAAGACCGCGTTCATCGTCACTGTGAATATCCCTATAACAGTCGTCATAGTGTTCATTTTCATGTATTTCCCGGGGATATCGATCAACATAATGAGCATGGGCGGATTAGCCCTCGGGGTAGGGATGATGCTCGATAATGCCGTAGTTATAATCGAGAATATTTTCAGGCACAAAGAGATGGGTTCTGAGATGAGCGTGGCCGCCGAAAAAGGAACGGACGAGGTCGTTAACGCCGTCATCGCTTCCACCCTGACATCCGTATCGGTATTCCTTCCCATGGTGTTTGTCATAGGTATAGCGGGCCAGCTTTTTAAACAGATATCGTTCACGATAACATTTTGCCAGATAATCTCGCTGGTAGTGGCCATCATGACCATACCGCTTATGAGCCTCAAAATGGGACTGGGGAAAGGCGGTGTGAAATCAGCTGACCTTTTCACCGGTGGAAAGGGTTGGATGAAATTAGTGAAACTCTACGAGGGTGCACTACGCGCTTTTATGAAGGTTAAGGGGTTAGGCCTTCTAGGGATGCTCGCCCTTTTTCTTGGGAGCCTTATGTTGTGGGGATCTCTGGATAAAGAACTTATGCCAAAAGCGGACCAGGGTGAGTTCATGGTGAAAGTCGACCTTCCGGTGGGGACGATAGTCGAAGAGACCAACCGGACAGTGGAAAGAGTAGAGGATACGATATCGCGGATCGTTCCCGAAGCGGCTACCATCAACACCATTGTGGGTGCCGAAAAAGGGGAGTCCACCAAGGACATAATCAAGAGCATAGGTTCCAACCAGGCGCAGATCATGGTCGCTCTGAAAGACAACAAAAAACGGACTACGTCGGAGATAGTGGACATTCTTGTTCCCGTTCTCAAGGGAAAGGCTTTTAGGGGAGCCACAATAGAAGTGCTCATACAACAGGGTATCATGTCGGGAGCTTTTGGAGGCAGCGCAAAGCCGATAGCCGTGGAAATAAAAGGCGAGGACCTCGAAGTGATAGGGAAAATAGCTAAAAGGGTCAGGGAGAAACTGGAAGGGATAAAAGGAATATTTGGAATCGAGGACGATTTCCCTGACCCCATCCCAGAGGTCAGGATAATTATCGATAAGGATAAAGCGGCTTTGTACAACCTCTCCGTCGTGGATCTGGCTAGAATGGCACAAACGGTTATCAGAGGTTATATACCGTCGCAGTTCAAGGAGAAAGGTAAGGAAATCGATATCAGAGTTGTTCTTAAGAAAAAGGACAGGGACCAGTACTCGAAGATCCAGCGGCTGATCGTGAATAGCCCCGTCGCCGGACCTGTTCCCTTAAGCAAGGTCGTTAAGTTCGAGCAGGGCATGGGCCCGAGCGAAATACGGCGTATCAGCCAGGAAAAGACCATAACGGTCTCGGCAAATGTCTCGCAGCGGAAAATATCCGATGTTAACACGGAGATAGAGGCGGCGCTTAAGAATGTGGAAGTGGAAAAGAACTATAGGGTGAGGATGGGAGGTGAGTCGGAGGAAATGAAAAAATCATTTGCCAGCCTTGTTTTCGCGATAACCCTGTCCATACTTCTTGTATACATGGTAATGGCGGCGCAGTTTGAATCGATAACGCAACCCTTCATTATACTTTTTACCGTTCCACTTTCGATAATAGGCGTTATCCTCGCGCTGTACTTTACGAAGACCTCGGTGAACGTTATCTCTCTTCTCGGGGTCGTAATTCTCGGGGGTATAGTCGTCAATAACGGTATAGTACTCATCGATTTCACCAACCTGCTGGTAAAAGAAAAGGGGCTGAGCCGACACGACGCGATAATAGAGGCCGGGCTGACACGGCTCCGTCCTATAATGATGACGGCATTCAGTACAGTTCTTGGGCTTTTCCCGATGATCCTGGCTTCCGGGCGAGGTGCGGAACTTCAGAGACCCATGGCTATCTCGGTTGCCGGTGGAATGGCCGTTTCGACGTCGCTGACCCTTTTCGTCATACCGGCTATATACGTTATCGAAGGCGAGATCCAGGAGAAATGGCGGGTTTCTCTGGCCAAGGTTAAAAGCGCCGTCGTTTCATTCCGCGCCCGGAAAAACAAACCGGTCAAATAAAATGAGCCTATCCAGTTTCGCCATAGCAAGACCTGTCACGACGTTGATGATATTCTTCTCGTTGTGCCTGTTCGGCGTAATAGCTCTTACCCGGCTTCCGGTTGAGCTTTACCCCGATGTTTCCTACGGACAGATAAGTATAATCGTATATATCAGGGGAGGCGTCCCCCCTACCGAATGCGAGGCCATGGTGACGCTCCAGGTAGAGGAGGCGGTGAGCACGGTAGCGCACCTTAAGGGGCTTCTTTCCATATCCAAAGAGGGTGAATCCACTGTCGTGCTTACTTTCGAGCAGGGTTCGAACATGGAGATCGCGGCCATGGACGTCAGGGAGAAATTCGCCAAGGTCAAGGATAAGATGCCTAAAGAGGCCGAAAAGCCTGTCATCGCGCAGTTCTCAGAGTCTGATGCCCCGATCGTGATCCTTGCAGTTACCAGCCTTAAAAAGACACAGGAAGAGATAAAGGAGGTCGTTGAAACCGATATTAAGCCCGTTTTAAAAAGGGTAAAGGGCGTGGCCAATGTCGAGGTGGGGGGCGGCAGGGAAAGGAAAATACTCCTCGAGGTCGACAAGAACATGCTGGCAAGGTATGGGGTGTCGGTCAACCAGATCATAAACGTTCTCGGGTCCAATAACCTGGATATACTTATAGGCGAATTCGAGCGGAAGAGCGACAAGGTGCTACTCAGGGCAAAGGGGCAGTTGAACCAGATCGAAGAGATCAAGAATACGCCAGTTACAACGAAGCCCGAAGGGTCTATCGTCAGGGTGAAGGATTTCGCCGAGGTCAAAGATTCTTACATGGAAGCCAGCACATACTCCAGGATCAATCTCAATCCCGTAGTCTCGATGTATGTCCAGAAAGAGTCAAAAGGCAACACTATCGCCGTTGCGGATGAAATAATGAAAGAGTTGGAAGAGCTCAAGGCCACTTTGCCAAAAGACATAAAAATCAAGGTTACGAAGAACCAGTCGGAATTCATACGCGAATCAATTAACGATCTTAAGGATTCTCTGCTCCGCGGATCGATGATGATACTTTATGTCCTGGTCCTTTTCATGAGCAAATGGGAGAATAAATACGCAATAATCCTGCCTGCGGGGATCATAGCCGCCGGGTTCGCCCCCGCAAGGCTCATGACATTTTTCCTGGTTCTAACGATCCTTACGGTCCTTTTTACCAAAAAATACAGGCCGATACTCATAGTCGCTGTTTCGATACCCATATCGCTTATCATCACGTTCGGGGTGATGGATATGTGCAATATGATGAACCCGGCAATGAACATGTCGATAAATTTTATGACCCTGTTCGGTCTTGCTCTCGGGGTGGGGATGCTTGTTGATAACGCTATCGTTGTATATGAGAACATTGCCACCAAGATGGAGACCGGGGTAGACAAGATCACGGCGGCGATTGACGGCTCGACAGAAATGAACGTGGTTATCTTCGCTTCCACTTTGACGGCTGTCATAGTTTTCCTGCCTATGCTTTTCATAAGTAAATCTATGAGCATCCTTTACGGCGGTGTCGCGTGGACGGTCACTTTCTCTCTTTCCGTGTCGCTCTTTGTCGCGCTTATGGTCGTGCCGCTCATGTGTTCACGCACCAAGGACCAGGGGACCGCGAGCGGAGAGGAACTGGCAAAGTCTAAGATACTCATTCCTCTGTACGGGCTCCAGAGGAGGGGGCTTTTATTTGTTTTCAGAAGACGTTTCGCTTTCATCGCGTTCGGGATAATTGTGCCTTATGTGGCTTCGGCTCTAATATGGGGACGGTTGGGACAGGAATATCTTGGTTCGACCGAGCAGAACCGTTTTACGGTTTTTATCGAGCTGCCTACCGGGGCCAAGCTTGATGCCAGCGACGAGGTCGTAAAAAAAGTCGAGGATATGATAAAAGAGGTACCCGAAGTGAAGGATTTCACGGCGCGTGTTGAGGCTTGGTCGAGCAAGGTTTACGTCAACCTCGTCGGGCTCGATAAGAGAACAAGGTCTATTAACGAGATCATTGAGAGTTTAAGACCGAAAGTGGCTAAGTTGTCACCGGCTTTTGTTTATTTTGAGGAGGAGCAGGAGGTAGGTACTAAGGAGATAACGCTCAATGTTTACGGGTTCAACTACGATATCCTGAGGGAGATCGCGATAGCCGTCACCACAAGGATGGGTAGAAGCCCGTATTTTAAGGACGCGAAGATAAGGATGCGCGAGGGACGACCAGAGCTCTGGCTCAGGGTAGACAAACTCAAATCTGCCAAGCTCGGATATACCACAAAAGATATAGGCGATCTTGTCCATGCTCAGGTACGAGGGGTGAGGGCCACAATGCTGCATGATAAAGGCAGCGAGGTCGAGACTATACTTAGGCTCGCGGAAAAGGACAGAAGGACCATCAAGGATATGCATCTTCTGCCTCTGTCGAAAAGGGGTGATGACAAGATCCTAATGGATCAGGCCGCCCAGTTCGAGTACGGCCTTGGCCCAAGCGAGATATGGCGCAAAGACAGGTCCCGCATGATACAGGTCAGTGCGTCTCTCGCCGAGATACCGCTGGACAAGGCCGTAGCCCTGCTTTTTAAGGAGCTGTCAGACCTTAAGCTGCCTGAAGATTATTATTATGAAGTTGGAGGCGATTACGAGAACATGCTCCAATCCCAGAAGGAGACCAACCTGACGCTCATAATAATACTTTTCCTGGTCTATCTTGTCATGGCCGCGATATTCGAATCCTTCTCCAAACCCTTTATGATAATAGTTATAACGGTCCCATTGGCCTGCGCGGGGGCACTGCTCGGTCTGTTTTTCTCTAAAACGCCGGTGGGTATGGGCGCGCGGATAGGGCTCATGATGCTGGGAGGCATTGTCGTCAATAACGGGATCATACTCATTGACCACGCTAATCAGGTAAAGCATAAGTTCAAAAATCCCTTTAGGATGCTTATCAGGGTAGGTAATGACAGGCTCAGGGCGGTTTTGATGACCAAATCGGCGACAATATTCGGCCTTCTCCCTATGGCTTTGGATAAAAGCGAGGGGTCAAACCTGTGGAACCCCCTCGCGATAACGGTAATAAGCGGGCTGGTATTCGCTACTCCTATTACGCTTGTGCTCCTTCCGGCCATATACTCCGTTTTTGACGATTTTCCGAAACTTATAAAGTCGGTTAATAAAGAAAGCCTGGGTAAATGGCTGGGCTCTCTTGGCCATGCCTTCACCGGGATACCGGCGGCTGTCGCGTTCTTATTCACCAGAAAAAAGAAAAAGAAGATCAAACCGGGAGATAAGGGCCACGACCCGGAAATTGAAGAAGATCCCGAAGATGAAAGCGAGGTGGCTGACCTGATCGACGAAATACTGGATAAGGACCCCAGTGAAGATCAGGATCGGGAAGGCGGAGCTTCCTGAGCTATACGTTTTAAAGCCTCTACGATCTTTTCCTGGCCAGGGAGTATCGCGAGCGATCTTTCAAGGGTTTCCTTTGCTTTGGCGAGATTTCCGTCTCTCCAGTAAACCTGGCCGAGCATGTTCCATGCCTGGTAGAACTGGGGCAGCTGTTCGGTGGCGATAATGAATTCCTGCTTGGCTTTAGCGAAATCGTCTTTTTTATTATAGATGAGCCCTAGGTTAAAATGGGCTATAGGGTAATTGTCTTTATACTTGACTGCGATAAGGAGATATTCAAGCGCTTTGTCCAGGTCTTCTTTTTGGAGATAAACGCTGCCTATATTGCCGTACGCTATGGCGTAAGTCTTATCGAGTTTTATGCATTTCTCGTATTCAGCTATGGCCTTCTCAGTATCGCCTTTTTCGTAGTAAGTATTCCCAAGGTTCAGGTATAAACGTGTGTTGTTGGGCTGGTATTTGAGGGTGTTCGAAAAGAACGCGACCTCGTCTTTCCAGTCCTTGTTCCTTTCATAGGTTCCGTTGCCATAAGCCAGTAAGAGCCCTGAGACGAACATGGTGAATCCTATACGTAAAGACCTTCCTTTTGGGGGGATATTTCTCCAGAGCCACGCGAGGCCGAGGCCCAGAAGTATGAACGGGCCCATTATCGCGGTGTAGATCCAGTGCTCGGCGAGGAAGCTGTTTATAGGAACGATGTTAGAGACCGGCAGAAGGTTGATAAAGAACCAGTTTATTCCGAAAAATACGATCTTCCTTCCGGTCTTGTAGCTTTTATATGTTACCCAGACTATGGAAGCGATCATCAGAATGGAAAAGATAGCCTCCAGGTCGAAGATGCTTTTGGTTATCGCTATGCTTCTTTCCATGTGAAGGTCCAGAGGCAGGACTACAAGCTTAAAATATTCCGCGACGGTCCTAAAGAACGTGAGCAGTCTGAAAACAAAGGGTATCTTGTTGAAAAGCGAAGCGGGCGCGATATCCGAAAAATCAAGGACGGTGCTTCTTAGCGCGGCATATATGACGACGACCACAGCGTAGGGAACCCAGGTCCATTTGAACCGCGTATAAGAACTTGCGTTCTCGCTGTTCTTTAAATAAGAGTACAGGTAAAGCCATATTAGAAGCGGCATTATCATTACCATCTCTTTCGAGAGTATGGAGACGATAAAGAAAAAGACCGAAAGAGAATACAAGAGTAGGTTCGGCAGTCCCCTGGTCGGGTCCGGACCGGACGGGGCCGATCTAAGAGATTTAATGAAGAAGACGTAAGATAACATGAAGAACATGGCGTACAGAGGATCTGCGCGTCCGGCAATGTACGCCACGGCCTCGGTGTGCACCGGATGGACGACGTAAAATGCGGCGCATATGAAAGACGCCAGTTTGTTCCCTGTCAGCTGGAACATTAAAAGGAGGAGGAATACCCCGACCAGGGAGTGGAGCGTGACATTGGTCAGGTGGAAACCGAAAGGTTTGAGCCCCCAGATCCCGTAATCGATCATGTCGGATAGTTCCTGCATAGGCCTGTAGAAATTATTGATATTTTCGCTGCCGTACCCGACGTAGGTCTTGAAGATCTCTCCCAGATGTGAGAAATTTTTTATTTGCGAGTTATTGATTATGAGGTACTCGTCATCCCATATGAAATCCGCTTTTAGGGTGTTGGAGTAAGCCATGAACCCTATCAGGAAGACCCCGAGATAAGGTAGGAAGGACTTGAACCGCTCGTGAAAGTGGTTGGTGCCTTCTTGCTCGATCTCGATAAGGTCTTTCTTTTGCTTTTTCTTGCCCAATTTGTTCTCCTTGCTGGTAAGTGTAATTATGCATTATCTGCGGGAGTTTGGCAACAATTTAGGGGGCAAATGGCAGGGAAAGGGTAATTGTAGAAGATGGGTAACGGAAATACGAATAGTAGGCGGGGCCCTCCGTGTCCGCGCAATAATTTGCCGGTGAAATGAAATTTTATCCCCGACATACGTCTTCGCCAAGGCTACGGCGGACAGGCGGGGGTCGGAGGCTACTGTTTTTATGTTTCGGGCCTTTGGGGATGACGTTCAATCCGCAATTAATGCAAATATCGCTTCCGGAAGAAGGCGGTTGATATTAAAATGTTGTTATGAAAAATGCCATTGGGTTAGCGCTAGTGATCATCCTCGCCATTATTGTCACCTCATGCCGGATGACTTTCGCTCCGGACGAGTATTCCGCTGAGGAAAAAGAACTGAAGCTGGCGAGTAATGCAGGGAAACCCGATCCCGCGGCATTGTCCAGGCTCGGTGAGATATACCTCCTGCGCAACGACAGGAAAAGGGCTCTGGGCTTCCTTCGAATGGCCGTGAAAGCCGATCCCGATTACCCGCCGCCTTATTTCTTTATGGGCAAGATACATTTTTTCGATAAGGACAACGACAAGGGGATCGAAGAGTTCGGCATTTTTCAAAAAAAAATGGACCGCGTTTACAAGAACGATCCGGCCCTCGAGGAATTCTATACCAAGAGCCTCATGTATATCAATTACCTCCATGTTACCATTAAAAGATACGATGATGTACTCGCGGGGTATAAAAAGATCGTTAGGATCAGCCCTAATAACCAGAAAGCTCATTATAACCTGGCGGTCTGCTATTACAATTTCTTCCACAACCTCCCGATGGCTTATACCGAACTGCAAAAGGTGATAGACCTGAACACGGACAGGCGATTAAGCGACAAAGCCAGGTTCTTTATCGACTATGTGAGGAATAATCCGGATTCGCGTTACGTCAGTGATTTCAGTTTCTTGGATAAGGATTGACCGGAGAGAAAATAGAAGTGTTGGGGCGCGATTTATCGCGCCCGAAAAAAGGTGACGTAAAGACACGTTTAATGTATAATACTGGCGCTATCAGAAATATTATTCAAACAAAAAGAGAGGAGTTACGATGGTAGGTCCCCGCAGAAAATTCAGGCAAAGGCCCAAAAAGGTCGGCGCTAAAAAGAACACAAGGATCAAAGCCCAAAAGGCCCGTCTTTTGGCCGCAGGTTTGGATGAAGCCAAAGTGAAAAAACTGAACCTTTTGGAAACGAGGAACGCTCTCAAGAAGATCTAGGGTCGGAAGTTCCTCCGTCCGGGGCGGAATAGCCCCGTGACGCGAAAAATTTGTTATTCCATAGAGAGAAGTCACCCCCGGATCGTTCGGCGACAAGGGGGGCGAAAGGAGAAGGGTCATATGCCTACTAACCGGAATGTTCCCCCCGCGGCGAATAACGTGGAAGAACTCAAAAAAGATTTCATGCACAACCGCAATTACGCGCTCGCCAAAGACCATCATTCCGCTACCCTGAACGATAACTTCCGCTCGCTGGCCCTGTCGATAAGGGACAGGCTTATCGCGAGGTGGATATTGACGCAGCAGAGGTATCATGACGAGAACTGCAAAAGGGTGTATTATTTTTCGCTTGAATTCCTTATCGGGCGGCTCCTCGCGGACAATATCCTGAACCTCGGTATGGAGGAAGAAGCAAAAAAAGCCATGAACGAGATAGGGATGGACATTGAAGAGCTGTTCGAGCAGGAGCCTGACGCCGGCCTCGGTAACGGAGGCCTCGGGAGGCTCGCGGCGTGTTTCCTCGACTCGATGGCTACTTTGGGGATCCCGGCGACCGGGTACGGCATACGGTATGATTACGGTATTTTCAGGCAGAAGATATTAAGCGGGAGACAGGTAGAATTCCCGGATGAATGGCTTATGCTGGGTAATCCATGGGAATTCGGCAGGCCCGAGTACACCATTAAGGTGCGGTTCTACGGCAAGACCCAGAAGAGGATGGACAGGAATGGGAATCTGAGGATAGACTGGATAGACACTTCAAATGTCCTGGCTGTCGGGTACGATATTCCGGTGCCGGGTTACAGGAACGATGTTGTCAACAACCTGAGGCTCTGGTCGGCGAGGAGCACGGCGGAATTCGATCTTGAGTATTTCAACGACGGGGATTATATCAAGGCCTGTGAGCAGAAAGTAAATTCCGAGAATATATCCAGGGTGCTTTATCCGAGCGACAATCAATACCAGGGCAAGGAGCTAAGGCTTAAACAGGAGTATTTTTTCACGTCCGCCTCGATGCAGGACATTATCCGGCGTTTTACCGTGCACAACAAGGATTTCAGGGATTTCCCCAAAAAGGTAGCCATCCAGCTGAACGATACTCATCCCGCGATAGCCATAGTCGAGTTAATGAGGATACTCCTCGACGACCAGGAAATGGACTGGGATTCCGCGTGGGATATAACCGTAAACACTTTCGCTTATACGAACCATACGATAATGCCCGAGGCGCTCGAGTCCTGGTCGGTAGATCTTATGGGAAAGCTGCTTCCCCGGCATCTTGAGATCATATACGAGATCAATATGCGGTTCCTCAGGCAGGTCGCTATACGATACCCGAAGGATCACGGGAAAATTGCCGCAATGTCGATCATACAGGAGTCGCCGGATAAGAGGGTGAGGATGAGTCACTTGTGCATAGTCGGCAGCCATTCTGTGAACGGAGTATCAAAGCTGCACAGTGATCTTCTGAAGTCAGCCCTTTTTAAGGATTTCGCGGAGTTCTATCCCGGTAAGTTCAACTCGAAGACCAACGGCATTACGCAGAGAAGGTGGCTCAAGAAATCCAACAAAGGCCTTTCTGATATCATAACCGAGAAGATAGGACCCGAATGGGTGCTTGATCTCTCGAAATTGAAAGAGATCGAGCAATATACCGGCAATAAAGCTTTCCGTGAAGAGTGGAAAAAAGTTAAGTACAGGAACAAGTTGAAGCTCGCGTCATACATCAAGAACACGACGGGTATAGTTGTCAATCCGGATTCGATGTTCGACGTACAAGTTAAAAGGATGCATGAGTATAAACGGCAGGTGCTTTTCGCGCTCTTTGTAATTTCGCAGTATCTGGAGATCAAGAATTCTCCGCGGACATTTAAAACCCCTCGGACGGCAATTTTCGCGGGCAAGGCGGCTCCCGGATACTACATGGCTAAGCTCATAATTAAGTTCATAAACAATATCGGCAAAATAGTCAACAACGACCCGGATGTGAAAGATAAACTGAAGGTCGTTTTCCTTGAGGACTACAGGGTTTCGCTGGCAGAAAAGATATTTCCGGCGAGCGATCTATCCGAGCAGATATCGACCGCGGGGAGAGAAGCTTCCGGTACAGGGAATATGAAATTCATGCTGAACGGCGCTGTGACTATCGGGACGCTCGACGGAGCTAATATCGAGATCGCCGAAGAAGTCGGACCGGAAAATGTTTTTATTTTCGGGCTTAAGGAACATGAAGTGATGAAGCTAAAAGCGGACGGGTATGATCCGAAGAAATACCTTAAAAAGGATCCCGTTCTTTCCGAGATCATTGAGCTCATACGCGATGATTTCTTTTCTCAGCTTGAAGAGGGGATATTCGAGCCGATAGCGGGCTCGTTGATCCACCACGACGAATACCTTGTATTCGCCGATTTTAAAGATTACCTTCGCGCGCAAAAAGAGGTATCCATAGCATACAGGGACGAGGACGGCTGGGCTAAAAAGTCGATTATGAACACGGCCCGCGCGGGTAAGTTCTCAAGCGACAGGACCATACTTGAGTACGCGCATGAGATATGGGGGGTCAGGTAGCGGGCTTACATATTGCCGTAGGACGTAGGATGGGGGACGTAGGACGTAATAAAATGGATATCTCGTAACCGGAGCAGATGTCTACCGCGTCATGTATCAAACTATCCGCGATTATAAATTTCATACTCAAAATGAATCTTATTATGTTGATCAAGGTCTTTTCATATCTCATCATCTTCTATGGCGTTTACCACCTCCTCGGAATAGGTGACTTCGAACATTTTTCTATTATGTTCAAAGGTCTTCCTAAGGTTGTGACGTTATTTTTATATTTCTTCTCAGTACTGTACGGTGTATGCGGGTTGTACTCAGGAGCGAAAATTCTGAAGAAGGAAGACTGGGCGAGGAAATTCTTCCTTGTATTGACGGTTGTGAGCGTGGTTCTTGGTTTCGGCGTGGGGAGTACCGTTATAGCGAACTTCAGGGAATTCATCTTTTCAAAAGCTTCGGGGATCCCATCCGCTTACGCCCAGGATGTCTTCAGGATGGGCCTTGTCTTCACGTCCCTGGCCACTGTCTTTGAACTTGCGGTCGTGGTCTTTTTCACCCGCCCGAGGATCGTAGCGTTATTCCGGAAGTGAAATAATATTGTGCGATTTTGCCGATGGCGTGAAGGAAATGTGAACCTTCTACCGGCACTTTGCAAACTTCTAGTTCAGCTCGAGGCCTTCATTGTAATGTTTACAAGGTCCACGCACAAGGCTACTTTGAATGTTTGGACAAGCAAAGTGCCGTACGAAGAACCCCATCTCCTTCACGCCCACAAAGCTTTTCCTCAACTTTTATCAACTCCTCAATCCCCCCAAAAGAGGGAATCTCCCATGACGCTTGACCCATGTCGTTTGACCCTATATAATACCTCCCGAATGAAAAAATACACTCTACATGATGACCCGAACCTTCCTCTTAAGACCGCTATAGATTACAAGGCGGCCCTGAACACGGAGCAGTACGAGGTCGTGACGGAGGGGGAGGGTTACTCTCTGGTCCTTGCCGGGGCCGGGAGCGGTAAGACGAGGACGCTTATATACCGCCTCGCCTATCTTATTGAAAAAGGCGTTCCGCCGGAGAGCATCCTTCTCATGACTTTTACGAATAAAGCAGCTAGAGAAATGCGCGACCGGACAGAGATCCTCCTGAAAAATAAGCCAAAAGGGCTTTGGAACGGTACTTTTCATCATGTCGGGAACAGGATACTCAGGATGTACGCGGAGGAAGCCGGTTATACGAAGGATTTCGCCATACTTGACGAACACGACTCGAGGGATCTTATAAAGACCTGCGTAGGGAAAAGGAGTTCGTCCGGGAAAGCGGATAAATTCCCTAAACCGTCAGTTGTCCAGTCCATAATAAGCTATTCGGTCAATACGGAAAAAACTCTTGAAAAGGTCGTTGACGAGAAATATCCATATTTCTCGCAGTTCCTTCCCGAGATAAAACGCGTCAGGGAAATGTATGAGAAGAAAAAAAGACTTTCTAACTGCATGGATTACGATGATCTTTTGGAGAGATGGAAATGGCTTTTGGAAAATGTGCCCGATGTGAGGGGCCGTTTGAGCTCGCGGTTCAGGTATATAATGGTCGATGAGTACCAGGATACAAATATTCTGCAATCTGATATCTCCGATATGCTCGCGTCAAAGAACGGGAACCTTCTTGTCGTGGGCGATGACGCGCAGTCTATTTACTCGTTCAGAGGAGCGTCGGTCAAGAATATCCTCTCTTTCCCCGACAGGCATAAAGACGCGAAAATATTCAGGCTGGAGACGAACTATCGCTCCACCCCCGAGATACTCGATCTCGCTAACGATTCGCTCGTCAACAACCTCGACCAATTCGAGAAGGAACTCCGGGCCGTAAGCCCTCCGTTCGAGAAACCGGCGCTCGTCGAGACGAACGACAGTTATTCGCAGTCTTCGTTTGTCGTCCAGCGGGTGCTGGAGCTCCGGGAACAGGGGGTAGACATGAAAGGGATATCCGTCCTTTTCCGGGCGCATTACCAGTCCGCGGAACTTGAGATGGAGCTTGTAAAAAGGAATATCCCTTATGTCATCAGGGGAGGCGTCAGGTTCTTTGAGCAGGCCCATATCAAGGACGTCATATCGTACCTCCGGATACTTACTAACAGCTCTGACGAGATATCGTGGACGCGGGCGCTTACCCTTTGCCCCGGGATAGGCCCGGCTTACGCGGTGAAGATATTTGAGCGTTTTCTAAAGTCAGGTGCCTCTTTAAAAAGTTTCATGGCTTCGGATATCTCGCGAGTTGTGCCGGAGAAGGCCCGTTCCGGGTTCGGCAGGTTCGTGAAAATAATGAGCTCGGTCCTTGAGGCCGCGAAGGGCGATGACACGGCCGCCATGATAAACAGCATACTAGTTAACGGGTACGAGACCTATGTCATGGCTACTTTCGATAACGCTAAGGACCGGATAGACGATCTCAGGGAGCTCGCGAATTTTTCGCATGAGTACGGTACGGTCAACGATTTTCTGAACGACATAACGCTCCGTGAAGGGTTTAAAGGCGAAACTTCGGAAGCCGCTTCGGGTGAGGAAGAGTACCTGGTCCTTTCTACCATACACCAGGCTAAGGGCCTGGAATGGGACGCCGTTTTCATCATTGGACTTTCTGAAGGGCAGTTCCCCCACGCCAAGGCCTTGATCGAGGATAATGACCTGGAGGAAGAACGGAGGCTCTTTTACGTTGCCGCCACGAGAGCCAGAAAATACCTCTATCTCATCCACCCGCGCACCAGGTATGATTACCAGAAGGGCATGGTCATCTCGAGAAAGAGCCGTTTTCTTGAGGAGCTTCCCGCCGACGA
The DNA here is from genome assembly GCA_015231405.1 of Candidatus Omnitrophota bacterium. GTDB lineage: Bacteria > Omnitrophota > Gorgyraeia > Tantalellales > Tantalellaceae > JADGBR01. The sequence continues at coordinate 50,656 of JADGBR010000006.1, read as the reverse complement.
TTATGAGCTTTGGGAGACAGGGTACGGGCACGGCGGGGCGGATGTCGAAGATGAAGAAATAGACCTGTAGGGCAAAGGGCATGGGGCAGGGAGCATGGGGGACCGTTTTGTCCGTCATTGCGAGGGCGCGAAGTGCCCGAAGCAATCTCTGTAAAAATAATAAATTACAGGGATTGCTTCGTCGTTCGCTCCTTCGTCGCTCTTTCCTCGCAATGACGGATTAAGCTGATATTCTTGACGCATAAACAGTCTGAGTGTGAACTATGAGTGAATGCAAACAACTAAAATCCTTATTTTTCGATCTTGGGAAAGTCATCGTGGACTTCGATCTCTCGTCCATCGTCAGGGGTCTTTCGGGTCAAGGTGTGTTCACCCCTGAATTATTCCACGAATTTATGACAAATTCCGAAGCCGGCAGGGATTATATGGAGGGGAGGATAAGCTCGGAAACGTTCTACTCGAAAGTCGTGGGGCATTTCAAGATCTCGATATCATATAGCGGATTTTACGATCTATGGAACGGTATATTCACGCCAAATCCCGGGATGGACGCTCTCATAAGAAAGATCTCGCGAACGTATCCGGATATCCGGCTGATATTGGTCTCAGATACGAACGAACAGCATTTTGAGTTCATCAGGAAGAATTATCCCGTACTTGATGAATGTTTCGACCATTATGTCCTGTCGTATAGGATAGGTAAGCTGAAACCTTCAAAAGAGATATATTCTGCGGCCATAAAGCTTGCCGGATGCCTTCCGGAAAAGATACTCTATACCGACGATAGACTGGATCTTATCGATGCGTCCCGGCAATTCGGCATTAACTCGGTACAGTTCACCGGCTGTGGGCAACTAACTGAAACGCTCAGGGAACATGGACTGTTTAATGTCTAACATGTAATGTGGAATCCCCCTCGTAAGGTCCATGGTCTATAGTCTATGGTCCATGGTCCATAATGCTCAGCCGCTTATATACCCGACGTCCCTGAGCGCTTCCGTATCTTTCTTCCAGTCTTTCACCGGTTTGACCCAGAGATCCAGATAGACCCGCTTATTAAGAAGTTTTTCCAGTTCGCGGCGCGCGGAAGTGCCGATCTTCTTTATCATCGAGCCGTTCTTCCCGATGATTATGGTTTTTTGGGATTCCCTTTCAACTATTATCGTGGCGTGGATGCGGATGATAGTACCCTCGTCGTTCTTCTGGTCAATCGTCACAGCTACCGAATGCGGTACTTCATCGTAGGATTCAATGAGTATTTTTTCCCGTATTATTTCTTTTGTCATGAAATCCTCGTCCCTGTCCGTGATCTTGTCAGAGGCGAAAATATGATCTTTTTCAGGTAAGTATTTGGTTATGAGCGAATGCAGCGCGTCAATGTGCTTCTGGTCAAGGGCGCTCATCGGCACTATCTCGTCAAAGGGGTACAGCCGGGCCGCTTTTTCCATGAGAGGGAGAAGGGACGGTTTATCTTTTATCCTGTCCGTTTTGTTTATTATCAGAATGACCGTTTTCTTGTCCTTTTTCTCGGGTAATAGAGAGATGATGTTCATATCCTCCCGGGTGAAAGCCGCTCTTTTTTCGATGAGGAAGAGGATGATATCGGCTTCGAGGACGGACGATCTCGCCTGGGTGGTCATGATCTTTCCGAGGAGATTCTTAGGTTTGTGTATCCCGGGCGTATCGATGAATATCATCTGGCTGTCGCCTTCGGTGAGTATCCCGCATATCGCGTCCCTGGTGGTCTCCGGCTTTTCGCTGATAATAGCGACTTTTTTCTTCATGAGGCCGTTGATCAGTGTGGATTTCCCGACATTGGGCTGCCCGGCTATAGCTATGTATCCGCATTTTGTCATGGCGATATTATAGCATGCGTGAAGTATGATAGCTAGACGGATAATTGGGGCAAACGGGACAAAGAGGGGAAGGGAAAATAGAAATAGAAGTTGTCATCCCCGCGAAAGCGGGGATCTAATGGAAATATTATTTTTATGTGGTCCCCGCTTTCGCGGGGATGACATAACTCCCGTGGGGAAAACGTTTTTTGTCTTGGCAATACGCGTTTTAATTGTATAATGTAAAAACGTCAGGAGTTACGTTGACCCGGCGCGAGAAAGACGGAGGGATGAGATGGGCCAGTATTACAGTTTGGCGGGCGGAGGGGTATTGACGATCTTAGGAGTCATACTTTTTTTCCTGTGGGGATACGAAGTTTTGTTCATCGTAAGGGGAATACTGCCGGGTTTTCTTATATTCGCCGGCATCATAGCTCTAGCTTCCGGGACAGCCGAACGCAAAGACCGAAAGAAAGAGGCCGCCAGAAAGTGAAGGCCCATAGTCCATAGTCTATAGTCCATGGTCTATGGTCCATGGTCCATGGTCCATGGTCAAACGTAAGGACAAGTTATATGTCGATCTGTCGCATAAAGCATTTACTGTTTCTTATCTATTTTTGTTCGACGGTGGCGCTATGCGGCTGTGTGGAAAGGCGGGAAGAGGCTGAGAAGAAAATAGTAGATTATGACCCCCTGTTCGCGAAACTGCTCGAGAAAAGGGACCTTATACAGAACGAGATATCCGATATAGGGGCCCTGTACCGTAAGGCCGCTAACGCTATCTACATACAGATCGAGTCTCTCAAGAAAAAGAGGGAGGACCTTAGGGTCGAATATCTTCAGGCGTTAGAGGCAAAAAAGCAGCAGCTCGTTCCGGACCAGCAGGAGCTCCGGAATAAATTGATAGATATCTCCGCGAGGTTCAAGATAAAGACGAACGAGATGAATGACGTGAAAAGGGATATCAGCGAAGTCGATAACCTAATGCAAAAAAAGAACAGGCTTGATTTCACGAAAGAGGAAATACAGGTCTGGAACAAGAAACATTCCATCCTTCTCGAGAGGGAAGCTACTCTCGGACAGGAATTAACCAAGCTGGGCGAGGAGATCGGGATGCTCAGGCTGAAGATAAAAGTACTTAAGGCGAGGTAGAAGTGAAAGTAAAAAGGGCGCTTATAAGCGTTTACGATAAAACCGGGCTCGAGCCGCTGGCTTTTCTGCTCCACGCTCTGGGAGTCCAGATAATATCGACAGGCGGCACCGCAAAGCTTCTAAAATCCCTTAACATACCGGTGGTAGACATAGCTGACCATACGGGTTATCCGGAAATGCTGGATGGCCGCGTAAAGACCCTGAATCCTGTTATCCACGCCGGTCTCCTGTCTCAGAGGGATAACTCCGAGCACCGGAAAGTGATGGAGGCGATGGGCATCCCTTACATCGATATGGTGGTCGTAAATCTTTATCCTTTCGAGATGACAGTTTCGCGTCCGGGAGTGACTTTCGAGGAAGCGCTCGAGAACATTGATATAGGCGGACCGAGCATGCTCCGCAGCGCCTCAAAAAATTTTAAGTCGGTAGCGGTAGTTTCTTCCCCCGGGCAGTATCCTGAAGTTATACGCCAACTGAACGCCGCGGGCGGAGAAATATCCGAGGGAACGCTTAAAAAGCTGGCGTCGGAGGCTTTCCGGAGGACATCGGAATATGACGGGGCCATAAACCGTTATTTCTCTCGGACGTTTCCGTCCTTGCCGGGTGGGGAGGGCGCGGATGAACTGCTTCCTGCTATCAATATCAGACTGGAAAAATTGTATGACCTGAGATACGGTGAAAACCCACACCAGAAAGGGGCCCTTTATAAGGATATAGATTCCCGATCGGAAGGTTTCGCGGCGGCGAAACAGTATCAGGGGAAACAGCTTTCTTTTAATAATATCCTGGACCTAGGCTCCGCCCTAAGGATCGTTAACGATCTTGATAAGCCGGGAGCGGTGGTCGTAAAACATAACAACCCCTCGGGCGCGGCCATGGCGGATAAAATGGAGGACGCATATCTCAAGGCTCTCGATTGCGACAGGATGAGCGCTTTCGGAGGGATAATGGCTTTTAACCGCGAGATCGACGAGAAGTTAGCCGAGCTTATTCTTGGCGAGGCCGATTTCGTGGAATGCATAATATCCCCCGGATATATCGGGAAAGCTTTAGAGGTTTTCGGGAAAAAGAAGAATTTGCGTGTTCTGGGACTTCCGGCGGGCGAACTCGGGACAGCCGGGGAAAAAGATATTAAAAAGGTGCCCGGAGGATTCCTCGTGCAGGATATGGATGAGGGCTCGATTTCCGCGGAGAACATGAAAATTGTCACAAAGGCGGTGCCTTCAAAAGAAGACATGGAGGCTCTCATTTTCGCCTGGAATATTGTCAGGCATGTTAAAAGCAACGCGATCGTTCTTTCAAGAGGTACGGCGACGGTCGGCATAGGAGCCGGACAGATGTCACGGGTCGATTCCGTAATAACGGCGATCAGGAAAGCCGGGGAACGGTCAAAAGGATCTGTGCTCGCGAGCGACGCTTTTTTCCCTATGCCTGATTCCATAGACGAAGCTCATAAGGCCGGGGTCAGGGCGGTTATTCAGCCCGGTGGTTCCGTAAAGGACGCCGATGTTATCGCGGCCTGCGACAGGTGCGGTATCTCCATGGTTTTTACCGGTATCAGGCATTTTAAGCATTAATTTGCCATATGAATATCACCACATATCCGGACGCGGTCAAGTATCTTAACTCTCTCTACAATTTCGAGTCAAGAGGTCTGGTCAAGCTTAAACGGAGGGATAATCTTTCGAATATCCGTCTCGCCCTGGCCAGGCTGGGCAACCCCGAAAGGAGCTACGAGACGGCCCATGTCGCCGGGACAAAAGGAAAAGGTTCGACATCCGTCTTTCTCGCCTCGATATTGAAAAGTTCAGGGTCGAGGACCGGCATATTCACCTCACCCCATCTTTCTGATATGAGGGAAAGGATATGCGTCGATAACGTAATGATATCCGAAAGCTCCGTGGTTGAAACGATCAATGCCGCCGGCGATATTATCGGCGATCTCATGGAAAGCCGCACTTTTTCTTTTTTCGAGATGTTCACGATAATTTCCATGATGCATTTCAGGGCGATGAAGGTCGAATACGCGGTTTTCGAATGCGGGCTCGGAGGACGGCTGGACGCTACGAATGTCATAGAACCGCATGTAGCGGGTTTCAGCCCGATAAGCTATGACCATACGCATATTCTCGGTAATACTTTGGAGGAGATAGCCGGCGAAAAAGCCGGAGTGATAAAAGAAGGGATGGATTGTGTGACGGCGCCTCAGGAGCCCGGAGTAATGGGCGTTCTCGAGGCCAGGTGCGCCGAAAAGAACGCGCCTCTCTCGGCCGTCGGAAGGGATATAAAGTTCGGCAGGGTCAGGACCGGTATCGACGGGACTTACTTCGACATAGAAGGGACTTCCGGGGTTTACGAGAACTGTTATTCGGCCATGTCCGGTGATTTTCAGGCGGAGAACGCGGCGACGGCTATAGGGATGTTCGAGAAAATAGCCTTGAGGAAAGGTTTCAAAGCGGATAAGGAAGCCGTAAGAAAAGGGGTAAGAGAAGCCTTTATCCCCGGGAGGCTCGAGATAATATCACGTGATCCAATGATGGTCCTCGACGGGGCGCAGAATAAAGCGAGCGCGCGAAGACTGGTATCGGCGATAAGGAGGGCCTTTAAATATGACAGGCTGTTCTTCATTCTGGGGATCTCCGCGGATAAGGATATTAAAGGTGTTGTAGAGGAATTATCCGGGACAGCTGATGAGTTCGTAATAACAAGGTCAAACGTGGCGCGCGCGGCGGATCCTCTTGTCGTGAGAGGTTTTTTTCGCGGTAATAACATAACCGTCACCGCGAATGTCGACGAGGCGCTCGGTGTCGTGTTCGCGAAAACTTCCAAACGGGATCTTGTTGTTGTTACGGGGTCGTTCTATCTTGTTGGTGAGGTGCGTGATCGTGTTTTGGGGCGCACGGGGGTGACGGCTGGGATGCGATCGTGGGACGTAGGAAGTGGGACGTAGGACGTGAGAATGGGAAAAGTGAAAAATGATACAATAGCGGCGATATCGACGCCCCCCGGCGAGGGCGGGATAGGTATCGTCAGGATGAGCGGACCGGAGGCGATAGAGATAGCCGCGCGGATCTTCAGGCCCAAAAGAGGACTTGATATAAAGGCTGTACCCAGCCATACCGTTCATTTCGGTCATATAGTAAGGCCGGGAGAAAGAGAGACCGTGGACGAGGTTTTGCTCGCGGTGATGAGAGCTCCGGCGACGTATACCACGGAAGATATCGCCGAGATCAATTGCCACGGCGGTCCGGTAACCGTTAAAAGGGTTCTCGAGCTTTGTCTGGCCCAAGGCGCGCGGCTAGCCGGTCACGGCGAGTTCACCAAAAGGGCTTTTCTCAGCGGCCGCATGGATCTCGTTCAGGCGGAAGCGGTGCTTGATGTGATCAGAGCGGAATCCGATGAGGCGCAGCGGCTGGCGATGAGGGACCTTCGAGGCGTATTTTCCGGTGAGATAAAACGGTTAAGGGATGAAGCCCTCGATATTTTGTCGCTGGTTGAGCTGGGAATAGATTTTACGGGCGAGGATGTTGAATTTGAGGGCGCGGGAAATATCGCGGGGCGCCTTAGATCGCTTAAGGCTAATGCCGCCTCGCTTCTGGGAACTTTCAGGCAGGGAGAGATACTGACGAGAGGTTTGACCGTTGTTATCGCAGGGAGGCCTAATGTCGGGAAATCAAGTCTCATGAACGCGCTGCTCAAAAAGGACAGGGTTATAGTGACCCCGGTTTCGGGTACCACTAGGGATGTCGTCGAGGAGTCGGTTGATATAAACGGGATCAAGGTTAAACTCACCGATACAGCCGGCATCAGGGAAACGGATTGCCGCATAGAGACGGAAAGCATCAGAAGAGCCCTTCTGGTCATCGCGAGGGCTGATCTCGTGATATTCATGCTGGACGCGTCGATGTCATTATCCCCGGCTGACAAGGAGATATACCAGTTGATCGGGGATAAGGAAAGGATAGTTATACTGAATAAAGTAGACCTTGAAAAAAAGGTATCAGCGGACGAAATCGCCGGGACCTTAGGCGGGGATCCTGTGATAGAGACTTCGATAGTTAAAGGCGTTAATATCGAAAAAATAAGGGCAGCTGTATCGGACAAGGTCCTTAAGATGGGCGAGACATCTGTAACTTGCGGCGCTATGCTTTCCAATATTCGCCACAAGAGAGCGCTTGAAAGCGCTCTCGAAAATATCGAAAACGCCGTCAGGTCGGTTTCAGTAGAGTTCAACGCCGAACTTCTTGCGAGCGATATCAACGAAGCGGTGAATGATCTTGGCTTGATCACTGGGGAGACTGTCGGGGAGGAAGTTCTGGATCGGATATTTGCCGGGTTTTGTATTGGGAAGTGAGGGTGAAAGTGATAGATAAGTTCCGTGGGACGTAGGTTGTGGGACGTTGGACGTAGAAAGATGCGCATGAAATTAAAGTTCTCATTAAAACGTACGTCATACGTCCAACGTCCCACGTCTTACGATATCAGGCATTACGGATAAAACTGACACGTCAATTAACAAGGAGACAATACATGGACAAGAAACGCATCGAAAAAGCCATCCGCGAAATACTCATAGCTATAGGCGAGAACCCGGACAGACCGGGGATAAAAGAAACGCCTAAAAGGGTAGCAAGGATGTACGAAGAGATATTCGACGGTATAAAACGAGACCCTGGGAACGAGCTCAAGATAATATTCGACGAAGAGCATGACGAGATCGTTCTCTTAAAGGATATACCGTTATACTCGGTTTGTGAGCACCACATGGTTCCCTTTATAGGAAAAGCGCATGTGGCGTATATCCCCGCTGCCGACAGGATAACCGGCCTTTCAAAAATAGCCCGTGTAGTCGATATGTTCTCCAAAAGGCTGCAGGTCCAGGAAAGGCTCACGACCGACATAGCCAACACTATAATGAAGAAACTTAAACCCAAAGGCGTGTTCGTTATCATAGAAGCCGAGCACCTATGCATGAGCATGAGGGGCGTAAAAAAACCCGGTGTAACAACCACCACCAGTGCCGTAAGGGGCATTTTCCTGAACAACCACAAAACCCGCTCCGAAGCCCTATCGCTAATATACGGCTACAGATAACGATCTATAGGAAATTTGACCCAGGCCGATTTCCGTCTCGCCGAGCTCCATCAATTCTCCATTCAATAAATAACCAACCTTATGTTAAGCAAAAAAAAGCAAGTAATATGCTTTGATTAAAGTGAACTTGTAGACTATAATATGTTAGACCAATAAAAATCTAAAACAAAAAACTTATTAATTTAATGAACATACTTATTAAAAGAGTTATCACCCTCAGTATGGTACCCTTTGTTTGTCTGGGTCCAATTGACATTTCGGAATCAGGGACTCATCGTACCCGAAATTTTGAAGATAACCTCCAGGTCCAGTCTATCTTTAAGCCGATAATAGAGGCAGCTGGAAAAGGTATCGAAGACCAGGTCAGCGTCGAGACGGCTTTCATTCTTGCGTCATGTCTTAAGGGTAATTTAGTCCCTTGTCAAAACATAAACGCTCGTTTGGACAGGATGTTCCACGACGCCGGAAAGAGACTGCTGAACGTAAGCCGCGACCCGTTTTTTTCCGGTGATATTTTAAATATCGAGGTCGTTCTTAAAAGAGGGAAAGGGGAAGGCCTTAAATTTAAGATCCTGTCGAAAGCCCGGACAATGGAGGATATAAGGAACAACCCTTCATGCGTGGATATCCGGCGCGTGAATGGTGAGGACAAAGTTCTGGCCGGCGAGGAGTCCAAATTTTTCGCGCCGGAATGGCAAATAGAGAATTCGCTTAAGGATATCCCGTCCGAGAGTTATGTGGACCCGAAATACGAATACACGGCGACTTGCAGGATGCTGGATGAGGTCTACCGGGAGCTGCTCGTGGCAGCGGGTTTGCCGGAGAAAGTTTATAAGATCAAACTTATTAAGGATGAGTCGTATAATATTTATGATCTGGCTTATTCGCCCTATGTTGTGGTAAACGTCGGCTGCCTAAGAACTATACAGTCTTTTCCCAGTGAGGCGAGAAAACACATTATCGCTTTTTTATTAGCTCACGAAATCGAGCATAAAAAGCAATCCCGTGAAAAGATCATCCGTGGAGGTAAACCCGAAAGATTCGTCAGCATTCCGGAATATCTCAGGTTGCGGTTTGAACGTTATGCGAATGAATATGAGGCCGATAACGAGGCTTTGTTTACGATGGACAAAGCCGGGTATTCCGTCAAATACATCGACATATTGTATGACCATTTTCTTGCTAAGGGATCAGGTAAAGTGGAAATGGGGATGTTGAATCCGTGGTCCTATCATCCCGATCTTGGTAAAAGGGCTGGATCATTGAGTAACACCAGGGCGAACAACGCCTGGAAATCAATTGACGCTGTTAAGCCAATGCCAAAAGAGATCGACAAAGAAGTGCCTCCCGTTACGGAACTATCGAAGTTTCTGTCAAGGATGCACGACATAGAAAAACTCGGTAGCGAATACTCGGCTGAAAAGGTTCATTTTTTTGAGGGATATCACCGCTATGCCGATGAGGCTAAAGATTACGAAAGCCTGCTTGCTTTCATGCATTACTTCTACGCGCAGGTATTTCTCTATCATGAGGAAGGATACCCTAAATCTCTTTTTGTGGAGAATGGACTGATCGCGTTCTTGAAAAAAGCGAGGAAGCTCAACGCGCATGCCGGTGATATGCGGTACAGGATATTCGAGCAAACCGTCGTGGATTTTATTTTTGACGAATGTGAGAACCCCTCAAGAACGGTAATGGAGGGAGTGGTCAGGTCGAGAGGGATTAATAGAGATCGCGTATATAGGGAGTCCGGATGCGAGCCGTTTGACATTTACGGCTATCTCAACAACGCCACTAAAAAAGAACTGATCGATTTTATCTCATTCTGGTATCCGGATCCTGAGAATATCGTCATACCCGGGGTTTTTGAGGATGTTTTCGCTCTTAAACTCTTCGCGGGTGTTCGCGGGCATACGGACGATATCGAGAAAACCCCTATTATGTTCCGGGTCAAAGAATACGCTTTAGAAAAGTTTTATCAGTTGGAGTGGAAGAAGGGCTCAACTGTGGACCTCGCGTCGGCGCTTTATGCGGTAAGACAATTGTATAACAACATTAACGATCAGCGTATTTACACTCGGATATCCTCTACCTCCAAAAGGGAGTATTACACCTCGTTCGAGAGGGTGGAGGAGATCAATAAGTGGTTATCACGGAGCGCTGAAAAGATTATAAGTCTTTATCTGGATATCTCGGAGCTGCAAGGGACGCTCGAGAAAGACCTCGGACTTATAATGAGCCTGTACAGGATACTGCCGGATACCCTTAGACACAGGGCCAGAAGCGGAGAAGAGCAGGGTAAATACATCCTGGGGAGGATCTTCGAACTTTCGAAAAAGGATCACGGGCTGTGGCTTCGCTTCCTAAAGCTGTTGTGCAATCCTGACAATGAACTGTTATACAGTCAGATAAAACAGCAGCTAAGTTTTTACGACGCGGATGTCGATGGTTATGTTAATGAGCATGGCCTGCCCTTCCCGGTGATTTATGACGATATCGATGAAATGCTGGAAGTGTTGTCGGTATTTTTCAGGATAGGCGAAAGGGACGAAACATATGACAAGATGGGGTTCATATTTTTTGCCTCATTGTTCGAGAGGCACCTCAGCGCCCCCGAAAAAGCGAAGCTCTGGTTAAAAGCTTCCCTTATGTTGCGGCCAAAGGGTATGGATGATCCTGAGTCCGGGTATAAACGGGATCGCATGGAATTGCATGCGCGGGTCGTCAACGCGATAAACCAGATGAGCGCCGCGGAGAGGAGCGTATTTCTCTCGGCGGAGATGAACAAAATTGGGCGTGAATCGGGGTTTAAAGGACTGGACGTTCTCTCCGACGCCCTTAAGATCTTGGTTCTTGTTACATATTATGCCGGGCCCATAGGAATTAACACGTTTTCGGGCTACGATGACAGCGATATGAAACTGGTCAATTTTTACAGTAATATCCCGAAGAGGATCTCGAGTTCCCACCTTACCCCGGTTGACCTCGCGCGGTATAATTTCGACGTGCCTGAAGGCGATTTCTCCCCGGAGGAGATAAAGGCATTTCTGGATTTTCTTAAAGCGTCTTCGGTGCTCTTAACCGAGCGCTTCGATATACAGGACAGCCACGATATCGACCTTTCGGAGGACATGATCAGGGATATTGATAAAATGCAAACCGTCGAACAGATACATTTAAGGCTAATGAACTCGGTCAAAACGATCTCGACATGGCGCGAGTATCTTCAGGTCATCGGGGATCATTATCTTCGGAGGGTCGAAGGCGAAGGCGAGGCAAAATACCATCTGTCCGGGTCGAAGAAGAGAGACAGACGGTATTTGAATTTATTTTGGGGAGAATCTATAGATGACATAGCCGGAAAATCCTTTCTAAGCGACCTTCTTCAGGCATGGTTCGATCCTCAATCACGGGAGACGAACGAAGCCGTTTACAGATATTCAAGGCATGGCCACGCCGGGATCCTGAGAGATAACCAAAGAAAAATAACGGGTAATATCCCGGACGAAGATGATCCAGATATCCTTAAGCGGTTCATCGATATAAGGGACTCTTCGCTTGACCTGGGGGAGTGGGTCGAGCGGATCATGGGTCAATATCCCGAACCGACAGTATTCAGGAACTATCTTCTATACTCGGTTTTAGTTTACAAATGTCTGGCTTTACAGAAAACTTTCGATCTCGACATGTCTTTTGACCTCAAGTATCTGCAGGGTTTTATGGCCGGGCTTCCCGAACCGGGCCGACGCGAGGTCAGGGAGAAGTTGATGGCGATAACTCCTTACCTGACCCACGATCCGAGAGTGGAAGCGGTGAACCTGGGAATAGTAGCGTACCATTTCATCAGCATGGGGAAAGGCGGCGCCTCTATGTCGGTAAGAAGAGCGGCGAAAGAGCGGCGTAAACAGGATACCGGCGGCACATTGTACATGACGCCGGGAGGCCCGGGATCTCAGCTTGACCTACTGATCCCACTTATAGACAGGGACTATCTCATAGATTCGCTGAGATCCAAGTCCATGGATTTCAGTGAAAAACTGAGGATGCTCATACTGTACATGCCTTCAAGGCGTAATAGCGAGACTGACTCTTTTCTGGAGATCCTCATCGCCAATACGGCAGGAATAACTTCCAAAGAGATGGGTATACTTCTCGAGATCGGTTCTTTGAAAGATCAGTTCAGGGATGACCTCGTTATAGGGTCGAAACTGCAAAGGGATTTCGGGATAAAGCCGGAAGATAAGGCCAACAGGACCGTTTTCTATTCCCCGGTCGTCAGGGATAAATGGGCGCTAGCTGCTCTTTCGATGGAGAAAGCCGAAGGCGGGATCGAGTTCAAGTCATTCGGAGGAGAGCTGAACAAAATACTTCATTATTTCCCCGAATACGGCCTCACCAGGGACGCCGTATTGAAGGCCTTCATGCGGATGTCTCTCGAGGATAAGAAAGGGCTGGACCTTGTGGCGCCGCATCTATTGGAGAATAAGGACAATTATTTTAAACAGGAGGTCATAAAAAGGGTATTTGCCAAGGACATGGTAGGAGAGCTCGCTTCTATAGTCCCCGCCGATACCAGGAGGCTTATATTCGAGTGGCTCATCGGGTGGGAGCCCAAAGAGCCGCCCGAGCTTGTGGAGTTCGAATACAGGTATCTCATAGACATGGCGAAATTCAGGGAACAGATATTCTCATTCGAGGACAGCCCGGAATATCCGGGGATGAAGGAGTATCTTCTCCGGAGTTTTTTCGATATTTTTATCGATAGTTTCATGGAAGAGGAGATGACCATCGATCTTTCGAAAGATATGCTCCGTGCCATAGCCCCGGACGATAAATTCGAGCTTTGTTTCGAGATCTTTCAGGGGATACTTACCGCGGGGGACCATGAAAGGACGAAAGAGGTCCTCGTGTCAATGATGCTTGAATGGATAGACATGAGGTCCAAAAAAGAAAAGCTTTCGAAGGAGGATATACAGGCGCGCATGGTAAAGGCTTTCTTTCAGGCCAACGGTTTTCTCGGCGTAAAGCTCGGGCAGGTCCTGGCCGAAAGTAAGGGCGTCGAGTTGGACGAACATATAAGGAAAAGTCTTGAGACTCTTAAAGACGACGTTAAACCCATAGACAAAAGCACAGCCGTCAGGATACTTGATGAGGTCCTGCCGGGAGGGTTCGATTCTCATTTCAAAAAGCTCATAGGGGAGCCCATTGGCAGCGCGTCGCTTAAGGTAGCCTATAAAGCGGAAGACCTTGACGGTAATATCGTCGTGGTCAAGATCAAACGTCCGGAAGTGGCTGTACGGCTTGAAAAGGATCTCGCGTACTTCAGGGGTATTTTTAATTACATTAAGGATGAACTTCCGGAGGCCGGCATAAAAGTTCCGGCCAATATCATAGATGAGCTGGAAAAGACCTTGAGGGACGAACTGGACCTCGAGAAAGAGATGAAAGACCAGGAGGCGCTGGGTGAGATCCTATCGAAAAGGGCGTCAAGCGCGGGATACACATTCAGGGTACCGAAGGGATATAAAGTTTACGGCAATTATGTCCTTGTCGAAGAATACGCCAAAGGCGTTAAATTCACCGAGAAAGATGAGCTCAGGAAGAAAGGATACGGATACAGCGGGATAAAGGGCGCTCTCAAGGAAGAGATCCTCACCCAGATATTCTCCGACGGGCAATTTCACCTTGACCCGCACGCGGGCAACATAATGGTTGACGATCATCAGATAACTTTCATGGATAATTCTCTGGGAAACCTGAGAAAAGAGCTGAAAAGGCCCCTTATGGGTTTAATGATGCATATTTATCCGTCCCCGTTCACGGCGTTCCTTGCCAGGCGGTTCAATATGGGAGTGGAAAATATCCTTAAGAATATCAGCCCGGTGAAGCACAGAGAGGGAGAGCTGAGGAAGCTTGCCGCGGAGATCGAAAAGATGCTCGCCTCCTCGCGAGGTGATAATCTTACGGAAAGGTTCCTGGCTGTCATGGCGCTCCTCGACGAGCGTGGATTCAAAATGTATGAGGATATGGGCAGGATAAAGAAATGTTTCTCGGCGGCGGATTATCTTTTGAACGACATAAAGATATACCGGCCGCGCGATATTTTCATGATGATCAGGGTATTCCTCAGAATGAGGAAAAGTGTCCCCGCTTCTTACGGGCCGGCTCACCAGGTGAGAGAGGAGCCCAAGCGGGCTCCGGCTAAGTTCATTCTGCCTGAAATAGAGGTTGATGGCGGGGAGGGTAAACCAGACAAAGCACAGCCACGGGGAGAAAAGGATATTGAAGAGCTCATAAGGGCGACTCATTATAGAGGCAACGCTCTTTTTAACCGGGCGCTAAGGGGTGCCTTGTCTCTCTACGATGACGGTGGCTACAAGGCCGGGACGATCCCCGCAGAGATATTCGTCGATCTCTCCCTGGTCCCGGATAAAGATATCGAAACTAACATGACTACCCTTGCCATGCTCGTCCTTTTATGCAGGGATATGTCCAATGTAAATTTCTCTTTTGCAGTTTCCGATCTGGGCGAAAAAGGGGAAGTGACGAAAGAACGAAAAGAATCCATGTGCAAGGAAGAGCTATACGCTCAGCTCCGGAAGAACGCGGGTTATTTCGGGCTCACGGAAGAAGAGACGGCCGGGTTTATTTCCGGAAGGATAAACGTTCAGCGCTCTCCGGGATGCATAGAAGTGCCCATACTGGCTAAGTCGAGGCTTGAATGGGCGAGGGATAACTCTATAGCATTATCCGAGGACCAGTATCCGATTGCTATGGAAGACCTGAAAGACGGTTCCGGGGACGACGCATTTCTCGTGAATTTCGACGCCGCTTTCAGGATAGCTATGGCGGAAATAGCGCTTATATCGGCCGACAAGATGGATAAAAAGGCGAACGACGGTGCGCGCAGGTTTGAGAAGGTGAAAGGGGAGATACAGAAGGGTCTTGAGGAACTTTACAAGGTCATATCGGGAGGAAGGATAACCCTTGACGGTGAGACCCTGGACCATATGATCTATCCATCTTCGTCGGTCAGGCTCAATCTCGCTATAAATATGGCCGTACCCGAGATGGTCAAATTGCCTATATCCGCCATAAAACGTTATCACGAGAATATCCACGGGCTTCTACTCTCGGCCTAATACAGGGACCCTGTCGACGGGATATCCCGGCACGACAATTCATTATCGTATACTTCTCTCTTTGTTTATTCTATAATTGTTAAGATGGCAGGTGTAGGATTTTGAGGATCAAATAACGTTGGATAAAGGAGATGTCATGAAAAAAATCATTATAGCTGTTTGTTTTGCCATGTTCACGGCGTCGGCGTGGGCCCAGACCCTTATTGATGAGCGAACGGTGAAGAATTTCATTAAAGCTTTCCCGGAATATGAGCAATATTGCATTGATAAGGGAGAGTCGGTAGACTCCCAGAACATGGACGTATCGATAGCCTTCAAATATAAAGCCGAGATCGATTCTCTTTTGGCAAAGTATGGTCTTACGTTCGAGGAATTTACGTCTTTAGTGCCCAGGGTCTCGATGGGTTACGCAGCGATCCTCATGGAAAAGCAGGGGATGAACCCGAGAATGATGTCCGGAATGAACGGCCAGACCTTATCGGATAACGAACTGGGGGTTTTGAAGGGACACACTTCGGAACTCGGGCAGATATTTCACAATGAGGGATAGTTTGAGCGTGGTTTGTGATTCGTGGTTCGTATGGGAATGGGGATTAAGCGAAACGAGCAACGGACCACGAATCACGAACAAATAATTTGCCAACAGCAACCCCGTATACTATAATGACCTTCGCTTTTCTTTAACGGTATATGAACAGGATAAAACATGACCTTCAACATGGATAACGTCGCGAGTGGACACTCTCCGGCCTGGCTTGTGCTCCACAACAGGGTGTTTGTGACAACTTTTATGGGATGGTTCATAGCCCAGTCGGTAAAGGTCATTTACGGGGTGATAAGCGAAAAAAGGTTCAATTTTAAATGGTTCGTCGGTACCGGAGGAATGCCAAGTTCTCACGCTTCCGGCGTAGCCGCTTTGGCGACGAGCATAGGTATACAAGAAGGAGTCGGGACGGCCATATTCGGGATGGCCTGCATGTTCGCGGTAGTGGTCATATCCGATGCCCAGGGTGTCAGGAGAGCTACCGGCAGGCAGGCGGGTATCCTCAATAAAATGCTTGAAGATATGTACTGGAAGAAACATATACAGGAAGACAGGCTAAAAGAGTTGGTAGGGCATACCCCAATAGAAGTGATCATCGGAATAATAGTGGGTTTATTGGTCGGTTTCGCCTCATATAGTTTGTCGTGGGGGACTCAACCGACGATCCCGTTTTAAAGGTCCATAATCCCCTCCTTCGCCAAGGCTTCGGAGGAGAGGCAAGGTCAATGGTCTGATAAAGAGGAGTTGGATATGAATCGCAAAGTATTGATATTTTCGGCAATAATAGTTTGCTTGCTTATAGTTCTATCCATTCTCGTTTTCAAGAGCAGGGAGGGTGGACGCGGAGTCGCCGGGGACGGGGTTGACCAGGCCGGCGTGATATACGGAAGGGCCAATGACCTGCTGAAAAAAGGTAAATATGACCAGGCCATAAGCGACCTTGAGGGGATAGTCGAGAACTATAAAGACTCAGGTTATTACGAGGAAGCCCTGAAGAGCCTCGTCTCGGCGTACATGCAGGCCGGCGATTACGGCAAAAGCAAATTTTATAGCGAAAAGCTGGCTGAAAATTTCAGCAAAGAGAAGATCATTCCCGTAAAATCCGGTAAACCCCAGGCGGCGGATAAAGTAGAAAAGGAATCGCCTCTCGTGGCCGATAAGGCCGCTGAGACCGAAGCGGCCACGACCCAGGAAATGAAAAAGTCTCCTGAGTCACCGGTGAGCGCGTCGGATAAATCCGCGGAAGACGCGTTGGCAGCTCCTCAAGTCAAGGCTTTGACGGCTTCCGCCGAAGTTGCGGATAAACTTCCCGAGAATACAACCAGGACGAAAGACAGGTATTTAGTTGAATATGAGGTCCAGTACGGCGATTCGCTTACCCGAATATCGAAAAAATTCAATACCCCCATTGAATACATAATGAAACTCAACTATCTCCAGTCGGATATGATAAGGATGGGCGAGATACTCAGGATAGATACCTCAAAGTTCTCCATTCACGTGGATAAAGCCGCCAACAAGATGGTTCTGAAGAAGAACGGTCAGACTTTTAAAGAGTACACCGTATCCACGGGAAAGAACAATTCGACTCCTGTAGGGGTTTTTACTGTAGTCGATAAAATGGTCGAGCCGGCGTGGACAAAGCCCGGAGTAGGGACAGTTCTCCCGGAGGATAAACAGTATGAGTTGGGCGCGCGGTGGATACCCATATCCGTTACTGGGTACGGCATTCACGGTACGAACGACGAAAGCTCCATAGGCGGACAGGTCACTTCCGGTTGCGTGAGGATGAAGAACGCCGAAGTCATAGAGGTCTATGATTTTATCCCAAAAGGCACCGAAGTGGAGATAGTCGATGGAGAACCGGTCGTTAACCCGAATGATAAACAGTAAACAATATGTTCGTAGGACGCGGGACGTAAGACGTAGGGCGTGGTTTAAGTGCACGATTCGTCCCACGTCCCACGTCCTACGTCCTACGTTATAGGAAAACCATGGGAATAGTCTTAGATTTCGAAAAACCGATAATAGAGCTCGAAAAAAAGATCGAGGAGCTCAAGAATTTCACGCTGAGGGAAGAGATAGAACTTTCGGATGAGATACATAAACTTACCCAGCGGCTAGAGCATCTCAGGAAGGAAGTTTTCGGTAACCTGACGGCGTGGCAAAAGGTTCAGCTCGCACGTCATCCTGAAAGGCCTTACACTCTCGATTATGTCGGGATGCTGATGACGGATTTCATGGAGATACACGGCGACAGGACCTTTTCGGACGACAAGGCTCTCATAACTGGTTTCGCAAAACTTGACGGGAGGAGTATAGCGGTTATCGGCCACCAGAAAGGCAGGGACACGAAAGAGAACCTGAGGAGGAACTTCGGGTGCGCACATCCGGAAGGTTACAGAAAAGCCCTCCGGGTCATGGAATTAGCCCATAAATTCAGGATGCCGATAGTGACCTTCATTGACACCCCCGGGGCTTATCCCGGCGTTGGCGCCGAAGAACGCGGCCAGGCCGAGGCGATAGCGTATAATCTTCGTGAGATGGCCAGGTTCAGGGTACCCATAATAATATTTGTCATTGGGGAGGGCGGGTCCGGAGGCGCGCTCGGTATCGGTGTCGGGGATAGAATATATGTTCTCGAGAACGCTTATTATTCCGTCATATCGCCGGAAGGCTGCGCGGCCATACTTTGGAAGGACAGAACAAAGGCAGCGTCGGCGGCCGAAGCCCTGAAATTGACGGCGGGAGAGCTTTTGACCCTGGGAATAATCGACGGTGTGATACCGGAACCGCTCGGAGGTGCTCATAAGAACCCAAAATTTGCCTCCGACATAATCAAGGAAAAGATAAAGTTCGACCTGGACGAACTCCTGGCGCTTGAGGAAAGCGACCTGATCAAGAAAAGATACGAAAAGTACAGGAAAATGGGGAGTTTTAAGGAATGAATATCGGGACAAAGACCAGTTTTTTATTGAACAATACCGCCGGCAGCCTCAAGGAAGTCAGCGCCGGGCTTATAAGCGCTCTTTTGGAAAAAGGCGTGGCGGAAGGAACGGTTTTCGAGATACAGCTCTCATTCGAGGAGGCGCTCCGGAACGCGATGGTCCACGGGAACAGGGAACGTCCCGACAAGAAAGTGAAAGTGGAGATAGAGATCTCGGAAAAAGATGTGAGGCTTATGATAGAGGATGAAGGAGAGGGATTCGATCTGGAGAAACTTCCGGACCCTACCGCGGGGGATAATCTTCTCAGGGAGTGCGGGCGGGGCGTTTATCTGATAAAGCATATGATGGATGAAGTGAGATATTCCGATGGCGGAAGAAAGGTTTTTATGAGAAAAAAAATAAAATAGGATGCGGGGTGGAAAATGGATGTATCGATGGAAACAAAGAACGACATCATGGCGTGCCGGATCAATGGGGTGATCGACATAAATACTTCCCCGGAGCTCAAGAAGAAGTTCGAGAAAGTGGTTAAGGAAAAGGTTCCTAAGGTCCTTATAAATCTCGAACGTGTTGAATACGTCGACTCGTCAGGCCTGGCCACGATGGTCGAGATACTTAAAAAAATGCGCGCCTACGGCGGGAAGCTGAAGCTCTCCAACCTGTCCGGCAAGGTCAAGGGCCTTTTTGAGATAACGAAGCTGGATAAGCTTTTTGATATTTCAGACAGCGAGTCCCAGGCGCTGGGCTCGTTTTAATACAACTAACCACAAAGGGCGGTTCTATGGCCAATCCCGTATCTTTAACAGGAAGATTATTCCTTTCATTCATGAAGGAATTCAACGATATACTCGCGCTTTTTTACAATACAATATGGTGGATGATCTCAGGGCCTTTCAGGGGTAAGACCGCCGGGCGCGTGAGCATTTTCCACCAGCTGGTGTTCGCTGGCGTACAGTCGGTGGTGATCGTCGGCTTCATATCTCTTTTTACGGGCATTGTCATAGCTATGCAAAGCGCTTACCAGCTCAAACAGCTCGGGGCCGTGATATATGTCGCCCCTATGGTCTCGATCAGCATGTGCCGCGAGCTCGGTCCGGTCTTCTCGGCGCTTGTAGTCGCCGGGAGGGTTGGTTCCGCCATAGCGGCCGAGCTCGGGACGATGAAAGTGTCCGAACAGATAGAGGCGCTCGAGACCCTTGCGCTGGACCCGGTGAGGTTCCTCGTTGTACCGAGGTTCCTGGGATTACTTATCATGCTGCCCTGCCTGACGCTACTAGCTGATTTTATGGGGATAATCGGCGGGCTCATTGTCGCCGTTACCACGCTTAACATCGATATGTACAGGTATATGACGTTCGCGTTCGAGTTCCTTAAGTGGAAGGACGTTTATACGGGGCTCGTTAAAAGCTCCGCTTTCGCCATAGCGATATCGATGATATCGTGTCATATAGGTCTCGGTACAGCCGGCGGAGCGGAAGGGGTCGGAAAATCTACTACTACCAGCGTTGTGATCAGTTTCATAATGATCATAGTTCTGGACTGTGTGTTCACCGGTATTTTCTTTTTCTCGCAGATGTAAAATTTGAGGGAGTAAAATGGAAAATAGTAAACAGGAAGCGCGGGAGGTCATCGTAGCCGTTGAGGACCTTGTCAGGAAATTCGGTGACAGGGTGGTCCTTAACGGGATAACCATGAAGATCTACAAAGGCGAGACCTTTGTTATCATGGGAGGCTCAGGGTGCGGGAAAAGCACTCTTCTCAGGCATATCATAGGTAACCTGAAACCCACTTCAGGACGGGTCAGTCTTCTGGGTACGGATATAACGAAACTTGACGGGGCAGAACTTGACGGGGTCCGGAAGAAGATAGGTATGTCGTTCCAGTCCTCGGCACTTTTCGATTCCATGACGGTCGGGGAGAACGTCAGCCTGCCTTTAAGGGAGCATACGAAACTGGGGAAAAGTGTTATAGATATAATGGTCAAGATGAAGCTCGAGCTTGTGGGCCTAAGGGGATTTGAGGACCTTTATCCGAGCGAGATATCGGGAGGCATGAAAAAAAGGGTGGGTATAGCCAGGGCCATAGCGATGGACCCGCAGGTGGTTTTCTACGACGAGCCGACGGCCGGGCTTGACCCAATAATGTCTTCCGTCATCGACAAACTGATCCTGGATCTTTCGAAAAAACTGCAGATCGCCAGCGTCGTCGTTACCCACGACATGAAAAGCGTTATGAACATCGCTGACAGGATAGCCATGCTTTACGAAGGTAAAGTCCTTCAGATAGGCACTCCCGACGAGATACGGAAGTCCCCTAACGGGATAGTCCAGCAGTTCATACAGGGAAGTTTTGATGGGCCGATACGGTTCTTCCAGGAGAAGGACGATTATCTGGAACAGTTGACCAAGTGAGTAGAGGTGTCAGGCCTCCCCATTGGACATTTCTTTCTGTTTTGTCCAATGGGGAGGCCTGACACCATTAAAAAAAAAGGAGACGGGAAATGAGGATACCTAACGAGTTCAAGGCGGGGATTGTGATACTGGCTGGGGTGGGGCTTTCGTTCTATTTCCTGTATAAGACCACAACCGTCCAGGCTGAGCCTTACGAATTGAAGACATATTTCACATACGCCGGTGATCTCAAAAAGGACGCGGTGGTCAAGCTTACCGGCATGCAGTCCGGCCGTCTTATTTCTATGAAGTACGTTTACGATAATGATAAGACGCTTGTCGAGTGTGTTCTGTCATTGGATGAGACCGCGAAGGTCAGGAAGGACTCGATAGCCTATATAGGCACCGCGGGCTTTGTCGGAGACGCCTACATAGGGATAACCGCTGGCACCCTGCCGGAATTCCTTAAACCCGGCGAAGTGATAGGGAGCGAGGAGCCGATACAGATGAGAGAACTTTTCAAGAAAGCGGACGCGATAGCCGGAACCCTTGACGGCACCCTTAAGGAATTCAAGACCCTCGCTGTTAACCTCAACGGGTTGGTAGGGAATGTCAACGGGGTCGTGACGGACAACAGGGGCGGCATCGAAAGAACTATCAAGAACCTCGAGGGGATATCGGTCAATTTTAAGGAGTTCAGCGAGGACGTGAAGAAGCATCCATGGAAACTGCTTTTTAAGGGAGAGTAACGGATGTTCTCGGCCAGAGGTAAAGTAATAGCGTTTTTATTGTTTTTGTTCTTGTCATGCGGAGCATGTATCTCCTTTGCCGTGACCGGGCCCGCCATCATTGCTTTCGGGGGTGACGTTAAACTTATCCGCTCACAAGGGACCAAAGAGAGCCTGCCCGAGAAAGGGATGACGCTTGACCCGGGTGACAGAGTGATCACGGGAGCCGGAGCGTTCATCCAGATGAACATGGATAAGAAAGCTGACTCGACCGCCAGGGTCGACGAAAACAGCGACCTTGTCATAGTCATGGACAAAAAGAATAAGTTCGATCTGATAAGCGGGGAGCTGTACTTATCGGTTACCGGAGCGAGTAAAAGGGGCGGGTTCGTCATTAAGACCCCGTGCGCCGTGGCAGGAGCGAGAGGGACTGCCTGGAGGACGTATACTGACGGGAAAAGGACCGAAGTATCCGGTATTCGCGATAATGTTTTTGTCCAGGGGATAAATAGCGACGGGTCGGTCATGGAGGATAAAACATGGGTAAGTCCGGGGTTCGAGCGAAGGACTGAAAGGGGAGGCGGGCCCGGAGCTGCTTTAAAAATGTCGTCCGAGCGTTTTGACCGAATGAAGGAAAAGCTGAAGGATGTGCTTGAAACCGCGAAAAAAGATGGGACAGAGAAAGAACGGCGAAAGACTGGTTCAATGGGTGCTTCTAACGGCGGTCCGAACGCGATAGGTGAGAGTTTTGACAAGAGAGAGACTATGGCCGACAAAAAAGATTCCGGGCTCAGGGATAGGAAATCTGACGAAAAAAGATCGGCGGACCGCAGGGACCGCCAAAGTCCGGGCAGGAATGAGCACTACTAATTATCCTCTTCGCGCCAGGGCTTTCGGAGGCACAAAGGTGAATAGAAAAATTCGGAGAGTTGGATATTTTTTTTTGTATTTCGCGATAGGTATCCTTTATTTGGCGCCATGTCTTTTTTCTCTGGATGACAATACCCAGGATAAATATCCATCCCTGGACCAGCCTAGGCCTATTCAAGTCCAACCGGCCGATGATCCGAGAGGTGATAAGTTCTCTATCGTCCCATCGGTGGATATACAGGCGGGCTATGACAATAACGTCGAACTCTCACCGAGCAGATTTAAAGACGGTTTTTTTCAGAATATATTTTCCGTTCCGGCCGAATATCAGGTCTGTGACGATCTTTCTCTCGAGTTCGGAGTGGATCTTTTTGACACGTTGTATCTCAAATATAACAGGAACAATATCCTGGATGTGATGCCTTACGCGGGTTTCAGATGGCAATTTGCCGAGAATACTTATTTTAGCCTGGATTGCTCGTTCGACTACCTGAAATATCCGAATTACAAAGAGAACGATTACCTGGCTTTTGAGGTAAGGCCCAGCGTCCGCCAGTATGTAGCGGAAGGGGTCTACCATGAGGCGGGTTATAAGAGCGTATCCAGGCATTATCCTGATTCAAAAGCGTATATGAGCGATGGGGCGATGGGGAACTCTGACCGGTCTGATATCGTGAACGAGGCGGATTACACGATAGGTTGTTCTCTCGGGGGTGCCACAATGCTCAAGTTGGCCAATGTTGTTTCGGTCAACGATTCCAACGACATGTACCAGGATTATTATGATTCTTCTTCATATGGGATAAAACCATCGTTCACCCATTATTTCACTGAAAAATTCTATGTCCACGGTGAATTCATTTCGAAGTTGCGGAGTTTCGACGACAGGCGAGCGACAGACAACGACGACAAGACGGTGACAGAGAACACTCTGACATATACCGGATCATGTTATTACAACCTTACGCGGTCAGTGTCGGTGAACATCTCTTTTTCCTATAAAGAGAACTATCCGAATGACCCGTTCTATAAATACTCCGGTTTGGTCGTCTCTTCAGGGATGTATTTTGAGTTCTGACCACAATGACCAAAATAAATTTTAAAAAAGCGGTAAAACCATTATTGATCGTTATAGTGGCGGCTATATTCCTCGCTCCTTCGTATTTTAGAATATTGGACCAGTTCGAGCTTTCCACCCTGGATATAAGGTTTAAAGAGCGGCCTCCCAGGAGTTTCGACAAGGACCTTGTCATTATCCACATAGGGGACGAGACCTTGAAGCAGCTGGGGGAATGGCCCATCCCCAGGAAATATCACGGGCTACTTGTCAAGGCTCTCTCGAGCGCGGGCGCAAAGTACATAATATTCGATATCTTTTTCAGCGAGAACGGCCCCGAGGATAAATTATTCGCCGACGATATAAAGTCCAGCCCCAACGTTTATATGCCCTATGTTTTCGATATTGACCTCGAAGACACCAAAAACCCTTATTACAAAGCAGTCGGATATCTGGCGCCGCTCATAGATACATTCAAGGAAGCCTGCACGGTGGACGGAGTTACCCACGTCGGGTATATTAACGTCCAGCCGGATATCGACGGAAAAGTTCGAAGGATCATTCCTTTCGTGGAATGCGACGGCAAGTTCTTCCCGCATCTTACCTTGCGGATCGCGCTGGAAGAAAAGGGCATAGATTTTGACTCGTTAAAGATATATCCCGAGAAGAAGATCGTGGCCGCGAAAGACCTCATTATCCCGCTTGACGATAAATCCACGATGCTCGTGAACTATCCGGATGTCTGGAGCAAGGCTTTTCGTCATTACGCTTACGTGGATATCCTGCAGTCTTATCTCGCTAACCTGACCGGGGCGGAGCCTGTCGTCGATCTTAAGGAATTGAAGAACGCCGTGTGTTTCATAGGGTTCACGGCCGCGGCCACTCCGGACGCTCATCCTTCCCCGATGGAACGCCTGTACCCTGGGGTAGGCGTTCACGCGAGCGTATATAACAGTATCATGAAGAACGAATTCATAAGGCGCCTGGGAAAGATATGGAATCTCATGGTCCTTCTTCTTTTTTGGACACTGACCGGGTTCATCACTTACAGGGCGCCTAAAAGGTACGCTTTGATCTCGATCGTCGGCGTGATCGGGTCGTACCTCGTCCTTTCGATGCTTATATTCTGGCTGGCGGGGCTGTGGATAGACGTTTTTTATCCCGTCATATCCATCTCTGGCGTTTACATTGTTTTTACTTTTATAAAATATCTGATCGAGATAAGAAGGAGAGAGGTCCTCGAAAAAGAGCTGGATATCGCCAAGGACATACAGAGAAGTTTTCTTCCCACGGAGATACCGTCCGTCGGAGGGCTCGATATCAGCGCTAAAATGGTAACGGCGCGGCAGGTAGGCGGCGATCTTTACGATATAATCCAGATCGACGATACGAAAATTGGCGTGATGCTGGGTGACGTTTCGGGTAAAGGCGTCCCGGCGGCGTTATTCATGGCCAAGGTAGTAAGTCTTTTTAAGACATTCGAGGACGAGGACACCGTTAAAACGCTTACGACCATGAACAACAACCTGGTCAGGGAGAACGCGAGCAATCTTTTTGTAACTCTTTCCTACGCTGTTTTCGATACCGTGGGAAAGACTCTGAGCTACGCTGCCGGGGGACATAATCCGATGCTTTATATCGATCGTGACGGAGCGGCCCACTGGATCGATTCATCGGAGGGTATGCCGCTCGGCCTTATGGAATGCGGTTTTTCGGGTTCCACTATGCCTGTAGAGCCCGGATGCGTGTTCGTCCTCTATACCGACGGCGTTACCGAGGCGATGAATATGAAAGGGGATATGTTCACCGATCAACGACTCGAGAACCTGGTCAAAGCGATGAGAGGCAAAACCGCCGCGGCAATAGTGGACGAGATACATAAAAAAGTTAGTGAATTCGAGGGGAAAGCGCCGCAGCATGATGATATTACGGTGCTTGTCGTATGTACGTAACAGATCAGGGCATGGGGCCCGCCTTCGCCAAGGCTACGGCGGGCAGGCATGGGGCAAGGGGCATGGTGTCGACGGTTGCACCATGCACCATGCTCCATGCACCATGCGATTTAAAGGAGGATCCATGTCGTTTAAGCTGAATAGACTTAAGAACTTTACGCCTCGCAAGGGACCGCTGCTTCTCATCATCATGGACGGCGTCGGGATAGGTAAGCAGGACGAGACTAACGGGCTGTTCGTATCGAAGATACCGTGTCTTAACGGTCTTTTCGCTTCGGAGTTATACACTACGTTACAGGCTCATGGGAAGGCGGTGGGGCTGCCCAGCGACGACGATATGGGTAACAGCGAGGTCGGCCATAACGCGCTCGGGGCGGGAAGAGTGTTCGCGCAGGGGGCGATGCTCGTCAATAAATCGATAGAAAAGGGGGAGATATTCGGCACCGAGCTTTGGAAGAACATGGCCCAGAGGGTTAAAAAGAATAAAAGCGTTTTCCATTTCATCGGTCTATTATCCGACGGTAATGTCCATTCCCATATAGATCAACTTTTCGCCATGGTGCGGGAGCTCGCTCAAGCGGGTGTTAAAGAAGTTTGTATCCATCCTCTCCTTGACGGGCGAGATGTCCCAGAAAAGTCTGCTATGACCTATATTGACGAGACGGAGGAACTCCTTAAAGGGATAAATTCTAAGAGCGGATTCAACTACAGGATCGCTTCGGGAGGCGGCAGGATGGTCACGACCATGGATCGCTACAACGCCGACTGGAACGTCGTCAAGAAAGGGTGGGAGGCCCATGTTCTGGGTAAAGGAAGGGCTTTCTCATCGGCTAAAGAAGCGGTAGAGACATATTACCGGGAGGACCCGTCCATTACAGACCAGTACCTGGATTCCTTCGTCATAGTAAAGGACGGGAAGCCCATCGGGCGTATTTCCGACGGGGATTCCGTCGTTTTCTTTAACTATAGGGGGGACAGGGCGATAGAGATATCCCGGGCCTTCATGGAAAAGGATTTTTCCGAGTTCGACAGGGTGAAAGTCCCGGATGTCCTTTATGCCGGCATGATGGAGTATGACGGCGATCTCCATATCCCCGGGAATTATCTCGTTTCACCGCCAGAGATCGATAGGACCGTGAGCGAATATCTTTGCGCCACGGGCGTAAGCATGTTCGCGATAAGCGAGACGCAGAAGTTCGGTCATGTTACGTATTTCTGGAACGGTAATAAGTCCGGGTATGTGTGCAAGGATATTGAGGAATACGACGAAATACCGTCGGATAAGATCCGTTTCGATAAGGCCCCGAAGATGAAAGCCGTAGAGATAACGGATAAGACCATAGAGCTCCTTAATTCCGGAAAATTCAGGTTCGGACGGCTTAATTTAGCTAACGGGGACATGGTGGGCCATACAGCGGTCCCTCCCGCGATAGTGATCGCCCTTGAAACGGTGGACGCCTCCGTGAAACGCCTGATCGACGAGATAAAAAGGCTGGGCGGGATAGCATTGGTCACCGCGGACCACGGTAATTCCGACGAGATGTTCACGATAAAGAACGGTAAGCATATACCAAAGACCGCGCATACCCTGAACCCGGTCCCGTTCGCCATCGTTGATCCGGGGTACGCCGGGGAATATAAGATGCGGAAACTCGAGAAACGCGGCCTTTCGAACGTCGCCGCGACGATACTTAACCTGTTGGGATATGAGGCGCCGGAGGGGTATGATCAGTCGTTAGTTGATTTCGAGAAGGCGCGGTGAATTGGACCATAGACCATGGACCATGGTCTTTCCCACTTAGCGCTTGACTAGCACGCGCATAGATACTAGAATTGTTCGACGACATGGGCCGGAGTGGTGAAACTGGCAGACGCGCTGGACTCAAAATCCAGTGGGGGCAACCCCATGTGGGTTCGATTCCCACCTCCGGCACCAACCTTCGCCAATCTATTTTGATATTATTTGGCTTCGGTTGGCTTCGCCATCACAAGCCAAATAATAATTCCAGAAAAGGCGAAGGTTGTCCTCCGAAGCCAAATAATATAAAATAGTTTGGCGAAGGAGGACAGGTAGTATTAAACCCATGCACATCCTATTCATATACTTCGAGATCCAGATCCAGATATACAACCAGATAGGGCTATCCTACCTCTCCGCCGTCCTTAAAAAGCATGGCCATAAGGTCAGTCTGATCCGCGTGAACAAGCCAGATCGCCTGGATATGGTGGCGAAAGAAGTGAAAAGGATCTCTCCCAACCTTGTCGGACTGTCATTCGTTTCCAACTTCTCACATCTTGCCCGTGAGCTGTCGGGAAAGATCAAAAAAGAAATAAATGTCCCGATCGTCGCCGGAGGGATACACGCCACGATACGGCCTCTAGAGACG
This sequence comes from Candidatus Omnitrophota bacterium, assembly GCA_015231405.1. Classification (GTDB taxonomy): domain Bacteria; phylum Omnitrophota; class Gorgyraeia; order Tantalellales; family Tantalellaceae; genus JADGBR01. The sequence goes on along the minus strand of JADGBR010000006.1, from coordinate 22,557 downwards.
ATAAAATATCCGGGCGTAGATTATGTAGCGGTCGGGGAAGGAGAGGAGGCTCTTCTGGAACTGGTCGAAAAGATCGGGGAAAAGAGCGGCACGACCGCGATAAGGAATATTTGGGCTAAAATTGACGGTGAAATTTTCAAGAACCCGGTCAGGGATCTCCTCGACCTCGATACTTTGCCGGTGCCAGACATAGATATTTTTTACCAAAAGCCTACTGAGGTGCAAAGGGTCACATTCATGACGCAAAGGGGCTGCCCTTATAGCTGTACATATTGCTGCAACGAGTATTTGAACAAACTTTATAAGAATAAGGGCCCTATTGTCCGCAAGAGATCACTTGAAAAGGTGATGGACGATATCGGGACAATACTCAAGACCCATCCTAATGTCAAAGACCTCAATTTCGATGACGACACGTTCACGGTCGATAAACAAAGGGTTAAGGAATTCTGTTCGCTCATAAAGGAAAGATACAATATCCCATTCGCGATAAATTCCAGGCCCGAGCTCATCGACGAGGAGATAGCTAAAGCCCTTAAGGATGCCGGGTGCTTTATCGTCCGTATAGGCATCGAGTCCGGAAGCGAGAAATTCAGAAAAAAATATCTCGCGAGGAATATGACGGACGCGGAGATACGAAGGGCCTTCTCAGTGCTGAAAAAAGCCGGATTGGACCAGGTAGGGTTCTTTATATACGGGTTTCCGCATGAAACAGAAGATGAGATGAAAATGTCATACGATTTTCTAGCGGAGCTCGACCCAAGCGGCGGCAGCCAGGTCTCGGTTTTTTACCCTTATCCCGAAACTACGCTCGAAAAAGAATGCGTAGAGCTCGGGCTGATGACTGGAAAGAATAAAACGGGCTTTTTCGGGGGAGGGACCACACTGTCTTTCCCGGGGAAAGTGAAAAACTGCATAGGCAAGTACTATGAACTGAGTGAAGATCTGTACCACGTCAAAGGCGAGGACCTTCGATACGTTAAGAAATTCTATCCGGGCTGGTATTATCCTTACATATTCCTCTCGCTATTCATAAAAAGAAAATATCTCTGGCGTTCTCTTGTTAAACTGAAACTGTATTATCTGAAGCCGGCCTTTACGGTCAGGGCGGGATGGTGACTGACGTGGGGCGACTTTTCAGTGATTCGTGGTTCGTGATTCGTTGGAAGAACGGCATCCGGTACTTTTACAAAAATACGAATCACGAACCACGAATCACTAACAACGATAAATCAAAATTTCCTTGCGGAAACTTTCAATTTGCGATATCATTTCACTACTCGTGGGGCTGTAGCTCAGCTGGAAGAGCGCGTGCATGGCATGCATGAGGCCAGGGGTTCGAGCCCCCTCAGCTCCACCAATAGATCACGGAACGTTTGGTATTGATCGTCCTTAAGTGAGGTAGGGTTTTTTTAGCTCTGTTTTTTTTGAACTCTATCTGACATTAACCCTAAAAATGGAGGTTGGCCATGATGGGTGGGGGTGGGGAAGGTTTTGGTCCGCATCTGATGATGGACCTCAGAGAATGTAACGAGGAAAAGCTGAGGGATTATCATCATATCTTTAATATCCTGGACAAACTGCCGGAAATGATCGGCATGACCAAGATAACTCAGCCGTACGTTTTTCCGTATAGCGGCCTGGTCCCGGAGGACAAAGGGATAACCGGGACTGTCATCATAGCGGAAAGCCACATTTCGATCCATACTTTTCAGGTAAAAGATTACTGTTTCGTGGATATTTTTTCCTGCAAGGAATTTGACGTCGATTTCGCCTCAAATTATATTGCGAGGGCGTTCGAGTCGCGGAAATTCGACAAGTTTGTGGTGCAGCGGGGGAAGGATTTCGCCAAAGCCAGGATCTCTGAACTCTGTGAAACCATATGCTCCTAGTTTGGACCGGACACGATGGAAAGGAACGTTATTTTTGGGGACGATGAGGGCGGTTCGAGGGATCTTGAGAACTCGGGGATAGTGATAGTTCCCGTACCGTACGATAAGACAAGCACTTGGATGAAAGGGGCCGATAAGGGCCCCTTTTCTATTTTAGAGGCCTCGCCGAATCTTGAATTTTACGATATAGAGACGGACCGGGAAGTTTTCAGGAAAGGGATATACACCGCTAAGCCCGTCCGTTCCGACGCTTCTGCCGAAAAAATGTCGAAGGCCGTGAGGGACGAGGTCCTGAAATATCACGCGCTCGGTAAATTCGTCGTCCTACTCGGAGGCGAGCATTCGGTAAGTATAGGCGCGATACAGGCTTTTGCTTTGAGAGTGAAAGACCTTACTATCCTTCAGCTTGACGCCCACGCGGACCTTCGGGAAGAATACGAAGGGTCGAAGTTCAACCATGCGTGTGTTATGGCCAGGGCCAGGGAGATCTGCCCGATCGTTCAGGTCGGCATACGGAGTATGAGCCTAGGTGAGAAAGATGGGATCGACCGGAAAAGGGTGTTCCTCGCCGAGGATATCGCGGTTGACCCGAAAAGGGCGTGGATGGATAAAGTGATCAACCGCCTGACCGGTAATGTTTATGTCACAATAGACCTCGACGTGTTCGACCCGTCGATAATGCCTTCCACGGGCACACCCGAGCCGGGAGGCTTAGGCTGGTACGATGTGACGGCGCTTCTTCGGAAAGTTGCTGAAAAAAAGAACATAGTCGGGTTCGACTGCGTCGAGCTTTGCCCGAACGCGAATGACAAAGCGCCTGATTTCCTGGCGGCGAAGCTGGTGTATAAGTTATTAAGTTACGTGTTTGCTTCTAAGAGTAAAAGGAAGTAAGCTGTCAGCTTTTTAAGGGAAACCCTACAACAATGCTGAAAGCTGATAGCTGATAGCTGAAAGCTAACAGAGGTGACAAGTGGATAACTACAATTTTACCGAAATAGAGAAGAAATGGCAGAAAAAGTGGAAGGAAGCGGGCCTCTTTACGGTCGACGTCAAGGATATCAAAAACAAGTATTATTGCCTCATGATGTTCCCCTATCCTTCAGCCGCTTTGCATGTCGGGCACGGCAGGAACTATATTATCGGCGACGTGGTCGCCAGGTACATGAAGATGAAAGGCTATAATGTCCTCTCGCCCATGGGTTTTGACGCTTTCGGGCTGCCCGCCGAGAACGCGGCGATAAAGAACGGCGTTCATCCGGAGGATTCCACCATGAAGAACATCTCCACCATGAAGAGGCAGCTGGATTCATGGGGTGTTCTTTACGACTGGGCGAGGGAAGTCGCTTCGTGTAAGAGCGAATATTACAAGTGGACGCAGTGGATATTCCTCAAACTTTTCGAGAAGGGCCTGGCGTATAAGAAGAAGGCCTTTGTGAACTGGTGCCCGTCATGCAATACTGTGCTAGCTAATGAGCAGGTCGTAGACGATTCATGCGAAAGATGCGATACGGCCGTCGAGCAGAAGGACCTTGAGCAGTGGTTCTTCAGGATAACAGATTACGCCCAAAGGCTTCTCGACGATATCGGTAAGCTCGGAGATTGGCCGGAAAAAGTTAAGACCATGCAACGGAACTGGATAGGCCGATCTGAAGGCGTCAATATCGATTTCCCAGTGGACGGAACGGATATCAAACTAACCTGTTTTACCACCAGGGTCGACACGGTCTTCGGATGCACATATATGGTGCTTGCCGCGGAACATCCCCTTATCGATAAGCTGGTAGAGAACGGCCCGGATAAATTGAAGATAATGGATTTCATAAAGGAAGTGCGGACCATTTCAAAAATTGAAAGAGGCGGAGCCGTCGGCGATAAGAACGGTATTTTTACAGGGAGATATGTCATTAACCGGATGACCGGTAAAAAGATCCCTCTATGGATCGCCGACTATGTCCTCATGGAATACGGTACGGGCGCGGTCATGGCCGTGCCCGCCCATGATCAAAGGGATTTCGATTTCGCGCGCAAATATGAACTGCCGCTTGAAGTTGTCATCGATAACCCCAAAGAGAGCCTTAACGCCGGATCTATGACAGCAGCGTATGAGGATCCGGGGATCCTCGTGAATTCCGGGGATTTTAACGGCCTCTTAAGCGATACGGCAAAGACGAAAATAGCCGAATACATGGAATCCAATGGGATCGGCAGACGGAGCGTTCACTTCAGATTGAGGGACTGGCTTATTTCCAGGCAGAGATATTGGGGAGCGCCGATACCGATAATATACTGCGGAAAATGCGGGACCGTACCAGTTCCGGAAAAAGACCTTCCGGTAAAACTACCCAAGGTGGTCGAGTTCAGGCCGACGGGAGAATCCCCGCTAAAATACGCGCCCGATTTTATGGATACCCGATGCCCGGCCTGCGGCGGAAAGGCGGCCAGGGAGATAGACACTATGGACACTTTTGTCGATTCAAGCTGGTATTTCCTGAGATATATCTCGCCCGGAATAGATGACAGGGCTTTCGATACGGACGACGTGAATAACTGGCTGCCCGTCGACCAGTATATAGGCGGAGTGGAGCACGCTATCCTTCACCTCTTGTATTCGCGATTTATCACCAAGGTCATAGCCGATATGGGGTACATAGCGTTCGACGAACCTTTCAAGAGGCTTTTTACCCAGGGCATGATTGTCAAAGACGGCGCTAAAATGTCGAAATCCAAAGGCAATGTAGTCGCGCCCGACAGCCTTATAGAAAGATACGGCGCCGATACCGTGAGGCTGTACACGCTTTTCATAGGCCCTCCGGAAAAGGACGCAGAGTGGTCCGACCAGGGGGTCGAAGGGGCTTACAGATTCATAAAAAGGATGTGGTATGTTTTCGATCTTATGGATAATTCCGCGCCGGGCGGCGAGGGGAACCCGAAGGCCGGTAAGGAAGTCATCTGCAAAATGCACGCGACCATAAAAAAGGTCACGGAAGATATCGAAGGGGAATTCCATTTTAATACCGCCATTAGCGCGGTCATGGAGCTGGTGAACGGGATATATTCCGCCGTTAACGAATACGGCGCGGATTCTCTTTCCGAAAAGCTTCTCGAGTCGGTGATGAGGAATATAACGCTTTTAGTCGCCCCTTTTGTACCGCATGTCGCGGAGGAGATGTGGCAGAAGTTAGGCGGCAAGGTGAGCGTCTTCAAGAGTGAATGGCCGGCTTACGATCCCGAGCTTCTCCTTACCGATACGGTCGAGATACCTGTGCAGTTCAACGGCAAGCTTCGCGGCAAGGTCGAAGTCGAGAGGGGGCTCGGGGAAGACCGTCTTAGGGAGATCATTTCCGGTGATGAGAAGATAGCTCTCTGGCTCAAGGGTGTCAAAATTAAAAAATGGGTGATACTACCGGACAAGCTGGTCAATATCGTTGGTGTGAATGAATAGAACGGGGACTATCAATCTTTCCAGGGGAGCCATACGGTATATTTCCTATGCCGTTCTTGCGGTGATATTTTCCTGGGTTTTTATAACGGGGCTCCAATCCATAAGGAACGAGCGGAGGCTCACTTTCGATTGCTCGCTATATGACTGGCTCGGTTCGGGCCTTATAAAGAACCCATTCAACTATTCCGCGGCCTCTTTTTGGGATAAGATCAAAGACAGGCGCCCCGAAGGAAAAGAGAAGACCATAGCGGCATATTATCTTTCCGCGCCGCTATTCAAACATCCGCCTGTATTCTCTTACATGATAGCGTTCTCTAAATGTATTTTCGGCGATACGCCTACCGCTTCGAGGCTGGTCAATATCTTCCTTCGGGCTCTTACGGTCCTGGCCGTTTATGTTATAGCGAAAGAAGCTATGGGCCCTGTATGGGCTCTTCTCGCCGCGCTTTTCATGGCGGCCGATCCGGTCTATATGTTCGCTTCGCAAAAAGTCTGGATAGACGCCCCGATGACTTTTTTCGTTTACGCGGGGCTCGCTTTCCTCGCCGTTTCCCGGGAAAGGACTTTCGCCGTGGTCCTCGCGGCGGTTTGTTTATCCCTGTCTCTTTTATGCAAGTACGTTTCAGCGGTTGTCGTTATCCCGGCTTATTTCGCCGTTATGATGTCCGGGATAGTCCGCGATAAGAGGCAGTTCGGTATCTTCATAGCCATTCCCGTCGTTATGTTCATCCCGTGGCTTTTATGGAATTACGCCGTATACGGGAACGGATTTGTAGCGAAGATGATAAGTTTTAACGCTGACACGGTCACGGGCCAGGGACCTTCTCTTGGCCTGATGACAGCTCTTTTCGCCGCCGCCTGTGTCCTGGCAACGCTCATTGCGGCGATATTCTTCGCGGGTGAGTCTTCGAGGCGGCTCGGTAAAAGAGCCTTGAAATTAATCGAAGAAAGCACTTCGATCGTGGGGTACATAAAGGCCATACCCATTTGGACCAGGGTCCTGGTTGCGGTTCTTTTGTTTCTGTCGAGGGACGGTCTTATGAAGGCCGCGAATATACGGTATTTACCTCCTACCTCCGATTCCATGCATATGTTCGACAACGAGCCTGCTTATTTTTATTTTAAACATCTTATCGAACTCTCGCCTCTGTATGTTTTTTCATATGTTTCTTTTTTTGCCATGCATAAATGGGGAAAGGAGATGAGGCTGGCCGGACTTGTCGCGGCAGCGGCGCTGGTTTTTTTCGGCGCGTTCGGGTATTATGAGACAAGGTATGTCCTCCCGGCGGTGCCGGGTCTTTTGCTTCTGGCGGTTTTTTCGATCAAAACCGTGGTGGACTATCTGCGGGAGAACGGGAAAGGGCCCGAAAGAAGCGCGGCATACATTCTGTTCGGCTTGATAGCGGGCTTCGCTATTCTGAAGACCTTGTATTTCGATGTTTCCGTTGTCGTTAAGAATAATTTCATCTTCTTCTAGGCCATATGAAAGATCCCGTGAAAAAAATAAGAACGGCCGTCGTTGGGCTTGGATATGTCGCCACTTGCAGGCACATACCGACCATGGAGGAAAGCGGGCTATATGAAATAGCCGGCGTCATAGACCGTCATCCCGGAAGGGCTAAAGAGCTGGCCGCTAAAAAAGGTTACGCGAATTACGCTGAAACGGACGATCTTGAAAAAGTCGAGTGGCTCGAAGACGTCGAAGCCGTGACCGTAAGCGTCGACCCGCAGTGCCATTACAAGATCATTAAGTCCGCCCTCTCACTGGGGAAGCATGTTCTTACCGAAAAACCTTTCGCCATGAAGATCGAGGAAGGAGAGGAGTTGGTAAAGCTTGCCCGCTCGAAAGGTCTAAAACTTGGCATTGTGCACAACTTCCAGTTCTCGAATTCCGCTTCAAGTCTGGTCCGCGACATCGGATCAGGAAAAATAGGCAAAATAAGGTCCATAACGGCGGTTCAGTTCTGCAACCCCGAACGGAGGGCGCCGGACTGGTGCAATACCCTGCCGCTCGGGCTTTTTTACGACGAAAGCCCACACTTCTTTTATCTTATATCGCGGCTCGCTCCGGGCGAGCTGACGTTCGTAGGAGCGGATGTTTATCCCAGTACCATGGGGCGGCCAACGCCGGCCCTCATAAACGTGAGATTTAAATGTTCCCGGGGCGGTGAGAATATCCCCGTGACAATGAACATGAATTTCGAGTCTCCCATAAGTGAATGGCACGTGATGGTGGCCGGGGAGAATTATCTCGGGGACATAGATGTTTTCAGGGATATTTATGTGCGCCTTCCCAATGACGGCGAACACCTCACTCACAAAGTGTTCAGGACTACCCTTCTGGCGACATGGCAGCACCTGTCACAGCATTTGACGATGGGCATCGGGCATCTGGCCGGTAAATTGAGGTACGGGAACGAAAAGATATTCGGGTATTTCGCCCGGGCTATACTTGATAATACAGAGGTCCAATATATCGGACCGGAAGAGGCGCTCAAGGTGCTTCGATTGATGCATGAGGTGCTTGGGAAGTCTAAATTAATAACGTAGGACGTAGGACGTGGGACGTAGACAGAGTTACGGGATTTAACTCCGTACTTCACACGTCCTACATCCTACGTCCCACGCTAATTCACTAGGAAAGCTTCCGTATGAAGATATGTCTCGTCACCCACTACTACGATACCCACGGCGGCGGAGTTGAGATCGTTGCCAGGCATATCGCCCAGGAGCTATGTTCGCGGGAGGATGTGGCGATCACGTGGGTGGCCGGCGATGTCGATATTCCCCTAGAGGTCAATGCCAGGTTAAAGTGCGTGCCCGTCAAGGTCTGGAACATTACCGAGAATAAACTGGGGATACCGTATCCTTTTCTCTCGTTCGGAGCCCTCAAAAAATTATCTCGCGAAATAAAAGCTTCGGACGCCGTGCATATCCACGATTATCTGTACCCGGGTAATGTATTCGCGTTCTTCCGTGCCAGGGCCCTCGGGAAACCGGTCATAATAACCCAGCATATAGGCCATATCCCGTACGATAACCTGTTCATTAGGGGCCTTTTGACCCTCTTCAATAAGACCCTTGGAAGGTATATTCTCGGGCATGCCGGGAAGACGATCTTTATAAGCGAGACCGTTCGCGAATATTTTTTTCCTTCGGAAAATAATATAAATAGTTGTCCGGTGCTTATTCCAAATGGGGTGGATCTTGATGTGTTTTCTGATGTTGAAGAAGAGGAGAAGCGGCGGATAAGGGAAAAACTGATGGTCGATGGCGGAAAGCCGGCTTTACTGTTTGTCGGAAGGTTCGTCGAGAAGAAAGGGTTGTCGATACTCGAAGGCCTTGCCCGCCGCATGAGCGGCGTTAACTGGTTTTTCGCCGGGTGGGGTCCTCTTGACCCGTCTTCATGGGGATTAAAGAACGTAAGGGTATTTTATAGGGCCGATAGGGATACGGTTTCGTCTCTGTACCGCGTTTCGGACCTTCTGGTCCTTCCTTCGAGGGGAGAAGGGTATCCCCTCGTAGTGCAGGAAGCTATGGCGTCGGGAACTCCCGCGGCGGTGAGCGACGAGACAGCCCGCGCTTTTACGCCCGCGGAAGTGCATTTGTTCCATTTTCCGGCCGTCGGAGAGAACGCTTTGGATGTCTGGGCCGACGGTCTCGGGCGTATCCTCGGCGATCCGGAAAAATTAAAGGCCATGAGGATAGATGTTAAAGTTTTCGCTCGTAGGACATGGTGCTGGAAAAAGTGCGCGGAAAGTTATTACTCGGTCCTCAAAGATTCGATCGATCGACGCTCTCGGTGAAAGTCCCTTTTTTTTCCTGTATGAGAAAGCCGAGGAAAAACGACGAGAAAACGGTTTGAATGCCAAGCACGGTCAATGTAGTGGCCAGAAGCGCTCTTCGTATCTCGAAAAGTTCGCCGAAACCGAGCGCGACCCATTTCGCGAGTATATACATGAAAAGCCCCGATCCGGTGAAGAAGAGCGCCGCCCCCGCTATCAGACCTTTTTCAAGATGGAACCCTTCGACCAACCTGGCTATCCTTCTGTCGAACCTGTCGAACCCGTTCAAATAAGAGAAGACACGGGAGAATATCCCCAGGGTTATTATCTGAAAACCCAGGAGGGAGAAAACCGTGCCGAGGATATTGTAGTGGAAATCCATAGCCCTGCCGAATATGATAATAGGCCCGGAGTAAAGCGCCGCGACAAGGATGAGCCCCGAGGCTAGGAGGGTCACGCCTGGAATGAGATACAGATAAGTCGGGGCATAGAGCAGCATGAACTTTATATGCCGCCACGCGTCCCTGAACGACTCAAGCTTGGACTCGCCGATCCTGGGGTGGTACTGTATCGGTATTTCCTTGATCCTCAATTTTTCCTTGAGGGCGTTCACGACCATCTCCGAGGCGAATTCCATTCCCGGGGTCTTAAGTTTCATTTTCTCGAATGCGGTCCTTGTCAGGGAGCGATAACCGCAGTGGGAGTCGGATATGGATGTCCCGAAAAAAAGCCTGAGCATGGATGAAAGTATGGGGTTGCCGATGTACCTATGCGACCACGACATGGCTTGGGGCAGTATCTTTCCTTTGAACCTCGAACCTATGACGACGTCATACCCTTCTTTCAGCGGGGTTAAGAAATCCACGACCCTGGTAAGGTCATAAGTGTCGTCTCCGTCCGCCATTACGATGAACTTGCCCCGGCTTTTGCGTATGCCCGAGAGATAAGCGTTGCCGTAACCCTTTCGAGGCTCCCTGACGACCATTGCGCCCTTCTCGACCGCTATGTTCACGGACCTGTCCGTTGAGCCGTTATCAGAAACAACTATCTCAAAAGGGAGACCGGTTCTATCGAGCGCCTTTCTGGCCTTTTCCACGCATATCCCGATGCTTTCTTCCTCATTGAGACAGGGAATGACTACCGAAATAAGTACCTCTTTTTCCATGATGCTCAAGTTTAACATTTCCCATGTGTTTTTACACTAAAAAAATATTTTGGGGCGATCTCCGGGACAGTTGTGCCAGTGAACACTATATTTTTAGCGTAGATTAAATAGAGTCATGTGTTATAATGATGCGCGATAATATTTTATGAATATGAAACTTCCAGATTCCATCAATAAAGAGAAAACTCTAACGGAAATTCTCGAATGGGTAGCTCTTATCTCCGTTTCGGCGATATTGATACTTAGATTATTCGCGGCCCTTTGGACACAGCCTGTCATCAGTTACGACGATAAGCATTACAGAGGCATAGCCATATACCTGAACGAAAAGACCACGATCAAAGACGCTGTGACGGATCTTTTTCTTCCGACCATAAAGCGTATCGGGTTCAGGACCTATGGGTATAATTCGTGGAATCTCCTTGCGCTGAAATTGTTCAAAAAATACGTTAACCGGGAAAGGGTATTCCAGCTTCTTAACTGTTTGTTCTTCTTAGCTCAGGTGGCGGGGATAGCGGCTTTGGCGTCCCGGGCCCATAAAAGGAACTGGTTCATTTATTCCGTATCATTTTTATATCTTTCATCTCCGATAATCTTTGGTATCAACAGGTGGGTGATGACGGAGAACCTTGTTCCGGCGGCTCTGTTTGTTTTCAGCGCCATGGCTTTAGTGCTCATCAATTCTGGAAAGGCCGAGGGCTCGCGCCCCGTTCATCCGATCATCACCGAGATACTGATACCGGCCGTTTGCGCTTTCGCCATGGGGGTGTGCTGTAATCTCAGGGAATACGCGCTCCCTTTTCTGCTGCTTGGGGCTATCGGGGTGGTCATCGTTCTTAAAAAAGAGAGAAGGTACTTAGCGCTCGCCATTTTTCTGGTGATAATAGCGCCGTACTTTCTCTCCGCGTTGAAGGTCCTCTCGGTCATCGCCAGCGAGACTATCGCCAAGTCTGGAATAGTGAAAACCAATGTCGACCAGCATGTCAAAGGTTACAGGACCGGATGGATCGAATGGTTCAGGAATATTTCTTTCAGGACCATGGGTGTTCCCATTATCGCATTTCTCGTAGCCGGGAACACTATGCTGTTCCATGGTGCCGCCGGGCGTATCGCGGGAAGTCTCAGGTCGAGAGGATTATTAAAAACTCTTTCCGCCGCGAAAAGGTCCTTCACGGAGCGGGACAAAGTCCTTTTCATCTTGTTCTTCCCGACGGTGTTCATGTACTGGTTTATCGTCTGCTTTTCGACTTTCAGGGACATGAGGATCATTCTCACGCCGTTCGTGATGAACATAATCCTGATATTGTTAGGGGTAAAGGCCCTGGGTATCGGTAAGTATATCGACCGATATTCCAGCCCGGTCATGAAAACATTTCTCGGGCTTATAGTCGTTTCATGGGCGGTATTCATATTTCAGCTTTTTTTCGCGTTCGGTGGCGGTAAGGATTATGCGGTGACGCGTAAAGGCCCCCCGACGTATAATCACCCCATGTTCCTTCGTAAAATTGAGAAATTTGAGGATTGGCATGTTAAAGAATAATGAGGTAAGCGCATAATGTCGAAGATGAGAGTGCTTGTAACCGGCGCGGGTGGATTGATAGGCTATGAATCCGTGAGGTTCTTCCTGGAAAAGGGGGCTATCGTTGTCGGGATAGATAACAATATGAGGAGGTACTTTTTCGGGCCTGGCGGCGACACAACGGCTAATATTGAGTATCTTGGCTCATTGGGCGGGAATTTCGCCAATACTTCGTCCGATATCAGGGATAGAGCCGGGATGATGGATCTTTTCCGCGATAAGGGGCCTTTCGATCTCGTTATTCATACTGCCGCCCAGCCTTCCCATGACTGGGCCGCCCGCGAGCCTTTCACCGATTTCGACGTCAACGCCGTAGGGACCCTGAACCTTCTGGAAGCGTACAGAAAGTATTCTCCCGAAGGCGTATTTATCCTTTGTTCCACCAATAAGGTCTACGGCGACAAGCCCAACATGGTCGAGCTCGTCGAGGAGGAAAAAAGATTTTCTTATGGTGTTTGCCAGAAGATGGCCGGGGTCTCACTCGAAGGGATAAACGAAGAGATGTCCATCGACGCGTGTACCCACAGCCTTTTCGGCGCGTCCAAAGCTGCGGGGGATATATTGGCGCAGGAATATGGCAGGTATTTCGGGCTGAATACGGGTGCCTTCCGGGGGGGGTGTCTCACCGGTCCGCAGCATTCAGCCGTGGAGCTTCACGGCTATCTGGCATATATAATAGACTGCGCCATAAAACGGAAGAAATATACGATCTTCGGTTATAAGGGAAAACAGGTTAGGGATCAGATACATTCCTATGACGTAGTGACGGCGTTCTATGAGTTCTATAAGAACCCCGGGAAGGGCGCGGTTTACAATATCGGCGGTTGCCGGGAGAATTCCGTATCGATACTTGAGACCGTTGAAATACTGGAAAAAAAATATGGATTGAAAGTTGAATACGATTATAATGATAAGCACAGGATAGGCGACCATCTCTGCTATTATTCCGATATGTCCAGGTTCAGGAAAGATTACCCCGGGTGGAAGATAACAGTTGGTCTCGATAAAATATTCGACGGGATAGTTGAGGACAGGACAAGGAAGGCGTGACCCATGGGTAAAACAAGAAATCTTGAGGATGTCAGGCATGAACTTGACGCCATTGCCAAGAGCTATGATGAGTGGCGAAAGAAGAACAGGTACTTTTACGAAAGTATCGAAGGCTTCCTTAAAAAACGCGTCGCCTCAGGGGCCAGGGTCCTTGAGATAGGCTGCCGTACCGGGGATTATCTTGCCGCGGTCGAACCGTCCTACGGAGTGGGGTTAGACATAAGCCCCGAGATGGTAAAGATAGCACGCGGTAAATACCCGCGCTATAAATTTGAATACTCGACACTGGGGAGCTATGACAGCTCGGAAAAATTCGATTACATCCTTCTAGTGAACGTTCTTGGATACGTGAACGACGTGACGAGCCTCCTCGAGAACGTATCGAGGTTCTGCCACCCGACAACGAAGATCATTATCACCACCATTAACCCGTGGTGGGATTTTATCCTGACCATGTCGGAAAAACTCCAGGCAAAAATGCCCTCAGCCCCGCATAATTATCTGGACAGGAGCTGCCTTTTTAAAATAATAGAGTCGCTCGATTTTTCGCGGATCTCTTCGGGCTACATGCTTTTATGTCCGAAGCGTATACCGGTCCTGTCCTTTCTCCTTAACACGATCGGAACAAGGACCATAGGGTTGAACAAGCTGTCGTTCGTCCAGTACACCATACTCCGGCCGTTATCCGGCAGCAATACGGACCTTGGTTACGGGTGTTCCGTTGTAATCCCCTGTTATAACGAGGAAGGGAATATAGCCAGCGCCGTTAAAAGAGTGCCGCGGATGGGAAGAGAAACGGAAATTATTGTGGTAGACGACGGAAGCAAGGACGGGACAGCCGCGATAGCCAGAGGCCTTGTGAATGAAATGGACGGCGTGAAACTTGTCAGCTATTCGCCGAACAGGGGTAAAGGTTACGCCGTGAAGCAGGGTTTTGACGCGGCGGAGAACGAAGTAATTATGATACTCGACGCGGATATGTCCGTCCCTCCGGAAGAGTTGCCCAGGTTCTTCCGGCTTCTGAATAAGGGTCTTTGCAGCTTCGTTAACGGCACCAGGATGGTCTATCCCATGCAGGACCGCGCTATGAAGAAGCTGAACCTCCTGGGGAATAAGTTCTTCAGCGGGGTCATGACGTTCCTCACGGGTCAGCAACTCACCGATACCTTATGCGGCACCAAGGCTCTTTACAAAAAAGACTACAAAAGGATAAAGATGGGAGTCGATAAATGGGGAGACTTCGATCTTCTATTCGGCGCGGCCAAGAACGGGGACAAAATACTTGAGGTCCCGGTCCACTACAAATCGCGTAAAGCCGGGGTCTCGAAAATGAAGACCTTGAGCCACGGTATACATCTCACCAAGGTTTGCATACGAGGGTTCAAGGAACTGATCCTCGGGCTATGATCCCAGTCAAGTGACATTACCTGTCTTCCGGACAATTCAGCAAGACTATAAGCGCGCAGGCGACGGGGTAGATGTGAAGGACTATCCTGGAAACGGCTGTGATAGAGCCGGGGCCGCCGAGCCATTCATAGTTATCCGTAAAAAGACCGTTCATGAAATAGAATAAGAAGAACATACCGGCGAACGCGGACAGAAAAAAAATTTCCTTATTAGCGGTTATTTTACGGAAATTCATAACGGCGCTAGCGACCAGCAAAGACCAGACAATGTTCCAGTTGCCGGTGAGGAAAAGGTCCTTAAAAAAAACGGTCAAGATCGAAGGTATCCTGGAAAAGTTTGAAAGGCCGATATGTATGAAAGCTTTTTCTGGAGGGATACCCATAGCTGTTTTCACGAAATAGAAAGATATACAGATGGTCGCCCCCGGGATGAAATATTTCAATAGAGAAAGAGCTCTTTGTTTAACGCTGTTTGAATTAACGTTCCCGGTAATGATGAAAAGCGTTATAAGGGATATTACAAAGTAAAGCGTCCCCTCAAGTTTCGTGAATGTCCCGAACCCTGCAAAAAAAGAAGCCAAATATAAGAATGAATCATTTTTAGAGGAGATCCAATACAATATTAATAATAGGTTACCGTTCATAAAGTACATTAAGAAGATATCCCTGTAGGAAATTGTTGAATGAAAAACAAGCAAATTGGAAGAAAGCAACAGTATGACCCCAAATATCGCACAAAGACTGTTCCTTTTTCTTTTTAAAAAAGAAAAGAATAAAACGCAAAAGGATAAAAGTGCCAGCGGAAAGATCACTTTGATCCATTGATCGTTCCATGCCCCAAGTGCCAGGGAGATCCAGGTCTCGATAAATTGGACCTGCAAAGGATATGAGGAATGTTCAATGTTCTTAATGGGAATTAGGTTTTTTTCAAAAAAAAGAACTTTAGCGTTGTAAGCGATAAAATGGACCGCGTCATAAGTATAGACAGGGATATTTAACGCTCTCCAGAAAATGTAGTAAAAAACGAGTAACAGGAACAGGGCCGCGGATAAATATAGTGACAGAACTTTAATGCCTGGGTATGAGCATGTGACCGGCTTCAAAGAGATCAAAGCGATCTTTTGCGTTATCAAATAGAGGAATATAAGACATGAGAGGAGGGCCAGACACAGTGAGATCATCCCGAAAGAGAAAGGTATACCCGTAACGCCGAATAATAACATTATTTGAGCGAGTATCCCAAAACCCATTCCGAAAGATATCGATAGCGTCATAGGAAAGCTTAAAGCCCGGTTGCCGTTAAGACGCAATATGAGCAGTGTAAGAAAATAGCCCGCTGCCAAAGGAATAATTAAACTGGCGGTATATCTGGCAAAGTCGATCATGATCCCGGCCTCTTCTTTAAGGCTATCCCGTAATATTCTCCGAAAGTGATGATATCCGGGAACTGTTTGATCATGTCTTTGTCGAAGTCGGGTTTTGTCCGGGAGAAGATAAGCATGCAGTCGTTCTCCATGGAGAGGATATTCCTTATGTCTATGGGAAAAAGGTGATATGAAAGGTTGGCCCTGGTATTATGATCTAAGGAGGAAATGTCCGGCCTGAGATCGGTGATCAATAAAGCCTTGTGCTTGCCCTCGAGCCTTGCAAGGCATAGTTCAGCGAACCGGTAAGTAGCGCCGAAGAGCAAGGTCTTCTTCTCTTCAGGCGTTTTTCCTGAAAATGTCCGTATCTCGCCGGAGACTTGGTGGACCCTTTGAGCGGTCTGGACAGATAGGACTGAAAAGAATAGAGAGATAGCGCAAATGGTCATGGTCGCTTTGAGCCCGGGTGCGTTTAAGTTGCGTATTGCCGATCTGGCCGCCAGTGATATCAAAAAAGAAATTAGTACGGAGACCGGAAAAACCGCGTAAAAAAATACCATGATATTTATCCCATTGACGCCGGATACTGTGACGATGTTGGCGCTGGTCAGCGGATATAGCCCAAGGATGATATTTTTGACCGTGTTTCCCGATGATGAGGATATGAACGCGAGAATAGCCAGGAACAATAAAAACACTACCGCGGCCGGGGTGATAAACAGTATGTTTCGGGATAAGGGTCTTGGTGTGTCAGGCATAGGTCACAATCTGATCTCTTTCTCAACGATAATCGTGAATTTCCCGGAGCCGTACTTAAGGAGCGTACTCGCGAGCTCGTCGGCGGATCTTGTCCCGGCGGGTGCGCCGTTCATTTTAATTATCTTATCTCCGGACTGGAGACCCTGAGAGCTGACTTCGGAGGCTTCCCGTACCCGTCCGACAAAAACCCCTTTATCGTTTTCTAATAAAGAGAAACCGGCGATATCCTCCAGTTCCCCAAGGACGATCTGTTTTCCGCCGGGCATCCATACCGCTATTTCACGTTGTACGGTGAGCGTCAGTTGCGTTGAACCTTCGGCAAGAAGCTCATTCACAACGCCGTAAAGTCCCATATATAAGGAAAGTTTCCCGTTAACCTTGATTATGAAGTCGCTGTTCCTGAGGCCGGATCTCGCGCTTCTGGTGTCCCGGTAGCCCGACACTTCCGCGACGACGACACGGTTGTCCACCAGGTCTAGGATGAGGCCGAATTTATCGATAAGGGCCTCAGAGTTAACGGTATTATCGTCAAGGATGGAATGGTCATCCGATTTTTTTCCGGTTCGGTTCCCGGAAAAATTCTCATATTCGGCCTGGTATGAGAAGTCACCGGTTTTCGCGTTGTGGGCTTCATTTTCGACGGAAGAGATCCCTCGCGAAGCTCCTTCTAGATCAGGCTCAAGCATGAAAGCGCTTTTGTATAGGTAGTACGCTTTAGCCGTGGCACCCTTTTTCTTTTCGATGTCGGCGAGCCTTATAAGGTTCTCGTTATCTGTGCCCCTGGAGATGGAAGCGATATCCGCGCGGACAATGCTCCTGGTTCCGTCAACGGTCTCGACCAAAAGATCATTTTCGGTTTCCGAGGTTACGACCCCATCAATGACCTCGCCGCCTGTCGTCTTTAAAGTGTCCCCGGAGCATATCCGGGCGGTCAACGAGATCAGGCAAAAACATGATAAGACCAGGCACAGAAAAAGAACGTTCTTTGTCACACTCATACGTCCTCCGGTGATTCAACCAGAGGTAATTTAGCATAATTGAAAACAATAAGCTATACTGTTTTTCATTTTTCGATGAGCGTTGATCCGAAAATAACCCTAAATTAATTTGACAAACAAATTATTCTTAGCTATACTAATTTGCAAAAGTCAGATTATACATATAAATACTATCCGAGGCATTCATTCGATAACGGGGGGAGTAGTATTGAGTTACTACAAGCTATTAGGTTTTGATAAAGAGCCTTTTTCTACGAGTCCTGATCCGAGTTTTCTCTACCTCTCAAGAGAGTATGAGCTTGTCCTTACGAATCTGCTGATACAGCTGCGTCTGCGCAGGGGCCTCAATGTCGTTCTCGGGGATGTGGGTACCGGCAAGACCACCCTTTCAAGAAAACTTGTTTCCGAACTTAAAGGCCGCGAGGATTTTATACTGCACATAATACTCAACGCTAATTTCAACACCGAGAAAGAGTTCCTGTATTCGCTGATCGAAAATTACGAAGTTCCTTTTAATCAGCATTTCCAGGAAGCTACGGTTTCAAGCATAAGGAACGCGTTGGAAAATTTTCTTCTCCAGAAAGCGTTTTCCGAGAATAGAACGACCGTCCTTATCATCGACGAGGCCCAGAAACTTTCGGAAAGCACTCTTGAGTCTCTCAGGGTCCTTCTTAATTACGAGACCAATGAGTTCAAGCTCATACAGATAATCCTGCTCGGGCAGCTGGAGCTCTGTCCGAACATAATGAAAATGCCTAATTTCTACGACAGAATAGATTTTAAATATACGTTGAATCCGCTGGGGTTCACGGAAACCAAGGAGCTCGTGAATTTCCGGCTAAAAAAAGCCGGGTACAGATCGACCTCTCCTTTGTTCCTTGACGAGGCGATAAGGGAGATCCATTATCATACCAAAGGATATCCCCGGGGGATCATAAGGCAATGCCATTGCTGCCTTCGGGCGCTGGTAATGAGCAAGACCAAGATGGCCGTTGACAGAGAACTGGTACTAGAAGTTATACAAAAGGACGTAGATTCCGTATGGGAAACAACAGCAATTCGCTAGACCAGGAACTTACGGGGTCGTCGCAGGCTTCCGGTAAGGGCTCGGCTGAAAGGGAACTTTTGAAAGCCATCGAGGGCCAGTCGGACTCCGCTCAATTCACTATGAAAAAGTTGGGTGACGGTCAATCAGGGATATTCTCTATAATTTCGCGTTTAAGGGAAAGCGCCGGCGCGGGAGCTTATTCGTTGAACCTTGGGGACGTGAAAAAAATCCTGATAGGGCTGGTTGTCTTTCTTTCCATATGGCTTTTTCTCAGCATGATCAAGGGAGTGTTCAATTTTGCGTTCATACCCAACTATAAGACGAAAGCCGTTCAGACTGCGAAGGGTGACGGTAAGGACGGGAAAGTAATACCCGTAGAGGGATATAACTATTATTCCGATGTCCTTCTTGGGAGAAATATTTTCAAGCCCGAGGAAAAGAAAGAGGCGGAGGTCAAGCAGGACGGGGGCGCCAGGGACCTGGCCAAAAATCTCAAGATATCGGGGCTCGCGTGGGTGCCGGGAACCCGTGATAGGTTCGCTCTCATAGAGGATACCAAGACCGGCATAACTTATTTCCTCCAGAAAGGCGATACAATATCGTCGCTTGTAGTTGATGATATTTTAGACGATAAAGTGATTCTAAAGCACATGTCCGAGGAGATAATATTACGATGAAACATTACAGTTTTTTCAAAAAATTGATCTACTGGAATTTTTATCTGGCGCTTGTCCTTGCTGTGTCGCTGGGGTCTCCGCTAATTTGTAAAGCCGAATTGGGAATAGGCGCCGAGACAAAACCGATGATCACTCTCGAACAAAAACTCAATACGTCCATATCCCTTGATCTCAGGGATATGAACGTTGTTGATGTTTATAAATTTCTCGCGATGAAAGGCGATTTCAATCTTTCTGTGAGCAATAATATAAAAGGAAGAACAACTCTATACCTAAATAAGGTGACTATAAAAGACACTCTGGATATCATAACGATCTCCAACAACCTCGGATATAATTTCATCGGCGATAATATCATCCATGTTATGACGGATCAGGAATACACGAGCATGTACGGTAAAAAGTTCGGGGATATGAAGGATGTGAAAATAGTTTATCTGAATTATGCCAAGCCCGCTTATGTCCTCGAGGCCTTGAAAAATATCAAGAGCGACATAGGTAAAATAATAATCGACGGGGATACGGGATCTCTCGTTATGATAGATACCAAGGAACATCTGCAGAAAATGGATGACGCGATAAAGGCGCTCGATCATCCGCTTGAAATGAAAGTATTTAACTTGAACTACGCCGATGCCGAAGAAGTTGCCAAAAGGCTGAGGAAAGAGCTTGAGAATAAATCGGTAGGCGCTGTAGACACGGATATCCGTTCCAATCAGGTCATCGTAAGGGCTTTTCCCGACAGAATGAAAGAAGTTGAATTGCTCGTGAAGGCCATGGACAAGAAAACCAAGGCTGTCCTCATCGAAGTAAAGATCCTTAAACTGATCCTTAATCCCCAGTACGATATGGGGATCGACTGGGAAGCGGTATTCAAGAACGATAAATACATACATCCGGCAGGCAAATTCGCCATAGATAACACCGCAACGAATTATGGCCAGATGGCCATAGGGGACATTAACGTTAATGATTTCAATGTGACCTTGAGGATGAATAAGCAGATCTCTGAAACCAAGGTGCTTGCTAATCCCAGCCTTATGGTGCTCAACAACAACGAAGCGAGGATCCACATAGGTGACAAGCTCGCGTATGTGACGACTACTACCATAGGCGCCGGAGACAGCCAGAGAACTAACGAAGAGATACATTACATAGACGTCGGTGTCCAGTTCACGGTGACCCCGACGATCAACGAGCAGGGGTTCATATCGATGAAGCTTTCCCCGGAAATATCCTCCCAAAGCGGCACTCTGACAACTCCTCAAGGAGCGCAGGTACCGCTCATTAATTCAGCGCTTGTTGAGAGTAACGTTATAGTCGAGGACGGACAGACAATAATTATCGGAGGGTTACGGCAGGATGAACTCGTGACTGCCAGGAACGGCGTCCCGTATTTTATGGATGTTCCTGTTCTTGGGAACATGTTCTCAAAAAAATCGCTTAGCGACACAAAGACGGAGATCGCTATTTTGTTGACTCCGCATATAATAGGTAATGAAAGAGAAAATTACGCCGACAGGATGTTGTCCAGGGAAAGAAAGATAATGCCCGATAAAAAATATTAAAACAGGAAGGTTGAAAAATGCGCAGTTATAAATTTATGATAATGGCGTTCTCGCTGTTCTTATTTAATCACCTCGCAATGCCGGCTATAGCCGAGGATGACGGGGAATCGTTCTCTAAAACTGTAAGGGCGCTTCAGGATTCCTTCAATAAGACGGTTTCCGACAGTAAAAGCCTAAAGGATGAGAATACCAAACTCGCTAGCGAGCTTGCTGGCGTAAAGAATGAGCTTGCTCAGGCCGCGAGTTACAAAATCAGGATAGACGAGTTGGAAAGACAGATATCAGAGATCAGCCAAAATCGGAATGCGGCATATCAGGAGCTGGAAAACATAAAAAAAGTTAAGGACGAAGAGCTGATTAAGATCGCGAAGTCAAAGGAAGATGTTCTAAAAGCTAAGGACGAAGAGCTGATTAAGATCGCGAAGTCAAAGGAAGAATTCCTGAAAGCCAAGGATGAAGAGATAGCAAAAATGAGATCAAAGATGGAAGAAGCCGATAAGGATCAGATCGCAAATAAGGCTAAGGTCGAACTTTATATGAAACGTATAGAGAAACTTCAGAATGAACTCCAGGAAGCTCAGAAGGTAAAAGTCAAAGCCGAACAGCTTCAGCAGTCTAAAAAAACGGTTACAGAACTTACAAAGGAGATCGAAAAGAATCGGCAGGAAGCGGGTAGATTCCATTATAACTTAGGTAATATCCATTTCAGGAACGGGGAATACGAAAAAGCCGCTTATGAATATGAGCATGCCATGAAGCTGATGCCAGATGACGCTGATGTTTATTACAATCTTGCTGTTATTTATGATTTCCATTTAGGCGACGGAAAAAGAGCGTTCGACCTATATGAGCGGCATTTGAATATTAACCCTAAATCAGAAATGTCGGACTTTGTTAAGGAAAGGATCTCAGAAACTTCACTGAAAGCGAAGATGTTGACAAATTGATCTTAGAGAGAACCGGTTATGCAAAAGTCGCGACGATGTTGCATAGCCGGTTTTTTTTGTTTAGTTGCCCCGATCAATAGACCTTGCAAAAATATTCTAATTATCCCCGAGAAAGCCCTAAAAATAGGCATTTCAGAGTGTGTTGTCGTCGAATACGAAATTAATGGAAGAATTAGATCAGGGAAAGTATTTTTTTGAATGTTGATCTGCCGGAATTATGTCAGTCTGCATTGATAATGTTGATCACTTTTTCACTCCGTAGTTCCACCTGACTTTATAAAATAATTCAGTTGGTTCTTTTTTATAAACCGATCCGATCACGAGCCAAATACTAAAATACGGAACAGGACTAAATTTTCATTTAGAAGTGAGATGATGAGGAGATAAACAGCTTAAGTAAGTTCAATATTTTTGTTCGAAAATAAATATATCGGCTGATAAACTAATAAATAGTCAGAAATCATTGCCAAAAATAATTATTATCGTGTTAATAATTTGTTTTTTTCACGACAAAAGCTTTTACTTTTTTTTAAACCATGCTATACTTTAAGAAATTTTTAATGATAATAGACATATTATATTTGAGGATTGAATGAACGGAGCTAATATCTCTGTGCCATATATATTTTACAAGCGTCGCAATCCTGCTCTGTCACTAACTTTCGTGTTATTGTCGTCTGTTTTTCTTTTAACATTCTCTCTGGTTCCTTCCTTCGCTAACAATATAGAAATTGAGGACATTTCTCTTTCAGATCCATCGTAACTGCCACCTTTAAAATCAACGCCGTGGACAGGTGAAATGCTTTGTGTCAGGGAAAAAATTATCACCAATATCGACCTAAAGATCCTGGCCGGTATCGATACAGGCGGAAAATTG
>JADGBR010000069.1:628-5862 GCA_015231405.1 Candidatus Omnitrophota bacterium | reverse complement strand
CGCCATCGACGTCAACATCACCACAAGGCGCGTGGATATGCTGATCGAGGAGGTGGTGAGCCTTTTCGAATGCATAAAAGAGGCTTATGAAAAAGACATAGACGCTTCGAGACGGGCGTGGGACAGGGAATTCACGAAGTCCCTGGAGGCGAAGGCTTCCCAGGCGGCTACCGGACCGATCCAGCCCGGACCCGAGTCTCTGGAAGATGATGAAGAGGCCGAAGAAGAGGATCTGGAAGAAGAGACCGAGGAAGTTGAGGAAGAATTGGCCGGAGAAGAAGATGAAGATGGTCCCGAAGCCTCCGAAGACGAGGAAGATGACACGGAAGAAGCCCCGGTAGAACGGACATACCTATTCGCCGACAATAAAGAGGCCGCGGAAGAGGAAGAGGAAGATGAAGGGGAGGAGGACGAAGAAGAGAGCGAAGCTGTTCCCGAGAGCGTCCCCCGGGAAGAACGGTCGGAGGAAGAAGAGGATTACGGCCTTTTCGAGACCGCTGAACGCAAGCTCACCAGCCAGATAGCCAGCGAGCGGGAGAAGTTCGAGATGTTCCATACTTTGTTCCGCAGTTCTCCCAAGAAGTCAGTGCGGTTTATTTACGAGCTTATAAAGGCCGCCGACCTCTTTTTGAGAAGGCAGCTTTTCCCGATACTCCGCGAGATGGATTATCCGACGCTTGTTGACGTGTACAGGCGTTTCATAGCCGACGAGGAATCGTCTCTCAGGCTGCACGGGATGATGGGCCTGGTTAAGCTCGGGTCGGACGAGGCTAAACACACGATGACGTCGGCGATACGCGACGTCGAGCCGAATGTCAGGCGTTTCATCGTTAATTGCCTCGATCATAAAGGTAACCACGCGGAAGCGACGGCCATCGCCCGCCTTTCACTGGACGACGACGAGACGGTCCGAAGGGTCGCGATACGGAAGCTCGGCCTAATGGGCAACCATTTCGCGCTTATCAACCTGGTGCCCAAACTCGAGAACGAGAACGAGGGTGTGAGGAGAGGCGCCATAGAAGCGCTGAAAAAAATGACCGGCACTGACATGGGTTATGACCCGGCCGCTTCTCCCTCGGAGAGAAGGAAGTGCGCCAGGCAGTGGAAAACACTTGCCTCGAAAAGCGCCGAAGGGCCGCATGTGCTTAGGGAGCTGGTGGGGAAGAAGTGAGGGGATGTCGTGGTTCGGGTTGTGAGTCGTCATCGCGAGGAGCGATAGCGACGAAGCAATCTCGATAGAAATATTATTACGATCACAGAGATTGCTTCGTCGGCCTTTGGCCTCCTCGCAATGACGGATGGGTGAACTTGAAAAAGAAGACGAAAAATAAAAGGAAAACCGCTTTCAGAAAGTCCGTGACCGGCATAACTAAAACAATGTCTCGCCGGGCGGACAGGGTGGCGGATATCATTCTCGATAAAAGCATCGAAGATAAAGGCGCTAAGACCAAAGAGATAGCGGGTGAAACGGTATCGATGGTGAAAGAAGTGGCGAAACAGATCAGGAAGAACCTGAAGACGGTAAAGGCGAGGGATTTTCTTTCTGACGCGGCGTACGGGCTGGGGAAGGCGGCGGGAGCGGTGAGTAAGTTGTCGCGCGAGTTCCGTAGGACGTAGGACGTGGGACGTAAAAAGTAAACGTCCTACGTCCCACATCCCACGTCCTACGTTAATGATGGAGTCGTAATGGGCAAGCATAGTTTTCGAAACTTAGGCAAGCAATTTTACGAATGGTACCGCGACGGTCTCGTGCAGTTCGAGTACGCGGGGAAGAGCAAAGACCTCGTAAGCGAGGTGGAAAGGGTGACCAAGCTCATTGACTACGTGGAGAAGAAGAAAGCGGCGCTGGTAGATAAGATGTGAGGGGGTTGGGTCCGTCATTGCGACCGTCATTGCGAACCCCGCGACAGCGGGGTGAAGCAATCTCTGTGAAAATAATCGAGATTGCTTCCTGCCTGCCTGCCGGCAGGCAGGCGTCGCCTACGGCACCCCGCAATGACGACAAGTTCCCCTGAACCTTGACTTTTAAGTTATTTGAAGTATATTATAGGTGATTCGTTGTCGGAGTCTTTAAGCGGGGACTATCGGTTTTCGCAAAGAGAGGACTATGCAGACTAAAAATGTGTATGATATTTCTTACAATATCGCGCGGTTCCTTGGCTCAACTTTCAAGAAGGCCGAGAAGAGCATTAATCGTATAGTCCCCGCGCCGAAGAAGCCGGAGGCAGCGGTGAAAAAAGCGGCTCCGGTAGAGCCAAAACCGGTTGAAACTAAGCCCGTTAAGCAAAAGAGCCTGCTCAGTCTCTACGAACAGCCTTTATTGACAAAGATCGTTAAGACTTTGTTCGTCCCTCCCGTACCGGTCAGGAAAGACGCTCAAACACAGGTAAAGGCTACGCTTAAACAGGAAAGGCCGGTTGAAACTCATCCTGAGGCTCCGGCGGCGAAGCCGGTAAAGCCGGCGCTTCGCGAAGTCGGGTCGATTGGCGTTTCGTTCGGCGACAGGGCCGAACAGGTGCAGGCCGAGATATTTTTCAAGGACCTCCAGTCTCCGTCACGGAAGGTCCGCATGATGGCCATAAGCCAGCTCAAGGGCCTCGCGCCGGGCACGGTCGTCAAGATGATGGAAAAACTTCTCCAGTCCGAGGACGACGCGCTCAAGATAATGGAGAAACTGAACGTTCTCGCCGCTCTCGGTTCAGCGGCGGGCATACCTAAACAGCTTTTCAGGAATTATATGGAACGCCATTCGGGCGGGGTAAAGCTCGCCGCGCTCAGGGCTATTTCCAAATACAGGGACGAGGAAAGTTTCCAGATAATAGCCGAGGCCATGAAGGATAAGGACCCGGAGACCAGGCGCCAGGCGCTGAATTGCCTGTGCTGGAGCTATAAGGAGAGGTGTATGCCTTTAACGCTTCGCGCTCTCCACGACGGCGACAGCAAGGTGCGGAAGGCCGCGTGCCAGATAACGGCCACGCTCAAGGCGAAACAGGCCGTGTCGGGGCTTATATCCCTTTTGAGCGATACGGATAAGGAAGTTGAAGCCGCGGCGGCGCTCGCTCTCAAGAAGATCACCGACGAGGATTTCGGTTTCAAGGCGAACGGTTCCGAGCGCGACAAGACGGACGCCATCGAGGGCTGGAGATACTGGTGGCGCGAGAACCAGACGAAATTCTTAAAATAGATCTCAATAAGGAGGCAACACAATGGGTAAAAGTTTACTGGCTATAGCAGTGGCGATATTCGCCGGGTTCGTCGGGTATAAAGTTCTCGAAAAGAAGAACCCCGCGCTTCTCAAAAAAGTGAAGAAATCTGTCGCCGACGCCGGACAGAATGTCTGCGACGTCGTCACCGAAGCGAAACAGTCGTTCTATGAAGGTTACGCCAACGGTTAATGAGAATAATCAGTCAGACTGTGTTTCGTGTCACTTCCGGGTTGTGACACAGTCTGACTAACATAACAAAAGAGGTGTGACGTGGCAAATAAATGCTCCGTGAAGGGGTGCCGTAAGAAGGCTCTAGCGTCGGGGAAATGCCGTATACACGGCGCGTCCGAGTCCGAAGCCCCGGCAAAGCCCGTTAAAAAGGCGGCTCAGCCCGTAAAAGCCGCGGCGAAGATAAAAAAGGTGAGAGAAGCCCAGACGAGCGAGCTTTTCTCTCAGGCGGTAAAAACTCCGGTGAAGAAGATCGCCCGCGACGGCGTTATCAATAAGGCTCTATTCTGGGCCGGTAAACAGTTCAGGAACTGCGAAGAAGTGTTCAAGACTTCCTGATAAAAGGATAGTGATACATGAGAAGGATATGCATAGCTAACCAGAAAGGCGGGGTAGCGAAGACCACGACGTCCATAAACCTGGCGGCGGAACTCGCGAGGGCGGGAAAAAAAGTTCTGCTTATCGACATGGACCCCCAGTACTCGTCGACCGCCGCGATCTTCGGGAACCAGAAATTCGAATATAACATATACAATGTCATAGTGGACAAGGTCGACATACAGGCCGCGATACAGTATTCGGACACTTTCGGCATAGATGTGGTGCCCAGCGACATTGAGCTTTCGGGGGCGTCGCTCAGGATAAACGAGCATATAGGGCGTGAAAAGGTGCTTTATCACATGACACGCAAAATTAAATACGATTTTATGGTGGTCGACGCGCCGCCGTCACTCGGGCTCCTGACGGTGAACGCGCTAACTTCATGCAGCGAGCTTATCGTGCCGATATGCCCGGAATTCTTCTCTTTGAAAGGCATTAAACTGCTCGAGGAGATAGTCGAGAACGTGAGGATGGGTCTCGGGTCGGACTGCAAGATCACCGGGGTCGTCATAACGAGGTACCGCGAACGCGTGGTTACCAACGAGGCCCGCGACGCGATAAGGAACTACTTCAAGAAAAAAGTGTACAAGACCATAATACCCGAGAACATAACTTTGGAAGAGGCGCATAACGCGCATCTTCCCGTCTATAAGTATGATCCGAAATCAAAGGGAGCCGTAGCCTATAACATGTTGGCCAAGGAGGTTTTGCATGGAAAGCGGTAAAAAGCAGAATAGCAAAAGCACTGACGCGAGAAAAAGTAAACTCATCGATAACCCCCTTCTCCAGTCAACATTGAAGTCGTCGACGTTCTTGTCTATCCAGTCGCCTGCCCGAGAGGTCGCGAAACTGATGGCCGGTATGGTCTTATACGAAACGCATATATTGAACATACCTCCGCCGCAGGAAATGCCTATCCCGGTAAAATCCTTCTCGCCAAGCTCCGCGAAAACGACCGCGTGGCCTTCGTTCATGGGTTTAGGCGTATAGCCGAGATTAGTCAGAGCGCCCGCTATGACGTTCGAGTGGTACACAACGTTGAAAGTCGCGTCCACAGGGTCGGCCGGTATCGAATAATAACAGGGCTCGCCCTTTTCCCTGGGCTTCCCGAGGACGGCGTCGACGAGGAGCCCGAATATCGGGAGAGCGTCAGCTTCGTTCGGGCTGATAACTCCGTCCTGCATGGGCCTACGGACGGTCTTATTCATGATATTCGCAAGCTCGAACGCCGAATCACCTAGAACGTACACCTTTTTACCGAGCTCCGCGTACTGCACCTTCTGTTTCTTCAGCATATTCATAGTGAAGGCGTTCGCGTCTATATCCAGGAAAGTGTGCCTCATGAGCTTTACCTTGAGCTTGCCTTTCTCGTCCATCTCGGCGCCCACAAGGTTCATTGTGCCCACATCCAACCCTTTA
>JADGBR010000069.1:0-559 GCA_015231405.1 Candidatus Omnitrophota bacterium | reverse complement strand
TTCTCTCGCCCTGGCGCGGGTGTCCGCGAGCATAAGGCGGATCTCGTCGAGGCTTTCCTTTGCCCGTTCCAGCTCTTTCTGGTTGCGCGTCTTTTCCGCTATAACCCCCTGGAGCTCTTCTTCGGTCGTGTCGAGCTTCCCGGAGAGGGCGCTTTTCTCTTCCTCGAGCATCGATATCTGGTGATGCAGGCTCTGTATGGTCTTATTAGCGCTCGCGAGCTCAAGCTCTATCTGCTCGATCCTCACCTCACGCGCCTCAATTTCCTTATCGAGCGACCCCATCTTGTTCTCCTGCTCCTTAATGACGGCTGACCTGCCCATCAGGTCCTCTTCCATATCCTTGATCTTCCCTACCGCCTCGAGCCTGTCGTTCTCCAGGAACTCGAGCTCGGAATTCAGTTCTTCCTGCGAGACGAGGAGGCCTTTCATCTCCTTCACCTTCGCTTCGGCGACGGCGGCTTTCTCCTCCGCCTTCTCAAGTTTCGATCTCAGGTCTTTAATATCTTTCTCGTTAGCGTCTTTCAAACTGAAAGCCGCATCGAGCTGTTTCTCGAGGTCG
>JADGBR010000068.1 GCA_015231405.1 Candidatus Omnitrophota bacterium | reverse complement strand
ATGGACGATTTCAATGTCGACATACTTAAGGTGGTCTCTTTCGGCACGATAATGCTCAATGACAGGAGGCTCGCCAGGTACGCGGATCACCGTGACGAATTCCTCGTCAAGACGAGGCGTGACATATAACATACCGTCCCGCCTTTTCACCATTATGCCGCATGGCAATACCTGGCCTTTTTCAGAATCAAGTCTGGCCGCGTCCAGCTTAACTGTATGGATATATGGAGCTCCCTTTTCCTCAAGGCCCGACAGTATATCGCCCATTACTTCTTCGAGGATGTTCTTGAACGCCGCGGCTTTATATTCCCTGCCGAACACATACTCGACTATCTGCCTGAAAACGTCGTCCTCCATTTTATCCCGGTCTTCCGGAGACATTCCGGCGTAATAGACGAGATATACCGCTTTTAGAAAATAGTATAACTCTTTATAAGGCCTCGTCCCGTACCTGCCGTTTTCGATATCCCTCGCTTTTTCGAGATGCAATGTTTCGGCGAGCTTCATGAGATCCTGTGCCGAGAACCCGTATTTCAAAGCGAAGTTTTTGTTGACGTCGAATTCGTTAACGCCCGCGCATACCTGCCAGAGCCATTCGCGCTCGTCTTCCCGGACGAGGTTATACCTCGACCTTATGAGGCCTTCTATCTCCGCTGGCTTATATCCGAGAAGCGAATTCACCCTGACCGGGACGAACCTGTTAATGAACGCGGAAGAGAATTTATGTTCCTCGCTAGCGGATACCACTACATGTATCCATTCCGGGAGTTTATACAGAACCTGGCGGCCGGATTCGTCCTGAATGGTTATCTCGCCCCTGGTGAGGATATCGTTGAGAAGGACCCTCTGCCTTTCCGGAACGGAATCCATCATGCTGAAATAGAGCATTACATGCCTATGGGGTTCACCTTTAGCGGCATCCAGGTTGTATTCTTCCTTCGTCAGCATATGGCTTAAGAGGAACCCCGTTCTCAATTTGAACTCTTCCCCTGCCTCCTGTTCCTTTATACCCCTATCGCTGAAAAAGCCCTTGAATTTCGGCAGGACACTGTACAGGATATGGTTCCTCGTGGTCTGCTCATGGGCCCATAAGGTCTCCAGCTCATAGCCTGTTATGTACGCCGCTTTTTTCACCAGGTCATAGCTGTCCGCCCCGTCCTGGGCGAGAAGCGCGACCGGCTCCGCGAGCTGCATCGACAGTATTATCTGCCTCAAGGCCTTGCTTTCGGACGGGATGCTCTCGAATATTTTCATATCGTTCCACTCTATATTCCCCTCGTGGCTCGACGGGGAGATAATGAGCCAGTCAAGAAAACCGTCGGCCCTCCCGCCGTCAAGCTTAACCCTCGCCCCCCAGTCGGCGAGATATGAGCTGTACTCCCCGCCCATTATTTCCTCTACCTTCTTCCACTCTTCCCGGAACCCGTCGTCGTCAAGCCTCGACATATACGACAGCATTATGCCGGCGAAAACCGCCTTCTTCACATCGGCCCCTTTCGCT
The DNA here is from genome assembly GCA_015231405.1 of Candidatus Omnitrophota bacterium. Taxonomy (GTDB): domain Bacteria; phylum Omnitrophota; class Gorgyraeia; order Tantalellales; family Tantalellaceae; genus JADGBR01. The sequence goes on along the minus strand of JADGBR010000068.1, from coordinate 4,516 downwards.
CCTGCTTTGGCCATTATCCTGGCTATCCTGATAAGCTGGCGCGGGCTGAGCTCGTACCTGAAAGGATGGTTCTTCGCGAACTCGTTATGGAGAGCCGCTATTTTTTTCTTTAGTCCCACGTCAATAGCGTCTTTTTCGCTCCCAAGGTAGTGGTCGATAATAAGAACGGCGTCGCCCTCGCTCATAACGTTATCGACCCACATCTTCATCGAGGACGTGACCACTTCGTGGCTTAGATACTCGCGGCCTTCGTTCGTATCCGGCGGGTTCTGGGCGATGACCAGCATAAAGTCGCGGCTCCTCGTTATGAGGCCTTCCGGGCTCCCAAGCCCCAGACCGGGCTGGTATGTGCCCAGGTCGAACGTTTTCCTCTTGGATATCTCGACGAGGTAATTAATGATCTTTGAAGCCCCGTAACCCATAGCGCCTTCGTCCAGAAGGTAAACTCCGCCTTCCGTATAAGCTTTAAGAAAATCCAGGATGAAAGACTCTTTCTCTATACTTCCCTTATCATCTTTCTTTTTCTCCTTCTCGGTCGTCGTCATAACGAACTTTTTGCCTTTTTTGGATATCCTGCCGAGGAACTCGCCTATGTCTATATCCTGGTACATAAGGTTCTTGTAAATGGGTAGGCCGAGCCTCTTCGCGAATTCCTCGCAAGCGGCGGTCTTGCCGCCTCCCGGCTCGCCCTCGAATATTACTGGCATGAAATTGTCCCTCCGGTTGTTCTTTAGCGCCTTACCCATAAGGCTTAGCTGCAGCGCGAGATTCCCGGTCAGCGTCAGCTCGCCGCCTTCTTTCGGCACGTCTCTGGCGAGTTTATCCAGATCATACCCAAAAGTGAGTTTTTCCCTGAATTCCGGACGGAGGGCGAGGCCCATCGCGAAATAAGCCGCGTCGTCTATCGCTTTTTGGACGTCACCCCGGGCGATGACGGCGCCGTCCGTATCCGCTAAGCCGCTCATATAGGCTCCCAGGTCTTTTATCGACATGGCCGAACGGTCGTCGTATTTAGCCTTCATGTTCGGATCGTCGTGAAGGCGGAAACATTCCACGGCGCGCCCGATAATAACTTCTTCATACCGGGCAAAGCCTCCGGGCAGCGACGGCATATTCGCTTTAATGTATCCCTTTATCTTCTCCTCCGAAAGTTTCCTTGAAATATTGGATGCGGAAAACCTGTCGAATTCGGCCGCACCGAGCTTTGACTCCTCGACGGACGAGCATATGGCTATTATCTCGAGGTTATACGGAGCAGTGGAATAGAACCATTTTGCGAGATCCATTCCGCATCTAGCAAAAACCGGATCAATGTCTCCTTTCCGGGGCCTATCTTTAGGCAATTTATCCCTGATCCATAAAGGCATATCCTTCTGGGCGAGAAGTTTTTTCCAATCTCCCAGGAACGACACAAGGAGCTCTCGGGCTATCTCCTCCGTCACATAGTTCTCTATCGTCTCGAGCCTCCCCGTCTGGAGAAAACCGTTCAGGATAGGCGCGACTTTCGAGTTCAGGTCATTGTAGTTATGGAATATCCCGTAATGGGTCCTCGCGGGGTCTTTTCGAGCCTCGAATATGAGTTCGGGTATGATCCCTAAACCGTTCCGGAATTTACGCGAAACCGCGTCCATAGGAGCGAAAGCGCCCTCATATGTCCTCTCATCCTCCGACGGCATGAACCCGCCGATAAGCCGCCTTTTACCGTGGAAGAACGAGAGTATGACCTCGTGGACGGCGGAAGCTTTAGTAATATTTTCTATCTCATCCTGTAATGCTTTAGAGTCCCTCGTCGACGAATCCACGAACAGCATCCTCGGCCTGAAACGGCCTTTAGCAGGCGGTTTAACCGCGTCGTCCAACATCTCGTCATATTCGCCGTCACTTATTTCCCTCGCGAAAAGGCCCTTTTCGCCCAGGATCTCTCCGGCAATATCTTCGGCGAGCGCCCTCGCCGTATCCTTATCCTCGTCGATCTTCCATTTATTGATGAAACATTTTTCGACCGCGCCTCTGAAAGCTTCCCTTGCCGGCATTCGACCCAAATCCTCCGCCAGCTCCGAAGCTGACTCAAGTATACTGCGTTTCGTTATATCCTGAGGCGATTTCATATTACATCTTTTCACCTCATCTCTAAGAGCGATGTACAACCCGCTAATGGCCTCTATAAACCCCGTACGATCATTGCCCATAAGATCCTGGTCATTTATTTCATCTCTGAATACTTTCTCCGTGAATGCCGGTATATCCTCGTCGTCTGTCGCCATGTAAAATACCGGAAGGTGGTATGATATGCTTTTCGGCGTGGGCTCTCTCCCGTCCATGGTGTCGGGGTTGACGGTAAAGAGCCAGAGGTTATTCCGGTCTATGGCTATCCTTTTACCTATAACGTCCCCGTCACCGGGATATTCAGTAAGGCTTTTATAGGCGCTTCCGGATATCTCGGGATAGAACCAGTGATACAGAGCGCCCTCGGCGTTAGTATTTATCTCATTCACGAGGAAGAGGTGCTTACCTGTCCGGAATTCGTTCACATAGCCCGGCTCGTAAAGGTAATAATGCCCTTCGCTCGTAGGCCTCACCTGTCCTCGGAATTCTGAGAGGTCAGTCTCGACCGAAACCAGTTTCTCGTTCACATTGTCGCCGATCTCCGTAAGGGAAGCGAACACTTTACCGATCTCCGTCTTCCCTTCACCCGAAGGCCCTTCTATCTGCATGACCTTGTTGCCGTACCTGTACACCCTGGCTATCTGGCCCAGAACCCTTTTTTCGAGGTCCTGGACTATATATCCGTTGTACCCGCGTATACGGGCCTCGTCTGTAACGAGATCACGGCGCTCGCGGCAGAACTTGAGGAATTTATCCGACATCTTGATCTTAGCGCCGTCGAAATCCATCATCCCGCTCCCCATATCTATTGAGAGAGACGGCTTGATATCGGCTGAGTTCACGTCCATCTCGTCCGAAACAGCCTGCCTCAATAATTCGCGGTCACCCCTTGACCTCAGCCTTAAATGAAAATAGTTATAAGTTTCACGCTCGATAAGTTTATCCTCGCCGTATCCCGAGCCGTCGTTCGCGAGCCCTTTGACGCGTTTGGCTATCTCTATCATGTCAATGAGGCGGATACCAGGCGTTTCGGAATACTCGAACCCTTTTATTTTAGCGAATAGCTCCGCGAGTTTTCGGGAGGCGCTTTCCGAAAGTCCCGATCTCCGTAGCGGGTCGACGGCGTCCGAACCGAGATATGCCAGGCTGTCTACCTCGTCCACATCTTCGGCCATATGCACGAGATGCCTGTCCATAAAAGAAGGGTCTTTAAGGTCCGCGTCCTTATCCATGGTAAATATCATGCTCAGGTTCTTCGGTATCCCCACTTCTTTCCCGCTTCCAGAAACCGATACGCTTTTCTCCCACAAGACGGGGTTCAGGAGCACCCTGACCCATGCCGGGCATACCTCGATGTTATTAAAGACCAGGAAGAACTTCATGTCGGGGTTCTCCCTGGCCCTCTTCGCCTGTTTGGATATAACGCCGTCCTCCCACCTGAAGAAATCTCTCCATTTATCCCCGTGTTCCAGGTACATGGCGACGGCCCATCGCACGTTCGGATCGTCCTTCGCCCCGCCGTCCCGATACCAGTCTTCATGATACCTGTTCAATATCCTTATCTGTTCGTTTATCCGATCTAATATTTTATCGCTTTCGGGATCCGCTCTGTCGACCTCAGCTTTTTGGGCTCCCAGCGCCGCGACACGCGCGTCTATATCGCATACCGCCTTTAATGCCTTTTCGATATCTCCCGCGCTCGCGGTATCGACCCGCTTCAGCCTGCTCTCATCCATCTTAGCGATCGGCACATACATGCCGAAGAGCTCGCGCCTTCTCGTAAAACCGTTCATCGAAAGCTCTATTATCTCCTTGTCCTTTTCCTTATACATATCGTTCATGACGTCACGGAACATGACGGTATTTTCGCCGAGCATAAGGAGAAGAGACGAGGAGACTTCCCTCGCGCGTTCAATTAACGCGCGTATCTTCCGTTTGGCCGGAACATCCTTCCCGGTCTTCCCGGCATCCGGGTCGATATCCTCATAGTGTGCATAGGATATGGTCTTATCCACAAGCGCCCGAAGCGTCCCGGGATCCCTGAAAATATCGGATTCCATCTGGGCTATACCCACAAGGGTCTCGTCCTTATTTATGACGCGTATGACCGCTTTTATGAATTCCTCCCTGGACGCCTTGTCGGTTATGAGCCTCCCGTAAATATTATGCGCCGTAAGGACGAACAGCCTTACGATATTCCCTTTAGTTCTTTCTTTGGGATACCATTCGGAAAAATGCTCGTTAAACATTCGTGTTTCCCTAAATGTGACCGGCGGCAATTCATCCTTGCCGATACTTTTATAAAGGGCCCTCATCTCGTTCTTAAGGCCTATTGAAAGCTCCATTATCTTTTCCTGGATATCGGGCGCCGTTTCCTCTTCTACCGGGAATTTTTCATGGATGAAGGATT
>JADGBR010000067.1:3597-6540 GCA_015231405.1 Candidatus Omnitrophota bacterium | reverse complement strand
GTATTGATTCCGAGTGAGCCGGCGAAGTAAAAGGAAGGGTATGAGTACGAAGGTTAAATTGATGGAAGAAGCGGTGAAAGACGGCAGGTCTTTAGTGGATTTATTGCCTTACTGTGATTACTGGAAAGGGGTTTTTATCCAGACCGATGGGAGCCTGGGGAAATTGTGGGAGATCGACCTTATGGATGTTGAAGTTAAGGACGGTTCTTTAATTATTTTTGCTATTTCCGAAGGGAATATGACTTCCGACACTTTTCCCACTTCAACCCTTACGTCCACGACATCGTTTTCCTGATTCAGTTCTTCCGCACCTTTAACTTCTACAAGTAAACTTTGCGTTATCAACAATACGCCCAAAACGATCCTGAGATATTTCATGGCTATCACCCCTCTATCGTCTTTTGTTTTATCCCGCTAACCAACAACCCGTACGGGTTAACTTCAGTCGACGGGACGGTTAAAAGATCCACACTGAACAGAACATTCTGCTCGACCATTTTCTCTTTACCTATATAAACGACCTTCTCCCCCCGGAAACTGACCTGGTACCCGGATTTTACGGATACGAGCCGTGGATCCTCAACAAGAGTGAAGATCGAACTGATATTATTGCTGAGTACATCCCGGACATCGCTGTCGATCTTCGCCATTGTCTTTGAAAGTAACCCCGGTGCCATGTATTTAACGGCCCTTGTGTGCATATCCTGTACAGTCGCGGGAGTGAAATTTGACCAGTTTAGGACCCAGGAAGTGGCGAAGGATATTATGGAGGAATCGCTGATCTGACTAGGATATGCGATGCCCGTTTTACCGGCACCGGGAGCTTCGGCGCTAATGTAATATATCGGTTTCGGCCTGATATTTACCCAGCATAACGCGATCAAGAGCACCAGGATCAAACCCAGGAAAGCCCATAATATGACCACTAATAACCCGTTCACATGTTCCAAATAAGCCCATTTTTCGATGAACTTGGACTTACTTTGTTTATTTAACTCGTTCCCCTGATCACTCATTGATAATATCCCCTCTTAAACAACTGTATTTACTTACTGACTTCAACGGATCTATGAGCCCCCTGACCTTAAAACCCAACTTATAAAAGAAATGTATGATATATCCTTCAGGCTTATCTTTCTTCAACCTCGAGAACAGCGCCCAGCCCCCGACAAAGACTATCCCGGCCCAAAAAGAATCAAAGAACACGGCAAAAACTGCCGATAACGCGCCAAGGATCAGGATATCTTCTATTTCCAGGCTGAATATTAGTATCGGCGTATCTATAGTTACCGGACATTTTTTCATGACATTCTCCGTATCATATATTTACCTATATCATCATATTTGCCTGTAATCTTTCGCGTACATACAAGTGATCTCTTTCTTCTTTAACCCGTGTTCGAATTCCAATTTACGGGCCACCCGCTTAGACTCACTTTTACACATGAACCCGTCAACGTATTTAACGACCTTATCATCATGCAAAAATACGATACTCATGGCCTTACCTCCCTTTTTACCGCGATCCCATATTTATGACCGTTATTTATGATAATTGACCTTTTATTAACCCAACTACTGTCAATCACGCCCCTCTCGAAACCCCACAAAATTAGTCGCTCATTCCCCGGCAACTTCCTGCCATTTATCAATGCTTTAACCTTCTGTCTAACGGTAAACATTTTTACCTTCCGCATATTTTTAAAATTCTCTTGTGTAATCCCTCTAAATATGGCGTCTTTTCCATCTTTTCAATCTCGCTTATTATCCTTTTGGAATTGAACCTGGTTACAGAAATGATCTTGTTATTTATCCAGATCTTGTATTCCCCTATCATTTCTCTTCCCCTCCTCATCAACAAAACCATCAAAAACCACAATGTAATTTTATAACAAAATATGACATTTGTCAATGATTTTTACATAGTTTGTCATATATACAGAAACATTTGTGACATTAGAGATATATTTTGCTCGATATGTCATATTTATTCTTGACTTTTTTAAAAAATCTGGCATATTAATGTAAAGGACCAGCCATAAATGAAAAAGATCATCCGGATAGGCGAGAGAATAAAGGAATTGCGTGAAGAGAAGAGCATGTCAATCGCCGCTCTCCACTCATTGATCATCAAACACCAGACAAATGACAATAAAATAACCGGATTAAGCACCAACCCGTTATCTTACCGCAATCTATTGAGGATAGAGAACGGCCAGACTCAACCAAGGATCTCCAACCTTAAAAAAATATCTACAGCTTTAGGGATATCTCTTGATGAACTACTAGAAAATACAGATAGAGGCGAGCCGCCCTCAAAACACGCGTACCATTCAAAATTCAGGAACGGCCGTTACGGCAGGTACACTTACGATCACAAAGCCCCGGATTCCTCCTACCTTGAATACCTGGTGCCATCCAAAGCCCCATTTTCGGCGACAGAGTTATTCCTGGATCCCAAAACAAAAACGAACGACGAGGAACATCCAAAGGGATCCGAAATCCTGGTGATATGCTCCAAGGGCTCTATTAAAATAACGATCCATGACGAGACATTTCTCATGTCCCAGGGTGATACCCTATATTTTGAGGGCCACTATGTGCATAGATATGAAAATGTTGGCAAGCGTAAGGCAAGAGCGATAATAATCGAAACTCCGAAGAACTTATAAAATACCTGCTTTTTTCTAAGAGACCATGATATACATCTCGCATCACTGTTTATAACCTGTTGCAACATTGTTAGCTATGAAACAAATCCGGGTACCCTTTTACGACTCGGCACACATCTTCCAAATTTTTGTATAACCTTCGTTTAAACTCGCCACTGCCTATTATCTCTTGGAATAAGCCTTCTTGCCTTGTTCGAAACTTTTCCCTTATTAAATTCAGCTATTTCAATACTGAAGGGAGATTTTGTTTCAACTTTTTTTTATTATTATT
>JADGBR010000067.1:0-3554 GCA_015231405.1 Candidatus Omnitrophota bacterium | reverse complement strand
TTTGGAAGTGGTAGTTTTATGGATGGTTATATACACTGTCTGCATGCCTGTCGACATTAAAATAAGCAGCGTCAAGAAGTAATTATTTCCAGAAATCGAATATTTCAAGTTAAGCCTGCCCTTCTGCCCATTCAATTAGTTTCTAGATTCGAGGTCTGAACCCGCAATCGGTACCGGAATAAGTGGTACAAGCTGGCCGGAATGGGTGTTACAAGTTTAGCGGAATTGGTGGTACAAGTTCACCGGAATGAGTGGTACAAGTTGACCGGAATAGGTGGTACAAGCGGACCGGAATACGCATATATACATTTTTTTCTCATTATTGCAAAATACAAACCAGATTTTTTATTCTTAATACGAAATCGGCGGTGAGAGGGTTGCGGTCGGAGCGGTATATTCTTGCCAGTTGGGGTTTTGCGGGTCGCCGTGCGGGAGACAAATTAGAGAATTATCTGCATAGGATGGTATCGATTATCTTCAATTGTTTCCCAGATTTTCAGCCCTATAAAGTGTGTCGCCTACCACCTAAGAACAAATATTTCTCACATTAAATAACTCTTTAGTATTTTTTCTGGTCACATAAACCAAGCCAAATAGTGGCATAACAATAAACCAAATCAAATAAAATATTTTATACGCAGTTATATCCATAAGAAATGGCTCAGTCTCCATAAACAGAACTTTAAATAATGAAAAAAATAATTGCATAACAAATAACAATGTTACCAAATAAAGTGCTACTCTTTTGAGTTTTATCAAAAAATAACCTATTGACACAAAGACAGCTACCATTCCAAAGAATATTATCAAAATAGTGCCATTGTGCACCAAAGATTGTTGGGTAGAAGCGTTAAAGTATCGGAGATACTTAGTCAATTCTACCGCAAAACCGCAGAAATAAATTATGCCTGTTATGAAGCTCCAAAACCCTATAATATTTTTCCCGCTAATAATTTTCATTATAACCACCTCGTTATAACAATTATACTATTAAAGTATCGAAAATAAAACGTTCTTCTCTATTCCTGGTTAACGTCAAATAAATAATCGGTAATTGATTCATCGAATGCAATTTCCCCATATTGAAACTCACTTGAATTAAAATCAAAACCTACAAGAGAAGTTCCAGTTACATAATAGCGCCATTGGTCATATGGCCCTACCGTGAAATCCCCTTTTCTTTGGAAATGAACTTGGTAAAACCCAAATTTAGTATTATATGCGTCTATTCCGCCCCGCACTGCATTAAATAGTTTCCTCACTGCAGATATCATTTTCAGCCTACTAACATCCGAGTAACGATTTCCTAATCTATCAACTATGTCTTCAGCTGGCAATGCGCTATTAACGTACCCCCCCAATTCATTAAGAAATCCGTTAGTAACAGTAACAAAAACATCGTCGATTTTTATTACATTAAATGTTCTTTCAGAGTAATAACCATCAGGTGTCATAAATATGTTCCCCAAATATAGTTGGTCTGAATTGTAATCAATAGAAATGGAATCTCCTCCATATTCAGGGGGCTTTATATACGATGGTATTTCATAAGTTAAATTCCCCTTTGAATCTAAGTCTGATAAATAACTCCTCGCATTATCCCATTCTACAAAACCAAATTTATCCCTATAAAATGACTCTACATTATCGGCATAATTCTGAATTTTATCAGTTATGCTTTCATACGGCTCTACTGCAAAAATAGTACCGTTTTCATTTTCATAATACAATTCGGGAACATAGCCATTTTCTTTGTTGTAGACAATAAAAGTATGCTCGATTTGGTCTTCGGTAAGATTGTAAGTACTTGCATCACTCAAATCTTCTTGGGACAAACGGCTTGCAAAATCCAATCTTGCTTCTAAAAGTTCATTGTCTTTAACAACTACTTCGTAACCTTTTTCGATGTTAACATATTTACCAGTGTTTAAAGTGTCGTCGGCGTTAATTATCAAATGGCCTCCCTCTTCAGCAGGAACATAATACCCAGCTAATTTTTCATCAGCATCATAATGTCTAATGCTAATTATTTTATAGTCTTTTATGCTCACTATTTGCACTGACCCATCTGGCATTAATATTTCTCTTTCTCCATCTTTTAGAACTGGTTTTCCATCGGGCCCCTTACCATACACACAATGTTCAGTTACATTCCCTTGTCGTAGCCCCATAATTCTGTCGTCATTTAGGGATAAATCAACATAATTCTGCTTTTCTTCATCTAGAAAAACCCTTTTGACATCTTCTCCCTTTCCATTAACAGTTATTTCAATTTGGTCGGAGTTCAGTAGCAAATCATATATGCCCCCTAACTTCCATATGTTATCTATTGTTGTTTGGTGAAGGTATCCCGTGGCATAAATTTCCAGTGCCGCTACGATGCCCTGGTCTCTGATTATTTCTGTGAAATCGAGTATTTGAGCTATGTACGCCGCCTCTTCCCAAGGTGTTGCACCTGGACCACCCAATGACAAAAGTCCAGAACCAGCTTTGAAATAAGTATCAAACACACCTTCTAATGGGTTTCGTCCTTCTAAAAATGATTCTAATGCACCAGAAATTGCAGCAGCACCTAAAGAGCCTATGAGAGGATTAATATTTAATGCTTGATAGGCCAATTGTAGACCTACACTTGTAATGCCACGAGTAAGGCCTGAAATAGCCCCATCCAACCACGCACCAGGGTCTCCACCTCCCGAACTAAAACCCATCTGCAACGAACTCCTAATCCCAATCCCTGCCAAGGAGGAAACCGTCGGATCCATACCAACCGCTTCACCTACCTGCTGTACGCCATAGTAGGCGAGTTCTCCGGCTATGTTTGGAGCTATCTTGCCCAGGGTTTCCCCCAACCCCATACCGCTTGTGAAACCCCCGACCATGGCGCTGGTCGCCATGCTCATTATTCCGGTTATTACGGGGTCTAGGTCAAAATAGGTGCCTAGCATCGACATGCTCGAATATGCGCCCCATTTTAGGGCTTCTGAGAATACCGCGCCGGCGCCGCCGGTTACGAGGCCTGTTACTCCGCCGGTTATTACGCTTGATATTATTCCGCTGACTAGCGGGTCTACCCCTAGGGCGTTTAGGGCACTGCTTACTAAATAACTTGTGCCGATACCTACTACTGTTGTAGTCGCCGAGCTCACCACGGAGCTTAACGCCGTACCCGACAATACTCCGTTAAACATCGCCCCAAGCGACCCCACGGCTCCGAGGAACGCATTCCCCGTGAACGCCAGAAAACTCCCTATCACGCCTATGGTATTCGCTATACCCGCCGCCACTCCCGCCAGCACCGCTCCGACCGAAGTAATAACCGCCGTTATCGCCGCCGTGGCTACCGCGGCTACTGCCGCTACGGAGCTCATCACGAAAGTTACTACGGCCGCGATTATCCAGTCGATGAAAGCGCCGCGTATCGATCTGGATTCCTCGACGGAAAGTATCTTATTCGCGGCGACATTCGCGTCGGTTATTACATTGCCTTGCCAGTTCTTCTCAAAATCTGATCTGGATACGGTTACATTGCCCCCGTCAGGGCCGAAATTCGT
>JADGBR010000066.1:6335-6793 GCA_015231405.1 Candidatus Omnitrophota bacterium | reverse complement strand
ACATACAAGACGCTCATTGCAATATCTACGCTCAGGACAAGATCGTTGGGATAATGGGATTCATATTACGGAAAGCCGGATGTGATACGGTTAATCTGGAAGGCGGGGCCGGGAAATACGATCTTTTGTGGAGATATCCCGGAACGATGGTCCTCGACAGTACCTAATTCGGATGGAATATCAATTATTTTCCCGGTCCAAAACTCTTCTACAAATACTTTTTGATCATCCGTTTTGGGAATATTTTCAAAACCTGAACCATATGAATATACGCTTGAATTAAGTAATAACATATTCAAGCTTATGAAAAGACTTAAATATCTGTTCAAACTTTTATTGTTCATTTTTCTCCGTTTGAATGGTCATATGTTAATATAATTAAAGCTTACTCGATTTACCGAATATGGCAAATTGGGATTTTTTGCTTTTTTATGTCTTAACTTTCGTCAGCAAAAATA
>JADGBR010000066.1:0-6316 GCA_015231405.1 Candidatus Omnitrophota bacterium | reverse complement strand
ATTCGATCGGATTTAATATATCATTTTTCCGAACCTGAAACGGGAGTTGCCGGCGGGAGATACTTCGCGCGGAGGTTCGATATTACTATGGACGGCAGTTCCGTACGGCCCTGGTTCGGAAGTTGGTTGATCAACTCTTCGGCTAATACGGGGGCGTCCTCCTGCTTTTTCCAAAGGCATAATTCCCTAGCCTGGGCCTCGAACTCTTTCAGGTAGACTTCCATGTCCCTGATGTCGGATACTGTAGATACCGGACCGTGGCCAGGGATAATGAACTCGGCGGTCGTTTTTTCAAGTCCGGAAAGGACTTTTATCCAGTTAGTTATATCACCATCGCCGAGAAAAGGATGATATTTCGTAAAAAGAATATCACCTGTGAAGAGCACTTTGTCCACGGTAACATAGACCATAATGCTGTCGGGAGAATGCGTCGGTCCGGGATATGCCAATTCAACGACAACTCCCCCGCCAAGATCCACCCGCAACCTTTCTTTGAACATGACGGTCGGGAATTTGAGGACCGTGCCTTCCATATCCTCGGGTTTCAGCCCGAATTCTCCGGCATGGGCGAGGGCGTATTCCCCCTTGGCGGCTGTATTGGCCGGATTTTCCTGGCCGATAACCACGGCGCCGTCTTTCACGAACACCGAGTTCCCCCAGGAATGGTCGAGATGGGAATGCGTATTAACCACGTATTTGACGGGCTTCGCCGTGACCTTCTTTATGTCGGCACTCAGCTTTTCGGCCTCTTTAGCTGATATCAGCGTATCGATGACCATAACCGCGTCCTCTCCTATAACGACCCCGCTATTCGCGCCGAAGCTGTTGGCCGAGGGGGAAGCGTTCTTAGCCCCCACATAAGCGTACACATGTCCGGATATTTTATCGAGAGTTCGAGTAACCTCCTGGGTGAAAGCCGGGATCGCCAAAGACAATGAGATCACAAGCGTACAGATCATCCTGAACATAATTACCACTCCTTTGAAGGGCCTATGCCCCGACATTTTTAGAATCGCAAATATTTTCTCGAAAAGCCCACAAGAAAAAGAGGTAGGAGGAACATTGAGCCGAAAGCCTCCGTCATCGCGATAAGCTTTCCTATTCCAAGCGGTGTTATATCACCGTAACCGATGGTCGCGAATGTCACGGTACTCAGGTAAAGCGCGTCAAAATACGTCGGGTGAAAAGGGACGCCGTGCTTCGCCAGAAGGCAAAAGGAGTACAGGAACGACGCCCCGAAAATAAGCGACAATGAGACCATAAGCGTCCTCATGGGCTTTTCGCCGTGTCCCCAGATAAGATACGAAGCAGTGAGAAGGCTCCACTTCAAAAAAAGCTTCGCGGCCGCGACAAAATCTCCAAAGCCCCCGCCTCCCATGGAAAGGCGGTGCTTTCTCGATTTCAGCAAAAGATAGCCTAAAGATCTCCTCGTGCTTTCCTTGGACTCATAAAAACATTCCGCGAAATTCGTGAACTCGCCGTCCCTCTCGTAATACATCGCTGCCTGCTTATACAACGTCGCCGCGTATTCGTAATCAAAATGCGCCTCGGCTTCCTTTGCGGCATCGGCGAATAAGTGGGCCGATTCCGAATAGGTCTTTTCCCCGCATTTTATGCCCCAGCAGCTGGCCGCGGAAGCGAAACAAAGCGCCGCCTGACGGTGGTTCCGCCTCGACCTGTAAAGGCTGCCGGCCTTCTTAAAAAGATCGTGGGCCTGGGCGTATTTCTCCTCCACAAGGAGTGTATTCGCCTCGTCCTCTATCTGACTGGGTTCCTGTTCCATAACAGTTCTTTCTTTAATGTCGGCCATGTCCTATCAGGATAGATTTTATGCTTTAAGAACAATGGTTTCAAGAAAAATGTCAGGATAACGGCCGCAACGAGGATAAACGCGAACGACACGCATATTTTGTACATCTTCCGGAGGAGAGCGATCCATGGGCCGACAAGTTGAGTCCCGCATTCTGTGCATTTGTTCCAGATAAAATCATGCCAGGCGTCGCAGCTCGGGCAGTAGAGGTGCTTCTTACCGCTCGGGCTCTTCAAATAGCTGAATTGTTCGGAGTCCATCGTTTTTAAATTATAGACCCGATATCCCGATCATTACAAGCTTTTAATGCGCCTCTCCGAGATCGACGATGGCGTGAAGTAGATGAGAACCTTCACCCCTGACTCGATTTGCTTTTCAGGAAATGTTGTGGTTTACTACTTCTACGCAGAATGTTCACAATTAAAACGGCAAAGAAATGGATCATCGTTCTCCTTGCGGCATATGTCGGGGTTTTCGCTTTATCTTGGATCTACAATAAGTTCCTCTATCGCCTCGACACTACCAGAGCCGATAAGTACTATGATGTGCTTGCGAGGAACGCTAAACCGTCCGAAAATTTCATTCTGGACCTAGGCATAAAAGACAATGACGATCCTGTCATGGCTCTGGGGAGAATAAAAACAGCTCTCGGGCTGGACAAATACAGTGTATGCCTCAATTATCACGGTCTGGACACCCCCCCTGCATACATAGAGAACAATAACGGTATCCTGACGATATATCTCTCCGCCAAGATCAAAAAGAAAAGCGAACAGCTGAACGTATTGACCCATGAGCTTTGCCATGTTTATGTCTGGGACATCGATAAAACGTTGAAGGAAGGTTGCGACGAAGAAAAGATCGTCGACACGTCCGGAGTTTTTCTGGGCCTTGGTATCCCCATACTTAACGGGTTCACGGACGAGTTCTACGTCTCAGCGTCCGGGCAGCAAAGGTTCGAAAAAAAGGGCTTCGGGTATTTAACGCCAGGTGAATTCGGCTACATGCTCGCTAGGTACATGTCCAGTGAGAATATTCCCGAAGAGCTGATTACCCCTTTTCTCACTTCGACGGGTCATAATTATTTTAATGAAGGTGTCGACTGCCTCAAGCGGAAAAAGGAAATTATTGAGACTGCCGAAGAGGGGACCGGCATCGCCTACTGGTGCAGGAATTGCGGTGATCTTGTTAATGTCACCCGTTCGGAAAAGTCCGATGACCTTAAATGCCCCCGCTGTTCCGCGAGACCCTTCGCGCACAAGAGGTTCGATATCAAAACATTGATACCCGAGAGTTTCATTGAGCCCTTCGGATCTTTTCTGAACAAAAAATGCGGTTCCATATCCCTGGTCATCTCGGATAATATCTCGCGGGGAGACAATACGGTATTCGAGTTCATTAGGATGAAACTGAGAAATCCGGCTTGCGACCGCATGGTAGAAGCCCTGTCGAAGATACAGCTGAGGTCCGCTGTCATACTCTTAGCCGTCATAGCCTTTTTCCTGGGGAACACTCGCCTCAAGAATACCGCGCTTATCCTTATTTTTGCATTAACGGTGACATCTTTGGTCTATTCACTGGAAGCGCTCGGCGCCATATTCAGGAAACCCGTCCCGTTACAAATTGCCGGAACGGCCGGATCGATCATCAACTTCGATACCGGGAGAAAGCTCACTCCGGAATTTGTGGCGACATTGTTCTGTCTGGGCACAGTACTATCGGCGAGATATCCCTTACTCCGGTATATTTCATTCGCGGCCGCTCCTCTGGTTATACTGGCCGGCCCTTATGCCGCAGCATTTTACCCATCGACCGCCGCGGCCGCGGCTCTACTTGGGGCCATTTCCGGATATCTCGCGGCGAGAACGGCGGACAACAGCCCGAAACGGGTATCTCCCAGAAAGCGGCGATAATCAATAGCACAAATTACGAATAAAAAATCGGGAATTTCAGCGGCCTCCGCTTGCCGGGAGGATCCTCGCAAAGACAAAATAACTTAGTATTCCGATAGCGTCGATCATAACATCCTGGCCTGAAGCGACCCTTCCGGGCACGAAAGCCTGGTGGAACTCGTCGGATATGGCATAAAGAAAAGAAATGGCGGCGGGATAAATAATGAGTCGAAACCCGCCGATCTGAAACGAACTCTTGAAGGCCCTGTGGATCAGAAAGGCAAGAATGCAATACACCGCTATGTGGGCGAGTTTTCTCAAAACAAGATCAGCTTTCAACCCTGATCGAAGATGCGGAATGCTTGAAAGATAAAATATTATCCCCGCCCAAATTATGACGGGTAACCAGAGCTTGATGATTTTCATATCGCTCTCTATTGTCGTCCTTATTATGTATGTATTACATTTAAGGGAACGGAACCGAACCAAGTACCCTATCTAGCCTGCCCCGTCTGGGCAAGATTCCTGGCCAATGATGCCTCGGCTTTTCGGGCGATCTCCTGGTCTGAAATACTTCCTCTGGCGGCTCCGGATTTGGACCCCGAGGTAGTGAGGGGCATACCTGTCTGCCTGCGCAAAGCGGCATTCGCCTTATCTTGGATCTCAGCCTCCGACAACCTGGCAGGTTGGCGTGTAGGCGGCTTCGTAACGTTATCCGGCGCCGGCGGAACGCTTTTTTCTTTCATTACCGGTTGCGGCGGTGCCGGTTGATTGAGCGGTTCCTTTATTATCTGAACCGTTTTTTCATCATTCATTATTTCCTTTTCCCGATACAGGAAATTAAAAGCGATAAAACATATTATGACCGTAAAAAGCACGCTCCCAGCGATTGTGACCGCTATTAAACCTGTGGAACTTTTGTGTTTAGCGGGTTTCACCGGCATCCCTTCTACCGGAGAGGCCGCCATGGGTTTTCCCGACTTTTCCTTTACCTGCCTATGTGCTTTACAAGCCCAGCAGCTATCGGACTTATCATTATCGTTATACTTATACCCGCATTCGGCACATTCCCACATGTCTTATTCCTTTTTTGTTAGGATTAATCGCGCAAATAATACACTCTTGTACAAACTCATTTTATTTTATCCCCTACGGACGCATTATGCAAGGTATTGATGCTTGGCTCAAGGGACCACCTTGCTTAAGATCCACTCTAAACTGTACTTCCCTTCATTTTTGTTCCATCGCCAAAAAACAGGTTTGAACAGGAGCAACAGAATGACAGCGCTTAAAAGCGCTATTGGAACGCTTACGGCGTTCTGGTAATATATTTTTATATCGCCTTTTATGGCTCCCATGATCCAGACGGGCCATAGGATAACTATGTAATGGAAAACATAAATAGTGAGCGAATACTTGCTAAGAAGCCTGCAGTATCCCGTAATTATGTTATCTTTAGGGGCTTTATCAAAGATCGCGCGGCAAAACGAAAAAAGCAGGAAACAAACGCCTAATTGCACCGACAGCAAAGTTGTACTGTCGGGGTAGAACGAAAGCGGCGCTATGAAACCGCTTATCACGTCATTGAGACCTCTCTCTGAGGCGTAATACGCCGCTGCTAAACCCTGGACGGCCAGAAGCAGCCCCAACACGGACGCTTTAGCGTCAAACCATCCTATCTTTTCACCTGCAAGGTTAGTTTTTCCTATCACATACCCTACGAGCGGGAAAGCTATCCATGGAAAAACCGGGAAATATCCATTAAAAAAGAAACCCTTTACTATATTTCCAAAAACAAAGTCCGCCTCATATTCCGTAAGCGGATCCAGCAAAAAACCCGGAAGTACGTCCTGTATTCCCGGGACATTGGCAATATCTCCCCAGAACGCGGAGTATCCCGACCACGCTCTTAATCCCGGGGCGGCGATCACTGACAAAAAAGCGGCAATAAGCAGACCCCATACCGGTACTTTTCGCGTAAGGAACAGTACTATTAACGAAAAACCTATGAACGGAAGCACATCCCATTCAAACACATAAGCCGGGCCATATGTCATGACAGAAAAAACAAAACTTATGGCCATGATGAACAAGCCCCTTTTTATAACCCTTACCCCGGCCCGGTCGAAGAATTTACCGCCGTCCGGACGTTTCCCGAGTGAAACCGCCTGGCTCACGCCGACAAGAAAGACAAATATCGGAGCGGCAAAATCACCGACTATGTGATTAGCGAAAAGATATAACCAGGGGTAAGCGCCGTTGACCGAAGAAAGATAGATCACAAAATGGCAGATGACCATGCTTATAATGGCTATGGCTCTCATAACATCGATAGAATCGTACCTTTTCTTGGCCGGTTTCAAATTATCGCTTCCCGAACCTGGCATATAACCTCCGGTGGAAAATTGGATAACACATCTCAGCTGTAAAATAAATGAGCGAGCTCACACACACGCATCAAAAAGCCACTCCTGCAGACACTCCACTCCTGCAGACGGTAGATTCTAACTTCTAGTGCAACACCTCTTGAAACTTTTCATGAGGCGTATACCAGCCAAGAGTTTTGCGAGGCCGGTCGTTTATTTTATCCTGAATTTGCTTAAGTCTTCTTTTT
>JADGBR010000065.1:4993-7221 GCA_015231405.1 Candidatus Omnitrophota bacterium | reverse complement strand
GATCCATCGCGGTGCGTGGCAATATGGCAGCGGCGGTGCGGTTTATACGGAAGCTATGTTCCATCCGGACCCGGCCCAGATGATCTTCGAGGGCGAGCTTACGAGGATGCTTGAAGCACAGCTGGCTTCTTTGAGGTCTGACGAGCGGCAGATCGCGACTGCCATTCTTCAGGATGATTCGGGCCGTGAGCCGGACATCATTGACAGTGAGCTTGCCGACACATTACAGGCCTCTCTACCTGCGATCTGGGCGGTGCGGAGAACGCTTCAAGCGGCTGTGGCTCCGGTAGTGGGGGAGCGGCAATTGAGGTCGGGGGCGCGAATGGCCGCGAACCGGGCGATCGCAGGCCGCGAGGCTGTTCGGCGAAGAGTTGAAAGGACGGCGCGGCTTGAGGTCCCGGAGGGTTATCGCGACATTCTTGTCATCGGGGAGGAAAGAGGCCAGGGTTTTGGAAATATAGTGGGCGCGCTGAACCTTTGCGCCCAGTTCCAGAGATTGGCGCCGGCCGCGGAAACACGGGTCAGCATCGCGTTTCCGGGACTCGTTAACCGGGAAGAGGAAGAAAACTTTGCGGAGCTTCTCCGGAACCTCAACGCGAAAGGCGCTGCCGAAGGCCTCCCCGAGATCAAATGGCTCAAGGCCAATTACGCTTACGCCAAAGCGGACGTGGTCGTCCACTATGGCGGCGATAAAAAAGATCTCGATTGGACGACGATGTTACATTCGCCCCCCAAGATCGACATTCACATACCCATTTATGCGCAGGCGTGGAGGGGCGGCCTCACCGGAGGCAGGCGCTGGTCGAGGGAGTCCTTGGATGGCGAACCGCATGTTTATCTGCCGACGTTGTATCTGGGGAAGAAGAACGTCGGACTTATCTTTGACCCGTCCATGGCGGAGGAGTCTCTCAGGCTCCGCAGGCTTGGATACGCAAAACTCATGGAGGAGCGCCGGGCGGCGCTGTCTGCGCTTGGTTTCGACTATATTTTTGACGAGATCAAGGACGACGTATGGGCTTTCTGTTATGCGCACAACAAAAGATCGATCAAGCGTTACCTGGAAAGAGTAAAGGCCAGTGGTAAAAGGGTGACCGTGTTCCTGGTCGCCGGGTCGTGGATATCGGACCGGGACTCCTTCCTGATGAAGATGGAGAAAATATGCGGCGGCCCACGCTCGAAAGTGCGGCTTATCAGTCTGCCTTCGACACTGCGCTACAAGGAACAGTATGACCGTTTGCTCCTTTTGTCCGGCGCTATCGTCGATGGAAGGCTTATGGGGGCTTTTCCGCTCCTTCTGACCGGGGACCATTCGATCAGCGCGGCTATCGCGGCCCTCAAAGTATTCATCACGGACGGCATGAACGCGGCCGGTGAGTCGCGCGGATTCATTATCTGGAGAAAATTCCTCGAACAGACGGCGCGGTCGTTCCTGAGAAAATATGCACCGGACCTATATGTAAATCATAACCGTTTTCTGGGCAGGAATGGAGCGGCGGCCCTTTTTAACGCGGACGCGAGACAACTGCAAAAGGACTGGGACCGCGTCGCGAGAAAGGCGTTCCGGGAGCACTCGATCGCGGACGAGGTCCTCAATGTCATCCGCAGGGATGCTTCGGCTGAACGCAGGCGCGGTGCGAGGATGGCAGAGGCTCCGCGGAACCGGATAGCCGGCGTTCTGGAAAAGGCGGGAGCGTACCGGCGCAGCGCTCTTGCCGCCGTTGTGGCGGCGGTGATAATGCCGCTGAACATTTTGTTCGTGGGTGAGATCGTCCTGGTGGCCTTCACAGAGGGAATTTTCCGTATATCGCATTTATTGTTCCCGCATGGGGTCGATCTCAGCGGAGGTCGCCCGCTATGGACGCACGAGACGGCGGGGATGCTGATGCGGGCCGGCGGATCGATGGCGGTCTGGGCATTGGCGCGCGGGCTGGATGAAGGTCTGAGAAAAAAAGCCGGTAACTATGTCGGCCGGATCATGACCGTCTTCAACGTTCTTTTTTATTATTGCACTTTTGGGCACTTTGGAACGTATCCGAAACTTTTTGGCGGTTGCATGATGCTATCTGGATATGGAGGGGACGAACGGGAACTCACGCTGTTCCAGCCGGAGAGCCCGAGAGACGTTTTCCGCGCGATCGCCGAGCTCGCCGAATGGCATGAGGGGCACAAAAGCCTCTTTCGCAATGTCCGGCTAATAAAGCTCGAGACTTTCAACCCTGTTCTGGCCC
>JADGBR010000065.1:0-4951 GCA_015231405.1 Candidatus Omnitrophota bacterium | reverse complement strand
GCTCGGTTGAAGTGATCGCCGCGCCTGACGCCTGGGTTTTACGCTATTTCGCCCCCTTGAACACTTTTGGTCCCCGGGCAGGCGCGGTTTACGCTTCCTACAAATATTATCGCGGCCCGGACGCGGACGATCCTTTCCGCGAGTTTGTGGACCGCGCCAAGGAGATAGGAGCCGTCAAAAGGTTCATGAAAGGCGGAAATACGGTGACCGGAGCGAGGATGGCGGAGGACAGGGCTGCCGGAGCGGACGGGCAGGCTGAACTGGATCCGGCACAGCTGCCAATGGTGCAAAACGGCCTCATGGATAAACTTTTTGCCGGGTACAAAATGGCGATGAAGGCCGTGATCAACCCTGACGATCGCGACATTGCGGGGCTTTACGGCGGCGCGGGGGCGGACGTTTCGGGGTTTTTCCTTTTGACGAACGCCGCCCATGGGAATTTTGTGGGGCTTGAAACTTTGAACATGGAAGTCCTGAAGGAGCTTGTGAAAGGGGAATGGTGGGAACGGCATGCCGAGGAAGATATGCGAAATTATCTCGGTCAGAAAATGTCGTTTGGATACGGCTCCGCCGCGCAGGGGGGCATGGTCAGCGTCGAGGCGAAAGTGGCGCTGGAACTGAAGCTCATGGGCGTGGATCCGAAGACCATTAAATTCGGCCGGGGCAGGAACGCGAATACGATCTCTTTTGACTGGAAATATCATCCGTCGAGCCCCGGGCCGGCAAAAAAACGGACCCTGACTTTTATATCCGCTGATATGAGAAAGCCGGAAGAATATCCCGCACAACTGCGACGGCTCAAAAAGAAAGTAGATGTCTATCTCGAGCAGGCCGCGAGGGAGATGCCGATGTCGTACGGGAGCTATTTGCCCGAGATCGCGGCCTATCTGACGGACGGCGGTGTCGTGGCGCTGGACACGATGGTGGCGTCCGAATTGAAGCGATACGACCCGCTGCCTTTCCTGGGCCAAAGCGGCAGGCGCGTTTCTACGATCGAGGCGCCGGCTGACGCCAAAAAATATGCCGCGGACCTTGCTAGCCTTGTATGGGCCAGTGACGGTTATGGCTGGCAATTGTCCGTTTACCGGATAGCGGAGCTCTTGCCCCGAGATGTGCAGGGTGCGCGAGCGGCTAAAGAGGCGGAAAAGTCTCAGGCGGGATTCGGGGCCACGACGCCTGTCGTGCGATGGAAAGGTATGCTTGAGATGGACAACAAGGTGCGGCCGGAGAGCAAGAACTATCCAGTCGAATCCAATTATTGGACGCCCAATTATCAGCCCGTGAGGAAAATGGACATCGACCGGATGATGCTTTTCGCGCGTGAGATCAGCGGCAAGAGTTCGCCGCTTGTCGTGGAGTTCGGCGCGGGGAGCGCGTTCCAGAGCTATCTCCTGGCGCGTTCGGGCGCCGTGGTCGTTGCCGTCGAAAGGGACGCGGAGCTTGTCGAAAAGCTCGCGCGCAAGAACAACCTCAAGAAAGTAGCCTGGAACATTTTTGTGCTCAACAATGAACCGGGGATACGCATGGCCCTCATCGCCGGGGACGCCGCCGAAGCGCCGGACCTGTTCGCGAAGTTCAGCGCGTACATGGCCGCGAACGGCCTCTGGACGGACGTGGACCTGACGGACATTGACCTGGTATTTGAATCCTACATGAGGCAGGAAGCTAACTGGCTCCCGTTCGAGAAAGCTCTGAGCCCGAAAGGCATTATCCATATCATGAACGCCCGTACCGGCGTTCCCGAGGCGTACAGGGACGAGGACGCGTATCCGCTGATGTATCAGTGGCTCGCACCGAGCGATCGCGCGGCCTGTCTCACGAGAGGATACTGGCACCGGCTCACTGTTTTCGCGGTGAGAGTGCGTCAGGACGTATGCGGCGGCGTGGACGCCGTTGGGCAGAAACTCAGGGCGATCACGCCGGATACGGCGGGAGATTATCCCTGCGCGAGAGCGTATCTTGAAGCTGTCAAGGTGATGGGGAAGTTCAAGGAACCTGATGTATGGAAGAAGACAGCGCCGCTCGTCACGGCTTCCGTTGAGACCATTATGAAGGTTGATAAGGTCTACGCGAGACGGTCGCTCGAGGGCCTTTTGGATTATGAAAAAGCGAATAATGACGAAATAAAAAAATGGCTTGGGGGGAGGACTGGCGGGGCGAGGGTGAGCATAAGCCCCGTCGCGGCTGAAGTGCGTGAGAGATTATTGGCTCTGTCCGGCAGGACCATGGAAGCCGTGACAAAAGACGTTTTCAGGCGCGAGGCGCAGGTCGCGTTCGATATTTTGATCAGGGAAAAGCCGAATGGATGGCCGGGTTTTGTTCTCGAACTTTCAGCTCCGCTCGGGCAGGACTTACTGCCGAATGGTCCGGCGTTGTCCAAGCAACCAGTGCTGTGGGTACCGGTCGTCATTGAACCCGACACGGGCGAACTGCTGATCCCTACGTACGAAACGGCCCCGCATTTCAGGAATTCGGGCGTCATGAAAGCTGTTTTGACTTATTTGGCCGACCACGTCGAGGGTTCGGGGGAGTTTTTATCTTCTCTGAGAAATGCCCGGCCGGACGTGGATGAGGACAAACTGCGGGCGATGATCTGGGGCGAATGGAAGAAGAAGTTCTCCGGAAAAAAGTGGATCAGCAGCTTTTTCGAGGAGAAGATGGCGCCGATGAGGCATCTTGCGCAGACGCTTGGTCTGCGCGCCGGAGATGAAGTGCTCGAGGCCGGAATCGGGTGGGAGTTGACCTTCGAACCGGCGCTGGCCGCGGCTGAGAGAAAAGCTCATGTGACTGCCTTGGAACCAAATGACGCGCTGGTACAGGTCCTGAATGATGTGGTCCGTAAAGAGCGGGTTTTTAGACAGCGGTTCTCGCGCGTTCGCGGCCGGGTCAATATCATGGCCCAGGACGTGCGCAAGATACCGCGTGACGGGTCGTACGAAGCGTCGGCAGTCTATCTTTTCAATGTGTTGGACGCTATCGACCTGGCCTGGGTCCGTAAAGATATCATAGTGGCCGCTCTCACTCTGGTAAAAAATGAGGGATACATCGCGCTCAGCATGATCTATCAGGCCGAAGCCCATAGGGCCGGTTTCGAAGCGGTGGCAAAAGAGTTGGGCATGACACTTGAAAGGGTCATTGATCCTGCGACATCAAAAGAAGCTTTTCCATCAGGCCACCCGCTTGGCAATGAGGTTTTTGTCTATCGGGTGCGGAAGCCTGCGAAGAGCGTGGGTGGCAAGCAGAGGGAAGGGGCAAGAGCCGCAGAGCCAGAGCATCGTGGCGCTCAAGCCGAGCGCTTCGCTGCGGGCGACCTGGATTCTTTCTTCCGGGGCCTCACCCGGTCCTTCCGCCCCTCAGAGCTCCTAGGCGCCCGCATAGCCCTGGCCGCAGAAGACAACAAAGCCTACGTCTTCAAGGCCACTGACAACGGACAAGGCCAAATAGCCTTTAGAGCCCACGGCCTGAAAGACGTCGTCATCGACCCGAAAGCTCGCCCTGAACTTAAAGGTAGCTCTCTTAGCTCCATATCTCCAGACGGGAATGAACTTGCCATCATGCATAAGCTAGCGGAGAGCGCAGTAGACTCTCACTTAGAAGGCATCTCTATAGATAGAGACGCCCTCCTCATCACGGAACTAGACCTTGCTACACTGCCTGACAGTAACACCGATCACTTCACAGACTACGCAAGATATCTTCTCTCAGCCATCGCCCACGCCCATAAGACAGAGTACGGTAAGAGAGTCCTCTTTGAGTTAAAAGGGCGTAATGGTCTCGATAAACTAAACGACCTCATCGAGGAAGAAGGTATAAAAGACCTCTTTATCGAAGCCTCGCATCCTGAATACTCGACTGCCAAAAGAATAAAACTCGCGCCTCCTACATCTACCCCGGAGAAGAATAAACTAAATATCCCCGTAACCCCGCTAGAAGAAGGCGACATCCCGGCCTTCAGAGCCCTCCTAAAGCTCGCCATCTACTCAGGCTCCATTAAAGACCCAAAGCTCATAACAGATAACTTCTGTAATGCCTACTCCACACTAGCCGGTAAGCCTATCGATAAAGCAGATCTTATCCTTATCTTAAGCCTGAACCCCACACCCGATATTCTCTTAAGGTGTGCCCTAAACCCCATCACGAGACTAAACATCGATAAAGCCATCCGCTTCTTTAAAACCATGACCCGTCAACTCTCCCAATCTGCATAATCTATCGATTAATGTGGTCGAAAGCCGCCGACCCCACGAAGCTCTGATTGGTATATTTAAGCATATTTAATCAATAAGCCTTCACGTCGGGGACGACTCCGAAGCAGATTGCGGACCTCTCCCGGGGCTCCGTCTCCCGGGGGCCCGGGAGCTCCTGGAGCTCCCGATCCCATGGGGGTAATCGTTTAGCTTTAGAGCGCCCTAAAGTCACCAAAAACTTCATTTTTTAGTCCTAAATATTTGAATTTACCCCCTCCATAAGGCATACTTCTCCTATGGATTGGGTAAGGGTGTAACTCTACTGTCTTACTAATGTTGTATCAGAGATCGCTTCGCAAACGGCACTCCCGGCAATGCGAGTAACAAGCGTATAAGGGCCTCTATATGCTTCTTTTCATTAAATCTAATTTGAATCTTTTAATATGTAAGATTCAAAGAAAAAGACTTACTCTCCGGGCCCTGTCTTTTTTACTTGTCGTTGCCTTCCTATCCCAGGATGTTTCCTTCGCAGCAGAAGAACTAAAGAGCTTCCTTTCTCCAAGTCCCCTAAGCTTCAATATCCCAGGCTCCATTGCCATCACCCACGAAGGCTTCACGCCCAAAGATGTAGAAGACCCAAAGCATATCGTCCTTATCGAGGACGCTCACTTAAATGAGTCTGCTCAAAGGAACATCCAAAAGATACTCGAGGTTGTTCTAAAAGACTCTGAGATAGAGCATGTGTTCCTAGAAGGCGGCTGGGG
>JADGBR010000064.1 GCA_015231405.1 Candidatus Omnitrophota bacterium | reverse complement strand
GTTAAGGACAGCGATGTTGAGAATATGTTCGGTGGGCCATTTAGCATAACAGCTATTAATTCGACGGAAGTCTCAAATACCGACTCAGGTGAAGCCGCTCGTCACTACCACATTACCGTCTATATCCGCGTCGCACTGCACATCCGAAAGATCAAGAATACCGCCGCTCACCGTCAGATCACCATTTACAGTGAGCGCATTCGTCACTGCGTCTAATTCACCGGAGGTCACAAATAGATCATCCAGAACCGTAAGATCATCATTCAAGAAATATGGAAAAGTTGAATTTATATTGAGCTGGTAGAAATCATCAGCATTCGCCGATGTCGTTTCTATCCATTCATTACCTCCTCCGGTCAAGACAACACGGCCGGTATTGTGAATATAGATCCCGGTTCCGGATATCGTCCATATCCCTGCCACTAAGAATGATGTGTCGTCTTGTGCCGCCGGGGCGCTTAATGTTCCGCTTGAGACAGTAACATTACCAGCTATCTCCACGTCACATCCTGCGTCCGAAAGATCCAGCGTACCGCCGTCCACCGTCAGACTGCCGTTCAGGTCGAGGTCCAGAGTGTTCAGATCCAATGTCCCGTTAGTCACAGTAAGCGAATTAGCTATGGTGATATCGTCCGTCGCCGTCCAGCTGCCCCCAGCGCCGTTCACGGTAACGTCATATAAACCGGAACCATTTGTGGTCACGGTATATCCGGGGGCGCCGCCGTCTAAAGTCACTCTTTTATTGCCATGAGTAAAAATGCCTGAATTTATGAAATTATCCTCGATATTAATATCCGCTCCGGGTGCATAAGTCTTCCCCGTCCATATCTTTAAACTGCCGTTAATGTCCAGGTTATTCGACCCGTCAAGCGAGAACAGGATGTCATTATCCGAATACGCCCCGAGCGCCGTCGCTAGGTTAGCGTTCGTTATCGAAGCACCGGTCTCGTAACGGACTATCAGTGTCTCGCCCCAGATATCCAGGCCGGAGACGTTCGATGTTGTCACCTTAGTCGCTGTATTACCGTTGACCGCGTTACCATTTATGAACACGATTATGAGGTCACCATTATTCCACGCAATACCACTGAACGTGTACGCGCCCGAGGCGTCAGTCGTCTGGTCGGAACCCTGGTATGTGCCGTTTATGATAAGCCCGATGCTTGTGCCGTCCAAAGCTGTCTCCCCAAAGTCACTGTACACCGTTCCCGAGATATCGTAGGTATTCTGAAATACCCAGCGGGGAGACGCTTCTCCTGAGTCAGTACCCGATACTTCAGCTGAATGATTCGCTGTTATATTGAATGGCCCTCCCGCTGTATTGCCAACTTCACAATCTTTAACCGACACATAATTCACTGTCTGGTTCGAACCTATACTGAAAGAAAATCTACTGCCGGGGTTGTCACTCTGCAGAACTATCTTCGTCCCAGCCGCCTGCCCGTTCAAAACAAGCTGGTTCGCCACCTCATAAGTTACCCCACTCTTAAATACCAGTGTTTTATTCGGGGTTGAGCATTCAAGATCATAAAAAGTAAAATTTATTCCGGCATAAGAGATATTTGAGGTCCCTGAACCATTTATGATAACAGATCCCTCTCTCATGTAATACGTACATCCGCTTTGTTCAAGAGCCAGATCTCCGCCTACGGTCAACGAATTATTTTCTCCGCTTTTCACATCAAATATGCCCATACCGAAATTAAAGTCATTTATTACAACAAGCGGATCCTCAAGTGTCCACTTAGCGGCTCCTGCTCCATCGCTGAATGACACACTATAAAAATCATCGGCATTAGAAGAATTAGAAATGATCGTGTATGTTCCCCCGCCAGTTCCATAGAAGTACACCATACCATTATTATGCGTAAACGTACCCGTTCCGGATATCTCCCAACTGCCACCTACCTGGAAGGACATATCTTCGATAGCCGGAGCGGAAAGTGCACCGCTTGTCACGACCACGCTTCCCCCTATGTTTACGTCGCAAGCGGCGTCGGAAAGGTTCATTGTCCCGCCGTTTATCACCAGATCGCCATTTACCTCCAGATCGTAAGTATCGGCGTCAAATGTCCCGGCGGTTACATAAAGATCGTTCAACACAGTGAGATTATCCATAAGTCTCCACCCGCCGCCCGTTTCGTTTATCTTTACCTGATAAAAGTCGTCGCTATCGCTGGAATTTGTAATTATCGTCTTTTCGGGGTTGTTCGATCCCAGAACGACCCTGCCATTGTTATGGATAAATCGGCCTGATCCAGACACATCCCAACTCTCTCCCACCAGGAACGATGTGTCATCAGCTGCCGCCGGTGCGCTCAATGTACCCGAACTGACCGTAACAGCTCCGTCTATAGCAACATCGCATGCCGCATCAGAGAGGTCAAGTGTTCCACCGTTCACCGTCAGTCCGCCGTTCAGATCCAGATCAAGAGTGTTAAGATCCAATGTACCGCTTGTTACCGTAAGACTATTTCCTATAGCTATATTATCAGTCGCCGTCCACCCTCCGCCGGCTCCGTTAACCGTAACGTCATAGAAACCCGACCCGTTCGACGTCACGAGATACCCCTGAGCGCCGCCGTCAAATGTAACGCACTTATTACCATGAGTAAATGTACCGGAATTGATAAAACTATCCTCGATATTGATATTAGCCCCGGGGGCAAATGTCTTGCCTGTCCAAATCTTCAGACCACCGTCGAGGTTCAAGTTATTCGAACCGTCCAGAGTGAAAAGGATATCGTTATCGGAATACGATCCAAGGGCCGTCGCCAAATTTGCGTTGGTTATCGCCGAGCCTGTCTCATATCTTGTTATCAACGTCTCGCCCCATATGTCCAGGCCGGCGACATTGGCCGTTGTGACTATTGTAGCTGTATTGCCGTTCACGGCATTGCCGTTGATAAATACTATGACAAGATCTCCGTTGTTCCAGGTAATACCGCTAAATGTATAAACACCCGAACCGTTTGTAGCTACGTCGTTATTCTGGTATGTGCCGTTGATAAGAATACCTATATTTACACCGGGAAGCGCGGTAACTCCCGGATCGCTGTATACCGTCCCGGACAGATCATAGGTATTCTGGAATATCCAGTGCGGAGCGGCTTCACCTGAGTCGGTATTTGAGACTTCCGTCGAATTAATAGCTGTTATGCTAAATGGCCCACCGAACATATTCTCAACATCGCTGTCCTTAACGGAGACATAACTGGCCATTTGGCTGGAGAATACGCATAAGATAAAAGCTGTCCCGGCTGAATCGCTTTCCAAAATGATCTTTGTGCCTGCGGCCTGGCCGTTTAGCTGCAAAGTTCCCGTAATGTTATAGGTCTGACCATTTCCAAATCTCAATGTTTTGCTTGGGGTGTTGCATGTAAGGTTATAAAAGTTAACACTTTTTTCCATCAAGGAGACCCCTGAACCGTTAAAAATAACCTCACCGTTTCTGTTCATGAAAGTCCCGGAATTATTTACATAAAAATCTCCACCAATGGTCAATGAATTATTTTCTCCGGACTTAACGTCAAATCCACCGTCCATTAAGTAAAGATCATCTACTACTACCAACGGATCTTCAAGCGTCCATGTCCCCGTACCGCTTATTTTGAGATCATAAAAATCGTCATCGTTCGACGAACTCGTAACAATAGTGTTCGAGCCCGTCCCGTCGAACACTACCCTGCCGCTGCTATGCGTAAACGTTCCTGTCCCGGACACCTCCCAACTCCCTCCCACGAGGAATGATGTATCGTCCTCGGCGGCCGGAGCCGTAATGGTGCCGCTTGTTACGGCGACATTCCCGCCTACATCCAGATTATCAGCCGGATTGGACATATTCAATGAGCCACCGTTAACTGTGAGGTCTCCGTTAACATGCAGACTATGCATATTCCCCGTGAGTGATCCGCCGGTTACTATCAGATCGTCCAGGATCGTCAGGTCATCAGCAAGCCTAAGGCTACCGGTTGCATTTATCTTCAACTGGTAGAAATCGTCCGAATTAACGGAAGAAGTGGCTATATCCCTGCCGGGGTTAGCCGTATTCATTACCACCCTGCCGTTATTGTGCGTAAAATTACCTGTCCCTGTTATCGACCAGCCGTCACCAACTAAGAACGACGTATCATCAGCTGCATTCGGAGCCGACAGGATACCGCTGGATACCGTAACACTTCCGTCTATGTCGGTATCACAAGCCGGATCCGACAGGTCGAGCGTACCGCCGTTAACTGTGAGACTGCCGTTCAGGTCAAGGTCATTAGACTGTAGATCAAGTGTCCCTGCCGTTACGGTCAGACTGTTAGCAACCGCAAGATTATCCGTCACAAACCATGTTGTCCCTGAGCTGTTCACTGTAAGGTCATAGAACGATAAGCCGCCTGCCGTCAGAGTGAAAGATGTCGACTCAGCCCCGTCAAACGTAACTCTCTTATTGCCATGCGTAAACGTTCCCATATTCTTGAACTCACGCTGCAGATTTATATCGGCTCCCGGGGCGTATGTTTTTCCGGTCCATATTACCAACCCTTCGCTGTCATCCAGGTTATCCGAACCGTCGAGAGTGAAAACAATATCGTTATCCGTACCTGAATAAGCCCCGAGTGCCGTATCGAGATTGGCATTGGTAATGGATACTCCCGTCTCATAACGCACTATAAGGAAGCTTCCCCATATATCAAGACCCACTACGTTCGACGTACCTACTTTTGTGACCGTATTGCCGTTAGCTACCGCGCCACCGCCGTTAATGAACACGATTATCATGTCGCCGTTGTTCCAGGTAATTCCGCTAAAAGTATATGCCCCAGAGCCGTTAGTGATCTGGTCACCCGCCTGATAGGTCCCGTTAATCAGAAGCCCTATGGTCACGCCGCTTAAGGCTGTAAGACCGAGGTCACTGTACACATTGCCCGATATGCTATATGTGACCGCTGGGAATACCCAACATGTCCCACCTTCACCGGAGTCGTTATTACTGCCATCTGTGGAATCGTATGCCGTAATAGTTAAGGCGCCAAATTCCGATGTTATTTCTGAATTCCGGACATCGACATAATTTACGTTTGTCTGGTTCCCTGCTATCAATATGTTTGATCTATTCGTCTCGTCATCGCTATCAATGATGATCTTAGTGCCTGAGGCCTGACCATTAAGAGTAAGAGTACCCAAGATCTGATGAGTGTTAAAAGTATCAAATTTAAGGATCTTACTGGGAGTTACGCATGTCAAATTATAAAAGGAACCACAGTAAATATTTGAAACCCCGGAACCGTTAAACTCAACGGTCCCTTCTCTGAACAAAAAAGTATCGCCATTGGTATAATCTCCCCCTATTGTCAGCTTGTTATTCTCACCGGTCTTAACATCGATCCTGCCGGAGCTTATGGTAAAATCATCGATCACCGTAAGAGGGTCCTCAAGTGTCCATGTGGCTGCGGCATTATTAAATGTAACATCATAAAAATCATCCGCATTGGACGAGCTTGTAATGATGGTATATGACCCGGCCCCGTCAAAATTGACACGTCCACCGCTATGCGTGAAAGCCCCTGTCCCGGAGATCTCCCAGCTACCTCCCACGAGGAACGACGTATCGTCTTCAGCCGCCGGAGCTTTCAGTGTTCCGCTGGTCACGGTAACGCTGCCGTTCACATCAACATCGCAAACGGCATCGGAAAGATCGAGGGTCCCTCCATTAACCGTAATCGATCCCAAAGCGCTTTCAACAGACAGATCCTGGGTGTCCAGATCCAGAGTCCCAGCGGTAACTGTGAGATTTCTATCTACGCGTACCATAGCCGTTGCAGTATAAACGGACGAAGCGTGTGAGTTTATGATCAATTCAGCTACTTTTACACCCCAATCTATGATGTCCATCGTCGCCTGGTTCATGGCCTGGTATTGTATTGTTCCGTTTATTGATGGACTTCCTCCAAGGCTGAAGAAGATCTTCCCGTTCTCGGTCTTTTCTATGATAAAAAAACCATTAAGAGTAAGAAAGTCGCTCCCTCCGTTACCAAAAGTTACGATCCCCCCTTCACCCGTATAGAAGATTCCCGGATCGTCCAAAACAGTAGATCCATTAACTGTGAGATCATGACCGTTTGCATCAAATGTTCCATTTCCCCCAATTAAAAGATCACCGTCAAGCGCCACGTCTTCTTCGGAAATTAGTAACGAGCCTCCGAGAGTTAAAGAACATGTATTTGTAGCTCCCAGCGAGAGCCCACCGATGGTATAATTTGTTGCAGTTGTTACTTGCGCGAATAAAAGGTTAATAGTTACGCTATATGCCGACGTATTCGGAACATTTCCACCTGACCAGTTAAGGTTATCTCCCCAACTTACCCCGTCTCCCCCACCCCCCGCGCCAACCCAGGACACCGATATCGCATCTTCCGGGTTATAGATAAAACCACCGTTTTTGCTCTTAACATCCCCATACCTTAGATCTATGTTCCCGCAAGTCCATAACCTTACCGTACCCACCTGGGCCGCAACAAGACCTGCTATATTAATATCTCCTTTCCCGGGTTCTATGTTCACATTACCCGTATTCGCCCTTATCGTTACTCCCTCCGGTATAGTCACATTATTGTTAAAAGCTAAAATATCCACTCCGCCTTCAGCCGTTATGCCTCCCTGTACCGTAATATCCACATCAGTACTGAAACAGATATTTCCTTCCTGAGATAGCAATTCACCTATGTTTTCTACCGATGAATTGAACGGTTGGTCGCTTGAGCCTATATTCAGGTAAGAGTATAAGGAAAGCTTTCCCGCCTCTATGGAAACATTACCCGATGTAAGGATATTTCCTTCTCTGGATTGGAGTATTAGATGAGTGTCTTGATTGTATGATATGGAACCCCATGACGCGGGGCCGCTGCCCGTGGCCGGGCCCCTTATGCATAACGTCGTCCCTAGCCCCCACATCTCGCTCACGTCGATATCTCCCTGCAGGATTTCTATATAGGTAGTATTCGCGTTCACACCTACAGGGTTATCGTAACTGCCTATACGCTCCGCCAGTATCCTAACCTGGTTGCCTGAGATAACCACCCCAGGCGCCGTGTTCATATCTCCCCACGGCACTTCCAATGTTATGTTGTTAGTAACCAGATATCTTACCGTACCGGTAGTTTCGCCGCTTATCGTCACTACCCCGGTCTCGGGCGTAAGCACCGCGTTCTCTATGTATATCTCGTCGTCCACATCCACCACATGCGTCGTTCCGGCTATCGACATTATGTCGAATTCCTTACCCACCAGCTCCACATAATTCCCCGGCACGCTCACCCCGGCCAGGTCGACTATCTTTCCCGCCGACGCCTCCAAAGTCACATCACCCGATGTAGCATACCTAAGCACATCACCGCGGGATGTCTCAATTACCGTCACCCCACAACCGCTCGTCAGTCCCGTTATCTCGATATCGCCCGACTCATGCACGAACTTCGGATCCCCGGATATCTCGTTAGGAGCCGACTTTGTACCAACCTTTATCGCCCCATCCTCCGTCTTTAGCGTATGGAGCACCATCGTACCCGAACCGTCTACTTCTATGTCGCCTGTACCCGTAGTTTCTATAAGATCCGAGTTCTGCCTAAACTCCCCTACCCCGTCCTTGTCGCTGTCGGCGGCGATGATAATGTCCCCGCCAGAAACCGTGATATCTTTATTTACAACAACGTCCCTATCCCCTAAAACCTCCAACCTATTCGTCTCTATCTCGGCGTTATCCTCGACGCCGAGAGTTTACCGGATATATTCGAGGCGGCGATAAACCTCGAGGGAGTGGTGAAGTCGACGAAGATGGAATTCGACAATAGCGGGT
>JADGBR010000063.1:7417-7873 GCA_015231405.1 Candidatus Omnitrophota bacterium | reverse complement strand
CTGATCTCTTTTTCTTCGGGTGAGGTGCCGCCCCCGAGGAGATCGAAATACCGGCATTCGGGGTCGTCGGTCATTTCTGGGAGGACCGTGGTCACGGAATAGCCTTTTTCTTTCAGAAGTTTTCCAAGCCCGGTGGTATGGAAACCTCCTGTGACTATGGCTACCCGGTTCTCTTTTTCGAATGCTTTTTCGACCCTTTTAAGGAACTCCATGTCCCTTTTGAAGGCGAACGCGTAGAATTTCTGCATCTTCCGCCTGAACCCGTCGAGGCGCGAAAGTTCTTCCGGCATATCGGGCCCAAGGCCGTATTTTGGCGCTTCCTTCGCGATGAACTCCCTGAAAGCTGGGACGGAGTAAGAACTCCTGTTATTTTGATAATTTCTGTATTCCTCGACCGAAAGAGAAATATTGAAGAACCTTTTCAGTATCGCGAGACGGGAATATAGCGAATATAGT
>JADGBR010000063.1:0-7384 GCA_015231405.1 Candidatus Omnitrophota bacterium | reverse complement strand
TTCTTCCTTCCAGCTTCTCGACCTCGGTGAGCAATCGCGTTTTATCTATCGTTCCATAGGTGGCGATATACCGTTCGTATTCAAATAGCTCGGGATATGACTTCGCGACATCCACACCGGCGCTGGCCGCTTTTTTCAAAAGATACGAATAGAACTTCGATTCGCTGAGAGTTCCCTTAGCCCGTTTTTCGGACTCCACGGTGAGCGTCGCGATCTCCATCCCGGACAATCTTTTCCCTAAAACCTCGATGAGCTCGTCCCTTTCCTCATTGGCTCTGGCGAAATCGATCTTCTTTTCGCTCGCTATGGTGCCGAGGATCTTCCCGAGATCGCCGCTTTTCGGGATATCCTCAACCCCGGAGACGAAAACACCGGCCAGGTACAACAGATATTCGCCGAGACCCGTTTTGCCTTCGCCGTAATCCTTTTTCTTTTGATCGAATTCGGCCAGCTCTTTGGAATAGATCTTTTCCTTAAGCGCCGTGAGACGTTCGTCCAGCATATCCAAACACCCGGTCGCCTCATCCCTGTAAGAAAGGCTGTCCCTGTATACTTCCAGGTCTTTGAAATACAGGTCCGGCCTTTCAAGCCCCATGAGCGACATTTTTCCGGGAGAATTCACGGCGAAATATTCCGAGCCGTTTATCTTCCCTTCTTTCATAAAATGCCCGGCGACCTTCTCGAGAACGGCTTTATCCTTGATATCCGTGAACATTGACAGGTCATATGTTCCTGCGCCGCCTTCCAAAAGAGCGAGATCGACGCCGTATTCTCTTGATAAATACTCCATGATCCCGCCAATCGACTTCTGGCACGGGTTATTACAATGCGCGTCCTGAATATATATGACCTCTTTGCCTCGGCGAGCCCCTTTAGGGGCAGCGGACACCGAGTCGACTATCTTCCCAAGTTCTTCCGGGATGGTTATTCCCGTTTTGGCTATTGCGGGAGGAATAGCTTCTCCCCAGGCACAACTTCCCGAAATGTCCATGTCCCAAACTATCGTGTTGAATGAGAAAGCGAGTAAAGTTATGACGGAAATGATCTTTTTGATCACTGGGTTGGTGATACTAGTGTTTTTTGATATTCGTTCATTCATAAGTTTAATAAAATATTTAATATTAGGACAAAAAAAATCCCTTCTTAGATCGTGTACAAAAAGAGAAAAATATTATTCGAACTCCTTTGTCTTATACTCTTATAAAGATGCCATAGAGATTATAAAAAGGAAGTGAATATTGCTTAATATTTTATCACCTAACACCTATAGGATGAAGGGCAATGTTTTCAGCAGTGAAAAGGTAAAAATAATTGGACTAGGTCTTGATAAATAGTATATAATAGCGACTCTTGCGAGTGGGCGCGTAACTCAGCGGTATAGAGTGCTACCCTTACAAGGTAGAGGTCATAGGTTCAAATCCTATCGCGCCCACCAAGTAGGATTTGAAGGGAGCCGCGAACCTTTAATCCAGTGAACTTTCGAGAAAGCGAGCAAGTTCCCCCCAATGAAGCGGCGGATGGCCGACCGGAGTCCCGTAAACTTTTCTGACGAGCGATAGCGAGGAAAAAAAGTTGCTAGTGGGTCGGAGGCGCCCAATCCTATCGCGCCCACCCTTTAACCTACGGCTAAAAGCTGATAGCTGAAGACTGAAAGCTGACAGCTTTCCCCTATTTCCTCGACCCCGGCTTGACCAGCGGTAGCCCTTCCTTACACAACGGGCATTCTTCCGGGGTGAAGCTGGGAACGCTGATCTTCAAAAGACTTTCGTATTTGACGCCTCCGAAATCGAGTGTTCCTCCGCTCCTGTCGACGAGGCTCGCTATGCCTACCGGCTTTATTCCGTCCTGTTTCAAGAGGTCCATGACCTCT
Organism: Candidatus Omnitrophota bacterium; assembly: GCA_015231405.1. GTDB lineage: Bacteria > Omnitrophota > Gorgyraeia > Tantalellales > Tantalellaceae > JADGBR01. The sequence continues at coordinate 5,514 of JADGBR010000063.1, read as the reverse complement.
TTCGCGGAACCTCCGGTGGTCAGAACATCTTCAGCGATAATGACGTTGGACCCAGGCGGGACCATAAAGCCGCGCCTTAATGTCATTTTGCCGTCGGCATCTCTCTCGGTAAAAATAGCCCTCGTGCCCAAGGCCCTGGCCAGTTCATACGCTATCACTATCCCGCCCATGGCCGGGCCTATGACAACATCCGGCGCGTCCTGAACGAATTTCTTCGCGAGGACCGCGCAAAGACGCGCCGATATGATCGGGTTCTGGAGTATGAGCGCGCATTGCAGGTATATCGCGGAATGCCGGCCGCTTGAAAGTTTGAAATGTCCGCTGAGCAGCGCTTCGGTTTTTTTGAACAGATCAAGTATTTCCATTTCTTGCATCGTTAACTCCTTCTATGTTGACAAAATAAAAGTAGTAGGCCCCGACCCCCGTGTCGGGGCATGATCTTACCCGTCAAATCAATTATGCCACGCCCCACGTCCTACGTCCCACATCCTACGGAACTTTCCATCTCCTCAACGATCCTCTTAGCCGCCTCGAGCGGGTCTTTCGCAGCTATAATGGGCCTCCCTACGACAATGTAATCCGCTCCGGCCCTGATCGCCTCGGCGGGCGTCGTTATCCTCTTCTGATCGTCCCCGTCGGCCCATTCGGGCCTGATCCCGGGCGTGACCACGATAAAATCCCGGCCGCAGGTTTCCTTTATCATCCCTATTTCAAGCGGAGAAGCTACAACCCCGTCCATTCCTGATCTGGAGGCGATGAGCGCCAGCTCTTTTACTTTTTCCTCGACGCTCCCGGCCCACCCGGACTTTCTAAGGTCTTCTTTATCCATGCTCGTAAGTACGGTGACCCCGATAAGAAGCGGCTTCGGAGCGCCTTCTTTCGCCGCGAGCAAAGCCCCGTCCCTGGCCGCTTGAAGCATGGCTTCACCGCCCGAACAATGAAAATTGAGCATCTGGATATTTCTTTTCGCCGCCGCGTATGCCGCGTTCTTTACGGTGTTCGGTATGTCGTGGAACTTGAGGTCCAGGAAAACCTTTTTCCCGGCTGCGGCTACGGCCCTGAGTAGTTCCTCGCCGAAAGCCGTGAAGGGGGCTATCCCTACCTTGAAATATCCGACAGCCGGGGACAAAAAACCTATCATGTCCAGACATTGCCTTTTATCCAGTATATCCATCGCGACTATTAATCTTTCTTTTGGTGACATCGTTCCGCCCTTTGTTTACCGGCCCCGGCGAGCTCTACCCGTGTGCCTTCCCCGTCAGTTCATTTATGTCTTTTATCCCCTTTTCACCCAAATGCGCCTCTACCCCTTGGAGTATTTTCATCGTAGAACGCGGATCCACGAAATTCGCCGTACCGACCTGGATGGCCCGGGCACCGGCCAGCATGAACTCGACCGCGCATTCGGCCGTCATTATTCCTCCTATCCCAATTATCGGCACTTTGACCTTTTTGTAAACATCATATACCGCTTTCAGCGCCATGGGTTTTATCGCCGGGCCGCTTAAGCCGCCGGTTACCCTTCCCAGTACGGGTTTCCCCGTGCCGGAGTCTATCGCCATGCCGAAATATGTATTAACGAGCGCCAGAGCGTCAGTACCGGCCTTTTCAGCCGCTATGGCTATTTCGGTTATATCGGTCACGTTCGGCGTCAGTTTCGTTATGCTCGGGATATCCGTCTCTCTTTTAACGGCTCGTACTATCTCGCCCGTCAGGGCGCCGTCCTGAGCGAAAAGCGCGTGCTTCGCGCCTTTATGCGTTACGTTCGGACAGGAAAGATTGATCTCGATCATGTCCGGAGCGTTCTTCCCGCTAAGGCGCCTAGCGCATTCCGTATAATCGGAAAGGCCGTTGCCCGCGATGCTGACCACAATCTTTGTTCGGTATTTCCGCAAAAATGGGATGGTCTCTTTAACGCAATGATCTATGCCTTTATTCTCGAGGCCGATCGAGTTCAACATGCCCGACGCCGTTTCGACTATTCTCGGCGCAGGATTACCGACCCGCGCCTCCAGGGTCACCGTCTTCGTGACTACCGCGCCTATTTTATCGAGATCGACGAAATCCAGGAACTCTTCCCCGGTCCCGAACGTGCCGCTAGCGGCCCAGATCGGGTTCTCGAATTTTACCCCAGCGATGTTTATAGCTAAGCTCATCTACCCTCACTGCTCGTACTCTAAAAACGTAGGACGTAGGATGTGGGACGTGGGACGTTACCTTTCGACGTCCTGCGTCCTACTTCCCACGTCCTACGGAACTTATTCTTCAAGAACATGCGCTCCCTACTCCCAAATTACGTCACGCGCGTCGAACACCGGCCCGTCAGTACACGCGAGTTTGACGCCGTTAACCGTTTTGACCGCGCAGCCGCGGCAGGCGCCTACACCGCAGGCCATGTATTCGTCGAGACTGACCTCAGCAGGTATTCCCAGCTCATCCGCGAGCCCCGCAACCGCCTTAAGCATAGGCTCGGGCCCGCAGGCAAAAACCTTTATCCCTTTTCTGGATTCTGACTTCTGTCTTCTCAGGTACTTGCTTACCGCGTCCGTCACGCAGCCCCTCAGGCCGCAGGAGCCGTCGTCGGTGGTAATTTGCACGGCCGCGCCCAGTTTTTTAAGCTCTTTATCGCATACAATGCCGAGTTTGTCCCTGGCTCCTATAAAAATCGTGACTTTAACTTTATTATTCATGAGTGTTTCGGCAAGCGAGTATAGGGGCGATACGCCGTATCCGCCGGCTACCAGGATCGCTCTAGAGCCCATGGTTAAAGCCTTTCCCACGCTGAATCCATTTCCCAACGGTCCCATTACGTCAAGATCATCGCCCTTTTCTTTCGCCTTCAGCATGCCTGTCGCGAGCCCGACGGTCTTGTATAAAAGATACACGTATCCGTTCTCCGCCCGATGTATCCCAAGGGGTATCCGAAGGAGCGGATCCGTCCCGGCATCGTTGACCTTGATCCCGAGAAATTGGCCCGGCCGTGTTCGAGCCGCTATCCATGGGCATTTCAGCTTCATCCGGAAAATATTTTCCGCTATTGCCCGGTTCTCGATAACTACGGCGGTTTCGACCCTTTTCTTTCTCACTTCTCTACCAGCTCCCCGTCCCTAAGCACTATTTTACCGCCCGCGATCACGTCCGTGACCATCGCTTTCATTTTCCTCATCTTGAAAGGAGAATTGCGCGAGAGCGACACTATTTTGTTCTCTTCGTATACCCATTCTTTCTCCGGGTCTATTACCGTTATATCGGCTACGCTGCCCGGAGCCAGCGTCCCGGAGCTTATTTTCAATATCCCGGCCGGGTTCGAGGTTAATTTTTCTATGAGCCCGGGCCAGTCAAGATGCCCCCCTTCTACAAGAGCCTCGGCCGCGAGTGCTAAGGCCGTTTCCAGGCCTATCATACCGAACGGCGCGTAGTCGAACTCTTTTTCTTTCTCGCTGATAAGGTGCGGCGCGTGGTCCGTGGCTATCACATCGATCGTGCCGTCCTTCAGCCCTTTTTTTATCGCCGCCACGTCGTCGTCCGACCGAAGCGGAGGGTTCACTTTCAGGTTCGTGTCGTAAGATCCGAGCGACTCGTCCGTTAAGGTCATGTGGTGCGGCGTAGCCTCGCAGGTGACGTGTATGCCTTTTTTCTTGGCCCGCCGGATTATCTCCACGCTTTCCCTCGTGCTTACGTGAGCGATATGGATCCTGGCGCCCGCTATTTCCGAAAGACGTATGTCCCTGTCGACGATTATACTTTCGGACGCTCCCGGTATCGGTAGAAGGCCCAGGACCGTCGACCATTTGCCCTCGTTCATAACGCCGCCTTCCGACAAACTTTTGTCCTCGCAATGCGATATGGCCAGGAGGTCCAGCATAGAAGCGTATTCCAGGACACGCCTCATTAGAAGCGCGTCCTGGACGGAATCGCCGTCGTCGGATACCGCCAGGACCCCTGCGTCCTTGAGGTCGCCCATCTCGCTCATTTCCTTGCCTTTACGGTCTTTTGTCATCGCGCCTATGGGTAGGACGCTCGCGGTACCTATCTCACGGGCTCTCTCAAAAAGGTATCTCGCCTGCTGGGCGTTATCACAGGCGGGTTTCGTGTTCGGCATTGCGCATACCGTCGTAAAGCCGCCTTTTATCGCGGCTCGGAGGCCGCTCTCCACGGTCTCTTTATTCTCGTCGCCCGGTTCCCTCAAATGAGTATGCATGTCGATGAACCCCGGAGTCACGAGTTTTCCTTCCGCGTCGATGATCTCGACCGATCTGGCGCTTATATTTTTTTCGACCTTCTCTATCTTCCCGTTGTCAACCAGGATATCCATCTGTTTGAATATCTTCTGGGCAGGGTCAATAACCTTGCCATTCTTTATCAAAATTTTCATGTTTTCTCCCACTTGCGTTGTAAATTGTGACATTTTTTGGGATAGCGTCTTATTTTATGCCGCTTAAAAGGAACAAAACCGCCATTCTAACGGCAACGCCATTCGTAACCTGATCCAGGATAACGGAAAATTCTCCGTCAGCGGCGTCCTGGCTTAATTCAACCCCGCGGTTTATCGGCCCGGGATGCAGAAGCAAAATTTCTTTCTTCGCGTATTTATTCAATTTCTCTTTCGTTATCCCGAACATCCGCGCGTATTCCCTTATTCCGGGGAAGAATGTCTGGTTCTGTCTTTCGGCCTGGATCCTGAGGACATTGACCGCGTCAGCGCCTTTCAAGGCTTCCTTGAGATCATACGTAACCTTTACCCCCAGGCTTTCTATGCCTGAAGGCATCATGGTTTTCGGGCCGCAGACGGTAACTTCGGCGCCTAGTTTTTTCAGGGCGAATATATTGCTCTTAGCCACCCTTGAATGGGCTATGTCCCCGACGATGCTCACGTTAAGGCCCACGATCTTTTTAAGTTTTCTCCGGATAGTGAAAACGTCCAAGAGCGCCTGGGTGGGATGCTCATGCGAACCGTCCCCGGCGTTAACGACCGAGGCCTTTATGCACTCCGACAGGAATTTAGGCGCGCCGGGCGTCGAATGCCTGATTATCAGCATGTCTATCTGCATCGCCTCTATGTTTCGCGCGGTATCCTTAAGCGATTCGCCTTTAATGAAACTCGACGACGACGTCGCGATGCTCAGAGTATCCGCCGAGAGGCGTTTCGCGGCAAGCTCGAAAGAGGTCCTCGTCCTCGTCGACGGCTCGCAGAAAAGATTCACTATCGTTTTGCCCCGGAGCGCCGGGACCTTTGGAATGGGCCTGTCCATGACTTCCCTGAAATTTTCAGCCTGGTCGAGAAGGAGCGCAAGCTCTTCCGTGGAAAGCTCCGCTATCCCCAAAAGATGTTTTCTTTCCCAGCGGAAACCGTTCGTGCTCTTTTTTTTCTGTCTATTCAAGGACAACGACCTCCTCTTTCCCGTCCAGTTCCAGAAGCCTCACCTCGACCTCGGCGCCCCTCGAGGTAGGAGTGTTCTTACCCACGTAATCGGGCCTTATGGGCAGCTCACGGTGGCCCCTGTCTATAAGCAC
>JADGBR010000062.1 GCA_015231405.1 Candidatus Omnitrophota bacterium | reverse complement strand
AAATTACTGTAAAGAGCTTTATAAGTTCATGAACAAAGGTAGGCCACCCGGGACCGGGGAATTCTGGTCATTTTTGTATGAGAAAAAACCGGAAAACCTTGAATTCCCGAAACTGGCGGATATGCCCGAACGTCTTAAAAAAGCCACCGAGGCTCTTGGCGGCGTGAGGGTCGTGGCCCGGAAGCTCCAGTTCAACTACAGAGGCCATCTCGGCGGGCCGAACAACAGATGGGACGTTTATGCCGCGAAACTTGACCAGGTGATGGACGAATATGATTTCGACGGTATGTGGGATAACCTCACCCCGGCTATGGCGAGGGCGCTAAGCGAACATGGCGGCCCGGACGCGGTCAAATGGAGGTTTTTCGAGGAGGAACCGGCCCGGGCCTTACGCGCGGCGCGCTCACTTTTCGATAACAGGAAATACGACTCTCTAGACCGGCTGATGAAAGACCGGGATGCCAAAGGAAAATTGACAGGAGCCCTGCTGGAGGTATGGCCCGCTATAGAGAAACTGGCTGAGAAGTCCCTGGATGAGAAGAAAAGGATAACCGACCTCGCCGATCTTAACGGCGTTAAAGTCGGGGACCCGTACCCGACGGAAGAAGTACTTATAGGCTTCATCGTGGATGAGACTATAGAGGATCTTAATACGGCCATCCGCGTATATCTCTACAGGCCGGTCGACGAATTAAAGACGAAGAGTATAAAAGCCGTCGAAATATTCCCATGGGACCAGGCTGAAAGACGGATAAGGCTGGCCATCGATAACGATTTCGGCGCTTATGTCGAAGCGCTTAAAGAGCTAGCCGCCGACCCCGACAAAGCGAGGCTGATGGCTGGGTTCATGAGTACCCATGTCGGGAAGATCGCCGGGATCAACTCTCGGATGCCAATAAGTTCTTTCAGCCGCGGAGAAAAAGAGCCTTCCATCGAAGAAGTTCTGGGTAAATTCTATGTGGCATATACTCGACGGCGGGAAAAACAACTTCCAGGCGCGCCTTTTAAGCCAGAGGAGAAACCCGTAACAACGTCGTCCGCTCAGCCGGCGCCTGACCCTTCGCCCGCGATCCAAAATCCAAGACCCACGGCGCTTATTCCCGATGGGTTCAGGGTATTAACTCCGGATGACATACTGGTGAAGAAAAGAACAGCTCTTTATCACACGACATACGGGCTCGGCGTATATATCGGCGGGCATACTTCACTTTCGGATGCGGAACGCGAGATACAGATCGAATTCACCGTCCGGGGGAAGAAAAAGAGCATGCGTTTCCATGCCTCATCGCTCAGGTATTTGTTCATCCTCGAGGACGAGAGTAAGCTTCACGAACTGAAAAAAGCGCTCCAGGGCCCGAGCCCCCGGGAACGCTCCGAATACAGGGGTCTCGCCGAAAGGGCAGAAGAGACTTTGAAGCAGGGCAAGCTCCGTTATCTATATTTCCCTGAAGTGGTTTTCGATACGTTTGTCGAAGCGTCAAAACGCGGTGATGACGGTATGGATAAAGAATTCGCCGATAAGCTTCTGGCGTGTATAGCGTACGTGGAACGCGCGATAGAGGGGATAGATCAAGGGGTATATAAATTCGAGACCATGACAAAGTTCGACCAGCTTCTGGCGTTTGAGGTATTGGGCCTCGGGTTATTTAATGTAACCCCGGGTAAAGCCAGGAAACTCTTAAGGGAAAATATTCAGGGAACGGCCGAAAAACTCGGCCGGACTTTGGATAAAACAGGCCGGATATCCCGGGCGACGATACAGGATATCATCAGGAATCAGGCCGATAAAGATAAAAGATGGAGTTATGTGGCGACTTTGATGGAAAAGGGCAATGAACAGGATTTTATCGAAAGGCTCATACTTGAAGCCGTGCCGCGTGTGGAACGAGTATTGGCTTACGAGACAGAAATGGTTAAAAAAGAAGGAGCCGTAGATAATATACCCGGGATAGATCCGAGACCCATCGGTGAAATACCTGATATTTCCAAAAAGGCCGAACCAAAGGCGAAAGGAGTAAAACACGGCCGCCCTAGGCCCGGCAAGGGGCTTATTACCGGTGAAACGCTTTTGTCCGTGGCTTTCCCGCTTTTAGCCGTTCTGGCCCTTCCGGCATTGATCATTCTCGCGTTCGTGTACAGGGACAGGATAGCTGGTTGGTTCCGGGGCAAGGAACCGGACGGGGCGGCGTTGATGGATGAATTTAACGCGATAGTCCCGGGGCTACTTACCGGCGAGGACGGCGATATCGTCCGGAGGGCATTGCCTAAACATGCCGGGAAAATGCTTGAACGGCAAACTTCCGATAAAGACAAGGTTTTGGCTTTAAAGGATCTCGTGGAAGGAATAAAAACTCTTGATAGGGACATGAAGAAGAGAAAATACGATAAGCCCGAAGAGCAGCGGAGCGTATACATAATGTACAGCAATCTCGTGTCCGCACTAAATAGTGCCCCTAAAAGGAGGTTGGCGCTGGGCCTTTTCCGCAATATGGTGCGGAACAGGCTGGGTAGAGAATCCGCCAGGGACCTTTCATATATTCTGCCGGGCGCCCCGGCGGGCGAATACAGGATCTGGTTCGATTCCGCGCTTGAACTCGCGCGGTCGAATTATGACGGGGATTATTTATTGTGGGGTTGTTTCAAGTCGCTCGAAGACGAAAAGGAGAAACATCTGAAAGAGCGTGCCGGGAAAATACGGGATATGATGCGTTCATATAGGGAGTTGGCATTATCTATTACAAAAGCAGGGCATGACCCGCTAAACGTATTCAAGAAGGCTAGTCACCTGTTGAACGGGGAACTTACTTATCCGGAAAGGATCGAGATGCTCTCTTCCGGAAAATCGCTCGCTGAAAAGGGGATAGACCCGTCCGGGTATTTCATAGATGCTCTTATCAACTCGGAACACATGAAAGCGCAGTGGCGTTTGCCGGCTATACGCGCGATAAAAGGGTTATATGAGGAGTATTATTCCGCTCCGTATCACGTTAAGCTTGAAGACGACACGGTCGTGGATACGAGGGTGAGCCGGTTCGTACGTTACGACGAATACGTGAGGATCTTTAGGGCCGAGATAAACATCGCCGGCAAGAAAAGGGTCCCCTTGGGAGATAAATTCGCGGGGAGCGCCACCAGCGCGTGGAGGGCGATGAACGCCATAGTCGCGGGCGGCGTCGATGAAGATATCAATATAATGCTGACATACAAATGCCCGTTCAATTGCGCGCATTGCCTGGCCAAGGAAATGTGCGGATCGGTTCCCGGTAAGGATACACCCCCGGCGGAGCTCTATTCTCTTTTCGACCAGCTTGAGGGTTTCGACCGCGCTCATCTTTGCGGTGCCGGCGAGCCGCTATGTTATGGGAAGAAAAATTTGATGGAATCCGGGGTAAGCCGCGAATTCCTGAACCTGGTTAAATACGCCGCCGGTAAGGTCAAGGAGCTCAGGATAGTAACGAGCGCTTATCTGGTCCCTGAGAATATCGACGAGGCCCGGAAATTCTTCGCCCAATTCCCGTCAAATGTCGTATGGCTGGTCTCGGCGGATTATGAACACGAGGAAATGTATGATCTTTTATATCCGAGGGGCGAAGAGAAAGACAGCAGGCTTGTCCGGATAATACGGACCATGGAAAAGCTGTCGGCGGAAGAACGCCGAATAAAGACGGCTTATAATATCCGCCTCAAGGAAAAGAACGACGAAACTATCCGCGAGATAATAGCGCATTTCGGGCTGGAAAAGAAATACGCGAGGACGAGGGATATATTTATCGACAAAATACTTGCCCAGGGCAATGCCGTCCTGAATTATCCGGGCGCGGAACAATTGGACATCGATGATATCGCGCGGCATAATTACGATCCGCGCGCGTTTTTCCCGTTCATTGATCCCGAGGGATACTTTCTGTCGTCGAATCATATGGCTTATAAGTCGCCTGAAGGGAGAAAGGCGATCGAGGAGAGGCTCCGGGGCATGCTTCATCCTCAAGTCATAGGCAATGTCAGAAAGACACCCCTGGCGGAACTTGTGATAGAAGAACTTCTGTTGAAAAGGTTCGATGTTTATAACGGCGTATTTATGCATAAAAGGATAGGGCCGGGGATCGACGAGATGTCGCGGCGAAAGGAGTGGGGCATTCATTATGACAATAATTGTATTCCAGTCCGCCGTATCATAGCTAAAGCGATAGGTGAGCATGTTTTGGGGAGGGATGACGCGGCGCGGACATATTTAAATGCCGTATGCGGAGGTAAAAGCAAGGAGATCAGATGGGATATCATAGATATCCTTTACCATGTTTACATAAAATGCCCCGAACTGGGCGCCGGAGAGCTTGTGGAGTCGGTGCTCGAGAACGAGTTCTTCGCTCCTTTTAAGGAAAAGAACGGCATAAGTCTCTTGGAGGCTTTTCACCTCCTGGGAAAACACATGGGCGAACGCCAGGCGATCGAAAAGGCCTCCGTACTAAATTTCACCAGCGTTTGGAACGGCTTCCCAAGGGAATGGATACGCTCACCAAGAATCGAGACCCGGCAACCGGCAACCGGCAACCGACAACTTGCAACAAATATCCCGTGCCCCGTCTACCCCGTCCATCCCACAAGAGGGATACATCCCAATATGTACAAAAGGGATGATGAGTTAATTCTGAACGGTTTTTCCACGAGGTTTATTTTGGATGAGATCTCCGGACAGGAGGAAGGCGCCGTGCGTTTCAACGAGGCTAACGAGGGAAACAGCTCGATCTATCCGAACGTGTACGGTGTCCTTAAGGACCAGGAAAGCGGCAGATGTTATGCCATACGTGAGGATACATATGATTGTGAGCCGCTCTATAGGGCCGCTATCAACGGGGTCTGTACATTAGCTCAGTACGAAGGAGAAAAACACAGCGCTTTATCGGTGGAAGCAAGTAACCTGGGCATGCTCGCCGCGATGCTCGATAAGGAAGGACTGAGACCGGATATGCGTAAGGGGATAGATCTTTCCCGGAAGTTCAAACTAAGACAGGATTATACATGGTTCGTGGAAGATAGGAACGCGCTTACATCCGACCCCGCGCTAAAAACCGCGAGGGAGGTGCTATTTAATATGTTCATCAAGTTCGCCCGGACGGCGCCAGTACGTCCTTTTCCCGATGAAGCGGTCAAGATCGCGAGGAGAGCTTTCAGGGAAGGGTATGAGCATGAGATGCCTAAAAGTACGCTTATACGGTCCTCGCGTTACCATGAGGTAGACGAAAGTGACAGGGAAGCGCGAAAAAGAAAGGAAATATCGGCTTTGGGCATAGATCCGGATAGAGAAACCGGCGTAGCCGGTGCTTTTTGGGACTGTATTGCCGGCATGACATGCGACTCGATAGCGAAAGCCCGAAGCGCAGGGAAGGAAGAAGAGAAGTATATACTCGCTCTCGAACGGAGTTGGATCGAGAACGATTCCGGCGTTTCTTCCCAGATAGGAGTTATTGAAGAAGCCCTTAAAAAGCTTAAACGCGCGGGGCATGACAATATCATCTTCATCGAAGGCGAGGCCCAGGCTTTTGCCGCTGCGATCGACCAAAAAGCCCGTGCGGAAAATATCCCTCTTTCGAATATCATAGTTATCGGCGGGGAAGATACTCTTTTTATGAAAAAAGGTCTGTCCGACAACCTCTACGATAAGCTTTTGCGGAAAGACGCCAACAACAAAGCTTTCTTATTCGGCGTCGACGCTAAACAACACGATCCGGCGAAAGGTCTACGGATATTCGAGATGTTCATGCTCGCCATGAAGCTCCGCTCCGGAGCGAAAGCGGAAGCGCTTGACCAGAGATACGTCAAAATAAACGATAAAGGATCCGCCGACAATAAGTTCACCTTCACCCCCGTCGAATCCCTCGACATAGACAAATTCGGCCGCCTAAGCCGCGTTCAGGAAAAGGCGCTGGATACTAAGGCGTAATAGATATGCCAGTTGTCGGTTATCGTAGTAGTAAATAGGGACGTCACCCCATTATTATGCAAATAAAACTTTGTTCATAGTCGAGTTTCTATAGTAAATAGGGTGACGTCCCTAATTATTTGACCTTCCGAAGTCGATTTGTGCGTAGACCTGTAAGCATCACAATGAAGGCTGAATACCTGGTAGAAGGTTACCAGCTCATTCACGCCATCGTCACTAGAAGCAAGGGACTCTTTGACAGGCAGCATAAATTTTGGCACTATTAAATTTTTCTGATAGGCAAACTAACTTAATATTTCTTGCCATAACTAAGGAGTTTTGATATAATATAACAAAATTTTAGTTAGACTAACTTATTTAACCCTTATGGTTAAATTATGGTATCAAAATATCGTAAGAGAATTGTTTGGAAATGCTTTACCTATGCTCTCATAGGGTCATTTGTTCTCAATGACTTTAGCGCTTTAGCGGCTACGGGGTATCGGGATGATAGGGTTAAGGTTGATACACTTGCGCCGACTTCGGGGATCGAGCCGATACCTGTCACGAAAGATATTCTCAGGATGGTCCGGCCGTCTGTTACAAGTTTTGGGGTTACACAGGACCTTAAAGAATCGTATTATTTTCTTTATGTGAGCGCGCTTATCGGGATGGTCCTTGATAAGAACGGGAACAGGATGAGCGGTGAAGGGCTGTCGCGGTTCATTAAGAAGGCGCTTCCCGATAAGGTGCGTGAGGGAGCCGTCAGTTTTGGGATAGATAATATCGAAAAAAAAGACGATGGCGCGTATGTCATCATATATGAGAATCCGGCGAAAAATAAAAAAGCTGAGATAAAATATTATTCGTCAATTGGAGATTCCAGAGAGAGTAAGCCGGAAACGAGAGCGCTTGGTATAGGGAATGTACGTATCTCCTGTGAAATAAATACCTTAAAGCAGGAGGAACTAAATAACGATTATCCTTTTATTTCGCCGGACGATATCCGGAACTATTCGGATGTTACTTTTATAGCTATCGATAATGAACCCGAAATTCTGGACATATACAAGTATTCCTTCTCTTCCGTTCCTGGCTGGTCTCCCCGATTCGAAAAGTACACTGACGTCGACAAAGGCATAGCCGCGGTTGAAAAAGCCCGTGAAAGGTACAAAAATGCCGGGGTAAAACCCGAAGATATAGACAGGAAGATATTCGTCATACAGGACCTCTATATGGGGAAGGATGAGTTTGGCCAGTTACGAAAGAACGGCGTTGCCTCCATAAATGATCTGAGGATGAAACTTCTTTTCAAGGGACATATACTCGTACTTTCCGGGAGTGCCGTCGCGAAAAGCCAGTTCCCGAACCTTTTCACCGTGGATATAAGGCCTTTCGCTTTCGCTTATGAGGAGAAGAACGCGAACGGGAGCATAAATAAGACGCTACTTCGCAACTGTTTCGGTCTTCTGAAAATGCCGTTACCGGTAGAAGACGACATCCGGGAACGGGAACCGCTCGCTTTAAGGGAAATGGCTGTGGATCTCGAGTATTTCGAGATATTCAACGATATACAGACGAGGTTGATCAGATCATTGAGCTCTTTTAACGACATGGTCGTTTTTATGAAACCGGAGAACGGAGAGCGATTGCTTGGACTACTGGCCAGGACTTGGGCGAAGCTCATACCGAAGGAATACGATAAAGATTGTTTCCACGACTGGAACAATGCCGCTAGCCTTGTGAAAGGGACCAAAGGAAAAGGGGAATATTTGGAGGGATTGAGAGACGAGATCGACAAGGTCCCTCGGCTATCTTCGGACACGGCGTTTCGGGCTCTTATCTCCATGCCGTGCGCCAGAGCTATATTCCTCGCGAAATACAGCCCGTACCCGCCGCGCGCTTTTTTGGTGGTATACCCTTTATTAAATATTCTATCAGGATCTTTTATCCCTCCCGCGTCGTCCTTTACCTTTATGCGGAACTCATCGCCGTCCTTTTCCAGGGACACCCGAACAGGACACTTTTTGCCGTCGAACCCCGGACGTTCTCTATAAGCCTCGGCGGCGTTTCGTAATACCATCTCAAGTATAGCCCTAACGGCCGTCGGTACGCTGACCGACAG
>JADGBR010000061.1:6211-8326 GCA_015231405.1 Candidatus Omnitrophota bacterium | reverse complement strand
CCGGCTATAATACCCGAAACCACAAGGAGCCCCGCCCCATGGGCGAACTGAAAGCTCTTACAGATAAAATAATCAAATTCCGAGACGCCCGCGACTGGGCCCAGTTCCACAACCACAAAGACGTAGCCCTCTCCCTCGTCCTCGAGGCCTCCGAAGTCCTCGAACATTTCCAATGGAGATCCCCGTCCGAAGTCGAAGCCCACGGCGTATCCGCCAAACCCGAACTATCCGACGAACTCGCCGACGTAGCGATCTACCTCCTCGAACTAGCCCACAACCTGGGCATAGACCTATCGGAAGCCATACCAAGGAAGATGGCGAAGAACGCCGTGAAATATCCGGTTGAGAAGGCGAGGGGGAGGCATACGAAATATGATAAACTTTGAGCTCGCTTATCCATACAACACTACACAACGACATGATGCTGTCGTCACATAATTGTAGAATTACAATGGCAACTTTAACAATAAGCAATCGTTATGAGTTAAGGTATAAAGGTGTAATAAAATTCCATCATAGTTAAAATTATTTTAAGATTACTTTTACGAAGGGGTGAATGTGGTCTTTAGAAATGAAATATTTTACCCAACAAGGATGTCTAATCAATATAGACAAGTGTTATTAAATAAACATACCCTGTAATCAAGGTGTAGATGGAAACAAAATACGGTTGGAATAGCAATTTTCCAGTATTTTCACAGACAGCCCGTGAGATTATTTTAGCTTCTTTACATAGAAAATACCCCGATGTTTCAGAAAGCCAGGGAAGAGCTTGGAAAGATAGTATAGAACCATTGCAGACAGAAGTGATGGAAATACTCCATGAACAAAAGGCAGCTGATAAGTATTCAGCGGTTCTGGAATATGAACTTCCCTTAGAAAGTCGTCGCCCGGATGTCATTTTCCTATTGTCCGGCGCGGTGGTTGTGTTAGAACTTAAAGGCAAATCCCAGCCTTCACAAGCTGACATAGATCAGGTAGGCGCCTATGCACGGGACTTGCGCTGTTACCACAAAGAATGTGAAAACGCAGCCGTTCATCCAGTTTTAGTCCCCATGCGGGCGAAAGGGTATCAGCATATGGCAGGGGGCGTTCATGTCTGCGGGCCAGACGCCATAGATGAATTAATAAGTAAGCTCGACATTCCGCGCTCAGTCCACGCGATAGACGTGACGCGCTTTCTTGATGACGCTGCGTATCAGCCCCTACCCACACTTGTGCGTGCTGCGAGAGATCTTTTTCTGAAGAAACCCCTCCCATGGATCAAGCGCGCAAGGGCCTTAACAGATCAGGCGGTAGAACATATCTCATCTATCATCCACGAAGCGGCCAGAACAAAAACACGCCGACTTATCCTACTTACCGGAGTGCCGGGCGCCGGTAAGACCCTTGTTGGCCTTCAGATCGTTCATGCCGGATTTTTAGATGATCTTGCGATAGAACGTTCAGGTGTTAAGCCGAGCGCACCCGCGATATTTCTATCAGGTAATGGCCCTCTTGTTGAGGTTCTGCAGTATGAATTAAAAAACGCGGGTGTTGGCGGTGACGGAAAAGTATTCGTGCGCGGCGTTAAGGAATACGTTAAAGCCTATAGCAACAACAAGAAAAAAATCCCGCCTGAACATGTTCTTGTTTTTGATGAAGCCCAAAGGGCGTGGGACGCCGCGCGTGTGGATGAGAAACACACCGAAAAACTCGGGAAATCAGAGCCAGAAGCCTTTGTCGAATTTGCCGAAAGGATACCTGAATGGTGCGTTGTTCTCGGCCTTATTGGTAGCGGCCAGGAGATCCACGTAGGTGAAGAAGGGGGGCTTAAACAGTGGCGTGACGCCATTCAGAAAAGCCCGGGCAAAAACAACTGGGTCGCGCATATACCGGACGCCGTAAACAAACTATTCGATGGCTCTGAAATAACTTGCGATACATCGGACAACTTGAACCTGAATCATTCCCTCCGCCATCACGGGGCAGTCGTTCTGCACGAATGGGTAGGCGGCCTTGTCGATGGTTTGCCGCCGAAGGATTTAATTGGATTCGCCAAGGAAATCAGTAAGGAAGAGATCCACTTGCGAATGACCCGCAATCTTGAAACAGCAAAAGATTACCTAAACGATA
>JADGBR010000061.1:0-6095 GCA_015231405.1 Candidatus Omnitrophota bacterium | reverse complement strand
GCAGACGGCGAAGAGTCACCGTCATCATGCCGCCGCCTTGAAGTAGGAATATCTGAATTCGATTGCCAGGGACTTGAGCTAGACGCCTGCCTTCTTGTTTGGGGCACGGATTTTCTGTGGGATAATGGCAAGTGGTCGAATAACTTAGCAAAGCGATATCAGAACGCAAAAGCTATAAAGGATCCGTTTCAGCTAAGAAAGAATGCTTATCGTGTTCTTCTGACTCGCTCACGAGACGCGACGGTTATCTGGTTGCCGGAAGAAATTGTATTCGACGCGACATATAACAGGCTGAAAGACAGTGGGGTTTTGGAGATATAAAAGCCGGTTTAGCATTACTCTGCACTCTGAGACAGGGAAACAGCCCTTAGTGAATTATGAAAAAGAGAACATAATCGGGAGAGATAAAACGTGAAATGTAAAAAACTTCGTATATTTGTTAGTTCGGTTCAGAAAGAACTCGAAAATGAGCGGCTTACAGTGCTTGCGTTGATGACGACGGATCCCTTTCTTCTTGCCCATTGCGAAGCGGTTCTATATGAACAATCGCCTGCTTCTCCGGAAAAAAGCGATAAAGAGTGCCTTCGGGTATTAGACGGTTGTGATGTTTGTTTAAGCATACGGCAGCCATTCTGGAGCTTTGTCAATAACCCATCAGGAATACCGCCGTGCAAAAAAGCATAGCAGGCCAATCTTAACATTTGTTAAAGGGAACTCTGATACAGGGCGTGATAAAAACACTCAAAATTGGCTGAAAGAAATCCGTGAAGATAAGTTTAAATATAAACGCTTCGGGAATATATTTGAATTGCAAAAAGAAGTAAGAGTGGCATTGTTGAAATTGCTCAAGGATCGCTTTGATTTGGTTCCTTCTGAAGACGAGGATAAAATAGCGGAGCAGACAATAGAGGCGGTTTCTTCCTTTGAAACACAAGCATTGAAGCGCTTGAAATGGAAAAATATGGACCAATCTTTGGCTAAGAAGCTTAAGGCGCGATCATTGGGAAAAAGTGACGAACATATTTCAGAGGAATCAATTCTTGAAGATATGATGACGCGTGGTCTTTTGTGGTTTGATCCTGAGACAAATGAATATTATGCTACAGCCGCCGGAATAGTTCTGCTAGGCAATGATCCCTCAGCTGTATTCCCTCAAGTCAGATTCTTAGCTGATTCGTATCGTGCGGTAGTTCCTGACGGTGAACCAGTAGATCAGAGAGATATTCGTGGGCCAGCGCCTTCAGTAATAGAACAGACGCTTGAATTCATTGATCGTAATACCAGGCATCCGATGCGTGTGATCGGTTTAGAACGTGTGCGTCTTGATGAATATCCATCCGAAGCATTAAGAGAAGCGCTCGTGAATGCACTCGCGCACCGTAATTACGAAGATGTCGGGCGTAAGATAATGGTGGAAGTGTTTCCGGATCGTATTGTTATTTCAAGCCCCGGACTTCCCCCAAAACCGCTTTCTCTCCACAAATTGCGTTTAGGGAAATACAGGCCTTGTTCCCGTAATCCTATTTTGGCGCAGAGCCTGTCGTACTTCCATCGCATAGAAGAGCGGGGCAGTGGATTCCGAAGAATTCGCGACCGAATGATCGATCACGGGCTTGCGAATATTGAGCTTGGCGATGCGTTTAAGGGTTGTCAGGTTGTAATTGTCGTAATCGCCGTTTTCATATCTCGCTATGGCGGTCCTGCTGGTTTTAACTTTTTTCGCGAGCTCGGACTGGGTCATACGGGTCTTGTGCCTCAGTTCAGAGATCTTCTCGCCTATCGCAAGGTTGGCGGCGACTTCTTTGTAGACCTTCCTGAACTTAGGATCAGACAATTTTCTATGGTAAATGGACTTCCGCATTCTTTCATCCCCTTCTTAATTGAAATACTGTCGCCTTATCTTAATAGCTTTCATAAGTTCGTTCTTATCAAGTTTTTGTTTTTGCTTCCTGCATCCCGATGTAATTACTATCGTTTTACCGGCAAAAAAGAAGCAAAAGAAACGTTCTTGTTTCGGCTTAAAAACGCATATTTTATTCTCTTTGTCTTCCACCCTGAACCTGGTCGGGTCAAGGATCCTGCCGACATCTCCCCTTCTTATGGCCAAAAATAATAATCCGGCCTGTGTAACGGCATCACATTGCTCAAAATACTCATAAACCTCGGAATAGTACCCATTTTGCGAATGAAAGAAAATAGAATAATGCCTTCCCTCGTACAACAAGAATCGATCATACAATCCCATGATCCAATCGCCTTTACATTGTATCATATTTGATACAATTTTGCAATCGCTTCACGCCGGTATTTCTCTTAACACCGCAATAATTCTTCCCTTAACAATATAGACACAGTTTTATGGGATTTTGTTTCAAAATGTTTTAGGTTATTTTGTTATCAAGAGAAAAAAGATGGGTTGGGGGCGGGTTGTGAGTCGGGTAGTGAGGGTAGGGTGAGTCGGATCTTGTGAATTGGGGCTTTCGGTGGCTTTCCTCCCGGTTTTAGGGGGTGGATAGTTCGATCTCGAATGTTTTCTTCTACGGCAGCCGGCCATGGTTGTGTTGGTCTCGGCGTCTATTTATTATTTCTTTTAATATAGATGGCCCGAGGGCCCGTTTTATTACAATACATTTTCGGCTTCAGGGTATTTTTATCGTACGAATTTCCTGAATTGTTCTTTTATCACCGGGCGTCTTTTACTGATACTTCAAGCTCGTTCGTCATATCTTCCAGCGAATCGAAGGGATGCGGGTTTATTGGGCGCCAGAATCCCGAAATATAATATTTATCGGACTTTTTTAGGATCTCGAAACGGCCGAACGAGAAAAAATCGAAGATGATATTCCCGGAAGTCTGATCCTTTGTTATTAAACCCCGCACTGTCAGGGAATAAGGCATGGCCGGATAGATGTTTATCTCTTCGATCTTCTCGTTCGGGGATATTGTATTATCGGCGCTGACAGCCCATTTAAAATTCACGCCGCTGATCTTAGCGACCTCGTCATACCCCCCGACAGCCCACCAGAGATCTTTTTTGGGACTGACCGATAAGAACAGGGATCTTTCCTTCCGCTCGAACAGCCTTATCTTATCGGGCCCCGGAGGTATTATATCGAACTTAAATTCTATTTCGTCGCCGATAGTATAATCCGTCTTAAGCGACGATACTTTCAGCTCAAAAGGATTGAACCTATCATACCCGCCGGGAGCAAACTCGCCTGTCGAAAAAAGGAAGATAGCCGCCGCGACAAGAAAAGTAAATACTCCGACTATGATCGATCCCTCAGAGGCAACACTGAGCTTTCTCTTTCCTCGCGGGTTACCCGTTACTGCCGTCGTCATTTCTTTATCTTCGACATCTTCGCGCCTTCGAGAGTGATGTTGTACATCAGGCCTTTCTGGTCGAAGATAAACGCTACAATCGGCTTATTAAGATTTGCGGTATCGATCGCCCCTCCGGCTCCGACCGCGATAACCGCGACAGAGGCGTCCACTCCTACCTTCCAGCCGGTGCTTTCCTGAAAAGTTTTAAGAGCGCCGTCCTCCATGAACGCGAGGATAATGGTCTTCTTCTGGCCTCCAAGCTGGAATCCTATGGAAGCGGCGGCGGTATTGTAATAATCCACGGTTTTACCGCCGATACGAAGCGCCCCTTCCCCGTATTCGCCCCCTATCCCTATACCTGCCTTAAGAACGGAGGGAAATACGAGTATCCCCTTCGCCTTCTTCAGGACCTCGCCGGAGCCGGCAATTGCTTCAAAATCCTTGATGGTGATGTCGACGTCTTTTTCAATATTCGCGGCGCTGGCCGCGAATGACGGCTGGACCACGCAGATACCATACATAGCGGCTAAGACTAAAAAAGCCGCGGCGAACAGCACTTTCGACCCGGAATAATACGATCTTTTCATAACGCCTCCTTCATTGGTTGGTCTATAAACGTTCATCCGTGATATTATACCACCTGATTCTAGCAGATACTTTATAATAATTATTTTTCTATGCGCGTTCACAGAATGGATAGGGGTTCGCAGGTGGATCGACGGATTTTGTACTATTATTCCGAGCCTGCACGCCTTCATATTCGATGCTTTTAACATGGCTCACGGGGATTTGGCGCCTCCGTCCTTCTCACTTTGAGTAATACTTACCTATTCTTTCTTTCGAGCAATCCGTATCATCTTTTTCATTATAGTAAATCTCGATAAACTCTATCATAGAAACTTCTTTTAAAAAGGCATAAACGACCCTGATGCCGCTCATAGCCCCTTTATTCTTTAGCGCTTTACAGTGAAAATGTTTAACCTTGTATATTTCGGTTTCTATGCCCAGATTGGATATTCTATATATTCTTGGGGGAAACCCTCGGGGATAAAGAACAAGGATCTTCTTTAATAGCTCAAGATCATCTTCTAAACTACGATACTTTCTTAGGAGTTTCTTGCGATCTGAATCGAATTCCGGAACTGTCCTGAATTCCATGAAGCTATTCCTCTGTATAAGTTCTCATCGAATAGGGTGATTTCCGATAGAATACCGAATCATAATCGATTATTTCCTTTTCAGCGGAAACTTCCCAGGGTATATCTCCATGAGAATATTCACTGATATTGGCAGCATCCATCGAGGATAAACGTTCTATCACTTTGTCGATAACTTCTTTCTCCCTGGCTGTCCAATTTTTAATATCTGAATTAACCAGAGGGATGTATTTCTTTTGTGGCTTACCGTAGTATTCGGCAGTGATTTTCTTAAGTTGTCCACCTTTGATCATCTCATCAACGATCTCTTGGAACCCGCATGGAGCAGGGCCATAGTTGATCTTTCTGTATGATGCACCTGTAAGAAAAGTTTCATACATCTCATAAAAATCAAAATCCGAGAAGTACAATAACTTATAAAGAACAGTCTCCCCTACATTAGCCTTGGCACCACACTTTTCAAGTATATAGAGAATTACTTCTTTGAATTTGCCCCTATTCAACAGCGGGGTCTCCGGGTTAACCTTTATCTTCCCCTTCTTCCTTTTTTCGACGCGTCCATCGCTGAGCAGATCATCTACAGAAACTTCGAATATCTTAGCGATCTCGCCAAGCTCGATACTGCTTATTTCCCGTTGCCCGGATTCCATGTTAGAGATAATTGGTCTTTGCACTCCCAATTTCTTCGAGAGATCCTCCTGCGAGAGCCCCATCTCTTCTCTTAATTTTTTGACCTTTTCCGCTAGTTTATGTTTTGTGATCATAACCATCCCCTTTTGATAGAAAGTATAGCATATGTAAGATATTATTACGAGAGATGTCTTTATTTCTTACATTGCGCTACTCCCTTACCTTCCCCTGCCCTCAGTGTTCAAATGACCCCGTTTTTTTACCTTAGCAACATTTTTAGTTTTTTTATGATAATACCCCCCAACTCTCCCGATGCTTGTTTTAATATGCCCTTATCGAATAGCAGTTTTCCTTTTGGAAAATAAAAGTCACCTAAGTATATGCTCCCGCTAAACCAATCAGCAAATAATCCATCTTCTGGAATATCAACACCGAAGACTTCCATGTACGCTGGCTTTTTCTCGGCTTCCCCAAAGCTGGACAGGATTATCTCTGATACATATAATTTATTGCCCTTAAGAATTAAAGACATTTGAACTCCATCATAATTAGCTGTAGTAGCCCCCGCTCGATATTTGGAGTTTTCTGGACGGTCAATGAATTCATTTTGTTTTCTCTCCATTACAGGAGACAAGGAAAATCCCCACATAAAAATACCCTCATCTTCAATGGTGATTATGTCAGGAACCTGTTCTGTTGAGTATGCCAAATGACAAAGACTAAATACGCAAAGCAAAACCCCTACTAATGCCAAGTTTTTCATCTATATTAGCAACCCTTCCCTCGCTATAATCTTCTTGATGTTCATGAGCATATAAGACTCCTTAGTATACTTCCGTTTCATCACCAGGCATAGTTCGTCAGTATAGTGCATAGATATTATACTATTTGTTTTCAATAGACCACTTCCTTTGTCACTTTGCATCCTGGGTAATTCTGACATCCCCAGAATTCGGAACCTGCCCATGACTCTTTTATCGTCTT
>JADGBR010000060.1 GCA_015231405.1 Candidatus Omnitrophota bacterium | reverse complement strand
GTTGACGACTTAATTCTTCACGTTCTAACATATTAAGCCGGTTATACTTAGCCATATACAACTCCTTTCCTGCTATAGTAGCAGAATAAGGTGTTGCACTAGTAGCTTGAACCTAAGGACACTTTATGAAACTTATTACAAATAATAAACTAGCGCAACAAATCCGGGTATATTGCAAAGGAATACCCGGATATAAGGTGGGGTAGACCAAGTGTTAGCGCAGAATGTAGGCACGTTTCCAGGGAGTGGAAAACTGATATAGATAAACCGGCCCCAGATCATATCATTGGGTTACGATAGTACTTGTTAAAAATCATATTTCCATTAGTGAAAAAGAAGGGCGTGTCAGAGAATTACAGCTCTGATTGGTATCATCCGGTACCCTATTAGAATCGGGAAATCAAGAATGTGGATAGGGTTGTTCACGGGATCACCAGACAGAGGAAAGCCGAATGATTTTAAAACAGCCAGGATCTTTTGAAATCGAGGAGAAATCGTAAGTAGTTCCATAACAACAGGGAAGGGTCATGGAAGGGACTTATATTACGGATATAAAACATTTCCTGGATGAAAACGGTGAAATAGCGGATATGAGCCCGGAGGGAAAAAATCTTGCCGGGTTTTTGGTGCTATTGATAGACATAATCTCGAAAGAATATCCTATGGAGTATATTGAAACCGGCGTACGGTGCAGGATGAAGGGTTGTGATTCAATTATTCTTGGTCGGGCCGAAGAAGATTCCGACGAGATCATATGGCATTGTCCCAAATGCGGGCATAATGGTATTATTAGAAACTGGTATGATACAAAATGGGATAGGAGTTTGGATAAAGAACCGGAAGACGGTTAAAACCGGATTAGACAGGGAAACAAATTTTCCTAATAGCTTCTAAAAGTCTATAATTCGTGTATAGCTTTGAAGAATGTGTACGATTTGTGTACAGCCGGAAGGAATTTCGATTATGACACTTGTGAAACGGTTGAATGACGAGTTGAACACGATGAACACGATGAACGCGCGATAGGGACATTGACAGAGCATGGGTTGCAGGGTATACTTTCCATATCATAAGGAAAACAAGCCATATTTGGCATATATTCCATAACATAAGGAAAGGAATTTATGGGCGAGTTTGAGAAGCACATGAGGATCGCGAAAGAGAAGCTTACTGTGGCAAAACAAGCTCTTGGCGGGAAGAATAACACGGTTGTCGGGGATCTTGCCACAAAGGTCGTCGAACAGCTTATTGAAGCGGACGTCTCACGGAAAGGCGAACACTTCGGGGATCATAAATCCCGCAATGACTACAGCAATAAGGAATATCCAGAAGAAGTGAACAATGCCATGAGGCGCGTGTGTTTGCTTACGGAGATCTCGGCTATGATGGTGTAAACGGTAAAAGGGCCAAGATAGTCATGGAGAATCTTGGCATCGTGATTGGGTTCTTCGAAAAAAGATTTGGAGTCAAGATCGATGAATAGGCTTTACAAGAAAATAGCCAAAGCCTTGTCCAGCATAGACGATGTGCGGGCCGTTATACTCTATGGCAGTTTTGCCAGGGATGAAGCGACCCCGCGTTCAGACATCGACCTGTTAATCCTTGTCTCGGATAAGAAGGCGACAAAGCCGGTGCAGGATGCCGTTATAACCCTCGAACGTGAAATAGGCCGGGTGATCCAGCCTACAATAAGAACAACGAAGGAGCTGGAGCAGACAGACAGCGGCCTGCTAAAAAACATCTTCCAGGAAGGCAAGATCCTGTATCTTAAAGAGCCGGCAGACATTCCATCTTCTTTGCTCATTGGCCAAAAACAGCAGGTAATATACACATTCCAGATCGCTAAACTTTCTCAGAATGATAAAGTAAAATTCAACAACGAATTCTATGGGCGCAAAAAAGGAAAATATAATTACAACGGCACCCTAAAAGACTTAGGGGGCCAGAAACTTTCCCCGGGATGCATCCTCATCCCAATATCCGCAAAACAGAAGGTCGAGAAATATTTCAAACGACTAAGAATAGTCTTCGAATCAACCCAGATATGGAAGTAGTTAAAGTAGACAACCTGCAGGGTTATTTACCTGCCTTATTAACGGTATTATTAACGGTAAGAGTGTCAGGCCTTGCGGCGAGCCATTAAATATATATCAGGCTCGGGGAAAGGCCTGACACCTTTACTTTAATTATTAATCGTATGTCCTTTTCCACAGTTTCCGCTCGGACTTGTTCTTATTGTCGATCCTCAGAGCCTCGACCGTGTCGCCCGGGGTTATGGCTCCGGAGTTGAAGATTTCCAACACCTTCGCGCGGGACAAGCTATCTTCAAGGATCTCTTCGACCTTAATAAGGGCTATTTTTTCCCTGACCTGGCCTAATACCTCTTTTGTGCCCGGGTCGGAGATATTATCTTTGGCCCGGGACACATAGAA
Source organism: Candidatus Omnitrophota bacterium (assembly GCA_015231405.1). Classification (GTDB taxonomy): domain Bacteria; phylum Omnitrophota; class Gorgyraeia; order Tantalellales; family Tantalellaceae; genus JADGBR01. The sequence goes on along the minus strand of JADGBR010000060.1, from coordinate 5,966 downwards.
AATATCGCGCTTATCGAGGCCGTCTTTGATGCCGGCGTTGATGAAAATGTCCGGCCCTTTAACGTCGACTACACGGCATGACCATTCACGAGGCCTGGCCCAGTTAGCGAGGCTCCTTGCCGCGCGGGTTACCGCCAGCCTCAGGAACGGCGCCGTATCGTCGGAAGAAGAGATGATCTCTCCCGTAGTCACGCTGTACATTCGGAGTGAAACGGTATAGTTGTCCCAAGCTATCAGCTCTTTGCGGCTGTTTTTAAGAACTTTGCCCGTTACGATATAGTCTACTCCGTATATTTTCCCGAGCTTGTCCGCGTTCCCCGATCTGACCCATTCCGACCCCTGGAAGTTCAGTTCCCTGATAATATCGTTTATCTCGTTCCGTTCGATCAGGTCGAACATGCCGGTATCGCTGAGCGCGGTAGTGAGAAGACCGCTCAGGGTATCCTTTTCGGCGAGGTCTTTATTTCCGTCGTCAAAGGGGAGACTCCTACCGCTCGCGGTGTTCTCCAGAACAGCAACGGCCGCGATATACCGCATGTTCTTCCTGGTCACTTTCGTAAGAGGTTTTTGGGAATATACATAATTACCGCCAGACGGGTTTTGGTCCGAGGCCGCGAGCAGGTCGCCGGGCACGGAAAAGGACATGATCGTCAAAACGGTTAAACACGCGAGAAAACGCGTCATATCTTTTTTCATAATACACCCATACCTTTGGTCGTGACCGACCTGCATTTTATGGTATAGTCCTTCGCTTTCGAATTAAGCGACGCCGCCTTATAGTAGTAATATGACCCCGAAGGGACGAGTACCAGCTCCCAGTTCGTCTGGTCGGTCATTTCGCCGTTCTCGTCCTTGAACACGGTCTGGATCTGTACTTCCAGCTTCCCCTTGGTCTTATTGATGAATTTTGAGCTTACCGTAAGCCTTCCGTCTTCTGTCCTGGACGAGGAATCTTCGATATGGTAAAGGAATTTACGTATCTTTTTGTCGAGCATCAGTACCGGTTCCGTATTTTCATATAGGCCGTGATCGGTCTTTTCCCGGATCGGTTTATCGGGGACCGTAGCGCACCCTGACAGTATGAACGCAGATACCGGAAGAAAAAACAGATACTTCATTATAATATTTTTCATCTTTCGCTCCTTATTAATGACGAGTTGTTCTATTGATAAGCTACTCCGGCTATGCCGACGCGTTTTACTTCGTAAGAATCTTCCCATACGATGTCGCTGGTTTCCGTATCGATGAGCTGGAATACCATCAATATGTAATCCGACCTGCTGCCCATCGTAGCTTTAGCTATGCCCTTTATCTCGCCCGTCAGATAAAAATCCACTCCCAGAAGGTCGGCTTCCTTGGAAGCTGTGACAAGTCCCTGTCTTTTCGCCTCGCGCTCCTTAAGAATATCATCGATCCTTTCTCTCGCGAGAAATCTAACCTTATCGCGGGCGTTCTTGTTCAGTTCCGCCCGGATCTTGGTCGTGAAAATATCCTGATCGATGACAAAACGCGAGGAGTTCCTTACGGCGAGGACCGCTATTCTGGGTAAGCCCTGGGCTTTGACGATCTCCGGCACATTGAGTATGGATTCCGCCATCTTCCGTGACGCGGCGAGGACATCCGTGGATTCTATCCCCGTGCCGCCGAGGCGGTCTTCCTCGTCGGGCATCACTCTCGTCGTCCTCGATGGGATCGTCATCTCGCTGGCGCATCCGGATGCCAGCACGCCGAACATTATCGCCGCGCACATGATCTTTTTCATAATACTCCTTTTTTAGTAAAACAGGTTAGTATCAATGTTAACATCGTTCAACTCTTTGTATGCCGACTTAAATGACGGGACATCTCCGTCACGGAGATCCATGATCGATACTGGCGTTTCGCCTGGAAAGTCTATCATGATCCTGCCGGCATAAGATACGGTGCCGGGGGGGATATCTAACAGCATGGAGCAGGGGATAAGCGTTTCGGCTCCGGGCCCGGCGGTACGCACCAAGAGAGAAGAGATCCTGTATGTGCCTCGAGGGAAAGCTCTCTTTGCGGCGAAGGCGCCGTCGTTTGTCCTCGAGTATGACAAATATATCTTCTCGGAAGGCTTCCGGTCGAGATCCTTATACTGGTCAATTTCCTCTATGATGATCCCGGTAGGAGTGAAAACATCTCCGGACGAGCAAAAACTGAAAAGCACCGTCCCATGGTCCTCATCCTTACCGGGATGAGTTATCTCTTCTCCCAGGCTTTTAAAAATAACATTGTTAACTTCGTTCTTTATGGAGATGATTTCCGACGAGCTCATTGACGGTATTATCAGGCCGTTGTTGTCGTAACAATCGATCTTGACATTGTGTTCCCCGGGAGTCATATACGCGCTCAGTATAAGGATCTCGGCGGGAAGAAGGCTCCAATGCCTTATATCCGCCGACGGGTTAGCGACTTCGCCGATCTTGCCGATGATATCGCTAACCGTATCCAGAACAGCTCCGACGGTATATGCGTCCGACCCGTCGAAGCCGGGATCGAATTTAGCCCGGCTGGAGGCAAGCTTCGTAATGTCGCGGGAAACTCCTCCGCAACCGGCGGCTATGCCGCTGGCGGTCTCTCTGAACTCCGCCTTGCCGTTAAGTATCCTATCCATTTCACGCCCGCCGCGCGTCACGGCCTGGAAGGACACGTCTGTCACGATGAACTTTTGAGCCGTATCGACTCGTTTGCCGTCAACGGTGATCTCAATACTATTTACCCGTTGTCGCCTGTACGCGAACGCCGCGTACTGTCCGTATTTCCCAAACTGGTACTTTACGGGGCCTTTCCCCAAGGAGAGAACGAACAGCGTGTTGTTTTTAAGATCCAGGAAAGCGTCGAGAGGGGCGAGATCGATGGCGGCATTGTTCATCTCGCGCTGGTCTTCCAGCCGTTTAATACAACCGTCTATGTATCCAATTTCCCGGTTAATATCCCATAGAGAGGGGTTTCTCGCGGCATTGCTATTCCGGGATGCGGCGAGTTTTTTCAGTTCGTCCTTTTTCAGCCCGAGATAGGTGCGCCAGAGCTGTTCCTCGCCGACCAGAGGACGGTTAGACGGCCAGGTCAGCGAATACGCTTCCCGGGCTTTCCCGAAATAGTCATGGCTTGATACCGTGTTCCCGCGAACGAGGAGTATCCTTGAAGCCAGAAGATAGAGTATGGCTACGTCGCTCTTGTACATGTCGGCCCGGACATCTGAGTCCGAGAGAATACCGGTCTTGCACGCGGCAAGGGCGTTGTCGAGATCGCCGCGGCTATAAAGAAGGAGCGCGACATATAAAGAATTAAAGACCTTTTCATACGGGTCTCCCTTATACGCTTTTTCGGATTCGGAACCGCGTAAGGATATGGCTTTTTTTTCGAGTTCCTTAAAAGCCGCGATGTTGTTCATGAGATAATGAGCCTTAAGGAAAGAATCTTCGGATCTCTCATATAGACCCTGTTTTAAATAGATCATGCCGAGTTGATTGTTCCATAACGCGAAGTTCCGGTCCTTCTCGCCGCTTAAATATTCGAAAATGGATGCCGAGGTAGTATAGTCGCGGAGGAAATACCCGGTTTCAGCTTTTTTGCCGTCCGAGAAGGAGTACTTAGTACCCCAGGCTCCGGCATTTGACGGTGCATAAAAAAAACAGCACCCAATGAGCGTGGAAATTAAGAACTTAATATATGAAAGAGGTATTCTTTTGAACATCTTTGCTGACCGATCCTGACATATTTAACAATCCGTCATCGGATTAAGTTCCAAATAATTCAGGATCTCGAGTAATATATTATCACACCTATACCACTTATACCAATCGGACATGGTGTCTGGCTATTTCCCGATCAGGGATCACCCTTGTAACGTCTGTTTCCCGGGCTCGTCAAGCGACGGTATGAACTCTTCTATAGCCGTTCTGAACAGGACCCAATCGGAAGCGTTCCTGAACGGCAGCTTTTTGTCGCGTTTCCATTCGCCTTTTTTCTTATGCCATCGGTAAAAGCACACAAGCTTCTTCCCGTGATCCTCTAAAAGCACGACCGCCGACCACCAGCCGAGGGAAGAGGACTTTTTGATGGTCTTGTACCTGAGGACAGTAAGCGGTGCTCCTATCGGGAGTTTTTCGTTGTCTGTTATAGCGGTATTTTCGTCAAATATCATGTCGACTCCTTTTTAGGGTTGATAGTATATCACAACCTTGCCAGAATAGAACAACGCATTCCAAAGAAGGGCAAATAATGTCCAATGGGGAGGCCTGACCCCTGGTAAAGTAAAAAAAAGTTAAATAAATTTTTTAAAATGATACGGTATTTGCGCTATAATGTTAGGTAATTATAAACCGTGTTAATTTTTGCATGTTCCGATATAAATTGGAGAGTTACTTTTTCTAGTCTTATGGGGACGATAAAAAGTAGCTATGAAGAGGTATATATGGTTATTTCGGGTGGATCTAACGGAATACGGATGATGAGAAAGCCATTCAAGGCGCTGATAAGCGCGATGTCAATGGCGGCTTTTCTATTCAATGTATTTTCGGCTGATCTTGTATGGGCTGTCGCGATACATCAGTTCGAGCGTGATGCGGTTTCTCTAAAGAGATTGGATGTAGATACGTTTGATCTTCCGGAATATCTCGGGCATATTAAGGCGATATGGTCTCCGGAAAAGCGAGAAACAGGAAAGCCGGTGAACCGGCAAACAGTTATCCACATTCAAGACGCCCACTGTAACTACGCCGCGCAGCGCAAGATAGCCGAGGTAATCGAATATCTGAATATGGAATACGGTGTAGAAACCGTTAATCTTGAAGGCGGTGTGGGGGAGTATGACCTATCCGTATTCTCGGACATTAAGGATGTACCGAAGCGTGAAATAATGGCGGACTATTTTGTTAAAGAGGGTCTGGTGAACGGCGCTGAATACTACGCTATAACTAACCCGGGGAAGATCGCGTTGTGGGGCGTCGAAGATACACAGCTTTATATGGATGATCTCAGGGCGTACCTGGATTCTCGGGATAATAAGGACGAAGTTGATAGATGTATAAAAACGCTGAGCGGTATCTTAGCGGCTCTTAAAAAAAAGATCTATTCACCCGAGCTTTTGGAATTTGACGCTAATTGTTCACGATACATCGCGGGCAGCCTCGATCTAAAAGCATATCTGGCGGAATTGGTAGATAAGGCCAAAGTCAAGGCCATCGACATTAAGCTCTTCAGGAACATATGTATTTTGAGCGAAACTCTGGCCAGAGAAGGAGCCGTTGATTTTGACAAGGCGAACAACGAACGTGACAGCCTGATCGGCACGCTGAGGAAGGCGCTCTCAAGGAACGAGCTGTCCGAGCTTGTCTCCAGAATATCCGGTTTCAAACAAGGGAAACTAACTCCGAATGACTTCTATTCTTACATGATCCTGAAAGCCGGATCGGTAAATATTGATCTAAATAAGTTTCCGGATCTCGTGAGGTATGCCGCGTATGTTTCGGCGTATGACGCCATAGATGAAATAGAAGTGATGGATGAGATAGCGAAACTGGAAGGTATTATCAGGGACGCTTTATCTCGAAATGATGACGAGAAGGAGTTGAACAAGTTGTCCAGGAACTTGACTCTTATCGAGGATATGTTCAGTCTGCGTCTTAGCGCCCATGACTATGGATACTACACGGAAAATGAACGATCGTTCGCTGTCAAGAATTACGCCGCTTTCATTGGCCGGATAGCGCCAGGTGATCATATCGCGTCTGACCTTGCCGGCGTCGAAGGTCTTGATAAACACCTGGAGAGCATGGTGAGATTCTTCGAGTATTCGTTCAAAAGAGACCGGGCTTTTACGGAAAACATCAAAACGGGAAGAGCGTCCGGGCAAGTAACAGTTTTGATCACCGGCGGATTTCATGCCGAAAACCTGGGGCATATCTTTAAGGGCCGGGGTATAGCTTATATCTCGATCATGC
>JADGBR010000005.1:106141-128140 GCA_015231405.1 Candidatus Omnitrophota bacterium | reverse complement strand
GGTGAAGAGATATAATTATGCGCGGACACGGGGGTCCGCGCCTACTATTATTATGTATAACCCGAAAAGGCACATATGAAACATCTGAAGAAAACCGACCCTGAAATATTCAGCGCGATACTCGACGAGACGAAACGCCAGAACGAGGGGATCGAGCTTATCGCGAGCGAGAATTTCGCCAGCCGCGCGGTCATGGAGGCAGTGTCATCGGCGATGACCAATAAATACGCCGAGGGTTATCCCTCGAACCGCTATTACGGCGGATGCAAGTGCGTCGACCGGGCCGAGGATATAGCGATAGCGCGCGCGAAAGAGCTTTTTGGGGCCGAGCATGTCAATGTACAGCCGCATTCAGGGTCGCAGGCGAATATGGCGGTATATTTCGCGGCTATAGAGCCTGGCGATACGGTGCTTGCCATGGACCTTTCATGCGGAGGGCACCTCACCCACGGGCATAAACTGAATTTTTCGGGCAGGTTCTATAACATGAAGTTTTACGGGGTCGGGAAGGACACCGAGACGCTGGATTACAAGGATATCAGGGCGAAGGCCGTCGAGGCTAAACCGAAAATGATAATAGCCGGAGCTTCGGCTTATCCGCGTGTCATAGATTTCACGAAATTCAGGGAAATATGCGACGAGGTCGGTGCCGTGCTTATGGTGGATATGGCGCATATAGCCGGTCTTGTAGCCGCGGGCCTTCATCCGAGCCCGGTCCCAGTGTCGGAATTCGTTACGACGACCACCCATAAGACTCTCAGGGGGCCCAGGGGCGGTATGATACTCACGAGGGAAACTTACGCGAAAAAAATAAATTCGCTTCTTTTTCCCGGCATACAAGGCGGGCCGCTCATGCATGTCATCGCGGGTAAAGCCGTGGCTTTTAAGGAAGCACTTCTGCCAGAGTTCAAGATATACCAGGAGAACGTCCTTAAGAACGCTAAACGGCTGGCCCTGGAGCTTGAGTCGAAAGGGTTCAGGATAGTTTCCGGAGGCACGGACAACCATTTAATGCTGGTCGACCTGACGCCGAAAAAGATCACGGGTAAAGAGGCCGAGATCGCGCTGGATAAAGCGGGTATAACCGTGAACAAGAACCTGATACCCTTTGACGTTCAGAAGCCGATGGTGACGAGCGGCGTCCGTATAGGCACTCCCGCCGCCACGACGCGTGGCATGAAAGAGGACGATATGGCTCATGTGGCGGGTTTTATAGACAGGGCGATAACCGCGAGCCAGGACGACGCTGCGCTCGATAAGATCCGTCACGAAGTGACGGAGTTCTTGGTTGCGTTTCCTCTGTATGTGGATTGGATAAGGGAGATGGAGGAGCTGTAAAAAGTTATTCAGTTATTAGGTCACGTAGGTAGGTAGCCCCCAATAACTCAATAACTTAATAACCAATAACCAAAGCAGAAAACAATGACAAAAAGACCAACATGGGACGAATATTTTCTCAATATAGCGAAGCTAGTGGCCACGCGATCCACATGTTTGAGGCGTAATGTCGGGGCGGTAGTCGTCAAGAATAAGCAGATACTCGCTACCGGTTACAACGGCGCTCCTTCGGGGATAACACATTGCAGCGCGACGGGGTGTATGCGCGAGAAAATGAAGATACCTTCCGGAGAGAGACATGAGCTATGCCGGGCGCTTCATGCGGAGCAGAACGCGTTCCTTCAGGCCGCGAGGCACGGCGTGGGCCTTGACGGGAGCAGCCTCTATATAACCACACAGCCATGCAGCATCTGCGCCAAGATGATAGTGAACGTGGGCGTTAAAAAAATAATTTTCGAAGGCCCGTACCCCGACGAATTTGCGTTAGGATTCCTGAGCGAAGCTGGGGTTGAGGTGGAAAGGGTTGGAGCTTCCACGTAGGGGCGGGCCTTGTGCCCGCCCTCCGAAGCCTGATATCATATGATTATTTGGCGGAGGAGGGTGCCTGCACTGAACGATGCGTTAAGGGCGGCCATAAAGGCCGCCCCTACGGGATAAGTCCAGGGAGAGTCACAATGAAATGCCCCTACTGCGGTAAAACCGAAGACAAGGTCATCGATTCGAGGATGAGCGCCGAAGGCGCGAGCATCCGAAGGCGCCGGGAATGCCTCGCCTGCGAGAAACGTTTTACCACCTACGAGTACATAGAAGAAGCTCCTCTCATGGTCGTTAAGCGCGACGGCAACCGCCAGAGGTTCGACAGGGAAAGGATAAAGAACGGCATACTGAAAGCCTGCGAAAAGCGCCCCATCAGCATGGAAAAGGTCGAAGAAATGGTGGACGAGGTCGAGAAAGAGATACGCCGGAGGGCCGACAGGGAGATAAAATCCACCGAGATAGGGAATTTAGTTATGGAAAAACTCCACGACGTCGACGAAGTAGCTTATGTCCGTTTTGCTTCTGTATACCGCCGGTTCAAGGACGTCTCGCATTTCATGCAGGAGCTTCAAAAGTTCCTCGAGTAACATATTCTAAGCTTTCTTCGTGTTTTTTCGCTCTCGACGCATGCGTGAAGGAGATGGGAACCTTCTACCGGCACCTTGCAAACTTCTAGGTTGTTATGTGCTATTCGCCGTAATTTTTGCAAGGTCCACGCACAAGGCGATTATGGTTGGTGGGGCAGGCAAGGTGACGTACGAAGAACCCCATCTCCTTCACGCCAACACTCAATTGAAAACTGGCAGCTTATAATTCGTCCAAGTTCGCAATCAACTTCGTCTTCGGAGCTTTTTCCGCGAGCCATTTGGTCATAATGTCCTCGCGTTTGGCTCTCACGAGCTGGCTTGTTATAAGGTCCTTCTGTTTGTTGAAGAGCTCGGGATCCCCGGGTGTTATTTTCTCGAGCCGCGCTATGATATAACCCTTCGCGCACTCGATCGGTGCCAGCACTTCCTGGGGTTTCGCTTTCAACGCCTTTTCAACTACCGTATTGGCCGCGCCGGCGTCGTCGAGATATGAATTTAGGGTTATGTCTTTAACGGATCTAGCAGTGCCGTAAACCTGCTTACTTACTTCCTCGAGCGGCGTCAGGTTCTCCCTGATCTCTTTGTAAAGGTTCGCGGCTACCGTGCCTGCCATGATCAGGCTTTTCTGGCGCATGAGTATTTCGGTTATCTTCCCTTTCGACTCTTCGAATGACAGCGCTTTCTCGGGTATGTCTCGGAGCTTATGGAGGAGGTACATTTCCCCGGGAGCTTCGCCCGAGGATATGGGAGTGGTTATCTCTCCGTTCGCCATAGAGAAGGCCGCGTTGTGAATGTCTTTAGAGAACTTGATCCCGGGTATCAGGTCGTTAACGGATATCTCCCCGCTCTTCTGGTACCTGAGGCCGTCTTCATTGGATATTTTCTGGAACTCCGTCGGGTATGTCAGCATTTTTTCGTAGGAAGCGTGCATTTTTTCGATCACCTCCCTTCGGTTGGTCTTAGTATAGGGAAGGGCGGCGTATTCCAGCTCTATAAGGTGAGGCGCCACCATTTCGCGGCTGTGCTCCGCGTAATAGTCCTGGACCTCTTTCGGGTCGGGAGAAACGGTTCCCATATACTTCTCTTTGGTGACGACGAAATAGGATAGGTCAACTTTTCCGTTAAAAAGGGAGAAGAGCTCGGCGATCTCGGAGTCAGGAACCGTGACTTCTCCGGCAAGAGAGATCTGGAAAGCCTGTATTCTTAGGTTATCGCGTATGATCTCCTCGAAATTCCTGAGCTCCAGGCCAAGATTTTTTCGGATAACCTGGTCGTAGATGTCGGGGTCGAACTGGCCGTTGCTTCTTGTGAATATCGGCTGGGAGCGGATAAAAGAGAAAACATCCGAGTCAGGCACTTTTGTCCCGTTCTTGTCGGCGGCTGAGAGGAATATCAGGCGGTCCCACGCGTAGCGGTTCATCATGGGCCTGTTCCTTACGATATTCGAGAAGAGTTCGTAATTTCCGTAGTAGGACAGCATTATGGTCGCCTTAACGGCTATCAGGCTCTCCTGGAAAGCGCCTTGCTTTATTTCTTTGTTCCCGATTCTGCCTATCGCAGGTTCCTTATTGACGGCGCTATCAAATCCCCACATAACGAACGGAGGGATGATAATGATGAGCAGTATTAAGAGCAGCTTCCGCTGGACTCCCTTTTTTCTGAAAATATGAAGCATGTTCGTCTCCTATTGTTAGGGTCAAGGGTCAAGGGGCATGGGGCAAGGAAAGTGGGAGGGGTTGGATTGGAACTGAAGGACCATCCAACCTAAAACAGTAAAAACAAAAATACCCTGACCCCTGACCCCTGACCCTTGATATTGTTTATTCACGGCTTTATCACAACCTTTACACACTCTCCCGCTCCCGCTACCATCTGGAACCCCTTAGCGGCTTCAGCAAGCCCGAGCCGGTGGGTGATAAACTGATCGACCATTACCCGCTTTGAGCGGATGAGCTCTATCGCCTGAACGGCGTCAAGTGGGCTGTTCCCGTAAGAGGGGAGGAGCGTTATCCCGTTCCTCCAGAACTCGGCGACGGGTACGGGGAGGGCGACTCCCGGTTCGGGGGCAGCGAAGAATAATACTTTACCGCCGCGGTCAACGAGTTTCAGAGCCTGTTTAAAAGCGGATATCGCTCCGGTCGAGATGATGACCTGGTCAAATAGTCTCCCCCCGTTAAGTTTCGCGAGCTCGGCTTCCAGACCGGGCTTACGCGCGTCGAGGGCGGCGTCGGCGCCGTTATCGAGCGCTGTCTTCAGGCGGTAGGGGCTTATATCGGTCATTATGATCCTACCCGCGCCGAACGCCCGAGCCGCGACCAGGTGTAGAAGCCCGGATATGCCGCTTCCCAGGATGGCCACGCTCTCACCCGGCAGTAACCGGGAAATTCGCTGGCCCCTAATGACGCAGGCTAGGGGTTCGATAAAAACCCCTTCGTCGAAAGAGATCTCTTCCGGGAGGATGAACACTCCCCTGTCAACGTTAAGTGGCGGCACCCTTAAATATTCCGCGAAGCCCCCCGGAAAAAAATTAGTCGTGTGCAGGGTTTCGCATACCGTATGGTTGCCGGACAGGCAGTAACGGCAAGTATTGCAGGGGATATGATGAGACACGAAAACTCGGTCGCCTTTTTTATATTTAGTCACGCCGTTGCCTGTTTCTTCGATAATCCCGGCAATTTCATGTCCCAGAACAAGAGGGGCTTTTTTTAACCGGTACCATTCGAGGACGTCGCTGCCGCATATCCCGCTCGAAGCGACCTTGACGAGGAGCTCCCCCGGGCCGATAACCGGCCGGGGCATCTCTTCGATGCGGACGTCGTTGTTGTTATAATACATCGCGGCTTTCATAATAAAAGTAAAATAACAATTGGTGATGGGTGATGATGTCAGTGGGGATAAATTGTAGTGATGAGTGATGTGGGGATGTTCATCCTGAAAACACAATACCCATCACCCGTCACTACAAGTTACCTAACTCACAATGTCACCCGTTAATCACTTTCCATTAAGGATCCCATTCGCCGACTTCACTGACGCCTTCTCATGAACTATCGCCCTAAGCGCCTTCGCCATCCCGATCGCTTTCGGGTTCTGCCAAATGTTACGGCCCAGGTTAATGCCGATCGCGCCTTTTTGCATGCCGTCATGGACGAATTCGAGGACCTCGAGGTCCGTCTCGCATTTTGGGCCGCCGGCCATAACGACCGGTACGGGGCAGCCTTTTACCACTTTATCGAAATCTTTTTTGCACCAGTATGTTTTGACCACTTTCGCCCCAAGCTCCGCGGCTATGCGGCAGGCGAGTGCGAGATACCTTGCTTCCATCTTCTCGGTCTCTTTTCCCACGGCGGTAACGGCCATTACGGGGATCCCGTAAGGTTCGCACAGGTTGACGAGGTTAGCGAGGTTAAGAAGGGTTTCGCGTTCATATTTTGATCCGACGAAAATTGATACGCCGACAGCCGAAACGTTAAGTCTTATAATGTCGTCAATGGAAGTAGTGACGCTTTCGTTCGCCAGGTCCTCACCGACCATGCTAGTACCGCCGGAGACTCTTAATATTATGGGCTTACTTCCTGCCGGATCTATGGCTGAACGCAGGGTCCCGCGGGTAACAAATAACGCGTCGCAGTAAAGGAGAAGGGGTTTAACCGTTTCCCCTGGTCTCTCAAGCCCGGTAGTAGGCCCTTGAAAATACCCGTGGTCGATAGGCATGAACATACAATGCCCGTCCGGTCGAATAAGCTGGCTTAACCTGTTTTTCATCCCCCAGTCCATTACTATTCCTCCTTTGTGGATGCATGCGATTTTAACATACTGTCCATATATTGTCTAGAAGTGAAGTAAAGGTGTCAGACCTCCCCATTGGACAAAACAAGAAAACAATGTCGAATGGGGAGGCCTGACACCTAAATTTTCGCAAGTTAGTGTATAAAATATTAAGAAATATGGCCTTGTTAAACCAATAAAACTATGGCAAAATAACGCTTAGTATTAGTATAATTTAAAGTAAGTAATTTTTGTAATTCCCATAATGATGATGAATTTTTTCCAAAAACACAGACTGCTTGCCAAAACTTGTAACTGCATAGTTACAGCCGCTTTTCTCTTCGAACAGAGCGTTTTCGCTCAAGACGGGGAGAATTCAAATCTCGCTCCTTCTTTGTGGACCAGTAAAATGCGTTCGTATGTGTCCAGGACGGATCTTGTTGGCGCGCCTATTGTTCCTGGCTCGGACAATAGCGATAATGTCGTGATATTCCCGTTCATATTGAGTCTCATGCTGGATGTTCTGGATGTAAACAAAAAGGCATGGGATGCGCTTACGAACGAAAGGCTGCGGGAGCATCTAGGGGGTTCTTTACAGCCTTCTTTTAACGCCGAAGCGTTGAACCAATACGGAATACAAAAGGCGAAAAAGAACGGCTCCTCCGTCATTCTTCCCCTATCGGACGAAGAAGCTTACAGGTTTTTTCTCCCGGGTAACGCCGGGGATTTTGAAAGTGATGAAAACATTTCGGAATCTGTCTATTCTTTTGACATGGAGGACGGCAAGGCGGATTCGATACAGGTGAGGAAGATCAAATATTCAAGCAATGTCGCGCATTTAAAATGGGGAGTCGATGAAGAGGATGAACTGAACCGTATTATTAAGCGCCTTATAAACCACAATGACGGCATAAACAATAAGTCGGGAGAGACGAGATACGATCATGCGGGGTATAAGGCGTATTTGAAAGAGATCACGGCCTCGGCCGCGCCCCTCTCCGAAATAGCGGCCGCTTCAGGAATGCCGCTTAAAGAGAGATTCGCCGAGATATTTAAGGACGATCCGGAATATAAGGAACTTAAGCCGGAAGATCTGATAGCTAAAATGAACGCCGTTTTGGCCCGCCCGGAAGGAGAGAACCCGCTAACCCTGTTCTTCCTCGAGCCGGAACACGGGATGGACATGTTCAGGTTCGTCAAGAGAGATAAGGACGGCGGGGCCAAAAGTCTTTTTACCGACGCTCATTTCGGGCATGAGAGGACGGGTACGGACGGGAAACAGAAAATATACATAGCCGCGAGGTCTTTCGACACGCTTTCAGAATCCGAAAAACGCGGGCTGATCATGCATGACCTCGTTCACCTCGTTCTCGGCGACAGCGATAAAGTTCACAAAATAGCCGATATTCTTGAGAAGTTTACGGTTGAACTGTATGACCGGGAAAAAAACACCGAAACCCTGGCAAGGATACCGGATATCGCCAAACGGTTCTTCTCAGCTAAAAAGAAATTGAGTAAAAATGTCAAAAAAGGCGACTGGGCGGAAAGCTCCGCGGCTTATAAAGAACTCAGGGATCTCGCGGCGACGGCCGGAAAAGACGTGTTCGCCTTAAGCAAAAATTCGCTATATATCGCCGTAAAAACGGTTATAGATCCCAAAGCTCCGGATGATGTGAGGATGAAGACGGCGATAAGTGTTTCTAACGAGCTCATCATGTTCGTTTCCGATCCTAACGCTCTCGAAGCCGTCGAAGGGGTCCGCTCGACCGTGGAAGGGCTGGCCGCATGTCTCTTCCCTGAACCCGAAAGAAAAGGAAAAGCGGATGAGCTTTACGGGAAAATATCGGTATTGGGCCTTCTGAACCTGCTCCCGGAAGCATTATTCGAGAGCGAAACAGCTTTTAAGGACAATCTGGAAAAGACCAGGAAGATAATAAGATCCTTGCCGGCTTTATCCAATCCGGGCATTTGCGGCTGGTATTCTCCCGAACTTGATAAGGTTTTTGTAAGGCCGGTTGTTTCCCCCCTGTATTTCAACCAGACCCTCATTCATGAGCTGATACATTATCTGGGTGATAAAGGGGTCATAAAGCTTAATCATAAATGGGAATTTACGACATTCGCGGGGGAATCCGCTCATCTTATAACAAATTTTGTCAAAGAGGGCCTGTCTTTCGATGACGCGGAAAAGATAGTTCTGCCCCTTCTCGATAACCTCGTGGCCAATATGGACATGGCAGTTGGGCTTTACGATCGCGGCCGCGAACTCGGGAAACAGGGCAACGATTTTTTTGTCCTCAAGAACTGGGCCGGGACGAACGAAATGGCTTATGTCGGGATAGATAAGATAATTTCCGAGGCTGTGGATGTGTACGCGGCGTATATCAAACAGGTGGAAGGGCCCGCCTTCGCCGAGGCTTCGGCGGGCAGGCGAGAATCGAAGGTGGAAGGGAGGGTTTTAGAGGAGCATAGGATCCTCCGGAGCTATCTGGCCTTTTCTTATCATCCTCCCCGGAATAAGGCGGAGGAGAGATATTTCCAGGCGGTCAGATATGCCGCGCAGAGGATGGCGGGGATAATGCTCGCCGGGATATATGTATCGAGGTATGAGGCCGAGGGGAAAGAACCTCTTGTCAAGATGAAGGAATATTTCGACAGCCTCTGGGCGGTCTTCGATTCGACGGATAAAGAGGATAAAGAGTGGGTCGAGAAAGAATTGAAGCCGGAACTTAAGACTTTCGTGAGTATATGGTATGGGCCTACCGTATCATTTAAGGCTATGAACGACCGGAGGAGCCTCGGTCTCTGGGAACAGAGAGAAAAAGGACCCTCGCGGGCGGTCATAGAATATTTCGAAAGGAGCCTTTACCCCGTAGTGACGGATAAGGAGAAACGTGAAGAGTTCCGCGTACGCGCGAAGGAGTCGGCTTACGGGAATTTACTCCTTTCCAGGTACAGGCATGAATGGAAACGCCAGACCGAAGGACTGAAAGGGGAAATGGAAGCTAGGCTCGCGGCCTGGAAGGATAAATTCAGGGAAAGGATAGAAAAAGATCCTGCTTTCGAGGCTAGGATGAACGAAGCCTGGACGGAGCTTTGGGGGCATCTGGCGATACCCCGCGCCGTAAGCGTGGGTCAGAATAATCTGTTCGAGAGCATAGAGAAGAAGGCACCCGGCGACGCCGCCCGGATGAAAGAGGAAGTGAACTCGGAGATAATGGCGGCGCTCCGGTCGCTCTTCGATCTCGGGGATCCGGAGATCGAAAAAGACCTGTTTAAGGTCTATCCGGAGGACCTCCAGTTCCTTAATTCGATACTCTGGATATGGACGCACAATAATGACAGGGGTGACGTAAAGGTATTCGATCCCCGCGTCGAAAAGGACAGCGATGTGTACAAAGCCCTTATCGATACCTGTGACGGCAAGGCCGAAGGCGGGGAGAGGGAAGGATGGAAAGAGATGCTGTTCCATCCGCGCGCGATGAGCCTGAACGAGTTTCTCGCCGCTTTTTCCGAAAGGATATTCCCGGTCTACGTGGAACTCCGCGAAAAAGCGCACGCGAACGAGTCGGAGCTGTTAAAGAAAATGGGCGACCGCACCGCCCCCCGGGATCCCTATCTAATGCAGATAATGATGAATCTTTCCCCCCAGCCGGAAGAGGGCGGGGATGAGGAAGGTGACGAAGATTTTATACCCGCCATGGGAGAGCAAAGTCCCATGCCCGGTCCTGGTGAGGAGGAAGAGGAAGGGGGAGAAGATGGGACAATACCCGGCGAACCCGAACCGGACCCGGCCGCAGGGTCTGATGACGGCGGCGGGCCGGGTGACACCTGGGGAATAAAACCGCCCCAGACGCCGGAGATAGTCGAGGATATGCTTTCGCCCGATAAAGCCAAACCCGCGGGCACTGTCACGGTTAAGAACAAACCCGTTAAAAAACCCGTCGAATATCCTAGTGTGAACGTAGACGACGTTCAGAGAGAGCTCGCTGACGTCAGCGAGGACGATTGGAAGCTGTACAAGAAATGGTTCGACATGATACCCGGGACGCTTGTTAATCAGACCAACAGGGCCCTCAGGATATTTCTTGAGGAGACAGTTGGCGTCAGGTTCGTGGATACGGATAGCATAGACGCCGGGGTCGAGTATCCGGAGGAGGTTCCGCTTGCCGGTGACGCGGGCGAGGATACGAAGAAACTTAAACCCAGGCGGGTGAGAGTGACCATTGCCGTCGATAAGTCGATAAGCATGGGATGGGGTATCGGCGTGGATCCCGACGTGATCGCGTCAATGGAGGAGAATGAAAAAGATAAAGTGACGAGGATATTATGGGCTAAACTTTTCGTGATGCTTATCGTCATGAACATGATAACCATAAACTCGTCGGCACGCGAGCCTGTATTCGAATGGCAGCTGCTTTCTTATAACGAAAAACTGAAACTTATAGGCGGCAGGTACGCCGAGAACCGCATGAAAAAAAGAGGCGGGATGGAGAAACTCCTGGTCACTATTATGAAGGAACTCTCCCCGGAAGGTTCGACCGAAGCCGAGGAAAGGACCTATCAGTACTGCATACAGCAGGCCGTCGACGAGGCTAAAAGGGACGGCGAGGAATGTATCAACATCGTCGTGAACATAGGCGACGGCAATTTCGGGCAGAATACTCAGATAAAAGAGATGCTGGACAGGGCGGAAAAACAGCCGAGCGCTGGGCACAAAGTTTACGCTTTGGCCATCCCCGTAGGCGATAATCAGGCCATGCATGACGCGAGCGCCGTTATCGGTGAGGAAAGATGCGTCATTCCCGACGAGAAAGAGGGTTTTCCGTCAGTTCCGCGCCTGGCATGGAAAAGGTTCTACGATATCTTTGTCATGGCTACGGGCCATAAGCCTAGAAACCCGGGAGTTGGGTACGACGGGACTGGCGATCCTCTTGAGGATAATAAGCCGCTCGCGCGTATTTTCAGGGACACTGAAGCGAGGGACTACGCTTTTCTCCAGGGGTGGAGGGATGCCGAAAACAGCGTTTCGGACGAAGGCCGTAAAGGCAATCTCTTTAAGACCCTCGACTGGATAGACGCGGAGGAACTGGATAGGATATACCGCGGCAAAAAAGATTTTTCCAGGATCGACCCTGAAGACAAGGACATTAACGGTAAACAGATATTCAGGATGATAGAGAACGAGCCTATGTACTACGAGTTCACGCCGGATGTGTCCCTCGGCGACCTATTGCCAACGCCGAACGACCCCGATAAACCCGTTAAAGAAAAGCTGGCCGAACTTTACAGGCGCGTCTCCGGGAACGCTGGCAAGGAAAAGAGATATTCCGCCCGTATGATCTCCGTGCTCCGCGGTATAAGTGAGGCGCTTCCGGGCATAAAAGATTTCAATATGGTAACTGTCAGGAATACCGACCTTTCCGGGCATTACAGCGTATCTCATCCGTTGGGAGGGAGGATATATATACCGGTAGAGTTCCAGGATATGCTGAATAAGTACGACGAAAGCGAGGCCATACTGATGCTCAGCGATTTCATCGAACATGAATACCTGGAATGTCTTCTCGCGAAAAGGGCTGAAGGGAGATCCGAGACCACTTCGGATGAAAGATCGGCGCTCGCGCTTCTTGACGCTATCCCCGGCGAAGATCTCACCCACCACGAAAGGGTTGTTCTTTGCATGGATTCGCTTGATGAGGCAAATAACCGGAAAAAACAAGGGAGAAGCGTTTATGAGCGGACCAGCGGCGATTATACCGGCGTACGCCGCGGCGCGGGGTATCGCCATTTCTATTATGAGATGGAAAACGGCCGGGATTACCTCGTATTCGATAACGGCGACCCGAATACAATGACGAGGAGAGAAAGAGGCGTCGGGCAGCTTAACGTGCCCCGTAAAGTGACGGTCGACGACGAAGAGAACGAAGAGCTCATTATGGAAGCTATCGGAAAATTATGGCTTGAAGGATACGAGTATAAGTCATATACGCGGGATGGGAAGTTTTATATACGCAAGAGGGATAACGGTACCGTCGAACTCAATATAAGAGGTAGTAATGGTATATACCCGGAAGAGCCCGCGATCATTTTCGGGGCTAGTCAGGCGGAATGGGTCGATCCGGGAACCATGCCTCTACTGTCAGCCATAGAAGGACTTGGCGGGAAGGTCGAGGCCAGGGCACTCGCCGGTTTTCCGGGTCTTTTCGTGTACGACCCCAGGCGTGACCGCGTCGTCTATGTCCGAGAGAAAAAAAGCGTCCATAGCACCGTGTTCGACCTGGAGATAGACGGTAAGGAAGTAAGGGACCCGCAGTCGAAACGCGTCCTCATGATAGAAGGCGAGACGGGCCTGGGTAAGGACGAGATAATCGAGGCCATAGGCAATCTCATGAACGAGGAAGTATGGTATCTCGCCGGTCACGCCGACGTCAAGGAAGGGGATATCATTTGCAAACGCACCCTCACCGAAAAAGGCACGGAATATGTGTACTCGTCGCTCAACTATGTCCAGCATAACGGAGGGATAGTCGTCATCAGCGAAGGCCAGTTCATCGATGAGGAAGCTTACGGCGCTTTAAAGAATTCCATAGTCGCGGCCATGCACGAGAGGCATATAACCGCCGATAAGCTTATCGAGGACGACCCGGAGATAAGACGTTTACACCGGGATTATCTCGATAAAAGCCGGGCGAAAGCCGAAACGGCCAAGGCTCTCATAAATAAGATGGTCAGCAACCATCCGCGGGCGCGGATAATAATAACATCTAACCTTAAAAGGCTCGGCACAAAGATAAAGGGCATAAACGACGTCGCGACGCTGGACAGGATGACCGACATGCGTTTTTACTGGCGCGACGCCGACAGTGAAGCGTTCCTTCAGTATCGGCTCGCTATGGAAAAACTCGAGAACCTGGTCAAAGACAGGCCCGACAGGGATTCGCTCGATATGGGCGTCCAGAGGAAAAGGATATACTCGATGGCTAAAGGCCTAGAACACGCGGCCAAGAATCTCCGGATAGTATTCAGCGATCTCGACCCTTCAGAAAGTGATATGGTCAAGGCCGATTGGTCCCGCTGGAAAAAGGGTTTTCCGCTCCGGCAGGGCGGCGCGGCGCCGCGATCCCCGGGAAGCAGGTTAAGGAGAGCTCCCTCGCCCAGGGTCATACGCAATATCATAGAATTCGCCGTTAAATACCCGAAGACTTTCGAGCTCGCTCCCGCAAGCGTGATCGAGATGTTCTTCAACCTCTACGCGGATAACCTCGACGAGACCGATCGTAAAAATCAGATGAAGACAATATTGAAGGCTTTCGAGGAGCAGTTCTATTTCAGTAAAGGCATCGAGAACAAGGATAAAACATTCTTTAAAGATAAGCTGAATATGCCCGACATCGTGCTGAAAGGCCCGGTTATGACCTCGAAGGGCGAGGATTACACTTCATCGAGTTTTAAATGGGAGGACGGATATCTAATGGTCACTCCCGAAAAGGCCGCTATTCCGGGTGAGGATAAGCCTAGATCCTACTGGGACACGCTTAAGTTAAAGGTCCATCCCGACGCTTACAGGGAGAAGAAACTCCCGAGGGAACTACTATACTGGCTGAAGACAGGTAGCGGCCAGAACTCCAAATACCTTTACCAGATGCTTCAGCTGCGTTCGCTGGGCGCGCATATACTTCTCGTCGGCGACCAGGGAGCGGGTAAATCGCTTCTCGCCGAAGGGGTGTGCCGGCTTCTTTCCGGGCCGGATTACGAGTCGTATAACCTTACCGAATACACGAAACTTAAGACGCTGATACAGACGGCCGAGATAGTGAACAATGTAGTTGTTACCCAGGACGGGCCCGTGGTAAGGGCGATGAAGAACGGCAAACTCGCTTTCATAGACGAACTCACTCAAGGTCGGCCGGGCATGCAGGCCGGGCTTCACGAGGCCATGTCGCGTCTCAAGATGGCGCTTTATAACAGCATGGTCGAAGGCCGCGAAGGGTTCGGGTTCATTTTCGCCGCGAATACACCGGGCGGGCCTTTCAATGTCGAGGAACCCGATGACGCTTTCAAGGAAAGATGCGCGATACTCAGGATACCGCCGTTGTCTTACGACGAGATGTACGGGTATCTAGTCGATATTCGCGGAGGCGAGAACAAGGATAAGAGGATGAACGCGGATGTTATAGGCAAAAAGATCGTTGATCCGGCCCCGGCTTCTCAGAATGAATCCGATAAATATCTGAAGGTACAGATAAACGGTCATACCGAGATCAAATATACCGGCCTTATAGGTGTCTCTCAGTATCTCAAACGTGAAGTCTACGCGAACAGGGATAAACAGATACTCCGGCGTCTTCCCGGGTTCAGGACGCTGGACGGAGTGATAAATCACGTGATCAGCAACTGGAAAGGCCCCGAGAACAGGAACCAGAGAATGAATCCCCAGTATTGGCAGGAAGAGCTACTCGCCGTATTCATGTCCTATTTCAAGCAGGCGGCGGCTGAAGAGGCGGACCTCGACCGCATTAGGGAACTCGTCAAAAATGGGTTCAAAGAGGCGGGTTTATGGGTAGATGAGAAACCCGGGGCAAGGCCGGAAGAGCAGGAAGACGGCGTCCTTAAATACCTGGACAATAAACCGATGGTCTATTATAAGCTCACGCTCATAAGGGAACCCAAGTTCAACCCGGATGACAAGAACGGCCGGGAGCTAAATGAGTTGTTCACGTCGCTCCAGGAATATAACAGGGATTCCGTTGTTACGGATGCCATAGACCGCGGAGAAGATATAGTGAAGGGGTTGGTAACGGATAAAGAAAGCTGGAGTAAGTTATCATCCAAAGAAAAAACGGCGCGGCTCTATAATCTCAGGGAGATCTACCAGTTGCTGATACTCATAATGGGCCGTGGGAAAGGGGTTGGCCAGGAAGAGAATATACCCGCTAACTATGACCGCATGTACGATATCGCTATCGGGATCATACAGGCAAGGCTTGTCGGAGAAGAGAACTGGCCGCTGTCGTTCCTTGAATATAAAGGCGGAGCGGACGATAAAAGGGTGTATGCCGAGGCGTGGAAAGATCTGAAAGGCGGGCCGAAGAAGCCGGCGCTTGTCGGCATACCCGAAATAGACGACTCGTTCCTTAAGCTTTCGCTTTGTGCAGGCATTTGTTCCGGGATAGCAGAAGAGGACGACGATGATAAGGAATATCCGGCAAAAATAGCCTTAGGCATAGAAAAATTCATCGGTGCCATAAAATTCGACGAGATTACCGCTGCCGCGCCTGAAAGCGGGATCAGGAATATGACAACGGCCATATCTCTTCACAGGACGGCGGCGAAGCTTGCAGGAAAATACCCTGATAACGAGGCCATCCTCGCGCTGCGAACTAAAGCCGCTCGGCTTGTCATGAGCATGCCGATAAAACATCCGGAGATACTGGAGGTCGTCGAGAACAGGGCCGAGTATCTCAAAAAGCTCGGGATATTCAGGGCGAAGATGGGTATCGTGGACGGAGTGACATGGGATAAGATCGAGAATCAACTTAATGACGAAACCCAAAAACGCGCTGTGCTGAGAAATTTGAGGGAAGTACAGGAAATACTTCCCGACTTGTGGAGATACCACGCCGTGATGTGCCTTCTCGGACACCCCGACCGCGAAATATATGAGAGAGGAGTATCTTTCTTCGCCGACATGATCCAAAGAGTTATCGAGTCGCATAGCGGGGAAGGCGTCGAGGGCGAGGACGGGGAAGCGATCCCGGGTTATGATGAAATACCGGTGCCTAATCTATCCGTGGAGGACGATACCCCTTTGGACGCGGAGATGCCGGAAATAGCGGAAAGAATGAGGGAGTTGTCCGTAAAAAAACATGAATTGCGCGCGGATATGGAAAGATCCGAAAAATTCCTTAAGTTGGCGACGGTTCAGGAAGCAATAGAGAAGATGACGGCTGCCATAGCCATACGTTCCGGCATGATAAGAGAGATCGACGAAGAACTCGCCGCGTTGAATAAGCTGTTGTGGGCGAAGGGGGAGCTGGCGAAGGCGGAAGGGACGGAGCAAAGCACAGAGCGCATAGCGCATGGCGCGGAGCATGGGGCATCCGCCTTCGCCAAGGCTACGGCGGACAAGGGGGCCATGGGGCAGGGCGCGGAGCAGGGGGTGGGGTTGACGGAAGCCGTGTCCCCAGACATCCTGGCCGAGCGGATCATTCTTCCCGAAGGCGCGGATATGGCGGAGATATTCAAGGGAAGCGACCCAGTAAAGGGCAGTGCTTTGCGCGTAGTGGAGCCGCAGGAAATGTTCAAACAGGTCTATGACGATAATGGGAGTTTACTTGGTATTATAGCCGTCAGGGGTCGTTGGCTCGAATACTTTAGCGTGACATATGGTGATGACGGATCAGTCGTATTTACCGCCCAGCGAAGCACTCTGATTTCCAATAGTGGGAGTATTTCCGATCTGGAGGTGATAAATATCGGCGGAGGCGTTATACAGCTATTCATCACCGACAGCAAGAATAAACAGTTCATCGAGTATGAAGCCGCTATCCGTAACGGGGTGATCGAATGGGGGGAAACAGGTAAATTGCATCGGAGGCCATTCAATCCAACTTTCGGCGGCGCGCCCGGCAAATTGAAGAAAGTGATAGCGAGGAACGGCGACCTCCTGGGATTCTTCGTCGCCGATGTTGTAATGGGCGGTGTCGGGTATATTGGGGTGAAAAAACTCGGGGACGGTTCTTACACCGCGGGTGATACGATCCAGAAATATCCGCAGACCCCCCAGCACAAATATATCAATAATAACGTCACGGATCTCGAGGTCATATCCCTGGAGGACGGGACACCGGGGTATCTCGTCGTAGCCGAAGACGGGACCGACACGACAAAGGCAGGGATATGTTGTCTGGAGATCAATATAGCTGAAAATAGTAATCGGATAAGTTATTCGGGCTTCGCGTCCAGTGATTGGATGAGGGACATCTCGGAAAACAATACGCATAAACGCCATGTAAGGGCCGTATATTCCCACGACCATAAAATATCCGGCGTAGTTATCTCCGAGGTAAAATACGGCGCCAGTAAAGGCGGCGTTTTTTACGGAACTTTAACTCAAGTTGCTTCAGGGTTGGAACTGGGGAATTTCACCCCTTTCGTCAAGGCAGGCACATTCCCCGGCACAGATTGTTTCGGCATCGTCCAGGCTCCCGGCCAAGCCCCCAAGGGGCTTCTTGTCCTCGATAATACGGCTAACCCTGACAATAACCGCATCTACCATAAACCTCTCGCCGCTCCCGGCATCCGTGTCGGCGTTCCGGACGCGTCGGAAATGGCAGGGCATATTCTTGCCGGTCGGTTCATTCTTCCCGAAGGGGCCTACATGAACGAAATATTCGCCGATATGGACCTCGCTAAAATAACGGGCTTTGAGAAAGCTGTCGACGCCGACGCGGACGAGAAGATAACCGGCATGAAGCCGCTATTCAGCCCGGACGGGGTGTGGCGCGGGGTTCTCGTTTCGGACGGGACAAAAATAAAATTTGTTCCGGTAAAAGCCGGAGCTGGCGGCGACGTTACATATGATACGGCTAATACTGTAACGATGGATTTTAGTCGGGGTACGTTAATGCCGGTAAAAAATATAACCGATTTCGAGATAATATACGACAAGTCCAGAAAGAATTTCAATATTGTCGCTGTGGATAGAGATGAAGCGATAATGGCGCAGATATCAGGTAAATTCAGTAAAAGCGGAAAGATGAGGTTAACTTCCGGGGTAGTAGATGTTGCCGGTACAGCTCCATGCGGGAGCCCGTCAAAGCTGAAGGCGGTTTACGGTAAGGATGGAGTTGCCAAAGGCCTGGTCATGTTCAATTCGGCAGGCAACGAATTCGGATTCGTACCTATAGAAGGTTATGACAAGGTCTACAAATGCGCCGAATTCGGGATATATGAGGCTTATGATAAACAGGAAAAATTCTATAATATCGAGGATTTTGAGGTGGTATATGGCCCGGATGACAGCCCGGCGTACATCGTATTTACCGAGGGCGGCGACGCGCAGCATTCCGGGTCGATGAAATACGTGAAGATAGCTATCGGGGATAACGGGAAGTTGAGTTATCCGGACGCGAACGCGGTTGAACTCCCGTATTGGAAAGAACCCGGGTTGAACATGGAGGTCGGGTGCCGTTTTAAGGCGGTTTACGGTAACGATCGTGTTCTTAAAGGGTTAGTTGTGAGCGGAAATTACAGCAACGAAATATTCTATTTCGACGCCAGGATCGACAGCGGCGCGATAAAGATCGAATATAAAGGCGTCAAGCTTGAGACTCCGGGCATTTTTCAGCAGAAATCGGATCTCGCTTTCATCCAGACACCGGGCGGCGATACGGCGGGGTTAGCGGTTTTAGATAAAGTCGACGCCGAGGGGGAACATGTGAGGTTTGTGCAGAGTAAGTCTGCGGCTGGGCATGGGGCCCTGTACCAGTCGCTTCGCTCCGGTGCAGGGCACGCAGGGGGCATGGCGGAGGACCTTTATTCGGGGCGGCATAGGGTGGTCGACGGGGAGGACGTGGGGGCTGCTTTCGCAGAGTGTGATAAGTCCAAGTTCGGGACTATGGCGAGGTATATAGATTATGAAAAGGACGGCGGGAAGGTCGATGAGATCAAAGTTCTTGAGACACTTTACGGCAAGGGGAAAGAGGTCGGCGTATTCGCGTTCATTAGGGCGAAGGGAGGCGAGAGCTCAATTGAGCTGATCCCTCTACGCGATATTTCAGGAACAGAAGGTGAGGTGAAAGGGTATGAGGTAGTAACGTTCCCGGTGGGAACTTCCTTCGATATAAGCGATATGGAGATCATATATTCTTCGGAAGGCGAAATGACCGGGATAATATTGTCCGATGGGAAGCGCGGCAAGCTCGAGCATATCAAGATGAAATATGATCCGTCTCCGGGAATATGTAAGGTGGAAAAGAGATTGATCCGGCAAGGTCTTTTTGGGAATGAGTTTAAAGCCCAGAGGGTCAAAAAGGTCACAGGTCCGGACGGGACATTGAAAGGTTTTTTTGTTTCCGGGCTGAAACGGACCCGGGGATGGTTATATTACGTCGCGGTTAAAGGATACGATGAATCGGGGCTCATAGAATTTGACAGCCCGGTGGTATACAAATACGGAAATAGAACCCCCTTTAATAAGATAGACGATATTGAGCCGTACTATTACGAAGGTGTTCTTGAAGGCGTTATCGTGAGTTCGGGGAAAAAGCTCGGCGTTGTAGGGACCATGATAAAAGGTGACAAAGGAAAAGAAAAATTCTATTGGGGAAATACTGAAATATTTGAGGCGCGTTTACGGGAATTCCCGTCCGATGATCTTGCTCCCCGGGCGATCCAGGCCATTTACGGTCCTTCGGGAATAATGAACGGGATAGCCATGATGACTGGTCATGGCCCGGCTTTTATGCCGGTTAAGGTTGGCGGGGACAGCGCTTCCGTCTCCCGGCGGTACCGTCTCGAATGCGGGAATATCATAACAGTGGAAATGACCGATAAAAGGCAGCCGTCCTCTCCGGATCCAGGTATGACCCTCGTCCGTGGAGAAGACGGGAGAACTACGAGCGTAGTTGTAAGTTCAGAGTTCGAAGATGCCAACTGGTGTATCAGGCGGTACGAGCTGACTACGGTTAAGGCCGAAGGCCGAAGGTCGAGGGTCGAAGGCGGAGGGGTTGAGGCAACGAGGAAGAAAGGCATCATCGAGGCGCTCAGGGGGCTGGTTGCGCGGCTTAGGGAGATAATTAAGGGTCAAGGGTCAGGGGTCAAGGGTCAAGGAAAGGGGAGGGGAGAGGGTGGGGGAGAGGAGAACGTGGGACGTGGGACGTTGGATGTGGGACGTAGAACGGTTGACAAAGCGACAGGCAAGTTCGAGAAGCCGGCGGGGAAGGCGGTGGACTCGTTCGGGAATATATGGGTTTGTAACGAAGAGAACGGGACGTTCAGCGTTATAGGGACGAATGGTAAGCTTAACGATAATTTCGGGAAAAGCGGTATAGTCTCATTATTCGAAGGTGATCCGGACCAGACGGAAAACAGCGTTAAACATCCGTCCGCTATTTATATTGATCCCGTCACAGGAGATATTTATGTCACCGATAACGAAACTTACGTTCTAGGCGCCAATTCCGAAATGCATAGGATAGTTATAGCCGACAGATATGGGCGTTATAAGAGGAAGTTGATGATATCGCCGCTTTCCGGGACTATAGTTAAAACCTCGGGTGGCAGTGTCTTATATGTAGAAAAAAAACCGGGTAAAACCACTCACGTGTGTGGTATTAACCTTGGAGATGAAGGGCAGTTCGCTATTTGCCCGTTAAAGAGGAATAACGGAGGATTTGAGGATATCAATGATCCGATAGCCATCGCTCAGGATAAACATGGAAGTACGCTAGTCATGCGTGAAAGAGGCCAGGCTATGTGTATCTACGAGATATTCGAAGGCAGTAAAATTTCGAACAATTACAAAGGGGATTTCAAGGGGGAAGGGATACTTACAATAGACCCGAAATACGGGAAAAATATTGGTATAGCCGCTGACCTTTATCACGGGTATATCTTCCTACTTGCTAAGGATAAGAATATGGCGGTTGTTTATGGCCCGGACGGTTCTTTCGTAAAAGAGATACCTCTCGCCGGTAAAATCGCCGAGCCGGGGGATATGGTCGTCGATAATACCGGCAACCTCGTGATCACGGATAATAAAGACCAGCGGCTCGTCTATGTCCCCGTTCTAGAGCTTGCGGCGAGGCCCGAAATCGCAGTTAAAAAGCTCGTAGAGCCCGGATCGGGTCTGCCGGCTGATATCGGGATGATGAACCCGTCGCTTAAAACTTTCGATAATGACGGCAATATCCTTTTCGCGACCAACGATAACGGCAAATGCGCGGTGCATAGGCTTAAGAAGGACGGGACATTGCAACGGTTCTTTATCGGGGACATTAACGGCGAGATACATACCAGCGTCGGAGGTATAACGCATAAATTACAGAATATACGCTCTGTAGCTGTGTCACCTGACGGCGGTATTTTCGTTCTGACTGACCCCGACCCGGGAACTACATCTCCGTTATTGTTTATGTTCGATCCGAACGGCGGGCTTTTTCTGGATAAGGGCGCCGGCGGCAAGATCAAATGTGACGATCTCCTGTTTAACGGCGCGGTAAATATGGTTTTTGATGAGCTTGGGAATCTTGATCTTTTGCTCAATGACGGGCAGATAAGGGGCAAGTCGGTCGATAGATTGATAGAAACAACATACAGCCATTTAGGCGGTTGGGCCAAGGTTCGTGAAGACAGGCAATTGGCTCCGGAAAGCGGGAAAAGTATAGTTTATGGCAAAAGCCGGGAATTATTTGTCTTATATATCGATAAAGATAAAGGGGAGAGGGGGATATATAAGTTTACACCGCCCGATTGGCATAAAACCTTTGTTAAGCATAAACCTGATACGGACACGGCCATAATATTCGGTGATATGCGCTATAACGCGGCGCTTGACCGAATTTTCGTCCTCGACGCCCTAGGCCGGTCGGTGCTTGTATTGAAGCCCATAGACCTTTCAATAGATACGTCCTATGGTCGCGGCGGGTATATCGATATTGACAACGGGCAGATCGCCGGGATACGCGACTTCATCGTCCGCGATGACGGGACGCTCGTGTTTGCGCTCGAAGGGGGGCGTGTCGCGGTGCAGAATTGTGGGACG
>JADGBR010000005.1:0-106072 GCA_015231405.1 Candidatus Omnitrophota bacterium | reverse complement strand
AAGGGTATCAGGTCGTTTTGAAGGACAAGGGCAAGTTCGACATGCCGCTGAGGAAGGCTTTTGATAATGAAGGGAATATGTGGGTGGCGAATACGAATGGCGAAGAGAATAGTATAAGCGTTATAGGTTCAGACGGGCAGCTTAACACGGCAGTAGGTGACCCAGTGGAGAGGGGCGTGATAAATGGGATCAGCGGGATGCCTGCCTGGTGGGGTTCCATACTTAAAAATGTTCAAGCCATATCTTCTTCGCCTGCAGGGAACAGGATATTTATGGCTAGAAAAATGGGCAGCCTCTCGCGCTACGTGATCTTGGGTGTAGATACAAAGGGTGACAAAGATTCTTTTTACGAGATAGAGAAACCCTGGCTTAGCGGCAACATAAGTGCGCTTGCCGTTTCGGGTGATAATTATATTTACGCGGCGTTTCATACGGATAATCGCGTTGGAAGGGTTAATAGGAGTACCGGGGAGTATGAGGAGACCCTCGGTATACCATTCGGCACGGGAGTATGCAGGCCTACTGATCTCGCGGTTGACAAGCAGGGCCATCTTTTCGTTATGAATGCAGCCGGGAACGAATCATATGTTCTCGCGCTGGATGGGAAAGACAAGCCGGCGCCGATAGGCGGGGAGTTCATCGCGGGTAAACTTCTCCTCGACCGCGATAAATACGGCAAAGACTTTTCTATAGCCATTGATCTATACTCCGGGAGGATATGCATCGCTAGCATAGAGAAAAGCATCCTTTTAGTGTACGCGCCGGACGGTACGCGTGACACGAAATTCGCTCCGAACGGCGAGATCGATCTGAAACAGTTCGGGATAGAGAAGCCGGTCGATATAAAGGTCGATAATGACGGTAACCTCGCGGTGACGGACGGTAAAGACGAAAAGGTCGTGACCGTGCCGATGGTGCACAAGCCCCGTACGGAAATTTTTGAGTCGTCTACCCAGGGATGGGGGCTTACGGATCCACTAGCGGGGCCGAGCGATAGCTTTGGGAATATATTCGTCATGGATAAAGCCGGCGCGTCCGGCGGGTCGATCCATGTTTTCGGCCGTGACGGTCAGCTCAATAATGAGTTCGGGAAAAGGGGTGTGATCACTGAACTTGAAGGCATAGGGTCCCTATCGGGAAGGATGCGCAGGATAAACGCTCCGAGATCGATGTCTATTTGTCCTCTAACCGGTTGTATTTACATGATAGACGGGACTGATATTTTAAAACTTGATAGTAAGGGTAAATATCTATGCGAGATCAGGGAGAATTACAAAAACACGCCCAGTTCCATCGCGGTCAATTCGAAAGGACAGGTTTATGTGGCAGGTAGAGATGAGGACGGATTCACCGTTTTCGTCGATGGCCTGGAACATATCCTGATGGCTGATGCCGCTATGGCCTGGAGGAGATACGCCGTCGAGAACGGGATAGAGACGCGAAGTCATGAGAAAATATTTTTCGACCGGAACGATAATTTGCATGTTTTTTACAAAGATAAAGTTAAAGGCTTAAGCGGGGTAGTTATTTTCGATCCCAAAGGTGAACGGCTGGAAGCGAAGAACAATATCCATATATCCGATAAGGCCCGTTCCGTAAAATTCGGGGACGCTTTCTACGACAGTTTTACCCGTAGGCTGTATGTTCTTGAAGCGGGAGGCGCGGGTGTTCTGGTTTTTGACCCGGGAACGGGCAATATCGATCCGGCGTTCGGTGAGGCGGGATATATCCCTCTGGATAACAGCCGTTTCGGTTTCCCGACGGGACTCGCCGTAGACAGGGATGGCCGGCTGATATTCACTCCGGTCGTCGCGCCCGAGGGTACAGCCGTCGGCGTCCAATACGACGAAGATATCGCCGCGGCCAGGATATACCGGTCGCTGTATCTTTCGCCGGCGCTATATGGAGGTGGAGGGTCGAAGGTCGAAGGTGGAAGGGCTCCGTCTCCTTCGACCAAAGATAGAGCTGGCAACACCTGGGGCATAGACGGAGATAAAAAGGTTTATAAAATTATGCACGCGACATCCGCTAAAACCGTGATAGAAAGCGTTGCCGCAAGTTTTGGCCAGCTCGCTCTGGTCGCGCCCGGAGATATGGCGCTGGATGTGAATGAAAATATCCTTGTCATGTGCTCCAACGCCGACGGCGCGTATCTTGTCAGGATGGACAAGAATGAAAGGATGGTCCCGTTCAGCACGTCGGGATCAAAAATGGGTGCGATCAAGATCGACAGAAAATACGGCACAGAGTTCTCGATAGCCGTCGACCTCTATTCTAAAAGGATATTCCTGGCCTCGAAAGAAAAGAACATCCTTCTCATATACAGGCCCGACGGCACCTCCGATACGGATTTCGCGGATGACGGAGAGATAGACCTTAAAGAATTCGGCATAACAACGCCCATCGACATAAAATTCGATAAAGAAGGCGGGCTCATAGTCACGGACGAAGCGTCCGAAAGCCGGGTTACGATACCGCTTATCAATAAACCCGAAGTGACCGTTACCAAAGATCAATACCTGGAGCCGACGTTCAAAGCGACCGACAATGAAGGAAATATCTATTTCGCCGAAAAGTCAGCCGCGCCTCCTGTCGCCGGGACCGCTCTGTATTTCATTAACAAGATAATGACTGACGGCACCGTAGTCCGTAACTTTATCGGCGCTCCGGACGGGAGGGTAACATTCCGGCTTCCAGGGGAGACTCAGGATGTGCATTTTTACATGCAGGAAGTGAAGGCCATGGCAGTAATGCCCGATACCGGGACAGGTATCAAGATCCTGGTCCTTTGCGCCACGGCCACCGAGAATATCGTTTATTTCTTTAATCCCGACGGGTCCCTGGATACCGTCACGGCCGATAAGGGGACGATCAGGGCCCGCGGAGGTAATTGTAAAGGGATATCAATGGATGTCAATTCAAGGGGCGAGATATTCGTACTCCTGGAAAACGGCATATTTGAGATATGGCGCGAGCCGACGGCGCCGGTGAAATATTCGCCGGTTTGGAAAAATATGGCAAACGCGAAAGGGATAGTTTCTACCTCGGCGAGAAAGATATTTTTCGGCGAAAATGACGAACTCTCAGTAGTTTACGCGCATACTTCGCCTTTGGGAGAAGGGCTTCTGGCGGTCGATGTGTTAGCTAATATCGATATTGAAAATAATAGGGCCCATGAGGTGGCGAGTTTCAGCGACTCTAAATTCGGCGTTAACGCCGCTCAGGCGGCATTTGACCGCGAGATGAACAGGTTGATATTTTTCGATAAAAACGGGCGAAGGGCGGCGGTCGTTGATCCCCATACCGGGAAACTCGACGAGGGTATAGGCGAAGGCGGATATTTGGAAGTGGATAATGGGAGAGTCCCCGATGCGGGAGATTTTATCACCGGAGCGGGGAATATGGCGTTCGTCATGCCCGATGGCAGAGTAGCCCGCCAGGAGATGCGCCTCGAGCCGGTCGAGTGGATGAGAAAGCGAGTCGAGCCCGTACGGGCCGGACCGGTCGAGCCGGTACTGCCGCCTAGGCCAAAGCCGGTGAGTTCGGAAAGCATTGAAGCTGCGGCAGATCATTTGGCGACGCTCAAAGAGTTGGCGGGGGTGGAATACGGGGTGTATCTGGCGGAAGTTGAGAAGGGGCAAACTGGTTTCCGTGGGACGTTGGACGTAGGACGTAGGACGTCAGACGTTGAACGTAGGACGTGGGACGTAGGACGTGGGACGTCGGACGATACATACAGGATCACCGACATAGGCCATGTCAAGAGCGACGCTAAAGGCAACAAATACGTCCTGAACAAAGGCGCGAACGAGATAATCGTGTACGACAAGAACTGGGTAATAAACCCGGCGATAGGCGAGAACGGGCGGATATTCATCGAGAGTAGCGGCGAAAGGCTGAAGATAAAGGCGGTAACTATAAGCAATAATGACACCCCTGTCGTATTCTATGAGGACGTTGGAGCGGTGAAATACAGGAGTAAAGGCGAAGGCGGACCGGTTACTATACCTGTCTATGGGATGTACTCGGGCATAGTGGCGTTGGGCGGGCTCATCGAAATGAAGGCGGATGATCAGGGGTGCCTATATTATCTTTTTGAACATGCCTATGCCCCTGATTGGTCCGGTCCTAAAAGATATTATTTAGTAAAAACCGGGAAAGACGATCTTAGGGACCTTGCTTTTTTGGGCATAGGTTATTGCGATATAGGTGAAGGGGTCGTCGACTTTACGGTTGAGAACGGTGAAAATGGTAATGTCTACTATATTGTTAATGGGGAAGAGGTAAAGGCGCTTGATAAAGTCAGGGCATCGCGGGATGAGTCCCTGCCTGGCGCTGCCGATCATAGATATTTGACCGGCATAGCCCTCGAGAAGCACGGGCGGCTCTTGCTTCTCGGCAGTGAAGAGAAGAAGGAGGGCATAACTATAGTCGACCGTACGAGCGGGGCTTATCTCGGGGCGATAAAATTCGGTGATATAGGTATAAGAATAAAGGCGGGTGCGGACCGTAAAATAAGCGTCGACGATGACGGTGATATCCTTATAGCGGAGAACGGTAGCGATATTGTATGGGTCATTGACGGCGATACTCACCTCTTGAAAGGATATGCCCCGGGGTACTTGAAAATAGCCATAGAGGGAGTAAAAGAACCGTGGAAGCTGGCCATGGACCGGGATAATGCTCTTTACACTATCGATAAGTCCGACAAAAAAGTTAAAAAGCTGATAAGGGAAAAGCATGACAGCGCTGGATTCACGGTAGTTAAAGAGTTCGGCTCTTTCAATGACCCGGCCGATGTCGTTATCGCCTCTTTCAACAGCGGCCTTGACGATAATATTTTTGTTCCTGACATGGGTGACAATGATATAAAAGTGTTCGATATGAACGGTGAACCGGAAACCAGGTTCGGCCCCGGCGGTATTATAGGTAAGGGGATGGGTTGGTTTAAACGCCCAGTCTCCGTGGCCGTGGATGGGGAGGTAGACCACAGGATATTTGTCCTTTGTCTTGGTGAGGAAGGAGGCGCTCCGTATATCCAGGTCCTTAACAGTAACTGCGAGCCCGACCTTACATTTCCCAGCGGGAGCAGGATATCGGGCCTTGATATTAAGAAAGACGCACCCGGGAACTTATTCGTCGATCCCGTGAGGAAGATCATAAGGACCGTAAAGGAAGAGTTTAATTACTCCGGGGCGGGTGTCCCATTCCGGACAGTTATGCCGGAACGTCTTGACGAACCTATCGGGATGGTCCCCTTCGAAGACCATATGTGCTATTTGGGAAGGGATAGAACATCGATGGTATTACATCGCGACAACGGGCCTTTACCTGACGGTATCTTCCCGCTTCCGTCGGGGAAATATGTCCCGGGCGGGGTAGCCTTATATCCGGGCACTAGGAGCGGTACGGCGAGTCCCGATCTAGTCATCCTTAGTCCCGAAGAAAAAGCGGTCTATATGGTGCCTCTGGGCGCGGCTGAGTTACGGCCTGTTATGTCTCAGGAAGAGAAGGCCAACCCCGAACTCCGGCAACTAAGGCAACGCGTCCTCCCGAAACGGATAGCCGATAAAGACAACCGTGCGGTCAAAAAAGAAAAATTCATCGTCCGGCGAGACGGGCATATCATGTCGATAACCGGTAATGTCGTGAAGGTCTTTGCTCCTTCCGGAAAATTAGAATTAGCCATAGGCCGAGGAACATCGGCGCCCGATTTCGTCAGCCTGGATATCAATAGACCATCATGCATGGCCGAGGACAGGAAGACCGGCCGCGTTTTCGTCGCCGACGAGAAAGGCAAAATATTCGCGCTGAAAAGCGACTTGCGGCCTGATACTGCTTTCGGTCCCGATGGTGACGGTATTCTCAAACTTCAACAACCTGATCATGAACCCCTATCCATGACGGTGGACGAGGGTGAAAGACTATTATATGTTCTCTGCTCGAACAACGCGGTATACAGATACCATCTCGATACGGGTGGGTTCATCGGCAGGTTCCCGCACTCCATAGGCATAAGGGATATAGCCTCCGGAAAAGAGGGCAAGTATTACGATCTCTATGAGGATAGAATAGGCTGGTATAACGCCAAAGCGGCGGTGGGCGGACCGATTTTCTTACCCAACCTGGGGCATACGGATCCAGTCTCAGTGGCTGTCGACCTCGAAGGCAGAATAGCCGTAGCATTCGGCTCGGGGGCTATAGTCTTCATAGATCCCGACACAAAACAACCGGATCCATCTTATGGTAAGGGGGGCGTAATAACGGGCGGTTTCGGCAAGCCTTACGATATCGGTTTCAACGATAAAGGCGATCTGTATATTTCCTCTGAAGACATAGCCGGCCTGGTGATCTTGCCGCGGACGCATATCCGTCCTGAAAAGTTCGCTCACAAGATGGCTCAAAGGTCTTCAGTCGACTCTATGCCCAATACGGTCATGTCGGCGGATGGGAAGAATAAGATAGTTATGACCGATGCCGGCATAGATTTCTATACCTTAGACGGGCAAAAAGATCCGGACAAAGAGTCCGTTCCGCTCGATGAGGATCTGGCCGTTTACATGTCCGAGCCGCGGAATATCGCCGTCGATAAATTCGGGTATATCTATGTTACGAACGGTGGAGCGGAGTTCCCCCTGATAAGCAAGTTCAGCCCTCAAGGGAAGTTCATAAGACACATAGGTGAAAAAACGCTGTTCAATGAGATATCGCAACGATTATTGCTTCCCGTAAGACCCAACATACATGCTATCGATATCGATGATGAAGGGAATATCTTTATTGTAGAAAAGACTAAGGATGTGTTAATAGCGTTCAACGAACGAGGAGAGCTTAACAAGGACCTGGGGAATATGGGTATTATCGCGGGTATTACGGCATATTTCAGTGATACCCACCCATTTGGAGGGATAAAGGATATTAAGGTCAACCGCCGCACCGGGCACATATGCCTTCTCACTATAGAAGGAATAACCGTCCTCGACCGCTACGGTTACTTAGACACGCGTTTCGGCGTGAACGGAACGATATACGATGATAAACTGGCCCAGGCGGTAAAACTTGACATCGACGATACAGGCCGCCTCAGTGCTGCCACTTCCGACTGGAAAACGACTGAGATAACGTGGGACGTGGTGGATAGGGCGATGTCTAAGGGGCAAGGGTCAGGGGTCAAGGGTCCCGCCTTCGCCAAGGCTACGGCGGGCAGGCAAGGAAAGGGGGAAGAGGGGCCTTCCACCATCGACCTTCCACCTTCGACCTACGATACCTATCGCCTCAAGGACATCCGCCGCGTCAAGACCGACACTGACGGCAACCGTTACGTCCTGAACGGCGCCACGAACGAGATCGTGGTCTACGATGAGAACTGGCGCGTAAATAAGAATATCGGCGCGGACGGAAAGGTGTTCATGTCGGACGGAGATACGGGGAAAAGGCGAGCAATATGGGCTTTCACCGTCGACCGGCACAACAGGCTCTTGGTCTCTTATAAGGAACATAAGGTTGTAAGATACGCCTCCGGAGCGAAAGAGGTGGATAGGGAAATAACGGTACCCGACTCTCTTGGACCCGGGGAACGGCTGTCGAAAGTGATAGATATTACCACGGATGACCAGGATAAAATATATTGGCTTTTGGTGACAAACAGCGGATTCGCCGTCGTTTTGAAGGAGTTTGTCGACGGGGGGCTCGATCCAGATTTCGTGGGGCCGACCGATGCCAAGATGATCAAAACGTTCGGGTCTGGATTTAGTTTTTGCGTTCAGGACGGCGCGGAAGGTAAGCTGATCCTCGCGTCGATCGGGGACCGGCAGATAAGCATATATAATAAGAACACCGGCAAATATGCCGCTACAACCTTGGTTCATGGCGAGAGTTACGGGTTTGATTTCCCGCTGGACATCATGCATGATCAAAACAATAACCTGGTCGTGCTTGATAGCGAAGAAATATCAGGCACGGAACGGGTCGCGAGGGTAACCGTCATTGATACCAGTTCGTGGAAAAAAATATCGGAAACAAGGTTTTCCGGCCGGTCTTTCGGTACCATGTCCGGGGACCGGAACGGCGATATACTTTTTGTCGGCGAGCAAGGTAAGAACGATATTATCACCGTAGCCGACGGCGGCACTTTCAGGATAAAGGGCTACGCGCCGGGTTATCTCAAGATACCGTTCGAAGGGGTTAGGGAACCATTCAAGCTCGATATGGATCACGAAGGCGCACTCTGGACCATAGACCGCGCCGATAAAAAGGTGAAGAAACTGGCTCGGGAGAAACATGACGGCGACAAGTTCAAGGTCGTAAACGTGGCGCATGACAAGGGTCATCCGCTCATCGACCCGCGCGATCTCGTCATAGACACGCTGGACGGAGGCAAAACGATGAATATCTTCGTCCCGGACGCGGGAGACGCCACGGTAAAACCGTCGATTAAAGTTTATACCATGAAGGGCGAACTTGATACGAGGTGCTCAGGTAGCGGGGTTATCCCTCTAGAGAAAGAAGAGATCCCGCTGGGAGTCACGATCTATAAAAAGGATAATGGGTTTGCGATAATGGTCTTATGCAAAGAAAAGGACAAGGATAAATATTTCGTTCGTGTTATCGAAGGTGAGCTCGAACCGGCGGTAAGCATTTTGCTTGGCTCGGTCATAAAAATAGCCGACAATGACCCGGCGCTCGCTATGGATAGCATCACCTGGAACGGAAACGCTTTGATCTTAACCAACTCGGCCACAGGTGCGGTCAGCGCCATGGCGCTTAACGGCGACGTCCTGGAAATGAAACCTGGGTATTTCAATAATCCCGTCAGCGTGAAGGCTATAGGTGAAGGGCGGACAGCCGTCCTTAACGGAGATACGGGCTCTTTGGCAGTCCTCCAGGACAATTCCGGTAAGGATTATTTCGTCATACCCCCGTCAGCCGGAGCTTTTAATGAACCCGCCGGTTTAGCCGCGAATTCCTCATGGGACAGTTTTCACGATCTTTACGTCATCAACGCCGGCGACCATACCATTTCGATGGTACCTTTGGAATCGCTGGGCGAGCGCCCTGCCGTCACGCCGGGAGAAAAATCTGATCCCGTTCTCAGGGACTTGAGAGATATCTCTTTTTCGCCGAGAAGGATCAGAGATTTTGATCCGCCCGCGAAGGAAATATATTTCGCCGTTCTGGGCGAGGATCAGACGATATTCGCACTTAATCCTTGCGCGGCCGATGGAAAGAATAAAAGGTATTTCACGTACCACCCGGCTTCCAAAAGCGTTATGGCTTTCAATTCCGGGCAGGAACTTGACGCCGATTTCGGGCCCGATAAAAACGGGTCGCTCCAAGGGCATCAGGAAGGGGTAAAAGCCATAGCCGTAGACGAGGCGCGGAGGAAGATCTATGTTCTTACAAATGAGTCCTTGGACCAGGTGAAGATATTTAACGCCGATACAGGCATAATGATATCTGATTTTTCTCCTTTAGACGATCAGAAGGATGTGGCTGTCGACCCGCGTGACGGGAAGATCTGCCTACTGTCAAATGACGGCAGGCTGGAGCTGTTTTCAGATACCGGCCAGCCGATCGAGACGTTCAACCTTAACGACTACGGGATCTCGCCACGCCGTCTCGCTGTCGACAGCGAAGGGAGAGTTTTCGCCGCGTACGAAGAGGGTTTTGTGGGAGTGTTCGGGCTGAGCCTCGACGGGAAGGTATGTGTCCTCCTTGAGAGTTTCGGCTACGCCGGAAAAATATACGGCGATTTTGACATGCCGTTCTGTATCGGGCTTAATAACAAAGGTGATCTGTACGTGACCGGTTTAGAGACAGGCCTTGAGCTGTTACCGCGGGAATATATCGTTCAGGCAAAACCTTTCGTCCACGCGACCGCCGCTTTTAACAGCAGGAAGAACGATAAAGAATTGTTCGCCCGCGGGACGGTCGACTATGACGGGAATATTTATGTCTCTTTATACAATGTAGATTCCATGAAGCATATAATTAGAAGCTCTTTGCCTGGCGGAGGTCCGAACACGGATTTTGGAGTCACGGGCGAGATCGAGCGTGGCCGGGAGGGCATTCTGGATCTCAAATTGTCGGCCGACGGGAAAAACCTCATAGTTCTGGAAAACGGGCATCTGGTATTCCTGAAGCTTGACGGGAGCGTGGACCATTCGGAAGAGATACAAAAACCGGGCAAGTTGGCCATAGACGGTAATGGGTTCATTTATGTTATGGACCCTGAAAAAGGGACAGGTGCGCCGGGTGAATATCGGATATACAAATACTCGCCCAACGGGAAATTTTTGAGGGCTTTCTGCGACAAAAATGAGCTTGACGGATATCTTGGTCAGAACGCGCGTTTTCAGGCTTCAGTCTTCGACATTGACGCCGACGGGAACTTTTTTGTCATGGGTGAAGCGTGGACCGGCCAGCCGAAGATCATCGTATCGTTCGACGAATTCGGACGGGTAAATAAGGATTTCGGCGGGAAAGAACGGGCTTTTGCCCACGCGAGGTACTCCGGGCTGGATACTTACGGCGAGGTCCATAAACTGACCATTAACCGGGCCACGGGACATATGTTCCTTATAGATCGTGAAGGGAATGTCGGGAGCGGTCGCGTCGAAGACAACAGGCTTATCTGTCTTACAAGGGACGGTCGGCTTGATACCCGTTTCGGCGGGAACGGCATCATCAAAGACGCCAAATTCGGTCGGGTTCAGGATACGTACATATCGGCTAAAGGCGAACTGTGGGTATTTACGGACGGGGACGCGCATAATGCGGTCAAGCTTACGTGGGAGGGGACTGAGGGGTTGGGGCATGGGGCGGAGGGTCAGAAGTTACGTGGGACGTTGGACGTAGGACGTAGGACGTCGGATGAAGGACGTGTAACGTCCCACGTCCCACATCCCACGTCCTACGATACATATAGACTAACCGGATTAGGCCGCGTGAAGACCGGACTCGACGGCAACCGTTACGTCCTTAACGGCGCGGGGAACGAGATCGTGGTCTATGACGCGAACTGGCGCGTGAATACTTCGATGGGATCGAACGGCCGGGTGTTCATGCCGAAAGGTAATGCCGGCGAAAGACACAAAATAGAGGCTTTTGCGCTTGACCGAAAAAACAGGCTGATAGTTTATTATGAGGAATACAAAGGCGTTAGATATGAACCTGGCGCGAAAAAAAAGGATATCATATTGCCGGGACTAAACCGTCCGAAATTCGACGTGAAAGAAGTGATGGATATAGCGGTGGACGATATGGGCAGCGTTTACTGGCTCGTGAGGGTCAAGGACGATGAGAATGAAGAGTTCATGTCCGTCGTAAAGTGTTCTGAAGACGGACAGAAAGACCCGGATTTCAACGGCCCTGCCGGAAACGGCAATTTTGGACGGGTTTCCTCTCTTTGGAGCTTTTGTGTGGAGGACGGCGCGAACGGGAACCTGTACCTGGCTGGGGCAGTTTCGAACGAAATATTGGTATTCGACAAGAATACCGGAAAGAAAGCTACGCCTGCCGAGCGACTGGAAGGCGTGAACCTGGGTTTCGAAAACCACATGGATATCATCCTGGATAAAAATATGAACCTGCTTATCCTGAATAGCTTTCAGCCCGATCCCGACAAGCATTCGGAACGGGTGAACCGTATCACTGTAATCGACCCCCGTCAGGCGAAACCTATCCGCACTGTCAGTCTTTCC
The DNA here is from genome assembly GCA_015231405.1 of Candidatus Omnitrophota bacterium. GTDB lineage: Bacteria > Omnitrophota > Gorgyraeia > Tantalellales > Tantalellaceae > JADGBR01. Next base: position 94,370 of record JADGBR010000005.1, on the reverse strand, counting down.
CCGAGAAATTTGTACTCGCTTAGCCTGGACAGTAACGGGGATATACTCGTTACTGATTTCGACGACAATATTGTTTACGCCGTTGATAGCGATACTTACAGTATCAAAGGCTACGCCCCGGGGTATCTCAAGATACCGTTCGAAGGCGTCCGGGAACCGTTCAAACTCGATATGGACGATAAAGGCGCTCTCTGGACAATAGATCTCGCCGATAAAAAATTGAAAAGGCTCGAACGCGCCGGACATGACGGTGACGTGTTCAAAGTGACCGCAGAGGTATCTGACGATGGCCACCCGTTCATCGATCCGCGCGACCTTGTTATAGATACTGTGGATGAAGGCGCGACAATGAATATCTTTGTTCCCGATGCCGGCGATGGGGATGTTAAGGTATTTGACATGAACGGTAAGCTGGATACGCGGTTCGCCGGGAGCGGAGTAATATCACTTCCCGATGATGAGATCCCGCTTGGGGTCGCGGTCAAAGCTGACAACGACGGCACAAAACCCGCTATATTCGTACTATGCAAAAAGAAAGAGTTGGAATTCCATCAGATCTATGTGTTTAACGGTGACGGCAGCCCATATAACGATTTTCCATTAGGACAGATAATGTGTATAGGGAGCAATGACCCAAACCTCGCGATGGACGGTATTACGTATGATCAGGTGACGAGACATTTGCATCTAACCAATTCGGCGAATGGTTCATATTTTAAAGTTAACATAGATAATTTTGACAGGGACTCGCATCCCGCGGAATTTAACGCGCCAAAAAGTATTAAATATCTTACTGACGGCAGAATAGCCGTCCTTAACGGAGAGAACGGGTCACTGGCTTTAACGGACGGTTCCGGGATCAGTGTTATCCCTCCGTCGGCCGGAGGGTTTGACAAACCCTCCGGGTTCGCCGCGAACGCCGATTTCGACCCGTTCCACGACCTTTACGTCATCAACGCCGGCGACCATACCATATCCATGGTGCCGTACGGCGTGATGGGCATGAGGCCGTTATTGACTCCCGGAGAAAAAACTTCGCCGGACCTTAAGGCGCTCAGGGATACCGCCATTACGCCGAAAAGGATACGGGAATATGCCCCGGGCAGGAAAAAGCAGAATTTCGTGGTCACCGATAAAGGGAACATTGAATTGACCAATTTTTTCTGTGCCTATGATAACAAACGTGGGAAGTTTTACGAAGAAAGCTTCCCCGTGGATATCGACGAGGAAGGGGCGATGAAATATACCCTTAAAGATCCGAAGCACCTGGATCAGTATGAGATAGCTTCCGGCACACACATACCAAATATATTAAAGGCCCCGTGCAAGGATATAACCGTCAGACAGAATGACGGGACAATATATCTCCTTGGGGAGAACGGTAAGCTTATGGCGTTATCACGTGACAAAACCTGGCTCGGCGAATGGGACCTTAACCCTCACGGCCGGGACCCCAGCCGTTTAGGGGTAGACCATGAAGGGAATATTTTTGTGGCTTACGATGCCGGTTACATAGTTGTGTTCGATCCGATAGCGCCAACTCTTACCGTTAACAAAAACTTTGGTTTATCAGGGAAGATATACGGCAATTTTGACAAACCATACTGCATACGCCTCAACAAAAAAGGCGACCTCTACGTGACCGGCGAAAACACCGGCCTCGAGCTATTGCCGCGCGAGTATATCCGCCCGGTTATACCTTTCAAACATGTGCCTCAGGCGATCAAGAACGGTAAAAAAGGCGATGAAGTGCTTGCCGCGGGCACGGTCGATGCCGACGGGAATATTTACGAAGTCTGGGTGGAGACCCGCGCGGGGGGCCGCTCAGTTATCCGTAGTACAAAGCCCAACGGTGAGCCGAATATGGCTTTTAACCATGACAGCGAGTTTAACTTCAGCGCGATAAGTATTTTCGGCGTTAATGATATAAGGGTATTGCCAGACGGCAAGGGGCTCGCGGTCCTGGATGCGGGTGGCGCCCTCATATTGATCGGGCTTAACGGGAAATTAAATAAGATCCCTTTGAAGGACGCGCCGGGTTCGCCCGAGATAAAGGGCCCGGACGCGCTTGCCGTGGATGATAAGGGGTTCATCTATATACTCGATACAAGACGTTCCGAGAACACCGACCCATGCATGATATCAAAATTCTCGCCCGACGGCACTTTCATAAAACGCATGGCGGAAAAGAAATATCTCGAGGATCATTTCGGCGCGAGGTTCGTCGCTGTCTCTTCTTTCGACGTCGATTCTGACGGCAATTTCTACCTGTTCGGGCGGCTTGACCAGACAGGCGAGTCCAGGATGGTCCTTTCGCTCAACGAATTCGGCCTCTTGAATAAGGATTTCGGTTTTAACGGTATAGGCCACGCCGACGCGCGTTATGCCGGGATCGATACTTTCGGAAAGGTCGAACTCCTAAGGATAAACCGCCTGACGGGCCATATCTTTTTGTGGGATAAGCAGGATAACCGCGTTATGGCCCTGGACAGGTTCGGCAGGATCGATACGCGTTTCGGTAAGAACGGCATAATTACCGACGACGGATTCATCGATCCCGTGACTATGGACATATCGGGCGACGGCAGCCTTTGTGTCTTCTGTAAGAATGAGCCTGAAACGCCGGTGATCAAGTGGCCGGCGATGTCCCGTGGGACGTTGGACGTAGGACGTAGGACGTCCCACATCCCACGTCCCACGTCCAACGGAAAGCCGAACCCCGGCGACATGACCGTCGACTCGAAAGGCCGCATCTGGGTCATCAATAACGATACATGGGAGATCAATGTCTATGACAGCAACTGGGAACCTACGAAAGGTTTCGCCAATGACGGGACGATTGTGGTCTTCTCGACCGGCCAGGGGATAAGGCATATCCTTAAACCGCACAGCCTCGCCGTAGTGATAGACGGCGGCGAAGAGTATTTGTATGTTTCCGTAAGCGACGGGAAGGTCCAAAAATTCAGTCTCCACACTGATCCCGATCCCAAAACACCTAAAAAAATGAATATTGACGGAAAAGATGTAAGGGTATTCAGGGGTTGGATAGAAGGGGTCGCGATCCCGGGCATCACCAAAGCCGACAGGATCATCTATGACCCGGACGAGGACGGAGGAAAGTTATATTTTATCGATAACGGCAGCAATAAGATAGTGAAGACAAATTTGGCCATGACCGTCGATGGCGGATTTTTGAATGACATAACCGATATCATCGCGCGTTTCTACGGCACAGGCCCCGATCGCAGGGTTAAAGTAGCGGATATGGCCGTAATGGGTGACAGCCTGTACGCGCTTGTTGCTGGGGTGACGCCCGGGGTCAGGAACATGCTCTGTAAGATGACGAAAGACGGGCGGCTGATAACATTTTCTGATCCCCTGTGGAATTCAAATTGCTATCCGTTAAGCGTAACTCCCGATCCAAACGGGGCATTTTTAGCCGTGCTTAATTCGGACGGGTCAGTCTTTATCCTCGATAAAGATATGGCCCATAAGAGCACTGTTCCTGACGATTACAGCGCCGTGGACCCCGGCTATTCCGCCCAGTCCGACACGTTCGAGGGCACCCGTTCCATAAGGTTCTTGGATACGACCTCCGGACCACAGAGGGTCGTCGTCTCTCATTCGGACCCGGGCGCGGTGATAGGTTCAGTCCTGGGGGTACCGGGCGTAACTGGAATTCTGCCTAAATACAGGAAAACGGTCAAAGGCATAACCGGCGATATGGTAGATATGAAACGGTTGAAATTCAACGATACGCCGGGTGCTGTGCGTTGGGTGGCGTGTTTAAAGGAAAGATCCGGGGATGAGGGATGTAGGGTAGAGTTATATCCCGAAAACGGGAAAGGGCCTGAACCGACTAAATTGTCGCTCAATAGTGTAGGTATCCCGGGTGGTATGGATATTATTTACGACAACGACCAGGGTCTGCATCTTTTTTTAATAACCGATAAAGCCGATGATACGGTAAAAGTGTTCAAGTGGGTTGTGAATTCCGGGGTGCTCATGCCGGATGATCGGTTCGGGAATAAAAACGGTATTATTACCGGAGGGAATCGACTAGTGGCCGGTGTAACCGACATCGTTCATGGCCGGGTAACCACTAATTCCGGATGGTATCTCCTGAACAAGAACCCCGGCGGCCGGCCGTTCATATCGGCCATCGACTATTTCGGGAGTACCTGGGCGGATGCGGCCGGATGCTGGCATAAAGGGCATATTGAGTTGACCGACATACCCGGCGCTATGGAAGATCCGGACAGGCTTTTCTATGATTCTGAGAGCCACAGCATTTTCGTCTCCAGCCGGTCGAAGAACGTAGTGACCCGTATATCCCTTGTTGAAGGCGTGGAAATGAGCCAAAGGATCACGCATTATCCCGTAGATAAGCCTTACGATATTTTCGTTAAGAATAAGGCGCTGTACGCGGCGAGCACGGGATCGGACAGTGTTCACGTGATCGATATATTAAGCGGCGAGATCCTCGCCGTCATCCCCGCCTCGGCCGGCGGTTTTAGCGGCCTCCAATTCCTGGACCTCTCCGATAACCGTCTCCTCGCCGGCAACACCGCCGACGGTACCATCTCAAGATCCCTCTTCGACATCACCGACATTGACCAGCTTAAATCGCTAAGTTCCGTAGGACGTCCCACGTCCCACGTCCCACGTCCTACGTTACCAAGATTACCCGATCCCTCCGACATGACCATCGACAACGAAGGCCGCATCTGGGTCGTGAACCGCGAGGCTAAAGAGATACAGGTGTACAGCAGGGACTGGAACCTGATCCCCGATATGGGCGACAACGGGTCGTTCGTGATCTTAAGTGAGGACGGCAAGAGGATCGTCTCTCCCCGCGGTGTAGTTATGGACAATGGCGGGCGCTTGTATGTCGCCGGGGATGACGGTCTGGTCCGCAAATTCTATTTTAACGATAATCCCGTGCCGGACTATAAGATAGTTGAAGGTAGAAAGATAAAGCTTATAAAGGGTGACTATGAGATCAAGAGGGTGCCAGGTATCGATAAATTCGACAGGATAATTTATGATCCGGATGAAGACGGGGGCAGACTGTATTTCATCTCAGGCGATGACAATAGGATCGTTAAAACGGATATGGGGCTCGTTCCGGCATCCGATTTCAAGGAAGAGCTAAAGGACACATTGGATGTGCAGGTTGTCGGGAAGGATAAAGTCCGGATCGTGGATATGGCGGTAAAAGGCGAAGAGCTCCTGGTCGTTATTTCCGCGGGAAAAGGGTCGACAGAGAACCGTATTTACAGGTTGGCCAGGAATGGAGTGTTCTCCATAACGAAAAGCGCCAGATCACAAGGCGATCCGTGGCTGAATAACTATCCCGTGAGCGTGGCGGTCAATCCGGGGCAGGTCGGGTTCATGGTCCTTAACAGCGACGGGTCGGTATACACCTTTGATGAGACTATGTCCAAAACGGACGAAAAAGCGCTGAAGTTTGGGAAAATGGAACCTCCTTCCGGGGCATATCATACCATAAGGGCGGCTGAAATGCCTTTTGGCACCCGGGTGATCGTTTCTAATCCTGGTTCAGGGACGGTTATAGATACGGAACCTGAAGAATTGAATATTTCCGGGGTAGTTCCCAGGTATCAGAGGGATACCGTGGTTTCTGAGGGGAAGCCGGCTCTTGGTGTAGCGCCTTTCACCGTTGGAGATATAAACTACACGGCCGTGTTAACGGATGACCACGGGTCGGATCATAAAAAAGCGATAGAGATCTCCAGGTTCTCCCTCCACGGGAATGAAACGGTACTTTACCTTGACGGGAGTAATACCGCCACCGGCTGGCCCGAGCCTAACCATGTTAAAGAACCCGCCGGCATGGCTATTATTCAGGGGAGCGGTTATATCAGGTTCTTTATTGCCGATAAAGGGGATAATACGATAAAGGTATATCGGTATTCTCTCAGCGCTGCCCCTGGCTTCTGGGCTCCCGATCCCGATTACAGTGAGAACGGGATAAATGGGATAATAGGCGCGGGGAAGGATTGGTTCAAAAACCCGGTCGGGCTCGCGATCGGAGGAGACGGGCTTTACGTCCTCAACAAAGGCGATATAACTGAAGGGGCATACATTACTGTCGTGAATTTGAAAGGAGGGAGCCTTCGGAGCGATAATAATAATTCCTGGCACAACGGTTTCATAAAACGAACAACGGTCGATCTCCGTGACGCCGACAGGATCTGTTTCGATGCGGAAAGCTTCAGCTTGCTTGTCTCAGATCTCCAGAATGATATGGTGACAAGGATATATCTCACAGGATCGGCCGGAAAGAAGATCGAGAGTATTCCCGTTGCTGCTCCGGCCGGGATGGAAGTTGTTGGTAATAAATTGTTTATAGCGGGGCTTGATACGGACGAGGTTACGGTCTACGACCTCAAAGAGAGTAAGGTGCTCGGCATCATCCCCCGCGGGCTTGGTGGTTTCGACGGACCGTCACATCTCTGGTATTCCGGAGACAGGCTTTTCGCGCTGAACGAGGGCGACGGGAGCGTGTCGCGGCTTTTGTTCGATGTGGAGAGTTTGCAATTTCCCGAGCCTGGTTCCGTGGAACGTAGGACGTCCCACATCCCACGTCCTACGTCCCACGGGATATATCCCACGTCCCATGGAACACCGGATATCGACAAGAAGTTGGAAATCCTCCGGGCGGCGAAAGAAAAATACAACCAGATCCTCGCTATCGATCGAGAAATAGAAGAGATCGCCGCCGGTCCGGACTCGGCGGGTAATGGCGCGAAGATCGCGGAGCTCAGGAAAAGGCGTGAGGGTATACGCGACAGCATGAAACCCAGGGAGAAAGGGCCGGTTGTCACGAAGGAGCTTGCGGACGCAGTGGCGCGGCTCCTCATCGTCAGGCGGGCCGCGTACATCGACGCCGCCGCGAAAGTTATGGCCGCGGCTATGCCGGTATTCGGCGGGTTTGAATGGTTCAGGGATATAGTAAAAATAATTGAGAAACAGTCCCCGGCGACGATAAAAGCCGTGACGCGCGTCATGGCGGGAACGGCGGAGACGACCGCGGCGGAGTATGACGAAAGGGCCTCGAGATTCGTTTCTTACGCGGAAGGTCATTTGGGTAAAACACAGGGAGAGGCTGAAGCGGATCTCGCCGGTCTGGCCTCAGGGCTCGAAGCCGGGACGCCGAGATCGCTCATCATTTACGCCGAGGATATACTCGACAACGCCGTCCGATTTGACGAGCTTGAAAACTCCATAAACGATATGGTTAAAGAGAAGAACATTCTCTCCGGCGGGAAGATCATCCTCTACTCCCGCGACGAAAAACGCTATGCCGAAAAAGGAGCCGAAGCCGATAAGCTCGCCGCGATCATCGGCCGCGCCGCTCCGGGCGTCGAAATAGTCGCGTTAAAGAAATGGGAACACCCGAAACTTTTCACCGCCATAGACAACGATCCGTACAAAGACCTGAACACCGAGGTCGAGACGCTTATAAAGGTATTGAACTCGGCCGCGAGGAAGGGAGGAGAAGCGCAATATAAACCCGAGAATATCCTCGGCATTATCCGCGCGAACGGCATCAACTGGGCGAAAGCCAAACTCACATACAAGGTTAAAGTCCCCGTCATAGTGATGAACGACAATGTCCTCGGAGTATACCGTTTCGGCGATCTATTGACCCGCCTCGTAGGCATGAGGGCCTCAGCCGCGAAAGACGGAGAAAAATGGAAGAACGCCGCCTGGCTCGACCTCTACACCCCGGCGGTACTCTTGGATACGGAGATGTACGCGAATTACCTGATATACAGGCACCAGATACTGTCTAGAGCGTAGTATCACATTTAACGTAGGACGTAGGATGTGGGACGTCCTCACGTCCCACGTCCTACGTTAACATGGAATCGGGGTTCAAAGAAAACGGTGATGTTTAAAATGCCACGCCGGTCGCTATTGACTATCCATACCCAATAGTATACAATTGTCCCGTCTTAATATCTGTATTGAAGACGCGTTGTAAGTGCTCATAACAAGGGGTATTTATGTCTGTTAATAAGCTGAAATTAGGTATACCCAAGGGGAGCCTTGAGGAGTCCACTATCAGGATATTCGAGAAGGCGGGATATAAGGTGCGGGTATCTTCCAGGTCGTATTTTCCCAGTATTAACGACGATGAGATCGAGACGGTGCTTCTCCGGGCACAGGAGATGTCGCGTTATGTCGAGGACGGGCTCATAGACTGCGGTATAACCGGGCAGGACTGGATAGAGGAGAACGCTTCGGTAGTCGTGAACGTGGCGGAACTGATGTATGCCAAACAGAGTTTGAAACCCGTCCGCTGGGTGCTCGCCGTTCCGAACGCTTCGGGCATTAACAGCGTAAAAGAGCTCCAGGGTAAAAGGGTCGCCACTGAGCTTGTCAACGTGACAAAAAAATATCTGGCCTCGAAAGGAGTGAAAGCCGAGGTCGAGTTCAGCTGGGGCGCGACCGAAGTGAAACCCAAAATGGGGATAGACGCCATAGTGGAAATAACCGAGACGGGTTCGAGTCTCCGGGCTAACGACCTCAAGATAATAGATGAGATATGCCAGTCCACGACGCGTCTTATCGCTAACAAGGGGGCGTACGGCGATCCCTGGAAAAAGGAAAAGATAGACAGGATAGCTATGCTCCTAAAAGGAGCTATTTTGGCTGAGAATAAGGTGGGTCTCAAGATGAACGTGCGGGAAAAAGATATTGAAAAGATCGTCAAGATGCTTCCCGCGCTCAATAAACCGACCGTCGCCCCGTTATACGGCGGCGGATGGTTCGACGTGGAGACCATCATAGACGAGGAAGATGTGAGGAAACTGATCCCGGCGCTTAAGTCGGCGGGGGCGGAAGGGATAATCGAGTATCCGCTCAATAAAGTGATATATTAACGGGTTCCGTAGGACGTAGGACGTTTTAAGTTGCTATGCACGTCCCACGTCCCACATCCTACGTCCCACGTTAACATTTGGTAATCAAACAGGAGGAAATAAATGCCCTGCGGAAGAAAAAGGAAAGTCAAGAAGGTCAAGAGACACAAGAGAAAGAAAAGAATGAGAAGAGACCGGCACAAGAAGAATAAGTGATGTTCCGTTCACGAAAGGCCAAGGGGTTTTTGGTCATTTTCCCGGGGCTTGTTCTTTTATTCGCCTGGGAGGCGTTCGCGGATGATCCCGCCGTCCTCAAGGCGACTTATACCGATACACGGATATTGTCCGATCCCGGGGTCAGCGCCCTTTCAGGCTCTGTAGAGCACTATATAAAAGGCGTTTATTACGATTCCGAAGGGAAGACGAGGGATGCCGTAGCAGAATACGAGAAAGTTCTCGGGTTTTCCGGCGACAATGCTCTTATACATCTGAAGATCGGCGCCGGGTATCTCGTGCTTGATGATCTTGCCAGGGCGTCGGAACATCTCGATAAGGCGGCCGGTCTGGATCCCGGAAATAAAAAGGCCGGGCTTCTCAAGGCCCTTATTTTCAGAAAAAAAGGGGATATAGAGGGGGCTAGGATAGAATATGAGAAGGCCCTTTCCGTCGATCCGGGTGATATCGCTGCCATGGCTTTTCTCGCCGATCTGTATATTAAGAACGGCGAGTCCGATAAGGCCCTGGCGGTGTACAAGAATATGCTCGAAGTTAGGAAGAACGACCCGCTTATCTATTTCAACCTGGGAGTTCTCTTCAGTAAGCTTGAAAAATACGGCGAAGCCAGAAACAATCTCGAAAAGGCTTTGAAGCTTGACAACGAGTATCTCGAAGCCGAGATGGTGCTGGGGTTCGTTTATGAAGTGGAAGGGAACTATAAGGAGGCCGTCAGGGCTTATTCGAAGGTCTCCGACATAGATCCTTTGTTCAAGGAAGCGTACGCCCGGTGCGGATATCTGGAATATATCCAGGGGAATACTCTGGAAGCCTCGGAAAAATTCCGGAAAATGATCAGCCTTGACCCTAGTGACCCCGAAGCGTATATCAGGGCGTCAAGTATATACATTGCGGTGGGCGCGAATCTCGAAGCCCGTAAGGTCCTTACCGAGGCGGTAGAAAAGGGGATCGACAACGCGGAAATCTATTCGAACATGGCGCATCTGGACATGAACGAAGGGGCCCTTGACGCGGCGATTAAAAATTACCGGTTGGCGCTGGATAAGGACCCGGGGAACGGTCTTTATAAGTTCTATCTTGGTGTGGCCTTCGACACCAAGGGGGACCAGAAAGAGGCGATCCGGATCTTAGAGGAATGCGTGAAGACCTCGCCTGATCTTTCTGACGCGTTCAATTATCTTGGTTATTTGTATGTCCTCGCCGGGAATGACCTTGACCGCGCGGAACAGCTCATTAAAAAGGCGCTGGAGCTGGATCCCGATAACGGGGCTTATATAGACAGCCTTGGCTGGGCTTATTTCAAGATGGGGAAGGTCGACGAGGCGCTCTCGAGCGTCAAGAAAGCGTCAGAGCTTCTTCCGGCAGATGCCGTGGTCCTGGACCATTTGGGGGATATATATTCCGCAAAGGGCGATAACACCCTCGCGCTTGAGAAATGGAAAGCGTCGCTTGCTGCGGACCCGAAAAACGCCGAAGTCAGGGCAAAAATAGAAAAAGTAAAAAAATAGGCGCTTTATTGCGGGTTATTGTTGTATAATTAAAAGGTTTCGAATAAACGTCCATAACATAAAGACAGAAGGGATGTAAACCTGTGGAAAAGATAAAAGATATCAAACAGCTCAAAAAGAAGGCCATCGACATAAGGCGGGATATTCTCACTATGCTTGAAAAAGCGGGTTCCGGTCATACCGGAGGGTCTCTATCCATTGTGGAGATACTCATCTCTCTTTACTACCAGAAGATGAACCTGGATTGCAAGACGTTCGTATGCAGGGAAAGGGATAAGTTCATACTTTCCAAAGGCCATGCCTGCCCGGCATTGTACGCCGTTCTCGCGGACTTGGGTTTTTTCAAAAAGGAAGAGCTCTGGACGCTCAGGAAGCTGGGTACGCGTCTTCAGGGCCATCCGCAGTTCGGTTTGCCGGGCCTCGAGGTGTCTTCCGGGTCGCTGGGCCAGGGTCTTTCTATCGCGGCGGGGTTCGCTCTCGCGGACAGGATGGACGGTCATAAAACGAGGGTATACTGCCTCATGGGAGACGGAGAGACCAACGAAGGCCAGGTATGGGAAGCCGCCTCGACATGCGCGCATTACAAGCTGGACAGCGTTTGCGGCATTATTGATTTCAACAAACTGCAGATAGACGGTTTCTGCTGCGAAGTGAAAGACCAGGGCGAATACAGGAAGAAATGGGATAATTTCGGGTGGTTTACCCAGGAGGTCGACGGGCACGATCTCTCTCAGCTCTCAAATGCATTTGACGAGGCCGAAAAGGTTAAAGGTAAGCCGCAGATGATAATAGCCCATACCGTTAAAGGCAAAGGCGTTTCTTTCGTCGAGAACAAGGTCGAGTGGCACGGTATCTCACCGAAAAAAGACGAGCTCGCGCTCGCGCTTCAGGAGCTTGATCTGGCGGAGAAGGCGCTTTAAAACAGCTGTAAATGTGTGATAGCGGAATTATGGGTTCTGATCCGTCATTGCGAGGAGGCCTGAGGCCGACGAAGCAATCCACATGATATCGGAGAGATTGCTTCGCTTCGCTCGCAATGACGATAGTCGCGGTTGAAACAACTGAATTTTCAAAAAAGGAGCAATAAGATGACCGGAAGACTTTGGAAAATGTATTTTCGACAGTATCAGATGATCATTTGGATCAGTTTGGTAGTGATACTGTTGCTCGTAGGTACTGTAATAGGGCTGGCTTCTCTCGAGTCTTTCTACAGGAAGATGACGATCGCGACGATACCGATGCAGTTCCTCATGGCAGGTATTCACGCGGCCATTTTCGTTTTCATGTACCTCACATTTTTGCAGGGCGGGTTCGCGAAACTCGATAAGGCGCCTATTAAAGGTAAAGATGTCCTGATATCCTGGAATGACGTTATAGGTATGCAGGACGCTAAGCAGGAGGCGCTTGAGATAGTTCAGCTTGTCAAGGATCGGGCCAACGTGCAGAAAATGGGAGGGAGCGTCATTAAGGGGCTTCTGATGCTGGGGCCCCCGGGATGCGGGAAGACATATCTTGCCAAGGCGATCGCTACAGAAGCGAATATGCCGTTCATATCCATGTCGGGAAGCGAGTTCGTCGAGGTTTTTGTCGGTGTCGGAGCCTCCAGGGTGAGGAAACTTTTCCAGAAAGCCAGGGATCTCAGCTACGGTTACGGAGGTTGCATAATCTTTATAGACGAGATCGACGCGATAGGCCGTCAGAGGACTTTCAGTTTCGGGGGCGGGCAGGAGACGAACAGCACATTGAACCAGCTGCTGGCCGAGATGGACGGGCTGAAGGGCAAAGACGATAACATCGTCGTTATAGGCGCGACAAACGCTTTCGAGGGACATATGGACGAGGCTCTTCTTCGGCCCGGCAGGTTTGACCGGAAGATACTCATCTCTAAACCCTCTCAGACCGACAGGGAAGAGCTCTTCAAATTCTATCTGAAAAAGGTGAAGGCAGAGACAGACCTGGATACGGGTCGCCTGGCGAGAAGAGCCGTCGGGAAGAGTCCCGCCGACATATCAAACATAGTCAAGGAATCCGCGATCATAGCCACGAGATATAAAAAATCAGCGATAGGCCTTAAGGAGATCAGCGAGGCTTTCGAAAGGGTTGACCTGGGCATAAAACACAGGCTGACCGTCACCCCGAAAGAAAAGGAGATGACGGCTTATCACGAGGCAGGGCACCTGATAATAACTTATCTGAAGGCCCCGTCGAAGACCGTTTTTAAAGCCAGTATTATCCCCAGAAGGGGCGCGCTCGGGGTCGTATGGTCACCCGAAAGGGAAGAGCTCCATTCGAGGAGCAAAACTCAGCTTCTCCAGGATATTATGACCAAACTCGCGGGATACGCCGCGGAGAAGACAAAATATAACACTACCACTACCGGCGTCAGCTCGGATTTCAATAACGCGATAAAAATGGCGCACGCGATGGTATGGACGCTCGGCATGGGGGCGTCCGGCTACATAGGTGATTACACGGGCATACCTCCGGAGCAGCTGTCCGAACAGATCAAGATGACCCTTAACAACGATACGAACAGCCTCATAAGGAAGTGTCTCGATGAGGTCATGAAAACGCTTGAGACGAGGCGCGATATCCTTGACCGTTTCGCGAACGAACTTTTACAAAGGGAAGAGCTCGAGTATGACGAGATAATAGCCATTTTTGAGGAATACGGCGTAAAGGAGTCGAAATACGACGACCAGATCCCCAATGAGGACTTGAATTGGGGGGCTAATGCTTAGAAGGTTCGGATACGCCGGATCGTTGGTGTTATCGGCGTCGGCGTTGGCGTGTCTGGCAGCGTTCTTTTTGTCGTCATGCGCTCCTACGTATCCCCGGGAGAATCTTTGCGAACTTGTGAAGACGGTCTGCAGGGCCGAGTATGACATGGACGTCGACGCCTCGATGGATGGTTCGACGCTGGGGATATATTATCCGATGAAAGGGCTCTTGGACGTCAGCATGGGGATAAGTACGGACGCCTGGGACAAGGTCTCGAACCTCATACTGGTCGCTTCCCGCGTTGTCCTTTCGACGGACGCCAATATAAAGTTTTACTGCGTCATAACTCAGGACGAACGTCTCCCCGAGATGCAAATGATAATCATAAAATATACCGACGACGTGAAAAAAGGGATGTTCAGATATATAGGCAGAGACGAGTCTTTTAAGCGGACGCTCTTCAGTATTAACCTGACGCCGCAGGCCAGGAAGGAACGTTCGATCGAGCGCATCTTCGACAAAATGGGCCTTGAGGAAGATACCCGCGAGAACGTCATGTCGGAATTTTTCAGGAGTCCCCCCTCGGATATCAAGGATATAGGCTATTGGAAAGACCATTTCTATCTGAAGGATATATCACTGGAGGAATTTCTTATCGCACAGATAGCCAACAGGGTCAAACTCGATTTCCAGTCTGACGCTAAGCTGAAAGAGCTTTTCAAGTTCAGCTCTTCAGAGGGGAAGATAATCGCTTCGAAGGAAGAAAAGGTGATGGTCGTGGCATTCAAGATATTCGATCAAACTACCGACACGAACCACAAAGATGTCTTGAAGCGGAAGGTCAAAGCCATAGTCAATATCGCCAGTACAGTGGTTCAGGGCTATGCGTTCGATCAGTTCACGGCGCTCGAAATGGAAGACCAGCTTGAGAACGTTAAATTGACGGTATCCTCCGACGATCTGTATAATTATCGAGACGGTAAGGTGCCGATAGAGAGTATTGTGAAGGCGTCTGGGGAGTATTTCTAGGTGCTACGTCATTGCGACTCAGGATTTATGCGATAATAAAATAATTGGAGCGAATAATGATCATAAAAGAGCCGAAGAAAAAAGTAGCGACGAGGGACGGGTTCGGCAGGGCCCTTGTCGAGTTGGGAAAAGAGAATAAGAACGTGGTGGTGCTTTGCGCCGACCTTACGGAATCCGTGAGGGCCAACTGGTTCAAGGAGGAATTCCCGGACAGGTTTGTCAGCCTTGGCGTTGCCGAGCAGGATATGATAGGCGTCGCAGCGGGTATGGCGCTTTCCGGGAAGATACCGTACGCCTGTACTTTCGGGGCTTTCGCGAGCGGCCGGGCATGGGACCAGGTCAGGGTATCGGTCGCTTACACGAACATCAATGTCATTATAGTGGGGACACATGGGGGCATTTCGGTCGGCGGCGACGGCGCGACGCATCAGTCACTTGAGGAGATAACATTAATGCGTGTTCTCCCGCATATGACCGTAGTGGTTCCCGCGGACGCCGAAGAGGCGTTCCTTGCAACTAAACAGGCGGCGGGCTTGCCGGGCCCGGTGTATTTAAGGTTGGGCAGGGCGGCAGCTACGATAATAGAGGACAAGCCGGAGTTTATTATAGGTAAGGCGTCGGTCCTTACTCCTGGGGATGATATAACTATCATCGCCTGCGGACACATGGTGGAAAAATCGCTTGAAGCGGCTAAATATCTGAGGGAAAAGAAGATAAAAGCCAGGATCATCAACCTGCATACCCCGAAGCCGATAGATAAGCCCGCGATCATAAAAGCCGCCAGGGAGACAGGGGCGGTGCTTACCGTCGAGGAGCATTCCATAGCCGGGGGAATGGGCAGCGCCGTGGCGGAGGTTCTGGCCGAAAATTGCCCGGTGCCCATGAAATTCATGGGTCTGGACGACAGGTTCGGCGTTAGCGGAACCCCCGAAGAACTTTACGAGTATTTCGGGCTGACCGAGAAGTATATTGTTAAGGAAGCTGAGGAGTTGTTTAAGAAGAAGAGAACTTGAGTAGTTGATCGTCATTGCGGGGGCACGAAGTGCCCGAAGCAGTCCATATAGAGATCGCTTCGCTCACAATGACGGGAGTATGCCACCATGGAATTTAAAGCCCCCGCGAAAGTTAACCTGTACCTGAAAGTTCTAGCGAAACGCCCCGATGGTTACCACGATATTGAGACTGTATTCGAAAAAATATCATTATTCGATATAGTTTCCGTCGAAGCAACCTCAAAAAAGACCGTTATCACGTCGAACGACCCGAATATACCGGTCGATAATTCAAGCATAATGATGCGCGCGGCATCCCTCTTCAGGGATAGGGCCGGCAATGGCAAAAATTTCAAGGTTCACCTTGAAAAAAACATACCCGTCAGCGCCGGACTTGGAGGCGGGTCAAGCGATACCGCTACTTTGCTCAAAGCCATGAACGAATTGTCGGGCTCGCCTCTCGACACTAATACTCTTAATGAAATGGGCGGGTCTTTAGGCGCGGATATCCCTTTTTTTCTGCATAACCATTCCTTTGCTTACGGCACGGGAAAAGGGGACATAATTTCCGGGATGGAAAGCATGGTAAAGATCTGGCATGTTCTGATCAATCCTCCGATAAGCGTCTCCACAAAAGAGGTATACAGTCTGGTAAACCCTTTGGGCTTGACAAACCATAATGGCGTTGGTAGAATGTTTGGCGATTTTTTATCCGGCAGGGATACGTGGGATATCGCTAAAAATCTCCATAACGATTTACAGCACATAACGTTAGGAATTTTTCCGGTTTTGGGTGAGACCCTGCGTGAATTAATGACTCAGGGAGCACAGGGTGCCATTATGTCAGGAAGTGGCCCTACCGTGTTCGGTATTTTTGAGGAAAAAGAAGCGTTTAGTGCCAAAGAACGGCTCAGAGAAAAATTTCCCGACAGGAACTGGAAGATCGAAGTGGTGACGACGTATCAGCCGGAGATAAAAGAATAAAGAAGCCAGAATATAGAATCCAGAATAATGTGAATGGCCTTCCAACGATTCTGAATTCTGGCTTCTGGATTCTGAATTCTGGCTTCTGGATTCTGGCTTCTGGATTCCAGTTGATTAAGAGTTTGTCCAACTAAGAAAGAGGAGAAGTATATGAAGATCACTGAAGTAAGGGTTTTCCCGACAAAGAGCAGGGACGGAAGATTGAAGGCGTACGCTACAATGACCTTTGACGACTGGTTCGTCGTCAGGAACGTGAAGATAATTCAGGGCAATACCGGTCTTTTTGTGGCTATGCCCTCGAGGAAAATAATGGACCCGTGCAAGAAATGCGGGTTCAAGAACGTCCGCGGCAGCAAGTTCTGCAACGACTGCGGCACTCAGCTTCACGTAAGAAGAGAGGACTCCGGCGACCAGAGGGACAAAAAGCAGAACGACCATATGGACATAGCTCATCCGATCAGACAGGCCTGCAGGGTTTATATACAGGAGGAAGTCCTTAAAGCCTTTGACGTTGAAATGGAAAGGAAGGAGAAAGAAGGGGAGAACTATAAACCCGCTACGACTGATGATTTTGACAGGGCACAGGAAGGGTTCGAGCCTGGAAACGAGGCGCCCAAGAAGAATGACCAGGAGCGGGATCACGCCAGAGACCGCGGAAGAGACCGGGCGAGAGACCAGTCGAGGGATCACTCCCGGAATCATGGCAGAGATCGCGGCAGAGAACCCAGGAGAGATAACTCGAGAGGCGAGGCGAGGGACAATGTCCGCCCGACGACTCCGCTTAGCCCTTCCGTTCCTCCGGCACCGCCGGTCTCACCTGGCGGCATTGATGAGGGTGAGGATATCGAGCTGTAGTTGGCAGATTCGGTAGTGGTTCGTGATTAGTGGTTCGTAGCGGGGTAACTGGGATCTGGCATTTCGATAACGTACCACGAATCACGCGATTGGCGGGTTGTGTAACGGTAGCACAGCAGCTTTTGGAGCTGTTTGTCGGGGTTCGAATCCCTGCCCGCCAGCCATGAACCATTCGCCGTGAACCTTGCGGTTCACGCCTCAGGTTCATGGCGCGGCCAGGCGAGTGATACAGGTGTTGAGGAAATATCTGGCAGCTAACAATAGGGCAATTGAGCAATGAGTAAAACAAAAGCACTCATCCTGGCCGCGGGCCTCGGCACGCGGATGAAGACCGAAGAGCCTAAAGTCCTACATAAGGTCGCGGGGAAAGCGCTCATCGAAAGAGTAATAGGATCTTTGAAAAAAGCCGGGGTGGACGACATAACCGCCGTGGTCGGGTACAAATCTGACGCGGTAAAGAAAGCGGTTAAAGAAAAAATAGGATACGTCATCCAAGATAAGCTGCTCGGAACCGGCGACGCTGTGAAAAGGGCCGAAGGGGTTCTCCGGGGCTTTTCCGGCACGCTGGTAGTCGCTTGCGGGGACGCGCCGCTCATTACGGGCGAAACATTTCTGGATCTCGTGAAAACCCATGTTAAGACCGGCGCGGCGTGTACGGTGCTCACCTGTGATATGGACGACCCGTCCTCATACGGCAGGATAGTGCGTGACAAACGTGATAGTGTTATTAAGATAGTCGAGGAGAAGGACGCTTCCCCTAAGGAAAAAAGCATAAAGGAAGTGAATACCGGGACCTATTGTTTTTCGAATAAAGAGCTCTGGAAGAACATAAATAAGATAGAAGAGAACCCTAAGAAAAAAGAATTTTATTTGACCGATATTGTCGAGCTTATGGTGGAGTCCGGGAAAAAAGTTATAGCCGTTAAATGCGCCTCCGCCGAGGCGGTAGGTATCAATTCGCGCCGGGATATCGCCTCGGCGAACAGGATCGCCGTCGATAAGACCGTCCTAAGGCTCATGGATGGGGGCGTTACGATAATAGATCCCACTACCGTGTGGATAGAAGAGGACGTGCGGATCGGGCAGGACACGGTGATATACCCGAATACAGTGATAGAAGGAGGGGTTGTCATCGGGAAAGACTGTAAAATAGGGCCTTTCGCGAGAATACGGCCCGGGAGCGATATTTCGGACGGAGCGGAGATCGGCAATTTCGTGGAGATATGCCGCACGAAGGTAGGCGAGCGGACGAAGGTTAAACACCATACTTATCTCGGTGACGCGGTCGTCGGGAAGGATGTTAACGTCGGGGCGGGAGTGATAACCGCGAATTACGACGGGGTAAATAAAAATAAGACCATCATTAAGGATGCGGCGTTTATCGGCGTCGGCGTTACGCTGATAGCGCCGGTCGAGATCGGTAAGGGCGCCAGGGTCGGTGCGGGGAGCGTCGTTACTAAGAATAAGAATGTTCCGGACGGAGCTACGGTTGTGGGGGTGCCGGCGAGGCTGTTCAGTTCTGCGAAGAAAGCTTGAAGTTTGTTGTCAGTTGTCGGTTGCCTGTTGCCTGTTCGCAGTGAACGGGAACCAACATTAACCGGCAACGGGCAACTGACAACGGGCAACAAATAAAGAGTCGACATAAAGGGGAGAAAAGAATGAACACTTTGACTATCTTTTCGGGTAACTCGAACCCGGACCTTGCGAGAAAAGTTTGCGACAGTTTGAATATCCCGCTTGGGAAATGCGAGGTCGGGAAGTTCTCCGACGGCGAGATCAAGGTGCATATCACCGAGAACATAAGGGGCAAGGACGTTTTCGTGGTGCAGCCCACATGCGTGCCGGCTAACGACAACCTGATGGAGCTTCTCATTATAATGGACGCAGCGATGAGGGCCTCGGCCAAAAGGATAACGGCGGTCCTTCCTTATTTCGGTTACGCGAGGCAAGACAGGAAAGACAAACCGAGGGTCCCTATAACGGCGAAGCTGGTAGCTAACCTCCTTGAGAGGGCAGGAGCCGACAGGATACTCACGATCGATCTGCACGCGGCGCAGGTTCAGGGGTTTTTCGACATACCGTTCGACCATCTTTTCGCCGTAAGCCTTTTCTCAGAGTATTTCAAGGACAAGGTGGACGAGGATTGGGTCGTTGTAGCGCCCGATGTCGGCGGTACCAAGATGGCCAGGGCATACGCCAAGAGATTCAATTCCGGTCTTGCTATCGTCGATAAAAGGCGGGTGAGCGACGAGAAGGCGGAGGCCATGCACATAATGGGCGAGGTGAAAGGCAAGAACGTGATAATCGTCGACGATATTATCGCCACGGCGGGAAGCCTTGTCGAGGCCGCAGCGGCGCTTAAGAAGAACGGAGTAAAGGACATATATGTCGCCGCGACCCACGCGGTGCTTTGCGGTCCGGCCATAGAGAGGATAGAGAAGTCAGATATAAAGGAAGTGGTCGTGACGGACACTATTCCGCTCGGGCAGGAGAAAAGGATCAGGAGGATAAAACAGCTGTCGGTCGCGCACATACTCGGCGAGGCCATTAAAAGGATACATAACGAGGAGACCATAAGCGAACTGTTCGCTCTATAAAAAAGGAGAAGGGTAATGGAAAAAATAAAAATGAAAGCGAATTTAAGGAAGGATAAGGGGACCATAGCCTGTAAACAGCTCAGGAAGAAAAAAATGATCCCGGGCGTGATATACAAAGGCGGGGTGGACGGCGTCATGATCACGCTGGAGGAGGCCGAAGTCCTTCACGCGTTCTCGGCCGGGTTGGGGGAGAACTCGATATTGACCCTTGAAATGCTGGACGGCGCGAAAAAGCTTGAGCCGAAAACGGTCATCATCCAGGAGATCCAGTCGGACCCGCTTAAGGACAAGGTGATACACGTGGATTTTCACGAGATATCCCTGACCGAGATCATAAGGATCAAGGTTCCAGTGCATATCAAAGGTACGGCTTCTGGCGTTACGTCGGGAGGCGTTCTCAACCTTGTCATGTGGGAGATCGAGGTCGAGTGTATGGCCATGGATAAACCGGAGAGCTTTACCGTCGATATCACTAATCTCAATATCAACGACGCTCTTTATGTGAAGGACCTTAAGGCGATAAACGGGGTCACCGTTAAAGAGGATACCGAAAAGCTTCTTTTGAGCATTAACCCGCCGCATACCGAAGAGGCCGCTCCTGTCGAAGAAGGATTAGCCTCGGAGGTTGAATCCGAACCCGAATTGATAAAGAAGGGCAAGAAGGACGAAGAGGGCGAGGGCGAGGAGTCGGAAAAACCGAAGGAAAAGGCGAAATAATCACGATCGTCTCAATATGAAAGTCATAGTAGGTCTCGGCAATCCCGGGTTCAAATACAGGAATACAAGGCACAATATAGGATTCATGGTCCTGGACTCATTCGCCGGGAAGCATCGGATAAGGATAAGGCATAGGGCATATGATGGTGTCTATGGTATCGGCAAGGTTAAAGACGAAGAGGTAATGCTCTTTAAGCCGCTTACCTACATGAACCTTTCAGGAATGGCGGTCCTTGCTCTCCTTAAGGATAAGGGCATAGACATCAAGGAGTTGTTGGTTATAAGCGATGATTTCAATCTTATGACGGGCTCATTGCGGATAAGACCTGGCGGATCATCGGGGGGACATAACGGTCTTAAATCCCTAATAGAGAATATTGGGGTGGATTTTGCCAGGCTGAGGATCGGGGTAGGAAAGGAAGCCCTTCCGGAGGATAAGGCCACATACGTGCTAGCCCCCTTTTCGAGGCAGGAAAAGGGGGTTTTGGCCGGAGTTATCGAGAGGTCGGAAGGATGTGTTGATCTCTGGGTCGAAAAAGGGTCCGAGATGGCTATGAGGCAATATAATTGTTGATATATAGGACGAGGTGTGTTATTATTTAAAGACCTTTATGCGGTGTTTAACGGCGGAAGTGGCCGGGAATTTAAATACCGAATTTTAATTCAGGACCCGGGAGGCATGTCGGTTGGTGAATTGTATTCTACTGGGTCCTATGTTCTAAGGCCTAAGGGTAATTGTTTTAAATAGTTTGTTTGAGTGGAGGGGTTTCTAATATAACTAAAGAAATGGCGGTTTGAATGGAAAAGAGCAGAAAATATACTGGGTTATTCATGTTGGATCCGGATAAAGAGCCGGTCGTGAATGAAGTAACGGGCGGGATAAAGGCCATAGTCATGGAAAACGCCGGAAATGTCATTGACGAGAAGGTTTTGGGTAAAAGAAGGCTCACTTATCCCGTGCAAAAGAAGAACGAAGCTATTTATTACAACCTTGCTTTCGAAGCGGTGCCTTCTGCTATTACTAAAATTTCACGCCTTTGTAACATCAATACAAATATAATGCGGACGATAATTAGCTTGGAGAAATAGCTGATAGCGGTCAGCGGTTAGTGTTGATGTGGTAACTAAACGCTAGCCGCTAAATAGAGGAGTTAACATGGCAGCCAGTCTTAACAAGGTCTTTATTATGGGGAACCTTACCAGGGACCCTGAGTTAAGGTATGTCCCGAGCGGTATGGCCGTCGCGAATTTCACTGTAGCCGTGAACAGAGTATACAAAGACAAAGCCGGAGAAAAGAAAGAGGACGCGACTTTCATAAGGGTGGTCGTGTGGGGTAAAATGGCCGAAGTTTGCGGTGAATACCTCGCGAAGGGCCGGGCGGTGCTTGTCGAGGGAAGGCTTCAATCGAGGACGTGGGACTCTCCGGACGGGAAGAAGAACTCGATCGTCGAGGTCATAGCTAACAGCGTTCAGTTCATCGGCGCTAAAGAAAAGGATACGCGCGAGGGAAGTCCGAAACATGTCCCCGCGGATAATGTTGTAGACCTGGATTCCGAGTTCGGAGGTTTTGACAAAGGTCCGGGGGCTAACGGGGATGAGGAGATACCATTTTAACTTAAAGAAAAAAGTGAGCGGCGAATATGAAAAAAAAGAAATTACTGACCAAGAGGATATTCAAGAAAAAGCCGTGCAGGCTTTGCCACGACAAGATCGAGAGCGTAGACTTTACGGACGTGGATTTTCTTGACAGGTATATCTCCGACAGGGGAAAGATCGTCCCCTCGCGGGTTTCCGGCAATTGTCAGAAACACCAGAGGATGGTAGCGAACCGTATTAAAAGAGCGCGTATATCGGCGCTTTTACCTTATGTGAAGTTAAAACAAGGAGTGCAGCGTGAACGTCATACTTCTACAAGACGTTGAAAAACTGGGCGTGATGGGGGCCAAAGTTAAAGTAAAGGACGGATACGCCCGTAATTATCTTTTACCTCAGAAGTTGGCGGCCGAGGCTACGCCTGCCGCGATGAAATTGCTCGAGAAAAAGATAAAGGAACACGAGCTTGCCGTGAAAAAGGAAAAAGAAGAGAGCCAGGCGCTCTCTTCCAAGCTTCAAGGGCTTTCGCTGACGCTTGCCATGGAGGCAGGGGAAGGGGATAAACTTTACGGTTCAGTAACTTCCGAAATGATAGTTGAATCGCTTCTTGCCGAGGGGCATAAAGTAGATAAACGCAAGGTCATCCTTGGAGAGCCGATAAAGGCACTTGGCGTCTACGACGTCGAGATCAAGCTGCATTCCGAGATAAAGACACAGATCAGGGTCTGGGTCATTAAGAAGTAATAGAGATTTAGGAATTCAGAATCCAGAATCCAGAAAATCGGGTTTGGAACTAGTTGCCTGGAAAAAATATTCAGAAGATGTTCGTTGATAATTCTAAATTCTGGATTCTGAATTCTGGATTCTGGATTCTATATTTTAAACGATAAATATGGTCACCCAGAAAACTATTGATAAGATACCTCCGCAGAGCCTTGAAGCCGAAACGGCCGTCCTGGGCTCGATGCTTCTGGACCGGGAGGCCATCGCCAGGGCGATCGAGGTACTTACCGAGGAATCCTTTTACTCCGAGAACAACCGCAGGATATACCAGGTCATCGTCAAGCTTTACGACCAGAACCGCGGTATAGATATCGTGACCATGGTCGAGGAGTTGAAAAAACAGGAGATGCTCGACGAGGTCGGCGGTGCATCGTTCGTGGCTGATCTGGCCAACGCTATCCCGACCTCCGCCAACATAGAATATTACGCCAAGATAGTCAGGGAAAAATATCTTCTCAGGACGCTCATAAGCACTGCCACTCAGATAATATCGGAAAGTTACGACGCTTCGATAAGCATCGACGAACTTCTCGACCGCTCCGAAAAACTCATATTCGAGATCACATCTGCCCAGAAGACAGGCAGGTCCATCTCGGAGATGAAGGATATCGTCAAAGGGTCTATCGCGATGATAGATAAGCTTTACCAGAAGAAAGAGAACGTGACGGGTGTCGCTTCGGGCTTCCACGATCTGGATATAATGACCGCGGGTTTTCAGAGGTCGGATCTAATAGTGGTCGCCGGCCGGCCGTCAATGGGCAAGAGCGCGTTCGCGACATCCATGGTGGAATACATTGGTGTCGTGGCTAAGACGCCATGCGTGATATTCAGCCTTGAAATGTCCAAGGAGCAGCTGGCGCAGAGGATGCTCTGCTCCATAGCTAAAGTCAACGCGCATAAGGTGAGGACGGGCTTCCTATCCCAGAGTGATTGGCCGAAGCTTGTTGACGCGGCCCAGAAGCTTTCGGAAGCGCCGATACTTATCGACGATACCGCGGCTTTATCCGTTCTCGAGATGAGGGCGAAATGCAGGAGGCTCAAGGCACAGCACGACATACAGTTCATCGTGCTCGACTATCTGCAGCTCATGAGGTCGTCCTCCAGGAAAGAGAACCGCCAGCAGGAGATCACGGAAATCTCCTGGGCGCTTAAGTCGCTGGCCCGCGAGCTGGACGTGCCGATAATCGCTATAAGCCAGCTCTCCCGCGCGGCGGAGAACAGAGAGGACCATAAACCCAGGCTGTCTGACCTTCGCGAGTCCGGAGCCATAGAGCAGGACGCGGACGTCGTTCTTTTGCTCTTCAGGGAAGAATATTACACGCCGACCGATGAGAACGCGGGGGTGGCGGAAGTGGTGGTGGCAAAGCAGCGTAACGGCCCGGTAGGGGATGTCAAGCTGGCATTCCTGAAGGAGTTCACGAAATTCACTAACCTGGCCAGGTTAGAAACGGAGGAAGGATTTTGATGGTGAAAATGAAACGAATTGTAAGCGCGATAGTCGTTGTGGTATTTTGCGCGTCAATAGGCCCGGAGACATCCTACACCCAGACGGCAGGGAAGAGGATACTGGATATCCAGGTCAAGGGTAATACCTCCATAAGCACGGATACGGTGCTGAACAAGCTGAAAGTAAGTGCGGGGGACGTCTATGACGAGGCGGCGCTCAATAAAGAGCTGAAAAGGCTTTACGGCCTTGGCTTTTTCGCCGACGTCACCATCGACATAGAGGAACACCCCGACGGGGTCATTGTCGTGTTCACGGTGGTGGAAAAACCGCTCATAATGGAAATAGAGTTCAGGGGCAATACGAAGATCAAGGCGAACCGGCTCAAGAAAAAGATAACGATCAAAGAAGGGGATCTCCTTGACCTCAACCAGATCTCACAGGACACTTCGGCGATACAGTCCTATTACGTCAGCGAGGGCTATTACAAGGCTACATGCGAGTACAAGGTGGAACAGTCTAATGAGGGGGAAAGCGCGAAGCTGGTATTCCTTATCAACGAAGGAGGGGTCCTTAAGGTTAAACACGTCAAGTTCGAGGGAAATAAGAGCGTAAAGTCGGGCGAGCTCTCGAAACTGATGACGACCAAGACGGCGTGGTGGTTCATCCGTAAGGGGGCGTACGACGAGAACGCTTTTTACGCGGACGTGGCGAGGGTTGAATCCTATTACAGGAGCAAGGGCTTCCTGGACGTCAAAGTCGACAGCAAGATCGATTATATAGCCGACGGCAAGGGAATGGACATCACTCTTACCGTGATCGAAGGGAAGCAATACCAGGTCGGGGAAATACTTGTCGGAGGGGATCTCAAGTTCCCTGAGGAGGATATCCGGAAAGGCATCAAAATGAAGCCGGGCGACCCGTTCGACTATGAGATGATGAAAGCTGACATTGAGGCGATAAAAACCTTTTATTTCGACAAGGGGTATATGAACGCGGAGGTCAACCTTGGGCATAAATTCAACCCGGACAAAGGGGACATGACCCTGACGTATACCCTGAACTCCCACGCCGAAGTTTATGTCGGAAAGGTCAATGTCATAGGCAACACCAAGACCAGGGATAAGGTGGTCCGGAGGGAAGTGAGGCTCTTTCCCGGGGAGCTTTATGACGGAAAGAAGATGAGAAGGAGCAAGGAAAGGATATACAACCTGGGGTATTTCGAGGATGTGTATCTCGAGCCGGTCCCGACCAATGATCCTTCGGTCAAGGACCTCAACGTTACGGTCAAGGAGACCAAGACCGGCGAGTTCTCTTTCGGCGGCGGATACTCTTCCGTCGACGCTTTCATAGGGTTCGCCCAGATCGAGCAGAAGAATTTTGACATTCTCGGTTTCCCGACCTTCACCGGCGGCGGGCAGGACCTCAGGATAAGGGGAGAGATCGGAAGTTCCATGAGCAACTACATGCTCAGCTGGACCGACCCGTGGATATTCGATTATCCCTATCTTTTCGGTTTCGATCTTTACAGGGAAGAGCACAACAGGTCAGGTATGTCAGGTTACGGTTACGATGAAAGGCGGATCGGGGGAAGCCTTCGGCTGGGGAAGGAGCTCACAGAGTATCTTTACGCGGGCCTCATTTACAACCTCGAACAGGTTAAGATATCGAACATGCCTGAGGAGACAGGGCCGGCGCTTAAGAGCGAGGTCGGCGAGGACCTTATCAGCCGTGTGACCGGTAAGCTTACATTGGATACGAGGGATAATAAGTTCGCGCCTACCGAGGGAGTTCTTGTGACTCTCGCCGGGCAGAACGCCGGCGGGTTCATAGGCGGAGACAAGGATTTCCTCAAGGAACGGGTCGATGCCAGTATTTTTTACGAATTTTTCGATTTCGCGGTGCTTGAGCTAAAGGGAGCCGGCGGGCTCGTCAACCCTTACGGAGACAGCGATTATGTGCCGATATTCGACAGGTTTTTCGCCGGAGGCGCGGAGACAATAAGAGGGTATGAGGAAAGGGCGGTAGGTCCTCGTGATTCAGCCTCGAATGAAGCTATAGGCGGCGAGGCCCTGACGCTTGGGACGGCAGAGGTAACGGTGCCCGTGTATAAGAACATCATCAAGGCAGCCACGTTCTATGACGTAGGTAACGTATGGTCGCTGGGCGATGACATGATCGGGAGCCCTTTCAGGGAGGAAGAGGATCTGAAACACGGGGCCGGTGTGGGCGTCCGGGTCAAGACCCCTATCGGGCCGATCAAGGTGGATTGGGGATATCCGCTCAGCAAAAATTATCAGGACAAGAAGTCCGGGCAGTTCTATTTCAGCATGAGCCACGGTTTTTAATTTTACCGTGTCATGACGTGGAATAGAGGTGAAACACGGTAAAATTAAAAACAAAAGAAAAAAGGGAGGAGAGAGATATGGGTAGGAAATTTTGGGTTTTGGGTGGTGTGTTTGCCGTTATAGCTGTGGTTTGTTCCAATGTTCCCGCTTTTGCGGCTGAGGCGAAATTGGGGTATGTGGATCTCCGTAGGGCTTTTTATGAATATGAGAAAAGCAAGTCATACGACAAGGATCTTAACGCGGTGACTAATACCCGCAGCGATGAGAGGGGTAACCTGGTGACGGCTATCAGGAAGCTGAGGGATGAGGCCGAGCTCCTTAACGAGCAGGCAAGGGCCGCTAAACAGCAGGAACTTGACGCGAAGATAACGGAGCTTAACGAATTCGACAAGAAGACAAGGGAAGAGCTCCTTACCAAGAAGAACGATATGTTCAAGGAAGTTATTGAAGACATCCAGGCGGTTGTCATCAATATTGGCAAGACCGAGGGATACGATTATATCCTTGATTCCAGGAACATAATGTTCGCGAAAGAAGAGTACGACCTCACGGAAAAGGTCCTCGTGGAGCTGAACAAGCCCGGAGCGGTCATACCAAAACCCGCCGAGGAACCGGCTAAGCCCAAACAATAGTGGACGAGAGAACTATATCCCGATCCGTTGAGATCACGGGTGTAGCCTTACAGACGGGGGCGCTTGTTTCGATGACCTTGAAACCAGCGCCCCCCGGTACGGGCATAGTGTTCAGACGCGTGGATCTCAGCCAGCCGATATCCTTCAAGCTCGGGGAAGTTCTTGCGGGTTCTTCCGGCGCCAGGAGAACGACCGTGGGGATAGGAGAAGGGGCGATAGACACTATCGAGCATTTTATGGCCGCGTTATGGGCCTTATCAGTGGACAATGTTATAGTTGAAGTCGGAGGTCCTGAACTACCCGGGCTTGACGGGTCGGCTCTTGGGTTCCTGAAAGCGGTAAAAGAAGCCGGACCGGTCGATCAGGAAAAAACGAAGAACATTCTTCGGGTCACGGGAACGGTGCGGGTTGGAAATGACGATTCTTACGTCATGATAAGCCCTTCGGACAGATTTTCGGTGTCATACACCATCGATTATCCCGTCGCTTCCATCGGGAAAGAAACTTTCGGAATAGATCTCACCGGAGATAATTTCGAGAAAGAGATAGCCCCTGCCAGGACTTTTTGCCTTAAACGTGAGGCGGAAGCGCTTCTCGCGGCCGGATACGGAAAGGGCGCGGATCTAGGGAACACCCTGGTCATGGGGGATGACGGGCCGGTCGGGAACACCCTCAGGTTCCCCAATGAGCCCCTGCGCCACAAGATACTTGACCTTGTCGGGGATCTGTATATTCTGGGTATTCCGATCAAGGGTGCCGTGACGGCGTGTAAGTCCGGGCATAGGTTGAATGCGGAGCTTGTTGAGAAGATATACGATAAATATTTGCCGAGGTAAATGGTTAGTCATTCCCGCGGAAGCGGGAATCAAACAAAAACAATATTATTTTCATGTGATCCCCGCCTTCGCGGGGATGACGTCACAAGGGGGACAAAATGAGCGAAAAGACACTGGACATAAAACAGATAATGGCATGCATACCGCACAGGTATCCCTTTCTTCTCGTAGACAGGGTCATAGATTACGAGGCGGGGAAATGGATAAAGGCGATAAAGAACGTGACGATTAACGAGCCGCATTTTATGGGGCATTTCCCCGGCGAGCCTATAATGCCGGGGGTGCTTATGATAGAGGCGCTTGCTCAGGCTGGGGGTATCCTCGCGATAGTTTCGGAAGGGAGGACCGGGGAAAAGCTTGCTTTTTTCATGACGATAGACCAGGTCAAGTTCAGAAAACCCGCTGTTCCCGGAGACCAGCTCGAGCTTTATGTTGAAGTCCTGAAAATCGTCCGATCTAATATCGTGAAAACAAAGGGTGAGGTCCGGGTGAACGGGCAGGTGATCT
The DNA here is from genome assembly GCA_015231405.1 of Candidatus Omnitrophota bacterium. Lineage (GTDB taxonomy): Bacteria > Omnitrophota > Gorgyraeia > Tantalellales > Tantalellaceae > JADGBR01. Next base: position 65,695 of record JADGBR010000005.1, on the reverse strand, counting down.
GCGAGGGAGAGCTCATGTTTAGCGTGGTAGACAAGAAGTAGGGATAACAAGTTTGTGGTCGGTTGTCAGTTGCCCGGTGCCTGTTAACCGGCAACAAACAACCGGCAACGAACAACGAAGGAATATGGAAATAAAAAAAATAGGATTAGCTGCGGGGGCGGGTGAGTTGCCGCTTGAGTTTATACGTGCTGTTAAAAGCCGCGGCATACAGGTACCGGTTTTTGCCGTCAACGGGGTGACCTCGCCGGACATCGAGAAGGAAGCAGACAAGGTCTACTGGCTCAACTTCGGCGAGTTCGCTAAGGTGATGTTTTTCATGCTCAAGGAGCAGCTCAGGCATATAGCTCTCCTTGGAGCCATATCCCGCGGGTTGATATACGGCAGCCATGGAAAATATGACGAAGAGTCCGGTGAGATACTCGCAAGATCCGTAAATAAAAGGGATTATTCGATACTTCGCGAGGTTACGGAAAAACTTAAAAAGGTAGGGGTACAAGTCGTAGACCCTTCGGAGTATTTGGGGCATCTTATCCCGGTGCCCGGGGTTCTCGGCAATGTCAACCCCTCAGGGACGATGGACAAGGATATTGCCTACGGGTTCCGTATCGCCAAAGAAATAGCCGGCCACGATATAGGGCAGACCGTGATAGTCCGGGACGGCGTAGTCATAGGAGTCGAAGCCGCCGAGGGCACTAACGCAGTTATCGAGAGGGCCGGAAAAATAGCCGGGGCCGGTTGCGTGATGATCAAGGCCGGCCGGCCGCAGCAGGACATGAGATGGGACGTCCCCACCATAGGGATGGAAACTATAACCCGGCTCATCGACAATAAATTTAAATGCCTGGCGATCGAGTCCGGCAAGATGTTCTTCCTACAAAAACAAGCCGCAGTACAGTTGGCCGACGCCAATTCCCTATCCATAGTGGTCCTGTAAATATAAAAAAGTCTTTGTGTCAACCCTTGAAATGTGAATCCTGTCTTTTCTTGTAATAGTTCAGTTATGGAACGCAACACCGTCATCGCGAGGAGCGAAGCGACGAAGCGATCTCAACAAATAACCTAAATTTCAAAATACAGGTCTTTATAGGTAGGGTTCATCGATTCAATAAGAGCTATCTTCTTCTTGCGGGAACCGGCTTTGATCTGTTTTTCTCTCTCAATCGCGTCTTCGATGCTGTCCGCTATTTCATAATAAACCAGTTTCTTAACATTGTGTTTTTCCAGTCTTTTAGCGAATCTATTTAATATTTTCTTATCCGGGTTCGGGAACGCGAAATCTTTAAGACTCTCGGTTATCAGCCTGCGCCTGGTGTAATACTTTCTATCCCACTTCTTGTCCAGATATTCCTTATACAGCTTAATAGCGTTCTCAAATATGCTTTTCAATCTACCGCAATACCTAATGACCTCATCGTCCTCTTCCCGCCAGTATTCAAGCACTTTCTTGAGATCCCTGAGAATATGTACAAGACACTTCTGCTTGGCCTTCGTTTTGATCTTGTTATACGCCGATAAAAAGTCGCTTATCAGCACGCCATCATACTCCGGACCAAGGATCTCTTCCACGACTCTTTGCCCTCGGCTCCGGTCAGTATGCGTTATACATACCGTCTTGTTCGATGCCTTCCAACACCACGCATCCTCTCCATTTATCTTTGCGCCGGTTTCATCGAAATGTATGAATTTGCCGCGTTTCAATGAGGCTATTAACAATTCGTATATCGGCAAAGCCTCTTTCTTCAGTTGAGCTCTGAACCCGACTATCGACGAGGGAACTACCTTTAAACTTAGCATCTTAAGGATATTCGCGACGTCCCTATCCGATATCTTGATCCCGTATTTTAGGAATGTCGCCCACGATTTGGCTACCGGACCTATTTTGCTTTTGGGTATTTCATCGGCATCTTTTCCCATAACCGTCTTTCTGCAGCTATTGCAGTAATATCTGTGTTTCCGGAACAAGGTGGCTTGCGCTTCAGGCAAAATAATGTCTTTTTGATAATGATCTTTAGTGTCTTGGCGTTCAGTAATATCCGTACCTCCACAGTAGGGACATTTTGAAGGACGCACTTCGACTATTCGATTAATCTTTTTTCGTCGTTCCCGGACTTTTTGGGCGGGGGCTTTGGCTGATCTTTATCAATCTCTTTTTTCTTGCGGGACCTTTTGAAAAATTCTGATTTAAGGCTTTTTAGCTCATACTCCATTAATGCATACCGGTCTTTTAACTCCTTCAGCTCTTTTTCATATTGATTACAGTCCTTACAACCGGTCAAAAGATATGCTATCTTTTTGCTCGGAGTATATCATAGATATTTCAATTCGCAAGTATTAGGATATTTTTGTAGGGATTGCTTCGTCGGCCTGCGGGCCTTCCCGCAATGACGTCGGGGTACCTTTATCGCTCCCACAACTGAACTATTACATCATTTTACAATCAAAGGGTTGCTCAAACTTGTTAAGATACAATAAAGTTGTAAATTAAAGCCTTTATTAGTATAATATGTAAACTAATAATAAAGTAAGCAGCAAGATGCTTTTAACAGCTTCCTAAAAATGATGAAAAAACTTATAGTTAAGATCATATCCTCAATAGTACTCGTCACTTTCGTGGCTGAGGATATTGTTTGGGCGGATCCGGGGGTGTTGAAAAATAGGAATGAGGTAAATTCCCTTGCCGTTTGGACTAATTTCGACGATCCCAGCGAGGAAAGCTATGTTTTCGTCGTCGGTAAGATACTTGAATTCATGGATGGCAGGAAATTGGAAGGGCTCGCAGGGCGGAAAGGGTTCGACCCTGAGATCGCTCCAAATAGATCCGAAGTGGTTGGTTTTCATTGGGATGCAAAGAGATATGACACTGATGATTCCCTCGTAATACCCATTGCGATCTACTCAAAACTGGACGTTGAACATAGAGATCCGCTCAGGTGGCACGAGGTGGTCATTAGCCCTAACGGCGAAAATATTACCATACGGCCCAAAGGGAAAAGTGTCGGAGCGCCCGTATCGGGTGATGCAGTATCACTGTCCGAGCCTCTTGAAGCGGATAACGGTGCTATGCCCCGTCTCATTTCTGGAGTTAGAGAGACTTTATACAAAAAATGGCTTAATCTTTACGATCCTTCCAGCGATGTGCGTTTTAACGGAGTAAGGGACCTCGGCCTTATGGTAGCGGCGCTCATAAGAAAAAAAGAGGATGTGTCTCTCGATATTTTTGTGGAAAAGCTAACGGACGTTGATACGGTGAGATCGATGGCCATTGAGACACTTAAAAAAATAAACTATGCCTTGATCGAGACGGAACGCGATCCGGTTGGCGTTATAGAAATGCAGAAGATGGTCGGGGAATATATCAGGGATCTGTATAATCCGGACAAATTCTTCGAGGGGTATTATTGTTTCAACGAAATATTCAAGGTGCTCGCCGAAATAGACGCGAAGCTGATAGAGAACGGCCGTGAGCCGTTGTCTCTTGATCTTTATAAATGGGCTTATGCGGGGGGCGAAGGCCGTGGCGGTGACGGAGCTTGGGTAAGGGAACTTGCAGTCGAGGCTATCGGGATAATTAATGAGGTATCGGAGAAACTGATGCTCCCGGATATTTTACTCGCAAGCGTCAACGCGGAGATAAGTGATAACCCCGAGCATCGGCGAGGGAACGAACTTAATGAAAGCGCCGTCAAAGCTATATTGAAAGCGAAGGATAAAAAGACCGCTGGTAAGGCGCGTTTTATAGAAGCGCTCGTAACTCTTGCCGATCATCCGAAAGCTCCCGCGTCCGAAGTCCTGAAGGCGCTGGCTGAGCTTGCTCCCAAAAAGATCGAGGCCAGGCTTCTTGCTGCGAGCGAAGATCTTCAAATGATGAGGCCCGACGAGATGGCCGAGGTAATACCGGCTATGATGAAAATGGATATCGAGAGCGTCAATAAAGGAGGTGAACCGGTATATTCAAGGAATATCGGGCCGCGTTTCGCTGAAATGGTACGTAAACATGTGGAAAAAGCCGATGACGACTCGCTCGCGCACCTCGAAAAGCTTTTTATCATGTTCGCCGCGGTAAACTCGGCGCTAATACAGAACGGCAGGAACAAGGACGAGATCTATATAAAACTGGCAGCATACATGACGTCTCGGGTCGTCCACATAGCCAATTGGGCAATAAAGGCGGCCGGGATGATAGACAGGGCGCATATAAGGGCCGGGGAAAGGACGGTCTACGACGAAGAATTGAAAGGGCTCTCCCTGCACGAAAACCCCGAAATAATGATCACAGCCGTTCTGGAACTCGCAAGGTGCCAGGCCGAAAAGATAAGGGTGACCGGCAAAGCCGAAAGCGCGGAATACTTTTCATGGTTCGAAAAAAACCTCGAGACGGAGGATGCCAAATATCGGGGGTGGATGGCCGAGAATTACAAGATCAGGTTAAAAGAGTCTGCCTGGATAAGCGGGCTATTTTCCATGAACAAGGCGCTTATCGAGCAAGGCCTCCCAGAGCGGGTCGGGTCGTTTTACAAGGCGCTCGAGAATATGCGCGGCGAGCATCCGAATAGGGGCGATTTCTATGACTCGCTTTCGGAACTCTGCGCTGACCTCCTTGAAAAGGGTAAGCGCCCCCTGCACCTCCTCGCTCCGGAATATGAATACGAAAAGGACTTCAGCTATAGGGGGAACGGCCGGCTTATGGCTCGCGTCATAGGGGCGGAGGGTTTCAGTTTCGGCGATGCCGGGGCGAAGGTCGTAAAATTCTTCATTAAACACGGGTTACCCATGGATGACAGGATATTAATGGAGAAATGTCTCGAATATGCGTCCGCGGACGAATATCTTCGCGGCCTTGAAGCAAAAGCGTGGAAGGCAATGAACGACGGTTTTGATATTAAGAACGACAGCGATAATTTTTACGCTTATCTCGGGGCGAAGCTGGCCGGGGTGTCGATGACGAAGGGCGAATACGACACGCATATGGCTCCGGTAAGGGATATCACGTACGGCGCGCCTGATGGCTCGAATTTTAAAGACATATTCAATAAACGCAATAAGCTTAAGCCGCTCGAAGTCGGCGCGTCCGGCGTCAGGGAGCTGAACACTAGCGAAGTTTCTTCCCGGACCATAGAGACGCATGTCTCTCGGCTCATGGACTTAAAAAGGAAAGTGGATGACCTGTCCATACTCTCGGAATATTTCCCCGGGCATAAAAGACTATCCGTGAGGAATCTGTACTACCTGTTCAAGTATGAGGAGGCTGGGAAAATACAGGGTGATGGCAAAAGGGCATATGTTACGGAAGCGATGAAAAGCCGTTCAGAGGAAGATATGCGTGAAGAGCTAATGGCGAACAAGGAATTCGTCTACCGCGCTGCGTACGAGCTTGCGGCGAGGCGTATCGTGGACCCGGCGCTTAAAGATAAATGCCTAGTTGTTATGCGGGATGTAGTGATCGCGGCGGTACTGGAAAGGCCAGGAATTCTTGACATGATAACCCGGGGCCAGGGAGAGGATATATCCGAAAAAATGCAGTATCTGAAAGTCCTTTATGAGGATAATGCCCGGGATGCGTTGGAAACACTAGGAAATGGGCTTGGCGGAGGCGCCGAGGTAAAAGCTGAACTGCTCGCCCTTTCGGAAGTGTTCTACAAAGAATATGAAAAAGCGAAATTCGTCGATACCGTCGTGAAGCACACTTTCGATCTCATCCCGGTCGGGTTCCTCGGAACGTTCCAGGGCCGGGCAGGCATAGATGACTGTTCTTTCGATATGGATAAGGGCCTTGGTTTTATGCGTGCTTACCAGGAAGACGCCCTGGGATATTTTGTCTACCGTAAGGGCCAGCTTGTGGGATGGATAGGGCTCGTGTGGGGAAAGAACGATAAAGGTGAAAAAGTGCTGACGGTAGACACCATAGAGTCGCCAGTATTTGACGGCGAAGAACTCATCTTGAATTTTCTCAAAGAAATGCATAAATACGCCCTGGCGGAGGGCGGTATAGGGATAGCGATGCCGCGTGACCTCTGGAATAGTTATAATTTTTCAAACCACAATACTATAGGGAACTCGCGGCCTTACAGGGAAGGCGATTCCATAAAGATAACCCCGCTCCATGGGGACTCCTGGAATTACTTCACGAAGAAATTCGGCAGGGTAGGAACCGACAAGTTCATAAGCCACAGCATGGATTCGGGCGAGTTTGTCCTACTCAATATGGACGAGGACCCGCCGCAGAATTTTTCAGCCTACGCGGACGGGAAGAGAAAAGCCCGTAGACTTCTAGAGGAGAAAAAAGACTGGATGCACGAGGCCGGGCATATACTCGAAGTTCTGGACAGGAAGGAGGACCAGTTCTGGTGGCAGTTCATGGAATGGGGTGTGACACTGAAGACCATCACCCAGCCGAAACTCGGGATCAAAGGCTTTCTGAATGGGTATAAGGATCTTGGCTATGCCAGCCGGTGGAGTCTGGGATTCCATTCGGGCCATCAGAACTATATGGGTGATATCCTGCCGTATTCGTCGTATCTTTTGGAAGGGATCGAGTCTCTATCGGGTGTTCGCTGGGTGCTTGAGAACATGAAGAAGGTCCCATGGAACATGATGGATGAAAGAGACAGGATCAACCGGGATCTCGAGATCCTGGGGTTCATGGAGGGGATACTCGAGGCTTTGGAAAAAACGGCTGACCCGGAAGAGGCTGAAGAGACGTCAGAAACGTTCGAGGGCGGTATCACGCGCGACGAAATGCTGGAGAGGTTAATAACGCTTGAGGATCATGAGCTTGAGTCACCCGAGGTGTATCAGGGGACCATACTAGCTACCGTCGAAATAGAGCACAGGCAGGAGGTCTATGTCCTTTCCGTAGGCCACGGCGCCAAGGTCGGGCAGAAGGTCAAAGCTTCATTCCATGGCAGAGAGATCTGCGGTGAGATCGTAAAATATGTTCATAGTAAAAATAAAGACCTAAGCTTGATAAAATTATACCCGGAAAACCCCATCAGGCATTTTGACATTTTGCCGATAGCCGGTACTGACGAGCTGCCTTATACGAGCGAACCAGGAGAGACCGAACGGGGTGACGCGGTAGTCGTATTAGCCGAATACGAAGAAGCAGCCAGGGACATAGCCCGGGCGGCCAAGACGATCAGGGCCGTAGACACTGAAGCCGAAATAACCAGATGGGTTGGGGATAGGCATGAAACCATTATCATTTATAACCCAGCCTGCAACAGGTGGGGTTCATGCGGCGTTCCCGTGTATGTCCGAGGAAAACTGATAGGTGTATTTAATAGCGGCGATGATGAGCAGGATGGTGTGGGGCTGGGGTATGCCGGCACGTCTGACGCGGTGACGGAGTTCCTGTCGGCCACGGAATACGCGGAAGTTGATACGTCCCTGGCCGGTGAGGCCCAGAAGGAACGAGATCTTGCTAAATTCAGGGAATGCGCGCATCTTGTGACCTTCCGTGATCTCATGAGAGAAGGACGGGATGGCCGTTGTGAAGAACCGATGTATTCGGATGACCAGGTCGAAAGGGTAAAGGCTATTCTCGGAAAGAACAACATCAAAGAGTCTGATGCTTACCGTTCAGTTCTTTCAGCCCCGGGGATAGATCACCGCGTTAAATTGGAACTGCACGATATCCTTATCGATGAGTATATAGCCGGGTTTTACGCCGCCGGGGCCGAAGCTGCCGGCAAACGCCATTTCAGGTACGACGACCGGGAGACGCTGTCGAAGATAAAAGACTTTTTTACCGATGTGCTTGGAAGGGCGGATATCTGGGGAATACTCCTGGGGTATATCGAGGAGGGGAAGGTCAATGTCCTTGAGGCGGATCATGGCCTGCCGCCGCTATTCGACGCTCACGCGAGCGCGACATACGGGATAAATATCTCGGCGAGCTGCCGCGATGATAGAAGGGGGGCCGCCATTGTGCATGAGGCGATGTCCCTGGCAGGCAGCACCGATGACGCTTTTAATCTAAGGGTCGAAGCGGCTTATGCCGCCGGTCATACAGAAGGTAACGCGGAAATAATGGGTATTAAAAATGAACTGAGTGAGAAGGGCTTGACGAGCGGTGAAGGGTATGCCCCGGGCAACGCCACCCGTGATACGCGCCGGGAGCGGATGGCGGCGAGGTATGAAGAACTCCTTAAACCTTATGACGACGTTAAGGCTGAGGCGAGGAGAAGGCGTTACCCGGGCGAGAAAGAAATGTACGCCCCTGAAGTTGAAACAGGCGCAAATGCCGCCGAAAAATATTTAAAAGGACTGCTCCGTGGCGGTAGTGAAAAGAGGTTCATTGTCGTGACCTCGCCGCTTGTCCGCGCACAGATGGAAAAATGGGTCTTTCCCGGTAAGGATGAGTTGCTTTCGCGAGCCATGGATGTCGAAGACGTGAATTTCAGGCATATCGATAAGGAGAGGTTCGGGGAAGGGAGCTATTTTGATAAAGCCGAGGAGATAGCGAAAGGATCTTATCCCGGAACGGAAGGATCCGGGCACAATTATCCGGAACTGGTCGTCGGGATAGGGCTCGGTTCAGTTACGGATTGGGCGAAACTGATAGGAAAAAAATTCTCCGCCGATGTTGTCATCATTCCGAGCGCGTTATCGACAAACGCCCCATTTACGGGAAACGCCATTATCCGTGACGAAGACCGTGACGGAGGCAATTATACCCTGTACAGCGCCGCAACATACGCGCCGCGTAAAGTCGTTGTTGATCCTGATTTCATATCGTTGAACCCGAGAGGCAATACGGCCGGGGCAGGGGGGCTCATGTCCGGCTGGGTCGCGCTTAACGACTGGAGACTTGCTCTGTCGGAGGGAGAAAGGGAGGATGAGGCGGTAAGGCGTAAAACCGAGGAATTATTGCGTGACCTTGTGAAATCCGCTCCGGCCATACGTTCCGGCGGCAAGGAAGGGCTAAAAGCCATAACGTACCTGAACGCGAGGAGCGCTGCGTTAATAACGGAATTCGGGTCCGAGAGGCCCAGGACAGGATCAGAGCATATTCTCGCTGAGACCCTGGAAAAATTGACCAGAGGCAGGAAGATCCTTCACGGCGAGATGATCGGTATCACGACGCTCATCATGTCTTATATTTACACCAGGATGCGTTCCGACGTCATACAGCCGGAAGATCTTTTCGCTATAGCCAGGAATGCCGGAGTAGAGACGGATCTGGGTAAAATAGGGCTTACGAGGGAAGACCTGATCACGGCGCTAGAGGGGACAAGGCCCAAAAAAGGGTGGTACTCTTTCTTCGACCTGACAAAGGTCGAACGGAAAACGGCAGAGGAGATCGTCAACAAGCTTTTTCCGGATATGTCCGAAGGTGAAAAGGAAGTGGAGGGATATCTTGCTCCGGGACACTCGATAACGCCGGATGAGTTCGAGAATGCACTTCTTGTAATATTCGGCGTCGAAGAAGATCAGATAACGCGGGGGACCGCGCGTTATCTGGAAGAAGAATATCCGTATACCATGTTCCAGTCCGAGAACAATAATAAGGGTCCGGTATATTTCAGGGCCGGGGAGATCTTTGCCGTTAATTACGGGCTTAAACCATGGGATGAAAACGAAAAAGCGATGGGAAAGGGTTCGGGCGGGAAGATGCCCGGGATGAGGCGCAAAGAACTGTTGGACCGTCTCCTGGCCAGGTATCCTTATGCCATAAGGATGTTTGAAGAGGCGACTAAGTACGGTGAAGGCGGATGGTGGCCGTATACTTATCACCCCCGTACCCCCGAGGGTTATTATTACCTGGCGGGCGCCGTCGGCCAGCTTATAGCCTTACAGGCCAATAGGGAGATCATTCGGGGCCGCACTTACATCGACGCTTTATCCCGTAACGGTATCATGGCCAACGCGGCACTATTACTGGGCGCGAAGGACGTTGTCGTTATCGAGAACGACCGGCAGGATATAGATACAAAAAATGTCTCATCGCCTGCGGATAGTACGGTCCTCCCGGCAACAATGGACCTTATCGGTCTCAACCTCGCGCTTAACGGAAACGGTAATAAGGCAAGGGTCTATTACGCGAGTGTCCGTCATATCACGGAGGAGACATTTAACGAAGCCGTACTGTCGTACAGTCTGCGTCATTTCGCCATGGGATATTACGACGCGAGCACTACCGAGATCGTTGAAGCGATGAGAAGTGACCCAAAATTTTTCTTTGGTGATTGGGTGCCGGAATCAGAGCGTGGGAAAGGGCTGTTGGCTTCGAAAAGGGAAAGCCTGATAAAAGATATCAGGGAAAAATTCTCCGGCATAAGGTGGATCATAGCGAGCGGCGGCAGCGAGCCGGATAGTCTGGGTGATATCGGCGAGACCAGGAAACTTATCCACGACGCGTTCACCCTGGGGATGAAAGCCGAAGGGATGGTAGATATCCGGCACGGGTGGGGTTACAGCTATGCGAAACACGGCTGGGAACATATCAACATATATCCGACGCTTGTGTTCAGGGTAGCGGATACGGACAAGCTGGTCGATCGGCCGGAGGCAGATGTCGAATGGCTGGCTCATTCCAAATCTGAGCGAGAGGCGTTCTTCTCGAAGGACCAGGATGTCTTATTGGGCCGGATCAGGTTAAGGGGGATGCTCGGTGGTTTACTGAGGAAGGTCCATAAAGACGATATTGATATCGAAGAACTGAGCTCGGCGCTCAATTCAGGCTCAGAGTGGGTATTTAGCGAAGTCCTGGAAGAGCTGTCGGAAGCCCTGTATGCGCCGGAGACCTTATATCCGCTCCCCCCATATGACGAGCTGAATTATGAGGCTAACTATAATCTGGCTACTGTCCTGGCGAACACCTTTCCCGGACATGTTGTCGCCCTGGCGAGAGCTGATGTGAAGGACCTTGGGGGCAATAGGCATGGCCGTTATATGGTAAAGATAGACGATGATATCTGCATCGATCTCGTATACGGAGAAATCGAACCGGAATACAAGGACCGGGTTCTTGTCATAAGTAAAAAGGATCTTGGGCCGGAAAGGGATCGTATTGTCGCCGTTTTCAAGCCGGGGAATGTAGAGAATACCGTTGCCTCTAGCAGAAGTCCTGTGATCGGGCCCACGTTGATCATGCTTGGGATCATAGTTCTGTCGTCAGCGATATCGGCTTTTTGTATGGTAGTTCCCGGAGGACCGGCGGTGATATGTTCAGCCATGGCAAACTACTTGCCGCAAGTATCTATAGCGCTCATCGCGGGCGCGGTTCTATGGATCCAGCGCGGCGGTAAGACAAGCGAGGCGCCGCGCCCAAAAAGAAAGAACGTTGATCCCGGCGTAATCGATGCCGAAAGGGTGCTGGATGAATGCGAAAAAATAGCGCCTGTGTTTTTTGAGGCCTTTAGGAAGATTTATCCTGCTGATCCGGGTTCTTGCGAGGGCGGGGCATATACCATGGCGCATGTGCTTGCCGGGCGCCTGGGTTTAGCCATGGACGGAGTATCTCCGAACAGGGTAGAGATGGAGATGGTTTTAAGGCCCGGGACAGGAGAGCTTCCGGAGAGCCGGAAAAAAGGGACAGGGCATGTTGTTACCGTGGTCTGGCTTGGCGGAAAAAAAGCCGTTTTTATAGATATGACCCACGGTCAATTCGATCCGAAATATTTCAATAAAATGGTCTCCGGCAGATACGATGACTCGATGAAATATCTAGGGTTGATGAATATCGCCGAAGGAGACGATCATTTTAAAAATACCGCTCCCGCGGCAGGTCATACCGGGGACCGGGCGGCAAGGGATATCGCTTTTGCCAGGAAGACCGGCGTGGGCGGATATATGGGATATTCCGGCCTACCCGAGCAGAACTGGGGAATTTTTACGAGCGATCGAAGGAAACGGAATTGCGCGGTATGCGAAACGACCGAAGAGAAAACGAAAAGCCTGCCTGGCCGTATACTCTCGGCGATCGAGAAAACGGCACCGATACCCGGCGAAGCTAGAAACGCGAGAGGACCAGTTATCGGTCCCATGATGATCGGTATGGTCTTCATGGTATGGCTGAAAAAACTCGCCGACCGTTCAGCGAGAGCTAAACACAAAAAAAACCGGCACGGATACGGCATGTCGCTTAGGGGGTTCTTCATCAACGCTGTCGTTACGGCGGTCGAGCTGGGATCGTTCGTATTGGCAGTTATCCAGTTGAAAAAATGGCTGGCTTCCGAAAAAAGAGAAAAGCCGCCTGTCATCCGGACCGGAGGCTCATTCCGTCGCGGGGGTGTAACGCGTCTCGATCTTCTGAACGGCATCGTACTTACGGTTATCCTGACGGTAGCGCTGTCGCTTTCTTACAACTATTCACCCGAATTGTTCGAAAAGGCCGCCATAGGAATAGGGTTCATACTCACCGCATTCCCGGCGGCAGGGCTTATCATGAGGATGAGGGACGACCCCGACAGTGCCGTCCGGGTCCTTCGAAAACTTAAACCCGCCGCGATACCGGCTCTCGCTCTATTAATGGTCCCGAATACTTACTTACTGGTCATGGGTATCGGGGCTATCGGGTTCCTGATGGCCTGGGTAATTATGAGCTCATATCTTGGAAAAAATAGCCTGGCGGGATATATCCCGGGAAAAATAAAGAGGAGCTCAGCCATCCCCTTTTTTCATAAAGTATACGGCATTGAACACCAGGACGGTCCCTTGCCAACCGGCGGAGGATACATTCTTGATCAGCTCGATACGGGGGTGTCAATTCCGGGCGCTAATGCGGCTATGACCGGGAAAGCCTCCGGCCAGACAGGCTGGGACTCAGAAAAATTACCGGGTTCGGTCAAATATGACGGTAAACAAAAAGTGATGACCGAGATCTCATGGATGTGGTACCCCGAAGACAGGGGTGAGAATGGTCCGGGATACGTGGTCCAGCTCATGTTGGCGGACTCTTTAGACGCGGATCATATTCCGGGGACACCGCTCCGTTACGATATTGAACTAGCCCCGTACCTTTTTCATGGCGAATTTACGAGGCCTGTAAACGCGGGGTCGATCGAGCTCAGTTTTGACGAATTGGGACGGGTGTTGTTCGGAGGAACCGGATGGAGCGCTAGTCTTCTGGATGGTATCGAGAAAGCTTATCCTTGGCTCTTAAGCCTCCTTTCGGAAGGATGTAAAGCGATGGCCGCCAAGCCCGTTATGCCGCCGGTCGTGATCGACCCGGCGGTCATTGATCGGGAAGTTGAGGCTTATGTGAACGGCATCACAGGGGACGGGAAAATGCCGACCGCCGAAGAGTTCGAGCTGGCTTTGAACTTGATATTCGGGCTTAAAAATTGGGAGACCGAACGCGGGTCGGTGCTGTATAACGGGGAGAGGTACGCTTTTACCAGATGCAGTGGAACGACTAGAGCCGAAGGGCCTGTCTATTTCAGGGCCGGGGACATGTTTGTATTGAACGCCGCGGCCAGATCCGGGAGTAGAGAACCGCTCGTGGACCTTCTTCTCTCGAAGTATCGAAATGTCGTCAAGCTGTATGAGGAAATAGCCCCGGAAGGGCATTATGGGTGGTTCCCTTATAAGGCGGGTAAGTACATTAGCGGCAGGTCCTATTATCTCGATTCGACCATAGGGCAGCTGATAGCGATGCAGGCCGAGCGAAAGAATATCGAAGGGCATACATTTATTGACGCGTTCAGCCGCAATGCCGTTATCGGTAACGCGGCTTTTCTTCTTGGGGCCAGTGATGTTGTATGTATTGAGAACGATCCGCAGGCGGTAGACACGCGGGAACTCGGGACGAGAAGGTCCGATAAGGATTTTCCCCAAAAGACCGATCTTGTAACGGCGAACCTGATCATCAACGGGAATCTTGAACGCTCGAGGATATATAATACGACGATCAGAAATGTCCCCGAGCGGGAATATAAGAACGCCATCCTCGCGTTCAGTTTCGAAAAATTCGGTTACGGTTATTTGGAAACGAGTTATTCCGAGTATCTTGCCGCTGAGAAAGAACAGCCGGAGCGTCTCAGAAAATACGGCGATTGGCTGGATGAAACCCCTCGAGGTAAGGCGATAATGGCTACGAAGAGGGAAAGCCTTATCGGGGATATCAGGAGGACTTTCCCGGGTGTGAACGTGATCATCGCATCGGGCGGCGTTGAGGCGAGAAAAATAGACAATTACGGGATAACGAACAAGATCATACGAGAAGCGGCTTCGCTAGGGATGAAGCTCCGGGAACTATTGGAAATGAATATTGACGATGAAATATGGGATGATGGGTCCCTAATAGAACGAAAACAGCAACTGGTCATGCCGACTCTTGTTTTCCGGCCGATGACTTTTAATGAAAAGTGGGCCTATTCCCTTGAAACAGCTAAACGTGAATGGAGAGACCTCCTGGCGATCATTGGCTTTCTTCCAAAGCATAAGAATACCGCCTGGAAAGATTCCAAATGGGGTTATTTGCGAGACAGGGTGACTAGGCCCCTCGCGCTTATCGGCGTATGGGCGGCCATGGGGCTTACAGTATCGGCGGGGATATACGTTTCATCGTTCGGTTTTATTCTTGGCTATTGGGCGGGTTTGGCGATAGTTATGGGCGGAACTTACGCTAGCGTCCGATTCGCGAGGTATTACGTCAATACACGGGGACACGCAATATACGACACTTTAGCCGCGCTTATGCCCGGGTTGTTCTCTCCGCTAATGATGGAGGATGAGACTGGTGCGGCCGCGGATCCGCGCGTTCCGGTAGAGGAGCTTATCAGCCGTATAAAGCGCGCGTTTGATGCCGGCGAGGATTGGAGAAGAAAGGCCGAAGCGATAGAACTGACATTGAAACGTCTGGCCGGGGACGGTGAGGGTCAAGGCCAGGCGGCCCGGGAATGGGACAAGAAACATCGTGAATTCGTCCGCCTTACGAGGGCCCTTAGCCCAATATTGAACGGCGACATCAAGGGTTCGGGGCGCGTTATATATGTGGATGATTTCAGCGAATGGCGGTATGTGATGGCGGGTTTTAATGGTGGCGAAGGCGCCGTATTCCTAGGGTGCTCTTTTTCGCCGGTGCAGATGATGGCGATGCTCTCGATGCTGGAGTCGAGGACGAAGGGAATAGAGGGTGACGGGCATTACCTCACGCTAAAGGATAAACTTATTATCGCGGCGGTCATGGGATATCCAATGGCCGCGTTCGTTTATAGGCCGGTCGATAACGGGCATATTGTCTACCATGAAGCTATAGAGGCCGCTATAACGGCGCGAGGGGAGAGGATGGACGTAACGGAGGGATATACATCGGAATCCGTTTCGGTGGCGGAAATATCCCGGATCGTGAACGGGTCCGACGATGCGCGTGAAGAGACTAAAGAATTAAAAGAAAGTTTTATCGCCTACATGTCCGCGTTGAGAGCTTATCCGGGTGACAATCTCAATTCGGAGTTCTTTTCATGGTTAGCCGCCGTAGCGAGGTATCCTGACGCTGAAGAGCATATTAAAGCTTATAAACCCACCTCAGACGCTGAAGCGAAGTTCCTGGCCGAAAGAGAAAAGAACGATATCGGTCGAAGGATGGACGAAGCGACCCGGCGGTTCGTCGCCGCGGTCGTAAAGTACCCGGAATTGAGGGAGCTCATAAGGGATTATTACGCGAAGCTGATCAACGATGTCCCTGAAATGGCGGATCTTCTCGCGGTGCCTGCGATTTTCGGACGGGTCGTCGCCAGCGAAATAAAAATGGAAGATGTCCTCTGTATGGCGATGATGGAACTTTTGAGAAGGAAATACGACGCTTATACGGAAACAACGATAAAGGCGGTAATGGAGAAGTATGACGGGAACACGGCGGCAGAAACGATCTATTCTTTCCTGTCGTTCATTTGGGGCGTTAAATCTGAAAAGCTAATAGATCTGGGGCACTCGGATGGTGTGGAATATACCCATATAAATGTTGAGGACGCATCCGCGGCCATGGAATTGATCGGCGAGAAATTCCGGGATGAGTTGAGGGAGATAGTTATAAGGGCGGCTGATTACATTGACACGGAATCTCTAGGGACACATCTCGACCGTATACTGCTGGTTGTGTTGGAATTCGCCGTGTCTTTGAGTAACGGCGCACCCGAAGCGCTTTTGTCAAAATTGGAAGATTCATCCGTCGCTTTTTCTCCATCACTTTTTGGGAAGGAATGGCGCGGCGTAATATGGAAAAAGGCGTATCGTGATGCTTTGACGGGATATGGCTGGAATTCTTATGCCGTTATGAAAGAGTTTATGCGAGGGGACACCCAGTATGAATTATTTATTGGTAAAACCATCGGCGATGTCGTTGATGATCTGGCTTCAAGTAATGACGATGCCCGAAGTTTCGCCGCGCTCGAGGCGCTGGAACAAAAATTTATGGATCTGGCCGAAACGAGGCAGATGAGGGGTATAGGTGAACTCCCGGAAAGCACCTACAGCCTTGAAAGTATGTTGATACCGGCCGAAACATCGATGAAGCTCGCCGGGGCGCTCAAGAAGTGCATTTTGTCGGAGGCGCATCCTTTCGTGTCGAGAACGGCGATGCGTCTTTACTATTCGATAGAAGAGATACAAATGCCTGATAAGGATAAGATGTTCATGGCGCTTTGCCGGCGGGTCCTTCCCGGGATAAAAGACGCTCCGGGGCGGTGCCGTGCCGCGCGGAATATAGCGGAAGGTTGCCCGGGGCATTACGCTTTATACGATGATTTTATCAATGTGCTATTAGGGGTGGTCTCCAGGGGTCGTAAAATAGAAAGGGGTTTAAACGAACTCGCGCAAAATCTTCGAGGGAGAGGCGCGAGATTATTGCCTGCCGAGAAAGCACTCGCGGAATTCGTCATTACGGGAGTCGATTTAGCGGACCTTGATGGAAAAGCTTCGGATGAGAACGTGACGGCTCGGGAACTGATCGCCTTGGTTGTGGAGGCGCATAAGAACGGCCACGACTGGCGCACCGCCGCTCTAAGAATAGAGGACGAGCTGAAACGCCTTGCCGGGACAACTCCATCAGCCGGGGGACGAAAGAAGAGAATAACGGAAAAATACAGGGATTTCGCGAAACTCGCAAGAGATGCCATACCCATCTTGAGCGGTGATAAAACCCCTGGCTCCGGAGGTATGGCCGAAGGCGGAGGGACGGATATCTTGACCGTCCAGCGTTTTATCGGCGAGGGCGATATGGTATCGCTTGCCGCCCAGATCACCCGGGGTATGCAGGGTCTTCCGGACGCCGCTGCGCGGATTGAGATAGACGCGATCGTCAGGAAACTTAGCCGAGACCTCGGGGAGAAGTTGAGGGCGGAGCTTATCCCGTACGGCGGAACTCCCGGATCTCACGAGGGACGGCTTGCCTTATTGGCGCTCGAGAGGCTAGATCATGTTGTGTACATAGGGGATAATTCCGCTCTCGACCTTTCCATGAAGGTCAAGGGCGGAGCGGTCCGTGAGCCGGTCAAAGGAGGGGCTTATGATAAGGATATTATCAGGGCAAAACTGGCTGAAATAAGCGCTTCGTCGGGCTTGAATATAACGAAAGACATATCATCAAAAGATGAAGCGATGGAGGCCGTTTTCGGGGATGACGGGACTATCTATGATTTCCTCAAGACCGCTACATTGTGCCGGAACGCTTGTCCGTACGACCTGACGCGGTACGATACGAGGCCGCCGCTTCAATTCGCGCTGGAAGAGGGGCTGTATATCCGTATCGGAAAAGATCTTTTCATGACCCCCGTCAGCGAATCGTTCAGGCGGCATATAGTATTCACAAGGAACGGCGACGGAACTATCGGTTCCGCTTTCGAGGCCCTTATTCCCGGGGATAATCCGGCGAGGCTCGATACCGCGTGCGATAAACGGTCAGGCATAATAGACAGGATAAGAGGGATATATCCGCTTAGAGGATATATCGTCCCGTGGAAACAGAAGATATACCTCACGCCCGGCACATATGAGCTTTACGGAGTACCGCTAGAGTTCCCGGAAAGCGAGATAAAGAACCGCGGTCTTGTCCTATACGATTATGAGGAAGACGGTAAACGTCTGAGCAATGTTACTCCGGAGGCCATAGCCGCGATAGCGGCGAGGTTTGGCGTCACCGTTCGAAGGGTGGAAGAAGAGATATTCAGCCAGCTTGCCGAGATCACGGCCGCGATACATAATATCAAGCTTTTAGCCCACTGGGTGGATAAAGACGGCGCGACGCAGAACGAATACGGTCTTCATAATTTTCGTTTGATCGTGACAGAACGCGGGATCCGCCTGACCCTTCCGGGCGATGTCACGAGTTTCCAGGCGCTCGGACTTATCAGGTCTCTGGCCAGCGGAGAGGCCAGGTTCACTGATGTCAAACAGTTGATACCTTCTGACAAAAGGACAGTTCCACCGCTCGCCAGATTTATCCGGGCGCTTTTACCCGGAGAACAACAGGGAATATTCCTGGAAAGATATAAAGAGTTCAATAGAACGGCGGAACTGATCAGGGAAGTTTCTTCAATAAGATCGCCATGGGTGTTCCGGGATATTTTAACCACCAAAGAGATCGTCATCCTTTCAGCGGATGAGAAAGTCACTGTTTTCCGCTATCCATTGGACGGCAGGGGCGGATACGCCGTCGGTATAAGAAACATGTCGGACAGCACTATTGAAGGGATAACGCCAGTCGAGCTGCATACTATGGGCATCGATCCGGGGAAAGAGTTCGAGCTATTTGACCGTTCTTCGTATGATGTCATTAAATTTATGCCGGGGATCAATGTGTTTTCCAAAGGGGACGCGCTCGGTCGTCCGGAAGGGAGCATCTATTATAAACTTGCGCCCAGGGAGGTTCATGTATTCGAGATCTGGCCTGAAAGGGGCGTATTGACGGAACCTGCCAAGACGGGAACCGTTTCCGCCGGGAGTCCGGCACTTAAAGTGGAAGATGTCCGCGTCAAAGTCCTGGGGGCCGGGAGTAATCCTGGTCTCAGCATGCCGTCGGATATTCCCATGGATATCAACGCTGTTCATAAAGTCCTGGCGGAGGGCGACAATGCCCGGAAAATAGCGGAACTGGCCAGGTCGCTCCGCCTGGTTTGTCCGCATTATCCCCCTATTGGCGATGAAAGAACTCCGCTCGAATACGCCCTGAACGAGGGTCTCGTCGTTAAACTGGGAGGGACCGATTACATCAAGCTCGGCTTGTCGCCGCTCGGCGCCAGAGGCGACGAATTTATATTCTACGCGAGGGAAATGGACGGGCGTCTTAAGTTCGCCTGTAATATCAGGATCCCCGAAGGCGATGTCACTAAGGACAGGATAGGGATAAGCGAAATAGACATTAAGAACGATCCGGTCACGGGGGCGTATGCCGGCGAGGGGCTGTATGAACCGGCTGACAGGGCCCAGGCGTTAAAAGACAGGCTGGCTCGCATTATGGGTTCGGGTAAAACCCCTGTAATATCCGCCGATATTGACGATACATTGCTTAAATTTGGCGCGGATATGAACGATGAGGTGCTCGGCGCGGTAGAGCGTTATGTGGAAAAAGGCGGGGTGCTTGTATTTAATACCAAGGGGGACAATGAGTGGTTCTATAAAAGGTTTTACGAGATAATGAGAGGTTATTTTGCCGAAAGAGGTAAGCTCCATTTACTTTCCAATATCCCGGTCATATTATGCGGCGGCAAACAGGCTTTTATTTACGACGTTCTGTCCGATTCTTATAAGGTCGTTTTTGAGAGCTGGGGCCTCCAGAAATCCGAAGGGCTCCTCAGGCTTATCGACCATCTCGGCCGGGATAAACATGAACTTCTCGCCCTTTACGGCGACCAGCTGTGGGAGTACTGGAACGACGGGAACGCCGTAGGCACCGAGGGGATAGACATTATCGTCAACGTAGGCGAGAACCGCTATCACGGCATTCCCGGATGGCAGAATTTCTTCAACACAAATTTCGCCGGCCCTCAAGCGACGCTCGGTGATATTGAGATGTTTACGGAACAGCTTGAAGGGCATGGGGTTCCGGTATTGCCTATTGATACAAAAGACCTGCCGGGATTTAAGAGGTTTGTGTTTCGCAAGGGAACCGGGTATGGGTCCAGGTGGAACTGGAGATCAGGGCGGGAAGGGGCGTCGTATCAGGATTCATGGCCTGACCATGAGGGGATAGATTTTTATGAATATCAAAATGAGGCAGGAGAGACGAACCCCGTAAAAGTAGGCACCTCTGTCAGGGCAGTTTTACCGGGGAGAGTGTTTATCGGACAAAAATCAGCCGGGACAAGTTTTAATTCTGTTGTTATTGATCATGGTAAGGGGAAGGTTAGTTTATACCGCCATGTATATTCAAAATTAAATTCCGGGGAAGAAGTAAAACAGGGTGATATTATCGGGGAAATAGCTTCGGAAGCGTGTCCGCATCTTCATTTTGAGATACTTGAAGGAATAGACCTTTCTTCCAGCGCTATTTGGGAATGGGCGCAAAAAAACTTCGATAAGACGCGTACGGAGACAGAAGGGTTGTTAGCCGGCGGGTTCGATATCAACGAGATTATTCGGTTTGAATATTACGAACGTTATCGGGAGGATCTTTCCATTAACCCATTCACTGTTTTTTCTCAATTGAAGGAAGTGGCGTCCGTAGCCGATGATGATACGATAACCCAAGCCCCAAGCCCCAAGCTCCACCTGTCCGTCGTAGCCTTGGCGAAGGCGGATGCCCCCTGCCTTGCCGGCAGGCAGGCATGCCCGCCCGAAGATACGGAGTATTACGATCCCTTCACCGACGGCCACCAGATCTGGGCCTACGAAGGGATACCCGCGGGTATAGCCGTTTCGGGGCCGAACCCCGAAAAACTTCCGAAAGGCTTCGTCTGGTCCGGCACATTACTTCCGGACGAGAAGTCCTGGGCGAATGTCCATTATACGGCTATACGCGAGCTCCCCGACGGCCGATGGGGGGCGCCTTTATCCGAAGGGGCCACGATCTTCCGGATATTCTGGACAGGCGGAGACGACGCTTCCGGCGGGAAAACCGCGGGGCATTATGAACCGGGCGAACCGTTCAGGGTCAAATATATAAAGGCGGATATACACTATTATCTGAACAAACTCCGCGGCGTACAGCCTCCGAAGCCTGTTCCGTCCGAACTCGCGGCCCGGCCGGCGGTCATCGACGCGCGGGTCGCGCTCGCGGCGCCCGAACCCGCGCTCGAGAGTTCGCCGTTCGGTGAATTCGCGGGAGAGGTCGGGTACCAGATCATGGTGGATCGTTTCAAGAAGTCGCTTGGTAATAATAAACCCCGGGATAAGATACCCGCGGGACATGGCCGGATTTATTCCATCGGCCCCGTATCCTGGGACAAACCGTGGTATGAGCTGACCGACTTTGAGAAAAAATGGGCCGAAAGCCATGGCCAACACCCGGACTCTATTCTTTGGACGAGGGAATACGGCGGCGATCTTCAGGGAGTCATAGATGAACTTGATTATTTGAAAGATATGGGTATAGGGTTCATTTATTTCAACCCGGTTTTCTGGGCCGACACCCACCATAAGTATAACGCGAAAACATTGCACCATATAGACCCGTGGTTCGGGCCCGATCCCGAAGGGGATATGAGGCTTATCGAGACAGAGGATCCGCTTGACCCGAATAAGTGGGTATGGACAAGCGCCGATAAACTTTTCATGCGACTCATAAGCGAAGCCCATGAGAAAGGGATAAAGGTGGTGCTGGACGGGGTGTTCAACCATACAGGGAATCAATTTTTCGCGTTACAGGATATTATCGAGAAGACGAAAAGAGGCGAACCATCTCCGTTTTTTGATTGGTATAAGTGGTGGAGGAATGATGACGGTAGTTTCGGATGGGAAGGCTGGTGGGGAGATGTCGACGCTTTACCCGAATTGAGACGCGATAACGAGGGGAATTATCCGCGCGGGTATGTGGAGTACGTCAATAATATCCTGAAAAGATGGATGATCCCCGGGACAGTGGACGGAAAAGCGGCTCGTGGCATAGACGGATGGAGGCTTGACGTCGAATGCCAGCTGCACCCAAAATTCAGGAAGCAGCTTTACGGCATGATGAAAGCGATCGACCCGGAGGCCATTGTTATTTCGGAACCGGATTGGGGTAATACCTATGAACAGATGAACGAAGGAACTTCTGACTCCACGATGAACTATCCATTCCTGTGGGCGTCAGCGCGGTTATTCATAGACGGATTGAAGCCCAGCACATTCGTAAGGGCTATAGAGGGGCTCGCGGGGCTGTATCCTGCCCGTCTGAGGGATACGATCTTTAACTCGCTTGGCACCCATGACACCGAGAGGATAGCGACGGCGCGTCTTGAACCGAATCCGCCCAAGGAAAGAGTTGACCATATGGCTTACGGTGATTACGCGAGGGTCCGTAATCATTCCGGATACGAGAACGGGCAAGTGGTCCTTGACGGCAGTTATAAGCTCGAGGCCGGCCCGGATGAGATCGACGCGGCCAGAAAGGTCTCAAAACAGCTCGCCACATACCTTTTGACCGCTCCCGGTATGCCTGTTATTTACTACGGCGACGAGATAGGCCTTCCGGGAGATAACGATCCCGGTTGCCGCAGGCCCATGCTCTGGGAAGAAACGGCCGCCGGTAAACCCGACATCGAACTCCGCGAACACTACAGGAAGATGGCCCGCCTCCGCAACGAAACCCCGTCTCTGAAATACGGCTCTTTCGAGATAGTTTCCGCCGATGACGAGAGGAGGCTCGTGGTCATGCTGAGGAGGTATAAAGGGGAGAACGCTTTTATCTTCTTCAATACGAGCGAGGTCGACCAGGATATCTCTTTTCTTCCGGGAGAGGGATACGCCGGGGCGTCGATCACCGACCGGGTGAGCGGTCTGGCGCACAATATCCGTGATGGAAAACTTGAGTTCAAGATCCACGCCAAAGGGAGCGCCGTTTTTGTCATGAAGAAGGGAAAAGAAGCGCCGGCCATGAACGCGGCCGAACAGGAAAGCGCGACCGTAAAGACCGGAGAAATCGGGAACATAATAGCGATAGGCGGGTCGCGGTACGGTTACCAAGCACTTGAGGAGATAATTAAAAGGCTTCCCGCGGATCATCCTCCGGTCGTGGCGGCGGAGCATCTGGACCATTTTGCAAAATTGGCCGGGGGGGACTTCGCACGTTTCATTCGTGAGTCGGGACGGAACATTGTTCTGGCTGATAATGAATATTTCGGCGACAGCCGGACAAAGGATATTATCCTCGAAAAAGGTATGGCCGTTATTGCGAAGTTCGTTTATGTTCTGAGGGATAGCGAAGGCTGGACGGTCGCGCGGGTATTCAGGGATGAAACGGATTGCCATCAGTTTGAGGAAGCCGGAGCGATAGATGTGTTGTATTCTTCCGCGGCGGAACTTTTCAGAGATAAGGTAATCATCATACAGACTTCAGGCTTAGGCTATGACGGGGTATTGGGAGCCGAAAAGGCGGCTTCCGCCGGAGCGGAGATAATTACCCAGAAAGTCGATCCCGACGGGCCGTTCGCCGGGGCCGGAAAGATGCCTTCTAAAGTGCTCGAGGCGGTTCCGGGAGCCCGGAACCTGCCGCTTGAAGAGATAGCCGGGGCGGTCATGGGCCTTGTAAGTGAAGGGGTCGGGATCCGTGCCGTGGCATATGAAGAAGTTCTTGGCGATGCGCTAAGGTTGGCGGGTGTGGACGGGGTATTCTCAGATTTTGATGGCGTCGACAGGGACAGGGACGATCGGGTGGCGTCGGACGATACGATACAGGCGCGGGCGGGGATGTCGATGAACGGAGTATTGAATTTTACGGTTACGGGTCTTCCCTGGGATGATTTCATGATAAGGATGGGAGGGATAGAGAGGGCGTCCGCCATCGGCGCGGATACGCCGTACCGGATCCTTACTAATACAGGCGCGGATGGCCGGCTTTTAAGGAAAGACGGCCGTACCGGGGATATTGAGGGTTTTGTCAGGTCCGTGATCGGGGGTGACGGCGCCGTAGAGGAAGTCCGGAAAGCAGCTAAAAAAGCCTTACTCGAGACGATCATGGCAGAAAGTATCGATAATAAAAGAGCCGACCATATAAGGATAAAGGCTGAAAAAGGCGGGGTTACGATATATCTGGAAGACGAGGTCGACCTGAAACCCAAAAGGTTCGATATGGCGCGGCGGCTACGCGTGGTAATAGATGAACTTAAACGGTCCGGGAAGATATCCTCTTCAGTCGAAGTCGTGACTTCCTCCGGAGGCGTAGACGTCATAGCTATAACAAAAGGCGCGAGCGTCATGCGTATGATAAAGCAGTTCGGTTTGAAAAGGGTAGTTATACTCGCCGATTCGGTCGGAACGGCGAAGGATCCCGGAAACGACCGCAGCATGCTCGCTTTGACAAGGGATGATCTCCGTGCGGCCGGCATAGACTGGGATGTGGACTTGATAAAAATTTATACAGGCCATGAGGAAGGCGCCGAGATGCCGGAAGGGGTTATCATAGCCCCGCGCATGGCCAAAGAGAGCCAACCGGCAATAACCCTTTACCGGGCGGTGTCCGAGGCTAAGGAAAACGCCGAAAAAAAAACCGGGATAGAAGACCTCGTCGCCGATTGCGTAGGCGATATCAGGAAGGAGGAGGAGCTGGCCTGGTCCTTACAGTCCGCGTTCATGAGGTTCACGCGCCGGGTGGGTTCGGAGAAAATGCTTATAGTGGCCATCGAAGATGGCGTCACGGAAAAGGGATTTGATAAAGAGAGATTCGAGAAGATTGTCAACGAGTGGAAAGATTCAGTGGTAAAACTTGAGGGAGGAGACGTTGAAAAGAAGAACATGCGCCGGTTTCTCGATAATATCGTTTTAACATTTTTTACGGATAAAGCGGACCTAGAGGTGAAACTGGACGAGAACGGTGTTTCCGGAAAGGATATGGAGGGTAACTATATTTTTGTCTATACCGGTGACGCTTCGAATGCCTCTTCATATAGAGGGATGGGAGCCGACGTGAGACCGGTCATGATCCGCCAGAACGAAAAAGAGAAGGCGTTCTATCCCGGATATTATTATCCCCTGGCTGAAATAGTGGCACTATCGCTCAATAAGGAACTCCTCAACGTAGATGTCAATACTTTCATGGCCGGGCTCGAAAAGAGGGGAATAAACCTCGAAGAGCTTGGCATAGACGACATATCGAACGACCCCGAGCTGGGTTTCATGGTTTTCACCATTCTCCCCAAAATAGAACGTTCCCCCGGCGGAGGAAAAGCCGACCGTTTCGAAAAGTTCCTGCGGTTTATGAGATCGGTGTAAATCACAACAAACCGCGCACCCGTGCACAGTCTCTATTGGACGGAAATATCCGTCTCCATATCGTCGGGCCGGGTCTTCGACAAGTGCTCATCCATGATACGTGTGAACCGTTTAATGTTAGCGAGTTGAACCGCGAAAACGACGAGTGAAAAGGCCGAGACGAGACATACCGATAAATGCGAGAGGAAAAGAACGCGCAGGTAGTCCGGCAAGATCGCCCATTTGACCCGCGCCGCGGTGAAATAAAATGATGAGAACGCGTAAGAGAGGGCCGGGAAGATCAAAAGCGTTCTCGAGGAGAGGCCACTAAGCGTACTGCCTCTTAGCATGGTGAAGGCGACGAAAGAAGAGACGGCGCACACCGCGGCAAATACTATCTCCGGCACGTTCGAGAGTGATATGCCGGAGCCATCCCCGAAAGAAGTTCCGGCGTAATAAGCGAGCATGGCCGATACGGCGAGGGATAGCGCGGAGAAAGCGAATAAGAGTCCCGAAGCCAGGTCCAGGGCTATCACGGCGGGACCGGTCTCTATCATTTTCGATATGAAACGGTGTATGGAGTCTATCAGCTTTTTATCGTTCGTATTGAAGACTGAGCCTATCCGGTGTTTCTCTCCGAGCGTGGTAACGGCGCGTTTTGCCGCGCTGATAAAGATGGGAGCTTTTTTGGGACCAAGGCTGAACGACAGGTCGAAAAAATCCGGGAACATCTGGGGAGAAACATCGGTAACGAAAGCGGCGCCGGTCGTGGAGAGGTCGACGAGCGTTACGGGCGCTATAGAAGGTCCTTTCCCCGGGGCGAGGACATTTGCCGGGATGTTCACAGGGACTCTAAGGAAAAGCCTGACAAGGGCCTTATCAGAGGTATCGGACGATATCATTTTTCACCCCTTAAATAGACCGAGAGGATATCTTTGCGCACCGTTTTTATCCTGTTCTTCGGGTAAGAATAGTGGTTCGCTCCGTTCTGTAATACGAGGTCCGTGTCGTTCTCGAGGATCACGAATCCCGTGCGTACCTTCCCGTTGTCGAGGAGTATCGCGTCCTGGTCGAGTAGCTCGCCTAGAGCCAGCGGAATGTCCCTCGACTTAATTAAATAGAAGGCTAGGACAGCGGCCAATAAGATCCCGATAAGAAGACCGGCAATGAAGGCTTTCATGATAATAGTAAAGATACACGAGAAAACGGCTGAGTGCCAGGAAAAAGCAAGAATTAACGTAGGACGTCTTAGGTCTTACGTTCTACGTTGCCAAGGATAACCGACATAACCTCCCTCGCCGCCCTTTCCGCCGCCCCCGGCGGGCCGAGCGTTTCTTTAAGGCCTTTAAGCTCTTCTATCATTTTGAGCCTCGCCGTGTCGTCCGTCATGAGGCGGAGTATCCCGCCGGCGATGAGTTTCGGATGGGCCAGGTATTCGAGGTACTCCGGTATTATCTTCCTTCCAGCGACCACGTTCGCGAGGCCGATGTAATTGAACCTGAGGACAAGCCGCGCCATGACGGCCGTCAGGAGCGACGACTTGTAGACTATCACAAAGGGTTTAAGCATGAGGGCGGTCTCGAGGGTGGCCGTTCCGGAGGCTACGACCGCGTAATCGGCTAATGACAGGGCTTTAAGAGTGTCGTCTTTCACGCGTGTAATATTCATTCCGGGGAAACCCCAGAGTATGCCGTCATAGATCTTCGCGTCGACGTTGGAATTCTCCGCGAGGATGAAAGAAACATCTTTTCCCGTCCTTTCGCTTATTATCCGCGAAGAGGCGAGGAGGATCGGCAATAGTTTCGTAACCTCGCTTTTACGCGATCCGGGAAGGAGAGCTACTGCAAGCCCTTTTTTTTTGGAGGCGGGAAATTGTGAAAAAGAGCTTACGCTTTCTACGAGGGGATGGCCGACGAATGCGGAATCAACGCCTCGCGCGGCGAGGAAATTTTTTTCGAACTTGAAAAGAACAAGAAGTCTATCTGCGTATCTCGCGAGGTCCTTAACGCGCCATTCTCCCCACGCCCAGACCTGCGGGATGATGTAATAGACCACGGGGATATTCATACCGCGGAATAATTTAGCGAGCTTGAGGTTGAACCCGGGATAGTCGATGAGGATAGAAGCCGATGGCTCTCTTTCGGCGGCGAGAGATCTGCACATCTCGAGCTGGGCGAATATCTTTTTCAGGCCTTTCAGGGCTTCCGATACCCCGATAACGGAAAAATTCCCGATATGTTCGATGAGCTCGCAGCCTTCCCTCTGCATATTGTCCCCGCCGATGCCCCAGAACTTGTATCCGGGAAGGAGACGCTTGAGCTGAGCGAGAAGCTCGGCCCCCCGGACATCCCCCGAAGGCTCGCCGGCGATGATGAAGATGTTTTTAGAGTGCTTCATTGGCATACGATCGTGGTTCGTGGTTCGTGATTCGGGGTTCGTAGCCTAAGGTGTTCATGTCTCGTCAACGAACCACGATCCACGAACCACGAATCACGATCCGTGTATCCTTGCGAGTATATCTAGCGCCACCTTGAGCGCCTGGCGCCCTTCTACGCCCGAAACTATGGGTTTTTTGCCGTTCTTCACGCAGTTTATGAAAGACTTGAGCTCCACTTTGAGGGCGTCCCTGCGGCGTATGCGTATCTTGATCTTTTCCAGCCCGAACGCCGTCGTTTTGTAGAGCACCGCGTCGTGGTGCATGTAGTCCAGGAGGATATACGAATGTTCCTGGAATATGCGGAGCTTACGCACTTCCTCTTTCGTGACGCGGCTCGCGGTGATATCCGCTATGGCGTTATTCTGGAAGGTCAGCCTGACGTTAGCCACGTCCTCGTGGTCAGAAACGGTACTTTGCCCGAAAGCCTCAATGTACTTCACTTTGGACTGTATAAGGCTGAGGATAATGTCTATATCGTGAATCATGAGGTCCAGGACGACCCCGACGTCCTTGATCCGGCCTTTCTTTTTTATCGACCCCAGCCGCTGGCACTCGACGAATTTCGGCTTGTCGAGATACGGCTCTATGGCCAGGACGGCCGAATTGAACCTTTCGATATGTCCGACCTGTATTACGAGATCCCTTTTTCTGGCTATCTCAATAAGTTCGTCCGCCTCTTCGAGGGTTTTGGTGATGGGCTTTTCAATGAGTACGTGCACGCCCGACTCGAGGAAGAATTTCGCCACCTGGTAATGGAGGCTCGTCGGGACGACTATGCTCACCGCATCGACCTCGCCGACCATTTTCCTGTAATCGTGAAAAAAACGGGTGGTGTATTTATTGGCAATATCTCTGGCCCTCGTTTTTTTCTTGTCACAAACTCCGGCAAAGACCATCCCGCTCGATTTTTCGAGAGAAGAATACATTTTCGCGTGAAAAGCGCCGAGATGCCCTGCGCCTACTACTCCGACCCTTAATTTTCCCATATCCCGTGATTATATCATCATGCGAGCGGGTTAGTCAATCAGGGTGTACGGCGTCGGCTATGGCGTGAATGAGATGGGAACCTTCTACCGGCACCTTGCGAACTTCTAGTTCAGGATGTGGTCTGCATTGCTATATTCGCAAGGTCCACGCACAAGGCTACTCCGGTTGTTGGGACAGTCAACGTGCCGTAAGAAAAACCCCGGCTCTTTCACGCCCAGACCGTTGGCGCAAAGATATCATCAATGGTATGTTGGGGTACACTATGTGCACGAGTTCTTGGCTCGACATCCCGGGACGTATGTGTTACAATCACCCCTGACGTAAAATAATTATGAAGGACTATCTCAATTTTCTAGCTTTTATTAAGCCTCATGCGGGGTTATTCCTCTTGGCGCTATTTTGCATGTTATGCTCGTCCTTATTCGGGGCGTCTCCCGTAGGACTGATAATACCGCTTGTCGATATAATCATTTCCGGCAAAAAAGTGGTGATCCCTGACAACGTTACCGCTCCCGATGTACTCAGGGACCTGGTCGGGAGAGTTAATTCGATGGACAGGCTGGAGCTCCTGCATGTCCTGACACTGGCCGTGGTCGTTGTGTTCCTCCTGAAAGGGGTATTCGTTTTTTTTCAGAGCTATTTGATGACCAACGTCAGCGAAAAGGTCGTAAGGGACATAAAGAACAGGATATACTCCAAACTTCTCGCGCAATCCCTTGACTTTTACAATACCAACCCCACAGGGATATTGATGTCGAGGATCACCTATGACTCCGCCGTCGTACGCGACGCGATAGGGACGGGGGTCGCGGATACTTTTTACCAGCCAATAGAGCTTCTGGTCTATTTCGTTGCCTTGATAGGCGTTAAGTTATATTTCGGCATCCCGTGGAGCATAATAGTCATAGGGTCGGTCATATTTCCTCTCATACTTTTTCCCGTAAGGAAAATAGGAAAAAGGCTTAGAGACATCAGCCACCGCTCGCAGGAGAAGATAGCCGATATAACGAACATGCTCATAGAGACGATAAGCGGGATAAAGCTTGTCAAATCTTTCAACATGCAGAACTATGAGAAGAAAAAATTCGCCTCATTGAACCAAAAGTACTATAAGCTGACCATGCAGGCGGTGAGCAGGATGAAGCTGGTGAGTCCGCTCACCGAAGCGACGGGCGTGGTATGCGTGGCCGTGATCCTCTGGGTCGCCGGCGGAAGCATAGTTACGGGGAAGCTCTCTGCCGGTGCTTTTTCGGCTTTTTTAGCCGCTATTTTTTCGATGATGAAGCCGGTGAAGCGGCTTACGGGCGTTTACGGCGTTAACCAGCAGGCGCTGGCGGCGACGGAAAGGATATACGCCATTTTGAACGCTCCCGTTTCGGTCAAGGAGATATCGGAGCCGAAAGAGCTTGAAACGTTCAAGGATGAGATCAGGCTCAACGATGTGCATTTCTCCTATCTGAAGGATACGGAAAAGAACAAGATATTTTCCGGCTTAGACCTCGTGGTAAGAAAAGGTGAGGTGGTGGCGCTGGTCGGGCCTTCCGGGTCAGGGAAGACCACTCTCGTGAACTTGATAAACAGGTTCTATGACCCTGACGAGGGGACTGTTCTTATAGACGGCATAAACATTAAAGAGCTTTCTCTCAAGTCTCTCAGGGAGAAGATAGGCCTAGTGACGCAGGAAACGTTCCTTTTCAACGATACCGTCAGGGCCAATCTCTGTTACGGGCATGACGATATCGATGACGAAAGGCTGATCGAGGCCGCCTGCGCGGCAAACGCGCATGAGTTCATAACAGATCTTCCGTACAGCTACGATACCGTTGTGGGGGAGAAAGGCGTGAGGTTATCCGGCGGGCAGAGACAAAGGCTGGCGATCGCCAGGGCCGTGTACAAAAATCCGCCTATCCTCATTCTTGACGAGGCGACTTCGCACCTGGATTCCGAGAGCGAGAAACTCGTACAGGACGCTTTGAACAATCTTATGTCCGGGAGGACAGTTATAGCCATAGCGCACCGGCTGAGCACTATAACTCATGCCGACCGGATAGTAGTAATGGATAAAGGACAAATAGCCGATATAGGGCCCCACTCTGAACTAATCCGCCGAAATCCTTTGTATAAAAGGCTTTACGATATTCAGTTCGCCAGTACAGAAGTCCCGGCGTCTATATAGGTTTTTTTCCAAAAAAAAGCTTGAATTTCCCGGCTTTTTACATATAATATCCCTTCTACTGAAATTTTTTCGTAAAAAATTTTTGTAAGTGAATAGTTGCGTTAAGATAAAAAATTAGGAGGAGTTTTAAATGCCTGTCATCTCTCAAGTAGTCAAGGATCTTTTAGAGAACGGGGTCCATTTCGGGCATCAGGCCAGCAAGTGGAACCCTAAAATGAAAGAATATATCTTCGGTCGCAAGAGCGGGATATGCATAATCGATCTCGAAAAGACCGAAGCGGCAATGAAAAAAGCCACCGATTTTCTTTACGATCTTTCAAGAAAAGGAAAGAAGGTCATCTTCGTCGGCACGAAAAAGCAGGCGAAGCAGATAATAAAGGAAGAGGCCCAGCGTTCTGGCATGTTTTACGTGGATGAAAGATGGCTGGGAGGGTGTCTTACAAATTTCGAGACCATACTTAAGAGCGTGGACAGGTTGACAAAGATCGAAAAGACCAAACAGAGTGAAACTTACACTGAGCTTGCCAAAAAAGAAAGGGTTAAGCTCGAAAGGGAAGAAGACAAGCTGAATAAGAACTTCTTCGGCATAAAGGAAATGAAGAAGGTCCCTGATGCCATGATAGTCATCGATTCCGACGCCGAGAAGATAGCCGTTCTTGAGGCGAGAAAGATGGGTATACCAGTGGTTGCCGTCCTTGACACGAACTGTGACCCGGGCATGGTCCAGTTCCCGATACCGGCCAACGACGACGCCATAAGGTCGATAAGGTACATTCTGGCTGCGCTTACGGACGCTGTGGTCAAAGGCCGCAGTGAGTTCGACGGTACGGCAGCCCCCGTTAGAAAGGTACAGCCCGAGCCCGTCCGCGAGGAAAAACCCGCGCCTGCCGCCGAAGAGAAGCCTGCCCAGGCGGCGGCCCAGGTAAAGCCGAAGGAAGAAGTTAAAGATAAACCTGCCGCGGAGAAAAAACCCGAAAGGGCGCCCAGGGTAGAGAAGACCGAAGCGAAGAAATCGGAAAAGCCCGAGGCCGAAAGGACCACGGACATCAAAAAGTTGGAAGAGGAAGAGAAGAATAACGAAGGCGATATCAGCTTGAGCTGATAAATAAAGAGGAGCTGATTTAATGGACCAGATCGAAGCGGTAAAGGAACTGAGGTTCAAGACATCCGCCGGCATGGTGGAATGCAGGGAAGCGTTGAAGGAATCCGGGTGGGATATCGAGAAGGCCGTTGATATACTCAGAAAAAAAGGGGCGGCGAAAGCCGCGAAGAAAGCCTCCCGTTCGGCGGGCGAAGGTCTTGTCGAGGCGTATATTCATACAGGCGGTAAGATAGGTGTCCTTATCGAGGTCAACTGCGAAACGGATTTCGTGGCCAGGAACGAGGATTTCAAGGTGTTCGCGAGGGACCTCGCGATGCAGGTAGCGGCGGTTAACCCCATATATGTCTCGAGGGAGAATGTTCCTGCCGCTGACATCGAAAGAGAGAAAGAGGTTTACAGGAGCCAGATCACCGGGAAGCCCGAGAACGTTGTGGAAAAGATCCTCGATGGCAAACTCGAGAAATATTTCCAGGACGTGTGCCTTCTCGACCAGTCTTTCGTGAAAGACCCGGATAAACGTATCAAGGACATTCTCGCGGAATTAGTTTCCAAGATCGGTGAGAACATAGTTGTGAGACGGTTCACCAGGTACGCCCTGGGCGAGATGTCGAAATGACCCAGGATCCGGGCAAACAGATGACACCCCTTACGAAAAGGAAAAAAAGGATACTTCTTAAGCTGAGCGGCGAGGCTATGATGGGGGAGCTTGGTTACGGGATAGACCCCCGTATTAACCAGACCATAGCCGAGGAGATAAAAGAAGTTCACAATAACGGCGAGACCGAAGTAGCCATAGTCATCGGCGGGGGAAATATCTACAGGGGGCTCGAGCAATCGACCAGGGGTATGGACAGGGCCACCGCGGATTATATGGGAATGCTCGCGACGATGCTGAACGGCCTGGCGCTCCAGGACGCGCTCGAAAAAATTAACGTGAATACGAGGGTACTTACGGCTATAGAGATGCACGAACTGGCCGAGCCGTACATAAGGCGCAGGGCCATACGGCACCTTGAAAAAGGAAGGGTAATAATTTTCGTCTGCGGTACAGGTAACCCCTATTTTACGACCGATACGGCCGCCGCACTCAGGGGAGTCGAGATAGGGGCAGATGTGCTATTAAAGGCCACCAAGGTCGACGGAGTTTACACGAGCGACCCGATGAAGGATCCCGCGGCGAAAAAGTTCAAAAAGCTGTCCTATATGCAGGTCCTTAAAAGCAAGCTTAAGGTTATGGACATGACGGCGGTTAGCCTTTGTATGGATAACTCGCTGCCGATAGTGGTTTTCAGTATTAAGAAAAAAGGCAACCTCAAGAAGGTCATTGCCGACGGTAAACTCGGCACGGTCATATGCTAGAAACAAGGAGGATATGGTCATGACGGAAGTGGAAAAGCTCTCAAAAGATTCCGAGACAAAAATGCACGCCGCTGTGGATGCCGTGAAAAAGCATTTCGCCACCGTTAGGACGGGACGGGCCCATGCGAGCCTGGTCGAGCACGTGAAGGTGGATTATTACGGCACGATGATGACGGTCAAGCAGCTCGCGAATATTACCGTGCCCGAACCGAGGCTGATAGTCATCCAGCCCTGGGATAAGGGAGCCATGGAGGCAATAGAAAAAGGGATCCAGATGTCCGACATCGGGATATTGCCGATGAACGACGGAAAGAACCTACGCCTTTCGATGCCGCAGCTTACGCACGAGCGCCGCGACGAACTGAAAAAAAGCCTGCACCGCATGGCCGAGGAAGGGAGGGTGTCGATAAGGGCGACCAGGCACCAAGCCAACGACAAGGCCCAGACCCTGGAGAAAGACAAGCTGATGACCGAGGACGATAAGTTCGCGGCGAAAGACAAGGTCCAGAAGCTGACCGACAAGTTCATAAAAGAGATAGACGATCTTCTTAAAGCCAAGGAGGATGAGATATCCAGTTGATAGTGATTCGTGGTTCGTGGTTCGGCACAAGAGATGCTAACCACGAATCACGAACTACGAAAGTGGGCCGCTAGCTCATCCGGTAGAGCATCGCCCTTTTAAGGCGGTGGTGGTTGGTTCGAGTCCAACGCGGCTCA
Organism: Candidatus Omnitrophota bacterium; assembly: GCA_015231405.1. Lineage (GTDB taxonomy): Bacteria > Omnitrophota > Gorgyraeia > Tantalellales > Tantalellaceae > JADGBR01. The sequence goes on along the minus strand of JADGBR010000005.1, from coordinate 31,651 downwards.
CCAGTTATAAAAAAAGGCAGGGGGACAACCCCTGCCTTTTTTTATAACTGGTCCTGAGACAAAAATTTCCAAGGAAGGAAATTTTTGTCGAAGGGCCACTACCGATAAAAAAGAAGGTATACTCGACTCATGTGGTACACGTATATCCTAGAATGCCGCGACAAGACGCTGTATGTCGGCGTAACCAAAAACCTTACGGAAAGACTCAACCGCCATAACAAAGGCAAAGCCAGCAAATACACCAGAGGCCGAACCCCGGTCAAAATGATTCATACGGAAGAGCATCCCGACAAAACCTCCGCCCTCAAGCGCGAACACGAGCTCAAACGTTGGACCCGCGCCAAAAAACTCGCCCTGATCCAAAAGGGTCAGTAGCCCTTATCTCTTTATCTCTAAAAGGGCCTTTAGTTAATCTTTCCCAGTTAATCTTTATTTTTGCAATATTCGGGAATTACTTTGTAATTGTATTTGTTATGAGTGGCGGATAATAGGGCATTAACTAGGATTAAATGAAAATAGGGGGATAGGACTCTCTAGTTTATCTCATTTAATGGCAGGTTATGAAGAACTTAAGCTTGCGACAGGAATTGTTCAATTTGATCATGGTTTCCAGCGAGGATCGCTATGCAATTATTGCTTTCTCTGCGGAGTACAACTCGCATATTCCCTTCAATTCCGGCCTCATAATAAGGTTTTCGTAATTGCTTATAGAAAAACCCTGGGGCTATTCGACAAGCTTCCGACAAAGAGCAATTAGAGGAATAATAAGTGTCCAAGGCCTCAAGGATTGTTCCTATAATTTCTTTCTGGTTTGATCCAAGGCGTTTAACGCTACGATTAAAAGATGGTCTATAGTAAAGGTATAAGGGCATAGACTATTTTCCAGATTTCAGATTATTAATAAAATATTTTGTTACTTTTTTCTCCGTACCTTTTTCTTTAGCGGCGAGAGCCTCTAATTTACTATAGACCTCAGGGCTGAACACTTTTTCTCGAATTTCCACCGGGACCAACTCGATCTTATTTTTATGAACTCCAATGGTAAACAAAGCCCCCTTTTTTAATCCGAGGGTTTTTGCTATCTTACTGGGTATGGTTATCTGATTTTTAGCTGTTAAAGTGATTGTCATTATACTCACCTCCATTACAAGTATATCATATTGTAAGGCAATCGTCAATTCCGAAAGTAAGGAGAATGAAAAAGGCTGGATTTCTTAGTTCGAGACCTTAGTGATAGCACTTTTCAGGATGCAGAACATATCTCGAACTATGCGGAAAGGTGGAGCAACTCCTTGTATAGACACGGGTTAAGTAATGGGAACAGAATAAATAACCGAGATGTAATTATCCTGTAGCACAAGGTGGTTCGAGTCCAACGCGGCTCACCAAATATAAAAAAACCCTGGGGGACAACCCCGGGGTTTTTTTATATTTGGTCCTGAGACAAAAATTTTCAAGAAAGAAAATTTTTGTCGAAGGGCCACTACCAATAAAAAAGATGGTATACTCAGAGCATGTGGCACGTATACATCCTAGAATGCAAAGACAAGACGCTCTATGTAGGCGTAACCAAAAACCTTACGGAAAGACTAGCCCGCCATAACAAAGGCAAAGCCAGCAAATACACAAGAGGCCGTACGCCAGTCAAAATGATCCATAGCGAACAACACCCCGACAAAACCTCCGCACTAAAACGCGAACACGAGCTCAAACGTTGGACCCGCGAAAAGAAACTCGCCCTCATCGGCAAACCCCGCTAGCCCTTATCTCATTATCTCAAAAACCGCCTTTAGTTAACTATCCCTAGTTAATCCAAAACTGCTCTAAATTGCCTGATTTCTTTAAAATAGTATTTATGATCATTGGCTCAAGAGAGAGTATTAACTGAAGATCGGGCGCATTGCGGGGAATTTTTATCTCACTTAATCTCTAAATGGCTGATACGATAGGTTAAAACTTGAACTTAGGTTGCGGGTTTTCTGCTGAGATGATCTCGGAGATCTTATTCACGAATTCTTTGGCGGTGTGGATGGCGTTTTCGGCTTCTTTCCTTGAGCATGGGATATCCGGTTCATAGATGAACCTGTGCCTTTTCTTGCGCATAAAATCATACTCAGTCATAAGCTGTTTAAACTTTTCGCCGAGCAAAGCTTCAGAAAAACGCATTACAGTAACATGTTTATTTTTAATATCGGGCCGATATCCCTGGCTGAACATAAGGGCGAGACCCGAACGCAAGAGGGCATTATAAGCGTAGTTGTATGCGCAATCTTCGTCCTGTTCAAGATTTCTTTGTGCAGTTTTTAAGTCGATATGTGAGCGTTTTAAAAGATTCTCGATCGCCTTACGGTCGATCGGACATTTTTTGATGAGATCTTCGCTTAATAGTTGTTCTATTGAATTTTTATAGATCATTTTCTGTGCCTATTAACATTATCTTCGGATTTCTCAAAAGGTCCAATATAAAACCGCTTTTTTCTTTTTTCTTTTCCTTATATTCTTCGGTCGTATAAGTGCTGATATTTATCTCGCGTTTTAATTTGCGTTCTAAAACAGATATTTCACTATGAAGGCCGGGAGAGTCAGGGTCTCCTATAACCATAAGATCAATATCGCTTGAAGATTTCTCTTTGCCGCCGGCAAAAGAACCGTAAATGAAAGCTATTTGAATTTTTTTAACGTGCGATAAAGCTTCTCTCAGGAGGCCTTCGACTCCCACAGTTTTAGAGACAACGCTTTTAAGTTCCTCAAATAGGGGATGTTTGAGATTGAGCGAGTAATAAAGCAGATTTCCGACCTTATGTGTTTCAAAAAGGTTGTCTTCCTGAAATTTTAATAACTCTCTTCGGATATTACCTGCGGAATAGCCCAGGAGGCGTTCTAATTCTCTAAGATAATACCTTGTGGAGGAGTTCGTGAAAAATAGGGCTAAAAGTGACGGTACCCCCGAAAATTACGCCATATGCAATTGGTAAAAATAGCTTTAAAATTGTATAACAAAAAGGAGGCGTAAGATGAATGGCAAGAGATTTACGGAAGAGCAGATAATTAAGATACTGCAGGAAGCAGATGCCGGGATCAAAGTCGAAGATTTATGTCGTAAGCACGGGATGTGCTCTAATACATTTTATAACTGGAAGGCAAAATATGGCGGGATGAGCATCAGCGACGCGAAGCGGCTAAAGGAGCTTGAAGAAGAGAACCGCAGACTCAAGAGGCTTGTGGCAGATCAAGCATTAGATATGCAGGTTCTAAAGGAAATCAACTCAAAAAACTTCTAACGCCCAAAGCTAAAAGGAATGCGGCAATATTTAGCATAACCAGTTTTGGGCTGAGTCAGCGGCGGGCGTGTGGGATAGTTTCTTTGAATAGAAAGACTTTCTGGTACAAGGTAAAAGCAAAGAACGATGAAGACGTTCGTAAACGGATGCGTGAATTATCGGAACGATTTAACCGGAATGGATCGCCGATGTTTCACGACATATTGAGGGGCGAAGGTTTAGTAATAAATCACAAGCGAACAGAACGAATATACCGGGAAGAAGGGCTATCATTAAGGATACGCAAGCGCAAGAGACGCGCCGCGACGACAAGATTGGAATTACCCAAGGCTAATAGGCCTAACCATAGATGGAGTATGGATTTTATGTCTGACAGATTGTCGAATGGCCGGAGGATGCGGGTCTTAAATATAATAGACCAGTACACACGGGAATGCCTGGCCACTGAAGTGGACACATCGATAAACGGAGTCCGAGTAACAAGGGTTTTGGATAGAATAGCGTTAACACGAGGCTTACCTGAGATAATAACTGTAGATAACGGGCCGGAGTTTAGCGGCAGAGCCTTGGACGAGTGGGCAACGAGACGTGATATAAAAATAGATTTTATTCGCCCTGGCAAGCCGATAGAAAACGCGTTTATCGAAAGCTTCAATGGCAAGCTAAGAAATGAATGCCTGGAAATGAATTGGTTTTTGACAATGGCAGAGGCTAGAGAGATAATTGAGAAGTGGCGTATTGAATATAACACGATACGCCCGCACAGGTCGCTTGGCGGGATACCGCCTGAAAAGTTCGCTAAAAGTTTCGAATTTTCAGATGGGCTAGCCCATCTGAATCAAACACTGGAAGGAGCTGTTTCCCTAAAGTAGACTGGCGTAACAAAAGGGGTACCGTCAGTGGCGGCTTCAAGTTTTATGAATTAGCTCCTAGTTTCATTGCAATTGATGAATTTGGCAATCCTGTGATCGATGTATATTTTAATGATACCAAGCTAATTCGCGCCATGTGTAAACTTACAGGTTATGTTTTCACACCAAGTTCAAAGGATTATTGGAAGCAAGGCAAGGGGCAGGGCACTGATCATCTCTATGTAACAACGCAAATGCTATCTGTGGCTATGGTTCAGCAGATAGCGCGACACCTTGGGCGCAACGAGACACTTCTGATTTGTCCGAAAAAATACGAGCCCGGAAGCGAAAAAGTTGACGCCCGTATCACGATTAATAAGATCCCTCAATCCATTCTCAAAGCCTGCCAGTTTGGTAAAAAAGAGTACCTGCTGCCGATCAAGGAACGAGCGATTGAAGAGATCGAGGACGATGAGGTCTCAGATGATGAATAAAGATCAGGCCCTGCAATATATTACGAACGCAATGAGTCTTCGGACCCCTCAAGCCAAGAGTTTGATGCTTTTCGCTGAGTATTTGGAATCGGTTGCTGGACAGCAAGTAATCAGTCGTCGGAAGCGGGAAAACCGCGGTAATACGGGTGATGTCGAGACGGTTACGAAACAGTATGTGCAGAAGGTTCCAGAGTTAAAGTTGTTCCAAGCCTTTGAGAGAACCTTTCCGGCATATACATTTGCTCTTGCGACAGGCGTGGGCAAGACCCGCCTTATGGGCGCCTTCGTCGCATATCTTTATCTTGTGTACAGCATTCAACATTTTATGATCGTGGCACCTGGCAACACCATTTATCGGAAATTGGTCGATGATTTTAGTAGATCGAGCAATCCAAAATATGTATTTCGGGGCATCAAGGAAATCAATATAAATACGGCGCGGATTATCACAAAAGACAACTACGCACAAAATCAAGCTACCGCGGATTTATTCGGCAACCAAGTGCAAATTAATATCTTTAATGTTCAGCAATTCGCTCAAAAAGACATAGAGCAAGAAAAAGGTATCACGAAATTCAGCGAAACCTTGGGGGAATCTTATTTCGATTATCTCAACACTTTGGATGATTTGGTGGTTCTGCTGGACGAATCACACCATTATCATGCGGATGCTGCTATGGGATCTCTGGATCGGATTAACCCATTATTTGGCCTTGAATTTACGGCCACGCCCTATGTTGTAGCGAAAACAAATAAAGCGTCTTCGGAGCCGGTTCTCAAGAAAAACATCTTTTATACCTACAATCTTGGCGACGCCATTCGTGACGGTTATGTTAAAGATCCGTGGGTAGGGACCGAAGGCGACGTTGATTTTAGCCAGTGGGACGATGAGTCCATAGAAACTGATGCGAGAAAGCTACAGCTTGCCGCCTATTTTCATGAGCGCGCAAAAATTGCTCTCAAGGAATATTCTTTCGAGAATAAAAAGCCCGCAATAAAACCTGTCATGCTTGTCGTGTCCAAGAATATTGCTCATGCTGAACAGCTCCGCGCTCTGATCGACAGCGACGATTTTAGGGGAGGAAATTATAAAGGAAAGGTAATAGAGGTCCATACCAAAACAAAGGGAGATGAAGCGGACGAGACAATTGAAAAACTGATATCCCTTGAGCATCCTGATAATATTGTTGAGATAGTTATTCATGTAAATATGCTCAAAGAGGGATGGGACGTTGCAAATATTTATACTATTGCTCCAATACGTTCTTCGGCTTCTGAAATTCTTACGGAGCAAACAATCGGTCGTGGTCTTAGGTTGCCATATGGGGAGAGGACAGGGAATAAAAATGTCGACCGTGTTATGATCGTTGCACATGACAACTATGCAAAAGTGATAGAAGGCGCAAGAAAATCTAAACTTATTCAACCGACTAATATTGAGAGTGTCGCGATTAACGATGCAAAATTAGTTAAAGAGGTTGTCGAAGTACCGTCGGCATTTGTAGCTGGTATTCAAGATAAGATTAAAAACAGCCCTGCGATCATGAAAGAGATAGAGGTGCAGGCAGTAAAAGCAGTTAGTCCAGTCATCACAGAAGATACCCCGGAAGATGTAAAAGTTGAAACAATTGAAGCTAAAAAGAATGAGTACGTTGAGATTTTAGCCAAACAGGAAGCCTCAAGAATGAGCTTTCTGGATTACCACAAGCATCGCGAAGGAGAAAAAAGAGAGATGGAACCTTTGGGCGAAGGAACTCTCTGGGGAGTATTAAGCGAACCGGCAAAAAAAGAGCTCGAAGAAGTGAGGAGAGTGTCTGGGCAAGCAATGGAACAACGGAACATTCCTGTTCCGCGGCTTATACTTACACCGCATTATGGGGAACTGGAAATAAAAGATTTTGATCTGGATACAAAGCTTTTGACTAGGTATGCGACAGAAACTTCAATTCTCGAGGAGCGTCTTCAGGGTGGCCAAGAAGTGGATCTCTTCGGTGACACTATGAAGGGCGGCAAGGAAACAGAAGTTACGCGGGTATCAAACCTTGGCGAAGGAAGAAAACAAAGTCCCGCAAATACTATTATCTCTGCCCTGATGGACCATCCCCTTATTGACTATGAGGAACAGAAGGAGCTGTTGCTTAAACTTTCAAAACAGGCGGTTGAATTTTACAGGGTACGTGCAAAATCGGATGAGAACACACTAAAGATGATGATTGAGAATAATTTCCGACAGATAGGCAAAGAAATTTATGACCAAATACTTAAGCACAAAGAATTTGTGTCAGATGGATACCTTGAGTCCGGGATCAGAGAGCCCAAAGCTTACCTTGAACAATATAATATAACGCTAGTTATTGGTGAAAAACCGGTTACTTTAGACTCTCAGATTGATCGCTTTCCTAGAGATAAAGTTTATACCGGTTTTAAAAAAGCCTGCCATGTTATGTATCGTTTCGATTCATCTGATGAGGCAAGGATGGCATATCTCTTAGATAAAGATAAGGCTGTTGAAGATTGGTTGCGGCCCGCGCCGAATCAATTTGAGGGGCTTTATTGGCGTGATGAAGCCGGTAATTCCCAACATAGATATGAACCCGATTTTGTTGTTGAGTTCAAAAAGGAAATTGTAATGATTGAAGTTAAGCCGAGCGCAGAAATCGATAGTTTCGACGTGCAAGAAAAAAAGAGGACGGCAGATAAATATTGTGATTTAGTTTCAAAAAACATCGGAAAATATGGAATAGTCAAACCTTGGAGATATGTGATCGTACCGACTGACAAAATAACATTAAGCTCGACAATTTCTGGGCTGCTAAAGGGGCATGGCGAACATACAAAAGCTAATGATTTGGAATTTAATTTATTTTTAACTGATATTTTGGATGACGCTAGATATACAGATGGCTATCTGCCAGTTTATGATCTCCAGGCGGTAGCAACCGCTTTTGGAGAGCAGCCAACTACAAATACAATAGGCTGGAAGCCGATATCTGATAAGCGCTATCTTAAGGATGATATGTTTATTGCACAGGTATTTGGCAAGTCAATGGAACCGACAATTCCAGATGGGAGTTGGTGTTTATTTCGTTTTGAACGCGGAGGCTCAAGGAATGGTTTGGTTGTGCTTGTAGAGTCTCAGCTGGTAGCTGATCCTGAAACAAGCCAAAAATATACAATCAAACGTTACAAGAGCGAAAAGGAGAATCTTAAGGACGGTACCTGGAGGCATAAGCAAATTATTTTGTCTCCGGACAATAAACAGTTTAAGGATATTATCCTGAATAATGTTGCCGGTGATGATTTCAGGGTGGTTGCAGAATTTATTAAGGTGTTATCATAACTTTTCTGGCGAGATGTGTTGTATGGTCGGGATTCAAGTGTTTTCAACAAAAATGTTACAAAGCAAATTCGGGTAAAAAGTGTTCCGTTGACCTATATGCCTTGGTAAGTGTTGAACGGTGAGTGTTTCGGTAAAGCGTTTAGAAATATTGGTAATAATACTACAGAATAAACAGGCCAGGTAATTCTTTTTAAATATAACTTTCTTTCCTATAAAACAAGACAGGACAGAGGATGAAATTCTCAAAAGCGTTTAAACTTAATAAAACACAGCCAGAATTAGATTTTGTTGATATTGACTTGAAAACTGATATTCCTTTATTTATCGATCCCTATGCTATTAGCAAAAGGAACGATTTATGGTCAGTGGAGTGTCATAATATTATCGTAGAATATTTTCAGTTGGTAATTGATGCGATAAAAAATGATGAAGAAAAGGTTGCGATAAAAATGTTATCAAGACTTAACGAGACAAATGAGACCCATCTTGGGTTTTCGACCGGAAAATCACAAGGGAAAGGCGTTAGTGGCACACAATCAGCTCTTCTTTATAAAAAATTAAAAGAAAGTTCAGCTGTTAAGACAGGATTTATTACTGAGTTGTCGGATTGAGAACTTATGGTAGAAGGAATTGGCCCCGACAAAATCAGCGACATAACTACTAGACTTATTAAGAAAAAATTAATGGAATATACTTTAGATCAATGCATTTTGCATGGGATAGTAATTAAATCTAAAGTTGCTTCAGGTTATTTCTGGGATCAATCGAGTCAATCATGGGTAGATGAATATTTCCAGTTACCTGTATATCATGGGGAACGAATAATTTTAGTGCCCAAGGCGATTGCTAGGATTGAGTTTTCGTGTAATTACCAAGAATATTATGGGAAATACATATTGAACTATTTGCAAGCGGAGCACATCAATGCAAACTCATCACTGGTGCATACACTCAAAAAAGGGAAAAAAGTTGTTTATAAAAAAGACTTAAAAGAAAGATATGCCTGTTCAAAAGAATATATTTATAAATTTTCAAAGAAACACCCCGACATTTTAGACAAATACAAGGCCGCAAAGGCAAAGCGTTTAAAAGTTATTTCGGATAAGGAGATAACAACTGACTTGGATTTAAAAGATCTCGTGCGATATCTTATAGCTAATCTCAAGGCTGTCAATCCAGGCAATGCGGAGGCAGGAAAGTACCACGACTTGATGATCGGAATTATGGAGTTTATTTTCTATCCCTACTTAATCTACCCAACAAAAGAAAAAGAAATTCATGAAGGGAGAAAGCGAATTGATATTACTTTTACTAATGCTGATACTGCATTATTTTTCCATAGGTTATATGCTATAAATGGAATTCCATGCAACTTTATAATGATTGAATGCAAAAATTATACCAATGATTTAAACAACCCTGAATTAGACCAGCTAAGCGGTAGATTTGGTCCAAATAAAGGTTTATTTGGTTTTTTAGTATGTAGGCGTTTTCAGGATAAGAAGTTATTTATTCAAAGATGTAAAGACACGGCCAAGGATAATCGAGGCTTTATAGTTGCGCTAGATGATGATGACATTATTACAATTTTATCTTATAAGGCAAAAAAGCAAGAGGAAGAAATTGATAAATTATTTAACGATCGGTTTCGAGAGGTTATGATGGGATAGAGAAAATATATGTGGTAAGAATATGGGCAAAATTATATCTGACTCTGGAACGAGCAAGATTAATTTGAACAATGTTTTAATAATGGCCAAATTACATAATCTGAAAGATCTGTTCGAGACAGAGAAATATTCACAGGTTTATTGATAAAAATACTGTATTTTCTTAAAACATGATCCAATGGGTAATAATATATGATAAATCTGAAATCTATACTATCAAAAGAGGTAAAAGAAATGGAAGCAGGCGCTTTCCAGGATTTTTGTCTGGATTTGCTTCCGCTAATAGATCCTAAATACCAAGGCTTAGAGAGATTCGGTCATACGGTCGAAGGGAAAACTCGTAAAGGCACTCCTGACCTAATCAAAACTTTAACTAATGGAAAACAAATTGCTGTGCAATGTGGCACACAAGAGAACTATTGGAAGAAAACAAAAGATCTCTCTAAGTGGAAGCCCTGTGAGGATATTGACAGCTGTTTGGCAGAATTAAAAGATCTTCAAGAAATTGTGTTATGTTCGAATCGGGAAATCCCTACAAATCTACCGAATATTAAATCAGACATAATAGTATATGCTCGCAACAAAACCTCAGCTGATATCGACCTGAAAGCGTTGGTTGACATAGAACAAATATTGAGCGACAAAATTATTCCTGAATTTATTTCTTTATTTAAAAAACATCTCCCACATACTTTTAATGCTATAGATAGATTCACAGATTTGAATAAGCATAAATTGGCCATTGAATTGCAGCAAACAAATACTTGTGGTCTTGTTAAAGCACTTTCTCTGGCGGAAGAATCTTTTGAAAAATTTCTCGAATTAGATAAGGCAAGAGAATATGCTTTTAGCAAAACTGTCGACTTGAATTCACGATTTGAACGAAAGAATTTGCCATCTCCCGGAACAGTTAACAGAAGCATCCCGGAGGATTATCCATTACTAAAACCTTTTGGTAAGATTCAGGTTTGTTTGGGTATACCAAAAATCGGAAAGACTGCCCTAATCTCTCGGATCGCTCACAAGTGGTTCTCTGATGGAATGACCATAAAATGGTTTGACTGTAGTTATATATTTCAAGGGGAAGCGGAAAGTCGTATTTTCGCACTTGATTTTGTTGCCAGTATTTTAAAAATCTATGTTTCTCCCGAAAATGTAACAGACATAGTTAATGGATTTGTAAGAATTGAGGATGCCAATATTCGGAAAGATACTAATGGTTTTAAGGAAACAGTGTATATCGTTGATAACAGCGAGTTGCTGGTCGAAGCTGGGGAAAATTTAATCTTCCAATGGCTAAACAAGATAAAAACATCCTTTCCTTTTACTAAAGTAGGAGTAATTTTTGTTAGGAATAAGGGACTGAAACATTTGCATAGCATAATCGATTATGAGGTTGCCGTTATTCCTTGGAAAATTAATGAAATAAAAGAATTCTTATCACAAAACATTCTTGGGCAAGACTATTATTTAGAGGAATCTTATCTTAAACAACTTGAAATGACGTGTGCGGGGCATCCGTTAATTGCATTGGCATTGGCGCGAAAATGTCGAACGCAGCGAGAGTTATTTTTAAATCTTATAAAACCCCCATTAGTCGCAGATGAAGATCTAGGTCGAGAACTAAAAAACTTTCTTTTCGAAGATATCATTGAGAATGATGTGGACTTGTTGAACTTTGTGCTCTCTATGTCAACTTTGGTTTATAGCGCAAATGAAAAAGTAATAAATGTGATTATGCAAAACAAAATATTGCCAATTGTTAAACCTTTTAAAATTATTCTTGAAAAACTTGAGGGAAATGTCATCGAAGGGGATGCAGAGCAAGGATATCGCATGGCGCCAGTATACAAGGAAGTTACCCGGGCTTATTTTGACAAGGATAAGTATTCTAAAATATATGACTTGATAAGCATTGAATTATTGAAGACGGAAGGTAAAAGTCTGGATGCGTTGCAAGTTAGCCAAGGCATCTGTTATGCTATTCTTTCAAACAATCCTGAAAGAGCCTTTTTCTGGGCAATCAATCTTCTGCAGTCTGCGAATAAATCCACTATGTCGAATAAGCAACTTAAAAATATTCTAGATAGTTTACCTATTCTGGAATATATAAATGTGCCAGAAAATGAAAAAATAGCCATTATGTACAATATGGTGCTTCTCTCGTTGTCTCTGTCCCACTTGCGCATTGGAGATAATGAAAAAGCATTTAAAATCCTTGAAAAAATGAATTTTGACAGGCTTAAGGTTTCTGGACCCTTTAATGATCATCAGCCGCTAATAGCTGCAATTATCAAAATTCAAAAAATGATTTGCGTTATTCAGAAAGATCCGTTAGGGGGCATAAAACTTTTGGATGAAATTGATTTCGAAGCCTTAGGGAAAGAAACAAATAAATCATTTTTTCCCATTGATTCATTGTTTGCTGGTGTGGTTCCAATCTTGCCACTACAAGTGATTACAAGGAATCTTATTGGTAAGGTTTTTCAATATTCCGATTTGGCAAATGAAAATACGCGCAGAAACCTTATTGCTGTAGGTTTAGATATTGCCGTAAAAGCAAAGCTCGAGAATATCTCACAGGATGTAGTGCTCTCTTTGTTTCCAGCGGATGGCATTTTGCCCCAACTTGTAAAACTATTGGTAGAAACCCAATTTCTTCTAGAAAATCATAGTGAAGAAGCGTGTGAGAAAATAGCTGCAGCAGAAGATTTTGCACGAAAAAACAATTTATGGGGAACAACGACAGAATATCAAATATCACAATTGAAAGGGGATGTATTTTATTATTGCAGAAGATATTCCGCAGCCAAGGAAGCGTATCTGAAAAATCTTGAAGGCGTTATTAAAAAGGATGATTTTTCTTACGGCTGGGCAAACTTTAGATTAGGATTACTTTCAAGCGACCCGGTAGAGGCACGTGAATATTTCAAAGAAGCTAGCATGTGTTATAGGTTGTTAAGTCCCGCCTATGAAGAGTATTACGCTAAAAGCGAAGGCGAGAGGGCTCTAACATTTGTACAGACGAAACAATACAAAGAATTCGTTAGAATTGTTGAATGGATTTTAAGAAGATATTACATACGTAATAAGCATTTATTTGCTCCAACTGTAGTAATAGCAATGGCCCAGTTAACTAGATTAAAACACGATATCGAAAACAAGCCATTACAGGAAGAATCAACTATAGTTTATCCCAAATTTGAAAGAGGTGTATATGCTAGAGTGTTGAGCGAAGCGGTTCCAAATATTAATGCTGGGATGGCTGCCTTTTATACTCTAGGGATGGTCCAAGGACTTTTGGGGGGAAATCATCGTTGGGAAAAAAATCTGAGAACAGCTTTGCGGCTTAAAACTCCGGATGATGAAAGGTATGAGGGAATAAAAATACTTGTGATTAAAGATTTCATTCCATTGTTATTCAACTCAAGTAGGGACGTAGAGATCGCAGAAGTAATATCAAAGAGTATTATCGAGCCTTCTATCAAAACTTTAAAAAGCAAAAGGTTTTTAGCATATTCTCTTTTTGAAATATTTGATACTGTGGCAAAGGCTCAGCAAACAAGTGGGTGCCAGCGGGCAGTTAAAATATTGGAAACGATTGAAGCAGAATTATGGGAATTTAAAAATCTAATACTGTCCGATGAATGTTTGAGTTGGTGGATAAGTGAACTTTATTCCCGAAAGATAAAATTATCTGCGAAAACAATTTCTGCTAAAGATTTGTTCAGGTTGCTTGAGTATACATACCAAGAATGTAAAAAGGGGCTGAATTATACGGCATTGGTCGAGGTTGGACATTCGTTAGGGTTTGTTTATTATGATTATGTTTTCACCAGAAGAGAACTCGCGGAAATCCATTTAGAAATAATGCGGACTTTTTCTGAACATGACAAGGAGCTGGAGCTTTCGTTCTCTTCCCCCGCAGAACCATATGATAAGCTTAAATACATTCAAACCTTTGGATTGAATCTCAATATAGTGTGGGGCAACCTTTTGTTTAGAAGAAATGCTGAATACGACGAAACAATAAAAAAATATCTTGTGGATGGGGCTCGGCTCTTGAAAAGAAATTCTTTCTCTCGCGAAGAAATTAGCATGTTTATGATATTGCTTCTATCAAAATGTTTTCAGTATGATGGAGCCATAACAACTTTGGCCAAGAGCGAGATTTCTAAAATCCAGAAAACTATCCCAGTAGAAATCAAAGACTTGTTGAGCCCATAAAAAATATGGCGCAGTATTAAAGTACAATAAGGTCAATGGTTCATTAGGGGCAAACACTATTTCTCGGTAGTCGGCAAGAAATTTGGGTAAATAGGGACAGCGACCATTTTTTAATCTATGGATGACATTAAGGTCCACAATATCTACACTAACCTTTCTCCCACTAAAGGGAAAGAGGTGTTTGAGAAGCTCGCCGGCAAGAAAGGTTTAAGGATAGAAAGGATAACCTCTCTCGGTCAGTCGACGCCTGCCGGCAAATGGCTCAAGTCGAAGAAGAACGAATGGGTCATTCTTCTTAAGGGAAAGGCAAAGCTGCGATTTCGCACCGCTGACAGGATTATTGATATGGACCCTGGGGATTATATATTCATTCCAGATGGCGTAGCTCACAGGGTAGATTGGACGACTCCCAAAGAAAAGAGCGTCTGGGTGGCGGTGATGTTCTGATGGCCGATGATCTTTTAAATGAATTTCTAGAGTATGATTTCGCCATGGGCGCGGACATGGTCAAATGTCCCCACTGCGGGGCCAATGTGTCGTGCAGCTTGTTTCTCGACGATGAAGTCGATTGCCCAAAATGTAGCAAGAAATTTAAAAAGAGCTAGTAGAATAATTGGAATAAACAGATGATTAAATCAGGCAATATTATATCTTATTTAGACATGTGTAAAGAGGCGGGGGTTAATCTTCAGCGTGGGATGAATTACCGTTTGCGTAGCGGGTTCAGCGTTATTCTTATGAGTGTAAGGCAGGGAGCTCCTTATGCAGATAAGATCGAAGAGAATGGCAGAGTTCTGATATATGAAGGACATGACATTCCTAATACGAAGGGTGGACCAGATCCCAAAAAGGTTGATCAACCAATGCATAACCCAGGTGGAGGATTGACCCAAAATGGTCTTTTTTATGAGGCAGCGCTGGCACACAAAAATAAGAACCACAATCCAGAGTTTGTTAGGGTATATGAGAAAATCAGGTCCGGTATTTGGGCAGATAACGGTATCTTTAAATTGATAGATTCATGGCAAGAAAATAGCAATGCAAGAAAAGTGTTTAAATTCAAACTCAAAATTTGCGACGAATCACAAGAGAATGTAATCAAGCAAAAAGAAATGGAGCACGATAGGTTAATCCCGACAGCAGTGAAGCTGGAAGTGTGGAAACGAGATAAAGGTAAATGTGTAACCTGTGGCAGCACGGATAATTTACACTTTGACCACATAATCCCATATTCAAAGGGCGGATCTTCCCTGGTCGCTGAAAACATACAACTAATGTGCGCTCGGCATAACATTGCAAAGAAAGATAAAATCGAATAGCAGCAATCGGACAGGTAGATGAATGAAATTATTATAGATTATATAGATAACATAAAAATTGATCTCCTGAAGCTCCCGATGAAAAATCTTCATGCGATCAATTATTTACCAAACGGGCTTTTTCGTTTGGCCGTCATGACTAAGGTTGATGAGGGTGAAAATATTTCACAAGATCCCAGTGTAAAGCAATTTGTAATGATGCCTTGTGTAGATCCGCTTATTTCGTGTGCGTTCCACTGGTTTAGTACATCATTGGTCAACTATGTTAGATTGGTAGGTTTAATAAAGGTTTTGTCTTCTAATTCATGGACAACGACAGATATTTCTAACAATAAAAAGCATATTAAGGCACAATGCGATAATTACGTAGAAACAGTTATCCCGGAAATAAAACTATGGCGAAACAAAATAGCTGCTCATTTTGCAGCCACTGATCCTTACGAAAATGACAATTATGGTACTCTTGAGCAATCAGTTATGAATAATGTATGTTCGTTCAAAACTAGATATTATGTTAATGTATTTAAGTTTGTCACAAATGGCGAAGAATCAACTTTACCTATGTGGTCAGTCACGGAAACTTATGAAAATCTAAGGTCTAGGTACTGGCCTGAATCTACTATTGGCCATGACTTTGATAAATGTATAAGGCCTCGTTGGCATAATTTTATACCTGAAAACATTCAGGAACATAATACTTAATCCCAAGATGTGTCTAATGCCCACGACGGGGTAAAACGTAAAATTATTAAACTGAGGTAACAGTGTCAGATCTTACTGCCATGGAGAAACGCAAACTGGAACGGGCACTCGGGATGGGAGGCGGGTATGTTCTGGACTTCTCGAACCGAACATTTGCTGAGTTCTTTTTTGATGGTGTTGGGATAGATATTTATGATGAGAAATATGGTTACCGCGGAGATTCAAAGGCTAATAGGATGCGTGCCTTTTGGGATAAGGAAAGTAATTTTCTTGTCGGTAAAATGTTGGGGCTGATATTTGACGAATGGAAAGAGTATTCCGGGAGCAAAACAACATCAACCGCTCCTGAAGAGTGTCTGAAGATTGTTTGGAGGCTCAAGGAGAGTATGCCAGCTCCTGATTTGAGCAACATAATCTCTGGCAATGAAGATCAGTCTTTTAATGCTTTAGCGCGATCCGTTCGTGAATCTATCGAGAAGAATGAGCCGGAAGCGGGGTTGGATAGGCTTCATACGTTTGTAGTTAAATATTTCCGGAACCTTTGCGAAAAGAATGGGATAACTACCAGCAAAGAGAAACCGCTTCATAGTCTTGTTGGAGAGTATGCGAAGGTATTAAAACGTGATGGGCGCATTGAGTCGGAGATGTCTACGCGTATCCTGAAGTCAATGATATCGACAATGGAAGCATTTAACACCGTGCGAAACGATCATAGTTTCGCTCATGATAATAATCTTTTGAATTACAACGAAAGCCTGCTGATCTTTGAGCACGTTACTAGTTCCATTAGATTTATAGAAGCGATAGAATCGGGAAAATCCAAGAAACCAGTATTTCTTGAGAGCGGGAACGGTGAATTGCCTTTTTAATAAATGAAAAGGAAACAGCTGCTAATGGGAAAAGGAAAGAAATCTAAAAAGATAATACTTAAAGTTGCTCCAGGCCCTAAATCGGCAGAACGAATCGAAGACGAAAAACTACGGGAACCGGTTAGAAAGGCAATCCAACAACTGCGAGAAAGTAAGATCCTCTGCGATCTTTTGCCAAAAGCTGCGGTTCCACAGGATCCATGTTTTAACGAACAACACCTTTCCTTGAATATAGCGAAGGTATTTGTTTCGTTGGACAAGCATCAAGGGGAAAGAAGGCATATTGCAGAAAAACTGCATCAATATCTGGACAAGTTAGAAAATTATGAATGTCGTTTAATAAAAAAATCCTCAAATGGTCTCATGAAAAAGGCGAAAGAGATTAGGGTTAGGATTCAGATATGCAAGGAATTCCTCAAGCATTCGCAATATGAGCACAAAGACTGCTGGAAGGATTTGGCATATTATAAATTGTTTCAGAATCTCAAACATTGTCAAAAGTTAAAATATAATGATACCATTGCAATTATGGCCAGATTATCGATACTCTATCGTCAGACAAGTGTATCATGCAGAGAAGACCTCACCTCAAGCGGAAAGTATTTCAACAGATATTTTCCCATATATTCGAAAGACGGCAAATTCCAAGCGATCAGCGAAAAGGTTAGGTTATCGTCTGATGAAAAATTAAAAACACTCTGTTATTTTTTTAAAAACGGTCGGACGCATTCAACATGCTGCAAAAAAGAGAAGGCCAACATAGCAAAAAGGATAGCTCGGGTTATGTCTCCGAAGGACAAAGGCTTGTTGTTTTATGACGAGTCGAAATATGGAGAACTTACATGGAGTGATCTTTTATCCGAACGGAAAACGTTCAAGCGTCTTTATGGGAAGAAGATGTTACGTAAAGTTCCGATAAATAATATCGAAAAGTATCTCGGCGAAAATATCAGACACATCTATACAAAACGGTGCCTTGACGAAGTTCTTCTTACTAAAATACTAACCCATCTCAATCTAAGCCCCCAGGAATACCTGCCAAAACTGAAATCGGATAAAGAGTTCTGGCTGGCAACTTCACTCCTAGCGTAAACGCACTACATTTCTCGGTAATATTGATGCAAAAAAATACTTTCCTTTTGTCCAGTGATTTTGCTGCTAATGTCGGGCAAGCTTCTATTTGATTCAGATGAATGTTCATCTGATGAACAAAAGGAGGAGTCATGGAGATCAGGAAGGTTAGATTGGAAGAGATCAACCCCGCACCATACAATCCGAGGCTGGATCTATTCCCGGGTGATGCGGAATACGAAAAGCTAAAACAAAGCATTAGAACGTTCGGATATATCGAGCCATTGGTATGGAATGAAAGAACCGGGACTTTGGTTTCCGGCCATCAGAGGCTCAAGATACTAAAAGAGGAAGGGCATAAAGATGTGGAGGTAAGCGTAGTTGATCTCCCGATAGAGAAAGAAAAAGCATTGAACCTTGCCCTAAATAAGATCCGCGGCGACTGGGACGAGGAGAAATTAGCGAACCTGTTGGACGGCCTAGCCAGTATGCCGGATTTTGATATTGGGATAACTGGTTTTGATATGCCCGAGATAAGCGAGCTTCTGGATTCGTATCAGGATATAAAGGAAGACGACAATTTCGACTTTGACGCGGCTCTGGAGGCTATTGAAAAACCTGTGACAAAACCGGGCGATATTATCGAACTTGGGAAACATCGGATACTTTGCGGTGATGCCGGGAAGAATGGGGATCTGGATAAGCTTTTAAGTGGTCATAAGATCCACTTATTGAACACCGATCCTCCGTATAACGTCAACTATACGACCGGCAATCGACCTGTCGGAAAAGCGAATGCTAAACATGCGAGGAGAGGCGAAACGATAAGTTCGGATAACATGGACCAGACGAAATATGAGGAATGGCTTAAAGCCGTATTTGAAAACGTCACGCCACATTTATCCGCAGGTGCTCCTATATATGTGTGGAACGGGCACAGGCAGTTCGGTCCCATGCATGGGATGCTAACCGATCTCGGGTTTTACGTGGCTACCGTAATAACATGGGCAAAACCGAGTTTCGCGCTGTCGTATGCCGACTACAATAACCAGACGGAGTTTTGCCTCTACGGCTGGAAGAAAGATAACGGCCCGCATATATGGCATGGCCCCACGAATGAAAGCACCCTCTGGGAAATAAGGCGCGATCCCAATAAGACTTACGTGCACCCCACACAAAAACCGATGTCTTTGGCACAGCGGGCTATCAAGAACAGCTCAAAAAGGGCCGATGTGGTAGCGGACCTGTTTTTAGGTTCAGGTTCGACCTTGATAGCGGCCGAGAGTCTTGGCAGGCGCTGTTTTGGAATGGAGGTCGATCCCAAATACTGTGACGCCGTTATTAAAAGGTATATAGCGTTTGCCGGCGAGGCCAGGGTATCTCCAAAACTATTAAGTAAATACGGCGAGGGGGTGGAACATGGCAGGTCGTGATAAGAAAGAAATACCTTTACTAAATCTGATACAAGATCTAAAGGACAGCCGTATCGATCCCGGCACTATCGATAAAGAACTAAGGCAACAATGCATAGAAGTGTTCTTGGGTGAAGGGTACAGCGTACCGTCTATAGCGCAGATATTTATGAAGTGCGATAAAACTATACGGAGGGATATCGAGGAAATACGAGACCGGAATGGGCTTGTGCCCAGCTTAGACTTGGCCAAAAAGACCGTGGGCGAAGTTGTAGTGTATGCGCGGATCCATAGAGATCACCTTATGCGCCTTGCGCGCTCAAGGGATACAAGTGTGTCAGAAAGGGCGCAGGCGGAGTATTTTGCACATCGTGTCGATATGGAGGTCGTCGACAAGCTGCAGACACTTGGATATCTTCCACTTAAGCCAAAGACCATCGTTGGAGATTTTACACATACACTTAATGTAAGTGACGACAAGGTGATACATGAGCTCAAAAACCAGCTATGTGAAGTCGAAAGGATAGCATCGGAAGGAGACGGTATGACCGCCGATCTTGAGCAAGAGGTCAAACAGATAAAGTTGCGCATAGCGCAGGCGGAAATAGAAAAGGATATCTTGGCGGTTCGGGACGAACAACAAAAAGGAGAGAACAATGGGTAAGATAATTGATATGAGGGGTATAGCACGTAGCATCGTGAAGCTTCGGCGTGGTGTAGGGATGGATTTCCAGCGCTTCCGGAAATACTATTTTTCTGAGTACCACAAAAAACCAGATGGTATATTTCAAAGGGAAATTTCGGATATCTTGTCGGATGTATCGAAGAAACGAGGTGCGCATATCGCGGTAGCCGCACCACGCGGTTTTGCCAAAAGTACCATAGTGAGTCTCGAGTATGTTATCTACTGTATTTGCCATAAGCGGGAGAAGTTCATAGTGATAATATCAAGTACGGCTGACACGGCATCGGCCTTTCTGAGGGATATTAAGCGAGAGATCGAGTCGAATGCCAGGCTTGCGGAAGACTTTCCGGAAATATGTGACGTCAATAAGCGCGTAAGCGGGGTGAGATGGTCGGAAAATGAAATAATAACTCCAAACGGCATAAAAATAATCGCGCTGGGTACGGGGCAACAGATACGAGGTCGCCGCAACCTATCGGAAAGGCCGACATTGATCATTCTTGACGATATCGAAACTACAGAGACCTGTCGCAATCCGGAGAGTGCGTATAGGCTAGAAGATTGGCTCAAGAAATCAGTACTTCAAGCCGGCAGCGAAAATACAAATATTATCTACATAGGAACGATACACCACTACAATTCTCTTCTCGCGAGGTTCACAGACCCTAAGCAAACCCCGGGGTGGATACAACGTATATATAAGGCCATCTTGGCTTTTAATGAAAGGACCGAGCTATGGGGGCAATGGTCTAAGATATATCACATTCTGGAGGAATATAATTGCGAAAGCGGCCCAGATGCGGCGAAAAAATACTTTAACGACAACAAAATAGATATGCTAAGCGGTGTGCAGCTTTTGTGGCCGGAGGGAAGGAGCTACTATGAATTTATGGTCATTAAAGAAAGAGAAGGAGAGTACAGCTTTAACAGCGAATACCAGAACGAACCCGTGAACGAAAAAGATTGTATCTTTAACCTTAACGATACTTACTACTGGGAGGATGAATTTAAGACTGAGGAGGAACTGTTCGAAAAAATAGGTCGCAGTATACTAATTTTTGGTGCTTGCGATCCGAGCCTGGGAAAGGAAGTTGATAGCGGGGATTTCTCGGCGATCATAACAGTGGCCTTTTATGATGTAACAAGAACGGCCTATGTGCTGGATGTCGATGTGGCCAGAAGAAGGCCAAGTAGCACAATAGATACCATCCTGGAGTACGCCAAATTCAGGCGATATACTATGTTCGGGTTTGAGTCAAACCAATTCCAGGAAGTTATGGCGGATTATCTTATGGCTCGGGCGGATGAATTGCGGAGATATTTTACAGTCGAGAAAGTGGTCAATACTGCCAACAAACGGGTGCGTATCGATTCGCTACAGCCCCTTTTCAAGAGCGGAAAGATAAAGATCCTCAGGAAGCACCGCGCACTCATCGAAGAAATGAGGTTCTACCCGAAGGGTGGGCATGATGACGCCTTAGACGCCCTCCAGATAGCCGTAAAGCTCGCCAATGAGAATACGTTTTTTGGAGGGATATGGAGCCTGTGATTTGGATAGACGGTGGTGCGATATGCGGATACTTCAAACATCACAGCGACACGATGTTGTCGCGGTCATGATGTACACTTGGTTAAGGCAAATAACCAGGGAGGCCGATATGGATAATGACGATCAGAAAAGTGGCGCCGGGTTCGTCGCTGTGAGCTATTCAAACGAAAGATTGCTCTATAGCGAGGAGATACTTGAGGACGCGAAGCGGGCGTATCACGCGCTCAAGGGGGTAGGCGTGAAAATGAACGCGCTTATCGACTTGCAGGTGATATGCGTTGCTGGGGGCAAGGTCGACGACTTTCTGGCAATATGCATGGAGGCGCTCAAGGATGAGAGAATGTCCCAGGCAAGGCCGGATATACTTTACCGCATGGGGTCGGCTTGCCAGGAAGTTGGGCGGGATGAAGAGGCCCTTGAACATTATCTCGCGAGCGCCGAATTCGATACCGGGGTCAATGAGGTGCGCTATATGCGACTCGCTAAAGCAGCTTTCTGCTATCTATTGAAGGCCGAGCCGCTAAAGGCCAGGGAACTTTGTAAAAGTGCGATAGTTATTGATCCCGAGCATTGGGTAGCATGGAAGAATCTGGCTATGGCACTTGAGGCTTTGGACGAGCCGGGCGAGGCTGCGAATTGTTACGCGCGCGCGATAAAATTGAGTAATGCTAATATCATACCCATTATCCATATAAGGGAACTAGTGAAAAAGAGGTCAGAGCGGATAAGAAACCTGGCGGGGATAAGGGACGAGCTCATGGAAAAACACGGGGTGATGGTGTAAACTATAACTGGTCCCGGAAGATCAATATTCGTTGCAGGGTCAGGCGTATCGGCCCTCGATACAGGAAAGTGAATAATATTGAATTGGATCAGGAGGGCTATGACCAAACCCAAAACCTACGACAAAAAGATCTTTCGCCTATGGGCGGTTCTCAACAGGCTCGATACCGGGAAGAAGGTTTTCTCCGCGGAGCTGGCGAATGAGTTTGACGTGTCCATTCGCAGCATACAGAGGGATATTGAGCTACTGAATATGGTCGGGTTTCCCGTTATGCCTTGCGGTAAAGGGTGTTATAAGTTCGTAGAGGGGTTCAATCTAGGTCGAATGATGCTTACCGAGGAAGACGCGACTTTAATAGCATTTCTCTACGATATAGCGAGGTCGCTCGGAACGAAGTTCGAGGAGTCGTTCAAGTCTTTTCAGAACAAGATCACAGGCGGAGACCATAGGTCGCCATATTACCTTAAAGCGTTTGACGGAATAAAACTGAAAGCGGAGTACCCGTTTGCCGATACTTTGACCGAAGCCGTAAGCGGGAATACATGCTTGCGCTTAAGTTACGCCTCGGGTAAAGGTAAGGGCGAGGTCAAAGAGTATGAATGCCAGCCGCTTAAAATAATATTCTACGAAGGGTTCTGGTACCTTCTTGCTAAATGCGGGAACGAGACGATAATGCGCAAGTTCCGCCTTGATAAAATGAAAGAGGTTAAGCCGGTGGATAAAAGCTTCAAGATACCGGATAACCTTAAGCGTATACTCGACGAAAGTGTTAACGTGTGGTTCGACGGCGATAGGAACATGAAGGTTACGCTTGAGGTGTCGCAGGAAGTAGCGGAATTCTTCAAGAAACGCAATTATTTCCCCAAACAAAGAATAGTCAAGGAACGCGCTAACGGTGACATCGTTATCGAGTCGCTTGTCTCTTGTGATATGGAGATCATTCCTACCATACTCAGCTGGATCCCCTGGGTCAAAGTCGTAGCGCCGATAGAGATCAAAGAGAAGATAGAGGAAAGGATACGGGCGTATCTTAGAAAGTAGAAAACGGTACCTGCAATAAAATATTTTCACATCGCGACACGATGTTGTCGCCGGCATATGATATATTTCTTTATGTAACAATAAAACCAGGGGGAGTTCTCATTCTGAAATAATGTCATGTCCTGAGTTATGAAGGGCTAAATCCTGGACGTTCCGCCTACGCCTAACTATTAAATAGTATCTGGCTACGGCGGACCAGCCTGAATAAAATTTTTCGGTGGCTGGTAAAAAAGTAAAACCTTCGATAGGAATAAGTGCGCCCGTCGAAGGTTTTTGTATTATGGGGATAAAAAAAGGAGATGTGATGTGCCGCGTTTTTTATAAAGGCTGGGTTATGTTCAGTATTTTAGGTGCTTTGGTTTGTGTTTATGGACCGATTGTTCAGGCCAAAATATCCGAAACAGGTTCGCAGGTGGGAAGATCTCAGAGTAGGGATCCGATCTCTTTAGCGAGTGAATTGTTAACAGTAGGGGGAGAAAATAATAGGAGTAAGGCTGCAAAGTTATTGAGAAGCGTGACAATAGAAGCAGAGGAAGAGGGTCTGATATATCAGGCGGCCATGATGCTAAGCGACATGAAAGAGGATATTCGCGAGCGTTATGGCGAAATAAGTGATGAAGAGTTAAAATACTGGAATAATTCTGTAGGTTGCGCACTTCTGGATAGGTACGGTTATGAGAGAGCGATCGACGTCCTTATCGAAGAATCGGGATGTTTGAATTCTCAGGCGCAGATAATGCTGGTTGTTATCTATGAATATGAGATCGAAGGGTGTCCTGCATATGATAAGAGGATACTCAGGTTCTTTGAAGAGACAGCCGAAGAAGGTCTTCCCAGGTCGCAGTTTATGCTTGGGTTGATATACCAGAACGGATGGGGCGTTGAAAAAGATGAAATCAAAGGTCAAAAATATCTAAACCTTTCGGACTGGAAAAACAGGGAGTTCAAACTTCCTGAAGAGGAATGGCGGTTTTGGATAAAGCCAGGGGCTAATAGCAATACAACTACTGCGTGAGTAGGAAAGTGAAAAATATAAAAAATTACTACCTTGATGACTTTAGCTAAACGGTGAAGGCTATCATGAATAAAAAAATAAGATATTACGGTGTCGTAAATTATTTGTTATGTTTATTCCTTGTTTCATTTACCCCGTTGGCTTACTCAAGGTCTGTTTTTGATGAGGTCAACAGTGACTTTACATATCGTGGTAAACCAATTGATCCTTTATTAGTTATGAAACTCTCCACGAGAGAGTATCGTGATGATCGCCCGCCAGTTGTTGTAACTGTGGATGTGGTGGCCGGAAATGACATTAATGCCGGTGATTCAAATTATAGTAAAATTGAGAAGGTCAATGGAGGATGGAAAGCAGGTTACGAGAGTTATGTCTATCCAGAGAAAGAACAAGCAATTCTGACGGACCGTTATGGCTTTTGGTATAAGTGGGTAGGGAAATTGGCCAACGGTTGGCACGTTCTTGAGACTGGTTATGATGGAGGCGGATCAGGCCTTTTTATGGATGTAATGTTCATTAAGGTATCTCAAGGAGAGATCATTTATTCTAATGAACATCATGCCCGGCAAATCTTATTGACAGTTATGCGGACAGATCGCTTGGGAGATCGTTACGATGGTGATATTAAGGTCTACCCCTATAAGGTGGTTATACCGGCTTCTTGTAATCCCCATATTGGCGGAGAGTCGCTCGATACTGAACTAACCATAAATTTTGAAAAAGAAAACAAACCAAAATAAAAGTGAATAAATCTTATGGTATTGTTTGAGCCTTTATTGCTATCTGATAGATATCTGTAAATAAGGGGACCCAGTAAGATTAGGGGACAGAGTGCTTGGTCCCGGCATAAGTATGACAATCCCTGGATTTAGGCAAAGGTTAGGGTGGCAGTATGCTTGGCGCGATTGCGGGTGATATTATTGGCTCGGCCTATGAATGGAACCGGACCAAACGGACGGATTTTGAGCTATATACCGATAGGTCACGTTTTACAGACGATTCGGTTCTTACGATAGCTATTGCCGACGCTATTTTAAAGAAAATGAATTATTCAGTAGCGGTAAAAGGTTATGGGCTTACATATCCGCGTGCCGGATACGGCTGCATGTTCGCTGAGTGGCTTTTCTCTGAGGATATGGAGCCGGCATATAACAGCTACGGGAACGGTTCGGCTATGAGAGTGAGTGCCGTAGGTTTCGCGTTTGAGAGCGTAGAGGATGTGCTCAGTGAAGCTAAGAAGACAGCCGAAATAACGCACAACCACCCGGAAGGGATCAAAGGCGCCCAGGCAACCGCTGCAGCAATATTCCTTGCGCATAAGGGCGAAGATAAGAAAGCTATAGCAAGTTTTACTGAACAAGCTTTCTCATATAACCTTCATAGGACCCTTGAAGAGATCCGTCCAACATATAAGTTCGAGGAGTCATGCCAAAAGACCGTTCCCGAAGCCATCATTGCGTTCCTTGAATCAAGTGACTATGAAAGCGCCGTCAGAAATGCCGTGTCGTTGGGTGGAGATAGCGATACCTTAGCTTGCATAACGGGAGGCATTGCTCAAGCCTTTTACAAAAAGATACCTAATTCCATAATTTCGGAGACGCGCAAAAGACTGCCGAATGATATCTTGTTGGTCATAGACAAATTTAACGAGAGATATAAGATCGAACTGGCGAATTGAGCTGCGGATGAATAATAATGGATGACATTTTCAGCGAATTCCTGGAATGCGAGTTTATTGTAGGCTCTGACATGAAGAAGGGTCCCGCCTGCGGAGCGTCTGATCCTTGCAGCCTGATATTCGACGACGAGCTCGAATGCCAGAAATGCGCTGAGAGGTTCAGGAAATGAGAAGATTCGTTATTGGCGACATACATGGTAATTACAGGGGCCTGAAACAATGCCTAGAACGATCAAAATTCGATCATGAAAATGATCTTCTTGTTTCTCTAGGGGATATCTGCGACAGGATAACCGAAACCCGGGAAGTTTTCGATGAACTCGTCAAGATCAAGAACTTCAAGATGGTTATAGGGAACCACGACCTGTGGATGCTTGAATGGTACCGGACAGGCCACGCGCCCGGAGATTGGGCATATAACGGCGGATATAAAACGATGACGTCTTATGAATTCAAAAAACCGCCCGAAAGCCATATAGCGCTTCTCGACGGCGCGAAGATCCTTATCAAGCTTGGCAATTACCTGTTTGTACACGGAGGACTGGACCTAAGTAAGGAACTTACGAGCCAAGAGGAAAATTTTGTAGTTTGGGACAGGACGTTTATTGAGGATGCCTGGATGACGCACATGAAAGATCCTCAAAAAAAATACTTCGATGCCGAAAGTATATTTTTGGGCCATACTCCAACCCAAACATGGGATAAGGGTATACCGCAGCGTTTCTGTAACGTATGGTGCCTCGATACGGGCAGCGGTTTGTGGGATGGCAAATTATCAATAATGGATATCCAGACAAAAGAATACTGGCAAAGCGACAGCGTGAGTAAGTTGTATGGTTAACAGGGTCAAGTAGAAATGACGGCGGAAATGAAGAAGATCTTGAAGTAAAGGCGTAAATAATAGTTCAAAATAATTAGGCAATTATTCTAAGTTAGATGTAAAATCGGATTGTGGAAGTTAATAAAAGATGTAAAGAATATTACCTGGGAAAAACATGCCCAGAATTCGATCCCGCAAAAATTAAATTTTATCGAATTAATACGTAACTGGCATGAAAAGAGAGATTATTGATGAAGATAGACATAGAAGAATTTCAAAAATATCAAACAAGTAAAGACTCAAAGATATGGGATGTTGGGAACGATGTTCTATATAGACTATGCAGGAAACATCCCTTGCATACTGATAAGGGAGCAGTCATTGCTAAAATATGGTTAATTGGACGTTCTTATGCGGCTGCGATTGAACGGAGACCAAAAAGTGACAGCAAGAGGTCGTCAGACAGGTTTTATGAAGACGTTGCGGAAAAGCTAATAAATTCACAGATTGATCGCGAAATAAAAAGATTGCCCAAAACGGAACAGCTATCTAAGGAAAACATCAAAATAATTATGGATGTTCACAAGTTTCTGACAACAACTTTTTATAGGTTGACTAGCATCTATAAAGTCTCACTTGCATCAAAATACCTCCATTTTCACCGACCTATTACACCAATATATGATTCGCGAGCTAAAAAAAGCATGAGCGGAATATTTGAAAAAAATATTGATATAGAGTATAAAGACATGATTAAGTATGTCGAAAAGAATCGCTTAAGTGGGAATAATACTGCGAATGATAAACTTAATAATGTAGAAAAAGAATACCTACATTTTGTTATTAAAATATATTGTGTACAGCAATTTCTTAAAAAGGAAACGGGTGAGTTGTTTTCGCCGCGTGAGATAGACAAGTATCTTCTTGAAAGATTTGAATCACGATAGTATATGTGCCGAACGATCGAATATAAGTAATCCCAAGGAGGGATAATGTTTAGATTCTTAGGTTTAGATAAGGGCGATATGTGGAAGAAATCCATTAAGATGCTTGAATATAAGTATGGGTATAATGAAGCACATGTCGCTGTTTTGGTTAGCATTGTTGACCAGAAAATGTATGTTATCGCCGGGAACGAAATTAAAAGGATATTTCTTGTTTCAACTTCGAGATATGGTTACAGTTCAAGAAAGATAGAGGATAAGACTACGCCGTTAGGTGTATTTAAAATTGATGCGTTGAGCAGGGACTGGATTAAAATACAAGGTGTTGAAGGAAAGCTCTTGTCGAAAACATTGTTGATCCGCCCGACGGAAGATGATGCAATTCTTGGAAAAAGAGAGACAGAAGGATCAGATATTTTGTTATCAGTCAAAGATTATGAGGTCTTGTGTTCCTTTGTGAAAAATAACACCATCGTAAATATACAGCTGTAATGGTAGGAGATCAAATGGATATATTCGAAACGATAGCAGCCAAGTATTTGGAGAACAATGGGTATTGGGTGCGGCGTAGCCTTAAACTCGATATCAGTAAAGAAGAGAAGAAGGCGCTTGGAACGCAAACTATGCCCAGGCCGGAAATAGATCTTGTTGCATATAAGCCTTGCCGGAATGAATTAGTTCTGTTTGAAGTGAAATCATTCTTATATGGTCCCGGTGTAACCATAGACCCCATTTTAGGAAAAGGAAGGTATAGCAAAAGATATCGGTTATTCAACAATAACAAATTCCAGAAATGTGTTTCTAAGCAATTGGTTTTCAAGCTAATGGAAGAGGGTTTGATCAGTGGTAAGGTTAAGGTAAGATACGGGCTTATTTGCGGTAATGTATATAAGCGAGACTCTGAAAGAATAGAAAAATTATTTTGTAAAAAGGGTTGGGTATTGATAAAACCCGAAGATATAAGACAGTGGGTCAGAGATTATTCAGAAAAAGGGTGGGATGACGATCCGGTGGTTTTGACGGCGAAGCTTCTGGAACCACTTCTCAAAGATTAGGATATACCCTCAGTCAAAGCTGCCCAGACGTCACAAATAGTACAATATGCAAAAGGGGAAATATTTTTCTATTTGTAAACTTTACAAAATATGATATACTTTAACTAAATGTAAAGTTATACAAACTGGGGGTATAACATGAAAGAAAACAAAATAGCCGTTAATCTTAAGAGAATTCGTATCGCCCGAGGATTAACTATGGAGAAAGCGGCGGAAGCCGCTGGGATAACCAGGATGGCTTATCACAACATAGAGAAGGGGATAGCCGAACCGCGTGTAAGCAATCTACAGAAGTTAGCTGACGCCTTAGGGGTAAAAGTGTTTGATCTTGCGAGATCAGTCCCTAAGCTGAGTAATGTTCGGTTTCGTGCACTTAAATGGAAGACCCAGAAATCCAAACAAAAGCGCGAGGAAATTAAAAATGAAACTGCTTTATGGATGAGAGACTTTAGGGATTTAGAGGAATTACTTCTTAATGGAAAAGACAATAAAGCATGTCTAGACAATCAAAAATATGATTTAAATTCAATGTCTCCAGAAAAAGCAGCGGATAAAGCAAGAAAATGTTTAGGATTGAAAGGAGATGAAGTAATTACTGATATTTGTGGCCTTGTCGAATCCGCAGGGATAAAGCTCCATTTTATGAATATTGGACTAGAGAACTTTTTTGGTTTTTCAGTAAATGATAAAGAACTTGGCGCGGCTATTGTTGTTAATAGCCATGAATCCATTCCAACTGAAAGAAAAATCTTCACTGTAGCACATGAGCTTGGGCATATACTTATGCATCCTGATTCATTTAATGATGATGAAGAAGAAATAAAAGTACAGGAAGATGAGGCAAATGCATTTGCTAGTTATTTTCTGATGCCATCAATAGCTTTTCATAAACGATTAAGCGAAATTAAAGGCCTTGATTCCGTTGATATAATATTGCATATCAAGAGGGTATTTAAGGTCAGTTATATGACTGTAATCAAAAGATTAATAGGGGAGAGAGTTGCAACGAATGATATATATAAGACGTTTTGTTATAGATATAAGGAAAGGAAGAGTTTTGAGTTTAAAGGGCATAAAGAGCCAGAACCATTAGCGCCCATTGATTGTATAGAGGATCGTTTAAGTCGTCTTGTTCGTGAAGCATATGAGAAGGAACTAGTTTCAATGTCACGCGCTGCCGAGATCCTGGGTAAGAGCATCGTTGACATGAGAGACCTGGTTAACGGATGGATGGCGGTGAAATGAAGCGGATCGTTATCTGTGACGCGAACATACTCATCGATTATGCTAAGGCCAATAGAAAAATTATCAGCCTGATGTCAGAGCATTTGTATGAAGTGTGGGTTCCGCTTCCGGTATGGGGAGAGGTTAAGGATCTGTCGGATGAGGAGGCAAAGACATTGGGCATCAATATCATCGAGCCGACTTTAGCTCAAACTTATGAAGCTGCTGATATGCACGGAGGCGGTCTTTCCGGCGAGGACAACATGTGCTTCATCGTGGCTCGGGATGAAAAGGCGATATGCGCGACAAATGAAAAGACGTTAAAGAAGAAATGCGAGGAAAACGGTATTGAGGTGTTGAGGGGATTACGGATCATGATCCAGTTATGCGAAATCGGTGAATTGTCGGTAGAGGCCGCCATAAAGACGGCAGAGAAAGTGGCGAAAATGAATCCCAGCATTACACCCAAAGTGGCGAGAGATTTCATAGAGCAAGTGAGAAGTATTTGAGAGATATCCGCAAAATGTCCAGCTTGACGCAGGTGGACAGTCATACCGCTTTATAAGTAAAGCACTTATGTAAATATCAGCCCAAAAATAGTGGACAAATTGGACAAAAACCACGGTTCGAGCCATATCAGAATCGCTAAATTTGACTACAATATCTATCTCGGATTTGCCCTTATATTAAATGCCGTGTTAATTGACCCGATTTTACCTGGTTAATATAGGCTATGATTATGGAGATATACGGGTCCTACACCCCCCGCCCCCTCACCAGAAATAAAAAACCCCAGGGGCACAACCCCTGGGGTTTTTTATTTCTGGTCCTGAGGAGGGAATTTTTCAGGAAAAAATTCCCGACGAAGGGCCACCACAAATAAAAACGGGGCACAACCCCTGGGGTTTTTTATTTCTGGTCCTGCGAAGGCCGACCTGTCAAGTGGGTCGAGGGGAGGCCGGAGTCCTGAGGGCGAAGCCCGAAGGGAGGCAAAAATTTTTTAGGGGAAAATTTTTGCCGAAGGGCCACTACCTATTAAAAAACAGGTATACTCGACTCATGTGGCACGTATACATACTAGAATGCAAAGATAAGACGCTGTATGTAGGCGTAACAACAAACCTTACAGAAAGGCTGGAACGCCACAACAAAGGCAAAGCCAGCAAATACACTAGAGGCCGCACTCCCGTCAAAATGATCCACACCGAAGAACATCCCGACAAAACCTCAGCCCTAAAGCGCGAACATGAACTCAAAGGGTGGACGCGTGAAAAGAAACTCACTTTGATCCAAAAGAACCAATAGACCTTATCTCTTTATCTCTAAAAGGGCCTTTATTTAACATTCACCGGTTAATCCCAACTTGCGCTAAATTGGCTGCTTCTTTAAAAATAGCATTTGTGATCATTTGGTCGAATGAGAGTATTAACTGAAGATCGGGCGCGGGCGCATTGCGGGGAATTTTTATCTCACTTAATCTATGTTTTTGAGGGTAGCCGAGTGACCAACGGCTAGAATTTGAACTTATATTGCGGGTTTTCTGCTGAGATGATCTCGGAGATCTTATTCACGAATTCTTTGGCGGTGTGGATGGCGTTTTCGGCTTCTTTCCTTGAACAT
>JADGBR010000059.1 GCA_015231405.1 Candidatus Omnitrophota bacterium | reverse complement strand
TATCGCCAGAAATACCACTTGAGTTTCAGGGGATAACGCGTCTGCACTCGGCTTATCGGCCATCCCTCTATCCGTTCTCTCCGCATTATTCGCGATTTTCCCCAATATATACCCTTCTTTCGGCAACCTTGACTCAAGCTCATGCCCGGCGATCGGCCTACTCACAATGGTTTCTGGCCGTGAAAGCGAATCCAGGAGGGTCTTGTCTGTTACGTACATTCCAGAGTATCGGTTATAAAGAGAAATATCTTTGCTGTTTATTACACCATCGTAATTATTATCGCCAAAAAAACTACTTAGAAAAGCGCCCTTTTCCTGATGCCCGGTATTGGTCCAGTACTTGTACATACTCTCTGCAAGATCAATATCCGTTCTGGACACAATGCCGTCACCGTTCATATCCGCCCTCCAAAGCTCTTCTCTAGAATTTCTATACTCCTCGCGCAGGCGTCTATCACGCTCATCGACAATTCCATCCCCATCGACATCAGATTCGCTCTGAAGCAATTTGATATCCTCATAATCACATGCCCCGCCGCCGTTAACATCCCTTCTCTGATCACTGTAATCAACTAATGTCGCTATTCTGCGCACGTCAGCCGCCGAAAAATTATTGTCACCGTCAATGTCGCCATCATTTATTACTGACTGTTCGTATCGGTATTTAAATGCTTCAACCTGTACTTCATTCAGCTTCGAGTCCATCACCGAATTCTTTGTGATCAGATAAGTTTCATCCCCTAGCGCTAATTGCACGACATCTCCGGGATTTAATTTGGTGCCCGGGATGACGCTGACCTCATTTTTCTCCTCCGGAGCCGCCCTGTTACCCTTAAGGTCTACTATTTCGTCTGTTTCATTATTATTTCGCTCGCCATTTCCAAAACGACGGGAGAAATCCTCGGTGTCGTTCTTTTTATACAGCAGATCCCCCTTTTCTTTTTGTTCCTTTAAGAAACTCTTGAACATATAACCCGGCCCGAACTGGCTCATTTGCCTGTTCTCCAGTCTTCGCAAGGCTGCGTCTTTACCGTCCGAATTCCCATCGCATGGGAACAGTAACGATAAGGCTATTGTGATCAAAATGTTGAGTTTAGTTGATTTCATGATCTACCATTTTGAGTTTTTAGGTATATAGCTTTTTTATCACACTATTCCCGGTTCGTACAAGAAAAGTATACGCTATTTTAACCCTCTAATTAACTTATTATTTCTTGCTTTTTTATTTTTTACCCATGTGAAACAAAAAGATGGGTAAGGGGAGTTAATCCACTTACCCATCTTTTTCCCGCTGTTATCTGACGGGTTCTTTCATTTTAACATCTATTTTCGGCGACAGCGTAGCTTCGTCCAACGGCTGTTTAGCGGTAAAGATCCCGTTCTTTGAAGCCATCTCGCTCAGCATTTTACGGGTGATCATCGCCCTTTTATTAATTTCCCCGCTGCCAGTATCGTTCCCGGAGAAATGCGCCCTTATATTATCCGCCACAAAAGAAGCGTCATCATAATTTACGATACCGTCTCTGTTCTGGTCGAAAAGAGCTATTTCTTCTTCGTTAAGCAGATTGAGGTTATTGAGAACCAGCTCGTATCCTTCACTATCCATAACCTCCCTGTGGTCCATATCGTCAATCCGGCCGTCCCCGTTGATGTCGAGAGCGCCATCAAGCTTGCCATTGCCGTTCACATCCTCGTTAACCGTGCTCATAGTTCCGTCATTGTCCACATCGAAAACGCCGTTCGCCGTCCATGTCGAGAACGCCGCGGATGCGAGAGCTTGCTCGTCTATGTCAAGGTTCCCGTCGTTATCCTTGTCCTCTTGAGCGTTCCTCAATTTCTCGCCGAACCTTTCAATTTTCTCGCGCGTTTCGATAACTGTTCGTTCGATAAATGTTTGTATGGAGATACTACATCCCACAGCATCATCCTGGGTCAACATACCGTCCCTATTCCAGTCCAACGCGATCTCAAGCTCAGTCCCGGCTATCATTCCAAGGTTGTTTAGGGCCAGATCATATCCGGAGACGACGGCTTCTACGTCTTTCTCGTCGACCTGCCCGTCCCTATTAACATCCGCGTCAAAATCCAGGATGCCGTTACCGTTAAGGTCCTCGCTCTCCACCCATGTTCCCGTGTACATCCCGGTCCCGGAATCAAGAACTATCCTTTGGGGCTGCCTGAAAGTCTCTTCAGTGATCATGTAAGACATCCCGTCAATCACTACTTGGCGGGTCGATGGATCGCTGATATATACCGAATTATTCCCATCGTCGAAAATATACTCTCCGGATCCGCCGCGGCTCACGCTGAATTCCCTCGCGCCTACGACTATTCGATATCCCGCCGGGTCGAGGACCCCGTCATTATCCTTGTCCTCTTGAGCGTTCCTCAATGTCTCGGCGAACCTTTCAATATTCGCGCGCGTTTCGATAAATGTTTGTATGGACCTCCTATACCCTATAGCGTCCGCCTCGGTTAGCTTACCGTCCTTATTCCAGTCAAACGCGAGCTCAAGCTCCGTACCGGCTATCATCCCAAGATTGTTTAGGGCTAGATCATATCCTGAGACGACGGCTTCTACGTCTTTCTCATCGACCAGGCCGTCACCATTAACATCCTCCGACCCTGATCTCAGAAGCGCAGCGTAGCGGGCTATCTTTTCGCGTGTTCGTATGTATGTTTTTATGGATACGACGTACCGTACCGCGTCTGCCGTGTTAAGTACCCCGTCTTGGTTCACATCAAATACCAAAGCCAGACTCCCGCCCTCTATCATTTTTAGATTCTCAAGAACGAGTGAGTACCCCTCGCTAACAATGGCGATATCCAACTCGTCGACCTGTTTGTCCCCGTTTACATCAGTAGCGCGGTCTTTTACCAGTTCAGCGAACTCAGCTATTCTCGCGTACGTTTCAATGTGATACTTTATCGACCGCACATACCACTCCCGGTCCGCTCCGCTCAAATAGCCGTCACCGTTCGCGTCAAATACAGCGGCCAGACTCCCGCCCTCTATCATTTTCAGATTCTCAAGAACGAGTGAGTATCCCTCGCTAACAACGGCGATATCCAACTGGTCGACCTGTTTGTCACCGTTTACATCAGTAGCGCGGTCTTTTACCAGTTCAGCGAACTGCGCTATCCTTACATACGTTTCAATATCAGAATACTTTATCGACACCGCTATCAGCATCCTTGAAATCTGCGCATCGACTTCCGTAACCATGCCGTCTCCGTCTATATCCGCCAGGAACTGCTGTTTCCGGGTTAACGGGCTGGCCTTACCGTTCTTTACGCTCTCTATGTGCCTCTGGATCAATATTGTGTCCCTCGCGTCCCACTTTCCGTCCATGTATACATCTCCCAGCTTTACCGGAAAATCGGTATAATTCACTAAACCTACGACCAACATGCTCGAGATCCGGACATCGGCATATGTCACTTGTCCGTCACCGTCAAGGTCCGCGAGCGCCTGTTGCTTAGCGCTAAGCGGGCTGGGTGTACCCGCTTTAATGGCCGCGACATGCCGGCTAATGTACGAGGTATCCAGTGAGCTGAGCGTCCCGTTCCCTGTCACGTCACCGAACTTTACCGGGAAATCTTTATAATTAACTAAACCTACGACCAGCATGCTCGAAACGCGGACATCGGCATACGTCACTTGTCCGTCACCGTCAAGGTCCGCCAGCGCCTTTTGCCTGGAATTCAGCGGGCTGGGAGTACCGGCCTTTATAGCTGCGACATGCCGGCTAATGTACGAAGTATCCAGCGAGCTGAGCGTCCCGTTCCCTGTCACATCGCCAAACTTAACGGGAAAGTTGCTATAATTCACCAAACCTACGACTAGCATGCTCGAAATTCTGGTATCGGCATATGTTACCTGTCCGTCACCGTCAAGATCCGCTAGCGCCTGTTGCTTAGAGTTAAGCGGACTTGGAGTCCCTGCTTTTATTGCCGATACATGCCGGCTGATAAACGATGTATCCAGCGAACTGAGCGACCCGTTACCTGTTACATCACCTAATTTTACAGGCAAGTCGGCATTTGTTATGATACCGGCTCTGAGTAACGAGGCTATTTTTTCGTCGGCATAGGTTATCAAACCGTCACCGTCCATATCGATTGTCACTGCTTCACCCG
Organism: Candidatus Omnitrophota bacterium; assembly: GCA_015231405.1. Lineage (GTDB taxonomy): Bacteria > Omnitrophota > Gorgyraeia > Tantalellales > Tantalellaceae > JADGBR01. The sequence continues at coordinate 5,040 of JADGBR010000059.1, read as the reverse complement.
TAGCCGCAAAATTCGATACAAATAGTACCAAGCATAGTAGCAGAAATTTGGCTCTCCCCTTCCTAAATACTGTTGAAATTCTCATTTTACCCTCCTCGTTAAGTTTTTTGTCGTTTTATGCAACACTTATACAATACGAGGCAAAGAGGAAATGGTTCGTCTTAAATATGGCTATTTTATTTCTAACGATTTGGCCCACAAAAAAACCTCTTTCCGTTATCACAAGTCAAATAACGAAAAGAGGTTTTACAATTATAGCCTTACCCTGTGACTTTAATATGTTTGGCGATTTCCAAAAGAAGAGCTTCGGGGTTTAACGGGTTTTTTGAGAACGTATTTTATCTTGAGCGATCCATCGTCAGGCTCAAATCCGAAAGAAAGGTTCATGTCCTTCCTGATGCCGGTGATCAGACAATGAAATTCCCTCTTTAACTTTTAACTTCAGCCTTTTTCCGCTTTGATCCCATATTCCGATCTTACCGTCCCGCTCACAAAAGGGGCGAATATGACGACCCTCGAGCCATATATCCGCTGTTTTACCGTGGACGCCGCCATAAAAAGTTTCCTGGTGTCCTCTTCGCTGTCACATGACAAGAGAACCGCCGCCTCGCGCATAGAAAGCCCTTTAAGCGCAAGACTTTTGTTGAGGATATCGTCTATCCCGATCGCCGCGCTTCTCCCGGCCTCCGCCAATAATTCATTTATCCGATCTTCAATTATATATTTCATAGTTTAAACATGTCGAGGTGTCAGGCCTCCCCATTGGACATTAATAACAAATATTTTTGTCCAATGGGGAGGCCTGACACCGCACAGATCACCCCTTGTTCCTATATTCCTTAATAAGCGCCTTCGTCTTCTCGGGAGTCAGCCCGCCGTGTATCTTCTGGTCGATCATCACGACCGGGGCCAGACCGCAAGCCCCGAGACATCTCGCTTCATGCAAGGTGAACATTTTATCCTCGGTGGTCTCGCCGATATTTATGCCTAACTCATCCTTGATGGCCTGGAGCACGGCGTTCGCGCCGTTAACATAACACGCAGTTCCGAGACAGACCGATATAATATGCTTCCCGACCGGATGCAGGTTAAAATAATGGTAGAACGTCGCGACTCCCCAAATGTGCGCCGTCGGGATATCCATCTCGTGCGCGACAAAGTCCATCACGCTATTCTCGAGATATCCGAAAAGTTCCTGCGCCTTATGCAATATCGCGATAAGGTACGAGTCCGGATGCTCAATATTCCTATGCGAATCTATATATCCCTTCAACTCCGCCAGTTTCCCCTCATCAACCGCAATCATCGATCCCTCCTGTTTTCAAATGCGAACCACGAATCACGAACCACGCTTAGCGAGCTTTCGCCTCCTTAGGCACGATCCCCCTCGGCTCCTTCGCTTTGTAATGCGTATGCAGAAGCTTATGCGAAAGCGGCCCGAGCGGCTTTCCGAGGAACTCCTTATACAGCCGCTGAATATCAGGGTTCTCATGGCTCCGCCTTATCGTGCGTTCTCTATCCAGGGTATACAGCGACTCGGCCCTCTTTTGAAGCGTTCTCTCGTCCAGCGGGATCGAATTCGAACCCGCGTAAGGCTGTCCGCCGCCTCCGATACACCCACCGGGACACCCCATGATCTCCACAAAGTGGTATCTCTCAGGATCTTTCCTGACGATCTCAAGCACCTTATTGGCGTTCCCGAGGCCGTGAGCGACGACCACCCTTATCTCCTTGCCGTCCATGACTATCTTCCCTTCCTTGATCCCTTCGAATCCCCTTATCGCCTCCACTTCGATATCCAGGAGGGTCTCTCCGGTATAAAGCTCATACGCCGTCCTTATCGCCGCCTCCATAACTCCTCCGGTAACTCCGAAAATAACGCCCGCTCCGGAAGAATGCCCAAGGGGATTGTCGAACTTCTCCTTTTTCAGATTGAGGAAATCTATGCCCGCCGACTTTATCATCCATCCCGCTTCGCGTGTAGTGACCACAAGATCAACCGGGTTCATTCCGTCGAGCATCAGCTCGGGCCTAGCCGCCTCGTACTTTTTGGCCGTGCAGCACATGATCGCGACATTGAAGATCTTCGCGGGATCGATCTTCATCTTTTCCGCGAAATATGTCTTTATTATCGCACCCATCATGGACATTGGCGACCTGCACGTCGAAACATTATCTATAAGGTCCGGATAGAACTGCTCCATGCATTTCATCCACGCGCTGGAACATGACGTGATCATCGGGAGTTTCCCTTTACCCTTAACCCTCTCGAGGAACTCGTTGGCCTCTTCCATTATGGTAAGATCGGCCGAGAACTGAGTATCGAAAACGTAATCGAAACCAAGCCTCCTGAGAGCCGCCGCCATCTCCCCCTCGTAGGCCTTGCCGGGCTCCTCCGAAAATGCTTCGCCTATGGCCGACCTTACTGAAGGCGCTATCTGGGCTATTTTTACTATGTTAGGGTCGTTGAGTTTGTCAAAAAGCTCGCCGGCGTAACTTTTTTCGACGAACGACGCCGTGGGGCATACGTTGATGCACTGCCCGCAGGAAGTGCAGACGCTCTGGGAAAAAGGCATATTGTACGCCGGCATGACGACCGTGTTAAAACCCCTGTGCGCGTGGCCTAGCGCGTTGACTTTCTGTATCTCGGAACACATCCTTACGCACCTGCCGCAAAGTATGCATTTGTTGGGGTCCCTGACGACCGACTTGCTCGACAAGTCCTTCGTATAGTGTTTTTTCTCACCCTTGAAGTGCCTGGTCCTTATGCCCATGGAATACGCCAGGCGCTGCAGCTCGCAGTTCCCGTCGCGCTCGCAGGTGTGACAATCCTCGGGATGGTTATCCAGTATGAGTTCGACTATATCCCGGCGAGCCTGTCTGAGCTCCTTGGTATTCGTCCTTATCTTCATCCCGTCCGAAACGGGATAACAGCAGGAAGCCACGTAATTCCTCACACCCTCGACCTCGACAATACACACTCTGCACGCCCCTTCGATGGAAAGCTTGGGGTGATAGCAGAGTCTAGGCATCCTGAACCCTAAGGTGTCGAGAACCTGCATTATGGTCTCTCCCGCGGGGACCTTGAATACCTTATTATTGACCGTTATCTTTATCTTTTCTTTCTTTTCTGTTTCAACCATGACAACCCCTTTTTTTAGTTCAATGGTCCTAAAGCGCAGTGCGCCCCGCGTTACGCGACGGTTATCGCACTGAATTTACATGTTTTAACGCAAGCCCCGCATTTCACGCATTTTTTCACGTCTATTTCATGCCGTTTTTTCGCTTCCCCGTTTATTGCCGCGGCCGGGCAGGCGCGCCTGCAGGCGCCGCACCCTATGCACTTATCGTTTATGGCATAGGTGAGGAGTTCCTTGCATTCGCCGGCCCTGCATTTCCGGGAGTGTATATGCTCCTCGTATTCCTCCCTGAAATTCTTGATAGTTGAGAGGACCGGGTTCGGAGCCGATTGCCCGAGACCGCATAGTGACGCTTTCTTTATCATGCCGCCAAGCCTTTCCAGCTTCTCGATATCTCCCTGGGCACCTTTGCCCTCGGTTATTCTCGTCAATATTTCCAACATCCTTTTAGTGCCTTCCCGGCAAGGCGTGCATTTGCCGCATGACTCATTCTGTGTGAATTCAAGAAAGAACCTCGATATCCCGACCATACAGGAATCCTCGTCTATTATTATCATCCCGCCCGAACCCATTATGGAACCGGCTTTAGCGAGCGACTCGTAATCGATCTGGGTATCAAGGAAACTTTCTGGCAGACACCCTCCGGACGGACCGCCGGTCTGAACGGCTTTGAATTTCTTCCCGTTCGGTATCCCGCCGCCGATCTCGAACACTATCTCCCGGAGGGTCGTGCCCATAGGAACTTCAACGAGACCCGTATTCTTGACTTTTCCCGCAATGGCAAAAACCTTGGTCCCTTTGCTTTTTTCGGTACCTATTGAGCTGAACCAGTTCGCGCCGTCAAGTATTATGACCGGGATATTCGCCCAAGTCTCGACGTTATTGATGAGCGTCGGTTTGTCAAAAAGTCCGGAGACAGACGGGAACGGCGGCCTCGGCCGGGGCATGCCTCTGGATCCCTCTATAGAGTGGATAAGCGCGGTCTCTTCCCCGCAGACGAAAGCGCCGGCGCCGAGTTTTATCTCTATACCGAAAGAAAACCCCGACCCGAGAATGTTATCCCCCAGAACGCCGTTCTTAAGCGCGTCTTCGATCGCCCTCTCCAGCCTCTTTATCGCAAGCGGATATTCAGCTCTTATATAAACGTATCCCTTTTTAGCGCCCACAGCGTATCCGCCGATTATCATCCCCTCAATTATGCTGTGCGGATCGCCCTCAATGGCGCTTCTGTCCATGAATGCCCCGGGGTCGCCCTCGTCGGCGTTGCAGATCACATATTTGACGTCTCCTTCGGCCTTTCGCGTCAGATCCCACTTGATTCCCGTGGGGAACCCGGCCCCGCCACGGCCCCTAAGCCCGGATCTTTTCATCTCTTCGATGACCGCTTCAGGCGTAAGATCCGTAAGCACTTTAGCCAGCGCCTCATAACCCCGGATCGCCAGATAATCGTCTATGCTCTCGGGATCTATAATGCCGCAGTTGCGTAGCGCTATCCTCATCTGTTTTCCGAAGAAATCAACGTCGCCGAACACCCTGAAGAAACGGTTGTATAGATGGTCTTCCTGTATGGCCAGCCGCGCTACCGGCTTATTGTTCAATATGTGTTGGTCTACTATTTCGGGGATATCCCCGGCCGTCACGTTACCGTATACAGTGTATCCGGGATTGACTATCATGACCGGTCCTTTCTCGCACATCCCCAGACATCCGGACAGGTTTATCCTGATGGAATCCTCCGGTATCCCCCTAGTCCCCATTTCCTTTAATATCTCGTTCCTAAGCTCCTTGGCTCTTTTATTGAGGCATTTTGATCCGTTGCACAAAGTGACCGCGCTTTTTTTCAACTGCCCCTTCATCTCTTCAGTCATGTCATTCTCCTCTTTTGTATGCTCCTGGCCGT
>JADGBR010000058.1 GCA_015231405.1 Candidatus Omnitrophota bacterium | reverse complement strand
GATAATAGGTAGTGATGAGTTTAAACGAAAATTATGCAAGAAAGCCGGCAGATGGGTGCCTAGGCGTAAAGGGGTACCCGGATTTGTTTCATAACTGACGGGGTCGCAATACGTTATGCATAGTGTCTGCGTTGATGCGTTGAGAAAATGTCAATGTTGGGAATGTTGGCTAATAAAGGGTTGGGATCAGCTGATAAGAATATGTAGGTCTTTTGATTTTGGCTTGCCATCTTTGGCCTACAATGATCACTCGGTCGCCATCCAATAAACATCTTCCGTTACAACCAAGAAGAGGGGTCTCGACTACCCGGCAGACTCTAAAAGAATCCGGATCGATGATATATAGCTGCCGGCAGTTTTTATTAAGACCAACCAAAACAGGACCGGAAGAAGATATCCCGAGCACTTTTTCAAGACCTCTTACACGCACCGGGGGACCAGTAGGCTCAAGACTCGAAGCGTCGAAGGATTGGAGCAGTTCACAGCTCTCCAGGTGAAAAATATCGTCCGGGTCGCAATATTCTATCCGGCGTTTCTTTGACAGGATAAGGTAGATTTTGCCCTTATAAAAAAATGGGGATTTGCCCAATGGCAATGCTCGCTCATCGACCTTGTTGAAGTTCGCATCGTAAATACTTTCTTTTTGCCTGGCAAACGACAAGAATCTGTGGAGATCATTTTGTTTTATGTAAAGATCGCTTGCCGGCGATCTGAGCGTTTTAACCACTGCCCATCGCTCGATCGAAAACAACTGCATCGTTTGGCCCATATAGTGCTGAAGAACCAGATGCCTCAGGTCGCCCAGGGGTATAAAACGGCTGGAGGGACCGAACTCGAAACCTTTGGTCTCTGTGCGTAAAAACTGATCTGTGCTGACGTCAAATTCCTGTATGGCGAGCGACGTTAGCAGGTAACAACTATTATCTTGTGTTAGAGCCGGGCTGACGATAACACCTTTTAAGCCTTTAATTAGCCGCGGTTGCATTGTTTGAAGACTCATCCTGCAAAGCTGCACGGATTTTTTAAAAACAACGGTGAACATGATGTCTGATCCGCCGGGGCTTAGAAACACTTCCGTAAAAGGGTATGAGTCTATCTCTTCCTGGAACGGGATATCGATTACAGGGGATACCTCGATCGGCTCTTTAGCAAAGAGATTTCTAAATAACAATTTCCGTACAAAGTTCATAGAGACCCCCTAATTTTCCCGGTTAGGACGTGGTCTATTTCAGGAAAGGCTGGACTATCGTTATGATCTTGTCGAACAAGGGCTGGGGGTAGACGCCGAAGATGATCGTGCCGGCGACTGAGACCGTGATAGCGAATTTCTCGAGGGCCGAGAAGCTTATAGGGGAGGCGTCCACGGGGGCGTCGATATAGGCTCTTTTTAGGATCATCAGGTAATAATAAATGGATACGACGGACATGAGGACGCCAAGGACGACAAGCCACATATAACCCTGTTCGACGGCGGCTGAGAAAATGTACAATTTGCCCAGGAAGCCGGCGAGGGGGGGTACTCCGCCGAGCGACATGAGCGCGATTAGAAGGGCGAAGGCAAGGCCGGGAGAACGCCTGGAAAGTCCCCGGTATGCTTCTATCGTATCGTCTCCGGTCTTCGCGCTGAAAATGATTATCACGATGAAGGCCGCGAGGTTAGAGAATAAATAAGCCACGAGGTAAAAAACGGCCGAGCCGAGGCCCTTGCCGGAAGCCATAGCTATACCCATGATGATATAGCCGGCCTGCGCTATCCCGGAATAACCCATGAAACGCTTAATATTCGTCTGAGGTATGGCGAGGAGGTTACCGACTATCATCGTGACGGCGCTTATCATGGCCATAAGGGCCCCCCATTTGGGGGTAAGGGCGCCGAAAGGGCCGGTGAAAAGACGTATCACCAAGGCGAAACCGGCCATTTTAGTCGCTACGGAAAAGAACGCGGCGACCGGGGTCGGAGCGCCCTCATAGACGTCCGGGACCCACATATGGAAAGGGACCACGGCTATCTTGAAACTTAACGCCGCGAGGATAAGGACGAGGCCCAGGGTGAGTATCGCCGGAGGGTCCTGTAAAACCGCCGATCGGGCGATTTCCTGGAAATGAAGAGTTCCGGTCGCGCCGTATACAAGACTTATCCCGAATAAAAGAATGCCGGAAGCCATCGCCCCGAGAAGAAGATATTTCATGCCGGCCTCGGTTGACCTCGCGGAGGTCCTCTCATAGGATGCGAGGATATACGAGCTTATGGATAATAGTTCCAGCGAGATATAGAAAGTTATCATTTCCTGGCTCGAGGCGAGAAGCGCCATGCCTAGCGTCGCCGAGACGAGCAGGATGAAATATTCACCGGGGAAACGCTGTTCCTTCTTAATATAGTTGAGGGAAGAAGCGGAAATAAGGAAAAGATTAACGAGAAAAAGCGTCTTAAAGAACGAAGAAAGACCGTCGGAGACGAACATGCCGAAAAATGTCGTGCCGGTATCTTTAAAGAAGAATGACGAGACAAGTATGGCGAAACTGCCGGCTACCGCTATATAGTTCAGCACGCGTTTTTTATCAGTAAAAATGTCGACGACAAAAAGTATGCCTACAAGAGCGCATAATAAAAGTTCGGTCTTTAAAAGGCCTAAAGAGATCAAAATGGTCCTCCTAATTTTTGAAGGATAGCCGTCACTCCGGGATTGATCAGGTTTATAAGAAGCGAAGGATATACGCCTAAGACCACGAGAAGCGCCAGGAGTATCGAAAGAGGCCACCTTTCGGCCATGACCGCGTCGGAGATCTCTATGTGATGGTGGTCCCCTTTATGGCCGGCGCCAGGCGCCACGAATCGGTCCTTGAGTCCGGCGAAGAATATATTCTGGAGGACGCGAAGGACATATATCGCCGTTATCACTATACCCGTGGCGGCGATGACGGTTAGAACGGGATACGCGCGGAAAGCTCCCAGGAGCACGAGCAGCTCCGCGACGAAACCGCTTGTGCCGGGTAACCCCAGGGAAGCGAGGCCGCCTATCGAGAACGCGACCGCGAGAAAAGGCGCGAGTTTAGCCAGGCCCCCCATTTCTGAAAGAGTCCTCGTATGGGTCCTTCCGTAAATGCAGCCTACCAGCGCGAAGAAAAGGCCCGTCATAACGCCGTGCGAGAACATCTGAAAAACGGAGCCGCTTATGCCGAGAGAGTTAAGCGAGCATATACCGAACATGACGATCCCCATATGGCTCACGGAAGAGTACGCGATGACATATTTAAGGTCTTTTTGGGCTAACGCGACCAAGGCGCCGTAAACTATGTTAACTACGGTCAGGGACGCGAAGAACGGGCAGTAAACCTGGGCGCCATAAGGTAAAAGAGGGAGAGCTACCCTGATTATGCCGAAGGCGCCGAGTTTCATTAGTACGCCTGCGTGGAGCATGCTTACCGCCGACGGCGCCGAAGCATGACCGTCGGGCGACCATGTGTGGAACGGCCAAAGGCCGGCCAGGATCCCGAATCCCACAAAGAACAGCGGGAATATGAAGAGTTGCAGGTTTTTAGGTAGAGCTATTGAATTAAGGCTTACCCAGTCGAATGTCTTGAGGCCTGATGCGAAAAATATGGCGAGTATGCCTACAAGGATAAATGTGCTTCCAAGTAAGAGATACAGCGTCAGTTTCATCGCCGAGTATTCTTTTTTGCCCGTACCCCAGATTGCGATGAGAAGATACATCGGAAGTACCGCCATCTCATAGAAGAGGAACAGGAAGAAAAGGTCGAGAGAGACGAATACGCCGAAAACGCCCGCTACAAGTATGAAAAGAAGAGCGAAAAATTCTTTCGGCCTTCCTACCGCGCCTAAAAGGCCTCCCGGTTTGAACTCATGGCTGGAGATGAGAGCCCCGGCAAAGAAAATGACGCCTGTGAGGAGTATCATGGAAAGACCTATACCGTCGATGCCGACATGATAAGTTATCCCTATCTGGGGAAGCCAGGGCGTCTTTTCGATGAACTGAAAACCGTTCGCGGTCCTGTCGAAAAAGAGGAACAGGATAAAAGAAAGAACAAGCGTGATGAAGCTCGAAATGACCGCCGTCAGCTTGATCGCCAGATGTTTCTTTTCCGGTAGTAGTATGGTGACCAACGCCCCGATAAGGGTGGTCGCGAGTATTGCCGTTATGTACGGGAACTGAGTCGCCATCATTAAAAAACCTTCCTAGAAAATACAGCTCTATTTATTTGACCATCGAGAACAGTAACCACAAAGTCACAACGCCTCCGAATATCCCCAGGGCGTAATTCTGGACGCGCCCGGTCTGGATCTTGCGGAGAACGTTTGCCGACGCTCCCACGAGATAAGCCGTGCCGTTGACCGCGCCGTCAACCACATTGCGGTCGACCCAGGCGCTTGCGTTAGAGATAACATATAACACCCGGTTCACACAAAAAGCGTAAAACTCGTCTATGTAGTACTTATTCCTTAGAACAGTTGTGATAGCGGAGAATCTCGGCGCCAGGGCTGTTAAGAAAGCGAAACGTTTCTGATATATCGCCCAAGCGAGCAGTGCCGAAAGAAAAGCGACGCAGCTTGAAACTATCGGGACAAAAAGATCGTGTTCCGTTTCGTGGGCGGGCCCGCCGAAGAAAATGAGTGCATTGAATCCGTTCGTCCATGCCCCCAGCCCCAGCGCGAATATGGAAAGTATTACGAGCGGGACCCACATCACCGCGGGAGATTCATGGGGATGCTTTTTTCCGAACTTTTCGGTGGATAAGAAGACGACAAAGAATGCCCGGGACATATAGAACGCGGTAAAGCCTACGGTCGCAAGGGACATGGCGAAAAGGATGTAGTGACCGCTCGTAAAGACCTGGATAAGTATGGCGTCTTTGCTGAAATAGCCGCTTGTCGGGAACACTCCCGCGAGGGCCAGGCCTCCTATAAGGAAAGTAACGGCTGTTATCCTCATTTTTCTGAATAGTCCGCCCATTTCCCATATATTGTTCGTCCCCAGCGAGTGGATCAGGCTTCCGGCTGTGAGGAATAGGAGCGCCTTAAAGGAAGCGTGCGTTATGAGATGGAAAAACCCCGCGGTGTACCCGCCGACGCCGAGTGCGAGCATCATGTATCCGAGCTGACTTACGGTCGAATATGCGAGGATCTTTTTAATGTCGTCCTGCGCGAGAGCTATGCTCCCGGCGAAGAACGCGGTAAAGCAGCCTATAACGGCTATGACTAACATGGCCGTCTCGGACATTGAGAAAAGGAAATAAGCCCTGGCTACGAGATATATGCCGGCCGCTACCATGGTGGCGGCGTGGATGAGCGCTGATACCGGCGTGGGTCCTTCCATCGCGTCGGGGAGCCAGACGTGGAGAGGGAACTGAGCGCTTTTTCCGGCGGCTCCGGCGAACATAAGGAGCGCGACTAGAGTTATCATGCCCGAGGTGAGTATCCCGCCTCCGAGCATGCCTTCAAGCTGGAGAAAATTAAAAGTCCCGGTTTTCGCCGAAAGAATAAGTATGGCGACGAGGAACCCGAAATCCCCGAACCTTGTCACTACGAACGCTTTCTTGGCGGCGACGGCGGCTTCGGGTTTATGGTACCAGTGGCCTATGAGGAGGTAAGACGACAGGCCGACCATTTCCCAGAAAATATACATCTCGAGGAAGTTATTCGCCAGCACAAGGCCGATCATCGAAAAACTGAAGAGCGACAGGAAGGCGTAATATTTCCTAAAGGCCGGGTCGCCCTTCATGTAGCCCATGGAATATACCTGCACGAGAAAACTCACCGATGTGACCACTAAAAGCATTACCGCTGAAAGAGGGTTCAGAAGGAACCCGAACTCAATGTTGATATTTACCGGGAATTTCATCCACACCGTGGTCAGTTCGTGATTTCCCGGTTGAGACAGGACAAGAGCGAACAGCATGACGGAAGAGGCGAGAGACCCTAAAATAGCCGCTATGGAGACGAACGCGCTAAGACGGTCGCTCTTCCTCGTGAAGAAGGATATGACGAGGAACGATAAAAGAGGGCATAAAAGCGCCAATCCCGCAAATTTGAACATTTTTATCCTTTCATTAAACTTATCGCGTCGCCTGAGACGTCCTTATAGGTCCTGTAAATGCTGAGTAAGAGCGCCAGGCCTATCGCTATCTCCGCCGCCGCTATGCTGATTATGAACAGAACGAATATTTCACCGGATAATTTCGCCGGGTCCAGATATCTCGTGAAAATGACGAAGGAGAGGCAGGCGCTGTTGAAAATGAGCTCGATCGACATGAAAATGCCGACCATGTTCTTCCGTGTGAGAGCTCCGTATATGCCTATGGCGAACAGGAGACTCGCTAAAATAAGAGCTTCTTTTACAGGTATCATTTTTTCTTTTCCTTCATGGCGATGATGATAACGCCCGCCAGGGCGATAAGAAGAACGACGGACAACACCTCGAAAGCCAGCACATAGTCCCTGAAAAGAACCCGTCCGATGCTCGCCGTATCGGCGATCTTTACCGCCTGGTCCCTATCGGGAAGAGGGGATCTCAATATCCCGTAGGTCATGACCCCGAAGATAACTGAGCTGATCATGAAAGCGGCGGGTTTCTGTCCGTTTGTCTGCCTTACATGCTTGTCGGACAGGTCTTTAGTGAACATGACGGCGAATATGATCAGAGTGAGGATGCCTCCTATATACACTATGATCTGCACGGCAGCCAGGAACTCGGCGCCCGTGAGGAGGTAAAGCCCGGCTACGCTTAAAAGGGCAACGCCCAGAAGGAGCGCGGAGTGAAAGATGTTCTTCAGCGTTACAACGCCCGCCGCCGACATGATCAACATCGCCGCAAAAATATAGAACTGGAATTTTTCGATCATGGGAGTAAAGACCTCGTCAATTCTTTCCGCGTGTAAACGGCCAGTTCGTATTCGTTATTCATCATGAGGGCTTTCGTGGGGCACGAGTCCACGCAAAGTCCGCAGAACATGCATTTACCCAGCTCGAGAGTGAACTTGCCGGGGTAACGTTTTTTATTTTCGTCCGTTTTTACCTCGACGGCCAGCGAAAAGTTCGGGCAGGTCCGGACGCAGGCGAGGCAGGCGATGCAGCGGTGCTTGCCGGTCTCTTTGTCTATAATGAGCGTTACAACCCCGCGCGCCCGCTCGGGCAGCGTCCATTTCTTGTCAGGATACTGCATTGTGACGGGACCCGAAAAGAAGTATTTAATTGTCACAGCCATTCCTTCTAGAAGGCTCGTGACACGTTTAAACACTTTTACGGTAAATTTTATCATAGTTTTATTTGACGGAGATCAAGAGCCCCGTCACCAGTATATTCAAAAAAGCCAGCGGCGTAAGGATCTTCCATCCGAAAGCCATGAGCTGATCCACCCTGAGCCGGGGAAACGTCCACCTGAACCATATAAGGAGGAAGATAACCGCGTAACATTTTCCTATGAACCAAAGGGGGGCCGGAAGGATCCCGAAACCCTGCCAACCGCCCAGGAATAAACATACCGCTAGCGCCGATACCATGAACATGCTGGTAAATTCGGCGAGAAAAAATATGCCGAACCGCATGCCGCTGTATTCGGTGTGGTATCCCGCGGTAAGCTCGCTTTCGGCCTCAGGGATATCGAAAGGGGCCCTGTTCAATTCGGCCGTCGCGGCGATAATGTAAATGACGAACGCAAGAGGCTGCTGGAAAATATACCACCCGAAAAAGCCTTTCTGCGATTCGACTATGCCGGGCAGTCTTAAAGTGTTCGAGAGCATGATCACGCCGAAGATCGAGAGGACAAGCGGTATCTCATAGCTGATGATCTGCGCGACGGAGCGCATGCCGCCGAGAAGCGAATATTTATTGTTCGAGCCCCATCCGGCCATGAGTATCCCGATAACGCTAAGGGTGGTCACCGCGAAGATATACAGAATGCCCATGTCCATGTCCAGGGCTATAAGTTTCGGCCCGAACGGAAGCGACAGGTAAGCCATAAAAGCCGCCGTGAAAACGACTATTGGCGCCAGGAGATGTATCAGCTGGTCGGAGTCTTTCGGTACTATATTTTCCTTTTGGAGGAGTTTGATCATGTCCGCTATGGGCTGAAGGCATCCCTGGAACCCGACCCGGTTGGGCCCGATCCTAACCTGAAAACGGGCGCACAGCCGGCGTTCCAGCCATATGAGGAACATCGCGTTGACCGCTATGAACCCCAGAAGCACCGCGGCAATGATCAATTGTTTGATCAGTTCAAAAAGTAACGTCATCTGTCAACTTCTCCAAGAACAATATCTATGCTTCCAAGTACTGCCACGACGTCCGCGATCTTAAGGCCCTTTACCAGGTCCCGAAGGGCCGAGAGGTTCGAGAACGAGCCCGTTCGGATCTTAAGGCGCACGGGATACTGTGTGCCGTCCGAGACGACGAAAAAGCCTATTTCGCCGCGCGACGATTCCGCGCGGCCGTAAGCTTCGCCGGGAGCCGGTTTAATTATTTTCGGCACCTCGGCCATTATCGGGCCGGAAGGGAGCTTCTCCAGGGCCTGTTCTATGATGCGCGCGGATTGGCGCATTTCCTCTAATCTTACCTTATATCTATCCCATGTGTCGCCGACCGTCCCGGTCGGGATATCGAATTCAAGCTCGGGATAAACGCTGTACGGGCTATTTTTCCTGATGTCGTATTTTACGCCAGAACCGCGTAATACGGGTCCCGTGCAGCCGTAATTAATGGCCGCTTCCCCAGACAGTATACCGACACCCTTGGTCCTTTTGAGGAATATGGCGTTCTCGGTCAGCAATGTCTCGTATTCGTCGATCTTCGGCTTTAAATATTTGCAGAATGCCCGGGCTTTTTCGATGAACCCTTCCGGCAGATCCTGCCGGACGCCGCCTATTCGCATATACGCGAATGTCAGCCTTTGCCCGGACACGGACTCAAGCATGTCCAGTATCATTTCCCTTTCCCTGAAAGCGTATAAGAACGGCGTTATGGCGCCAAGGTCCATGGCGAAAGGGCCGTACCAGACTATGTGGCTGGCTATCCTGTTCAGCTCGGCCACGATGACCCTTATGTATTCGGCCCGTGCGGGAACGGTCACGCCTAAGAGCTTTTCCACGGCCAAACAATAACCGTGTTCGTTAAGCAGCGCGGCGATATAATCGATCCGGTCGACGAATGGCAGGAACTGGCTGTATGTTCTCGACTCGGCGATCTTTTCCATACCGCGGTGCAGATACCCGAGATCTGGAACCGCGTCGAGCACGGTCTCGCCGTCAAGGCGGAGAACCAGGCGTAATACCCCATGGGTGCTGGGATGCTGAGGCCCCATGTTCAGGTAATAATTATCCGTCATTATATCTTTTTCTATTTCGTATTTCATGCTTTCGGCAGCTTTACCAGAACTTTATGAGTAAAATCCTTGAGAAGCGGGTGACCATCCATATCATCATCCAAAAGGAGCCGTCTAGGGTCCGGATGTCCCTCAAAAACGACCCCAAAGAGTTCACTGGTCTCACGTTCATGCCATTCGGCTGTCTTCCAAATGGAAGAGACCGAACTTATCTTCCCGTTCAGCCTGGCGATATCGGTCTTTATAACCAGCGTTCCCTGATGGCTGTATGAATATAGGTAATAGCGCATTTCCAGTTTGTCGGTCCTGTCGATGCACGTAAGGAAATGCAGATAGTCGTATTTGAGGGTGCCGGAAAGGAAAGAGCATACTAGAGCGATATTCTCCGGACGGATGGTCACCGATAGAACGCCGTTATCCGGAGCGGCCGTCAGGCTATTCCCGGGAAAGCGTTCGAGCAGCTGTTTTATCCTGTCCTGGTCGGTCATATGTATTGTCTCTGCTTCATGATCTTTTCCTGCAGTTTTATCATCCCGTGGAGCAGCGCTTCGGGGCGCGGGGGACAGCCCGGTATATAGACATCGACCGGGAGAATGGTATCGACTCCCTTCACGACGGTGTATGAATCATGGTAGAAAGGGCCGCCGGTATTAGCGCAATTACCCATCGATATAAGGTACTTCTGTTCGGGCATCTGCTCCCATAGAAGGATGGTCCTTTTGGCCATCTTTTCGGTAAGCGTACCCGCGATTATCATAAGGTCGGACTGCCGGGGCGTCGCCCTGACGACCTCAAAACCGAACCTTGACCAGTCGTAGCGCGATGCGCCTGCGGCCATCATCTCAATGGCGCAGCAGGCCAGGCCGAAGGTTAGCGGCCATAACGAGTTCTTGGTGGACCAGTTGAGAAGGTTCTGGTAATTGGTGAGCAGTATCTGACCGCCGGGGATCTTCT
>JADGBR010000057.1:8843-10759 GCA_015231405.1 Candidatus Omnitrophota bacterium | reverse complement strand
AATACGCGAAGTAATAGACATGTTTGTTGTCGGTTATCGGTTGTCGGTTGTCGGGTTAATGAATATGTCATTCCCGCGCAAGCGGGAATCAAATAGAAGTAATATTTTTATGTGATCCCCGCTTTCGCGGGGATGACGTCTTTCGTGGAGATTGCGACAGACACCAGGAGTCAGTAATGCGAATACTTTTTTTAGGCGACATAGTCGGATCTCCGGGACGCGAGATAATTCGGGATTTCCTTCCGGACATCAGGAAGAAGGAAGAAATAGATTTCGTGATAGCGAACGGCGAGAACGCGGCGGCGGGAAGCGGGCTCACTCCTAAAATAACCGACGAGCTGTTCGGATACGGCATAGACGTCCTGACTACCGGCGACCATGTTTGGAAAAAACGGGAGATATACGATTACGTGAAAGTTTCCCAAAGGCTTGTCCGGCCCCTTAACTATCCGAAAGGGGTCATAGGCAGGGGCTCCACAGTGATAAAACTTCCCGATGGAAGGAAAGTCGGGGTTGTAAACGTTCTGGGCAGGGTTTTTATGGACGCCGTGGATTGTCCGTTCATAAGGGTCAGGGAAGAGCTGGAGATCATCCGCAAGGAAACCAATATCATCGTAGTCGATATCCACGCCGAAGCCACAAGCGAAAAGGTGGCGATGGGATGGTTCCTTGACGGCTCGGTGAGCGCGGTCATCGGCACCCATACCCATATACAGACGGCGGATGAAAAGATACTTACGAATGGAACGGCGTACCTTACCGACGCGGGTATGAACGGCCCTTACGATTCGGTGATCGGCAGGAAGAAAGAACTGATAATCGAGCATTTTCTCACTCAGCTGCCTATACGTTTCGATATGGCCGAGGGCGGCGTGGAAATGCACGGCGCTATCATTACCGTGAACGACGGGACGGGTAAAGCCGAAGCTATAAGCAGGGTGCAGTACAAGAGGGATATTTGACCGCGCTATGAGAACCGAACATGTTTTTACCGTTTCGGAGCTGACCAGGGAGATAGCTTTTTTCCTGGAGGATAAATATCCGGGCGTATGGGTCGAGGGCGAGATATCGAATTTTACCAGATCATCTTCGGGACATTGTTACTTCAGCCTTAAAGACGAGGACTCCACTCTCAAATGCGTTATGTTCAAAAGTTCTTCCGCGAGAACGAGGTTCTCCCCGGAGGACGGGCTCTCAGTTCTTTGTTCCGGCAAGATCGGCGTATACAATAAGCAGGGGCAGTACCAGCTTTATGTCGACAGGATCGAGCCCCGGGGGAAAGGCGCTCTTTACATAGCTTTCGAGCAGCTGAAGGAAAAGCTTAGTAAAGAGGGGCTTTTTTCCGAGGAAAGGAAAAGGCGGATCCCCCCTTTTCCAAGAAGGGTCGCCGTGGTGACATCCGCTACGGGGGCGGCCATAAGGGATATCATAACTGTTGCGAGAAGGCGGGATCCCGGTATAGAGATAACGGTGTACCCGGTAATGGTGCAGGGAGAGGGCGCGAAGGATGAGATAGCCTCTGCTATAGCATCCCTGAACGAATATAACGGGAATATCGGTACGAACTGTCCCGGGGGGAACCCTATTGATGTGATGATAGTAGGGCGCGGCGGAGGGAGCATCGAGGACCTGTGGGCTTTTAATGAGGAAATAGTCGCCAGGGCCATCGCGGCGTCCGACATCCCGGTCGTAAGCGCCGTCGGGCATGAGATAGATTTTACGATCTCGGATTTTGTCGCCGATAAGCGAGCCCCGACGCCTTCCGCGGCGGCTGAGATGATAATCGCCGATAAGAACGAGACGTTGTCGAGGGTCGAAAGCCTTCTCGGGCGTATGGGCGCCGCCGCGAAGGCTATCATCGGGCGGAGAGAAGCGGAACTTAAGAGATTGAAAGAAGCCTATGTACTTCGCGAGCC
>JADGBR010000057.1:0-8795 GCA_015231405.1 Candidatus Omnitrophota bacterium | reverse complement strand
GCCCTGGAAAGGCGGATAGAGAAGGGAATAGAGAATCTGGTGACGGTCAAAAAGAACGTATTCGACGTTCTTAACGCAAAGCTCAGGATGCTGGATCCTGCAGGCGTCCTTGAAAGAGGCTATTCGATAACGTTCAAGGACCGGAAGGTCGTGAAAAACGCCTCGGAGCTCAGGTCGGGGGATCGGATACTTACGAAGTTCGCCAGGGGTGAGGCGGAGAGCTTAGTGGAGTAAAGACGGTTGCGGTCATTCCCGCGAAAGCGGGAACCAAATAAAAATATTATTCTTATGTGATCCCCGCTTTCGCGGGGATGACGTCAACCGCTGGGATGACGTCAGTTAACGAAGGAGGCTTACGTGAAAGACGTCAGTTTCGAGAGATCGATCGAGAAGTTGGAGAAGATAGTCGAGGAGCTCGAGTCAGAGGATTTTTCGCTTGAGAATTCGTTGAAAAAATACGAAGAAGGGGTGAAATTATCCAGGATATGCCAGAACGAACTCGATAAAGCCAAGGCGAAGATCGAGATACTTATGAAGAAGAAGGACGGGACGTGGGAGTCCAGGGAAATGGAGTCGGAGGAATAGGTGGATGTTCCGTAGGACGTGGGACGTAGGATGTAGGACGTAAAAAGTGTAACGTCCTACGTCCCACCTCCCACGTCCCACGTTTCTAATGAAGTCTGCAGTTATTGTTGAGAAACGGGATATATAGGTGGTATAATCGTTAAAAGGGATAAAAGGGCATAGATGTACGAGATTTTAGATAACATAAGTTCTCCGGCGGATATAAAAAAGCTGAGCATCGAGGAGCTGAACAAACTAGCCGAAGAGGTCCGCGACAGGATAATAAATGTGACTTCCGTGAAAGGCGGGCACCTAGCCGCAAGCCTGGGGGCTGTGGATATAGCGATAGCTCTCCACTATTGTCTAGACAGCCCATCCGATAAAATAGTGTGGGACGTAGGGCACCAGAGTTACGCGCATAAGATCTTGACGGGACGGAACAAGAAATTCGGCACTTTACGCGAGATGGGCGGTTTAAGCGGTTTTCCTAATAAGGATGAAAGCCCTCACGACCCTTTCACCTCGGGGCATAGCTCGACTTCCATATCGTCAGCCCTTGGCATGGCCTGCGCGCGCGATCTCGATAAGGGTAAATCACGCATAGTTGCCGTCATAGGCGACGCTGCCCTTTCGACTGGACTCGCTTTCGAGGGGATAAATCATACCGGTAATACGAGGACCAATCTTGTCGTGATACTTAACGATAACGAGCATTCCATATCCAAGCCGGTAGGGGCTATGAGCCGGTACCTGAACCACGTCATAACGAACCCGGTATACAACAGGGTCCGTAAAGAGGCGGAGAAAGCCGTGAAAGGCATACCGAAACTCGGCCTCAAGATGTTCAGGGCGCTTAGAAAAATAGAGGAAGGGGTAAAGAACCTACTTGTTCCAGGCATGCTTTTCGAGGAGTTAGGTTTCCGCTATATAGGCCCCATGGACGGGCATGATATAGCCCAGCTGATATCGGTGATGAAAAAAGTATTTTTGTGGAATGAGCCGGTCATTATCCACGCTATAACGAAGAAAGGCAAGGGTTACAGATACGCCGAAGAAGATCCCGTGAGGCTTCACGGAGTACAGCCTTTCGATATAGAGACCGGGAAACCGATAGAAAAAGAGGGTGGCGAGAAGACTTTTACCGACCATTTCGGGGCCAAAGCTGTGGAGCTAGCGGCAAAGAACAGGTCAGTCGTGGCAATTACCGCCGCCATGAAGGACGGAGTCGGGCTGGACGCTTTCGCCGAAAGGTTCCCGGACCGTTTTTACGACGTGGGCATAACGGAGGCGCATGCTGTCACTTTCGCCGCAGGGCTCGCGCGCGGCGGCAAAAGGCCGATCGTGGCGATATATTCCACTTTTCTTCAGCGTTCTTACGATCAATTGATACACGACATAGCTTTGCAGGACCTTCCGGTCCTATTTTGCCTCGACAGGGCCGGGCTCGTCGGCAAGGACGGACCAACGCATCACGGCGTGTTCGATATAGCTTATTTACGGACGCTCCCTAATTTTATCGTAATGGCTCCGAAGGACGGGCTTGAACTCGAGATAATGATGGAGAAAGCTTTAGGCGAGAAAGTTCCCGTCGCTATACGGTATCCCAGGGATTACGCTTCTCAGATCGTCGGGGCTTCGTCTTTCGCGCCGCTCGAGATCGGTAGATCCGAAAAGCTCAGGGACGGTAAGGAGATAGCTATCATCGCCGTCGGGTCTATGGTGAACATCGCTTTAAAGGCCGCCGGGATATTATCGAGCCAGGGATTGGAGGCGGCGGTGATCAACGCCAGGTTCATTAAACCTCTTGACGAGAAGATGCTTGAAGACGTGGCGCATAGGTTCAAAAGGGTGATAACGATCGAGGAAGGGATCATGAACGGCGGGTTCGGGAGCGCGGTCCTCGAGTATTTCATGAAGAACAATATCCGGAACTTGAACATAAAATGCTACGGACTTCCCGATCAGTTCATCGAACATGGCGGAAGGGAAGGACTTCTCCGGAAATGTCATCTAACCCCTGACGGTATAGCGGAAGCTATATTCGCGGGGAACAAATAAAATGCCTGAAAAAACCTCACATAGATCCGGGATAAAGCTGGATAAAGAAAGATGTAAAGGGTGTATGCTTTGCGTGGAAGTCTGCCAGCGTAAAGTCCTCGAGCCGGCGAAAGGGGTGAATAAGAAGGGTATGGGGTATGTCGTAGTGGCGGCAGCCGGTAAGTGCTCAGGGTGTGGTTTATGTGTAATGATGTGTCCTGATTGCGGGATCGAGATAAGTTAATGATGAGATTCTGTAATGTGTAAGTGAAGACCGGGAATTGATAAATAAAGGTCCATGGTCTATGGTCCATAGTCAATGGTCCAATGGCCAGAACGGAGTGATGACTTGAAATACCTGACGACAGGGAACGAAGCTTGCGGTGAGGGTGCGATAAGGGCGGGGTGCCGGTTTTATGCGGGGTATCCCATTACTCCGCAGAATGAGCTCACGGCGTACATGTCAAAACGGATGCCGGAGGTCGGCGGGGTTTTTATCCAGTCGGAAAGCGAACTCTCGGCGGTGAATATGGTCTTCGGCGCGGCCGTGGCAGGCGCCCGTTCCATGACAAGTTCGTCCTCACCGGGTATCAGCCTTAAACAGGAAGGGATATCGTATATTGCAGCCGCTGAGCTCCCGGCGGTCATAGTTAATGTGATGCGAGGCGGTCCGGGGCTCGGGAATATCGCGCCGGGGCAGGCCGATTATTTCCAGGCCGTGAAAGGCGGAGGACACGGGGATTACCGTTTAATAGTCCTTGCCCCCGCGAGCGTGCAGGAGATGTTCGAATTTACTTTCAAAGCCTTTTCTCTCGCCGAAAAATACAGGACGCCCGTCATGATACTCACCGACGGGATGATAGGGCAGATGATGGAGCCGCTAGAATTCGATGACGCTATCAAGCCCGTGCCGGCTGTGCCTAAACCCTGGGTACTTGACGGGGCCAAGGGGAGGCCGTCACGCAGTATTAAAAGCCTGCTATTAAAGGACGGGGAGCTTGAGGCTCACAATATACATCTTCAGAAAAAATTCAGCTCTATCGAGAAAAAAGAGGTCGAACTTGAGCTCTATAAGGTGAAAGGCGCGGACAGGATAATAGTCGCTTACGGCCTTATGGGACGTATAGGCAGAGAGTGTGTCGACACCCTTCGTTCGAAAGGGATAAAAGCGGGGCTGGTGCGTCCTTTGACTTTGTGGCCTTTCCCTTACAAAGAGATAAGAAAGATCGCCTCCGGTAAAGCTAAGTTCCTGGTCGTTGAGATGAGCGCGGGACAGATGGTCGAGGATGTGCGGCTCGCTGTACAGGACGATAAGCGCGTTAGATTTTACGGCAGGATGGGCGGGGGAGTGCCGGAGGAGAAGGAGATCGTCGCGCGGGTTAAACAGCTTTAATTAGTTCCGTGGGACGTAGGATGTAGGACGTGGGACGTGTACGAAGTCTATAAGACGTCCCACACCCCACGTCCTACGTTAATTTGTGCGAGAAAAAGGCTGACAAGGATATGGCAAAAATATTCAAGCGACCAAACTCAATGAAACAGGCTCCGACCCACTATTGCCCTGGCTGCGGCCACGGGATTGTGCATCGGCTTATCTGCGAGGTCCTTGACGAGATGAACCTTAAGGAAAAGACCGTCGCGGTCGCGCCGGTCGGCTGTTCGGTCCTCGCTTACGATTACTGGGATTTCGATACCACCGAAGCCGCTCATGGCAGGACACCGGCGGTCGCGACCGGCATAAAAAGAGTTCTTCCCGACAGGCTTGTTTTCACTTATCAGGGAGACGGAGATCTCGCGGCGATAGGTACGGCCGAGATAATACACTCGGGTAACCGCGGCGAAAATATTTCCACCATATTCGTCAATAACGGAGTTTACGGGATGACCGGCGGGCAGATGGCGCCTACTACTCTAATAGGCCAGGTTTCTACCACCACGCCCGGGTCGAGAAGAGCTGACAGGGACGGGTACCCCCTGAAAATAATGGAAATGATGGCCGTGTTGCCGGGGGTCGTATATCTCGAAAGAACGACGGTCACATCGCCCAAAGAAGTGACGAAGACGAAGAACGCGATAAAGAGGTCGTTCGAGATACAGCTCGCGGAAGAGGGATTCTCTATGGTCGAAGTGTTGTCTCCCTGTCCGACGTACTGGGGCCTTGATCCGTCGCAGTCGATGCGTCGTATAGAGAACGAGGTGGTTAAGGCGTTTCCTTTAGGAGTTATAAAGGGAGGGGACCATGGACCATAGACTATGGACCATAGACCATGGTCCATGGTCAAAGTCAATTAACGAATC
Source organism: Candidatus Omnitrophota bacterium (assembly GCA_015231405.1). Classification (GTDB taxonomy): domain Bacteria; phylum Omnitrophota; class Gorgyraeia; order Tantalellales; family Tantalellaceae; genus JADGBR01. Next base: position 3,896 of record JADGBR010000057.1, on the reverse strand, counting down.
GATAGTCTGCGCCGGTTTCGGCGGGCAGGGCGTGATGGTCCTCGGAAAATTCTTCGCGATAGCGGGGATGGAGGCTGGGCTATACGTCACATGGCTCCCGGCGTACGGGGCGGAAGTGCGGGGCGGTACCGCGCACTCCTTTATTCGTTTGAGCTCCTCACCTATCGGAGATCCGATGGTCACCGAGCCTAAAGCGGCGGTGATCATGAATACTCCGTCATTGGAAAAATTCGAAAAGAAAATGATACCCGGAGGACTTCTCATACTAAATACCTCTATTGTGGAGCGCAAGTCTTCGAGGAAAGACATTGATATCGTCGAATGTCAGCTTACCGATGAGGCCATGACGGTGGGGAACGTGAAGGCGGCAAATATCATAGCCGCGGGCATATACCTCGCGAAAAAGAATATTTTCAGTAAAGACCTCGTCCTCGGCGTTATAAAGAAAATGGCCGGCGGGCGCGATGAGTTAGCCCGGTTGAATTCGAGAGCCGTAGAACGGGGGTATGAGATAGGGGCAGAAGTTAATGTAGGACGTAAGACGTAGGATGGGACGTCCAACGTCCTACATCCCACGTCCTACGGTACTTAGTGAAAGGAGTTCATGATGCAAGTCAGAGTTCGCTTTGCGCCAAGCCCTACCGGGTTCCTCCACTTAGGCAGTGCCCGTACGGCGCTTTTTAACTGGTTGTTCGCGCGAAATTCGGGCGGGAAATTCCTTCTCCGGATAGAAGATACCGATAAGGTGAGATCGGAGAAACGGTTCCTGGACGAGATAGTCGAGGACCTTAAATGGCTGGGTATCGACTGGGACGAGGAGATAGTATTCCAGAGCCAGAGGTTCGATATATACAGGGCCAAGGCCCAGGCGCTTATCGACGCGGGTCTCGCTTACAGGGAAGGGGAAGCGTATATATTCAAAATGGAAAAAGGGCGGGTCATCGAGATAGACGACATGATACACGGGAAGATCTCCGTGAATACGGACGAGATCAAGGACCAGGTAATGATAAAGTCCGACGGCTCCCCGGCCTATAATTTCTGCTGCGTCGTCGACGATATACACCTCGGGATAACCCATATAATCAGGGGCGATGACCATATATCGAACACTCCCAAACAGGTCCTTTTCTACGAAGCTTTCGGGGCAACACCTCCAAGGTTCGGGCATATGCCGCTCATAATGGGCGCGGACGGAGCTAAATTATCGAAAAGGCACGGCGGAGTTTCGGTCGAGGAGTATAAAAGCGAAGGGTTCCTTCCCGAAGCCATGGTGAACTATCTTATGCTGCTCGGCTGGTACCCGGGCGAAGAGCGCGAGATATTTACGCTTGAAGAGGCCGTAAAGATCTATAACGTGAAAGGAATGAGCGACGTTCAGGCCAAGTTCGATATACAGAAGCTCAAGTGGATGAACGGCGAGTATATAGTCAAGAGGGATGTAAAAAGGCTGTTGCCGCTTGTTAAGGGGATCCTTCAGGCTCGAGGGTTCGACCTGTCGGGCGTTGACGACGGATATATTTCAAAACTGATAGAGATGTATAAAGTAAGGATGAAGACACTCGCGGAGTTCGCGGCGCTCGCGGATTGTTTCTTTAAGGACGATTACGAGGTCGAGGAGAAAGGCGCGAAGAAGCATCTCGATAACGAGTCCAACAAGGCTAATCTAATGATATTCGCCGGTGAGTTAGCGTCCCTGGAAGAATTTAAACACGAAAAAATAGAAGCCGTCTGCAGAGAGATCGCCGAAAAAAGGTCCCTGAAAGCCGGCGACATCATACACCCGACGCGCATCGCGATAAGCGGCAAGACTTTCGGCGCGGGACTCTTCGAGATGATGGAGGTCCTGGGGAAGGAGAAAGTTATTGCGAGAATGACCCGGGCGGCAACATGATATGTTCCTCCCAGGGGCGTGAAATTTTTTCCAGCGAAAAATTTCACTCCACAAAGATCATTTTACCCCGCCTGCGGCGGGGGCCAAGCTAAAATGATCTTTGAGGCCCTGTCCGGAACATATCATGCTGCCGCTTGAAACTGATGGAAACTTTTCCTTTTTTATCGTAATTTTTATTGTATAATATTTAACCTTACCGCTGGGATGTGGTGTAACGGTAACATAACTGACTCTGGATCAGTTGTTCATGGTTCAAATCCATGCATCCCAGCCAATTGATATTATGCAGCACATCTACACTATCGCCGCGCTTTGGCTTGGCCTAGCAGTTCTTTCCGCAGTCATCGCTCATCATCTCCGCATCTCGGTCGCGCTGGTCGAAATATGCGTGGGAGTCGCCGCGGCTAACGCCGTGAGCAGTATATTCGGTCCGGGCGCGTTCGGCGCGGATCTCGAATGGCTCAAGTTCCTGGCCGCTACCGGGGCGGTACTCCTCACGTTTTTAGCCGGCGCTGAGCTGGATCCCAAGGTCATCCGTTTTAAATGGAAAGAGGTAATGGTGGTCGGGATAGTCGGTTTTCTAGCGCCTTTTCTCGGTTGCGCCGTTTTCGCCCGTTTCATCCTTCATTGGGACCCACGGGCGAGTTGGCTGGCGGGTATAGCTCTTTCCACCACTTCAATGGCCGTCGTTTACGCGGTGATGCTCGAAACGGGATTTAATAAGACGGAATTCGGTAAAGGCATAATGGGCGCGTGTTTCATTAACGACCTGGGCACCGTGATAGCCCTCGGCCTCATATTCGCCCCGTTCAATTACAAAATGGTAGTTTTTATAGCGGCCTCTGTCCTTATACTCGCTCTCTTTCCCATAGTGACATCATTCCTTACGAAAGTATACGGCAATAGAACGGCCGCTATCCGCGCTAAATGGGTAATGTTCGTGCTTTTCAGCCTGGGCGCGCTCGCCGTCTGGTCGGGAAGCGAGGCGGTATTGCCGGCATATATAGCTGGGATGCTCCTAGCTGAATTCGCGGTCAAAGAGCATCAATGGGTGCGGAGGCTCAGGACTCTTACCGTCGGGTTCCTGACGCCCTTCTATTTTATCAGGGCCGGGTCGCTCGTTTCGATCGCCGCGTTAATGTCCGCTCCGCTCGTTTTTCTTACGCTTTTATCCGGAAAGGTAATATCAAAGATCTTCGGGCTCTATCCCGTGATCGGGATGTTCCGGAAGGAACGTTCCGAGAAATGGTACTATACGCTTTTAATGTCGACCGGGCTCACTTTTGGGACGATATCGGCCATCTACGGGTATTCCCACGGCATAGTAACGCTAGAGCAATATTCATTCCTTGTCGCAGCGGTCATCGCGAGCGCGGTCATACCGACTTTGATAGCCAATCTTTGTTTCTTCCCGCATCATTTGCTTTCAAAACAGCCGGATAAACTGATGTCTAAGGGTATAGATGAGGAATGACCGAAAAGGGTTCGGCAATGCTTCTGACAAGGACGAACGCCTTCCTTGACGTATTTGAGAAAGTTCACACCAAGTTCACATCGGATCGAGAATTTTGCTATATAATGGGTATTGCATGCTTCGTTAAACAAGTGAATAAGGACAAGTTTATGGCGGCACAAAGGGTTCTGGTGATTGAGGACGACAAAAACATTTCCAGGCTGGTAAAATATAACCTGGAAAAGGCGGGACTCGTCTCGGAAACGGCGTTCTCCGGGGAGGAGGCGTTCGGGATACTGGATAAAAAGGGAGTGGACCTTATTATCCTTGATATAATGCTCCCCGGCATGGACGGCCTGGAAGTCTGCCGTACTCTTAAAGAAAACCCAAAGTTTAAAAATATACCTGTGCTCATGCTTACCGCCAAGGGTGAGGAGGTGGACCGGATAGTCGGACTCGAGCTTGGGGCGGATGATTATGTCGTCAAACCTTGTAGCCCTAGAGAGTTGGTACTCCGTGTAAAAGCTGGCTTGAAACGCGGCAAGATCG
>JADGBR010000056.1:4798-10909 GCA_015231405.1 Candidatus Omnitrophota bacterium | reverse complement strand
GCAGCCGCGGGTCCTTTTCGTAGTTTTGCCCGTATTGCCGTAGAGCCCAGACCCTATCAGTTGGTACCTCTTATGATGGCCCTGCGTCTTGATCCTGTTCGCCTATTGATCGCGGACGACGTTGGTATAGGAAAAACAGTCGAAGCTGCGCTTATTGCAAGGGAACTTTTGGATAGGGGAGAGATCCATCGCTTGGCCGTATTGTGTCCGCCGCACCTTGCTGAACAATGGCAAAAAGAATTGATTGAGAAGTTCCATATCGAGGCAGAACTTGTTCTAAGTAGTACGATCCAAAGGTTGGAAAGGGATCTCCCTATAGGGCTTTCGGTTTTTGATAGGCATCCTTATACCATCGTATCAACGGATTTTATCAAAAGTACTCGGCGAGCGGATGATTTTGAACTGAAATGTCCTGAGTTTGTGATAGTCGATGAGGCTCATGGCTGTACACTTGCCGGTGGTGTCGGGCGAGGTCGCCAACAGCGTTTTGAGTTGAGCCGTAGAATCGCGTCACGGGGAGATCGACACATCGTTTTGGTAACGGCAACGCCGCATAGCGGAAATGAACAGGCATTTCGTTCGCTTCTTGGTCTTTTGGATGAGGAGTTTTTTGATCTGCCGCATGATATTGTTCAAGAAGAACGCGAAGGAGTGCGTCGCAAGCTTGCCAGGCATCTTCTTCAGAGGCGCCGTGCGGATATTCAGCATTACCTGGAAACGGATACTTCTTTTCCGAAGCGTTTGGATAAGGAAGAAACATATGCCTTTAGTAAAGAGTATAGGTTGCTGTTCGATGATATTCTTAATTTTTTGAAAGAGTACATTTCGGAAGGTGCGAGCGACAAGCGCCATCGTCGCGTGCGTTATTGGTCGGCTTTGGCGCTACTTCGCTGTGTTTCTTCAAGTCCTGCGGCGGCCGCGGCAACTCTCCGTAGTCGTGCGGCGGTAGATACGGTTGCCTCCGATGTTGATTTAGATGAGGTCGGGCGAAGAACAGTTTTGGACCAAGATGTGGATGATACTGCGTTTATTGATCTTATCCCGGGTTCTGAATCAGAGGATGACGCCGAGAAAACCAGGCGTAAGTTGTTGGAGTTTGCCCGTAGGGCGGAAACTCTCGATCGTAAGTCAGACAACAAGTTGCAGGGTGCGATCTCGGCTATTAAATCGCTTTTAAAAGATGGATTCCAGCCCATCATCTTTTGTCGTTTCGTAAACACGGCCGAGTATGTAGCTCAAGAGTTACGTGAGGCGCTACCTGAAAAAGTCCGAGTCGAATCCGTGACAGGATTACTGCCGCCGGAAGAGCGCGAGGCACGCATTAAGGCGCTCATCAAGGACAGTAGTGATAACCGATCTTACGTGTTGGTGTGTACCGATTGTCTTTCAGAAGGAGTAAACCTACAGCAGGGTTTTAACGCTGTGTTGCACTACGACCTTTGTTGGAATCCCACGCGGCATGAACAGCGTGAAGGGCGTGTCGACCGTTTCGGGCAACGTAAAACGGAAGTAAGGGTTATAACATACTTCGGCAAAGATAATCCCATAGATGGCGTCATACTCGATGTATTGATCCGTAAACATAAAAGCATTAAGAGTGACCTTGGAGTCACGGTTGCGGTCCCGGGGTCTAGTGAGCAGATCGCTGAAACTCTTTTTGAAGGTTCCCTTTTTAAAGAAATGACTCGAGGAAGCAAAGAAGTTCAGCTCAAAATGGACTTTATTGACGAAGCTAGTAAAACCAAGATAGACCATCTCCATCATGAATGGGATAGCGCGCGGGATAAGGAAAAAGCCAGTCGTTCCCGCTTCGCTCAACATGCGCTCGATAAGGATACTGTAGCTGCCGAGCTTAATAATGTGCGTGAGGCGATCGGGCGTGCCAAAGATATCGAGTTATTCTTCCGGGAAGTGTTAAAAGCCTCGCGTGTGCCTTTTGAGGAGGGTGCAGGTACTGTTTCTGTCCATGTTAGCGAAGAAACACCTCGCGCATTGCGTCAGGCAATGGGGCGTGATGAAAAGTTTAAGGGGCGTTTTGACCTTCCTCTTCAGGAAGGAGAAATATATCTTTGCCGTACCAGCCCAATGATCGAAGGTCTGGCCGGATGGACGCTCGATCAGGCTCTCGATCCTTCTGCTCGTGATTCCAGACCCATAGCCTCTCGGTGTGGAGTGGTTCGCACTTCATCGGTCAAAGAACGAACAACTTTGATCGTGGTGAGGTTTCGCTATAATCTACGGGTCAGCGGCCTATCATCTGAATCTATATTGTGTGAGGAGATCGTTCCTTTGGCTTGTTCCGGGACAGATAAAAAGCTGAACTGGTTAAGTTCTGAGGAAAGCGAGATCTTAATGAATGCGACACCTGAAAAGAATTTAGTTCAGTCTATTATAGATCAACAGGGGGCAATGTTATTTGATGCCTTCCCATCGTTGCAAGAGTGTTTGGGAGTTATTGCCAAAGAACGTGCCAAGGTCCAACTTAGTGCACATGAAAGAGTTCGCGAGGCCTTACGTTCAAAGAGGCGTGTTACTATTGAGCCGGTTTCACCGGTAGATATTTTGGGTGCGTATATCCTACTTCCTAGGTTGTGATTAGATGATGCGTAAACAAATGGAATTTGAAACTATCTATTCAGAAGGCGGCCTGCTTCCGACGGATCTCTTGCGTCGTATTGTCGATATAAAAGGTTCTTTGCCCGGAACACGGCCGGAAGATTATGGTCTGCCGCAAGGAGACCACATCACGGAGTCAATAACTCCTTCTTGGAATAGGCTTCGTCGCCATTGGTCAGAGTTTCGCGCTTCTACTAAAGATCTACCTGAGGGAGAATCGGCAACAGGGCAGACGAACGACAAATGGACCTTGCCTCTTTTGAGGGAATTAGGGTTCGGTTTACTCCAGGTCGCAGCCGGTCCGGTAATTGAAGGAAAGACCTATGCTATTAGCCGCTTTGCAGGTGCGACGCCGATACACTTAGTCGGATGTGGAATGAGTTTGGATAAGAGGGTAGAAGGTGTCAGGGGGGCCTCTCGGTCGAGTCCGCATGGTCTTGTGCAGGAGTTCCTCAATCGTAGTCAGGGTCACCTTTGGGCAATTGTTTCAAATGGGCTAAGATTTCGTATTTTACGCGATAATCAGGCGCTTTCAAGACAGTCTTACCTTGAGTTCGATCTCGAGGTCATGTTTGAAAGCGAAGTCTTTTCTGACTTTGTGTTGTTATGGCTCATGGCCCACGCGACCCGTTTTGTTGCACAAAAGGACGGTCGTCCCGAGAGTTGTTGGTTGGAAGAGTGGACAAAGATAGCCGATGAACAGGGAACGCGCGCGCTTGAATCTTTGCGGGGTGGAGTTGAGAAAGCTCTCCAGGTTCTCGGTCAGGGGTTTGTGGGGAACCATAGGAATATAGTTTTAAGAGAGGCGCTTCGTTCTGGAACCGTGCCCTTAAGTGACCTGCATAATCAGCTTTTACGCATTATTTACCGTCTTATCTTTCTCTTTGTGGCGGAGGACCGTACTTTAGATGGCGCCTCCCTTCTTCATCCCTATGATAGGTCCGAAAAGGGCAGGCAGGCTCGTGAACTATATGTTAAACATTACAGCATGGCGCGAATGCGTGAATTAGCGGAGAACATAAGAGGTAGTCGTCACGGAGATCTTTGGCAGCAATTTAATATGCTGATCGGAGCCTTTTCAGGCGACGAGAACTTTTCAGCTATGCGCGAACGACTGTCATTGCCTATTCTTGGTAGCTTTCTTTGGTCTTTGGGTAGTACCAAGTCACTTAACGCTTCAAGCGCAACAAAAGGTGAAGGGGTTGTGCTTTCAAACGCGGACTTTCTCGAGGCCATTCGGAATTTGGCCTTTACTCGCCAGGGTAAAATACTACGTCATGTTGATTACAAGAACCTCGGGGCTGAGGAGCTTGGCGGGGTCTATGAAAGCCTTCTCTCCTTGACGCCGCAAGTTAGTAGTGACGGCGCAAGATTTACCTTTGCCGAATTTGCTGGTAACGAGAGAAAAACATCTGGTAGTTACTATACTCCTGATTCGTTGGTTCAATGTCTGCTCGATTCTGCGCTTGATCCGGTTGTCAATGAGGCGATTAAGGGTAAAGCGGGAGCGGAAGCGGAAAAAACCCTGCTCAATTTAAAAGTTTGTGACCCGGCGGTAGGTTCAGGCCACTTTCTTGTAGGGGCCGCTCATCGGTTAGCCAGGCATCTAAGTCGTGTATGTGCCCAGATGGAAGGGGATAGCGAGCCTTCTCCTGTTCTTTATCAGAAGGCTTTGAGGGATGTTATAAACAAGTGTCTCTACGGAGTAGATATTAATCCCATGTCTGCCGAGCTTTGCAAGGTTGGTTTGTGGCTTGAAGCCATGGAGCCGGGTAAACCTCTTTCATTCCTTGATGCGCATATTCGATGTGGTAACAGCTTAATAGGCGCGACGCCGAAATTGATAAGTGAAGGGTTGCCCGATGCCGCTTTTAATCCTATCGAAGGCGACGATAAGTCTGTTTGTTCTGAAGCAAAAAAAAGAAATAAACAAGAGTGTCAGGGGCAGTTGACGCTCTTCTCAAATGAAGCCAAGCCTTGGGAACGATTGGGGAATCTTGCTTCAGCGATATATTCTTTAGACGAGATTTCTGATGACACAATTGAAGGCATACAAAGAAAACAAAAAAAATGGGAAGAAATAGTAAATTCGACAGGGTATCTAAATGGGCGTTTTCTTGCCGATGCCTGGTGTGCGTCATTTGTTTGGAAGAAGACAAAAGATAACCCGCCTATGACAACTGCTGATCTTAGAAAAATAGAAGAGAGCCCATATCACATAGCTCCATCCGTAAGGGCGGATGTTGAAAAAATATCTAAACAGTACCAGTTTTTTCATTGGCATTTAATGTTTCCGAATGTTTTTCGTATCCCAAAGCAAAATGAAAAACCGGGAAATGAACAGACGGGATGGAGCGGGGGTTTTGATGTTGTTTTGGGGAATCCACCCTGGGAACGTGTGAAGTTACAGGAGAAGGAGTGGTTTGCAGAGCGTAGTCCAGATATTGCTAATGCACCTAATGCTAACGCTCGAAAACGTATGATTGACAAGTTAAAGACCAGCGACTCAAGTCTCTACGAGCAGTTTCTTGAAGATTCACGCAAGGCCGAAGGCGAAAGCCATTTTATGCGTAATAGCGGTTTCTACCCGCTCTGTGGCTGTGGTGATATTAACCTTTATGCTGTTTTTGTAGAAAACATGCGTAACTTAATTAGGTCTTCTGGACTAATTGGATGTGTCCTTCCGAGTGGCATTGCTACTGATGATACTACAAAGTTCTTTTTCCAAGATGTGATGGATAAGAAATCTTTAGTTTCCTTGTATAGTTTTGAAAATGAGGAATTTATTTTCCCTAATATTCATCACGCTACAAGGTTTTGTCTTTTTACTGCGGGCTGTGGGGTGGGACCAATTCATAGTACTGCAGAATTTGTCTTTTTCGCTCGTCAAGTTGAACACTTACAGGACCCTGCGCGGCGATTTGTATTATCCGCTGTCGATATGGTTTTACTTAACCCTAATACCCGCACGTGCCCAATATTTCGATCTAGTTACGATGCCGAGCTTACCAAAGCTCTTTATCGTCGTGTTCCCATTCTTATAAAAGATGGGCCGATATTATTCAACCCTTGGAATATTGTTTTTTTGAGAATGTTCGACATGGCTAATGACTCCAATCTTTTTTGCACTCGTGCGCAATTGGAGGCTGATGGTTGTCAACTTAAGGGTAACATGTTTATTGGTGGTGCTAACCGCTACTTACCATTGTATGAGGCAAAGATGATTCATCATTTTGATCATCGTTGGGGAACATATGATGGGCAAACAGAAGCTCAATCGAATCAAGGAAAGCTTCCAGAATTAGATGAAGCTATGCATTTAAATGCAGAGTTGTTTATTTTGCCTCGGTATTGGATATCGCAGGTTGAGGTTGATGCTCGTCTAAAAAAAGTTTGGGAAAGGGGCTGGTTTCTAGGTTTTCGAGATATTACTGGTGCGACAGTATTTCGCACTGCGATAGCTTCTCTTTTACCACGAGCAGCAACTTCTGGAAT
>JADGBR010000056.1:0-4710 GCA_015231405.1 Candidatus Omnitrophota bacterium | reverse complement strand
TATATAGTCAGGCAGAAGGTAGGGGGGACTCATTTAAGCCAAAACTATCTGAAGCAGTTACCAGTATTTTCACCAATTTTTTTTGGAAGGCCTAATCCATGGGGAGGCAAACTGCTTTCTATCAGCGCTTGGTTAGCTCCTCGCATCCTAGAACTTACCTATACAGCTTGGGACTTGGAGGCTTTTGCACAGGATTTTGGCTGGTCTGGCCCACCTTTTCGGTGGGACGAGGAGCGTCGCTTTTTGCTGCGCTGTGAATTAGATGCAGCATTCTTTCATCTTTACTTATCGGCCAAGCCTGATGGTCAATGGAAGCCTGCGCTTGTTGCCGAGGGTTCTGTACATGATGATACTCCAGAAGACCTGGTTCGACTCAAAGCCAGCTTTCCGACCCCGCGCGATGCCGTGGCCTACATCATGGAAACCTTCCCGATAGTTAAGCGCAAAGATGAAGAAAAGCACGGCGAATACAGAACTAAACGGGTGATATTGGAGATCTACGATGCCATGCTGGAAGCAATGAGAACGGGCAAGCCCTATCAAACCCGTCTTGATCCACCTCCGGCGGATCCTAAATGTTGTCATCCGCCAAGGAGATGAATTTGGCTTACAAAATATTTATCAGTTATTCGACAAAAGATAAAGACATTGCTGGTGAACTTAAAAGGTCTTTTGAAGATTATGATGTAATAGAATGTTTTATTGCGCATGATGACATTGTACATGGGTCAGAATGGGAAAAAGAAATATTGGATAAATTACAAGTTGCAAGGTATTTTATGCCGTTACAGACAGATAATCTCACGCAATCATATTGGTGCCAGCAGGAATCCGGGATAGCTTATGCGAAAGGAATTAAAATAATTCCACTTATCCCTGATGATGGAGGGACGGAGCCTGTTGGCTTTTATGCAAAATATCAGGGTTTTAAAATTAAAGTTAATGATTTGCGGATGTCAGTTAAATTGTGGTTGATCAAAGAAGGAATAATACAACAAGATAATAGTGAAGAGCTTGAGAAAAGAATGATAATATTTAGCTCATCTGATTCTTGGAGTGAAGCGGCGGAAAATACGAGATCCCTACTTGAGCTTGAAGAGTGTTTTGTGCTAGGAGATGTTTTGCGGATACTAGATATCGCTATAAGCAATGACCAGATATGGTGTTCGTATGCAGCGAAACCTATATTAAAGAAACTGTTTGTAAAATATGCGACACATATTCCACGAGAGAAAATCGAGAAGTTTTTATAAAAAGAGGTAGATGCGCAGGCGGTATACGAGATAGGAGGACACATTGCTTAATTAACGAGATAAGTGTCGTGTCCCCGGAACTCATAGGGTAAAATCCCGCCGGCAAAACAGGATAAGATAATAATTATCGGTATTGGACGGACTCAAATATTAAGAAAATAATAAAAACAACAGGCCGACATTGATGCGGGAGTTAATAGTGAGGTTGTGTTTGCATGGAGCTAAGTAAAGACTTTAATAAACGATTTGGGATTATTATTGATTCTGCCGAGTGTCAGAGTAAATTCGTCCACCGGATTGATGTCATGATTGGGTATATAGCTAACATATTTCGGACCGATGATTTTTTAGACTATATAAGTATAGAGTGGGGGGAGCGTTATGATCTTAAATATTCTGATCAATATGTTAATGGGCCTCGAACAATAAAAAGCAATTTTTTGGTATCGCAGATTCATCAAGGCAAATTTACGACTTGTCTAAGACTGGTGGAATTATTATTTGCATATTGCAGGAATCGAAAAGATATTACAGTGCTTGAGCATATTGATGCAATTGTGAAAGATGCAATAGAAATCAGCGAGGTTGATATCGGGATAAGGTGGCATGATGGTAAATTTTATCCTGCTGGTGCGCGCGAGCTTGATGAACGATTAGTAGAAGATGTTCTCGATTGGTTAAATGATTATCCTAAAGAAAAAAAAGATTATTTCAGCGCGATAAAAGCACTGGTGGAAAAGCGATATGATGATATCCCTAAGAGCTGTTATACATGTGTAGAAGGTATTGCAAAGAAGTTGTTGAAAAACGGCAAAAATCTCGATGCCAATAAGGAAGAATTAGTGTCGGAGCTCGGCCTTTCAAGCGAATGGAAGAGTCTTGTCGGAACATATTTGAAATATACGCATGAGAACGGTGGGCGACATTCCTCAGAAAAAAGGCATAAACTTTCACTTAGCGAAATAGAGGCTTTTTTATATATGACTGGGTTAATTATTAGGCTGGCGATAAATACAATAAGAGAAAAAAGATAATTGGAGTCGAGCCTCGACAATTTGCAGAATTTAGTAAAGGCACAGATGGGATAAGAAAATAGGGACAAATAAGAGAGACGGGTTATTAAAAAGATTTGTGTACTCGTCTTTGCGAAAGAAGGGCTAGAAAATATATTTGCGCGCTATTACTGGATTGACAAAGGGCTTTTTTAAATAAGACCACTATGACTTACAGATGGAGATAAAATCGATCGATTTTTATAACAATCTATTTAGTCGCTGGTAGAATTCCGGGGATACAATGCTTAATTAAGGGTAGCATAATCTCCCCGGATTACACAAAAATGTAAAACATGACAGGGGATATCAGGGCTTATAATGAGCTTAAATCTTTAATTAAGCCGGCGATTTGATTTTTAAGCGGGGGAACTAATATATCTAACCTTGAATACAGAAAACAGGTAGCTGCGATATTTCATGCATGCGTTCAAGTTGAGCGTGAAGAAATCTTTGGCGAAAATGATCCGATGCCGATATCCAACCAGGATGATGCCAGGGTGATGTTTCCGGGGCTTGTCAGTGAATGTTATGTTCTGGGAGAGGGGATAGTTGTTATGGCGATTAACCCTGGAGGTGGGGGAGATAATGACACCAGAATTCAAACAGACCATGCTTTTTACGGAGCCATGAATGAATTTAAACAGGCTTCGGGAGAAGAAATACATGCCAAGTTTGAGGCGCTGAACAGGGCCGCTCTTGAGTCAGAACAAAGTTGGGGTGGGCTAACAAAATACATAAATACGATTCTATGTGCTACAGGAAGACAGAATAACCATGTATACATGAACGCCGTGCCATACAGAATTAGAGGGGACAAGGCTAATCAGGTACCTCGGGAAGCTTTTATACGGGCATATGATAAAATTGTTTCCAAACAGCTTGAAATATTAAAGCCCAGGGCAATAGTTGTTCTTGGCAAAACTACCGATAACATTTTAGGAATGTATTACCGGGATAAGGTCCCGGGGTATTATGTTATCCCGGGGACGACAGGGTGGAGATATATTACGAAAGAAGCCCATGAGGCGATAGAAGCAATGAGGGGGGATATTATAAAACCTGCTGAAACACGTGAAGAAAAAAAGATCGGGGCGGTCGAAGTTGATTAGAAAATAGAAAGTATGGAGTAATTTGGTGACACATAACTTAATTGATCGATTTGGCTGGGAGTAAAAGGTGAGCGAGGTGCCAAAAGTAAATAAGTTATGTGTCCCTGAAATTGGGATACAGGAAGAGTATTTCTTCCCGGGAGTACAATATGTAAATGGCACGGTGGAAGGAGCGCTTGAAGCAGTGATGCTCCCATATCCAATTTAATTCCTGGCGGAAAAAATATGAAAACGAATAAAAAGGATCCACTTCTGGCTGAAATCGAAGATGTTCTTGATTTTGGGCGCTATGTCTCGTACGGGGCGGGTTGGGATTTTGTCTCGGGGCTGGAACGGGTGAAAACCCGGCTAGATGGCCTTGTAAAAGAGGGGTTATACGCCCGGGCGGTTGGTCTTTATGAGCTGTTTATTGCCGGGTGTTATGAAAAGATAGAGGATGTCGACGATTCCGGCGGGAATTTCGGGGCGTTTTTTGAGAATTTGTTTCTCGCATGGGTTGTCGCCAGGCAGAAGGCGGGGCTTGATCCGGAGGAGACTGTGAACCAGATATTGAAGATGGTGGATAATGATGAATATGGGGTGTGCTATGGGATAGAGAAAATGCTTCCGTCAGTTCTCGGGGAAAAAGAGGGGCATTGTTTTGAGACGATTATCATGAGCCGGTTCGAAAAAAGTATCCAGGAGGAGAAGCCTGGAAATAAAACGGTTTACGATTTTTCCGGTGATAGCCGGCATAACGCCGATATTTTAAAGGCTATATATCGAGCTTGCGATAAAACTGACAAGTATATCCTCCTCTGCGAAAAAATGGGAATGACGCCGAGCGATTGCGAATCTTTGACGGAGATTTATATGGGAAAAAAGCTATATGAAAAGGCCATTTACTTCGCCGATAAAGGCCTGGCGCTGGAAAAAGAAAGAGATTGGCATAATTACTGTGGTCATGGGTTATCCGGGCATAGGAGAAAGCTGTTGAGCCTCCTGGGCCGGAAAGATGAAGTCCTTGAGTCAGTATGGCGGGAGTACAAAGAGGATCCTTCGGAATATAGGTACGATGAACTGATGAAATATGTTCCCGGTAAAGAGAAACGCTCCTGGCATGACAAAGCCCTTCTGGAAGCGCGGGAGGCATGTCTGCACGGAGGAGTCATAGAATTGCTGGTAAAGATGAAGGAATTTGACGTGATCGTGGCGCGGATCGACGCCGCCTCGCTCACTGAACTGGAATCGCTCGGGCATTATGCTCTTGCTGCCGTGGCTAAAGCACTGTCTCGCGGTCATTGGAAAGCCTCG
>JADGBR010000055.1 GCA_015231405.1 Candidatus Omnitrophota bacterium | reverse complement strand
GGGCAAATATTTTTATTCCGCTGATCCGTCGGGGAATAACGGCTACTTCTATTACGACGAGAGCTACGACACGGGCACCGGCGGGAGAATATACGGAACTATGCAGGGTGAGGGCGGTATCGCCCGGGACCTTGGTTTTTTATGGGGTAGCGGGGAGAGCGTTATTTCATATTTTTCCGCGAACGGTTTTTATCCGGGATCGGGAGCGGTATTCTCGTATTATGACCCGCGTACGCGGGTCGTCGGTTCAAGGAAGATAGAGTTCGATAACGGGGATATCGCCGAAGAAAGGCTCGTTAATGATGAGCGGAGATCTTTAAAATATACCGCTGCCGACGGAAAAATATCGTGGTTCCTGTGGGGCGAGGACGTTTACGGCGGATATGACAATGTCGCGATCGATTATCTATCGAGCCCGGCCGCGCTGGGTACCGGGCGTGTCGGAAGCTCCCCGGTAGACATGGCCGTAACGGGTGACGGCAAGTATGTGTACACCGCAAATTTTAACGACGACGCCATAAGCGTTCTACGCATTTCGGATAACGCGCTCGTCGATACTCTGGAGATATGTTCCGGGCCTTACGGGATGAAGTTGACCCCGGACGGGAAATATCTCTATGTAGCTAATTATTTTGACGACTCCGTTATCGTTGTCCGGACCTCGGATAACAGCGTTGTGAAGACAATAAACGTAGGGAGCTTAAGCCTTGACTCCGTTCCGATCGCTATGTCGCCTGACGGGGATCACGTATACGTGGCAAACGGTTATAGCGGCTCCGTCAGCGTTATCAGGACGTCGGTCAACGCCGTCCTGAAGACGATAACGGTAGGGGGTGAACCGGCAAAGATAGCCGTGACCCCTGACGGGGCATATCTGTATGTCGCCAACAGGGCGGACGGTACGGTGAGCGTGATAATGACGTCGACCAACAAGGTCGTTAAAA
Source organism: Candidatus Omnitrophota bacterium (assembly GCA_015231405.1). Classification (GTDB taxonomy): domain Bacteria; phylum Omnitrophota; class Gorgyraeia; order Tantalellales; family Tantalellaceae; genus JADGBR01. Next base: position 10,471 of record JADGBR010000055.1, on the reverse strand, counting down.
CGGTCGCTTCAGGCGGCGAGCCGGTAGATATAGCGGTAAGCCCCGACGGGGCTTATGCCTATGTGGTGAATACCGCCGGGAATTCCCTGTCGGTCATAAGGACTTCCGACAATTCCGTCGTAGGGCAAGCGGATACAGGGATAGGTCCGGAACGGGTCGTACTGACCCCGGACGGGGCGTACGCGTATGTGTCTAACGGCGAGGGGAACACCGTCACCGTGATAAGTACGTCCGATAACTCCGTGATAAGCACCGTTACGGTCGGTGCCGGGCCGAAGAACATCGTCATAACGAACAACGGGACTTTAGCGTATGTGACCAATTATTCCGACGGTACGGTGAGCGTGATAAAGATACCGGACAATTCCGTGATTGAAACTATCGCCTCAGGGGACGGCCCTCGAGTTATGGCCGTAACGCCTGACGGTAATAATGTTCTGGTCCTCAACGAAGGTTCGGACAGCGTTCTCGCCATCGATACGAATATCGGGTGCCGGGCTTATACTTTCGATCCCGATGCCCGGGATATGAACATGCTTGTCGCAAGCCGCGGTTTTGTGGGAACCGTCCAGAACCCGTCCTCTGTCCTGAACTCGTTCGCGGATCTCGGCGACTGGTGGGAGTGGTGTTTCGATAATTCTATCGTTCCGGAATTCCCCCCGCTCGCCGCCGATTATGTTAGGGATGAGGCGGGAAGGATCATCTCGCGCCTCGACCATAATGATCACCTGGACACGTCATACGCCTATGCATGGGATCACGGATCGGCCGGAACGGTAAAGGTAGACATAAGCTACGATCATGACGGCGACGGATCTTTCGAGCAGGTGCGTTCCGGGACATACCTCTACGGTGACGATAACGATATCGCCAATATCGGTTCATGGACACTTTTAAGCGAGACCCGGTACGATAGGGCCGGGGAGATGGACAAAGGGTATGAGTATTATCCCGGAAGCGGAAGGGTAAAAACCGATATTAAATATAAGCCCTCCGGGAGGGATGATATCCTCGGGGAACTGGATCCCGGTACAAAGTATGTGAAAAGATACTACCTCGACGAAGCACCGGTGTCGGGGAAAGCGAGGATCGCGCGGATAGAGGCGCCGCTGGCCCAGCGGAGATTGGATCTTTCGGGTTCCGGGAATTATGTCGATTGCGGCGATGGCCCGGCGCTCGAAATCGGCGAGGGATCCGTCTCGATATGGGTAAATTTCTCCCAGGAAGCTTTGGGGACATGGCAGCCCATTGCGGTCAAACGCGGCTCAGACGGGAACACTTTCGAGATATGGAAGAACGCGGCGGATAAGCTTTTTGTCATTGCGGGCGACGGTTCAGGTTATGTCTATTTCACCGAGCCGGAATACGGGCTTGGTGCCTCGTCCAAATGGTATAACGTTATCCTGACATTTGACGGGACCACGCTAGAGGCGTATATAGGAGGCAGGCAGGTTTTTTCATACGGCTATACCGGTCCCGGTATGGATTTCGCCGGGGATCTTCTGCTGGGAGGGTGCGGTCCGGACGGGGAGAGCCTTTCAGGTGAGCTTAAGGATGTGAGGATCTTTAGTAGGGCCCTTGACGGACCGGATATCGTGCAACTCTTGAGCGATCCTGCGAGCGTCCCAGGAATGGCCGCCGGGTGGGCGCTGGATGAAGGCTCAGGCGATACGGCGAAGGATAGCGCGGGAGGGAATGACGGTGTTATTAGAGGCGCTTCCTGGGTGGATATGGGCATCTCCGATAAAAGCTGGTCTTATGAATACACATACCTCGACCCCCTGGATCCCTCGAATACCGCTCTTTTGAAACGAGAGAAAAAGGATATGGATACCGGCGTGATCATAGAGACATGCGATTATTACTCCGGAGGGAACGACAGGATCGAGACCGTAGAGGTCCTCCGCGAAACGGCGCCGGGTGAGTTCGAGGGTAAACATGTCAGGTATCGATACCTGGACGAAAGCGGCGCCGGCGGTTCGGGCCGTTTGGTAAAAGCCGAGGTCATAGAACCCGTCGGTGAGCTTGTTTTTAGCGGTAATTCCGATAATGTCGATCTGGGTAACGGCCCTGACCTGAAACTGGCCGTTTTCAGCATGACGATGAGCGTAAAATTCGCCGGCGGAACAGGCGGCCAGTGGGAACCGATATTGACTAAACGGTCCGCGGACGGTAAGTCGTTCGAAATATGGAGGGATACTAATGGCCGGCTTTACATTATGGGCTCCAATGCCGGAGGGTTTGTGTATGCGCGGGAACTCACATCGAGCCTTGGATCTGAAGACGCCTGGTACGATATCGCCGTGACATACGACGGCGCCGTACTCAGGGGATATGTGAACGGGATCATGGCGATCAACGCCGATCTCCCGCTTTACGGCCTGGATTTTGACGCGGATATCTTTCTCGGATACAGGTCTCTCGACGGGAAGAGCCTGGAAGGGAGCATGGACGATCTAAGGATATTCGACCGTGCGCTTTCCGCTAGGGAGGTCATCGGCGTGATGGATAAAGATGACGTTACTGAGGGGCTCGTATCCCGGTGGCAAATGGACGAAGGCGCCCGTGAGATCTTAAAAGACACGGTCGGAGGCAATACAGGCATGATATCAGGCCCTCTATGGATCACGACGGGAATATCGGAAAATGACCGGTATTACGAATACGTCTACAGCGATCCTTCCGATCCAGCTAATACGGTTCTTGAGGCGAGGATCGGGAAATACTCGAGTAACGATGAGGTATCAGAAATATCTTCCTATTACGACGACGCGGCGAACAGACTCAAAACACGGGAGGTCATAAAAGAGTCCGCGCCGGGAGAATTTTACGGCCAACATGTCATATACCACTACAAGAACGAGGATAACGGTACGGGTCAGGGCCGCCTCGAAAGGGTGGATGTAATAACGTACGACTGGGCTATGAATTTCCGGAAGGACGGCGACGCCGTTAACTGTGGGCATGACCCTTCCATGAACCTGGCAACTCTGACAGTTAGCGCCCGGGTCTCTTTCGCCGATGACGCGATGTCGTTATGGCAGCCTATAATCGTCAAAAGGACGGAGGATCCCGCTAAAACTTTCGAGTTATTCAAGACGAACGACAATAAGCTTTACTTCACGGGGACCAGCGGGAATGGGGATTATGTTTATTACAGGGTATCTTCGCCTGTATTGGCCAAGGATACATGGTACAATGTCGCAGTGACGTATGACGGGACTGATCTTATCATCTATCTGGACGGGCGAGAGGTCCTTTCGGAGACCGTAGGAATTGACGGAATGGATTTTGACGCCGATCTTTTTCTCGGGTACAGGCGATCCTCCGATACAAGTCTCCGGGGGAAGATCAAGGATGTGGACCTATACGAGAGGGCTCTGTCGGCGTCCGAGATCAGATCCCTTTATGATGGTTCGGTCATTTCAGACGGGCAGGTATCGGACTGGGAATTCTTAGCGGGGTCCGGCCCTTCCATTGAAGACACCCTGGGGGACAACGACGGCGTTATCACAGGCGCCGAGTGGTCGGAAGAAGGCATTTCCGATGACAGCTATTATTACGAGTACGTTTACCTCAACGAGAACGACCCGGCTGACGGGACCCTTCTTTCCAGGACGAAGAAGAATTATAATACGGGAGAGATAATGGACCAGGGGGGAGCCGGCGGTATGTCCCTTAAGAGCGGGAGATCAAGGAAAATAAATTCCGAGAGGCTGTCGGAGGTCTCTTCCAGGAACGAGATCATCCTTAAGAAGAACGAAATGACCGGAGGGGTGAATACATTGGCCGCGGATAGTCCGGCGCTCATACAGATCATAAATACGGCGTATTCCAAACAATAGCGGGGGAGGTCGTGCATGATGGTTTTTTTCAGGAAGATCCTCTATTTTTTCTGCGGGATGGTGTTCTTTTCCCTGGGGCTTTTGCTAAGCGGGGTCTCTACGGGATATATTACCTCAAGTATGCTGGTAGAGATATACAGCTATCAGGAGAGCCTTAACTGCATGTTATGGGCCGGGGCAGTACTGGGTGTTGCCGGGCTGATCTTTATCCTCGCGGCGTTCCTCGTTCGAGGTGAGCCGAAAGAGATGGTCATAAGGGACAAAGGGGAGCTCGTCCGTATACCGCTTCTGGCGATCAGGGATGTCGTAAACCAGATATTGTCCCAGGAGCCGTCGGTAGGCGGGTATAAGACGGTCGTGACCAAGAGGGGAAAGACGGTGATATTCGATATTTTATGCGCTTTCCACGAAGGAGTGTCGATCAGGCAGGAGATAGCTCTTCTCAAAGATATAGTGAAGGACAGGATATCGGAGCTTTTCGAGTTCGCGGATTTCAGGATCAATTTCACGGTAGAGGGGGTCCGACCGGCGTCGAGAGCGTCTAAAAACGTTTCCACTCCGGCTCGAGAGGGGAGCTACATAGAAACGCCTTCAGGAAATGAGCAAAAACCCCCGGGCCAAGTGTCCCCGGAAAACCCCGCTGATGAAGTATTTATAAACCCTGAAGACCCGGAGCCTAAACGCTCCATGTGGAATTCATGGCGGAAAAAATAATGATAGACCTTGATTCGCGGTTTAAAAAGAACGAAGAGGTGCCCTCGAGGATCATCGAGGGTGAAGCCGTCCTCGTGAATATCCCTAATGGTGAAGTGATACATCTCAATCCCTCAGGGGCCTTCATCTGGGGGCTTATTGACGGTGACAGGCCGGCGGGCCGGATAGCGGAACAACTTTCCGAACGGTATGGTATATGCCGCCAAACGGCCGAAAATGACGTCCTGGAGCTTCTCGCCGGGCTCCTCGAAAAAGGGGTTATATCATGTTCCGGGAAGGAAGCGTAATACAAAGGCTCGCCTATTATTCCGATCTCTTCATGGCCGCCGGAATATATCTTTTTTCGCTGCGAGTCAAATTAGCCCCTCCCGGCAAACTTATGCGCCTGGCTCTCCCGGGTAAAACGACCGCCCCTGGAGAGTCCCGGGAAAAAATAGAAAAATACGTCAGGTTCTGTCTTTTCCTCCAGTCAAAGACCGGGGTGAGGCATACCTGCCTGACTTCGTCGGTCGTCTTGTGTAATTATTTGAGGAGGAACGGGATAAACGCGAACATCGTTCTAAGTTGTAAAAAAGACGATGAGGCTATGCGCGGTCATGCCTGGGTCGAAACAGGGGAACGCATAACAAATGAAGGCTGGCACAATATCACGAGGTATCCGGACGGTCCCTAAAAAAGGCGCCGGCTTTATCGACATCGCGGGACTCTCGATCCGGATCGAAGGTGACGCCGGGGATCTTCCGCTCGTGGAAGTCTCTTCGCGAACGTCGGCCCGACATGTTGTCGAGTTCGTTGACATGCGAAAGGAGCCTGTTAGGGAATCCTGTCTCAGGGATAAGAACGGTGAATGGTTTATCGCTTTAAAGAAGGAAGGCCATTGTGTCAGTGTCCTGGGAGGAAAGAAAAAAGAAGTGGATATCGGGCGTTTCGATCTTTCCTCGGGGAAAGGATATTTCAATTATTATTCCGACGCGCTTAAAGAAGCCCTGTTCCCGCCGTTCCTCAGGGTCTTATTTCAGATGTTCACGATATTTTCCGGAGGGTTCTGTGTACACTCGAGCGGGGTGGTCTGGAAAAAAAAGGGGTATCTTTTTTCCGGACCTTCAGGGAGCGGGAAGACAACCGTAGCGTCGCTCGCGCCCAAGGGTGCCAGAACGCTTTCGGACGAGTATATCGCCGTTAAACCGCATAAGGGTAAATTCCGGATGTATTCCACCCCATGGCGGCTTGTGACCGAGGGGATGGGAGAACTGGAAGGGATATTTTTCCTCGCGAAGTCCAAAAAAATTATGTTCGAAAGATTGTCCCGTGCCCGGGCGATAATGATGCTGTTACCCAATGTCCTGTATAACCTGGACGATAAAGAGCTGATGAGCCGGGTTTTCAGGACGGCTGACGACCTGTTGTCGAAAGTGCCGGCCTATATGATGCACTTTCCCGTTGATAAGGCGGTTTGGGAAAAAATAGAAATAGTAGGCGCGGACCCCTGCCTGCCCGCCGAAGCCTGTTAATATTTTCTTTGTTTGGCGAAGGCGGGTGTCCGCGCATGAAGACGATGAACGGAATTATTCCCCCGGCACGGGGGCCGGGGGCTACTGCTTTTATTTTATTGTCAATCCGGCTAGCCCGGACTAGTATATAACTAATTACTCAGCGTGGAGGTATAAACCGCCAAATGTTCCCCGAAAGCTTCGAAAAGATCATCGAGAATAACAATATCCCTATCAGCGTCTCTTTCGAGCTGACGTATAAGTGCAACCAGAAATGCCTATTCTGCTATCAGCCGTCGCCTCATTCGTCCGATGGGGAAATGGGTACGGAGAAAGTGAAAGATGTGCTTAGGGAGCTCGCTCTGGAGGGGACTTTATTCCTTTCACTCACGGGCGGGGAACCGCTCAGTAGGCCGGATTTCTGGGAAATAGCCCGATACGCGAGGTCCCTCAAATTCGCGCTTACCTTGCAGACCAACGGGACCCTGATAGACCGTCGCACGGCGGAAAAGTTGCGGGCGCTCGGGTTCTTCCAGGCGCATATCAGCCTTCTGGGACAGAGCGCGGCTACGCATGACGCGCTTACCGGGATGGACGGCGCTTTTGTCCGGGCGACAGGCGCGATCAAACTTCTGAAAAGAGCGGGGCTTACGGTCCTTACGAAAACAACGGTCGTTAAAGGGAACGCCGCGGAGCTCGGGAAAATACAGGAACTGGCGGAGGAGTTAGGCGCCGCACCCATTTTTTCCCATACTGTTTTTCCGGGCGGGGGTTTTTGCAAGACGCCGATCGAGCATAGAATTTCAGACGACGATATGCGTGGAGTGGTCCGGTTCCTTTCATCGGACGGGGGCGGGCCGGACGAGTTCAATATCGAGAGGGATACCGACGGCCCGGTATGTTTCGCCGGCCGGACAGAAGCGTGCGTGACCCCGACAGGGCTTGTACAGCCCTGCGTCGGATTTTTCATGCCCATTGGCGATCTTAACAAGAATACGTTCAGGGAAATATGGACGGGTTCCGGGCGGTTGAATGAATTCAGGGCGCTTAAGGTCAGGTCTTACGGCGGATGCGGCGAATGCGGGTTATTGTCATTATGCGAGGTCTGCCCGGGCATGGGGTTCATGGAGAATGGTTCGCTTCTGGGCCCTTCGCCCGAGAATTGCCGCGCTACGCGGATATTGAAGGAGGTCATACATGGTTGAAGAAAGAAAAAAAGAGACATATGAAAAACCGAAAATGACGATAGAAAAACTCACCCCGTTCTTTTTTAATTGCCTGCAGAACATACGAACATGCACGACGAGGGTCAAGAACAACAAGGTGGGCAAGGGGTGTCCTCGGGCGTAAATATATGCGTAGGGGCGCGATTTATCGCGCCCTAAAAGGATCGCCATGCTGAACGCGACGAGCCGTAACGCGGCTAAAAATATTTGCGCTATGACCGAGCTTGCCCGCATAATAAGGCTGTTCCGGGGTTCAGGGATCCCGGTGATCGTCATAAAAGGCGCGGCGCTTGCCGAGACAGTGTATGACAATATAGGCGAGAGGGAATTCTCCGATCTCGATATCCTGGTGAAAGAAGCCGATATCGCGAAAGCGGTCGAAACTCTTCTTGACGAAGGATACCAGAGGGCGGAGCAAAGCCAGTATTATTTTATTAACGGTATATCCGCGGTCGACCTGCATTCTTCTCTTCCTCATACCCGTCTTATGGAGGAGGTCTGGAGAGAAGCGGTGCCAGCACTCCTGGGAGGCGAGGAAACCCTTCTAATCTCTCCGGAGGAGAACATAATTTATCTTTCATATCATTCGGCCGTACAGCACGCCGATCCCGACGTTAAATGGCTCATGGATATTGACAGGATAGTGCGCCGGGCGAGCTCGCTAAAGGGCATTGACTGGGACTTGTTACGGGAAAAGGCCGGGAAGAATAAACTGCGTATCCCGGTCTATTGGTTCCTCAAAAGGACCTGTGAAAGATTCCATACTCCTATCCCTGAGAAAATATTGAACGAGCTGAAACCCCGGCGGTCAATGAGGTCCGCGATATTCGAACGGATAACGGGAGAAAGCCCGCCTTTGGCGGCCGATTATCTATCCCTCGTCTTAATGAGGCCCGGCCGGATATTCAAGGCGCTTTTTCCTCGGGTAGAAGCGATCGAGAACAGGTACGGAGCGAAAAGGCCGTTCGCGTACGTTTTCTACTTTGTAAGACCTTTCGAACTCTTATTCGAGCTGACGCGTGATATATTCTCGTTCCTGAAAAGACCCGGCCGGCGGGCCTAGGTGAATAGAAGGCTCCCGTTGAGTTTTGTTCTTTTGAGGGCCAGATTAAAACAGAGAACGCTCGCCGGTAGAAGCACAGAGGCGAAAACCAGAAGAGCGGCCAGTTCCGGATATATCTCCGTTATGCCCGAACCCATGAGTATGCTTTTCCGTAACGCCGAGAGCGCGTGAGTTATAGGCAGAAGATAGGACAGGCCATGAAGCCAGCCGGGCAGTACCGCTATGGGAAAGTATACTCCGCCAAGAAGGCGCGATAGGCCCGAGACGGCGAAGTTCACCGGGTCGCCCCGTTTAAAGACGAGGAGGAACGCGGCCGAAAGTATGCCCAGCGCGCTGAAAGACAATATCGTCAGGACGAGCGATACGAAAAAGGACGCGAAGTTGATATTCCCGAGGGTGAACCCGAAAAGGAGAGAGCCCGCGATGATGTATGCCAGGACCCGTATCGATATAACGACGAAGTCTCCGAGACTTCCGGCTATCATTATCGCGGATAAAGGCCGGGGGGATAGGAGAAGAACTTCGATCGTCCCCTCGGATTGTTCGGTGGATATGTTCCCCGAGAACCCGTCCATCGCCGCCTTGAAATAATCCCCGAAGGCGAGGCCTATGAGAACGAAAGGGAAATAATCTCCCCCGAATTCTGCCATGAAAGGTGCGGATGACGGGCCGAACATTTTAGCGATGAAGAAGAAAGTCGCGACCCTGGCGGCTATCGATACGAAGTCCATCATGAAAGAAGCCCTGTAGCTCGCGGCGACGAGAAGATCCCGTTTCAGGAACGCCATGGACATGCGGATAAGGCCGTGTTCCATTTTCATCGGGCCACCGTTCTTCCGCGATCCAGATGAACGATACTGTCAGGGAGATCCCCGAAGTGATCTGCCGAATGGGCGGCGATCAATATTGTTTTTGTTCTTTTGTCCCTGATCTCCCCGAGGAGACGACATACCCGGGACGTGGAATCGTTATCCAGGCTTTTCATAGGCTCGTCGAGAAGGATAAGTTTCCGGTCGAGGATCAGGGTCCGGAGTATCAGCAGCTTCCGTTTATTCCCGGTCGACGAATGCCAGAAAGGGGTATCAAGCCCGGGAATGCCGAGTTTTTCCGAATACTCGTCTATCGAGCCGGCCGCTTCCTCCGGGTCGATGCCGTAAACCGAGATGAAAAAAGAAAGATTTTCCCTGGCGGTAAGCTGCGGATAAAAGCCGTTCATTTCGCTTGAGAGAAAACTCATATCTCCCCTGGGAGATAATACGGAACCTTTATCCGGAAGAATAAGCCCGGCAATAGTTTTAAGGAGAGTTGTTTTACCCGCTCCGTTAGCTCCCAGAATAAGAGCTGTGGTGTTTTCCGCGAATGAAATATTTACGGAATCCAGCGCTACGGTCTTTTCGGGAATTCCGAAAAGACGAATACCGCTTTTCCGTGAATAGAAATATTTTGTAACATCATCTAGCTTTATCATGCTATAAAAATAACAGACGCCGAATTGCCAGTCAATTTAAAAAAGAACAAAAGACGGTAAAATAGCGTAAACCGTTATAAATCCATAATAGACTTTTATTTTAAAAAAATTAATGTATACTTTAGTAAAGAAACTTTACGGTAAAAATGGCAAGAAAGTGCTACGTAATGTATTTTTAAACAGCTGGTTCGCGAATTATTTTTAAAAGTATAATTTATAAAACCATCTTGGGTTATAAGTTATGTTTAAACCAGCTGTAAATCGTTCACATTTTTTAAAATTTAAACATGCATACATTTTAAAAGGGCGCGTGGAAGAAATGTAGACACCCGAAATGTAGACACCCAAAATGTCGACATCTAAAATGTCGACATACCAGTAATGTCGACAGTACTGAAATGTAGACACCTAAAATGTCGACAGGTAAAAATGTAGACACTACTAAAATGTCAACAATTATAATTTTTACAATTTTTCCACTAATGAACATTCAGTAAAAAAACTTTATTGCTAACCTAACCTACCTAACCTAACCGACCTATGACGTCACAAAATCGTTGGCGATTCGAACGTTGGCGGAACGATACAGCCCCCATTATCTACTAAAAAATGTTTGTTTAAAAAAAACTTTTGCCGTTTAGAAAAAGATTTTTCGAGAACGATGA
>JADGBR010000054.1 GCA_015231405.1 Candidatus Omnitrophota bacterium | reverse complement strand
TGTGCAGATAAAAGTCCATCTTTCCCGCATATTCAGGCTTAAATTCGCCTGCTTTTAATTCAATGGCCACAAGGCATTTTAACCGGCGGTTAAAAAACAGAAGGTCTATAAAGTATTCGTCTCCATCAAGCTCAAGTTTATACTGATTACCAATATATGAAAACCCGCTCCCGAGCTCAAGGATAAAATGCTTTACCTTCTCCACAAGCCGTCTTTCCAGCTCACGTTCCAACACTGGTTTTGTAATGCCAAGAAAATCAAGACTATAAACGCTCTTTAAAGATTCCTCGGCCTGTTCCACCAGATGCGTCGGCAGAGCCTTTGCAAAATTATGGTGCTTTCTTTTTAGGCTCAACTGATAGGCGTTGGCCTTGATCTGGTTAAGAAGGACGTTTCTGGACCAGCCTAATTTTGCTGATGCCTCCATGTAATATCTGCGCTCATGAAAATCCGGGACCTTTTCCATGATCAATAAATTATGCCCCCAGGGGATTTCTGCAACAAGCTGTTGCAGAATCGGTTCTTCACGGTATTCTTCATAAAACCTCCGCATGCTCCAGACGTTTCTCTTTGAGAATCCACGAACACCCGGAAAAGAGTTTTGTAGATCCCTGGCAAGGGCTTGGACGATATTATCCCCCCAGCTGTATATTTTCTGCCGGATCGAGATTTCTTTGCCTATATCCCAATATAGTCCGATCAATTCCCTGTTAAGGACGCGGCTCGCCTTAATTTGAGCAAGAACAATCCTAGACTTTATTTCATTGAGGAACTTTAAATAGTCCTTACTTATAACAATCGTGGTTTTAGCCTTCATTTAATATGCTTCCTTTTTCATTATAATTATACGGAAGTTTGACTTCAGACGCAATCTCCCATAAATCGCTATCCGGGAATGCCCATAGGCATCCTTCCCATCGGATTCTCCTATATATCTTATTTTCAATGCTTTCCATGAATACAATTGAAGTATGTTGTCACAAGAAATACAAGTCTTTTGTGACAATCACCAGTCCCGTTTTAACTATAAAAAATGCGTAAAATAATAACAAAATACTAATAAAATAGATTTGTGTCTATTATTTTAGTATATTCACGGAGTTAACCACGATATCTTATATTTAGCTAAAATGTTCTAAGATCTGGAGAAGCACCCAATTTCCTAAAACCCTATTGTTCATTAATGTATGGCTTAATATAAAATTCTTTTTCTGCAACAGTTTTTGCCCTACGCAAAATACAAAGATTTTGCGTCCATGATAATTCTCTCAGCAGTGATGCGAGTTTTCCATTGTTGCGATAAGTTGCATAAAACTGTTTCATGCGGCACAAGTTCCATCACAACGGGATAATGCCTCTGTGCTGGACTAAGCATGGCTCACTGCGCAATATCAAAATCGAACCGCGACTGAGGATCTTGGCTCCTGATGTAGTTAGCTATCTCCCTGATGAGCTTTTTAGCGTCCGCTAACGCTTCTTTGGCTTCGCTTCCGGAAAGTAAAGTACCTGCCTCATATGTAAGATCGTTCCTTTTCCTGCGCATCCTCTCAAAATGAGCGGTGATCTTGCTGAATTTTTCACCGAGGCACGCGCCAACTATTTCGGTCACCGTTTTATGCTGCGCCCCGTCATCGGGGACATAACCCAGGAAAAGAACAAGTGCTCTTCCGGTTTTAAGCATCCCCGCATAAGCCAAAAGATATGTGCCCCTTTCGGATATATCCCTGATCTTTGAGGCTTCTTCCATATCAATGACCGCTTCCCTCAAAAGTTTCTCAACCTGGACTAACCCAACGGTCTGTTTTTTAAGCTTCCCTTCCTTGAGAAGCCTCGCTATCAGCTTATCTTTCATGGATATCCCCTTTCAGAACCACGATTTTACCATCGAGGACCTCGGCGAGAAAATCGCCCTTTTCCCGGCGTTTATTCTCAAATTCGTCTTTCTTGTAAAACGTATAATTGATCTCCCGGGATATTTCGCTCTCGAAAGAGTTGATCACGGCGGCTATTTTGCCAGGAAGAGCCGTTCCCACAAAGATAACGTCGATGTCGGAGCCCTTTTTCTCTTTATTTTTAGCATAAGACCCGTAAATGAACGCAAGGTCTATTTCTTTATACGCGGCCACGATGTCCTTCAACCTGCCTTCGATACCTGATGTCTTGGCTACAATGGCTTTAACTTCCTTGAAAAGCGGATACTTTTTATTGATCGAATAGAACCTGGCGTTAGCGGATACCCGCGAAATGAATATTCCTTCGTCTTCTAGGCGTTTAAGTTCCCTGGAAAGGTTACCGGCGTCCTCGTCTATAACCGCAGCAGCCTGTCGGACATAAAATTCCCCATCCACGCGGGAGAACGCGTAAGTCAGAAGTTTTTTGCGCAGTTTTGTCCCGAACAGAACGCTCATACCAACCTCAGTGCATATTTTACATTATTTGTTGTATATTCTACACGATACCGCTTCCTCGGGCAATAGGCTTTCTCCTTACATTGAATTCTCTATTTATAGGAAGATTTTAGCTTGCCTTGACTGGTATATACACCCGTTTTAATTAAAAAGTTCCGAGCATTTCTTTTTGAAGTTGCTACTTTTTTTGTTTGATCTTTTATATCAGCCACGCATTTTTTTATTTCATTAGCTGTCATTGTACACCTCTCTTATGAATCCATTATACTCACACTATGGCACAACGCAATAATTACAAGTTCAACCGGCCATTTGTGTATAGGTCAGAAATCGCCTTTGCCAGGATATCTATTTTGACGGGTTTTCTTATTGTCATTGTTGCGCCGATTGACATGGCTTCTTTGACTTCAATGTCAGTGGTAAGGCCGGTGAACATTATGGTTTTAACCTTCGGATACAATTCTAATGTCTTCTTTAAAACATCGAGGCCGTTGTACCGTTCTTTCAGGTTGATGTCCAAGATCGCTATGTCTGGTTTAAATTCTCCGAGGAGCTTAAAGGCTTCTTTAGAATTATTCGCTCCGCGTACATTATGGCCTAGATTGGTCAGGTAATTCACGCAAGTATCAAGGATTTCGAATTCATCGTCTACTACTAAGATATTTATCATAGGTATCCCCTACCCTTCACTGTTACCATTTATAAATGGGAGATCTATTATTACTTTGGTGCCTTCGTTAAAAGTGGACTCGTAATCTATATCGCCGTTTAATATATCCACATATCTTTTAAGTACGTTAACTCCAGCGCCATAACCGGACGTGGCGCTTGAAGCTTTGGTGGTAACATATGGGACAAAGTCCCTTATTTTGTCCAGGATCTCAGGTTTCATCCCTTCCCCGGTATCAGAGACCTCTATATGAGTAGTCCTGAGATCGTGCAAATACCGGACATTTATCTTAATATCGCCTACAAAAGAATTATCTTTCAGGATCCTTTGTTTGATCGCGTCATAAGAATTATCGAGTATTATAAAAAATACCTCCTGGAGGTAGGCTATATTGCTGTTTATCAGCGGCATATCATCGGCGATATCTACCGATAATTCGATGTGTGAGAAATCGATATGTTTGTATTGGATCATTTCAATGGCAAGATCTATGCCCTTCCGAATATTAACTTGTTCAAATGTGTGCTGGCTCATTTTGTTGAAATTGAGAAGACCTTTAGCTATCTCCCCTCCCCTGGCAGAATTGTCTTCGATCCTTTCAACCGCATAAAGTGAATCCTTGATACGTTTTTTATCTACTTCTGAGAGCTTAGACGTGTCTATGTCCGCAAGATACATCTTGGCCAACCCCGCCGGGAAGGCTATCGATACAAATCGGTTATTAAACTGGTGCGACATCCCTTCGGCCATCTGGTTCATCCTTTTACGGGTAGTCTGCTGTAATAATGCCGCGTTCGCTTTATGCAGTTCATTGATCTGTTTAGCGTTAACAATGGCCAACGACAGATAATTAGCCAGGTACAGCACTATATTAATGTCGTCTGGTGTAAAGTCCTCGTCCGACAGTTTATTCCCTAGGGTCAGAACCCCCAGTTTCTCTTTCTTCCGAGAGAGCGGAATGATTATTTTACACTTATACTGGTCACAAAATGATCTCAAATCACTCGACTGGTTTACAGTATCGCTATTGGAAACATGATAGGGCTTACTAAATAATGTGTCGTTAAAGCCCTTGCTACAGTTCCAAACCGGGAAGGTATTTTTAAAATCACCTGATGAAGCCAGCAATTTTAAGCTGTTGGCACTGTTATCCAGCGCAAAAAAACAAGCATTACTAAGCCGCATGATATCTTTCAGTTTATTGGCGGTAATATTAGCTAATTCTTTAAGATTTAATATGGTCAAAAGGTCATCCGAGATCGATCTCAGCAGCGTTAGATAATCATATTTCTTCTGGAACAGAAACCGGTCAGTAATATTAACCAGCCAGTTCTCGATCGGGCGATATAGGAAAATGAAGAGCACAACTGAAGGGATCGTGGCTAACAGCTTATTTTCTATCAACCCTTTGAGCAATGACGTGTTTAGAAACAGCGCCAACGAGAATAAAACATAAAACCCGAAAAAGAGCCCGGCAAATACAAGAGTCTTTTTGATGACTATATAGATATCCAACAAATGGTGTTTAATGATCGCATACGCTATGACCCCAAAAGACAAAAGAACAAAAACAAATCCCACAGGATAAATAGCCACTCCGTAATTAGTCACAAAATCGAAAGAGGCCGGTATATACAGGCACAGGGAAAGCAGTATATATTTAGCCTTATTCTTGTTCGAATAATCAGCATTAGCGTAGGATAATAATGATATATGAATACCTTTTAGGGTCAAGATCAACAAGAATAGCAAGTACACGGGATGTAAAATCCCGGCCTTTGGATATACACCCCAGCTGAAACTATTATATCCGTTAATAAAAAGGCTGGAATACCAGAGAAAAATACCAAGAATGACTCCGATAAAATAATTGGTTGTAATTGTGTTCCCCTTCCCCCTATTAGGCAAATTTGAATAATTTGACAAAAAATGGTAAAAGGAAACAGGTATGAATATTATTCCGGAATAACCTAATTTTATAATTAAGAGATTGTGGTTATAGAAGACCCGGGAAAACAATAAAAACCATGAGAACTGCCATATAAAAGTGGAAATACATAAGTATAGGAAGGACCTATTAACATTGGAATGCCGATTGTTCAAATAAACAACTAATCCGATAGTTATAAAATAAATAGCGGTAATTAATGGCGGGATAGCGTACATATCAGATGTTTCTCAGTTTAGAGAGTATTTTATTAAAATCATTTATTTCAGAATCCTTAACATAATCTTTCGCGCCGAGAACAATATCAACCGGGATATGGACGATATTGCCAGACTTATCCGCAAACCCTATCTTTTGATAACCCATAGCGACTACCTTGTCATTCATAACGTTTTTATACACAAACTCGATCTTTGCCGTAGTTAATGTTACCTCTGAAACGCTTATCGCAATATCAATATCGTCATATAAAAAACACTCGTTTTTGTAATCCACATGCGCAGTAACCGTTATCAATTTAAGATCGTTCTGCATTAAATAATTTTTGTCTTGGATCATATGCTTAAAAAACTCTTCCCTGGCCATCCCCTGCCACTCAAAATATCTGGCAAAGTAAACATTGCCAAACATGTTTGTGTCATGCAAATAGACGGTTTTCTTGAAAATAAATACGCTCATACTTTCACCGATCCTTTCTTTATCAGTTCCAGAAAATCCTTGATATACTTAACATCCCTTAAACTATTGGTATCTATCTTTATGCCCATTTTTATCTCTAACTCATATACTAGCTGTACTACGCCAAAAGAATCCAACCCCAAGGACTCAATGCTATCATTTAATTTTAGAGATATGGTTTCGGCCTTCATCCCATATTCATTGACCAGTACATCTTTAATGGCCCTGAGCAACTCTAAATTATCCATTCAGATCACCCCTTGTACTTCTTTAATATAATAACGCTGTTATTGCCCCCGAACCCAAAAGAATCGCACAAAACATGCGATAGATTCGCGTGTTTAGGCTCATTCGATATGTTTAATTCGATATCTTTATCAACCTTATCCAAATTCTTCGTGGGCGGGATAACAGAATTTCTAATAGCCAATACCGAGGAAATAACCTCTGTCCCACCGCTAGCGCCGATTAAATGCCCTGTTGAACCCTTTATAGACGCAACCATAATACTATCCGCGTTCTTTTTAAATACCCTATTTATCGCATTACCCTCACAGAGATCGTTCACATATGTCCCTGTCCCATGCGCACTAATAAAATCAATATCGGAGACATCAAGTCTTGAGGATGATAAAGCGCCCCTTATGGCCGCCTCTTCATGAATGCCCGTTTTATCTGAAATTACCATATGGTACGCGCTGCAATTATTGGTATACCCTGAGATCTCAGCGTAAATCTCAGCTCCCCGTTTTTTCGCGTGTGATAAGCTTTCAATTATTAGTACGGCCGCACCTTCCCCCATAATAAATCCATCTCTCGCTTCATCAAATGGTTTACATATATTATTTCTGCTTAAAACACGCATATTATCAAAAGAAGAATAATTGACCGGCATCAATGGGGCTTCAGATCCTCCGGATATAATAACGTCGGCCTGACCACTTATGATCTTTTCGTAAGCAATACCTATAGCGTTGGAGCTGGAAGAACAGGCAGTACAAATGGTAAGATTCGGACCGTTTAATTTGTATTTGATCGCGATCTTCCCGGATAAAGCGTTTGGAGTGATCTTCTGAACAGCATTTGGATTAACACTCCCGGCATTCCCGTTATTAACCAGAAAACTGGCTATCTGATCCTCATAAAACATCATCCCGCCCATGCCGGAACCCATTATTACGCCAACTCTATTTGAACTGATATTTTTAAGATCGATATTGGAACTTTTTAATGCTTCTTCGGTTGCTTTCAAAGCGAATAACGAGAATTTATCCATGTCTTTTAATTCTTTCTGGTTAAATCCGCTCACATCAAGGCCACTGATCTGTCCGGCTTTCGTTGTGGAAAAATTGAATTCTTTAAACTCTTTAACTTCTGATATGCAATCTTTCTTACTTATTAGAGCATCCCAGAAATCATTTACGCTGTTGCCGCAGCAATTCACAACCCCAAGACCCGTTATCACTACTCGATTATCCATCTGATTATTTCACCCTATTGCCTTTTGAATTAATCCAATCATTCAGAGCTTTTTCGTCAAACCGCCACTGCCCCCCTATTTTAAGAGCGGGTATTTTTTTATTATAGATCCACCTGTAAAGCGTAGTTTGGGAAACATGTAAGAAATCTCTGGTTTCCTTGAAATTTAATAACCTTTTCATGATTACCTCATAGTAAAAAATGATAAAGAATGACAAACGTTGGTAAATATCTAGACAAAGGAATTATATCACATTTTATTGGAAAATCAAAAAAGTCAGAGTATGGAATTTAATATTACTTATGGAAATAACTGTTATCACCAGGCTGTAGTGGGTGTTTTCCTGTTGGGAAAATATCTGGGTTCCTGGTTTCAGAAACTCTTGTATTAATAATTTCCCAGGGCCACGTTCACATTTGAGCCAGGTTCTTTTTATTTAAAGCTTATTTTTAGCAGCTTCTTTTTTATTGGGTTTTTTATTTAGCCCACACCTTGAACGGAAATCACAATAATTACATTTATACTTCTTAGGGGCAACAGCCTTTATTTTATTTTTTAATAAACCATCTATCATATTTAACGCATCTAAAGCGGATTTCCCATCTGTTTTTCTTAGAACAGAGCGGGTTTTCAAAGAATCCTTAAAGAGAAATTCAACCCGGCAATATGGCTTCTTGAAAAAATACGAATATAAGTTCGCTTGAGTTATCGCAACAGGGAACGAATCCCTCCAACAATAATCAGTCTTAGCGCTCTTAAACTCATAGCAATATTTTCTTGTTACGCCATCGGGCACTGCTAATATGTAGTATTTCTTCCACCTAAAACATTTACATACTTTCGGATATTTTTTAGAATATCTGTACTCCAAGTACCGCCCCATCGAGAATGGATCATACATATTAACAATTTCGCAACCCATCGAATCCTGTGATTCCTCTAACAAGTAGGTAAGCCAAAAATCCGAAATACCGACAGCAAAAGGATTTTTTCTTATTATTTGATTCCGCCGCGCGACAAATACAGGCAAGTAACGTTTCTTGATTTTTGAAAATATGTTTTGTGGAGTTTTAATGTACGGTTGTCCAATTATCCATTCGTCCTCTAAAAGCATAAATGAATCAAATTTCTTCTTGCTCGAAAGATAATAGCTCTTAGTTACTATGGAATAATTAATTGTTTTTAGAAATTCTTCAAAACCTACTCTGGCAAACTCATTCTTGGAAAAATAAACATATTTATCAATGGTTGCATTCGATGCCATCTCCTGAGCTAAGTCCTTTTGTTTGCCATGGGAATACTTATAAATAGACGCATGCTCCTGGCAACGATATCGGGCTTTTTGCTGACACCAAGCTATTTGAGCAATATCTGAAATAAAAAGAGTTTTCATAATCCTTGTCATGAAACAGGCCCTATTTTCGAAGTAGTAAAGTAATGTGACAGTGTAAATTAACACCCACCCTGTCCCAAGTTATCTCCCTGACCTATTACATACTATTTTAACGCGAATGCATATCAAAACGAAATGGAAAATGACTACTCCATAGTGTCAAGAACCTTGCTGACTTTTAAGCGTATCTGGAGTCTAAATGCCTAATAGCCGGCTGTCTTCTTCCCTGCTCTGGCGGGCGAGTTTTCTTTTTATACCATTGTAATATGATAATGTCTTGATATTTTCTTCTACCGCCTCGTTTGTAAGCACATTGATTTGGTCATAATAGCTTTTCATTTCTTCGTATTCCTGTTTAAACCTCGCGATATTATACTTAAGGGCATCGGATTTGTTTTCCAATATGCCGGTTATTTCTTCGTTATTGTCCGGCAGGCTTTTTAATCTGTCCAGGACCTCTAGAGCAGAAGAATAAGAGGAATAGGTTTTCCATAAGGCCAATACTGTAGCTAGCCTGTGTATTTCAACTTCTTTTTTATTTCCAAAGGATACGATGTACCTTATATGTGTAGTCGTAATGGGCACGCCCGGAATCGAGATTGAATCTAGCTCCGCATCGGTGACTTTTCCGTTCCTCTCGTATTCCTCGATTACGTCGTTTACAAGGCCATAATAATATTCGTAATACTCATGATAAATGTCTTTAGGCATATATTCCGGCTCTTTATCCGCCCTTCCGTCTTTAGTGATAGTCGTTTCCCCGACCAATTTATTCACGACCCCGGCGTCTTTCTCTAAGACATTCAGTTTTTTCATCGAATCACTTAGGACATTGATACTGCCGCCCTTATATAACGGTTGATCGTTGATGTCTTTTAAGAAAGCGAAAGGATCAGACTGGTCCTTGCAGTATTTCATCGCGGTGCTGATATCTACTCCGGCCCGGGCCTTTTCATCGATGCATTCCATTTCACTTTGCTTCCGCATTTTTGTGATCCCGCCGCTAACGGCGCTTTCTATATCCGCACACCTCATATAATCCATGTTCAACTTTAAAAGTGTCTGGTTATTAAAATGTTTAAGGAGATCAGCCAATGTTGGGCTTGCGTATTCCAGTAAAAGCATCGGCGCGGCCGCGATGATCTCCTTCCCCTGGCTAGCTAACATATCAGAGAGCGCGTCCTTGTTAAAAACGCTTTTAAAACTATTCTCAAAATCAAAACCGCTGCATCCCAGCGAAATACTCTGATTCATATTTATCTGGGGGTCACGTTTTGGGCCATCGTACGGAACATACCCGACACCGCCCCTGTAAATATAGCCGGAGGTGTCATTATCAGATATTTCCCTCATACGGGCATTATATGAAGGGGGATCGAACACGTCGCCGTATGATAATATCTCCGCAACAAACAATGAGATAATAGCTCCAACAAGGTACTTCATGTGTGCTCCTGCTTACATATCTGAAAAAATTCCGGCTAATTTCTCTCTGCCGACAAACCCATTTATCAATATGTTGTTTCCGTTGGACTTTTCTATCAAGATAGACGGCCACAATTTAATCCCTGCCGCGGCGCTGAACCCGTCATCCAGGACATATTCGCAGGGAAAACCAACGGCAGTATTACTATTGTAACCTTTCAATATGGCCTTTAACGTAATCCCCGGGAACTCTTTTAATATTTCGTTCAAAATACTTATCTGTTCCGCGCAATATTTGCAATCTTTCAAGATAAATACTGTGACAGTGTTCTTCCCGCTGAGTATAGCCGTCTTAGAAAGACGGTTATTGCCGTCAGAGACCCCAGTGCCCCCGGGATCCAAATACTCGGCCATGACTTGTTTTAATACTTCCTGCGCTTTGGACATCTTCTGAAGTCGTGATATATTCCAAGCCAAATATTCCCGCGCGTTTATTTCGGTCGGGTCATCCAGAAAGTCTTTTACCTTCTTAGGCGGGGTATAATACTTAATCTCGCCTGAATCAGTTACGATACGCTCCGACCATAGATCTTCCTCAACGTCCCGGTTAACGGGATCAACCCCATTCAGTATCAGGTCCGTGTTCTTATCCTCAAAAAACCTTATCTTCTCATAATTAAATATCCCGCTTCCATAAGCGTCATTCCCCGAAAAAGATAAGGACATAAGTATTATCAGGACGATAGCCATATCAAAGCCTTTTTATTACGTTATTCAAGTCAGGTTGACCCGCTATCCTATAATTCTTTTCACCACGGCATATTACATATGAGGGCGTATACTGGATCCCGTACTTGTCGCTTATCAGATTATTCAAATCCATGCTGAACGGGATACCATAAGAAAAATATTTGGTATGTTTACGCGTAAAATCCCTGAATTCCTGAAAAGTGCAAAGTACAAGCACTTTGACATCCCACAGGCTGTTCTTCTCCTTAAAATCGACTAAATTCATTATAGCCTCATTGTTATAGGCCCCGTCAGGCCTTAAAAATAAATAAATATAGCCGTTATCCGTGCCCATCCGCTCCTTGTACTTGTCCTTTAACAACTTTCCCATGGGAACTCCCTTTCCAATCGGGATCTTCCCCTTTTGGGCACCTGCCAGAAGAGTATTAACATCTCCGCCGTCACAATCATCGCATCCATTTCCCCTGTTTTCTGATATATCAGTGCCGGATCTATCCTCAAAAAATGAAATATCGTCACGGAAAAACCTGTTATCGGAATAGAGGGACGGTGAAAGATAGAACGCTTTAATTATTGATAACAGGAGAAGCAGTAATAATATCTTCACCAGCAATATATGTGATCTACAAAATGCAGCATTCACGTTTTCTCCAATATATCCACAGGTACTTACCATTAAAAGAAGTGAGCCCACTCTCCCATAGCATAGGGTTATCCCCTATTTTTACGCATCCAGACACTACCGGATACGCCAACTGCAATTTAGCCACCATGAAATCAGGTGAAAATGATAAA
>JADGBR010000053.1:930-11577 GCA_015231405.1 Candidatus Omnitrophota bacterium | reverse complement strand
AGCGAGGAGGGATTACCTGCGTCTCGCGAGTTTAACGAAGGAACTGGAGCCGCAGATAAGGACGGAAACCCTGAAGTCGATCAGGGAAAAATGTCCTTCGGCCATTTTTCCGAGGCTGACAGAGCTCGTGGGTCTCCGGGAAAGCGAATGGGGCCGCCATTCGACGATGTTCGATATGTGGGCCGGCGGGTTGAACAAGCAGTATTACCCGTTCGACATGATAGAGCTGGAGCTGACCGCGTTGGAAAAAGACGATATTTCCCACGAAGATTCTTCCTTTCTCCCGCGAGCCCCCAGAAAAGTCCGTAATTCTCGACGACGGCCCGGCGGACTATCTCGATCTTCTCTTCTTTACTATATTCGAGCTTAGCTTTCATCTCAGCTTCGCTCGCTTTCAACCGCTTAGCTATATCGTCACATGCGCGGTAAAGCTCCCTGATAGTAAGCGCATAGTCATTGTCCGTACCGAGTTTTTTCGCGTATAGCGAAGCCTGTACGGCGTAATGTATACCGCTAAGGGTTTCAGCGAGTAACTCCCTGGAACCTTCATTAAGCTTGGTTTTTCGGAGGAACGCCTTAGCCAGCTTTTTCAGATCGGTCTGCGGTATCTTACCCGAAACCTCGACTGTCGGGATAAAGGCTTTGAGAAAATCCGGAAGTTCCCCCCTCGCGGCGTATGACCCGTGCGGGTTGATATCGATGACGACCAGGGCCCGTTCATGGAAATCCAGCCTCGGGGCGATGTTATTCTTTCTTAAGCGCGTCTTCCTCGGGAATTCCGTCTCGTATACCCATTTATCCCCCCTCGCCTTCGGTATAAGGTAATACCCGAGGGAAGCGAACTTATCCCGGGACACGCGCGCGTTCAGCTCGCTCGCGGCTATCACTCCCCCGTTCGATAAAGCCCTCTTGAACGGCATTTCTTCCATGAAAGGATAATTACCCCACTCATCCACGGCAAATAGGCCAAGCCACCGGTCTATCCGCGTGGAACCGTTTATAGGCTCGCAGTAAAAATACCTTTCTTTATACGCCCCGCTTTCGTTAACCGACGTTAATTTGCTGTAGCACTCGGCGACATAGGTCTTGCCCGCGCCCGTAGCCCCCTCAAGGCATATGACGCCGTTACCGAACAGGTCTTCTCTTATCAGGGAGGAAAGCACCTTGACCGTTTCCCTTGTAAGGACCAGGCCCGTTCGGTCGAAAAGAGAATCCTCGTCGGTGATATTCGGGTCGATCGGCACAGCCACGCCGTCTACCGTAAGAGTATGGTCTTTTGCGTTTAGTTTATACTGGTACCGGAGGTGCAGATCGTCAATGTTCCCCAATTTTTTCAGGGCATTTTCCAAACCCGTCTTGATCTTGGTGGTAACTAGGTCATCTCCGAATTTCCCGACAAAATAGAGATCGACCTCGCGCATTAAAAGCAGCTTCCAGGCGTTGTCGGTACCCTTAAGCCCCAGATCCCGGAATTCTTTCATTTTTATTCCCGAGGCATACCCTGCTATCCTGAAAAGATCTCCTATATTGACCTTCTTCTCGGTATCGGCGTCCAGTATACCTGCCGTGAACTCGAACCAGAACGAGACAAGCGACCCGGATACATCCTCGGGGATGCCGTACACCGAAACCAGGGTCTGGATCATATCGTTATGCGCGCCGATCTTCTTATCGCCCCTCTTGTCGGCGGGCAAAAGGTTCACCGCCTCGGCCTCCGACATGTATCCCCGCTGCATCGCGAGCTTGGGGTCATCCGCGAGTTTTTCTATCAGCGCCGAGAGCTCATGCCCAAGACGGGAGAGCAGCATCTGCGCGGTACCGGACGTTCTCATAAATCCCATATTTGAAGTATTAACGCCGTTGATCTCTTCAAGGTCCGTTAACACTTTCCGGGGGTTGCTTTTCTTTAGCGTCTCGATCTTCGTCCGTATGATGCTTTCGACCCTGACCTTGTTTATGCCCGCGTTCTTAAGCATCTTCGTCAGGTTCCCGAGGCCCGTTCCTTTAGAGGCGGCTTCGGGGTCCCAGAAACCCTCTATGTGTTTCCTCATGAAACGGTCGTAAAAGGCGGCGTCCTCTAAAGTGGACTTTTCGCTCATCGTGAATATCAGGTGCAGGTTTTTCGGGATCTTCAATTTCCCGCCCTCCCCGAGTTTTTCGGGCACTTCCATTTCCTTGAATAAGAGTATCTGGTTGAGCTGGGCCCTTACTTTAGGGGAAGCGGCGTCGATGTTGTCGAAATACAGGTAATACTCCTGGCCATCGTTATCGGCGGCAAGCGACGCCATCTTGGCGAGTATGCCTTCCTCATACGTGACTTTTTCGTTCCACCCGAACCTGTTTATCAAAGCGGAAGCCACAGCTCTTCTCAACCCGACATGTGTGTCCTTTACTTTAAGCCATTCCTTGTAATCATCCCCGATCTCCTTTTCGGATATTCTCCGGTTTTCCTGTGTTATTTTACCCCGTGTGATCGCCAGGGCCACTTTTATATCGTCCGGTTTAGCCTTACGGAGAACGCCATCGATCGTCGCGTCGTCAAGCACTTCCTGTGGGACCTGTGTCCCTATTATCTGCCCTCTGTCCGTAAAAGGGGTCACGGGCACGCGCACCATCACGCCTTTATGTTCGCGGGCGTACATATCCGAGACCCGTTCGGATATATCGAACGAGTTGACGTCTTTGATGAGGAGTACCGGTTTACCCGAGCTGAGGCCTCTCGCCAGCTTCTCATAAGCGCGTTTATATACGGGCACCTTTTCCAGAAAAGCCTGGTCGTTAATATCGGTCGGATACTCTTTTTTATCAAGTATTTCAGGTTCGTTCTTAAACGGCGTTTCCTCGAAAAATGCCGCCGGGAAAAGGTCCAGGTACACGTTCTGAATGGCGTATTTGAAAGCCCAGTCGAGAGCTTCTTTCTGCGCCATACCCTGCTTTCTCGCGACGTCTATCATCCTGAAGAAATCGTCCCTCACCCTTCGCCACTCGCGCGGCGAGACGATATACCTGAGCCGCTGCTCCGAATCGCCGTAAACATCCTCTACGTATTTCTCGATCCTACGATGGAACTCCTCGAGCTTATCGGCATAATGCTCGGCCTCTTTCGGGCCGATAGGGACATTTTGAAGCGCTTTTATCATCAGCTCTTTCAAATAATCCCCGGCGAAAGTCTTTTCCCCTATGACAAGCCTTGGCATACCAAGCGGGATGGCTACGGTGTCGAAGAAGGCCCGCGAGACAACATCCGCCGCGATCAGGCTGGCTATCCCCCACGTGAGTGAAGCCACGGCCGAACCCAGCACAAAGCCGGGCATATATCCTATGCTGATCCTGGTGGCCGTTATTACGCATGTGTAAACGAATGTGATCGCCGCCCCTCGCCATAACCATTCCCGCAAAGACATGTTCTCGTGTACTTTCATATATGAAACGGGATTGAATATCCTTCCCGTCTCGTATAGGGCCGCGAAAAGGCCTATAAGGAAGCGTGATGGAAAATTGACCCCGTGCTTTTCCCACCACATTATCGCGCGGTCGTATGTAGTAAGTTTGGGTATAAAAACAAAACCGTCTTCTTCCTCATCTTCAACCTTCGCCCCGGCGCCATGCTCCATGCTCCCTGCCCCATGCCCCTTGCCCCCCGTTACCATGCTGACCGGGGCCTCTTTAGGCCCTTCGCCCATGACTTTCTTAGCCGAGACAAGCGGTTCGGCCTTTTCCATGAAGAGGGCAATAGGATCGACGCCGGGAGCGATCGGGATTATCACATCCTTCCCTCTCGCGGTCACCGAAGGCAGATAGAACGTATCCCCGAAACGGAACAGCTCAGGCACTTTTACGACGGTAAGATCGACTTTAACATTGTTCCGGGTCTCCAACTCGGCTACCTGCTCGAGCAGGTATTCTTTAAGCACTTCGAGTAGAATATTCGGCCGTTCCTTCAGGAGGAAAAATGTTTTTCGCACGAGGTAAAGCGCGCATGACGCGTGGAAAAGATCATTATCACCAAGAGGATCAGGCGCCTTTTCCCGGGCAGCTCCCCCATTTGCCGCGCCAGGCATACCCGGCGCGCCCGGTGTTCCTCCCCCGCCATCGTCCTTATCGCCGCCTGATCGGAACTTCGTCCATGGCGCGAGCTTATCCGATGTCTCCGTGTCGGGAGAAGCGAACGCCACCGTGTTCACGATAAAACACAGCACGGTCACCACCGAAATAATTTTCATCCCTATTTTAGTCATTTTTAAATCTCAGGGGTGTCCCCCATATTACCCGCTAGCCTGTCCTTGCGAACCCGCCTAGACTTCGTCATTGCGAGCGAAGCGAAGCAATCTCTACATGGATTGCTTCGTCGGCCTCGGGCCTCCTCGCAATGACGACGTCAACCGTTACGCCGCCGTCTCTATATACTTCTTCTGTATATCATACCGGTTCACCGTCATCTTCTCCGCCTTCGGGTACATGAGCCATACCCTCTCGCGTATCTTTTTCGCGAGTTCATCAATATTAGCCGGAAGAGTCGCACCCGATTCCGGAAAAGCCATGCCCAGGGCTATGGAAAATAATTCGAGAAATGTGTGATAATACATATCCGCGGTAATGCCTTCTTCCGGCAATTCGGGCTTCTCAACTCCGGCTAGGAACGGTTTAGTCCCGGATCCCGGGTCTTTCATTTTGTCGAATATCCCGGCTTCCTCGGTTATAGCCTTCGGTCCGAAAACAAGGATATTCGAGTAATCGACCTTTTCCCTGGCCGCTATTTGCTCAAGCTCATCCCTGAGCGCCTCACCCGACCCCTTACTGATAATGACATCCTTGATACCGGACGGTCCGGATAACCTTAGAATGGTGGATATAAGCCCGTCTAAGTCGTTCAGCCCGGGCAGCCATCTGTAATCTATACCTATAATAACCTTTTGCCCTGTTTTGCCTGCGTGAACCGCGGCCCCTGAGAGCGTGTCCAGAAAGTATTTAGCTATTTCCGTGTCTTTATTCGTCCCGGATTCGTTATTTGTTTTCGTCCGACTATTAGCTCTTTGTTCGCATCCGGCCAGGCAATGATCAAGAACCTCGAAAAGATAATTTGGCTCCAATAAGTCCTTTTGGCATACAACTATCCCCAGAGCAGTAAACCCTCTCTCCTCGATTATACTTTCGACCATGTCGACCTGAAACCCGCTATTCATGATAATAGCCATTTCGGGGAATTCATCCTTTACAGTTTTAATTAACCTTAGTGTGCCTTCAAAGGGGATTCGATCAACTGTGTCCATTAAAACTATATCGGGCTTTATTCTCCTGATAGAACTTAATATTTCTTCCTTATCCCTGACCAAATGTATAACGATATTCTTGCTTCCGTACCGATCTTCAACTATACCCATCAACTCTTCGCCAGAATCAGGGTCATCCTCGAATATTAAAATACTCCGGGAACTTCCAACGGCTTCTTTTCTTCCGGCGAGAATGCCTTCAATTATACTTACCGCCGGGCCCTGAATATCCTCGTCGGTCCCGGGCTTTATGACGACAGCCCTGATATATACCGGGAGTTTTTCTTCGGCGGATATGTCACCGGTAAATACTATGATATCCCGTCCGTTCAATGCGGCGTTCAGCCTATCCAGGTAAGCGGCATTCTCCGCGTCATCAAAAGACGGCAGGTCCGTATAAACGAAGTCCGGTTTTTCCCGGGCGATAAGATCGAAAAGCTCATCGTCAAAAGTATCCCAGGTAACACCTTCCGCCGGATAACCCCTCTCCCTTATTTTCGCATCCAACACTCTCTTCATTCCGGAATACCCAAAATACTGATCATCAACAACCAATATCTTTACCGGCCCGTTCACCTTTCCCTCGGCTGGTTCACTAACCGATGCTCCTTGACCCTTGCCCCCTGACCCTTGCCCTGCATCCGCCATGCGCCCTGCCCTTTGTACGTCCCTTTCAGCCCTAACTTTTTCCGCCACAGCCGTCATCGCTTCATGGACATCCTTAGGCCTGACCGGTTTGGGGAGCTCGCCATAGATAATATCAAGTTCGGGTATTTTCGCAACGCCGGACGAAACAATTATTCGCGCCCCGGGTGCGGACTCGTGCAGTTCATGAAGGAACTTTCCGTTCCGTTCTCCGTCAGTGTATATAAGATCGGTTATTATCACATCCGGGTTTTCCCTCCTGGCCGTCTCGGTCATACTTCCAATGACATCGGTTTCCGTAACCACCCTTAAAACACATCCTCCCATTTCCTTACCGTCCAAAAAATCTCTCATCCCCCAGACCGCAACATCGTCATCATCACCGATAAGCACCTTGATCTGAAGCGGCACACCGCTAAGTCCCTGTTCCACCCCTCCCTCAACCCGCCTGCCCTCCGTAGCTTCAGCGAAGGAGGGCCTGCCCTCCGTAGCCTTGGCGAAGGAGGGCCTGCCCTCCGTAGCCTCGGCGAAGGAGGGCCTGCCCTCCGTAGCCTCGGCGAAGGAGGGCCTGCCCTCCGTAGCCTCGGCGAAGGAGGGTCCCACGGATCCTTCGCTATGGCCTCCATGAAGAGCCCGCTCCCTCTCCCCCGCGACATGTCCCGCGATCCTGTCATAGACCAGGCCGTTGCGATGGAATCCCGACACGGGGTATCCGCCGAGAGCATCGGTGTAACTATCCGCGCTTAGAGAAACCGTATCGGAGCCCGAAATGATACTTAGCCCCATCCTGCTGGCCTTGGCCGCTTGAAGAACATCGAAGGGTTTTTCGAAAACACCCGTTTCAAGGTCAAGAACCAGGAACCCTATCTCCCTATCCGGGTCCTTGAGATACCGCATAAGAGCGTCGCTCCCGGACTGGGCGGTAAATACCCGGAACCCCTCTCGTTCTAAAGCATCACGTAAAAGCCCTCTCTCTTTCGGGTTGTCGTCGACTACCAGCACGCTATTCATGCGCTTCTCATGTTTGATCTTATCCAAAAGCGGCCCGACCTCGCTATCTATCCAGTCCAGATCAAAGTAATCGCTTTCCATCACTCCCGGAATAAGATCTTCATAACTATTTATCGGATCAGCCGTATGTACTAATATTTTTACCCCCGGGTTCAGCTCCAAAACCTCGGCGCACATTGTTTTCATCCCTTCCAGATTAAAAGCATCCGTGATAAGGAGATCGCACCCATTATCCCTGACTATGCCGGTTAACCCCCAGCAATCCGAGGTATACACCACTTTTACCCCGTCACCGAACTTTTTAATAATTTTTTTCACTGTCTCCGTTGCTATCCTCTCTTTATCCTGATAATAAACGATAACCGGCACCCCCTCCCGCGGCACCACTTCGCTCTCCACCTCCTCCTCAACCCGTTCATCCGTGAACTCGTGCACCCGTGCACTCTCTTCGCCGTCCCCTTGCGCCATGCTCCCTGCCTGCCCTCCGTAGCCTTGGCGAAGGAGGGCGCTATGCCCCTTTTCGCTTTTCACCCTATCCACAACCGGCGCCAACTCTTCCTCGATCTCTACTTCACCTTTCATCATCACCCCGTCCAATCCATACCGGCCCTCATATGACCAGATATCGGCCATTCCCGAACGTAGCAATATCTTAGCCCCCGGAGCAGCTTTACGCAGTGAAGTTAAGTATTCACTGATATCGACCCCAGTTTTGGGCATATCAGACAAAATAATATCCGGTTTCTCGCGATTTATTACCTCTATAGCCGAAATATCTACCTTATTATGAACAACAACATTAAGCCCTAACGTCCTAATTAATAAAACCGCCGTTTCCCTCGCTAAGTTCTCATCATCTTCAATAAACAACAATTTTACAGCCGCCTCACCGACTCCCCCAGCCTTAACTCGTGCCCCCGAGCTCCCGTGCACCCGTGCACTCTCTTCCCCAGCGCTTTTCCTCCGATCCCTCACCTCAAATATTTTCCCCGGAACCTTATAAGCTTCGTCGACAGCTTTGTCCACGTAATCATTCGCTCCTGCCTGTAAGCATAGATCTTCTTTCCCTTCGTCGCCCGTCAACACGATGATATGGCTCTGGGGAACGAGTTGTCGCAATCTTTGCAAATAATCGGCGATATCTTCGCCTTTCGGGATATCGGTCACAATGACATCCGGCTGATCTGATCCGATCGAATCATAGAACTCCCTGTCCCATTTGCCGTAAACTTTGACCTCTATTTTTTCCGGACCCAGGGTCTCTCTCAAATGATCCCCGAACATCTCCCTATAAAGACCGTCATCCTCCACCAAAACCACCTTAAAAGGCTTTTCGCCCGCGATCCCGTCCGGCGGGACAGTTTTTTCCTTCTTCCTCTCCTTTTCAGCCAGTATCCGTTCCACGACACTCCTGGAATCATTCTCGTTACCTTTTATAACAAGGGCCTTAGCGCCTAATCCCAGGTAATAATCCTCTTCTTCCCGCATCATGCCCGTCATTACGATAATACAGCTTTCGGGCGAAGCTTCCCTTAACGCCTTTAAATACGCCGGAACAACAGTATTTTCATCTCCGTCCGGAAGATCGGTAACAATGACTTCGGGCTTATCGCGCCTGGCTATTTCGATCAGCGATCCGTCAAATTTGTCATGTGAAACCAACTCTACGCCCTTGTTCCGTAGGGCTCTTGTAAACTACTCGACCATGGTATCTCTTCCATCGACATCGTCTTCCACATAAAGCACAGTGAACTGTTTTCCCATGCTGCCCACAGCCTCCGCCCCATCCACGTCCGACGTCCCACGTCCTACGGGACTCCCGCTCTTCCGCTTACCCTTACTCTTCCTCCCCCTCACCGCCAAAATATCATCCGGTATCTTTCCCGCCTCTCGAAGATCTTTATCCACACCGTCGTTCGCGCCGAGCCTTATACATTCGTCCTTATCCGCCACACCCGTCAGCATGATAATATGGCTTTCCGGAACAAGCTCGCGCAGCCTTTTTAAATAGCTTGCTATGCCTTTGTCATCCGGATAATCCGTTATGATCACATCCGGCTTAACTTCCCTGACCAGATCAAATACCGAACGATCCACTTTATCATGGACCTTTACAATCACCCCTTCGGGCTCCAACCGCTCTCTCAATATACGACTGAACATACTCCTATATAGTTCATTATCTTCCACATAAAGCACCGTAAACCCTTCCTCCCCCCCACGTCCCACGTCCGACGTCCCACGCCTGCCCGCCGTAGCCTTGGCGAAGGCGGGTCCTACGTCCAACGTCCCAAGTTCCCCTCCAACACCCGCCGACCCATGCTCTATGCTCTCTGCACTCTGCGCCATGCCCTCCCCCAACCCACCAATATACGCAAGCAGCCGTACCACCCTCGAATCATACCTCGCCGGGTAGAGCGGGAGGCTCATCTCCGTTTTGATATCGCCCAAGACGCGCGCTAATACTCCCGCGCCGCGCTCCCCAAGTTTCCTTGATACATATTCCCACCGTTCGCTCGCGTCCACACGCCTATCTTTCCCGAATCCGTCCATCATGCCGGTAATAACGGTATAAGCGTCGTCGTAATAGACGTTCCCCGGATCGACGCTGTCGATATACGGCATAATGACTTGTTCAGCCAGGTGTCTTTTCAGATCCCCGTATACATAGGCGGTATCGGAGCTCGTGTAATTATCCGTAACGTGATATTCGTCTTCCTCATGCCTCATCGCTCCGGATATGAGTCCCCTCAGCGTTTTCCTATGATCGCCGTATGTTCTTCCGTATTCGATCTTCTCCGACACGATCACTCCGGAAAGGCCGTTCGTCCTTACCGTTACCGGCGCATCACTTATCATTACGCCGGGAACGTCCGGTATCGGCGTAGTATAATTCAGCCCAAGCCGGAGCCCTTCCTGCATTTTCCATCCCGAAGCGTAAACGAAATCCCCGTTACGTATCCGGGTCGACAGGCGGTTGATATTGTGTGGCGTTCTCCCTCCGGCCAGTGGATCCGCGAGGACCCGGGCTTTACCGCCCACCGGCTTACTGGCTATATCTTTCGCGACGAGGATATAAGGCTCTTTCATGAATTCGTCTATCTTGGCGAAACCCGCGGCATCAAGCCCATCAGGTACTATAACGACCTTACCTTGTATACCTTCCGAACCGGTATACCCCAAAGCCGTCTGTATATCAACCAACTTATCTTCACCGGGTATCGCGGCAAGTGGCACAACTTCTTTGCCCGTCCCGACAAGTACGGGCCTAGCCTGCTGAATCCAGAGCGTTTTATTGCCTCCCGTGAAACCCCATTCCATATCCAGGGGATAACCGAACTCCGGCTCTTTGCTTATCGCTCTCATTTCGTCGAAAAGGGCCATTATCCTAGCGGGCTCGACCGGCACTCGTATAGGGTTACCTTCCTCGTCGACGGCCTGAACGGTATGATCAAGCCAGTATCTCATAAGCTTTTCCAGGTCCGCCCCCTTATTCATGAGACCGGCCTCTTTGGCGAGTATCTCAAAAGGCGCGTGCCTGAAAGGCTGTCTGATCTCCATATCGCGGCTGTCAGAGGGCAGATCGTAGACCGTGACGTTCGGTCCGGGTTCAACCGCGGTTTCAGTCTGGCCCGTAACGACCTCCGCGGTCGAGTGGCCGAACATATCCGTAAAAAGGACTCCCGACGAATCGTAATCGATATAATTCTGAAGGATGATC
>JADGBR010000053.1:0-899 GCA_015231405.1 Candidatus Omnitrophota bacterium | reverse complement strand
CCGCGGCCGTAAGTTTATCTCCCGCCCAGGCCTCGGCGAGCGCGCTTCGGAGGATCAGGCGGCAAACCGAACGGATATCCTCAGGTTTGGATTTTTTTGACACCAGGCGTCCCGCCAGATTATCCCTGAAAGAATCTTCCCTCCGGCCGGAAGAACGGCCGACATAGATACCGCTTGAGACGTTCTCCTCCCCATTGGTCCTAATGAGCTCGCCGAGCGCGAGCGTTTCGGCGTCGATAGTCTCCGTAAGTTCACGGGGTAGTTCGAGCTCATTCGCGAGCGCTTCGAGATAACGGTCGAGATATCCTTTTACGCCGTCCCTGGTCATATTCGGTCCATGGCCCTTCATCTCCTTCAGGAATCCCTTCCGGAAGATCACGCTTATATCTTTCGTCCGGAGAACCTTCTCGAGGGGCTTCAGTTTCTTTAAAGCGGCCGCTTCACTCCGTGCGTCTTTTAGCTCGTCAAATATCCATTCGGATACGTTGTTATAATGTTTCGCTATAGCGTCGCCTATAGCGACGAGGCTCGCGTTCTTCTTCTGAACGGCGTCGCCTTCATACTTCGTCTTTCCGGAACCTGTAAATATTTTCCATGAACCGCTCATTCCTATGCCGCGAAAAGAAGCCACACGCGCGCTGCCCCGCCTCATAACCACTTCAGCCAACCTCATGAGCTGGGCGAGTTTTCCGCCATATTCTGCGGCTTCCCGTTCATGCCGATCTTCCAGCGCGTTCGCCGGCTTGTAACCGCCGGCTGCGGGACGTTCATCTTCTTTTATATCAGCTCTAGGGGAAAGGGCTATCGTTATGGTAAATTCAGCCCCTCGGCTATCTTCGGACACGGCGTTTCGGGCTCTTATCTCCATGCCGTTCGCCAGAGCTATATTCCTCGCGAAA
>JADGBR010000052.1 GCA_015231405.1 Candidatus Omnitrophota bacterium | reverse complement strand
ATTCGGGGAATTATGCCGCCTTGGGCTATTCAAAAGAGATAGGCATACCCTTTGAGTTCGGCATGATAAGGAACCATTATGTGGGCAGGACTTTTATACAGCCTTCCCAGGAAATGAGAGACCACGGTGTCCGCGTCAAACTGAACCCTATAGTGGAAGTCCTTAAAGGCAAGCGGGTAATAGTCGTCGAGGATTCGATAGTCAGGGGTACGACCACCTCCAGCAGGATAAAGGCTATCCGTGACGCCGGGGTCAAAGAGATACATATGCGGATAAGTTGTCCGCCCATACGATTTCCATGTTTTTTCGGGATAGATTTCCCGAGCAGGAAAGAGCTTATCGCTAACAAATTAACGGTTGACGAGATCGCCAGGTTCATCGGTGTGGACAGCCTTAATTATCTCAGCATCGAGGGAATGCTTAAAGCTGTGGGCGGCCAGACCGGGGGTTTTTGTACTGCCTGTTTCAACGGCTGTTATCCTACCAAACCCCATAAAGGCGATAAACGCAAATGTCCCTTTGAGAAAGCCGCGGGAAAAACGAAGTAAGAAGGTAAAACATGGATAAGACCGAAAGATATTCTTATATCGAAAAAGCGAAAGAACATTTCGCGGGAATAATGATAGAACAGCTCGACCGGATCGAAAAAATGAAAAAAGGCGAGGACTGGTCTGATTTTGAGAAGATTGATCCCGTGATCATCGGTGTTTGCTGGGGGGATGGGATAGGGAAGGAGATATCTAAACACGCCCAAAGGGTATTGGAGCATGTTCTGATAGACCAAAAAAGGAAAGGCAAGGTTGAGTTCCGCGTTATAACCGGGCTCACCATAGAGAACAGGGTAAAACATTCTAAGGCGGTCCCCGACGACGTTCTTGCTGAGATAAAAAAATGTCATGTTCTGTTGAAAGGGCCGACTACGACCCCTCAGGCCGGTGATAAGTGGCCCAATATTGAAAGCGCCAATGTAGCGCTTCGCAGGGAACTGGATCTTTTCGCGAACGTGAGACCGGTGAAGGTCCCTAAGGAGGGAATTGACTGGTGCTTTTTCAGGGAAAATACCGAAGGGGCATATGTGCTGGGCTCGAAAGGTATAAATGTCACAGAAGATCTTTCAGTGGATTTTACCATCATGACCGAGCAGGGGGCGGAAAGGATAGTCAGGATGGCTTTCGAATACGCGAAGAAGAACAAATACAATAAGGTGACCGCTGTCACCAAGGCCAACGTGGTTAAGACCACCGACGGAAGATTCTCCAGGGCGGTTAAAAGGATAGCCGGTGAATATAAATCATTCGGAATAGGAACAGACGAATGGTACATCGACATTATGACCGCGAAGCTTCTTGATGTGGCCAGAAGGAATGAGTTCCAGGTAATGGTCCTTCCTAATCTTTACGGTGATATTCTTACGGATGAAGCCGCTCAGATCCAGGGCGGGGTTGGGACGGCCGGCAGCGCTAATATAGGCAAACGCTGGGCGATGTTCGAGGCGATCCATGGCAGCGCCCCCAGAATGGTAGAGGAAGGTCGCGAGAAATACGCGGACCCGTCTTCGATGATAAGGGCCAGCGCAATGTTGACCAGGCATATAGGCCACCCCGAAAGGGCCGACAGGCTTGAAAGGGCTCTCGAGATAGCCGGACAGTACGAGAAGAAGATCAGCATTACCGGCAGGAGCACCGGGGCTACGGGAGAGGAATTCACGTCGTATCTTCTCGACTGCCTCAATGATCCTGATCTTGAAAATAAATGGGAAGAGTTCTCTGTGAAGAAATAAATCAAGCAACGGAGGGCACGTGCTTACGCGGGCAGGTATATTAATAATAGATTTCGGGTCCCAGTATGTTCAGCTCATAGCCAGGCGCATACGGGAAAGCAAAGTGCATTCAGTCGTTTTCCCCCCGGACATAACTATTTCCAAGATCAGGGACCTAGCGCCCCGTGGAATAATCTTCTCCGGCGGGCCCTCGAGCGTCTATGATAAAGGTGCGCCAAGTGTGGACCCGGCCATTCTCGGTCTCGGCATACCGGTCCTGGGAATATGTTACGGGATGCAGCTCATAGGCAGGATACTCGGAGGGAAGGTCATAAGGAGCGGTAAACGCGAGTACGGCAGGACTTTAGTGCACTTCAATACGAAGAGCCCGCTTTTCGCCGGCGTTCCGGCAGACGGCGTCACCTGGATGAGCCATTGCGACAAGGTGGAACGGCTCCCGGCCGGATTCTCATCCATAGCTAAAAGCGACAACACCGGGAACGCTGCATTCTTCGATAGCGCGAGGAAAATAGCAGGCGTTCAGTTCCATCCCGAAGTAGTTCATACAGAGAAGGGCGACAAAATACTGAATAACTTCATTTTTGGCGTCTGTAAATGCGAAAAGACATGGACGGTAAAGTCTTTTATCGCCGGCAAACTCGAGGATATCCGGAAAGAGGTCGGTGATAAAAAGGTGATACTGGGACTTTCGGGCGGAGTCGACTCGACGGTTGCGGCCGTTCTCCTTAACAAAGCTATCGGGAATAAGCTTCACTGTATTTTTGTCGACAACGGCCTTCTCAGAAAGAACGAGAGGGAAAGAGTGCGAAGGCTATTTACCGAGAATATTAAATTGAACCTGACCGTAGCCGCGGCCGAGAAACAGTTCCTTTCGGCGTTGAAAGGCGTGGTTTCCCCGGAGCGGAAGCGAAAGATCATCGGTAAGGTATTCATAGATGTTTTTGAGGAGAATGCCCGGAAGATCAGGGATGTCGAGTACCTGGCGCAGGGGACGCTTTATCCCGACGTTATAGAATCGAAGTCATTCTTCGGCGGGCCCAGCAAGACCATAAAATCACATCACAATGTCGGCGGGCTGCCCAAGAAAATGGGGCTGAAACTGGTCGAGCCGCTTAGAGACCTTTTTAAGGACGAGGTCAGGGCGGTAGGCCGCGAGCTTGGTATCCCCGAGGAGATGATCAACAGACAGCCGTTTCCCGGTCCGGGGTTAGCGATCAGGGTTATAGGAGATATCCGCAAGGATTATCTGGACATACTCAGGGAGATCGACTGGATAATAATCGATGTTGCAAAAAAATACGGTATATACTCAAAGACATGGCAGATGTTCGGGGTTCTTCTCCCGGTGAAAAGCGTCGGAGTAATGGGGGATACGCGGACCTATGAGAACACGGCCGTGATAAGGGCTGTGACCAGTGTCGACGGGATGACAGCGGACTGGGCCAGGATCCCTTACGATGTTCTCGGCGAACTGTCCAATACCATTATCAACCAGGTTAAGGGGGTTAACCGCGTCGTATACGACATAAGTTCAAAGCCCCCGAGCACGATCGAGTGGGAATAAGGAGAACGGTGAAAGTTGCCAGAGATATGAAGATAGAGGTACGGACGCGGTCGGAGTTCTACGACTCAGTTTCGACCAAAGTAAAAAAGGATATCGCCGATCTCGGTATTAAAGGCGTTAAACGAGTCGAGTACATAGACGTTTATACACTTCGGGGCGATATCCGGGATAATGATGCGATTAAAATAGCCTCGGACCTCCTTGCCGATAAGATATCCCAGGAATTTGTCGCCGGGAAGTGTTTTTCATCAAAAGGTAAGGAGAAACACCATGTCGTGGAGATCGCTTATAATCCAGGGGTAATGGACCCTGTGGAGGAAAGCGCTCTTAAAGCCGTCAGAGATATGGGTTTTGTTCTGGATGAGATCAAGACAACAAAAAAATATGTTATTTACGGGGATGTCGCGACAAGCGTTATCAGGGATATAGCCGACAGGATACTGTATAACAAGGTGATACAGCATATGGTGAAAGGGGAGGAAGAGCATAAGAACGTCCCCGAATACAAATTCGTTTATAAAGAGGTCGATATTCTGAATACCCCGAAAGATGAGCTGAGGAAGCTCAGTCTAGACAGGCAGCTATATCTCAGTGCCGTCGAGATGGAGTCGATACAGGAACATTTCAGGCATCTTGGCAGGAACCCCAGCGATTGCGAACTTGAGACCCTCGCTCAGACATGGAGCGAGCATTGCAAACACAAAACTTTGATGGGCATCGTGGAGTATAACGGTCTTATCATCGATAATCTTCTTAAAGAGACGATAATGCGAGTAACGCGCGAGCTCGATAAACCCTGGTGCGTTTCGGTTTTCGTGGATAACGCCGGAGTGATAAAATACGACAAGGAAAATAACATTTGCTTCAAGGTCGAAACTCACAATCACCCGTCCGCGTTGGAGCCCTACGGAGGCGCGGAAACAGGCGTCGGTGGGGTTTTGCGGGATATAATGGGTACAGGCTTGGGTGCGAAACCCATAGCGAATACGGATGTGTTCTGCTTCGGCCTCCCTGACGCGCCGGCTTCATCGATCGCGAAAGGCGCGCTCCATCCGAAACGGGTCATGAAAGGAGTGGTAAGCGGGGTCAGGGATTACGGGAACAAAATGGGCATACCGACCGTGAACGGCTCGGTCTGTTTTGATGAACGGTATACGGGTAATCCGCTTGTTTTTTGCGGCAGCATAGGGATCATGCCGGTTGACGCTTGCGAAAAACAAGTTGATCCGGGTGACCTTATCGTGGCCGTTGGGGGCAGGACCGGAAGGGACGGCATACATGGGGCGACTTTCTCCTCCGCTGAGCTTACATCCAGCTCCGAGGTCATATCATCGACCGCAGTCCAGATAGGGAACCCGATAACAGAAAAAAAGATACTCGATACGCTTCTGGTAGCCAGGGATAAAAGATTGTATGGAGCCATAACTGACTGCGGTGCCGGAGGATTTTCCAGCGCCGTCGGAGAGATGGGGGAAGAGACTGGGGCAGTCGTATATCTGGAAAAGATACCCCTGAAATATAAGGGCCTTGAGCCATGGGAAATATGGATCTCGGAGGCTCAGGAACGGATGGTGATATCCGTGAAATCCGTGAATAAAGATGAACTTTTCGCGATATTCGAGTCCGAGGGAGTTGAAGCGGTCGTGATAGGCGAGTTCACTGGAGATAAGCAACTTCGCCTATATTATGAAGGTAACAAAGTGGCCGACATTGATATGCGCTTCCTGCATAAGGGCCTGCCGAAAACTGTTCGTAAGGCCGTTTGGAAAGCTCCTGATGAAAACGGGATATTGTCTTTCCGGGGAAAGAAGGACCTCACAAACGATCTTTTGAAAATACTTTCATCATGGAACGTTTGCAGTAAAGAATGGATCATTAGGCAATACGACCATGAAGTGCAGGGAGGTAGTATCCTTAAGCCTCTGGTAGGCGCCGAAAACGACGGTCCGTCCGATGCGTCCGTGATACGTCCGGTGCTCGGTTCCTATAGGGGCGTTGCGGTCTCAAACGGCATAAACCCGAATTACGGGGATATTGATCCATACTGGATGGCGGCCAGCGCGATAGACGAGGCACTTCGTCAGATAACCGCAGTGGGCGGGGATATCGAAAAGACGGCTTTACTGGATAATTTTTGCTGGGGTAATACTGAAAAGCCCGAGCAGCTCGGGGGTGCTGTGAGAGCTGCCCAGGCGTGTTACGACATGGCGAAAGTATTCGGTACGCCGTTCATTTCCGGAAAGGACAGCCTGAACAATGAGTTCAATACCGGGAAAAAGGTCATTTCTATCCCTCCGACGCTCCTTATTTCCGCGATCGCCGTTGTCGATGATATACGGAAATTGATATCCATGGATGCTAAAGCTCCGGGTGATCTTTTGTATATAGTAGGTGAAACAGCGAATGAGCTCGGGGGTTCGCGGTATTTACTTTCTAAAGGAGTTAAAAGCGGCATTGTTCCCCGGGTCGATCCGGAGATGTCCCTTTCGATCATGCGGAAGGTCACTCAGGCCATCGCGCGCGGATACGTAAGGGCCGCGCATGATCT
Organism: Candidatus Omnitrophota bacterium; assembly: GCA_015231405.1. Lineage (GTDB taxonomy): Bacteria > Omnitrophota > Gorgyraeia > Tantalellales > Tantalellaceae > JADGBR01. The sequence goes on along the minus strand of JADGBR010000052.1, from coordinate 6,050 downwards.
GTCCGAAGGGGGCCTGGCTGTAGCGCTCGCGGAAACCCTTTTCGCCGGTGGTTTCGGGGCCCGGATAGATCTAAAGAAAGTCCCGTTATCCGGGGATATAGAAAGGGACGATGTGATCCTTTTCTCGGAATCCAATTCGCGGTTCATATTGGAGGTCCCGGCGGTCAAAAGGAACGATTTCGAGAGAACGATATCCGGCATACCACTAGGGATGATCGGCAGAGTGGCGTCTTCCCCATGGCTTGTCGTGAAAGGGATCAAAGGGGATACGGCTATAAAGGCCGACCTCGCGAGGATGAAAAAAGAATGGCAAAAGCCTATCAAAGAGGTAATGCATGGCTAGCGTCAGGGCTCTTATTTTAAGAACTGCGGGGACTAACTGCGATATGGAGACGGGTCATGCGTTCGCGCTAGCCGGAGCCAAACCGGAGCTTATCCACATAAACGCGCTCATAAAAGAAAAGTCCGTTCTCAGGGAATTCCGGATACTCGCGCTGCCCGGGGGGTTCTCGTACGGGGATGATATAGCCAGCGGAAAAATACTCGCTAATGAGCTTGTGAACACCCTAAGAGACGAGATAAGGGATTTTGTCCGACGCGGGGGTCTTGTGATCGGGATTTGCAACGGGTTCCAAGTGCTTGTCAAAATGGGTCTTTTGCCAGATACCTCTGGTAATATTTCAGGTGAAGTCGAGGCTACGTTGGCTCTAAACGACTCGGGCAGGTTCGAATCACGATGGGTATACCTAAAAAAATGTGTCAAAGGGAAGAAGGAATGCGTATGGACGAAAGGCCTACCGGACGTCATACACATACCAGTTGCCCATGGGGAAGGGAAATTCATACCGAGGGACAGGAAGGTCCTTTCGGATCTGAACGACAACGGCCAGATAGTTTTCCGTTACGTTGATAAGAGCGGCGCCGAGGGGGGGTATCCCCACAACCCAAACGGTTCCATCGAAGATATAGCCGGCGTTTCTGACCCGGGGGGTAAGATACTGGGGTTGATGCCCCACCCGGAAAGGAATTTTACCTTTTTACAGGATCCGAACTGGTTCCGGAGCCAGAAAATAATAAAAGATGCGGGGGTAGGTTTGCAGATCTTTAAAAATGGTGTAAACTTCTTTAAATAAGGGAGGGTTATGCATATGTATCAGCAGGATGACGATAAACGGGAATTTTTACGGGTAGATCACGAAAAACCTCTCAATTTTCGCGAGTTAAAAGCTAATAAGCTTTCTAACCGGAGCGAGGTGCTCGCTAGGAACGTAAGCGCCAGCGGCCTTCTTTTTAGGACCGAACAGGTGCCCCCGGCGTTATCAAGCATGCTTTGGGTGGAGCTTGATCAGAAAATGATCAGTATTTGTTCTGAGATCGAGGAAGATCTCCTGATAAAAAATAACGGAGTATTAGGCCGGGTGGTAAGAATAGCCGAAGGTGAACCAAGCCTGTCATACGATGTAGGGGTCTGCTTTCTCCGTAAAAAAGACATGTCGGAAGAAGAAGTTAACACACTAATGGAGAATTGACCGTAATGGATATTTTAAAAAATTTTCTCGTAGGCGTCGTTGTAATTGTGGTCCTTCCGGTTCTCCTTGGGATATTGTTGCTTATATCAAAAATAATAACCGGGATAACACCTTTTCTCTTAGCGATTTTCTTTATTTTGTTCTTCATATTTGTGGTATTCATTTTGATTACTCTTATAGGGTATTTCGTGCGCACCCTTTTCAGGAAAAGAGCCTCTCAGGAAAGATCTCTCTGAAGGGAACTGACTAACAATATGGGGGAAGAACAGTATTACTGTTATCTGAACAAAAAAAATGATGAGTTCGAATCTATTTGTCTCAGATGTGGTAGTTGTTGCGGTTCTGGGGATGACCCGTGCGTTAACTTAAAAAAGGATCCTGACGGGAAATATTTTTGTCAGGAGTACCAGAACAGGTTAAAGCTTCAGAATACGATATCAGGCAGGTCTTTTAATTGCGTTCCTATCAGAGAACACATAAGCTCCGGCTCGTTGCGACCCGGTTGCTCTTACGGGAGAATTAAATGAGGAAAAAAGTATCGATAATTGGCGCCGGCAACGTCGGTGCGACGACTGCTCTTTATATTTCCGAACTTGACATAGCGGATGTAGTATTGGTGGATGTGGTAGACGGTATAGCTAAAGGTAAAGCCCTTGATTTTATGGAGTCAAGCCCGGTAAGGGGCTTTCACGTAAATATCACGGGTATATCGGGTTATGATGAGATTGCTAATTCAGATATAGTTGTGGTAACTGCCGGGCTTGCTAGAAAACCAGGAATGACAAGAGAGGATCTTTTATTCAGAAATGCCGAGATTATAGCCGGAATAACTGACCAAATTAAGCGAAAAGCACCGAATTGTATTATAATTATGGTAACTAATCCGCTTGATGTTATGGCTTATCTTGCTTGGAAAAAAAGCGGGTTTTCCCATAACAAGGTCATCGGTATGGCCGGTGTTCTCGATTCAGCCAGACTTAAATATTTTATTTCAAAGGAGTTATCGATATCCTCTAAAGATATTCAAGCTTTGGTACTTGGGGGCCACGGCGATTCCATGGTCCCTCTGTCCAGGTTTTGCACAGTTTCAGGTATCCCTATAACCAAGTTGATGTCAGAAGAGAAGGTAAATGAACTAAACGAAAGAACAAAGAATGCCGGAGCGGAAATAGTCGAGTTTTTGAAGACGGGTAGCGCGTATTATTCTCCGGCGGCTTCAGTCGCTGAAATGGTAGAAACGATATTGAAATCCACAAAAAGGATCCTGCCGTGTGGCGCCTACCTCTCCGGAGAGTATGGGTTAAAAGATATTTACATAGGCGTACCAGTAGTGTTGGGGCCGTTAGGAATTGATAGGGTCATCGAATTGGAACTTACAAAAGAGGAATTAAATTCATTGAATTCATCCGCTGAAACTATATTAAAGAGTATTAAATTAATAGATACTGTAATATAATTACCTATTTCTGGGTAATCTCAGGTTAGGAAATTAGAAATGTAGTCTAGCGGGTACTGTTTAATCTCTTTTAGCTTTTGCAAGCATATCTTTGGCGTGTTTTTTGGAGATATCGGTTTCGTTCTCACCGCTCATCATCTGGGCAAGTTCTTCGATCCTTTGATCTTTATTTAAATCCAGGACTTGAGTGACAGTCCGGTTCTTTTCGACTTTTTTGGTCACCTTGAAATGTTTATCGGCGAAACTCGCTATTTGGGGTAAATGAGTTATCAGTATGACCTGCCGGTGTGCGGCTATTTCTTTAAGTTTATTGCCGGTTATCGTGCCCAACCTGCCGCCGATTTGTGAGTCTATTTCGTCAAAAATTAGCACCGGGATAGGGTCAACTTGAATAAGAGCTTTTTTAAGGGCAAGCATGAGCCTTGCCGCTTCTCCGGAAGAGACTATTTCAGAGAGCGGTTTAAGTGGTTCGCCAGCGTTCGGGCTAATGTAAAAAGTGACGTTGTCCGAACCATAACGGTTGAGTTCTGTTCGCTCAACACGGCACTCGAACTTGGCGTGTTTTATCCCTAATTCCACCAGTTCGTCTTCGATAGTATCTTTTAATCTATCCGCAGTTTTTAACCTCGCGGCTGAGATCTTATCCGCGATCTTTGTAATTTTTTGCCTGGAGGAGTTGATATTGCCGGCCAAGTCCCTGGATGACATTTCGATATCGCTGATCAATGAATACTTTTCTTTCGCGTTGTCGTAAAACTTCCTGGCGTCGTCTAATAGAGGACCGTATTTACGCTTTATCTCATAATAAACATCGCATTGGCGGTTAACATTCTCGGCATCTTTGTGGTCGAAAGAAAGAGAATCGGCGTACTTTTTTAACTCAGCAGTAAGATCGGAAATGTTTATCTGGACAGATTCGAGTAGGTCAAACATCCTTCGGGTCCCGGGATCCAGAGCAGTTAGTTTTTTCATAGAGCTGAATGCGGAGGATACGGTTTCTGAAATGCCGTAAGGGGGACTCTCGAAAAGTTCGAGGAGTTTAGCTATCTCTTCGCCTAGAGCCACGGCATTACTCAGACGGGATTGTTCCTCGATGATAGAGGCGCATTGTTCTTCGTCAAGAGGGACCTGCTCAAGTTCTTTGATCTGATGGGCTAGGAGCTCCGTTTCTCTATCTTTTGTCGATTCCATCTCTTCAAGCTTTTTTTTCTTGCCGAGGAGTTCGACGTAGACTTCATGGCCGGCATAGTAAGATTTCATAAGCTCGTCGATATCGGCTATCCTGTCCAGTATCTTAATGTGCATATCGGGCGCAAGTAAGATCTGGTGGTCATTAGGGCCGTGAAAGTCGACTAGATGATTTCCGATCTCCTTTAACTGGGATAAAGTCAGGTTAAACCCGTTAAGTTTTATGGTATTCTTGCCGCCGGGCAGGTAAGTCCTGGAAATAATTAAGGAAGAGTCTTCATTGGTTATGTACTCCCGTATGGGAGGGTATTCATTAAGATATTTGTCGGAGAGATCGAATACGGCCTCAACAACGCAGGGTGAACCGGTGTCTCTTATCTGGGACTGGCCGATCTTTTCTCCAAGAGCGAAGCGGAGAGCATCGATAAGGATCGATTTCCCGGCGCCTGTTTCTCCGGTAAAAACGTTCAAAATAGGGTCAAAATCTATGGAAATAGAGTCAATCAGGCCGAAATTTCGTATACTTATGGAGGTTATCATTAAAAATATCGTAACAAAAAGTTACATTTAAGTCAATTTTTGTTATAATTCTACTTATGAGATCAAAAAAAACAGCCCTTGTTTTAATGCCGTTGTTCTGGCCGGACCTACCGCCTTTGGGTTTGGCTATGCTGAAAGGGTATTTATCCGAAAAGAAGGTTGAAGTCGATTGTTTGGACATCAACAATTACTTTTACTCGATTGCGGCGGACTCCCTGAAAAAAGATTGGAAGAAGAGTTGTAACGATAAATTAGAGGTAAAGATACTGGATCTTTTGGGAGAAAAATATCCCGACGCTTTTAACCGGATGTTGGAGAAAATGTCAGGATATGACGTGTTGGGTTTTTCTGTTTACAAAAGTAATAAGAGCACAACCCTTAAGACCATCGAAATGGTGAAAGAAATTAATTGCGATGTACGGATAGTGGCTGGAGGGCCAGAGGTGACCTCGGAGTATTTTGAAAAAGGAGTTGGTCTTTTCGCTGAATATGGTAATCATGGGGTAGATCATCTTGTCGTAGGCGAAGGTGAAATTCCTTTTCACGATTATCTGAGAGGAACCCATCAAGGATCCCGCATTTCATGTTTTGAGGAGATCCCGTTTTCCGGTGATCTGCCAGTCCCGGATTTTTCGGATATGGAGTTCTCTTTGTATCCTAAAAGGAAAAGCGTATCGATTATGTTCTCAAGAGGCTGCGTTCGAATGTGCAGATTCTGCGCCGAGAGGATGATGCATAAGAAATTCAGGACATATCCGGTTGATAATGTACTAGGGCAGATAGAATTCCATAAAGGATCTGGCATTGAGAATTTTATTTTCCACGATTCCATGCTTAACGCTGATCTATCGTCGTTCGAGGAACTTTTGGACGGAATAATTAACCGGTTCGGGTCGGTGAAATGGGAAGCACAGATCGCCGTAAGGGATGATATGAGTGATTCCATGTTCGTGAAAATGAAAAATAGCGGTTGTTACCATCTTTTTGTAGGGTTGGAGTCAGGATCCGATAAAGTCCTGCAGAGAATGGGAAAGGGGTATGATACGGTTGCGGCTGAATTGTTTATGAGGAAATTAAAAGGTAGCGGCCTTTCTTTTGGAATAAGCTTGATAATAGGTTATCCCGGTGAATCTGAGCAGGATTTCAGCGAAAATCTCGATTTTATCGTAAGCAGAAAGCATCTTATACCAAAGATAGAACAGGTAAATCCTTTTGTCATGTACAGAGGTACTGAAATGAGCGTTGGAGGGTACGACCCCGTTGACGATATGGAGATACGTGGTAGGATCTGCTATTTCATGGACAGGATGAAAAAGGAAAAGATAAAATTTACGAAT
>JADGBR010000051.1 GCA_015231405.1 Candidatus Omnitrophota bacterium | reverse complement strand
GAAAACGTTTACCGGGGGAGCGAAAGATGAGGATACTTGTAACCGGGTATCATAATCCCGCGTTCCTCTCCGTCACTGAGTATATCGAGGACGCCGTAGAAAAGACCGGTAACGAAATATCGTCCGCATCCTGCCGCGCTATATACTCCCCTCTAGCGGCTTCCGCTCCTTTTATCAATGACCTTGTCAGTCCAATATTGGACGGATTATCCATGAACACTATCCTGGGGTCGCGTATCGACCGGATCTTATCCGCAGTCCGGTCGGTCGACCCGTCGTCGATCAGTATTAACTCGAACCCGGAAAATGTCTGATCGAGGATGCTCCTTAAGCTCTCCTCGACTGTGTTTTCCGAGTTATAAGCGCTCATTATGACGGATATCTCCGGAGTATTCATTTCGCCTTCATCCTGTCTATCTGTTCTTCGACCCGGCTCTTGACCATATCCACGGTAACGGCTTCCATGCATTCCGGGGACGGCCGGAGGCATACCATCCCGAAGTTATCATAATCTTTTTCCGTAAGGATACATCCCCTGCAGCCTTCTTGGGGGTAACACCCTTTGAACTTTTCATCCCGGGGCAGCCTTATCTCAGGCGGCACGGGACCGAAGATCCCTACTACCGGGACCCCGAGCGCCACCGCGAGATGCAAAAAAAGGCTGTCATTACAGAGCAGCATGGAGCACTTCTCGAGCACCGCGGCGGAACCTTTAAGGGTCGAGCTGCCCGCGAGGGTCAATCCGCCTCCGGCCAGCTCATGTTCCTTTACCCCGAATTCGATGACCTTCATACCGCGCTTTTCCACTATATACCTGATAACTTCCCGGAATTTGCCGATCGGCCACCTGCGCTGGGCGTGCCTGGCCTGGGCATGCACCCCTATTACGATATCGTCTTTCTTTATGCCGTTCGCGGTAAAGAAATCGTCCGCGAATGCCCTATCAGCGTCAGATAACCAGATCTCCGGTTTTCTTGCTTCGGCGTCGGCGGTCTTTAACGCCCCGATATAACGCAGATATGCGTCAACTATGTACATCTCCGGAAAAAGCTCATATTTAAAATGGACCTCTCGGTCAAAATTTCCCCTGTCCTCTTTATACAGGTTCACCGTCAGATGGTCGATATAAGGACATCCCTCGAGTATTTCCCGGCCCTCCCGGCTTGTGTCATAGGTGATAACGGCTCGCGGATATATTTTTTTAATGGCTTTTACCGCGGGGATGGACAGAAGAACGTCGCCGAGCCCGCTGTAGCGGCTGACAAGGATAGATACGGGTCTTTTCAATATTTTTCCGCGGATAACGAAGGACAACTGCGCCGCCTTTTTCTTTATCCCGAGGATTTTGCCTTTCACGCCAGCCCCCATTCGTGACGGTTATAGAACATGGCGTCGCCTACGAACGCTCCGCCCTTAACGCTGAAATAAGCGGCGTCGTTCACGAGGTCTACGGTCCCCATATGCCTGTCGTGCATATCGACCCTCAGGCGGTATAGCCCGGGCTTGAGTCCGTTATCGAACAGTTTTATCGATACCGTCCCTTTTCCTTCGACGTGGTCTATGTGGAATCCGCTTATTTTAGTATTAGTCCCGAAATAAAATATCCCGTCCATCCCCATCACCTGGATCCCGAAAACGGGGTTATCTATCCTTTTTTCGGACACGAAACTGATCTGCGCGTTAATGGTCTCGCCAGTCGCAAAGCTTTTATTGTCGCCATTCGCGGCTCCCGTGAGGTTCACGCCGGTGATCCCAGTCCTTTTATCGGCCGCCGATCCCGCGGCCAGGTCGGATCTTTTCATGGTCCCGTCCCCGGAAACGGTGCAGTAGTACTCTGATATAGCCTGGTCGGCGGTCCCCATATAGCTCACCCGGCCCCGGTCCAGGAACATCACCTTGTCGCAGCTGTTCTTTATCGTGCCCATATCGTGGGATATGAGTATCCAGGTTATACCTTTTTCTTTCATCTCACCGAGCTTCTTGAAACATTTACGCCTGAAAGATACGTCGCCGACCGCCAGGACCTCGTCGATGAGAAGGATCTCCGGCTCGGAATGCGCGGCTATGGCGAAACCAAGCCTTACATACATCCCGGAAGAATAATTCTTTACCGGCGTGTCGAGAAAATCCCCGATATCCGCGAAATCCACTATCGAATCGAATTTGGAATCGACCTCCTTCTTCGACATCCCCAGTATCGCGCCGTTCACGTAGATGTTCTCTTTTCCCGTCAGCATCGGATGGAACCCCGCGCCGAGCTGGATAAGCGCGCCGATCTTGCCCCAGATCTTTATAGCCCCCCTGTCGGGCATGAAAATGCCGTTAAGCAGTTTTAAGAGAGTGGTCTTCCCGGCCCCGTTGCGGCCGATTATTCCCAGGACCTCGCCGCGCTTAAGCTCGAATGAGACCCCGTCGACCGCCCAGAACTCGTCTTTTCGGAGGAGAGACGAATCCATCATCTTCCCGGTAGAACCCGAAATGATATCCATCGCCCCGTACATCATCGAGCGGGCGAGGTTCTTACAGTATTTCTTGCCGACATTTTCGGCTTTCATTGCCAGATCGTTACTCATGTGCGGCTCCTTTTAATGACCCGGGGGGCGGGGGGACCCCGCCCCTACTTATATTCTTTCCGGCATTTTCGTTTCAACTATGTAGAATATCCTCCACGCGATGAAGAAAAAGAGCACAGAGACGACAGAGAACACTATGTAATCGGCAAAATGGCGTATATGCCCGTATATTATCAGGTCCCTCGGGGCGTTCACCAGAGCCGTCAAAGGGTTTAATCTCATTATCTGGCTTCCACCTTCCTCCAATGGGTACATGACAGGCGTAAGGAAAAGGAGAAAGGTCACACCCAGCGAAATTATCCGGGCCGTATCCCTGAGAACGCAGTTCATGAGCGACGAGAACATCGATAGACCCAGCGTAAAGAACATAAGAGGTATGACCGCGACCGGAAAAAGTATCATCCACACGGAAGGCTTGTAACCGAAAACGACGAAAGATATCAGTATTAGCGCGATCTTTACCGTGAATTCGAAAATAACGTGCGCCATTGAAGAAAATACCAGCACCTCTATGGGAAACTTGATCTTAAGCACCATGCTCCCCGACTGTACTATGCTTTCCGTCCCGGCGGACAACCCGTCCGAAAAAAGCTGCCATACGGATATCCCGATCAGCGCGAAAACAGGGTACGGCACATCGATCGCCCCGAAATTCATTACGCCGCTTTTATTGAGGAACGTGAAAGTTCCGATAGCGACGAGCGGTATGAAGATTATCCACAAAAACCCGAATATGGACTGCTTATATTTACCCAGCATGTTCCTTATGAAAAATCTCCCTATGAGCTCCCGATTCGAAACAAGCGCGTTGAACATCTCATACCATACCCACACGCCCATTTTCATGGTCCTATTCGGTATGTAAACTTTTACTTTTCTTTCCATATCTCTCCTTTTTAGCTGTCAGCCTTCAGCTTTCAGCTTTCATCTCAGACTGTGGCACAATAATAGTTTCGGATATATTGGCCGTCATTGCGAGGGCACGAAGTGCCCGAAGCGATCTCTGTTAAAATAATAACTTACAGGGATTGCTTCGTCGTTCGCTCCTCGCAATGACGGATCAAACTATTATTCGAATTACAACACATTCCAAGCTGACAGCTGATAGCCCCGTTAAGCTTCGCCGACGAGAAGCTCGACGTTACGTATACCCCTCGGGGTGTCGTCTTCCTGTACGGCCGTTAAATTATCATTCTCTTCCCGCTCGATCCGCGGCACCGCCATCAGCATGGCCGCTATGAACCAGTACGGCTCCATTATCCTTATTATGATAAAGGTGTTCGCCGTTATGGCGTGCGCTATCATCCCGATATGCGCCGAGAAGAACCCGAGCGCCATTCCCTTATAAAAACTGTCTCCGGCCGTCCTGTATACTCTGAGGGTATGCCTCGCCACGCCGTAAAGCATAAAAAGAAAACCTATCATCCCGAGTACCCCGGTCTCAAGAAGCGTCGTAACGAACTGGCTGTCGAGGAACCCTTTACCGGTAACACCGTATCCCGTAACAGGGCTTTTTATGAAATCCGCGAATACCTGTTTATAGCTTAGCAGCCTCGCCGAAGCCGACGGCCCCACCTTAACGCCTAAAACTGTCTGGACGGGGATATTTTCGCTCGGATGCGCTGTAAAAGTGTCTTTTATCCTGTCCCGCACCTCGTTAGGCAAAAGCACCGCCGTCAAGGCGACGAGCACCAAAAGCGATACCGCGAGCCGCCTCCTGCCCCTCGAGGCGACTACCGTCATAGTGAGGAACATGACGATGAGGGCCAGATACGAGGACCTTGAGAGGGTATACAGGAACGGCGCTACGGTAAGCCCTATCATCGAGATCATCGCCGCCTTCGTGGCGAACGACCTTGAATGTATGGTGAACCCTACCGCCAGGGCTGTCATAATGACCTGGTAGCCGCCAAGAGTATTTGGCTCGCCCACCGGTCCCTCAAAAGGGGCTGATACCCTGGGTCTATGCCCTATCTGGCTGATGGCGTAGATATTGACTATGATGAACACAAAAAAGAACATCGCCATGAGCGTTTTAAGCTGTTTTTTATCCCGCATGAAATTCGAGACCACAATGTACAGCACGAAATATTCCAGATATTTGGCCATGTAAAAAAAACCTTTTACGGGATTCACGCCGTCGACGATAACTCCTTTTCCCGTAGCTATAATGAACATTAGGCTGTAAAGCCCCAGGTAGCGGTTCAGAGGGGTGGGCGCGATCAGCCTCACGTCCTTCCTGACAGCTATCTTGACCATCCAGAGGAAAGAGAGCAGGACGAGAAAAATATCCTCGAAGCGTATGACTATCGGCTTCCTCTCGATCGCGCCCATGGAAATTTCAGGAGAAAGGAGCATGGAAGCGATAATGAGCATGAGAGCCAGGTCCTCTCTCAAAAAGAACAGGCCCACCACCGCCGCCGAGAGCAGCATTATTACCAGAGCCGTTTCGCTGATACTCTCGTTAAGCGCGAGTATAAAGACCGGCGCCAGTATCGAAGCGACCATCAAAAAAAATATCATCTTCCTGTATCTGTCAGACATAGTTTTTTAACTTTTTTTCCTCTCGGCCGAGCGCGTCCCCGCGTAAGGATACTTCCCTTGCATAAGCCTCTCGGAGAGGCGTAAATTGTTCCTGGCCTTGTTCAAAACTACACCCGCTATCTTCCCCCCCGAACTCTCAATGATAGCTTTGGCGCTTTCCATATGCGTCCTGGGAGTTTTCGACGCGTCTATGACGAGGATGACAGCATCCACCTTATCGGCGAGCGAAGCGACGTCCGGAACAGGAAGCGCCGGGGGAGCGTCAAGGATGAGGATATCGTACCTTTTTTTCAGCTCTTCAAGTATCGTCTTCATCCTGTCGGAATCCAGGAGCTCTGAAATGGTCGACAGGGGTATCCCGCTCGGCATTATTGAGAAATTGTCGAGCCCGGGCACCGCGAGAAGATAATCGATATTTATCCTGCCGGTAAGTATTTCGGTAGAGCCTGCCACGCATTCCTCGTATCCCTTTTCACCTATCAGGAGATTCGAAAGGCCCGGCGCCCTCCTTATGCCGAACATCTTGTGGATGGCCGGCTGGCGCATGTTCGCGCCGATAAGGAGCGTCTTTTTACCGGCTTGAGAGAACGATAGCGACAGGTTCATGGCTATCGTAGAGGACCCTTCGTCCTTTTCAGCGCTGGTAATAAGGAACGACCTGAACCGCGTCCTTTCGGCGATATTGGATATCTGTGTCCGGAGCCCTTTCACGCTGTCCGAATAGCTTGACCATGGCTGGAAAAGCGTTACAAGGGACGCGAGCTCTTTACTCGAACTCTCCGGCTCCTTGTTCCTGGTATAATCCCCTCGGGAAATGGCCTTTTTGTCCGTCACGAACCGCGGGACGCATCCCAGGACCGGCAATTTTAATCCTCTTTCCACGTCCTGTATCCCGGAAATGGCCGGATCCATGTTCTCGGCCATGAACGCGGCGACAACGGCCAGAATAAGGCCCATGATAACCCCTACGGTATAGTTCAACCGCTTATTGGGTTTTACCGGGTCCTTGGGTTCCGTAGCGGCCGACACGACGCTTATATTGGCCAGCTGTTTGAATATGCTTATTTTCGCCTCTTCTTTCTTCGCCTGGAACTCGTTGTATGTAGTCAGGAGCCCGTCTATTTCCCTTTTTATCTCCGCGTATTTCCTCTGATCCGGAGAGAGCGAGCCTAATTCTTCGTAGTATTTGTTCAAAATACGGTATAGTATCTCCATCCGCATCTTCGAGAAAAGGTATTTCAGATAGACCGACAGCTCTTCCTCACGCCTGGCGTCGCCGAACGGACCGGATATATCCTTTATCCTCGCGACAAGCGCGGCTTTGACGTCTTTTATCAGCTTCTCCTGTTCCTTAACGGAAGGGTGCTCTTCGGTATAATCGATGAGGAGCATGAATTTGGCGAAATCGAGCTCAAGGAGCCGCCTTTTCATCCCGGCCATGACGAAATCGTTCTCTTCCGCTTTTCCCATGTTCTTTGCCAGGTCCCCGTAACGACCTTCGGCGAGAAGCACCTTTTTCAGCTTCTCGACCTCTTTCTCAAGCGCTATCATTTCACTTTCGAACGCGAGCGTCCGGTCTATGGTCATCCTGTCGAGCACTAACTTGCTCTCGGGTGTAACGACGAAGATCCTCTCGTTCTGTTTGAACTTCTGGAGCTCCGTTTCTTTTTCGGAGAGGTCGCTCCGGAACTTATCTATCTGTCTCTCGTAATATTCGAGGATCTTTTTAAGCCCGGTCTTCCTCCCTTCCGTATTCTCCTCGGAATATACCTCGACTATCGTATTCGCGATAAGAGCGGCTTTACGGGGATCCGACGATTGGACGTCGACGGTGACTATAGCGGTGTTGCTTATTTGGCTGACCTTAACGCTCCCTGACAGCGCGAGCGCTTTAACGTAGACCTGCCTTTCTCTTTCCACGGGATCGTCCGGAAGTTTGTCGATCCGCTCGACGGTCTTTCTCAGTATGGAAAGGCTTTTCAGGACCTCTATTTCGGTCGAGAGATCCGCCACGCCGTAACCGTACCATACGGATTTTTCGGCTTCCGCCGGGTCCATCTTCTCTATCTTCACGCTGACGGAAGCCTCGTAAATAGGGACGCGGGTGTTCGTGTAGTAGAGATCCGCGGCGAAAATGACGAGGAAAGTCACTATGAAGGTGATCTTCCTTTTCACCACGATACGTACGAAATCCGAAAAACTCAGTTCCTCTCTATCCACACCTGATTCCCCTATTGTGAAGTTGCGCTCGAGGTCGTCGTGCTTTTGACCCTCCCGTTGTACGGGCCCAATAAAGGCTGGCCCGGCTCTATGATATTCTGGCCGCCCAGACCGTACCACGTCAATATGTACCTGTACACCGTCCCTATGAATTCCTCGACATTGCTTATCAGCGACGTCGGGACATATACGATATCGCCCGGCTTGAGAAGGATGTTATCGGAAAGGTCGCCGCTCGTTATCATTTTTTTCAGGTCCAACTTGATCACATCCGGCTTATCCACAGGGCCCCTTATGACGATAACGTTCCGGAGCTCCGCGGTTTTTTTATCATAACCGCCTGGAAGGCTGAGGATGCCCTCCATTGCCGTAAGGTTCTTCGAGATACTTATAACTCCCGGATACTCGACGGCCCCGAAGATCATGACCCGACCCATTGTGTTGACCTTGAGCGTAGTCCTGGGGTAACGGATATACCGCGATATGGCCGCGTCCACGGCGTCCCTGGCATCCGCGATCGAGAGCCCGACTATCTTGAACGCCCCGACCAGCGGGATGTGTATCTCCCCCTCTCCTCCCACTCTGTACAGATTGGAATTCAGTTTACCGCCGTCATAGAACTCCAGTAAAAGCGTATCCCCCGGAACAATGATATATCTTTTTTCCATATCCCCGCTTATTATGTCCATCTGCTGGGACATCAGCCTCTCATCCTCTGCGTAACCCCTCTCTTTAAAAGCGCTTCCCGATCCCGACCCTATGGCGCTCTTATTGAATTCGCTCACTATGACCTGCTTGGCGTCTATGGCTCCCGGAAAAGCGGCCTCCCGCCCGGAGAAGAAAAGGATCACACATATCGTTACGGTTCTCTTTATCCTGTTCATGTTCAATATCTGAATATTTCCGGGAAGCCTCTGGGCTGCACCAGAAAGACCAGTTCCTCCTCCTCGCTCTTTTTTATAGGTCCTTTGAGGTACATGAGCTGGTTCTTCGCCAGGTCTATGACAGTAGATCTCGCTACTACCTGCCTTTTATTGTTCACGACTATTTTCACCATTGGCCTCATGGGATTATTCTCCGGTGATCTCGCCACTACCATGCATATATCCCCCGTATTAAGATAAGCCAGTGACCCTATCGGGTATACCGACGTGAAATTTATGAAATCCCGGATAAGCGCGTTATTGAAATCCCGGCCGCCCATCGATATTATCATTTTAAGCGATTCATAAGCCGAGAACCGTTCCCTGAAAGCCCGGGGATGAGTGAGGGACTCGAAAACGTCGCTTATGGAGAGGAGTACCGATAGCGGCGAGAGTTCTCTATCCATCTTCCCGTACGGATACCCTTTCCCGTCAACTCTTTCATGCACTTCGATCACGATGCGGCAGATATCATCGTTAAAGTATTTTTTGGCGATCTCGGTGCTTACGATAGGATGTTTTTTTATCTGCGAGAACTCCTTATCCTTGAGTTTTCCCCTGACCATCCTGAGCCCCGAATCGGCTATCATCCCAAGGTCATGAAGGAACGACGCTACCGCGAGCTTTGAAATATCCTCCCTCCCAAACCCCAGCGACACTCCGAAAGCCACGCTGAGGATGACGTCGTTCACGAGATGCGATGAAAGATAATCGTTCTTTGAAGTGTAATATGAACACAAAAGAAGGCTGTTACAGGTATCCCGGATGAACTCCTCGACCACTTTTTCCGCTAAATTGGTAACGCTCGCCCCGTCAAGGTCCGCCCCCCCGACTACGCCGGCTATGACGGACTCCGCGACAGCCAGTCCGTCATTGTACAGAAGGATCAATCTGTCCGAAGGCTCAGGGATCTGACCCGGGCTTTCCTTCGGGCCAGGGTCGATATCCCGGGAAATCATCCCCCCGCCGGCATCCCTAGTCTCGGAACCCGTTTGAGAGACTCCTTTTTCCGGGACGGCCTTGTTCCGCCGGGTCAGGTTATTGGTTATTATGTCGATTAAACGAGGCATTCCTGGTCCAGGTTAATGTCCCTGGCGACTTTAGTTACCGTTTCGGCGTCTATGATAGTCCTCCGGGACATGCACCCTTTAAGCAGGGCTAGGTCAGCCATTCCGTTTATCACTCTGGGGATCCCGTTGGAGCTCCTGTATATCTCTCGCACCGCTTCCGCGGTGAATATCGCCCTTTCCGTCCCCGCTACTGACAACCTGTGATAGATGTACCCGTACGTATCGTCTTCGTCAAGATTATCCAGATGATACCCGATGAGCAATCTCTGCCTTAGTTGAGGGAGTTTTTTCAACTTGTCGCGCAGTTCCGGCTGGCCCACGAGTATAAGGGTCAGGAGGAACCGGTCGTTCCTCTGAAAATTGAGAAGAAGCCTAAGCTCCTCAAAACTGTCAAGATCGTCTATCGCCTGGGCTTCGTCAACTATGACGACCGTCTCTTTACCCCTGGCGAGATTCTTATACACCAGGTTATTAAAAAGCTGTAAAAGTTCGACCTTGTTCTTCCCGGGAGTCTCTCCTCCGCCGAGCTGGTAGATCAGTTCGGCGAGAAGTTCATTGGCGGAAAATTTTGGGTTGGTGACAAGCGCTATCTCGTATTTCCCGGTAGCGATAAGCTCGTTCAGAAAGACCCTGGAAAGCACCGTCTTCCCGCACCCATATCCTCCGGTAAGGAGCATAGACCCTTTTAGCTCTTTTGTAGCGTAAAGAAGCCGTATCAGCGCCTCTTCATGCCCTTTAGCGTAATACATGAATTTCGGGTCAGGGGTATTCTCAAAAGGTTTTTCGCGCAAATACCAGTGTTCTAGGTACATCCTTATCCAGCCTTTATTTTTGGACCCTCAGTTCCTTTATCATCTTTTTGAGGAATTCCGATCTTATATGCGCTGTATTTATACTGGAGCCGGCATGCGCGCTGTCCATGCCGTGTTTAACGGTTGCATCATGATAGGCGGTACTAGCTCTCGCCGGTCCTTCCGGCATAGCGGCGAGGATGGTACCTGAGGCGCCATCGAAAGCGTCCAGAGCAAAGAACTGCTCCCCGTCCCTGTCCCGGGCCCTTTCCTCTTTACGCCGTCTGTAAGCGGATATTCCCCAGGCGATGAGCATCCATACGGGAAGAGGAACGACCGCGGTCAGATAGCACCACGCGTAAGAACGAACGAATTCGGGAAACGCCCGATTTTCGGGCTCGGCGGGATCTACCCGGAAGAAAATTCCTGCGCCTTCGGCCAAAGCGGTCTCTCCCGCCAAAAGACCGGAGCTTTTCGGGTATATGCCGGCGCCGTATACCGCCCCATCCAACGGCTCTTCCGGCCTGACCACGATCTCCGCTTTCGGCGAATTCCCGGAGCCGGCCGCATACCCTGCCAAAACCCCGAGGGAAACGGCCGTGATCACGCAAAAATATGCGGCGGCGATCCAAATATGATTATTTACCCCGACGATCCCTTCCCGCATCTTATTTGATCCACCTGGATTTCTTTGACCTCACGCGGTCCTCTTTCCCCTTTTTCATGGCACTCACCATTTCCAACATCCGGTTGAACAGCTCGTCCTCGTTCCCCTCGTCTATCCCGTGATACCCCACGGCTATTTTTTTCCCCATCAGCATGATCATCGAATTCGCGGCAAGTATTAGCACCGCCTGGAGAAGGGATATTATTATCAGGTAGGGGCTTTGGGCCTTTTCAAGAAGAAGAGCGGAAAGCCCGAGGATGGTGCATGTCACGTAAATGAACACCGCCGCCTGGGGCACAGTGAACCCGGCGCTCACGAGGCGGTGGTGAAAATGGTCCTTGCCGGTATAGTCCAGCCACTCCCTGAAATTCGTGACCACGCCTCTTCTTATCCTCGAGACAGTAATGTAACACATATCGAAGATCAGGATACCGAGTATCAGTACCGGGATCCCGAGCGCTATTACCGGGCCCCTTGCGGACCATTCGCCGTAAAGAGCGAAGCACGCCAGGAGAAATCCCATGAATGTGCTGCCGGAGTCACCCAGATATATCTTCGCCGGCCTGAAGTTGAATACCAGAAAACCCAGAGAAGCTCCTGCCAGAGCGATAGCCGGCATGGCCACATTAGCCTGTCCGAGTTTGCAGGTAAGAATAAAAAAGAATCCTGCGGCTACGGAACATATCCCTCCGGCAACGCCGTCCATCCCGTCAAAAAAATTAAGCGCGTTTATTATGCCGATTATCCAGAAGGCCGTGATCAAGTACGCGCACGCATCGCCGATAAGAGTATGCGGCAGAAAAGAGACCTTTATCCCGCTCATTATGACCATCGACGCGGCCGCGAACTGGGCGAGAAGCCTGACGATCGAGGAAAGTCCTCCCAGATCGTCAATTAACCCCACGATCCCCAGGAGCGTTCCGCCAAGAATGATGCTCATCAGTTTAGGACCCACGGGAAGAGCCATTGCTACGGGTATTACAAACCCGAAATAAACCGCTATCCCTCCAAGCACAGGTACAGGGTGTTTGTGTATCTTCCTCTCGGACGGGACATCGTGCAGATTGAACTTGTTGGCCAGAGCCATTAACACCGGAGATAACCCCCCCGTTATGACGAGCCCGAGAAAAAACAACGTAAAATACTCCATCGTCATTTCTTACTCTCCTTCTTGGCGATATCTTTTTCCGCAGTCTGGAAAGAGTCTTTAAGCTTCCCTATAAGAGATCTCATTTCGGATATTTCCCTGTTCTTTTTTTCCAACTCAGCCCTTAAAAGCCTGTTCTCTTCGTCCATTGACATATGGCCCCCCGCCATGGGAACGGTCACCTCCGGTTTTATGGGCTCTTTTCCCGTCACGTCCGCGTTCGCAGTTTTCGATATAGCGTTCCCTACCGATATCCCGTCTATCCCGATGCCCGAGGGTTCAAGTTTTGTCATAACTTCCGATATTTCAACGACCCTGGCCGGGACTCTATTTCCTTTCTCACCTGTTATGTTCACTATTTCGTTCTCGCTGACGCTT
>JADGBR010000050.1 GCA_015231405.1 Candidatus Omnitrophota bacterium | reverse complement strand
GACTGACGGTTCAGGCGCGTTAAGTTGGGATACGCCGACCGCTGCGGCCGCCGGTTTAGACACAGAGGTACAATTCAACGATGGCGGCGCGGCCCTTGGGAACGATGCTCAATTCACCTATAGCAAGGTTTCCGACGCTTTGACGGTATCCGGAATGACGTTCGACGCGGGCTCTCTTACGGACGCGACCGGCGCAATAAGTTTCGGCAACGAGAACCTTTCGACGACCGGAACGTTCAGCGCGGAAGATGTGGCGTCGACAGACGACGCGGATATCAACGACCAGTTGACGGCGGGAAATATAATTATTGACGAAGCTGCCGGCACACTCGATTTTACGGGCGCGGGGTCGGCTGCTATCACCTCGAGCGGGAGCGGAAGCATCAGTTTCGGCGATGACAATATAACAACGACGGGGAACGCCACCGCATTGGACGGTACTTTTACCGGCGGCGACTTGACCATAGGCGCGGGGGCTACTGCGTACGCTGGAAAGATCGTCCTGAACGACGCCGACGGAGGTGATGCCTTTACGACAACGATCGCGAGTAATTCTGATGTCGGGGCAAGTTTTATTCTTACGCTACCTCAGGACGATGGGGGCGCAAATGAGTTCCTTAAAACTGACGGGTCCGGCGTCCTTAGCTGGAGCGCGGTGATCACTTCGCCTGCGGGAGCGGATACACAGGTTCTATATAATAACGGCGGCGTTTTTGGCGGAGCGGCGGCGATCCTTTACGATGACACCGACGGCTCGACGCAGTTCAAGAACGCGACGGATTCGGCGACGGGTTTCCAGGTCATGGACGCGGACGCCGGGACGCCGGTACTTAATGTGGACACAACAAGCGAACTGGTGGGTATAGGCACGGCGGCACCGGAGGGGCTCCTGGAAGTGCAGGGCGCTGAAGCGACTGACGCGAAGATATATCTCGACGCGGACGACGGTGACGATAACGCTGATACGTGGATCATCGCCTCGCAGCAATCCGACAATGATTTTACATTAACGAACCATGTGTCGGAACTTCTGCGTGTTCAGGATGGGGGTTCCGTCGGCATCGGCACGACAGCGCCTGATCGCGCTCTCGAAGTGAACCACGCCACAGGCTCTAATTTGCGCCTTTCCTATAACGCGCCAGGCGGGACTGCGGCGAATTACGCGGACTTTTTGTTGTCAGCCTCGGGGGATCTAACTATAACCCCGTCGGGGAACGATATCTTTCTCCATAGCGATTCGGCGAAGCTTAATTTTGGGGCTGGGGATGACGCTTCGGTCATTTTTGACGGAGATTCTCTGAATATATCTGCTAACGCGGTGACGGCTACAGACGATATTATTCTAACGGCCGACGAGGTCGACGTAGCGGCTAATCATCTCGAGGTGCCGAGCGGGGCGGCTCCCACGGTGGATGAGGAGGGGCATCTTGCCGTCGATACCACGGCGGACGATCTTATTTACTACGGTGCCGCGAAAAGGAGTCTCCCTTACGAGATGTTCAAAAGCATAACGATCGAATATCCGGCGAATGGCGACAATTTCTTGATTTTCAAAGCGCCGTATCCTTTGACGGTGACGGCGATAAACGCGATAGTCGATCCCGCGGATGCCGGTGAGTCGGTGGATATTACTTTGCAGGAAAGGAATAGTACCGGGGGCGGCGCGGCCCCGATAGAGGCTGTGTTCGGCGCGGACAATGACGGGGCTTCTGTGACAGGGGCCGGGATCGATGACAATAGCGTAGCTGAGGGCGGATGGGTGAGCCTTAACATCGGTGCGGTTACGGGAACTGTCACGCAAGTCGTAGTGACTATCACTTATGTGAAGACGGCTGAGTAGGACTGATGGGTGAAAGATCAGTCTGTTACGATTATTCGGCGGTAGCGGACAGTGAAATCGGTCGAAGTGGAAATATCCGCGTCATCGGTAGCGGTTATTATGTTACCGTAACCAATTCCGGCCTTTCCGGAGGCTGTTATAGGCGCGACCGTGTCAACTACGCTGTCGATAATAGCTCCGTCATCGTACAAATATAGGGTATTCCCCGATACGCCGAACCTTATCACCGAGCCGCTGGCTATGCCGCCAAGCGCGGCGCCTATGGCCGTCCATACACCGGCATTGCACTCATATATCCTGGTTGTAGCCGTATTAAAACGAAGCCCATACATGTTGTTTGCGTCCTGGATCCTTAAAGCAAGGATGCTTATATCATCGCCGTTGTCGAGATTAGTGTAAGTAGCTACGATCTCATAATCGGGGCTGGGATATGATCCCGCGAGGTCTGCGGTATACAACACGCCTGCACTGTCAGTGCCTACTCCCGCGTTACGCCTGCAATCATCCGTCGAAGCGTCGGCTCGCAAGGTAACGCCGTTATTGATGAGCCTTGTCCAGCCGGCGCCTGTGTCAGGAGGGTGCAAAGCGAGAGACGTGTCGGCATCTTCGGTGAACGAATCATTGAAGAAAGTCCCGGCGAAGGCGGAGGCGTTAAAAGAGGACGATATCAATAAAGCTAAGAGGAAGTATCGCATGATCAGAATAATTCTACATCAATATGGGGAAAAAATCAAAGTGTGATGTGAAACATAATTCTTGACAAGCATAACCAGTTGGAAGAAAATAACACTGTAAATAGTTGTTGTTTCAAAAACATCTAAAGGGGGGAGTAATGAGTAAGAAGTTGGTCGCGTTAGTCGTTTTTACTGTGATGCTTTCGGTTTCTACTATGGCACATGCCGAGATGGGTGATGTTGTAACTGGCATGGGGCACAAGCTTTTCAGGGGTTTTGTGAACACTTTGACCGGGTGGATGGAAATACCGGCACAGGTAGTAAAGGGTTATGAAAGGGGTTGGAGCGGAGACGGGGAAAACAAGGCGCTGGGCGCTTTTGGAGGTATTTTCAACGGTATTTATCACGGCGCGGGAAGAACGGTGTCGGGTCTTTGCGATTTTTCGGGTTTCTGGGCAGTAGATCCTATGACCAACGAGGGAATAGGTATACCGCTCGAAGCCAAGTATGCGTGGGAACCGGGTGAAAGGTATGATTATTTCAGCCCTTCTTTCGGAGAACAAACCCTTAACCCGATGGGAAAAAAGCTGCTTAGGGGTTTAGGTAACGCCGTATTAGGCGTCGCTGAATTCCCTGGTCAGATAGTTAAAGGCTGTAAAGAAAAAACATGGGATTTTGGAGTTGTTACAGGCGTGTGGTACTGGTTTAGCCGCGAAATAGACGGTGTATGGGACATATGTTCGTTCTATTTGCCTAATCCGGCAGAGCCGAACGATCTGACATTTACGGAGGAGTGGCCCTGGGACGCTTTAATGGGCAAGACATCCGAGTAATATAACAGCTCTCACATTGGGGCCAGAGGACAGAAGATAGAGATTAAATAATACTTTCATTATTTGTCTCTCCCAACAATTTAACTTCTATCCTCTGGCCCTTTTTCTTTACACACAGGTAATTTGACTTATCCCAAATCCCCACATATACTTATTTCAAAACGACCGTAATTAATAACATAAGACGTAGGGGCGATCTTTACCTGCCATCCGAAGCCAATCAATATGAAATGATTTGGCGAAGGAGGATGGTCGTCCTGTAAACATTATTTTATGGTATTTAGGGCGGCCATGAAGGCCGCCACTACGTCATTATTAATGAGGTTCATATCTTTAAAAAAAATTTTTTTATTTTAATATTAAATTGTGCTGTAAGCGTTGCACCCGCTCTTTTGGCATCGGCCGATATCTCCATCGCTGGAGGGGAAAATTTTACTTTATCGGCGGCTGAAACTCTTATCGTGGACGGAGACATGTCTATGGCAGCGGCCAGTGTTTTGGATATGTCCGCGGCTAATACGAATATAAGCCTGAACGGGGATTGGAGTAACTCAGGGAACGTAGTCCCGGGCGCTTCCAGTACCGTGACATTCACCGATAACGGCGTCACCTCAAATATCAACGGCTCCAGCTCTTTCTGTAATTTCAAATGCGAGACCGCCGGTAAATCCATGGTATTCGAGGCCGGTAAGACCCAGACCATAGGCGGGACTTTGACCCTTGACGGCCAAGCGCTCGGTACGGAAATTACGATTACATCTTCCGTTGCCGGCACCCGTTTTACTTTTAATGTTACAGGCGGCCCTCAAAACGTGAGTTATATCAAGCTGAAGGATTCAAATTCGTCGTCTAATGATATCACCGCCGATGATTCGCAGAATGACGGTAATAATGACGATCTTGAAGCGGTTCCGCACTGGATATTCGGTAATTCAGTTTATCTTGATACGCCGGTGATCGCAGGGGTAATAGATAATCAGCCGACACTGATAGGGCATACGACGGCTCCTAACATAGCTTTCAAAATAAAAGGGGTTTCCGGTGCCGCTACGGTATTTGTCGCTTCCGGGAATTCGGACGATAACGGTGAGTTCAGGGTCGTGGTAGACAGTGCAACCTTACTTGACATCGGGCCTAATAATCTTCGTCCTTTTGTCGGATCGAATGGCGGTCCTCCGCATGGCGTTACCGTAGTTGCGGCGACCGATCCCGATGAAGTCCCGGAGATCGATTCCCCGGTCAATAATTCAGCGATAACGACAAACCCGTTTTCTGTAAGCGGGTTTGCCGAGCCCGGAGTCGAAGTCAGGCTGGAGGCGGTGGGCTCAGACGATAATTACGTACTTAACTGCGGTTCG
This sequence comes from Candidatus Omnitrophota bacterium, assembly GCA_015231405.1. Taxonomy (GTDB): domain Bacteria; phylum Omnitrophota; class Gorgyraeia; order Tantalellales; family Tantalellaceae; genus JADGBR01. The sequence continues at coordinate 9,614 of JADGBR010000050.1, read as the reverse complement.
GTCATTGCCGACGCGGGGACCGGGGCTTATACGTTGTCCTGTGACGCGGTAGCGAACGGTCTTAAAGCAGGGACTAACACGCTCACGGTTACGACATACGACGCTTTGGGTAATGCAAAGACTACGAGTAAAGTTATTACGGTCACTTTTACCGATCCCTTCGGTATCGTTTTCGATTCAGTCAGCAATAACCCGATCGGCGGGGCGGTAGTAACGATTTATTACGACAGCGATCTTGGCCCCGGGCGTAATTGGATACTCGCGCAGGCGGGAGTTCACATAGCTGCCGGTGAAATTAACCCTCAAACTACCGCCGCCGACGGATTTTACGGGTTCAATTGTATCGACGGAGATTATTACATAACGACTTCCGCGGTCGGATATAAATATCCGACCGACAAACTTGACCCCGCGCTACCCGCCGGAAGGGTAATAGTTACCCCGGGCTCTAGAGGCGAGGTTTTTACGGTGGCAGGCGTGGTTATCCAGATGGACCACCCTATGGACGCTCTTGAAACCCTCATAAAGGTCACTAAAACAGCCAATAAGAAAGAGGCCAGGGTCGGCGATATCGTCACGTATACAGTGACCCTCGAGAACGTTTCTTCGGGTGATATCGAGAAGGTTTATCTCGAGGATAGCGTTCCAGCGGGGTTCAAATATTTAAAGACCAAAGTCAGGCTTGACGGCAGTCAGCTGGACGACCCTGTCGGGACCAGGCCTTTAAGGTTCTCGGTCGGCGACATACAGAACGGGGGAATGAAAACCCTTAAATACCAGATGGTCGTGGGAGCAGGTGTCAGTTTCGGGAAATACGTTAACAGGGCTTTCGCGAAATATATCGACAGCTCGCGTATATCGAATATAGCGTCGGCGACGGTAAAAATAATACCCGATCCCTTGTTCGATATGGGAACGGTCGTCGGCAAGGTTTACGACGACGCCAATTCGAACGGCTGGCAGGACCCGGGAGAGCTACCCGTAGGGAATGCAAGGATATTCACCGAGGATGGAACCATTATAACTACCGACAGGAACGGGATGTTCCATTTGCAGGGGATCATACCCGGCCGGCATCTTTTCAGGCTGGACGAGTCCAGCCTGCCGCGTGGAGCTTATCCTCAAGGGAAAAAAGTCAAGCTTGTCGAGATCACTCCGGGCATGCTCACAAAGGTAAATTTCGGCGTCACATTGCCCGAGGGTTTAGATAAGACGCCGAGACCGTACCTGGTGGAAGTAGAGAAAGGCGCTCCGGAACCGCGCCTAAATGCCGGCGCTTTCTCTCTTCCCATGAAAATTGACGACAACGGAGTTTTCTCGAAACCTGTCGAATTCAGGATATTCACCAACTACGGCATGTTCATCGACAGATGGCGTCTGGAAATAACGGATAGGCGGGGAGGGAGACCAGTTAAGGTCATTAGCGGGAAGGGCGATTCGCTCAACCGCCCCATTTATTGGGACGGAACGACAGACGGTTCCGGCGGGCTCGTAATGAAGGATGATGATGAGTTCGGCGTACCTGGCGGATTAGCGGGATATAAGACCAGAACGGTTTATTACAGGCTGAAAGCATATGACGCTTCCGGTAAAGAGGATATTACGGATGAAAAAACTCTTGTCATCAAGATAGCGGATAAAGGTTTGGTCGGTGAAAACGAGGATAAAGGCGAAGAGCTTAAAACGCGTGAAGAATGGTTCAGGGCGGAGATCTCGAGCAATAGCCTGGATAAACAAAGGATATTAGTTCAGGGCGAGACGCTGAAGATCAAAGATATCGCCGCCGGGATAAGCACTTTAAAAATACGGAAAGACGCGAAAACCGTCGCCGAGATCAACGTTGCCTCCGAAACCATATCAACAGCGAAAGACATCATAAATGAAGGTGGAAGGATACCACATGAAGCCGACGAGCCACAAACCCTGGACATCATCCTCCCCCGAGGGGAATACCAGATCGAATCCAATAACGCGGATGCCGGATATGTCCCACTTCCCACGCCTGCCCGCCGTAGCCTTGGCGAAGGAGGGTCCAACGTCCTACGTCCTACGGAACAGGTGGCCGGGCCCCAACTTTCCGGGCTGGAAGCCCCATGCTCCATGCCAGAATTCAGCACCCAAACGATCAAGATCGGCGACGACCACCTCTTCTTAGTCGGCCTTGCCGATGGTAAAGCCGGATGGAATTTCAATAAAGGCAATATCGAGCCGGTAGGCGATGACGACAAATTCCAGGAAGGATTATGGTCCGAAGGCAAGCTCGCTTATCACCTCGAGGGTAAAATGCTCGGAAAGTACGTGGTCAGTTCGAGCCTCGACACGACACGGGCTAAAAAGGAACTGTTCGAGGATATAGACCCAGATAAATATTATCCCGTTTACGGCGACGGAGCGACAATTAATAAAGCCTCCGGTAATACCCAGGGAATGCTGTACCTTGCCGTGGAATGGGACAAGTCAAAGGTAAAATGGGGTAATTACGAGGCGGCGATAGACGGTCCGGAATTGGCGCAATATTCCCGGACCCTTTACGGGGGACTCGCCGATGTCCAAACGTTATCGACGTCAAAATACGGCGATCCGAATACAAAAGTCATGGCGTTTAAAGCCCTTGCGCAGCAGAAAGCCGCGCATAACGAGTTCCTCTCCACGGGTGGATCTCTGTATTATCTGAAGAACGATCTTATAGTCGAAGGGTCCGACAAAGTGAAGATCGAAGTCCGGGACAGGATCACGGGGCTTATTCTCGCGAGCGAAGAAATGAAGGAGGGCGTGGATTACCGGATAGATTACGATTACGGAAGGATAATGTTCTGGGAAAGCATACCGTTCATGATGGAGTCTTCCTCGATCATCTCCAATGACCTTCTTAACGGTAATCCGATATATATCGTCGTCGATTACGAATATGAGGTCAAGGATAAGATGAAGGAAGGAGTGGTGGGTGGAAGGGTCAAACAGAACATAAGCGATCATTTAACGGTTGGGTCTACATATGTCAAAGAGGAGCAGGTAAAAGAGGCTTATGAACTGAGGGGCGGCGACGCGGTAGCCCATATAGGCGAATTAGGCGACCTTGGCGTGGAATACGCCGAAAGCACTTCCGAATCGGTCGGGAACTTCATCTCGACCGACGGCGGGTTCGATTTTACGAGCGTCAGTCTGGATGACAAGGCGGCGGGCAAGGCTTACGGTTTTAAGGAAGAGTCTCAGCTCCTGGATAAAGCCCTGACGCTGGGAGGGTATTATAAATCCATCGATAAGGATTTCTCTTCGGTATCGACTGTTTCACAGCAGGGTAAGGATCTCATGGGTTTCGGAGCGGATTGGGACGCGTCGAAGAACACCGCGATGAAATTGTCTCACGATATACAGAAACTTTCTGCTTTAGGGAACGCCCAGACAAAAGCACAAGTAGGCGCAAACGCCGTCGAGACGACCGAGGCCGACATTGTCCAGAAGATCGACAGGCTCGAACTTACGGGCGCGTACCGCCATCAGGCGGTAGAGGGTAAACTTGACCAGTACGATTCGGAGACTAACCGGAAAGATAACATAGCCGCGGGCAAGGCGGAATATGAGATCAACAAGGCGCTTAAAGCGGGGATCATCCAGCAGGTCTCGCTCGGCGGAGAAAAAGACGCGAAGACCACCGGACAGCTGACCTCCAGGATAAACGAGAACGTTTCGACGCGGATTGAGCATGTGGTCGCTACTGAGGGATCCGCCTCCAGGGTCTCTGTAAAAGCTTCCCCCCGGCCGGGTATTTCCGTAACAGGGTCGCGGACATTATCGGCCTATAACGACGGGCGTATGACGAACGAATCGGCCCTATCGGCCGCGAAGGAGCTTGAGGGTAGGACGGGTATCCGGACCACTTTATCCGAGGTATCGTCGAACGACGGAGAGAATACGAAGAGCGTAACTATGGCGACAAGAAAAAAAGTCGGGAAAGAGACAGAAATAGGATATGACAGGACATATTCCATGTCCCAGAAAGATAGTCTCTTCGACGATACACGCGGCATCGGGGACAATACGACCGGTATCGGAACAGGGATGGGATTTCTGGCGGACAAAGATGAAAACAACTATAAGAGCGGAGAATCGAACGCCGAGGGATCGAAGTTCATCGTTTCTCACGGGCGGATGGATGATCTCGTCGAGGGATTTTATTCAAAGGACGTTTCCAGGGGAAGATCTTCGGAGAATATCTCGAGGAGTTCGAGCTTTGGTCTTGCCAGAGATAGCGAGGAAAAGAGGATAGAAGGAAAGTTCTCTAAGCAGTTCACTGACAGCGCAAGAAGCGTTTCGGAAACGAATATCTACGGCTTGTCAGGCGAGGCCAACGACAGGTGGGCCGCCGGGGCAAAATACGGCCGCGGCCGCGTTAGCAACCTCGACGGGTCCCGGGACATGCGGTCGATCGGAGGCTTGGACCTCGCGTATCTGGATAAAGATCTAAAGACCAGGGAGAAACAATTCGCAGCTTCCGAAAAACTCGAGGTGAGATATGACGACAGGGAAAATGACAGGAGACAATTGCTTTCGTATACGGGGATAGAGGGCAAGGTCAATCCCGATGTGACGGTATTCGTGAAAGCGGACCTCAGCAGGACAGAATTGATGACCACACATAAGCTGGAAGCCGAGCATAAACTGCTCACGCTCGGCGGCGCTTTACGTCCGATAGAGAACGATAGGTTGAACCTCCTGGCGAAATACGATTATGTCGAAGGGAAAAAGCCGGATTCGCAGTCCAGTTTTCTTGACTTGGATAAGCAGAAAGCCCATGTTCTCTCCGGCGAATATGTTTTTGATATTATCCCCCTCTGGTCCCTATCCGAAAAGATGGCCGCCAGATATGATTCCGAAAGGGTGCTCGGGTTCGATTATACCGATAGCCTGACCTGGCTATGGGGGAACAGGCTGGATGTTGAAGTGTTTAAAGACTGGCATTTAAGGACGGAATACAGGGTTTTGGGTCAAAAACAGGCCGAGGATTTTAAGCACACTTGTTCACTTGAGGTTGCGAGGGATATCGGGGATATAATGCAAGTGGCTGTAGGTTATAACATTACAGATTTTATTGATAACCTGACTAACTTGGACTATACTGTTCAAGGACCGTATTTCAGGGTAGATGGGATATTTTTTGATCAAACGAGAGAGGAGATCGAAAGAATAAAGGTCGCGGCTTTCGAGAAAGCTAAAAACGCCGAGATCGAGCGGATAATGCTTAAAAGATTCGAGTCCGACAGGGAAGATCAGCACTCTCTCAACCTTCAGCTGTCTAGGGCGGATACCCTTTTTGAGGAAGGGGAACTCGAGAACGCTGAAAAAATTTATACGAACATACTGCTGACGATATCCGGGATGAGAACAGCGGCCGGATTCGACATAGAATCGAACATAGACAAAGAGGAACGTATAAATGAGATGTATGAAAAGGCGAACAAACTATATGCCGATGGAAATATCGAAGAAGCTGAAAAAGCTTACAGGTCCTGTTTGATGTTGATGCAGGCTAAAAGACGTTAATGATCATAATGAAAACTATTCCGGTTTTAGGTATTATAACAGTTGTCGCGGTACTGCCCTTGTTGCTCGCCGGACCGGCCTACGCGGAACTTCACAAATACGATCTGGAAACCATACGGAAACGAAGCCAGGAGCAGATCAAGAAGATACACGCAGAGAAAGGAATACGCGAAAAAGATAAGACCAATAACGGGAAAGCGGCCCTTATCGACGAGCTTTTCGCTAAAGCCGAAGAGCTGTACGAGAAGGGAGATCTCCCGGGGGCGCGGAAATTTTATGAAGAGGCTTTCCGTCTTTCCAATACCAAAGAGATGAAGGACCATGCAGGCAGGATCGCCGACGAGGTCGAAAAGGAAAAAGAGCGCATAGCCAAGATGGCCAGGGACGTAGATGCCCAAAGGAAGAAAGCCGAGAGAGAGGAACGGCTCCGGGAGATCGCAGAGAAAAAAGCACAGAGGGAAGAGAATGCGAGGATAAGTAAAGAGGAATCCGAAAAGCGAAGGGAAAGATACGAATTCCTGCTCGAGCAGAAAAAAGCCAGGGCTAAGGAAGCGAGGGATCTATTCGAGAAGTCCAGGAAAGAGAGGCGCTCTAGCGCTGATATCCCGGATGAATACAAGACCGAAAAAATGAAAGAGCTCGAAGCCGAGAAAGCCTGGAAGCAGAGAGAAAAAGAGGAAAAGCAGGCAAAGGCGGCCGCGGGAAAAGCGGAAAAGGAAAGGGAGCGCGTAGCCAGGGAAGAGATGCGAAAGGTCGGGGAAGAGGAAAAACGGCTCAGAAAAGAAGAACAGGCTCGTATAATAGATGCCATGGAGAAAAAGAAAGCCGAAGAGAGGGAGGCGCGGAAGGCTCAGGAAGAAGCCGAAAAGGTAAGGCGAAAAGCCGTCGAAACTTCTCAGCGGGAGTATGAGGAGAGAACCAGAATAGATATGAAAAAGAGATCTGAAGATGAAAAACAGATACGAAAAGACGAAGTAAAAATGAAGAATGAGGAAAGCGAAAAAATTTTACAAAGATCGCGCGAGGAGAAAACCCTCTCTTCCGGCAGGAAAAAAACGCCGATAAAAGAAATTTCCGGAAGTTTTCATGATCAAAAAGATCCAGGAATATCCTCGGCGAGGGAGATAACCGCGATAGAAAAAGAAATATCAGACCGATTTAAAAAAATGGATGATATGCTTAAGGACGTAGAAGAGACATATAAAAAAAATGAAGAAAACCGGAAAAAGAAAGATATCTATAAGAACTTGTTACAGACCTGACGTTATGCTAAAATTACCCACGTTATGAGACCTGTCGAAGAACAGCTGGAACTGATTAAACGCGGCGCTGACGAGATAATCAGCATTGAGGAACTTAAGGCGAAGCTTAAACAGGCTAAACCTCTTGTCATAAAGGCGGGTTTTGACCCTTCCGCTCCGGATCTCCACCTCGGGCATACCGTGCTATTACGTAAATTAAAACATTTCCAGGACCTTGGCCACAAGGTATTCTTTCTCATAGGTGACTTTACGGGGCGAATAGGCGACCCTTCCGGCAAATCCAAAACACGTCCGCAATTGACGCAGGAAGCCGTAGATGAGAACGCCAAAACATATAAAAAACAGATCTTTAAGATACTTGATGAGACAAAGACGCAGATCGTTTTTAATAGCGAATGGTGCGCCAAATTAGGCACGGAAGGCATATTCAATCTAGCCTCGCGCTATACGGTAGCCAGGATGATGGAAAGGGACGATTTCTCGAAGAGATATGCCAATAATGAGCCTGTCTCTATACTCGAGTTCCTCTATCCCCTTCTCCAGGGTTACGATTCGGTAGTTATGAAAGCCGATGTCGAGCTTGGCGGGACCGATCAGAAATTCAACCTTCTGGTCGGAAGAGACCTTCAGCGGAGCTGGGGAATGGAATCGCAGGTCATTTTGACCATGCCGATACTCGAGGGTCTGGACGGCGTCGATAAGATGTCCAAGTCGCTTAATAATTATGTAGGTATAAGCGAAGCTCCCGAGGAAATGTTCGGTAAGATAATGTCCATATCGGACACTCTCATGTGGAAGTACTATGAACTATTAACCGATGAAGACCATATATCCCTGAAAAAAGCAGTGGAGGATGGGAGCGCGCATCCGAAGAAGGTTAAGTCGGATCTGGCAAAGATAATCGTAGAAAAATATTATAACAACGATACGGCTGAAAAAGCGCGCTTAGGTTTCGAATCGGTTTTCGCTAAGGGTGAACTCCCTGATGATATTCGGGAATTCGTTTTCGGCGATGAAAAAGTATCGCTTATCGAGATCATGATAACCGCTGCCCTGGCTTCCTCAAAGAGCGAAGCCAGAAGGCTTGTAGAGCAGAACGCCGTTTCGATCGACGGTGAAAAGATGCCGGATGCAAATGCCGAGATAACCCTGAACGAGTCCGGGAAAATAATTAAAGTCGGTAAGCGGAAATTCGCGAAAATTTTGCGGGCGGCTAGCTAAAAAAATATTTTTTTTAAAAAAGCTTGACAATAGATCTGTATTGTGTAAAATAGTCATCTCTAAGCAATAGTAAAAAACATGAGTACTATTGTGTTTTAGAAGAGCAATAGTACTAGTGGATTTTATTCGTTCTTTGAAATTAGACAATTAGATATGTGCGAGTTCAGAAATGTCAAACTGGAGAGTTTGATTCTGGCTCAGAACGAACGCTGGCGGCGTGGATTAGGCATGCAAGTCGAACGATCTCTTTCCTTCGGGAGGGGGATAGTGGCAAACGGGTGAGTAATACGTGGGTAATCTGCCTTTAGGACCGGGATAACGAACCGAAAGGTTCGCTAATACCGGGTAAGACCACAGCCCCTACGGGGGCAGCGGTTATAGATGGGGATCCTGAAAATGGACCTATCACCTTTAGATGAGCCCACGTCCTATCAGCTAGTTGGAGGGGTAACGGCCCACCAAGGCTATGACGGGTAGCTGGTCTGAGAGGATGGTCAGCCACACTGGGACTGAGACACGGCCCAGACTCCTACGGGAGGCAGCAGTCGAGGATCTTTTGCAATGCCCGCAAGGGTGACAATGCGACGCCGCGTGAGCGATGAAGGTCTTCGGATCGTAAAGCTCTGTCAGCTGGGATGAATACATGAGGGTTAATACCCCTTATGTTCGACGGTACCGGCAAAGGAAGCCACGGCTAACTCCGTGCCAGCAGCCGCGGTAATACGGAGGTGGCAAGCGTTGTTCGGATTTACTGGGTGTAAAGGACATGTAGGTGTCTTTTTAAGTCGGATGTGAAATCCCTTGGCTCAACCAAGGAACTGCATCTGATACTGAGAAGATTGAGTACGTGAGAGGTAAGCGGAATTCCAGAAGTAAGGGTGAAATCTGTAGATATCTGGAGGAACACCATTAGCGAAGGCGGCTTACTGGCACGATACTGACGCTGAAATGTGAAAGCTAGGGGAGCAAACAGGATTAGATACCCTGGTAGTCCTAGCTGTAAACGATGTACACTAGGTGCAGGTCCGCGAGGGTCTGTGTCGTAGCTAACGCGTTAAGTGTACCACCTGGGGACTACGGTCGCAAGGCTAAAACTCAAAGAAATTGACGGGGACCCGCACAAGCGGTGGAGCATGTGGTTTAATTCGATGCTACGCGAGGAACCTTACCTAGGCTTGACATACTAGAAGTAGGAACCTGAAAGGGGGACGACCTGTATCCAATCAGGAACTAGAACAGGTGCTGCATGGCTGTCGTCAGCTCGTGTCGTGAGATGTTGGGTTAAGTCCCGCAACGAGCGCAACCCTTGTCATTAGTTGCTACGCAAGAGCACTCTAATGAGACTGCCGGTGACAAACCGGAGGAAGGTGGGGATGACGTCAAGTCCTCATGGCCCTTATAGGTGGGGCTACACACGTCATACAATGGCCGGTACAAAGGGCAGCAAACCCGCGAGGGGGAGCCAATCCATCAAAGCCGGTCGTAGTCCGGATCGCAGTCTGCAACTCGACTGCGTGAAGTCGGAATCGCTAGTAATCGTGGATCAGCATGTCACGGTGAATACGTTCCCGGGTCTTGTACACACCGCCC
>JADGBR010000004.1:129845-130279 GCA_015231405.1 Candidatus Omnitrophota bacterium | reverse complement strand
TGGAACTGTCTTATACTGCGGCGGCCGGTTATAGTTCGCAAAGTTCCGCTGTCGATATTAGAGTTCTGCATGTCGATATTCTATCATACCGGACGCCAGAGTGGAAGGTTATCTAAAAGAAGTTGCGGAGGGTTTTTGTTTGGGGTAAAGTAATCCGATCAGGGGTGTCATGCTAATAGAAAAAATAATTGTCAGGCGGGAAACCGAAAAAGATCGTTCTGTAATAAACGAAGTGAACGGTCTGGCGTTCAAGCAGCCGAATGAAGGGTATCTTATAGAGGCGTTAAGGAAAACCCGCGAGTTCGTTCCCGGGTTATCTTTGGTCGCCGAGTTCGAGGGTGAGGTGATCGGGCACATTCTTTTCTATCCCATACAGGTCGCGGGTAACGGGAAAGAACACGCTGTACTGGCGTTGGCGCCTGTATCCGTCAGGC
>JADGBR010000004.1:129201-129738 GCA_015231405.1 Candidatus Omnitrophota bacterium | reverse complement strand
CCGGTTCGGGTTTAAGGCGGCTGAACAATTCGGCATTAAAGCTCCCTTCGAGTGTCTTGAAGGCGCTTTGATGGTGATAGAATTAAAAGACGGCGCTCTTAAAGGCGTGAACGGCGTTGTGAAGTATCCCCAGCCGTTTTATGACACAGCCTGAGCGCTAACGGTCGGGGTTATGGTAAAATAGGGGTATAGATTTTGGAATTTTTCGGTACAAATAAAGGATGGTCGATAATGGATAAAGGATTATTCGAAATGGGGCGTACAATGGAAGATGCTTTCTTCAGAAAACGGGACGAGGAACTTATCGCGCAGCAAAAAAAGATCGAAAAAATGAAAAAAACACGGTCAATGTTGTCAGAGATTTCAGGGATACAGGACCAGGGAGTGTTGGATAAATTCATTGAGTTGGACATAAGCCCGGAAGTGCTGGCTTCGATCGCTGTCGTGCCGCTGGTCGAGGTTGCCTGGGCCGACGGCCATGTGGATGAACAGGAGCATAAAGCCGTACTGGAAGCCGCAGCCGCGAGCGGGTTCAAA
>JADGBR010000004.1:0-129159 GCA_015231405.1 Candidatus Omnitrophota bacterium | reverse complement strand
GGCCTGGACTCATTATATTCAGGCTCTTTCCGGGACGTTCACTAAAGGTGAAATGAAAGCCCTGAAGACGGAGATGTTAGGCCGGGCCAGGAAAGTGGCCGAAGCGGCGGGAGGCATACTTGGAGGGTCTTTTAAAATATCATCGAATGAACGGGCCGTATTACTGAAAATGGAAAAGGCTTTTTCCTCCGCGTCGAGATGAGAATAGAGGATATAGCGCGCCTGTAAGGAGATCGATGTGCGGATCTGGGACATAGGGCCGGATAAATTGTGTCGGAATCACCTTCTGGGAGAGCACCGGGAGCTCCACGCGATATGGTCGGTCCTCACGAAGAACAAAAAAGGTTATTCCAGGCATCCGGAAACTTTGAGGTGGAAAGGGAAATTAGCGGCGCTTTATTTGAGGCACGGTAAACTGGTCGCGGAAATGGTATCGAGGGGATACCGCCATAATAGCCCGCTTGAGCGCAGGCTCGCCCGCGGGGATAGAAAGCAAACCCTGTTCGTAGCCTCGAGGAGAAAACAGGTCGAGATACTCAGGAATAAGGGTTGTGAATGCCGGGTTCGCGGCACAGCTCCTATCTCCTAGACACCTCCCGATGGTTGCTCTAAAATGGAAGCATGATGCAGGATATCAGACTGGAAAAAATACTGCTGATCGAGGATAACGACGAGGACGCGAGGTTCTTCGAGAAACTCGTGAAAAGCTGTTTTTGTGTTCGATCTCCGCGGCAGGAACTTCAGGTGATCAGGGCGGGAACGCCGCGGGAAGCGCTTGAGATAATAAGGACCGAGGTCGTGGATTTCATTTTCCTGGACCTGGGTCTTTCGGAGGAAGCGCCGGTGGAGATCTATCTCAGGATCCGGGAGGTCTGTCCCTTGACGCCGATAATCCTTTTGACCGATCACTACAATATTGAGAAGGCTTCGGAGATGATCGCGAAAGGGGCCGAGGACTATATCCTGAGGTCAAATATGGATAAGGGGGTGCTTGAGCGTGTCATCCGATACGGGCTTCTGCGCGCCGAGACGCTCCGGATGAAGCAGGAGATCCTCAGCATGGTGATCCATGATATGAAAACCCCCATATCGGTAACGAGCGAAGCCATCGCCTTTATCCTTGATGGTATGGCCGGGGATATCAACAAAGAACAGCGGAACTTTCTGACCATGGCGAGGCGTAATATGCGCCGGCTCACGGAAATGGTCGACAACTTGCGTGAATCCGCGGCCACGGAACTGGGGAAGATAAGCCTCCGCAAGGAGAAGATAAATATCACGGAAATGATCAATGAGATGTGCGACGGATTTTTTCTTCCCTTCAAGGCGAAGGGGCTGGAGCTTGACCGCGCGCTTCCCGGAAAAGACGTCTACGCCCAGGTTGACGGCGAAAAACTGAGCCATGTGCTTATGAACCTGATAGGCAATTCTTTGAAATATACCGAGAGGGGCTCCGTGGAGGTCTCTCTTATCGAGAATGTCGCCTCGATCGAATTCCGTGTTAAAGATACCGGGCCGGGGATACCTAAAGACTCGCTTGAGAGGGTGTTCGTGAAATTCGAGAGAACAAAAGAAATGATCAAGGCCGGGAAAAAAGGGATAGGCCTGGGCCTCGCGATAGCTAAAGGGATCGTCGAAGCCCATAACGGGAAGATCTGGGTCACTGAGGGTATGAGGAACGGGGCGGAGGTTGTTTTCACATTGCCTAAGGGATAATAAATCAGGGGAAGGCTGACCATATTAAATGGGGCGTAAGTTAAAGGAAATGTTTATCGAAAAACATGAAGGGAATATAGAGATACATACGATATCGAGGGGTAAGTATGGGTTTACAGCTGAAAAGATACAGGTTGTTCCTATGGGTGGTTTTGTTCCATTCCGGGGCGGGCGACGCTTCCGCTTTGGAGTTTTCGTCGGAAACGGTGACATCTTCCCGCGGGGTCTCTTTCGACGGGAAAGTATACGTATCCGGTAATAAAGTCAGGATGGAAAGCGGGGCGGACGTGAATATAGTCCGGGGGGACAAGGGTGTTACCTGGGCGTTAATGCCTGGGCGAAGGATGTATCTTGAACGCCCTGTGGACGCCAGGATGATAGCTGGAACGTCGGAAACGATGCCGGGAGAGATCGAGCGTGAATTTCTGGGGAACGATACCGTGAACGGCCGGAAAGTGGCGAGGTATCGGGTGGTCTATGACGATAACGGGATGAGCCGGGCCCTTGAATTGTGGCTCGATCCCGTGTCATCCCTTCCCTTCCGCGTGAGGGCCGAAGACGGCGGGTGGACTGTAGAATACAGGAACGCGGTTACATGGCCCGAGGATACCGCTTTATTTGAGCTCCCCCAGGGATATTCCAGGTACAAAGAGAAGAGTTACTAAAATCGTGACACAAAAGGAGGAGTTCATGAATAAAATCGCTTTACTGAGACCTGTTAACAGGGTCCTTGCCTTATCTTTGCTGACCCAGGTCACGACCGTCACGATAATGTTATTTCATATCCCCGTCCCGAAGCCGAAAATGGTATTCGCGGTGCACACAAATAACGGGATCATACTCATCCTCCTGATATTTACGCATATCTACCTTAATTGGGGATGGGTAAAAGCTAATATGTTCAATTTCAGAAAAAAGTGACGTTCCTCTAAAATAAAAAGGCCGGGAGTTATCCCGGCCTTTTTATTGGCGTATTGAATTTCGGGGTATTATTTAACGGATATGAATTTCTTCGTATCGAACATACATATCGGGCATGAGGGACCGGGTATGGCTTTCTCAATATTGCCGCATTTCGGGCAAAGGAAATATTCCTTAGCCGCTCCTTTCATTTTTGCGAGATTCTTGAGGGCGTTCTTGTAGAGATCCGCGTGCACCTTTTCGGCGGACATGGCGTCCTCAAAAGCGTCGATGGCGTCCGCTATCTTGTCTTTTTTCGCTTTGGCCAGAAAGCCCGGATACATGACCTTGCTTTCGTAGGTTTCTCCGTCGATCGCGTTCTGCAGATTTTCGGCGGTTGTTTTGACCGATGCCTGGACGATTTCGGCTTTAGCCTTGCCGCCGAGGGATTCGATCACCTTAGCGTGCCTTTTAAAATGGATCTCTTCCGCCTGAGCGGCGGCCCTGAAAAGGCTGGCTACCGCGCCGTAACCTTCTTCGTCGGCCTTTTTCGCGAATGCCAGGTATTTGGCGTTGGCGTTGCTTTCACCGTTGAACGCGGCCATAAGGTTGTCCAGCGTGGTAGCGGACTTTGAGGCAGCTTCTTCCTTGGCTAGAACAACTCCCGCGCAAAGGACCGAGCAAAGAACAACGAACAGTGACACTTTCAGCATCTTCGAGAACATTGCCGTACCTCCTTGTTTTGTTAGTAGGTCCATACATTCGGCGGCGCTAAACCCCGCCGTTAACGGCTGGGTTACATGTAAGCCGCCTCAGTATGAACCCATACCTGGAAACCCCGGGTTTCAACCCGTGGAGTAGTACGGGTTCATAATATCATACCCCCGGCGATAGTCAAGGAGCCCTAACCGCTAAACGCTGATCGCTAAACGATCTACGCATATGGTATAATCAACTTCAATGGTAAGCATTCTTTCAGTAAGAGACCTCCGGAAATCCTACGGCGGAACGCCCGCCGTCGACGGGGTTTCTTTCGATGTCAAAAAGAACGAGATAGTCGGGCTCCTTGGCCCTAACGGGGCCGGGAAGACAACTACCATAAATATAGTGCTCGGCGTTCTCGATGCGGATACCGGGTCGGTTTTCGTGGGGGATACGGACCTCCGCACGGGGCGTTCGACCGCTCTTTCGCGGACGAATTTCGCGGCGGTTTATACGCCGCTTCCCGGGAACCTGACGGTCGAGGAGAATCTAAGGGTGTTCGGTCTCTTGTATGGGGTGAAGAGGCTGAAAGATAGGGTGGACGAGGTCATAAGCGAGTTCGATCTCGAACGGTTCAGGAAAAAGAAATGCGGGGTGCTTTCTTCCGGCGAGCAGACCAGGGCGAGTCTGGCGAAAGCTATGCTGAACCTTCCGGAACTACTGCTTCTGGACGAACCCACGGCGTCGCTCGATCCGGCTACCGCCGGGGATATCCGGGTCAAGATACGGGAATTCGCGGCCCGTAAGGGCGGAGCGGTGCTATGGACGTCGCACAATATGTACGAGGTGGAGGAGGTTTGCGACCGTGTTATTTTCCTTTCCCGCGGGCGTACGCTCCTTGAAGGTAACCCCAGGACATTGCCGGGGGAATATGGTAAGAAGACGCTCGAGGAGCTTTTCATAACGGTCGCGAGGGAGCCGCTTTCGCTGGAGGTATAAAGAAATGGCGTTCGGAAGGGTGTACGCGATACTTCTAAGACAGTTCTACCTCATTAGGGGCAGTTTTTCGCGCGTGGTCCCGCTCTTCGCGTGGGCCGGGGTCGATATGGTGCTATGGGGGTTTCTCACCAGATACCTGAATACGGTAGCGGCGCCGGGGTTCAATTTCGTTCCTGCGCTCCTCGGGGCTGTGCTCCTATGGGATTTTTTCATACGCATCATGCAGGGTGTCACAATAGCGTTCTTCGAGGATGTGTGGTCCAGGAATTTTCTCAACGTGTTCGCTACCCCGATCAAGATATCGGAATATGTGGCCGGACTCGTCCTTTCAAGCGTAGGGACAAGCGTGATAGGGATCGTTGCCATGCTTTTTATCGCGTGCTTCATGTTCAAATTATCCGTTCTTGTCTACGGGCTCATGGCTATCCCTTTTATCCTGGTGCTATTTTTATTCGGTATCTCGATAGGGGTTCTCGGGAGCGCCATCGTGCTCAAGTTCGGCCCGGCCGCGGAATGGTTCATCTGGCCTCTGCCCGCGCTTATTTCTCCGTTCGCGGGTGTCCTTTATCCCGTATCGACGCTGCCGGTATGGATGCGTCCGGTTTCATGGATACTGCCGCCGTCGTACGTATTTGAAGGATTGAGAGCTATAGTTTCGGGGGGGAAGGCCGACGGCACGGCGCTGTTATTCGGAGTATGCCTGTCGTTATTGTACGTGTTCCTTGCGTACAGGGTGTTCGTAAAGGTTTACAAAAACGCGCTCCGTACCGGGCTATTGGCCAGGTACAGCGCCGAGACTTTGAGCTAGAAATCGGGGGATCGTGCAGCTTTAAGGGGGGGACTATGAAAATATTGACTATTCCGATCAGTGTTGATGAACTTAAGATAATGTCGGCTAATATGTTCGGGGATATGGTCAAAGCTGTTGTTGATACTGAGAGGGAACTGGTGGCGGTTGACGCCGACCTGCACTCGGACCTGGAGGCTCTTCTTCTGGCTGATGGGTCACGGCGGAAGAATCTTTGGGGAGTGAATTTTTATCCGGATGTCGAAGGGGATGATTTTGTTGAGATTGATTCGATGATAAATCTGCGCCCTTCGGAAGGGAATATGTCGAGGTGGGTCAAAGACGGATCAGTTCGCCGGAAGATCATTTCGGTCGTCGCGAAATGGGTTGAGAGATGAAGTATCAGCATAAAGATCTGGCTCTGGGGCGATGGGCGGAGCTTTCTATCTCGGTTCAAATGGCGAATATCGGCAGTGAGATAAGCCGCGCGCTCAATTGGGAAAAGAAAGGGAATAAAGAGCTCAGCCAAAAAGCCGTTACCAGAGCCCTTGAGCTTTTGGACCTGAGCCTGGAATCGTCAAGGTATTTTCCGCGTATCAGGGAGATCGCTCGAGTGAGAGAGGCGGTCGTGGATTATTTTTTCGGATCGAACGAGTTCTCTTCTACGGAAAGCCTTTGGCGGAAATACTTTGACCATTTTGCTTACGCCGCCAGAAAAGGGACATAAGCCGTATGACCCCTGTGGATATATGAAAAAATTCCCCGAAAACGTTAAATTCAGCCGGAAGTGGAGGCCGTATCAGGAGAGAGTGCTCTCCGAGCTGGAAGAACATCTGGACGACGGGCACCTGCACGTGATAGCCGCTCCGGGGTCCGGTAAGACGGTCCTCGGGCTTGAGGTGATGCTCACACTCGGCGGACCGGCCCTCATATTCGCGCCGACTTTGGCCATCAGGGACCAGTGGTCGGACCGGTTCATCGAACTATTTTGTTCCGGCGACGAGAGCATGAAGGGGCTTATCTCAAAGAATATCAAAAGCCCGAAATTAATGACGGTGTCCACATATCAGGGGCTTTATAGCGCTTTTAAGGGAGTCGAGGAAAAAGAGGGTGATGTCGAGGACGAGGAAGAAGAAACATCCCGAGGCGACGATGACGATAAGAATGGGGAGGACGCTCCCGCCGACCCGAAAGAGGCTCTCATATCCGCGCTCAAAGAAGCCGGCATAAAGACCATGATCGTCGACGAGGCCCATCATTTGAGAAGCGAATGGTGGAAAGCCCTCATTTATATCAAAGAAACCCTGGGATATCCTACGATAGTCGCCTTGACCGCCACACCGCCTTACGATGTCCCAGCAACGGAATGGGAAAGGTATACAGAACTGTGCGGCACCGTGGATTCCGAGATCTCGGTACCGGAACTTGTCCTTGAGAAGAATCTTTGCCCTCACCAGGACTACGTTTACGTATCCCTGCCGCTCGAAAAGGAAAGCGCCGAGATAAGAAAATTCCGCGCCGGCGTGGACGACGCCATAAAGAGGATATCGTCCGACGAGAAATTCGCCGATGTCCTCCTAGCGCATCCCGCCTGCAAGGACCCTGGCGGGAATATCGAGAAAATACTGGATGATCCGGCTTTCTTTTCCTCGATCGTTACCTTCCTATACAGAACGGGGAAAAAATATCCGGAAGCTGTTCTAAGGGCTATCGGCATAAAGACTAAGGACCTGCCGAACCTGGGGAGCGAGATACTGGAGATCCTGCTGGGAGGATGTTTTTATTCCCATGCGGACGATTTCGGGAACGGGTCATCCGTTCTTCTAGGCATCGAGAATGACCTTAAACGTATCGGCGCCGTCGAAAGGAAAAAAGTTAAACTTTCCGGGACCGATAACATACAGAAACTTCTGGTCAGAAGCATGTCCAAGCTTAAAAGCATAGGGGAGATCGTGAAATTCGAGAGTGTGTCCCTTAAGCTCGATCTTCGGATGGTCATACTTACCGATCATATAAGGAAGTCTTTTATGCCGGCTTCGAGCGGTGACACGCCAGAGCTCAATAAAATGGGAATTGTCCCTATTTTTGAGCAGATACGGCGGTCGCGCGCGGGCGAGATCAAACTCGGGATCCTTACCGGATCCATGGTGGTCATACCGTCGTCTTCGGTTAAGAGGCTTCTGGATATCGCTCAAGAGACGGGTATATCCGGGCCAGCCATAAAGACGCCGGTTCTTGCCCATGACGAAGAGTATTGTTACGTTGAAATATCCGGCTCGGACGGCGAGAAAATTGTGCGGCTCATAACCAGGCTTTTCGATAAGGGCGGGATAACGGTGCTTGTCGGGACAAAATCCCTTTTAGGTGAAGGCTGGGACGCGCCGTCGATCAATTCGCTTGTCCTCGCCAGCTTTGTGGGGTCTTTTGTCCTTTCTAATCAGATGCGGGGCAGGGCCATCCGCACACAGGAGGGGAACCCGGGTAAAACGGCTAATGTCTGGCATCTCGTTTGCGTTGAGGAAGGAAAGGCGGGGAATAACGACGACCTTGATCTGCTCAAACGGAGGTTCAAGGCTTTCGTGGGAGTGTCTTTCAAGGAACCCGTTATCGAGAACGGGTTCAGCCGTCTGGGTATAGGTACCCCTCCTTTCTGGAAAGAAGGTATCAGCGAAATAAACAGGGCTATGATGGAGAAGGGGGCCGACCGGAAGGGGCTTTACGATCTCTGGATGAAAGCCCTAAAGATCGGCGATAAGAAGGATGAGATGGTCGAGGAGGTCAGGAGTCCGGCGATCTTTTTGCCGCGTGCGCTGGTTTTTCGGAATACCATACTCGCGCTTTTCTGGCAGGGGTTGTTCTGGGGAGGGTATGCAATTTCCGAATTATCCCAGGCTCTTGAAAAGAATTCATCCGTCCGGTCAATGTCGGCGAGGGAATACGCGGTGACCCTGTCACTTATTTTTCTCATAGCCGGTGTCGTCGCTTTGCCTAAATGCCTTAAGGCGCTTTATTTATTCGTGAAACACGGACCGATAGAGTCGAGCGTGCGGGAGGTCGGGGAAGCTGTCGTGAGGACGCTTTTTTACACGGGCTTCATCAAAACGCCTGTCGCGAGGCTCTCCGTGCGATCCGAACGCGATAAGATCGGCGTGGTGAGATGTTCACTTGGGGGCGCTACGACATATGAAAAGTCATTATTTCTCGATTCGCTCGAGGAAATACTCGGGCCGATAGGTAACCCCCGGTACATTCTCATCCGGAAAAGCCCTTTCTGGAAAATGACTAGAAAAGATTACCATGTCGTTCCGGAGATCATAGCGAAAAAAAAGGAGAGCGCCGAATATTTCTCGAAGATGTGGTCGAAGTATGTCGGGCCGTCAAAACTCATATACACGAGGACGGCTGGAGGCAGGAGGATGCTCTTAAGGGCCAGGGGACGCGCGATGTCGTCGGCTTTCGCGAGGCGGAGCGAGAGGGTTCGGACGTGGAAGTAGCGAGGGGTTCGGGGTTCGTGATTCGGGGTTAGTTGGGGGGTGGGGGATGAAGGGAATGGTTTGGGTGGTGATATTTTCGGGGTTTATGTTGTTTGTTCTGGCGGGAGAGGCTAAGGATATTCATCATGGGGAAAAGTTTGCCGGGTTGCCGGCTGTAAGCGGGCTGGCGTGGGTTTTTGGGGATACTTTTCTGGCGGTGCACGACGCTAAATTCCCTAATGATAAAAAGGGCGTTCGCGTAAGTCTTATCAGACTGCCGGAAGGAACCGGGGGGATACTTTTTACTCCGCTCGAGGTCGATTTCCCGGAAGAAAAAAGCAGCGACCTTGAAAGCGTCGCCCGGGTTCCCGGTACGGACCTTTACCTTTTATGCGAGAGCTCTTTCTTTCCCGGAAAAAAACCTTTTGCCGGGAGGATATTCCTGGCTAAGCCGGTAGGGAAAAAGGTAAAGATACTTAAGACGGTCAAGTGGCCCGAGCCTATAGAGAACGTGGAGGGCACGGCTGTTGCTCGATCAGGAGACAAATACATTTTCATTTACGCCGAGCGCGCAGATGGAAAGGGCTTTTCCGAGATACGTTATTCCGAATTTGACCCTCATGAACTGAAATTCGGGGAATTCAAGCCGGCAGGGATATTTACGTGTCCCTGGCCTAATGGGGTGTACTCGAGGGCCGTAAGCGAACTGGGGATCGATCCGGAAGGATTTATTTACGCCGCCTCGACCGAGGATACAGGCGACGATAACGGCCCGTTCCGGGGCGCGGTATACAGGATAGGTAAAGTGGATGCCCGGGGCCCGGCGGGACCGGTCGCGCTTTTTAAAGGACCCGAACGGATAGCCGCGCTTGACGGCGTGAAGGTCGAAGGGATCGCCGCCCGGGGCGCGTCGGGAAACGATACGGAAATATTCATAGCCAGCGACGACGAGAATTACGGAGGGATCATCAGGAAAATCAGTCAGATCGTGTCCCGGTAATTTTACGGATCATGCCACAGTCTGATCGTTCTATTCTGCCATGGATCTTTTGAACACGTTCACTACAAGCGCTATCTCGAAAGGCTTCTCGAAAACCTGTCTCGCGCCGTTCTTCATGGCTTCTTTTACGCGGTTATCGGCGCGGTAGGCTGTCATCGCGAAAAGCAGAGTTTGCGGGCTGGTCTTTTTCATTTTCTTCAAGGTCTCCACCCCGTCCATTCCGTCCATGACAAGGTCAGTGAGGAGAATGTCGAACTTATTCTCGTCGGCGAGTTTAAGTGCTTCTAACCCGGAGAGGGCCGTCTTGACCTTAAACCCCTCGGAGGTAAATATATCACCGAGCGTTTCGCACATACCCTCGTTATCGTCAACTACCAATATGGTGAACATTTTTTTGAGGCATTTTGTGATGCCGCATATATTATACCACTTTTAGGCTTATCATATCCAAAAATAGTCAAACTTCTTCCATTTTTAGGGTCGAAAGGATATACTCGTAGATGATCATGAGAAAAAGTCGATTTTCCATATTACCCGGTATCTTTCTGGCGTTAATGATGTTTATTAACTGGCGCTGGGCGATATCGGAAGAGGACAGGTCCTCCTTCGCCCCACCGGTTTCCCCCGGGACAAGCGAGGCTTCGGAGGACAGGCCCTCCTTCGCCGAGGCTTCGGAGGACAGGCCCTCCTTCGCCGAGGCTTCGGAGGACAGGCCTAACGTTCTTCTGGTGGTCATTGATACTGCCAGAAAGGACCGTTTCGGGTGTTATGGGTACGGGCGCGGGACGACGCCGAACATTGATAAGATAGCCGCTGAGTCGGTGGTCTTTGACGGGGCGATAACAACGATCCCCATGACAACTCCTTCGCATAGCACGATAATGACCGGACTTTATCCCGCGTCGCACCTTGTCTACCGGAACGCTTATAGCTTGGATAACAAATTCACCACGCTGGCCGAGGTCATGAAACGTAACGGCTATGTTACCGCGGGTTTTGTGAGCACAAGGCTCGTGGGGGCCGCTAATGGTTTCAGCCAGGGATTTGACGCGTTTTCCGATCTCGACGCCGAAGATAAACAGCTATTTAGAACAGGGGATATAACAACCGGCGAGGCGCTGGGATGGCTTGACGGTAACGGCGATAAGAAATTCTTCATGTGGCTGCACCTTTACGACCCGCATCTTCCTTATGACCCTCCCGAGAAGTTTGGACTAGAGTTCGACCCGGATTATAAGACACATATTAAAGAAGAGAAGAATGACGAGGAGAGCCTGTCCTCCGAAGCCTTGGCGAAGGAGAGCCTGTCCTCCGAAGCCTTGGCGAAGGAGGGCCTGTCCTCCGAAGCCTTGGCGAAGGAGGAGCTTACTTTTTCGGGAGAGGGGATCCCCGAAAATAAAGTGAAAGCCATGCGTAACGCCTATGACGGCGAAATAGCGTTCGCCGACGATCTCGTCGGGAAAGTGACAGACAAACTTAAGGAAAAAGGGCTCTACGACAATACCGCTATCATAATAACCTCGGACCATGGAGAGATCCTTTACGAGAAAGCGAACTATTTCGGGCATCACAAATATCTGTACAACGCCTCACTCGATGTCCCTCTTATCATGAAATTTCCGGGTGTTTCTCAGAAACGGATAATTCCAGGGATAACCGGGGCGGATATAATGCCGACGCTTCTCGAGTATCTTGGCATAGAGCTGGGAGTGAAGATCGACGGGATCTCTTACTGGAACATGATAAAGACCGGAAGTAAGATAGTTTTGCCGGGGGCGTATTTTGTTTTTTCTCATACTTCCGACGGGCTGAGGCTGAGAAAACCGGGCGATAACGGCGATAAGAACGGCGCGAGGCCTCCGAAAGACTACATATTTTTCGTTCAGGCATTCAACCACGCTGCGCTCGTCGAGGACGGGTTCAAGCTCATCATTACGAGGGAAGAGCTTAAGTCCGTGAGACCTGAACTGTACGACCTTGCCGCCGACCCGCTGGAGCAACAGGACCTGGCCGCGAATGCCGCGTATTCCACGATATACGAAAAGCTTCTTAAGCGGATGGAAGGATATTTCAGGTCGATGTCCGGAGTTTTGATCAAAAGGATATCCCGGAAAGGCGATGACGCCGACACGGAGAAGATAAAAAGCCTGGGATATTTATGAACTTAGCTATCAGCTGTCGTAATAGTTCAGTTGCGGTAGCGATTAAGGCGCCGTGTCGTCATTGCGAGGGGCCATGAGGCCGACGAAGCAATCCCTACAAAAATATCCGAATACTTGCGAATTAAAATAACTAAGATATACTCCAAGCAAATCGAAGTTCTTCGAAAGGTTCCTACTTAGGTTATCTGTTGAGATCGCTTCGTCGCTTCGCTCCTCGCGATGACGGCGGTATGTCCCGCAACTGAAAGCTTATAGCTCTGTGTCAATCGACGTAGTGCCTTTTTAATTCTCCCTTCAGAAAATCGAAAGCCTCGTTCACGTCGTCGAATATTTTGAACAGTTTCAGGTCGCTAGCGTCTATATAGCCGGAGTCCAGCATTTTCTTGAGGTTAATTACCTCCTCCCAGTACTCCTTGCCGTATAGGACTATGGGCATATATTTTTTGGTCTTTTGGGTCTGTATCAGGGTCAGGAGCTCGAAGAGCTCGTCCATGGTCCCGAAACCTCCGGGGAAGACCACGAGCGCCTTGGCCGGGTAAGTGAACCAGAATTTGCGGATGAAAAAATAATGGAACTCGAATGAAAGTTCCTTGTCCTGGTAAGGGTTAGGGTACTGCTCCATGGGCAGGCTTATATTTAGCCCAATGGATTTTTCTTTAGCTTTCCAGGCGCCCTTATTCGCGGCCGCCATGATCCCGGGGCCTCCTCCGGAGCAGATGCTGAAATGGATGTTCTTTTTTCTCAGCTGTTTGAACCACAGCGCCAGTTTTTCCGACAGGTCTGAGGCGTCCTCGAAGTATCTCGATGTCTTGAGGTTGCGCATGGCCGTGTGATAATTCTCTTTGAGCTTAGGGGAGACCTTTTTTACCTGCCGCATTTTGGCTTCGACCGCACGGAGGTTACTCATGGCCGTATCGGCCGGAAGCGTCCGGGCTGATCCGAAAAAGACGACGGTGTTGCGGATCCCGAGTTTCCTGAAACGCGTGGCGGGCTCTACCATTTCCGCGAGCACCCTTACGATACGCGCGTCCGGGCCGTTGAGGAAATCCCAGTTGTTATAGGCCTTTACCAGCTTTTTTTTAATGTCTTTACTGTCCATTGTCATGCGGCCCGCTCCTTTCGGTTAAAAGCTCCATAAACTATACCACAGGATATCGCGAGGAACAAATTTTAGAGTCAACGGTTTAGCGTTTAGCGATCAGCGTTTAGCGGTTAGTCGGTTATGATAACGTGTTTGGCGTTTAGCGCAGGTATTGTTCACTAAACGCTAGCCGCTATACGCTAACCGCTATCTCAAAAAACGCCTGAACGCCATAACCCTGAATCGTAACATATCGTACATCGACCAGATGATGTCATGCGGTTTGCCTAAAGAAGCTTTACCGGCGGTGCGGGGGTGGTAGGGGACGGTGACAACTTGCACTTTCAATTTATTGTAGATCGCCCGGAGTATCATTTCGGGCTGGGTGAACGCGGGACTTTTCGATACCGGCATTATTTTCGAGCGGATATCGCGCCTGAAAATGAACGTGTAATTGAGATCTCTGATGCCGCGCGAGGCGACTGGGAAAAGAGTTTTAATTAAGAAGAGGTTCGATCGAGATGTGATCTTTCTCCAGAGGGACGCCCCCGCGTAAACCTCTCTCTGGAGTATGAGCATATCCAGGCCGCGCGCTTTTTCTATAAGGGCCGGATAATCTTCCGGAGCTAGAGGCAGGTCAATTGAATTGAAGAGAATATGGTCCTTAGAGGCCGCCATGAACCCGCGCTGTATCGATATGCCCAGGTTCAGGTTGACGTCGTTGTTTATGACCTTTATGCCCGGGTAGATACCCGCGGCCCTCTTCAATTCGAGGGTGCCTGAGGCGTCGGAGCCGTCGTTGACGATGATCAGCTCGTAATCGCTGAACCCTGAAGAGAGGGCATCCATTGATCTTTTGATCGCCGGGGCGAGAAGTTCCTTCTCGTTGTATACGGGTATAATAACGCTGAGCCCGGCGCCGCTTATCATGATACCCTTTTGCCGCGCTCGGGAAGGCTTTTCCCTCCGACGGTCCTTAATACCCTGGCGGGGTTACCGGCCGCTATCACGTTGGCCGGAATGTCTTTGGTGACGACAGAACCCGCCCCGATAATGGAATTCTCGCCTATGGTGACGCCCGAGAGTATCGTGGCGCTGGTGCCGATAGAGGCGCCTTTCCCGACTAGGGTTTTAGAGACGCTCCAGTCCGCGTCGTTCATGAGCGTCCCGTCGGGGTTGACGGATCTCGGGTATTTGTCGTTGATGAAGGAAACGTTATGCCCGATGAATACGTTATCCATGATATCCACCCCTTCGCAAATGAAGGAGTGGCTTTGTATCTTGCAGTTCTTTCCGACGCTCGAGTTCTTTTGTATCTCGACGAAAGTACCCACACGGGAATTGTCGCCGATCCTACAGCCGTAAAGGTTTATGAACTCACGCAGCACTACGTTTGTTCCGAGCTTTACGTTCTTTACCAGCTGCCTTGGGTTCTCGATATTGACTGTTTCCATCAAGGAACACCTCTTTGCCGTTCTTTTTTATGGACTCCTGTGCGGCTTCCAGGATATCGATGGTATCGTAAGCGCTTTTACCGTTAGAGAAAGGTTCTCGCCCTTCGATGATAGAGTCTATAAAATCGTCGGCGACGTTCTTTAAAGCCTCGGTCTGGTCGAATTTTGGTATATAGATATCCCCGATCCTATAATCGACCAGGGTTTTTTCCCTTTCGATTATCTGGTAGTTAGTGTCGTAGAGCTTGACCTTCTCCGTCGGCTCGACGTCGTTGTAGACTATCATTTTTTTTGTTCCGCCGATGAGTATCATGCGTATCTTGACGGGCGAGATCCACGAGCAGTTGATATGCGTTATCATGCCTGAACTGTAGTTGAGCGTGATATAGGCGATATTCTCGATATTGTTCATCGTATGCGATACGCCCGTCGCGATGAGGCTCGAAGGCTTCTCTTCCACCAGAAAATTCAAGATCGACAGGTCGTGCACCGCGAGGTCCCATAGGACGTTCGAGTCGTTCTGTATAAGGCCCAGATTGACCCTTATGGAATCGAAATACTGTATTTTCCCGAGCTCGCCTTTGGAAATGATCTCTTTTATCTTCCTTATCGCCCCGTTATAGAGGTAGATATGGTCCACCATGAGCCGCAGGTCTTTTTCTTTGGCTATTTTGATGAGTTCGAGGGCGTGGGCTCTCGAGTTTGTCAGCGGCTTTTCGACCAGCACGTGCTTGCCGCGTAAAAGAGCTTCCTTAGCGATACGGTAATGCGTGTTGATAGGAGTGGCGATCACGACGCCCTGTATCCCGGGGTCATCGAGTACCCTGTACATGTCCGTCGTGGTCTGGATAAAAGGGTACATCTTCTGGGCGGTAGCGAGGCGGGCTTCCGACTGGTCAGCTATCCTTTTGACCGAGCATTTTGGATGATGCGTGAAATTTCTTACAAGGTTCGGACCCCAGTATCCGAAGCCTATGACCCCGATATTGACCATAGATGGACCCCCCTCCGGACTAATTATCCACGTTTGGCCGGCATTTGTAAATGTTAATGTTCAGACTATGTCTTTCCATTATTAATTATAGCGACACAGGCTATTGACACAGTAAATTAAAAGTGTTAAAAATGTGCTAACTATGAGGACGAATCTGCTGGTTTTATTGTTTATAGTATCGTTTTACTCCGGTTTGCTCATTATTAGCGGAACATTGGGTTCCGGGTTCCATTTTAAGGATGATTCTCAGATACTTTCAGGCGCTCGGGGGAATAATGGCACGGGCTTTCTTGCCGGAGCCAAAAAAAGCGTATTGGATGAGATCTTTAAGGAACATATAAGGTTTAGGCCGTTCAGGAACCTGCACAGGTTCCTGGAGATCCGATCGTTCGGGGATAATTTCAAACTGTTTTATGTCTACCATACCTTTTTGGCTGTCGTTTGCGCGTATTTCCTCTTCCTTTTTATGCGCGCTATGGGATACGATGCGGCCGAATCGCTGTTTTTTTCTTTTTTGACGCTTATTGGGCAGCAGGTCCCCATCTGGTGGCGGCTGGGCGTGGCGGAGTCGATAGGTATGGTATTTTTCTCGGGGGCCCTTTTTTTTATGGCTAAAGGGGTGCGCTCGGGAGGGAAGGCGTATGGCGTCATATCTTTATCCATGCTTTTCATCTCATCACTGTGTAAGGAGAGTTTCATTGTGATCGTTCCGGCGTTCTTTTTCTGGAAGGTATGGCTGTGTTCAAAAAGGGATAATGTTCCATTTATTCGCGCTGCCGCGGGTAATATCACCGCCGCCGCGGTGTTATTCTCGATACTGGCGTTCGATATTTACATCATCAGACATTACGTAGATATCCACAAGGAATCGATGGCCGGTTTTGGTGAGGGTACTTTTCTTGCGATGATGATAAGAAATCCTCTTTTCGCTGCGCGTGAATTCAAATTGTTCCTGCTGGATCTTATCGAGCTAATCCCTGTCCTTGTGATATTCTTCGGCGTATTCATCGTGGGCGAGTCCTATTTCGGGGATAAAAGGAAAATAGACGCGCTTTCCGTTAAAAAGATATTCGGGACTGATACCTTTAAGGCTTTAACCCTATTTCTACTGATATTGATCCCCGAGATGGCGCTCTACAACAAGACCGGGCTCGTCCACAGGTTCCTATTGCCGGCGTTCCTGGGCACGGCTTTTATGGTGGTCTATCTGATCCGGCGGATAAGGAAAGATAAAAGGGTAACCGTGTTCTCAAAACTGGTTTTTTTTACCCTGGTATTCCTGATGTTCATACCGCGCCTGGGCTATGGATATTTCCGCGTGAAATATCTTGCTGACGAAGGTAAGCAGACTAACGCCTTTTTGAAAGAGATCATAAGAACCGCCGGGGTAAAAGACAGGATCCTGGCGGTCGTGGACCCTGTTATTAACTGCGAAGCCTCTTTTACGATGCCGGTATATCTATCCCATTACGGGCAGATCTCCGGGGAGAACCTGTATTACATGTTCATTTTCACCGATCGCGTTTTTGTGGATAAGGCCGAGACCCGAAGGCTGAAAGAAGAGGCCAAAACGAGATACACGGGAAGATGGCTCAAGGATATCAAGGACCCCGAGAATATAAAGACAATAGCCGTCTTCCCCGGGCTCGAAAAGGATTTCCTTCTAGGGTCAGAAGCATGGTTCAATGCCGGTAAATACGAAAGGAAAGCGTTCAGATACCCCGAAGGGGAATTCGTGGTGTATTCGGACAGATCTTAATATGAGCGACTTTACAAGGGATATTAAGGGTACGAGCGGTAAACGGCCGGACAGCATGGTCTTCTGGCAGCTTAATAACCTGTGCAATTTCCGTTGCGAGTACTGTTTTTGCGGCGAGGAGAAACTGTCGAAGGAGCATCCCGATTGCGGCAAATACGGTCCCGCTCATATCGCCGGGTGTTTTAACGATACCGGTAAGGTCTGGCAGGTACACATGTCGGGCGGCGAGCCGTTCCTTTACCCGAAATTCGTCGATCTTTGCGCCGAGCTGACGAAAGGGCACTTCATATCTCTTAATACCAATCTTTCGACCTTGAACGTCAGGGAATTCGCTAACAGGATATCGCCCGATAAGGTCGTTTTCCTGAACGCCGGGTTCCATAAAACCGCGCGAGAGAAAAATCCTGCCGGCATAGATCATTTTATTGAAAAGGTGCTCATCCTCCAGGAGAAAGGTTTCAATATCGATGTAGGATATCTGACATACCCCCGTCTATTGGAAAAAATGGCCCTGGACGTAAAATACCTGAAATCTCGCGGGATCAAGCTCGTTAACGCCAAGACTTTCAGGGGATACCATAACGGCAAAAAATATCCGGCCGCTTTTACCCGCGAGGAAAAAGAGTTCATCTATAAATACTCCCTCGATCCCCGGGAAGAGAAGGTCATGAACACGAGCGTCAATTATTTCGGAAACCCATGCCGGACGGGGATGGATTATTTCCGCATGGACCCCTCCGGCAACCTCTACCGCTGCTCGAGCTCGTACAAGAGATACGGCAACCTTCTTAAAGGGAAGTACACACCCGACAAAACACCCGCCCCGTGCCCCCTTATAGACTGCACGTGCCCCTATGAGGGTTTCAAGTACGTCAGCGCCGGTGAAGCGTCCGTCATTAGGGTCGCGGGAGAAGTTTTGAATGAGATATGCGGTTTCCCGAACCGTGGTGTCAGTTTGCGCAAGGTTGGAAGGTATGTCAGGAAAAGATTTTAAACAGGCGGGCTTTATTCCCCGCGATGAGTATGATATCCTTAAATGGGAAAGAAGGGGTTTTCATGAACCTCGGGTCCGGTAATACCCGGGTCCAGGCCGATGTGATAAATGCCGTTGTTTTTCCGCGTGATAATGTGGATCCAGGGGTTCGGGATAATGGGGCTGGGGGTGAACAGCCGCCCGACTATGGGTATTCCAGGGATGGGTGGCCATCATTCTGTCTTTCGGGAACGAACGCCTGCGGAATATCCTGCTGGGCATCATGATGCTTTTCACTTTGCCGTTTAAATTCCTGGATATTTTCATGAGGTATAACCCTTTGTCAAAGGATATTTCGGCTTTGTTCAACTCTATCGGGAGAAAAAATGGATATTAAGCGATCCTTGGTAATACCCGTATATAACGGAGAAAAGACAATAACCATGCTTGTGGATAAGCTTATAGAGATACTCGGGAAACAGGGCGTTGAGATCATCCTTGTGAACGACGGCAGCCGGGATAACAGCCATGGGGCGTGCCTGGCCCTGGCCGGGAAATATAAAGGCTCGGTCATGTACCTGGAGCTTTCGAAGAATTTCGGGGAGCATAACGCCGTAATGGCCGGGCTTAACCACGTTACCGGGGATAACGTGGTTATAATGGACGATGACTTCCAAAATCCCCCGGAAGAAGTTCCCATCCTCTTCGATAAAGCGCTGGCTGGGTCTTTAGACGTTGTTTATGTCCAGTACGATGAGAAGAAACATTCATGGGCCAGGAACCTTGGCAGCAGGTTTAACCATTTTGTGGCGAACCTGGTGATGGATAAGCCGAAGGACCTGTATTTATCCAGTTTCAAATGCGTAAGCCGTTTCGTGGCCGGCGAGATAATAAAGTACAGGGGGCCTTTCCCTTACATAGATGGGTTGATATTGAGGTGCACGAACAATATCGGCCGGGTAAAGGTGCGCCATGAGGACCGTTATTCGGGCGGGTCGGGGTATACATTACGGAAACTTTTCCTTTTATGGCTGAACATGTTCGTGAATTTTTCTATCAACCCGTTGAGGATAAGTACTTTTCTCGGTATTTTCCTAAGCGTGCTCGGGGTGGTATTCAGCGGGGTCGTTATCACGGAAAAGATAAAAAACCCCGGGCTGGTCGTGGGGTACCCGTCCTTGATCATTGCCATCATGGTCTTTTCCGGTATACAGCTCCTTACGCTGGGCCTCCTGGGGGAATATATCGGAAGGTTGTTCCTATATAACAACCAGACGCCCCAGTACGTCGTTAGGGGGTTGCACGGGGAGAGGGATGGAAATACCGGAATACGCTAAAATGTATGAGCTTGAGGATTCGTACTGGTGGTATGAAGCCCAGAAAAGGTTCCTTTCGAGGACCTTGGAGGGATATTGCGGAAATTGGTACGGAACAAAGCTCCTTGACGCCGGGTGCGGGACGGGTGGGCTGCTCGCTTCCTTAGGGAGGCGCGAGGCATACGGGGTCGATATATCGTCCGAAGCGCTTCGTTTCTGCAAAAAAAGGAATTTGACGCGGCTTGCCCGGGCGTCGGTATCGGGGCTGCCTTTTAAAAGTTCGAGTTTCGGAGTTGTAGTTTCGATGGGTGTGTTGTACCACAGGGATGTAGGGGACGATATGGCGGCATTGTCGGAAATATTCAGGGTCATGACTGACGGCGGGTTATTTATAGTCAACGTCCCGGCATTCTCTTTTCTGACCGCGAAACACGATGAGCTTGTTCACGCGAAGCACAGGTATACCCTGGGTGAGGTAAAAATGAAGGTACTTAACGCCGGGTTCGCCATTGAAAGGATAACTTACAGGGATTCGCTGCTGTTTCCCGTCCTTCTGGCAGGCCGGTTATTGGAGAGGGTATTCCCGTTCTGTCATAAAAAGAACATCGCCGGGTTGAACAGATTACCAGGTTTTATTAACGATATGCTGAAAGGCGTGTTGTTCCTGGAGAATGAATTATTGTTAAGGGTTACGTTTCCCTTCGGATCGTCGGTTTTCTGTGTGGCGAAAAAACCTGTTTAGCCGCGTTTTTTTGGAGTTGGAGTATTTAATGAGGAGGTCGTGAATAATGAAAAAAGCTCTGATAACCGGCATAACCGGCCAAGACGGTTCATATCTCGCGGAGCTCTTGCTCAAAAAAGGCTACGAAGTGCACGGGATAATAAGGAGGGCGTCGAATTTCAATACGCAGAGGCTGGACCACCTTTACAAGGACCTGCATGAGAAAGGGGTGAAGTTCCATCTCCATTACGGCGATATGGTCGACTCGAGCAATTTGAGCAGGCTTATCGAGAAGATAGAGCCGCATGAGATATACAATCTCGCCGCGCAGAGCCATGTAGGGGTCTCATTCAGCCAGCCCGAGTATACGTCCGATACCGACGCGCTCGGGGTTTTAAGGCTCCTTGACGTGATAAGAGAGGTGCGGATAAAAGCCAAGTTCTACCAGGCGTCATCGAGCGAGATGTTCGGGAAGGTCATGGAAATACCGCAGAAAGAGACCACTCCGTTCTACCCGAGAAGCCCGTACGCGGCCGCCAAGGTCTACGGGTACTGGATAACCGTGAATTACCGTGAGGCTTACGGCTTGTTCGCCTGTAACGGCATACTTTTTAACCACGAATCGGAGAGAAGGGACTCGCGGTTCGTCACCCGCAAAATAACCAGCGCGGTTGCCAAGATAAAAGCCGGGCTTCAGGAAAAAGTATATCTCGGCAATCTGGACGCGAAAAGGGACTGGGGATACGCGCCGGAATACGTAGAGGCCATGTGGATGATGATGGATAGGGACGAACCCGGGGATTATGTCATCGCGACGGGAGAGAACCATACCGTCAGGGAATTCTCAGAGAAAGCTTTCAAATGCGCGGGGATAGATATCGTCTGGCAGGGTAAAGGCGTTACCGAGAAAGGTCTTTGCAAGAAAAAGAACAAGGTCCTTATAGAGATCGACCCCCAGTACTTCAGGCCGGCCGAGGTAGAACAGCTCCTGGGAGATCCATCCAAAGCCCGGAAAGAGCTGGGATGGTCCCCGAAGGTAAAATTCACGGAACTGGTCGAGATAATGGTGAAAGCCGATATTGAGTTATTGGAGAACAAGGGCGAAGTGGGGCTTGATTACCTGTATATGTAGATCCGAGGGCTGACTTATGGCGGAGCTGACAAAAGAGACAGAAATAGCGGTTAAGGCGGTACTCGCCGCGTCGCGGATCTGCATAAAGGTCCAGGCCGATCTCGTCCTGTACCGGTCCCAGAAGAAATCCGACAAAAGCCCCGTGACCGTCGCCGATTACGCCTCCCAGGCCGTCATATGCAGGGAACTCCGCGAACATTTTCCGGGAGAACCCGTCGTAGCCGAAGAACACTCTTCCGGCCTTATTTCCGGCGATAATGAAATGGTCGAACAGATCGTGGGTCTTGTCGGAGATATTTTCCCCGGGGAAGTATCGTTAGCGAACATATCCCGGTGGATAGACTGCGATCATAAAAGAGGGCCGTCCAGGAAATGGGTGCTCGACCCCATAGACGGCACCAAAGGGTTCTTAAGGGGCGGCCAATACGCCATAGCCCTGGCTCTGATCGAGAACGGCGAGATCCTTTTCGGCGCGCTTGGCTGTCCGAACATCGACTACGAAGACGGGAAGAAGGGTTGTATTTTCGTCGCCGAAAAACGCCGCGGCGCTCGGGTGATATGGATAGAGGACATATCGGTATCCAGGAGTATACATGTTTCGGCCGATAAAGATCCGGGTGAACTCAAATTCGTCGAAAGCTTCGAATCAGCCCATACCGATCACGCCGCCCATGACCGTTTATATGGACGGCTTGGAGTATCAGCTCCGCATACGCGTATAGACGGCCAGGCTAAATACGCCCTCGTGGCGAGAGGAGATGTCTCGGCATATCTCAGGATGCAGTCGCCTCTAACCCCGGACTACCGGCAGATGATATGGGACCACGCCGCCGGGTGCGTAATAGTAGAAGAAGCCGGAGGCAAAGTGACTGACATAACCGGCAAACCCCTTGACTTCAGTTTCGACCGGTCGCTCGAGAATAATATCGGCATTATAGCCACTAATGGCCTTTGCCATGACAGAATTTTGGATCAGCTCCGTCATTGCGAGGAGCCGAAGGCGACGAAGCAATCCCAATAGAGATCGCTTCACCCCGCTTCCCGGGGTTCGCGATGTCGGGGCGCGGGATTTTTAATGGAGGAGCTACTATTTAAAATAGTAAGGAGGATATAGAATATGACGGCTAACTTCTGGCTGAACAAGAAGATACTGATCACGGGCGGAAGGGGGTTTCTCGGCAGGCATTTGGTGGGGAGGCTGAGGGATGAATATAAAGTCCCGGTGAAGAATATTAGGATCCCGGATATCGGGACTTCGGACCTCCGTGTCCTTGAAAATTGCCGGAAAGCGGTTAAAGGGGCCGACGTAGTGATACACCTGGCCGCGAATGTCGGCGGGATAGGGTACAACAGGGAACATCCGGGCGAGCTTTTTTACGATAACGCCATAATGGGTATACAGCTTATGGAAGCGGCGAGGCATGCCGGGGTCAAGAAATACGTAGCTATCGGAACGGTCTGCGCTTATCCGAAGTTCACACCGGTACCGTTCAAAGAAGACGATATATGGGACGGATATCCCGAAGAGACGAACGCCCCGTACGGGCTGGCGAAAAAGATGCAGCTTGTCCAGTCCCAGAGCTACCGCGCCCAGTACGGCTTTAACTCAATTTTTCTTCTTCCTGTAAATCTTTACGGACCCGGAGATAATTTCAACCCGAAAAGTTCGCACGTGATCCCCGCGCTTATCAAGAAATTCGTCGAGGCCGAAAAGAAGAACGAGAAGCGAGTGACGGTATGGGGAACGGGTAAAGTGTCGAGGGAGTTCCTGTACGTCGAAGACGCCGCGCGCGGGATCCTTCTCGCCTCCGAAAGATACGGGAAATCCGACCCCGTGAACCTTGGCGCCGGGAGGGAGATCAAGATAAAGGACCTGGTGCTGCTCATAAAAGACCTCGCGGGTTTTAAAGGCAAGGTCATATGGGACCGGACCCAGCCCGACGGCCAGCCCAGAAGGATGCTGGACACACGAAGAGCCCAGAAAGAATTCGGGTTCAAAGCCGTTATGTCTTTCGAGGAAGGGCTTAAGAGGACTATTCTCTGGTATAAGTCTATTTCGGTGTAGATATTATGTAAGCGCCGAGCTTGAATTTCGGGACGTAATTCCTGCGTATATAGTCGCCAAGAAAAAAAGCGGGATTCCTGGGGTTGGTCTTTTCTATGACGCCGACATGCGAAACCACGATCTTAGGTTTATGTTCGTCGAACGCTTTCAGGATGGTCTCGTTCGAGAGGCCCAGTAATCCCTTCCGGTTGCTGACATAGATGAGATACCAGAAATATTTTAACGGAGCTTTCCTGTCTGCCAGGAGCTGGATGACAGGATCCCCGCCGAACACGAAGATGGTGTCATCCCGGGTAGTATTGGCTCGTATATACTCGGCGATCTTATCGTTGTTTATAGACCTCGGGTCCCTGGAAAAAGTCTTATCGATGTCCGCGAAAGGGAACCAGAGTACGAGCCCGGCGATCACCCCGGTCCTCGCGATACGGTTCAGAACGGCTTCGTTCGTGGCGAGGGAAGTCAACCCGAGCGGTATGAGGAGCGAGAACCCCAGCCCCATCTGGGCCGTATAATTTGCGGACCATCTGCCGCTTAAGGCTATACCGAGAACGGACATGACAGTTAAGGATAGCACCGTTAAAGTGGTTTTTTGTTTGAGAAAATTCTTTCCTGAGGCGAGGATGAGGATAAAAGAGAAGAAAGAAGCTACCACGATCGGGTTGTAGTTTATGAAATGCTTGATCAAATATGCCAGGTTCGTTGAGGCCTCCTGGTTCGAAGTGGCCGCGATATATTTCGTGTGGTAGAGAAAATAACCTTCGATAAGCTCTTTAAGCGCTCCGTTGAAGTAATAAAAGATGAAAAGCAGCGCCGTCGGGACGAGAAATCCGGCGGCGAGGATCGAGTATTCCGATAATAGCCGTTTCCAGCCGTATTCTTTACGTATGACCCTGTCCAGTAAAAGCGCGATGGGAAAAGCCAGCGACGTCGCGCCGCACGATCCTTTAATAAAAAAACCTATAGAGACCATTACCCCGCATAAGAACATATATTTCGGTTCATGTTTATCCGGCAGAAAATATTTAAAGAAAAAGAACGCCGCTACCGTGATAGGCAGCATCATCGTGAGGTCGGCCGGCGATTCGAACATGAATAGGTTCGGGGATATCGAATACAGGCCGTAGATAGCGGGCGGCAATAGCCTGAGCCTCCCCGGGAAAAGGGCTCTTCCCGTCAGGTACATGAACAGCATAGCCACCGAAAGATGGAAAGCCGTAAATAGCCGCGGCGCCAGTATGTTCGGTCCGAACAGTTTAAAAACAGGGGCGTAGAGGTAGAAAAGAAAAGGCCCTTTATGGTCATACGAGGTTTTATAAGGTATGCCTCCGTGCGAGACGTCCTGCGCGACCGTATATTCGACCACCTCGTCGCATTCCCGGAAGGTCGTCTTAGGTAACCTCGCCACCGCGACGACAGTAAAAATAAGGGATAACCATAGTATTTCCCTTACGATAGGAATTTTAAAGAGTCTCATATTGCGTAATACCCCGCCGTCATAAACCGCTGTCAAGAACCGCCGTCATTGCGAGGAGCGAAGCGACGAAGCAATCCCCATAATAATATACCCTAGGACTTCCTGTAAACAAAATCCGTATGCGCCCCGACGCCCCGGAAAGAATCGGCAAGCGCCAGAGGTATTCCGGGGAAAACGGCCAAAAGTGCTCCAACCAACCTGTAAAATACCCCTCTTAAGCCGACCTTTACCGCGATAGCGTTAGCGGCCATAGGGAACAATGACAAACTCGCGTGGCTGGCTGCGCTAAGAAGAGGCTCACTCCGGTGCCCGATAAGCGACAACCCGAACTTTTCGATATTTTCCGTCATCGCTTTAAATGAGGGTATCCAGACATGCCGTGGAGCTTCCCTGTAAAGGCTGTGGCTCCCGGCGAAAATCCTCATCTGGAACGATCCGGCGAGCGGGACCCTTAAGAGCAGTAGCCCTCCGGGCTTAAGCAATTTAACGAGATCGGCGATAAAAACCGAAGGGTCGGTAATATGCTCGAGCACGGCGTAAGATGTGACTATATCGTAGCTCTCTCTCGCAATGACACAGTCCCGGAGGGATCTAAGCCTTACGTCACAGCCAAGTTTGTTGGCCGCGTATTCGACCGCCGGGTGTGATGTCTCGATCCCGCGGGCGTCGAACCCGTATTCCCCGAAACATTTAACACGGAGGCCCGACCCGCATCCGACATCCAATAGTCTGAAACGTCTCCCGCCCATGTACTTTTCGATGAGCCGCGCGTCGGAAAGGTAAGTTCTCTTGTAGAAGAGGTTCCATTCCGCTTTTTGCAGCGCCTTTCGGAGGCGTCCGCCTTTCTCATCCATGCTGAACATGTAGTTCTCTTCATATGTCTTCGAATTCTCGCCTTCGTCCACTCCTCCGGCGAGTATATCCGATCCGCAGAGGGAACACCTGTGGAACCGGTAGGGTATTTTCCGGCCAAGGGCAAGCTTATCGGTGACGATAAAACGCGGCGTCTTATCCAGAGCGCCTCTACAGAATATACATTGAAGGTCCGGACCGGCTATCATATCAGGCTCCAATTATGGAATAATTTGTTGCAAAACAACGGCGTATTGGTAAAATACAGGAAAATAATAGAAAAGTCCATCAGCTTATGAAAAATTATTATAAGAACAAGAAGGTGCTCATAACCGGCGGGTTGGGTTTCTTAGGTTCTAACCTGGCCATCGAGCTGGTCGGACTCGGGGCTAAGGTCGTGGTCATAGATAGTCTCATTCCCGAATATGGCGGCAACCTCTTTAACGTCGAGGGTATTGCGGATAAGATAAAGATAAACATTTCCGACGTGAGGGACGATCACAGCATGAAATATCTCGTCAGGGGCGTCGACCATCTTTTTAACCTCGCGGGTCAGACTTCCCATATGGATTCCATGTCGGACCCGCTCGCGGACCTGGACATCAACGCGCGGGCCCAGCTGCATATCCTGGAAGCCTGCCGTAAATATAACCCGGGTATTTCGATCGTATACGCCAGCACCCGCCAGATCTACGGTAAGCCCGAATATCTTCCCGTCGATGAGAAACATCCTTTATGCCCCGTGGATATCAACGGCGTCAATAAACTGGCCGGGGAACAGTACCATATGCTTTACCACAGGGTATACGGCATCAGGGTATGCGTGCTTCGTTTGACCAATACGATCGGTCCGCGTATGAGGATCAAGGACTCACGGCAGACATTCCTGGGCATATGGATACGGTTTCTTCTGGAAGGGAAGCCTTTCGAGGTCTGGGGCGGGGACCAGATAAGGGATTTCACTTATTCCAGGGACGCGACCAGCGCCTTTTTGATAGCCGGGTCGGATAAGAAAGCGGCGGGGAATATCTTCAACCTGGGCGGGGACGGGTCCATCAAATTGAAAGACCTCGCGGAACTTCTCGTCGCCGTTAACGGGGAAGGCTCTTACAAAATAAAAGAATTCCCGGCCGACCGGAAAAAAATAGACATCGATGATTATTACGCGGACCATTCGAAGTTCACGAAACAGTGCCGCTGGAAGCCGAAAGTCAGGCTGAAACAGGCGCTAAAAGAGACATTGGATTATTACAGGGAGAACGCGGGGAATTATATCTGATGATAAAACAGGCCGACCCTAAAGCGAATTACCTGAGCCATAAAAATGAGATAGAACAGGCTATCGCCATTGCGCTCGAGGGCGGGTGCTATATCCTTGGCGGTGAAGTCAGAAAATTCGAGGAAGAGTTCGCCGGGTATATCGGCGTGAAATACGCGATCGGCGTCGCTAACGGAACGGAAGCGGTAGCTCTCGCCGTCATGGCCGGAGGGATAGGGCCGGGCGACGAGGTCATCACTGTTTCACATACGGCGGTCGCGACCGTCGCCGCTATCGAGCTTGCCGGCGGGGCGCCTGTTCTAGTGGACGTCGATCCCGAAACTTATACGATCGATATCCGCGAAATGGAAGGCGCCCTCACCCAAAAAACCAAGGCCATTATACCGGTGCATCTTTATGGACATCCGGCGGACATGGATAAGATCATTCCTTTCGCCCGTGAAAGAGGCCTCAAAGTGATAGAAGATTCCGCCCAGTCCCATGGCGCTCTATTTTCCGGGAAAAAGACCGGTTCCATGGGCGATATGGCGGCGTTCAGCTTTTACCCGACCAAGAATCTCGGTGCGCTCGGTGACGGTGGCATTGTCGTCACGGATAACGGCGTTCTCGCCGATAAAGTCAGGGCCGCGAGGGAATACGGCTGGAAAGAAAGGTATGTGAGCGCGTCGAAAGGCATGAACTCGAGGCTCGACGAGATACAGGCGGCCATATTGCGGGTGAAGCTAAAATATCTGGACATGGAGAATTCCAGGCGGATAGGGATAGCCGCTATTTATAAAGAAATGTTATCCGGGCTCGATATAGTGTTGCCTTACGAGGCCCCTAATGTCCGGCATGTTTATCACCAGTTCGTCATCCGTTCTAAAAGAAGGGAAGAGCTAAGGGCTTTTTTATCCGATAATGGTATCCAGACAGCTATCCATTATCCCGTACCCGTACATCTCCAGCCGGCCTATAGCGGCAGTGCCAGGACCGGCAAAAGCCTTAAGAATACTCAAAAAATATCCGGCGAGATCTTAAGCCTTCCCATTTATCCCGATATGCCCGAGGACAATGCCAGGCGCGTCGCGGAGAAAATACGGGAATTTTATTCAAGACGATCCTAAACATCCGGGAGGAGATCGCGTGCCGCGGATACGCTACGAAATAGACCCCTATAACAGGCTGGTCCTTAACAGCTACGGCGAAAAAAGCGATCTCCCCGAATTCAGGCAGGTGCTTGACGGCCGGTTCATGGTCGACGGGAATAACGAACTCACCTACCGTATTAAAGCGCCTCTCCCCGAAGGCATGGAGATCCCGAACCAGCTCAGGCTGACGGGCGATTGGGCTTTAACGGATGACCACGCTCTCTCTCTTACCCTGGACAAATCCTCGCGTGAAACATTCGGCGATAAAATAACCCTCGAGGGCGATATCCTCGACGTTAAAGGCAATTCCCTTTTATTCGCCGTCACGACGGTGACAAAAAAGCACACGCGTTCGATCTATGTTCTCGAGCTCGGCGGGTCCTGGAAAGCTGACGATAATAACAGGATAACGTTCCACGCGCGAAAAGAGGGAGGCAGGTACGACATCCTCACTTTTATGGGCGCATGGGATATGAACGACGACTTCCAGTTAGTTTATCGTTACGAAGAGAAAGCTCTCATTAGGAAAAAGAGCCAGACCCATACGCTTGTCTTCGCCGGGCGTTGGGTCGTAAAAGAGAAGTTCCGCATCACATACGCGCTCAGCGGGGATACGGATTCGGTATTCTCATTTAAGACCGGAGCGGGGGTCTTCAGGGAAGGGGATATACGCTACGAGGCCGGGATCGGACTGGTCTCAAAAGCCGATCCGGTAAAACGGATAATAACTTTATCCGGCAAATGGTATTTGAAAAGGGACTTGGGCCTGGCTTTCGAGGCGCGGTACGGCGATAAAAGGACGGGAACGATAGTCTTCGGCGCCGATATCAGGCTCCTCGAAAACAACACCGTTTCTTTCCGGCTGAAGAACGACCCGGAGAACAGGGACATCGGCATCGAACTAAAATTATCCCACAACATCCTGAAAGGCGACGGCCAGGCCTTCCTCTCCATCCTGGCATCCGGCGCCGAAACAACGATCAACGCCGGCGTCGCGTGGAGATGGTAAATCCCTATGGGGTAAAAGTTCAGTTATGGCAGCGATAAGGGCGCCTTGGTGTCATTGCGAGGAGGCCCGCAGGCCGACGAAGCAATCCCTGCAAAAATATCCGAATACTTGCGAATTGAAATATCTATGATATTCTCCATGCAAAAAGGGAGCATATCATTTGACCGGTTGCAAGGATTGCAGCCAATATGAAAAAGAACTGAAGGAATTAAAAGGTACTCTAATGAGAGTGTTGGGATTGCTTCGTCGCTTCGCTCCTCGCAATGACGGTGTTCCGTTCCACAACTGAACTAGTACAAACTTCCCAAAAGGTCATGGATGATGTATCGTGTATAATGTATAACGATATTAGGCCGAGATTTTGTGAAACATCGTATAAGAGGAGGGCGTAATGAGAGAGGAGCGTTGCATAGGACACAGATATATCTGGAGGAAAGCCAGATGAGGATGCTTAAGCTCGAGGCTAAGCGCAAACAGTTAGCAGTCTCAGAGCTTATAAGAGAGGCGATAGACAAGTTCTTGAAAACCCGGGAGAAGAGGGTGAACTGGGACAATGACCCATTGATCCGTATGGTAGGGGGTATAAAACTGAATGTAAATGACGCGTCGGCCAAACATGATGAATATTTATGCGGGTAGGCGGATAGGTGGTAAAATATGGATAGAGTGTTCATAGATACAAGTAGTGTCAGTTCGGAAAATTGATGACAAGCGATCCAAATTCGGCGATAATTGCCACCATGTGATATTGTAAATTAGAAAAAGGGGGGGTATAAGGTATGGAGAGAGCAAGGAACTACGGCTGGGTGCCCGATATACCGGACCAGAGGGACTATCTGTACAAGGCTATTAAGCCCGTCATTAAGCTGCCGGAAAAAGTCGACCTCCGGGAGGGTTGTTCCGCTGTTGAGGACCAGGAAGCTCTCGGGAGCTGTACGTCCCAGGCTCTGGCGGGGAACCTTGAATTTCTTGATAAGAAAATAGACGGCGAATATGAGGACGCCAGCCGGCTGTTCGTGTATTATAACGAAAGGGCCCTGATGGGCACGATAGATTCGGACTCAGGCGCGTCTCTCCGCGACGGCATCAAAACCCTGAAGAACGAAGGCGCGTGCCGGGAAAAACTCTGGCCCTACGTGATATCCAAATTCGCGAAAAAACCTCCTAAGAAATGTTACGATGAAGGCAAAAAACGTTCGATAAAGGCGTATCATCGTCTAAGTACGACAAATGAAATGCTAGCCTGTCTCGCGGAAGGATACCCTTTCGTTTTCGGTTTCGCCGTATACGAAAGTTTCGAGTCCGCGAAAGTCGCGCGGACCGGCATAGTCCCCATGCCGAAAGAGGACGAGACCCAGCTGGGCGGCCATGCTGTAATGGCCGTCGGATACGACCGTAAAAAGAAACGTTTCACCGTGCGTAACTCCTGGGGCGAGGATTGGGGTCTGAAAGGTTATTTCACCATGCCTTTCGAGTACCTGGAGACCCTGTCAGGTGATTTCTGGACGATACGTAAATAAAGGCCGAGTTTAATAGGGGAAGTAACGGCACTGGACGACGCAGGCAGCATAATGAAAAAAAATATTAAAACAATTCTAATCTTGGCGGCGTTGATTCCTGTTTTCATTCATGAAGCGCTGGTGCTATATGCCATTGTGAAAAATTCCTATAAAACGTTCGAGAAATTCGATCTATTGATTTTTGTGGTGCTTACTCTTTATCTTGGTTGCCTGTTCCTTTTTCGCGAAAATAAGGAACAGCTTGTCCGTTTGATACTGATAACGTATTCATTGATCCTGTCGATATTTCTCTGCGAACAGTATCTCAGACTTAAACCGGAGGCGTATATCCCATGGCCGCGAATACACAGGATCAGTTATGCTGCCACCGGAGTTATGCCTGGTATTGATGGAAAGATTGAGCTTTCGGTTAATAATTTAAACTTAAGGGGACCTGAGGTTGATATTGAAAAAAAAGATATCAGGATACTGGTCGCGGGTGGGAGCACTGCTGAGTGTTTGTACGTGAGCGATAAACTAACCTGGCCCTGGAGATTACAGGATAAGCTTGCGGACAGACTCGGGAAAAAAGTTTTTGTAGGGAATGCCGGCAGGAGCGGGCATTTTACCTTGAACCATATGGAGCTTCTCCGTAATTATCGGTGGGCGAACAAGTTCGATTGGGTAATAATGCTGGTTGGTATAAATGACATGGGAACTCTTTTGAGGAGGAACTATGAGATCAGGTCTCAAGCAAATATCAAAACGGTTTCTGCCCGCGGGAAGATCTATTACAGGGATATGAAACTGTTTGCCAAATGCAGGAACG
Source organism: Candidatus Omnitrophota bacterium (assembly GCA_015231405.1). Classification (GTDB taxonomy): domain Bacteria; phylum Omnitrophota; class Gorgyraeia; order Tantalellales; family Tantalellaceae; genus JADGBR01. The sequence goes on along the minus strand of JADGBR010000004.1, from coordinate 97,853 downwards.
CTTTTTTGAATTATTTCTGTCTTGAAACCGTCCTGCAGGATCCGAGCGGGCGCTGGTTCGATACCGCGAGACAAATGCGAAAGAAAGCCCTGGAAAATCGCGCGATCGACCGATTGCCCGAGGGCCTGGACGAATCTGTCCGTGTTTATAAAAGCAATTTAAAAAAGATCATAGATATGTGTAAGGTCAGAGATCAAAAGCTGTTAATGCTCACACAACCCTCTATGTGGCGAAAAGATCTGCCCCCGGACCTTGAAGAACTTCTTTGGCAGCACAATGGTCCGGGTGAGGCGTACACGACAGAAGCTCTCGGGAAGATCCTGGACGTTTACAACAGCGCTCTGATAGAAGTATGCCGGCAGGAGGGGATCCCATACGTCGATCTTGCCTCAATGCTGCCTAAGGATACCTCGGTCTTTTATGACGGCTGCCATTATAATATTTCCGGGTGCGAAATGATCGCCGAAATATTGGCTAAAGAGATGACGGCGATTTATCAAAATGGCAAAAATGCTTCGGATCCCAAAGATGTAATGTGAAAGTGCTTTTCTATGGCTCATTGTGAAATTTATCCAAAACATTATTTCGTATCATTTCGCTAACGAAAATCGCGTCTCCGTGCCTGAGTTGACCGTTCTTCCCATGTGATAGAGAATAAATATTATACAGGGAATATCCGTATTGGGCCAGGAACTGTTCGATATCGCGGAACAGGGGGGCATCCTTATAATGGGGGATGAACATCACTTCCAGGAAAAGCACGGATATCTTGTTCCCTTTCAGAAGTTTCTGAGCCCCTCGCAATGCGGATAATTCGCCACCCTGGATGTCCATTTTAAGGATATCAATTTTGTTAATAGCGTTCTTTTCGCAATGGTAGTCTAACGTTATAGCCCGGACCTCTATCCGCGAGGAGGAATCGGCTCCGTTCGGGTAATACCTCCGGCCATATTGCGAGCGTTCGAACAATGAACTGGTCGATTCCCACCCGCTATTAACGAAAAAGTCAACGGATGAATCCTTGTCGGAAACAGCCAGCTGGAAAGGTTTGATCGACGGACGACCTTTAACATTTTCGCAAAGTTTCTTATAATTACCGGGATAGGGTTCGAAACAGTGTATCTCCGATCCCGGAAAAATGTCGTTATAGCCAAGGGCGACGGTCCCGATATACGCCCCTACATCAAAAATAGTCAAAGGACCGCAATTGTTTGTCAGGAATTTCTGTCTGTAGAAAGGGTCTCTGATACGATCCGGGTCAAGGACCTTATTGGAGAAAATTTCGAATAACTTTAGTAAGGTTCTTTTGACCCTGGAACGAAGTTTATTGAACATAAATATTTAGCCTTTTGCGCATAACGGGAAAAGGATGGTCGTAAGACATAGACTTAATATAATCTTTTTCGTATAATAATGAAACAAATTTTTACGGGGATCAGGTTTTCATATACATAAAGTAATCAGGGATGGGATGTCGTTAGAAAAGGTCATTTGCGTTAGTTTTCCGCGTAGCGGGCACCACTTGCTTGTCAATTGTCTGTTGAAATATTTCAGCGGCGATATTAATTATCCGGAGATCAGAGACGTAAGCACAGCCGCTCAGTGCCGAAACATAATACATGCCGGCCGGTTTCATTACTGCGAAAACTATAGCCACTGTGGACGGACTCCTTGTGTCGAATCAGTCACTAACTTCCAGAAAAATCATGATTTTGATCTTAAATTGCCAAATGACCCGTTTAAGAGGTATATAGTACAATACCGTGACCCGGTTGAAACGCTGGTTTCTCTGTACAACTACGTTTCCAAGGGGGCATTAGAGTCGGATCCGTCAATTAAGATCAGCGTTGACCATTGGCATTCGTATCTGCTTAGGGAGGTGTTCGGGGGGACTTTCGAGTCAAACTTGTTGGTGAAAGCTATGGCGGTTCTTTTGTATCACTCAAAAATCACGGGAATAATTAAAAAGTGTCTGAGGTATAACCTATTGTTAGTTACCCCGCCGGTGCTTGTTGAATGGAAGAGGTTCATGAGAAAATGGGTGGTTCAAAATAAGAACCCGAAAACAGTTTTTATTCCGTACCAGAGTCTCATTGAGAGGCCTTATGAACAGGTTTGGAAAGTCATATCCTTTATCGCGCCTTCCGAAAAGATAGATCCCGTGTTACTGAAGGAAATATGCGATAGAACGGTGAACGAGAAATACGATATCAAGCGGTTTAGATATTACGATGCCGGTCTTTTTGATAAACTTTACAGGAAGTCGGGGGACTTAGTTTCATATGCTTAACATTAAGGGGCGGGTCCTTTTTTTGTATCCCAATACCGAAGGGGATGGCGGTATTCCTAACGGTTTGGCATTGCTTTCGGGGGGGCTTAAGGCCGCCGGGTTCGAAACCGCGTGCTTCGACACAACATTTTTAAAAGCCCCTCCAAAGACCCATTTGTACAGGCAAAAACATGGGGGAGTTTTAAAAGCGGATCACTTGAAATACTGGGGGGATTACTGGGATCCTACGGTCCCGGAAAAGATACCGGAGTTGTTCAAGAAAGCGGTTGACGATTTTAGGCCGGATCTTATCGCGGTGACAATAATTGACGTATCTTATAAATTCGTCGTAGCACTTCTCGGGGAGTTTAGAAAGACGGTGAAGGTTCCGGTTATTGCCGGCGGACCAACGGTAACGATGTGTCCTGATATGGTGATCAATAATGACGGAATAGATATTGTGTGTGTCGGGGAAGGGGAGGATCCTCTTGTAGAACTGGCGGAAAGTTTGGTTGAAGGGCGGGACCATGCCGCGATAAAGAACCTGTGGGTCAAGAAAGAAGGGAAAATAATAAAAAATCCGTTAAGGCCGTTAAAGGATATGGCCACTCTTTCATTTCAGGATTGGTCCATTTTCGACAAAAGACATTACTACAAGCCTTATTGCGGCTCATTTTTCAGAACAGGTTTTTTTGAGTTAGCGAGAGGGTGTCCATTTAACTGTACGTTTTGCTGCACCGCGAGTTTGAAGGAACTATATGAGAAAAAAGGCGACTTCCTCAGATTCAGGGATATTGATAGGACCATGGACGAAGTTTCAATGGTAAAGGATAGGTACGGATTGGAATTGGTGTTCTTCATAGATGATAATTTTTTGGGTATGCCTCCCGAAAGATTTGACCTGTTCTGTGAAAGATATAAGTCCAGGATAGGTTTGCCGTTTTACATCCAGACCAGGCCGGAAACAATAAGTGAGGGTTACATAAAGAAGTTAAAAGATGCCAATGTTTCCTCCATCGGCATAGGGATAGAGAACGGCAACGTGGAACTGAGAAAAACACACATGAGAAGATATATGAGCAACGAAAAGATAATCGAGGCTTTTGATATTGTCCATAAACACGGCATAAGGACTACGGCTAACATCATTATCGGCATGCCTTATGAAAAAGAATGTATGTTCAGGGAAACGATAGATCTTTTGAGAAAGATACGGCCGAAAAGCATTTCTATCAATTATTTTCAGCCTTACAGAGGGACGGAAATGAGAAAAATGGCAGTGGATCTTGGGTATATTCCGGAGGACCATATTATCGGCGATTCTAATACCTGCATTGATATGCCTGATTTCAGAAAGGATCGGCAGATCCATTTTTATGAGAATTTTAAAAAGTATCTGGATGGTGAAATCCCTCTCGATTAAAGACCTGAGCCTAATTGCTTATTAAGTGGTCAACTGATCTGTTGGCAATTGACAAAAGGGTTTAATTAAATATAATAGTTGCGTTAAAAGCATTTTAAACGATTTAAACGATTCTGCCGATCAAATGGGGTGAAATGATGAAAAATATGAGAATTGGGGATAGGAAAGTAGGGGCGGGGCATCCTCCTTTTGTAATCGCTGAAGCCGGGATAAACCATGAAGGTTCTTTTGATAAGGCGCTCAAGCTTGTAGACGCGGCCGTCATCGCTAAAGCGGATTGCATTAAGTTCCAATCCCATATTGCCGAGGCCGAAATGATAAAATCCAAAGCCAAGCCCGGTAAATTATCGAGTGAAAGCGTATGGGATATAATCAAGCGCTGTGAATTAAGTGAAGATGAGGAAAAGCGTATCAAGAAATACTGTGAAAAAAATAATATAATGTACCTGTCGACGCCGTTTTCCAGGGAAGCCGCCGACAGGCTTTCAAGGATGGACGTTCCGGCTTTTAAAATAGGGTCCGGAGAATGTAATAACCTCCCTCTTATTGAACATATAGCTAAAAAGGGCAAGCCGATGATCCTTTCTACCGGGATGAATGATATCGGCTCCATAGGCAAAACCTTGAAAGTTATCAGAAAGTATAAAACTCCGGTCATGCTCATGCATTGTACTTCTATATATCCGACACCCTATGAAAAGGTCCGGCTGGGGGCCATCGGACAGCTGATGGATATCTTTGGACTTCCGGTGGGATTGAGCGACCATTCCCAGGGGATATATACATGCCTGGGGGCGGTATCTTTCGGAGCGTGTGTTTTGGAAAAACATTTTACGGTTAGCCGAAAATGGCCGGGCCCGGATATTTCTATCTCGATCGAACCGGGAGAGCTATCGGAGCTTGTGAAGGGGGCGAAAGCGGTATGGCAGGCCATGGGAGGAAAGAAAGAGATATTGTCTGAGGAAATGCCTGTCATAAATTTCGCCTACGCTTCCGTCGTGGCGATACGCGACATAAAGAAAAACGAGAAATTTACTCCCGATAATATCTGGGTGAAACGCCCCGGTACCGGCGAGATTAAGGCAGTATCTTTCAAAAGTCTGCTTGGGAAAAAAGCGAAGGATAACATCGCGATGGATTCACAGTTAAAGTGGAGAGATACTAATGGTTAAAAAGATCTTATTCCTTACCGGGTCTCGGGCCGATTTCGGGAAATTACGGCCTTTGATGCACGCGTTAGAAAAGGAACGGGGGTTTAAGCTGTACATATTCGTTACAGGCATGCACATGCTCCCAAAATACGGGAACACCGCCAGCGAAGTCAAAAAAAGGGGTTTTAAGAAAATACATTATTTCATCAACCAGAAACTCGGTGACTCATTGGATACGATATTTACCAATACCGTCCAGGGCCTGGGCAATTACCTGCATCTTTTGAAGCCGGACATGCTGGTCATTCACGGCGACCGTACCGAGGCTCTCGCCGGGGCTATTTCAGGGGTATTGAATAATTTCTTTGTGGCGCACATTGAAGGAGGAGAGGTTTCCGGGGCGATCGACGAGTCTATCAGGCATGCCGTCTCGAAACTGGCGCATGTGCATTTCGCGGCTAATGATGAGGCGCGTAAAAGGCTTCTACGCATGGGCGAGGACCCCAAAAGTATAAATGTGATAGGGTCTCCAGATATAGATTTGATGGTCTCCGATAGCCTTCCTGCTCTTGATACGGTGAAAAGGCATTACGCTATACCGTTCAAAGATAAATACGCCATGTGCATCTATCATCCGGTCAGCCACAATCTTCACAACCTTCTGAGAGATTTCAGGGCGGTCATGGAGTCTTTGATCGAGTCGGGAAGGAACTATATTCTCATATATCCCAACAATGACCCCGGGGCTGACATTATTATTGAGGAGATCGAGCTTTATAGGGGTAATCCGCGTTTTAGGATATTCCCTTCGACGCGTTTCGAGAGTTTTCTGGTGCTTCTTAAACATTGCGAGTTCATAATCGGGAACTCCAGCGCGGGCATAAGAGAAGCGCCGATATATTCTATTCCGAGCGTCAATATCGGGAACCGCCAGGAGCGGCGCTATTTATGCGATACCATAATTAATTGTCTGGGATCAAAAGAAGACATTCTTACGGCTATCAATAAGGTGCCCGGGATAAAAAAGAAAAGGTCAATGCACTTCGGCGACGGTAAAAGCGCCGAGCGGTTCATCAGGACGGTAAAAAGGCCCGGGTTCTGGGATGTGAAACTTCAGAAATATTTTGTCGATACAGTTTAGCCTTACGGCTCCGGCGGGGAATAGTTATGTATGATATTCGGTTTTTCAGGGTTTGCGGGGATATAAAAAGAAGGATAACCGGTCCGGATGAAAAACCTGGTGAGGAAGAAATAGCCGCGTTTTTCGAGCGCGAGCGTTCAAGGTTGCCGGCCGTTTTTAATATCGAAACTACTAACGTATGTAACATGACTTGTATCATGTGTCCGCGTACGACTCTTATGGATCGCCCCATCAAGACTATGGACATGGAGCTTTTTGAAAAGGTCTTGTCACAGATCAAACCTTTCACCGGAGAGGACCTGGACGATTTTGACGGGTTTATTCAGAGGACATATTCTATTTATCCTTCGGAGATGAGTGAGAACGCTTTTTATTTCTATACTAGTTCAAGATATCTTGTTCTGCATGGGTTCGGCGACCCTCTTCTTGATCCGCATATAGGTGAAAGGATAAAAGCATGTACGAGGATGGGTGTGCCTACTTACTTTTCATGTATGCCGGCGAACATAAAGGTGGAGAAAGTCGCCGAAATGATGAAAAACGGTCTTGGCGTCATTAAATTTTCTATGGACAGCTTGGACGATTTGACTGAGAAAAAGATACGAGGTGAAAAAAGCAATTTCACAGATTCGTACAGGAAGGTCAAGGAGCTGATAAGTATCAAGGAGAGAGATCCGGCCATTAAAACAAAGATAACCGTTGTGATGCTGGCTCTTGAGTCCGGACCGCATATGGAAAAGATGTGCGAGGATTTTCTGAGCTTATGGCGGGAGGAGCCGGTGTATGCCTATGTGAAAAGCCAGGACAATAGATGGCTTTATGAAGGGTCCGAGGAACTTGAATGCAGATCGCATTACGAGTCGCAGTATTGCGAATTCCCGTGGATGTCCCTGACGGTCATGGCCGACGGGTCCGTGGTCCCTTGTACGCAGGACTACAATGCCGAGATGGTCATGGGCAACGTTTCTACCGAGACTCTCGGGGAAATATGGAATGGAAAGCGCTATGAGGAATTCAGGAAGCGGCACATATACGGTGGATTTCCCGGCAATTACAAATGCAGTTCCCGGTGCGATATAAGGCTTGTCAGCGACAGTCTTAAAGGTTAACGAAAAAAAGATCGTAAGGGATGACAATGTACAAAGGAAAAAAAATATTGGCTCTTATACCGGCCAGGGGCGGGAGTAAAGGCCTTCCCCGTAAAAATATCAGGGATCTGGGGGGCAAGCCTCTCATAGCCTGGACGATAGAGCAGGCTATGAAAAGCGAATATGCCGACAAAGTGGTCGTTTCGACGGATGACCGTGAGATCGCGGATATTTCCGTTCAGTGCGGGGCGGAAGTCCCTTTTATCCGTCCGCGAAAGCTGGCGTCCGATACCGCGAAAGCTTCCGATGTCATACTTCATGCTCTGGGGCATTTTAAGAAGAAAGGGGTATCGTTCGATTTCATCGCCCTTTTGGAGCCTACTTCGCCGTTAAGAAGGGATGAGGATATCGATAATGGCATAAAGGAATTGATCGGGAAGCCTGGGATGGACAATCTCATGACGCTGGGTGAAATACACCTGGAGCATCCATGTTTGGCGAAAAAGATCAGCTCCGGAAGGATGCTGCCGTATTCGGGGCTGAAGGCTGTCTACCGCCGCCAGGACAGGGGAAAAGCCTACTTCCCGTATGGAGTTCTGTATCTCGCGAAGGTCGGGCCCTTTTGCAGGGCAAGAACGTTCGATACGGCCAGGACTATCCCTCTTTTTATAGAGAGGTGGCAGAATTACGAGGTGGACGATGAGTGGGACCTTGCAATCATAGAGGAAATAATGAAAAAGCGCGGAACTCATTAGACGGAGGTGACGGGTATCATGGGAGATCTCTCCTGGCGGTTCGATGAAAGGGAAAGAAAGTATATCAATGAGGTGCTTGATTCCGGTTTCGCGAGCGGGACTTCCGGGAACATGAATTCAAGGATAGAAAGGGCTTTCGCCGAGCGCTTTGGTATGAGATACGCCGTGACATTCAATTCCGGCACGACGACGCTTCACGCGGCGCTCGTGGCCTTAGGGGTTGGATACGGGGATGAGGTCATTATCCCGGCGCTTACGGTCATTTCATGCATGTACGCGGTGCTTTATTGCAATGCGGTCCCTGTTTTCGCGGACGTTGATAAGGATACTTTTCTCATTGATCCGGCCGATGTAAGAAAAAAGATCACATCCCGGACTAAAGCTATCATGCCCGTGCATCTTTATGGGCAGGTATGTAACATGACCGAGATAATGAATATCGCCAGGGAATTTAATTTGAAGGTCCTTGAGGACAGCGCTCAGTGTTTCCTCGGGACGCACCGCGGTAAAATAGGCGGAACTACCGCCGATGTCGGCAGCTGGAGTTTCGAGAACTCGAAACACCTGACATGCGGCGATGGTGGGATAATAGCCACGAATGATGAAGCTCTCGCGACCAGGATAAGGAAATTGAGCTCGATAGGTTTCCGTAACGCGAGCGCGCTGTCCGGAAAAGTCCGCATAGACAAGAATCTGTTCCAGGACCCGGCTTATAAGCGGCATGACATGTTCGGGTTCATGTACAGGTTATCCGAGGTCGCGGCCGCGCTGGCCCTGGCTCAGCTTGAAAAGCTGGACTGGTTCGTTGAGAAAAGGGAGAAGATGGCGGGGCTATATCTGGACGTTATTTCCGGGTATGAATGGCTTAAGCCGCAATCCGTTCCCGCGGGCGACAGGAACTCATATTTTACCTTTGGTCTCAGGTTTTTGCGCCAGGATATTAAATGGACTGATTTTAGAAAGAAACATGTGGAGAACGGGGGGGACGGGATATACGCGGCGTGGGCGCTCACATACCAGGAAGATTGCATCGATGACGTGAAAAAGCTGTTAAGGTCGATAGGCCTTGGCGGCAGGATGGTTACGGATAAGGGGATATGCCCTAACGCCGAATTGATCCAGCCTCAACTCATGCAATTTACTACCAATCAGAAGAACGATGAGGAAATGGGGGATCAGGCCAGATCTCTTTCAAAGACGATCGATCATTTCTCATGAAGCATAGATCATGAAGGACCTCTTAGCGAAACTCTGGGATATATTCGACGGTAAAGAGAAGATCGGGATCTTTTGCCTTTTGGCCATGATACTTGCTGGGGCGTGCTTCGAGGTCATAGGCATAGGGGCGCTTCTTCCGTTCATAGCGTTGCTTAACAGACCAGAGCTCGTTAACTCAAATCCATTTTTAAACGGGATATTTGTCCGTTTTTCCGGGGGCTCATTCAACGGGTTCATGATATGTGCCGGAGCGGGGCTTATCGCGGTGTTCGTTGTCAAGAACCTTTACCTGTGCCTGGCCGTCCATTTCCAGAGCCTTTTTATGAATAGGAAGTGTTTGCGCCTTTCATCCAGGCTTTATCGTTCATATCTTTTAAGCCCTTATACGTTCCATCTCCAGAGGAACTCCGCCGAGCTTTTGCGGAATATCCAGAACGTCTTTGTCCTGTCGCAGGGTCTGTTGTGGCCTATACTGCTTATATTTACGGAGGGCGCGGTAGTTATCATCATCTGCGCGGCGCTTTTATGGACGAGTTTCGTTATTTCAGGGAGCGTGATAGCCGTTCTGGCGCTTTCCATGCTGTTGTTTTATGTCCTTGTACGAAAAAAATTGCGGGCGCATGGCGAGATGCAGCAGTACCATATAGGCAAGACTATCCAGAACGTTAACCAGGGTCTGGGCAGCATTAAAGAGACAAAAATATTAGGCTGTGAGGACTTCTTCAGCGACGCATATTCCCATCATTTTAAGGAAGTCATCCGCGCGGCCCATTTTAAACAGGTTATCACTCAGGCTCCGAGGTTCTACATAGAGACGGTCGCGGTGGCCCTTGTGCTTCTCGTCATGATAGGTCTTCTGATGAGCGGGTCTGACAGTCGGGGTGTTCTTTTCAGGCTTTCGATGCTGGCAGTGGCCGCCGCCCGACTTATGCCGAGCCTTACCAGGATAAGCACATCGGTCAATACAATACGTTTTTATATTCCGTCTTTTAACCGGATATACCGGGATCTCGTTGATTGCGAAAGGTCGGCGGATATGGTCCCGGGGAGCGGTACTTTCGTTAAAACGGCGTTCGAGAAGAACATAGAATTTCGGAATGTTTCTTTTAGGTACGAAGGATCAGCGGGGTTGGCCCTTAAGACTGTATCCATAAATATACCCGTGAGGAAAGTCGTAGGGTTCGTAGGGCCTTCGGGCGCAGGGAAGACGACGGCGGTGGATATTTTACTGGGCCTTTTAAAGCCCACGGCCGGAAGCGTTTGCGTGGATGGAGCGGACGTGGCCGGGAATATCGCGGGGTGGCAGAGACAGATCGGGTATATACCCCAGGACATATATCTCTCCGATGATACGATCAAGGCCAATGTCGCCTTCGGCGTTCCGGAGGGCGAGATAGACGAGGGGAGGGTGTGGGACGTTTTGAAGATGGCACAGCTTGAGGCTCTCGTCCGTTCTTTGCCGGAAAAAATAGGGACCGTTATCGGGGAGAAAGGTACGCGTATTTCCGGAGGGGAAAGACAGCGTGTCGGCATAGCGAGGGCGCTGTACCATGATCCGGATGTTCTGGTGATGGACGAGGCGACCGCGGCTCTGGATAATGAAACCGAGCGCATGTTCATGAAGGTCCTGTTAGAGATAACTGCGAGGAAAACCGTTGTAATGATAGCCCACAGGCTCACGACTATAAGGAATTGTGATACGATATTTTTTCTGGAAAAAGGGGGGCTCGCGGGTTCCGGATCTTATGCCGAGCTTCTGGAGAAATGCCCCGGGTTCAGGCACATGACCGAGATAGCGAAAATCCTTTAGGTGTAATATGGCCGGTAAAATGAACATATTTTGCGTGTCCTCGTATGTGTGCCTTAAGGATTTTTTCAATGTGTTCCGCGAGGATGAGATAAATCGGGTAGTAGTCCTCGCGAACCGTGACTTGTTCGATTTTCTCGGCGAAGTCATAGTTTCGAATACGACCGAAATTATAAACATTGACGAGGTCGATAGCGGTTTTTTGTTTATCTCGAACCCGGCCAAGGTCAGGCGCTGGTTGAATGATACTTTCCCTTTCCTCGCGGGTGAGGCAGGCAAAGTTTATTATTTTTGCAACTTGTATACGATGGCATTCTTTTTTCTGATAGACCATTTGAGGAAAAGGGGAGCAACGATCATATTTATCAATTCCGATAAACATATGGACGCCATGAAAAAGCCTGTAGTGCCGAATCTGAAAGAAACGATCAAATACTCCTTCCTCATGAGGGTTTTATATGGATTCGAGATAAAAATATCAGAAATATCAGGACATAGGGCTAAAATGTATGGTTATGATGATGCGGCCATGGCGAGGCGTGGCGGGCGCGAATGGGCTGAGCTTTCCGGCGCGCTGGGACCCAGGATAAAAGGACTTGAGGATGTTTTACCCAACAGTCTTTTGATAGTGGATTATCCGATGCAGGACATAAAGGGCGTGGATGTGACGGAGACGGGTAAAAAACTTGAGACTGTTCTATTGGCATTAATTGGGAAGGGGATGAACCTTTATCATAAAAGCCATCCTAATAGCTATAAAAGCTGTCTGGATGGACTTCGCGTCAAGGCGATGTCCAGGGAGGTATCCAGATATATTCCGGTGGAACTTGTCATGAATAGATTTAAAAGGGTAGCGGCGTTCTCGAGCCTGGGGCTCCGGGATTATGAAGGGGAGATCCTGGGTTTGGGAGGGGTTTTGGTATTCGCTAATGAGAAGGATAAACGGGATTTTTATACAGCCCACCACGTCACGGTAAAGAACTCTTGTAAATACATGGATATATCGGGACATGGAAATGAATGATCTGATCATCGCCATTAGGGTAGGGTCTCCGGGTTCATCAGTAAAACTCGTCGGGAGGGCTTTCGATTCCTTTAGGCGTAATATCGGCGCTTGTGATTGGCGAGTGCTTATTTCGCTGGGTCTGAACATTGACCCGGCTGTCAGCCGTTTTGTGAAAAGATATGTGTCGATACATAGCGGGAATTTCAGGGTTTTTCAGGAAAAAAATGTTTCATGGGCGTCTTTTATCAATGCCGCCATAAGAGAAGCCGGAGCGTGCAGGTATTTTGTAAAGTCCCATGACGATATAGAGCTTTTGACAGGGGATTTCTATGGTAAAGTGAGTGGTTATCTTGAACGTTTAGGCCGCGAGGTCGGGTGGGTGAGCTTTACGGATACCGGGTGGAAATATGGCGATTTTAGCCCGTCTGTAAGGTCCGGATATCATATAGACCATAGGCAAGAAAATGGCTGGGACAGAAGGAAATTATTCCAGTTCCATGTTTTTCCCGAAAACTGGTGGAAGCGGGGGCCACTTGCGGACACATTTTATCATTTTTGTAATTATTCGTTAAGGAAGCTGACAGGGAAAACACTGCCATATCCCAAACCCGTCGGCAGGATAAGGGGTCTTGTCGCTGATATGCCCGCGGGTATCGTCCGATGTCACGCCCCTTTCAACCACTTTGTGCTTATACGTATGGAAACACTGAATAAAATAGGGGATTGCGATGACTGGGGGACCGGGAACGCTCTTTTGGTGGATGAGGATTGGGGGTTAAGGGCGCTCCGGCTCAATTTTCCGAATATCTGGGTCCCCGATATCGAATATTTTCATTTCAGGGGAAATAAGGCCGGCGGGAACACAAGGTCGTGGGATATCATCAAAGAGGATATCGACAAGGTCGAAGGGTTTTTTCTTGAAAAATGGGGTTTTCATTCCGAACCTACTGACGAGGAATTGGAGATCGTCAGAGAAAAATTTAAGAACACACTCATACCATGGTCCATGACAAGGAGATCTTACGATTGGGACTATCTATGAATGCCGTTGGATCGAGTGAAGTAATGATATACATATTGCTTCCTGTCCATAACAGGAAAAATGTAACGGAGAAATTCGTTAATTCTCTGCTTGCGCAGACGTATCGGCGCTTTCATCTGGTTTTGATAGACGATGGTTCCCTGGATGGAACGGATCGGATGGTCAAGGATAAAGTTCCTTCCTGCGATGTAATAAGAGGCAAAGGGGATTGGTGGTGGGCTGGGGCGCTGCAAAAAGGGTATGAGTGGGTCAGGGATAACGCTATCCCCGGAGAAGAGTTGATCCTTATAGTGAATGACGATACGGAAATGGATAGCTCCTTTTTGGAAAGGGGCGCGGTCGCCATGCGCGGGAAAAACAATTACATGATACATTCTTATAATACGGACAGGATAACGGGAGAGGCGTTGGACTCAGGGGTGCATGTTGACTGGAGCAAGTTGTCGTTCCGTATGACCGATGACGATCGGAAGATCAACTGTTTTTCAACCAGGGGAGTGTTCTTGTCCGCCGGTGATTTTTTGAAGCTGGGCGGTTTTTATCCGTATTTATTACCCCACTGTCACTCCGATTACGAGTTCACGATAAGGGCCAGACGTTCGGGGATGAGGCTGCTGTTGGATAAAGAACTAAAGTTGTACATGAATGAAGGAACTGCCGAAGACGAAAAGCTTCTTAAGGGACGGGAGAGGACCGGGCGTTTAAATGATATTTTTTCAAGAAAAAATCCCGCTAACCCGATAGAAGGGACCGCTTTTATTATTCTCGCTTGTCCCTGGCCATGGAAGCTGCTGAATATAATGCGGATATGGCACAGGGCGTTTATAAGGAAGGTCGCGAATGGATCGAAATAACAGGGTCGTTCTGGTTTATCCGGCAAAGCCCGGAGAAAGTAAAATGCCTGACCGTCCGCCTCTCGGCATATTGACGGTCGCGGCGCCGCTTGTCGAAAAGGGTATGGATGTGACCGTTCTTGACGAGCGGGCTGAGCCGGATTTTGACATGAAATTATCCGAAGAACTCAAAAAAGGTCCGCTTTGCGTCGGGGTATCCTCGATGAGCGGGAGCCACATAACGGGGGCGCTGCGCGTTTCAAAATTAGTTAAGGAGCTTTCGGATATCCCGGTCGTGTGGGGAGGGGTCCACGCTTCTCTTGAGCCCGGGTCGACCATAGCGAACGAGTTCGTAGATATTATCGTCAGGGATGACGGTGAAAATACTTTTCCAAAGCTTATGGAGATGATAGGCGCTTCCAAGAGCGATCTTAGCGGCCTTCCGGGTATCGGTTTTAAAAAGAACGGTGAAATAATATTGACCGGCCCGGGCGAGCCCGCTAATATCGAAAGTGTCCCGCTCATTCCGTTCGGCCTTATTGACCTTGATAATTACCGTTCCCGGGACCTTTGGTGCGAAGGGGAAAAAGTGCTTCCCGTCGAGACAAGCAGAGGATGCCCTTTTTCATGTTCTTTCTGCACGGAGTCGGTGCGTAAGAAAAAATGGAGGGCTTTACCGCCCGAGAGGGTAGTGGAGGATATAAAAACGTATATCCGGAAATACGGCGTCACTAATTTTACGTTCATAGACGATAATTTCTTCGGGAATATCAAACGAGCCGAAAGCATTCTGGATCTTCTGATAAAAGAGAATGTGGGGATCAAGTGGTATACGAACGCGAGGACGGATTATATGGCGAGAGCCACGCCGGCCACTATCGAAAAGATAGAGAGGTCGGGTTGCAGGATGCTGACCTTCGGGGCGGAGTCAGGTTCCGAAAGGATACTTAAGATGGTGAATAAGTTCGCTTCCAAGGAGGACGTGCTTCACGCTAACAGGAAACTCCGCGGTTTGAACATCATACCTCATTTTGTCACGATACAGGGTTTTCCCGGCGAAACAAAAAAAGATACGATAGAGACTATCCTTATGAATATCGATATCCTGCTCGAGAACGAACGGGCTATATGCGATAGCCCGTTCCTTATACCTACTCCGGGGACGGCCATAGCGAAAGAATGTTTGGCGGATAAGGCCGGGGAGTTCACGCTGGAGGACTGGTCGCGGATATTCGAGATGAAAAATAAAGGCAGGCCGGCATGGCTGGACGGCGGAACTTACGAATTTCTGTGCCGGTGGAGAAAGGTGATCAAGCTTATATGTATCACTAACCGGGCATATGTGCCTAAGGCCCTTAACGCTTTATACAGGGCTCTACTCGGAGGGATAAGGGTTTATCTGAAAAGCAAATGAAGATCCTGATGCTTCTAAGGTTTTACGGCGATCATCTTAAATGGTTTTACGGGAAAAACCCCGGCCTCGGTCGTCTTTCGTACCTGGAACACAAGGAAAGGATAGCCCGCGAGAATTTTTCCTGGCCTTTACGGCTCTTGAGATACGCCTCGGAGAAAGGATTTTCGTCCGATTTTATAGTGGTCAATGATATCCCGCTCCAGAGGAAATGGGTCGCTGAGAATGGCGCTGATGAGAGGAGCTGGGAAAAGACCGTAGCGGAGCAGATAAAAAGGTTAAAGCCCGATATACTCTGGATAGACGGGATATTCGATCTTTACGGGGATTTTATAAAAGAGATATCCGGATATGCGGGGAAAGTGGTTACCTGGATTGCGCTCCCTTTTAGGAAGGAGATCGACCCTCGCGGGATATCGGTATTATTCACCGAAAATCCGGGGACTTATGCCGGATACCATGACAGGTTCGAAAAAGTCATCGTTCTTAAGCCGGGGTTTGACGGTGAGGTGTTGAAACTTCTGGGAAGTCCGGAAAAAGAACACGATATCACTTTTATCGGGACGATATCGCCCTCGCACGCGGAAAGAGCGGATACCCTGGCCTTCCTCATCAGGAACGGGATAGACATAGACGTGTTCGGACGGATGGATCAACCGGGGTTTTTGAGTGACGTCAAGGCGATCCTGTCCGATATGGTCAGAAAACGAAAGGGGCGTGATATAGGCAAGGTTTCACCCGAGGGGAAAGATATTTTGCGTGAGTACGTCAAGAACTGCGAAGTTATCCGGACAAAGCACAGAGGGCCCCTTTACGATCTGGAAATGTATAAAACGCTCGCGAGGTCAAAGCTCACGCTGAATACGCATATAGGCCTTGCCTGCCGGTACAGCGGGAATATGCGCATGTACGAAGCTACCGGATCCGGTGCCTGCCTTGTTACCGAAGGGTTTGAAAACACACCGGAATTATTTGAGCCCGGCAAGGAAATATTGACATATAGTCACAAAGAAGAGTTGCTGGACAAATTGAAAGACATTATTATCGGAAAAAAGTGGAAAGAAACAGGTATGGTAGCGAAAGAGGGACAAAAAAGGACGATCAGGGATTATAATATGGAGAGGTTATTCGAAAAAGTTAAACCCGCTTTGGAGTTATAGCATGGGAAAGAACAGCGCGATAGACCTGGTCGAAAAGGCGATGTTCGTCTTGAGGCTGAAAAAGCCGCAGTGGGAATATATCCCCGAGGGGTGGAAATACCTCAAAGGGCACCCCGAAGTTAAGGGCTGGGGTGTTGAGAAAATACTGGATGTTTATAGAAAGAAATGGCCGTTTTACGCCTCTTGCGTCTCCGATAAAGGGCCTGTGGGAATTACTCTGGAGATGAAGAGACCGGAGCGGGAAGATGTTTTCGCGCACAATATAAACATGTCTTTCTCTTATGCTCTCGGGGTTTCAGCGCTCGGGAAAAGTTCCATAAGTATGTTGGATTGGGGGGGAGGGATAGGACAGTATTATTTCCTGGCGAAAGAAATGTTCCCGCGGCTGGACATATCCTATACCTGTAAAGACCACGCGGTATTCACGGAACACGGTAAAACCCTGTTTCCGGATCAGGTATTCGTATCCGATGAGAGTTGTCTTAATGGAAGGTACGACCTGGTAATGGCCGGTACAAGCTTGCACTATTCGGAAGATTGGAGAAAGACCCTTCGAGATCTGGCGAGGGTGACCGAGGGATATATATACGTCGCGCAGCTGCCCGTGGTGTTTTCCGGCGAACCGTTCGTTTTTATCCAGAGGCCTTACAAGTACGGATATGGAACGGAATACCTTTCATGGTGCCTTAACGGCAAAGTCTTTTTAAGATCCGCCGCGGATGCCGGGCTCGAGCTTGTCAGGGAGTTTATTTACGGTTATAAGCCGAGGATTTACCGCGCTCCCGAAGAGTGCGGCTACAGAGGATATCTGTTCAAGTCCGCAGGAAATGGAGATAAAAGTGACAGTTAAAGGTATCCATCGTCCGGTTGTTCTCGTATCCAGGGCTATAGCGTTCACGTTCCCCTTATCCTACGCGTACCTGGCCGGGTATTTGAAGGAAAAGGGAGAACCCGTCGAGCTTCTGTTCCGGCCGGAGGATAAAAAGTATGGAAATCTGGTAAGGGATATCGCCGATAAACGTCCTATTCTCGTAGGGATAGGTGGACTCTATCCGGAACTTAAGGAACTGGCCGGGCTTATCAGTATGATCAAAGAAGCCTGTCCCGGGGTGCCGGTCGTCATAGGCGGACAGATGGTCACCCCAATACCTGAACTAGCACTGGAAGTTACCGGAGCCGATCTCGCGGCTTTAGGGGAAGGCGAGGTCACCCTGTATAATCTGGTAAAATACTTGAGGGAGGGGAAGGATCTCAGCGGCGTCAGAGGGCTGGTATTCAAAAAAGACGGGGAGTTCGTCCATACCGGCGGGGAAGAATATATCGAGGACCTTAAAGATCTGCCCGCGATACCTTATGAGCTATTCCCGGAGCGGCAGTGGTTAGAGATCGGCAGGTGGTACGCGCGCAAATTCCCGCAGCCGCACTGGCGGTTTAACGACAGGGTTATCAATGTCCATGGCGGGCGAGGGTGTCCGTTCACATGTAATTTCTGTTATCATCACAGCAAGCCCCGGTTCCGTCCGGTAGAGCTGATGATGAAAGAAGCCAGGGAAGCCCTTCTCTCATTTAAGGGGAACGTCCTATATTTTTCCGATGAAACGACCCTGTATTCGACGGATAGGGTGAGAAAGATAATAGATCAAATAAAGTCCCTGCCTTATCCGATCGAGTATTCCGTTTCATCCCGGTTCGATATCCTGGACAGGATAGACGACGGCCTTTTGGCGGAGCTGAGAACGACGGGATGCAGGATAATGGGTCTGGGGATAGAATCCGGGTCCGACCGGGTGCTCAAGGTAATAGGCAAAGCGTTCACGGCGGATACGGTACGGAGAGGTTTAAGGAGACTGAAAGAAGCCGGGATATTGCCGACCGTATCGATAATGCTTGGGCAGTACGCGGAAACAGAGGAAGAAGCTGAAATGTCTATCCGGCTGGTCAGGGATGCTGTCAGGGAGAATAAGAACATACAATTTAATTTCACTATAGCGACGCCTTTCCCGGGGTCTAAACTTTATGAGCAGATATTTTCCGGGGGATATATGAAAGACGATAAGGAGTTCTACGATAAGTATTTCAGATCCGAGGGGCATTGGAAAAGCGTCGTGAACATGTCGGCGATGAGCGATGAGAAATTGTCGCTTATGTATGATAGAATATGGAAAGTTTACAGGATCGAGAAAAGAAAAGCGGTCGGGTGGAAAGTAGCGGTACTGGAGCTTATTATGCTCTGGGCAGGCCGAATATGCTATAAGGCCGGATTAGCGGATAACGGCATCTATGAAAATATCCAGATATGCCTGGATAGATCGAGGCTTGAGGCCAGAGGTATCATAAATGGCGGTAAATATGCGCGCGATCAGACAGGCTGATCCCCAATACCATGGATATTAACGGCCTGGCGCAGGGTATGTTTCGGACAAAATAATGAAATCTAAAGCGGGACGATGAAATATTACTGCACATATTTTGATTCGCATTACCTGACGAAAGGCATAGCGTTATACAGGTCGTTGTGCCGTTTTGCCGGGGATTTCAGGTTATGGGTGCTTTGTTTCGATGACATGACCTTCGAGACTTTGCAGAAAATAAACCTCCCGGAGGTCGTCCCGATCAGATTATTAGAGTTTGAAGCGTTCAATCCGGGATTGGCCGATGTTAAAAGTAACAGGACCACCGTCGAATATTATTTTACTTGTACCCCATTTCTGCCGCTTTTTATTCTCAACGCGGCCCCCGAGGTCGATCTTATAACCTATTTGGACGCGGACCTTTTATTCCTTTCAAGCCCTGACCCGATCTATACTGAACTCGGCGACGGGTCCATACTGATAATCGGCCACAGATTCCCGCCTCATTTGGAACATCTGGAGGCCCGGGGGATATATAACGTCAGCCTTCTGGCTTTCAGAAGGGATGGCTCGGCGGTTAAGTGCCTGAAAAAATGGGGTGAACAATGCCTGGAATGGTGCTATGACCGTGAGGAGAACGGGCTCTACGCGGACCAGAAATATCTTGACGATTGGCCGCGGCTGTTCAAAGGTGTCGTTGTTCTCGAACATAAAGGCGTGGGGTTGGCGCCCTGGAACGTTGAAAGATATAAAATTAGATACGAAGAACGCGGGATATTCATAGATTCATTGCCACTGGTGCTTTTCCATTTCCACGGGCTCAGGAAAATAACAAAAAACATCTATGATCCAAGGCTACATAGGTATGAAGTGGATGCGAGCATCGCGCTCAGACACTATTTGTACATGCCGTACATAAAAGGGCTTATCGAAATTGAGAGCTGGCTCAGGGATTTATTTGGCACAGGGAAACTTCCGTTCCATACCGCTTCCATCCGTACGGTCAAAGGCGGAAAACCCGAGAAATGGCATTCCAGAATAGGGCAATTTAAATCGCAGTTGAGATTCGTGTTCCGTAAAGCATATAACAACGATTACTGGATATTCTTCGGGGACAGGTTATATCTTTTCTTCCCAAAATTCGATAAATTATTGAGCGGCATAAAAGATAAAAAACTTTATGACATGACCCTTCAGAAGCTCAAGGTAATGCAGGTGCATACCGTCGAAGAAGGTGGCGGGGCCGCGAAGGTCGCGTGGAACCTTTTTAATTATCTTGAAAAACGCGGGTGTATGCCTTTGATGGGTGTCGGTTATAAGCGAAGCAAAAAAAACAGGGTTTACAGGATATTGGGGAAGGGCCTTAATGAATATTGGGTGAGAGCGTGGCTTCTAGTAGGGCGTTCCATAAGAAAATACATGGGCAGGATCGCGGTATGGCCTTTACGCATTTCGTGCTCATTAGCCGGGCTGTTCGGCAAAAAAGAACGCTATTACGGTTTTGAAGACCTTGATTTTCCCGTATGCCGAAAACTTCTTGATATCCCAAGGGAACGCCCAGACCTGGTCCATTGTCATTGCCTTCACGGCGGATATTTCGATCTTGGAGCTATCCCGTATCTTTCGTCGGAAGTTCCATTGATGTTCACCCTTCATGACGCGTGGCTTCTGACAGGCCATTGCGCGCATTTCATGGAATGCATGAGGTGGAAGACCGGATGCGGCGAATGCCCGGACCTTCTGATATATCCGTCGGTTTGGAGGGATATAACCGCAAGGGATTGGGCCGTGAGGAAAGATATATTTTCGCGCAGCAGGCTTTATGTGGCGACTCCTTCAAAGTGGCTTATGGAGAATGTGAAAAGGTCCATGATGATGCCGGCGATCGCTGAGCTCAGGGTCATAAACAACGGGGTGGATCTTTCGGTATTCCGCCCGGGGGATAAGAGCGTGGCCCGTAAGAGGTTGGGACTGCCTCTCGATGCCAGGATAATACTGTTCATTGGTAACGGCATAAGGAAGAACGTTTTTAAGGATTATGAAACTATCAGGACATCCGCGATAAAGGCTTCCAGGTCTTTTGCCCCGTCCGGGAAAATACTTTTTCTGGTCCTGGGTGAGACGGGACCGGTGGAGATACAGGATAATCTTGAGATTAAGTTCATGAGTTTCGAGAATGATACCCGGAAAGTGGCGGATATGTATCGAGCAGCGGATATCTACGCTCACGCGGCCAGGGCTGACACTTTTCCCAATACGGTCCTTGAGGCTTTGGCTTGCGGTATACCCGTAGTAGCTAGCGCTGTTGGCGGTATACCAGAGCAGGTAAAGGGGTTGAAGGCTGAGGGGGCGCCGCCGGATGAATGGAATTCATATGGCCCGGAAGAAGCTACGGGTATTCTTGTTCCAAGAGGTGACTCCGCAAAAATGAGCGAGGCTATCGCCAAATTATTGAAGGAGCGGGACCTTAATACGATGCTAGGGCAGAATGCTGCGAAAGACGCCTGCCAGAGGTTCGATCTTAATAATCAATGTTCGAAATATCATAAATGGTATGAGGAGATACTGGCCGATTGGGGTCGGAAAAAATAAGCGCGAACCTCAGTGCTGACCTATGAAAATAAACCCTATTTTCACTGTTATAACGCCGTCATTCAACCAGTCGGCGTTTTTGGAAGAGACGATAAGATCCGTACTCACGCAAGACTATCCTTATATCGAATACATTATCATCGACGGCGGTTCCACCGACGGCTGCGTCGAAATTATCCGAAAGTACGCGGATAAACTGTCTTACTGGGTCAGTGAGAAAGACGGCGGGCAGGCGGACGCTATCCGGAAAGGTTTCGAGAAGGCTACAGGAAGTATTTTCGCCTGGCTGAACTCGGATGACGTGTATTTGCCCGGGACGCTTCGAAAAGCGGCTGAGGTATTCAGGACTAAAACAGCCGACGTTGTGTACGGTAATGAACTCCTGATCGACGAGCAAGGCGCGGATATCGGAAAGCGCCTGCAGCGCCCTTTCCCCAAGAGACTAGCTCTCCCTTTTTACGTCTATGGCGGCTACATGGTCTGGCAGCCCGCGTCTTTCTGGACCAGGGATATATACGAAAGATCCGGAGGCATCGACCCTTCTTTCCGGTTCGTGATGGACCCGGACCTCTTTACCAGATTCATACTTAACGGCGCGAAATTCGAGTATGTGGACGAGAACTTCACAAAATTCAGGATCCACAAAGACTCGAAAACAAGCCGCCTCCAGGATGTGCGCAGGAGCGAAAGGAAGCGCCTGCACGAAAAATACGGCAAACATGTCCCGCCTTTACTTAGAAGTGAATTCCTTATGCGGAAGATCGGGTGGATGCATAAGTTCATGTTTATGGCCAGAGGCTAACGGAGCTTCATTTGCGCATGAGGAGATCTTGTGATACATTATAATAATTAAGCTGACCGGAGGGAAAAGATAAACTTCGGATGGGAAAGCGAAGAGGAAAAGGTCGCCCGGTCCATGAAGATACCGCCTAAGAAAAAACTGGAATGGCTCGAGAAGATGCATGACTCCCTGCTCCGGACAGCCTCCCCGAAACGCCGCGAGATATTCTGGAAACTCCGCGGGATCAAATAACAGAGCTCATGATAATTATTGTTTCAAGAAGTTAGACGCGGAGTCTCTGAGCGCCCGGAAGTTATCGTAGAATTTATTTTCTATATCCCTGCATATTTCTAAAGCCTGCGTTTCATTATAAATATGTGAAGTCCTGTTCCTGGCCTCGAGGATCTCGATCCAGCCCTGGCCGTCGGTTATTATCTTTTCCCGGAAAGATTCCTTTATCGCCGACCTGGGCGAGTTGACTTCTATCCCCTCGTGATCCAGGATCTTCTGCATGAGTTTCCAGGCTAGCTCATAGGTGAATTCAAACCGTTTAATGGTCGCGTCGACGACTATGCTGCCTTTAACCGGTTTTTCTTTCAGGATCTCTTCCAGCTTAAGTAGAGCCTTTTCATAGTCCCCGTAAAGCTGCCTGATCCGTTCTTTTGTCATATATGACCTTCCCTTTCGCCAAAATGTTATTTTTGAGGGATCCTTCGGCAAGATCATGGTAGTCCACCAGGTCGAATTTCAAAGGAGTTAGAACTGTTTCCTCCAGATCATCCTTGGTTAGCGCGAAATCTGTCCTCGACCATTTTTCGGCGAAAACGGCGATATCGATATCGGACGTCCTTCCATGGTCCCCTGAAGCCCTTGACCCGAAAATAACTATCTTTTCGACGGATTTGCGCCGCAATATCGTCTCGATTATCTTATCGATCAGTTCCCGATCTATCCCGCCGATCCCTGAATTATCCATGACTAAGATTATACAATGGGGTTTGGATAAAAGGAAGAAAGGATTGAACTCTCATCAAGATAATAATGATCCCGGCGGGGATGCCGACTCTTTTTAAGTACCCTTTTTAACTATTTGATTCCCGCCAAGGCTCATCGCCGAAATGAATAATGATGAGAAAATGATAGTGACGCCCGATATGATAATTGTCGAAGAAAAGAGCATCCCCGGTAGGACCGATTCAAAATTCATAGCCGAAAGGCGCGGTATGAGCAATAAGAACGATATGATCCCCCCGGCGAGTAACAGCGATCCCAAGGTCATGCCGTGTTCAAGTTTGAACGTGCTGTAGAAGTTCACAAGGAACTGGTTTTTCCGTTCGAATTTTCTCGATAGGCTGTAGGTCTTTGTGTAAAGGCCGAGGCTTAGAATATGTAAACCTAAAATGCTCAGTATCATCCCCGCGATACCGGATATCGAATTGCCGGAGGAGACAGGCTTATTGAAAACACCGGCCATGGATAGCGCATGGAGAATAAGCCCCGTGATCCCTGCCAGGGAACCTGGCAGAACGAATGTTTTATTCGGCGCGTAAAGGATCATAAGGCGAAGGCTTCTCCATCCGTCGTAGAAAGTTCGAAGTTTGGATTGTCCCTTCCTTGGTGATAAAGAAGTGGGGATCTCGATGATCCTGAGATGGTCCTTAGCGGCGTTGATCGCTATTTCCAGGTTGAATTCCATTCCTTCGCTGACAGGTTTTATCCTGTCATACGCTCCCCGGGAAAATGCCCTGAAGCCGCAGTAGACATCGGTATAATTCGTGCCAAAAAAAATGTTCAGAAGGAAGGTCAGTATCTTATTCCCGAAGAAGTGAGAAGATGACATCGCCCCTGTCCCCGGTGAATTCAATATTCTTTTGCCGGTGACGAAGTCATAACACTCTTTCTCAAGTTTTTCAATAAAGACCGGTATCTGGGAGAAATCATAGGTATTATCGGCGTCGATCATTACGAAATATTCGCCGCGCGCTTCCGAAAATCCTTTAAGATAAGCGTTGCCGTACCCTTTTTCTGGTTCGTGGACAACCTTAGCGCCCAGGCTCCGTGCTATTTCCACAGATCTGTCGGTCGATCCGTTATCGCAAACAATGATCTCGCCGTCAATAGCATTGTCTTTAAGAACAGCTTTAGACCTTTCTATGCATATCCCGAGTGTTTCTTCTTCGTTGAGGCAGGGCATTACTATAGACACTAAAGGTGAAGGTTTTTTCATAAGGTAGATGGAATATATCGTAATTTCGGAAAATTGGCAAGAATAACTTGAAAGCCGGAGTCTTTTTCTTTAGAATTAGTCATATGCTGCGTCCTAAAACGTTATTTGACAACCAGTTATTGTCTGTTTGTCTCGTTTCTCTGCTGGCTTTTTTTCTCGCCGCCGGGGTTTCGGGGGTCATCGGCAAACCGGTCCCGAGGATCCACGACGAATATAGTTACCTGCTTGCCGCCGACACTTTTTCGCATGGCAGGCTTACGAATCCGACCCATCCCATGTGGAGACATTTTGAGACATTTCACCTGACACAAAAACCTACTTACATGTCAAAATATCCTCCCGGACAGGGGTTGGTACTCGCGTTGGGTAAGGTTCTCGCGGGTGACGCCGCGGCGGGTATATGGATAGGGCTTACGCTAATGGCCGGGAGTATAACATGGATGCTTTGGGGATTTGTGCGCCCTCCCTGGGCCATAATAGGCGGTATGATGGCGATAACGCACTTGTATCTCGGAGTCGGGGGATATAGGAGCCAGACCTATTTCGGGGGAGCCGTGGCGGCTTTTGGTGGAGCATTGCTTATTGGTTCTCTGCCGCGTTTTCTCGGGGATAAAAAGATGAAAAATATCCTGCCCCTGGCGCTTGGTCTTGCCGTCTTGGCCAACACAAGGCCGTGGGAAGGGTTGATCCTCGGGGCGCTTTCGATACTTGCGCTGGTCCTCTTCATGAAAAAAGAAGGGTGTACTCCGGCGAATATCCTTAGAAAATTGTTTTTGCCTTTGGTCGTTCTCTTAGTCCCCATCGTCCTTTGGATGGGATATTACAACTACCGCCTGACGGGAGATGCCCTGGAAATGCCGTATAAGGCTTACGAAGAACAATACTGCCCAACCCCTGTTTTTGTATGGCAGGGTGTTAAGCCGGCGCCCGTTTACAATAATATCGAAATGAAGATATTTTATGAGGATAAGACTTCGCCGGAATTTTATAAACCCGGAAATATTATCACCCGTTACGGAGAACGGATAAATGAACTATGGAATTTCTGGGGCGGGAAATTGCTTTACGGCATATATTTTGGAATACTTCTAATTTATCCGGCACTATCGTTCAGGCGCGATAAATGGGCGGTTTTCGCTTATGTCATTTTGATAGCGTATTTCATTGTCATCGGTTTGTCTGTGCACTTCTACTCTCATTATGCCGCGCCATTTACCGGGCTTGTTTTCTTATTGTCGGTTAAAGCGCTTGGGGAGATATCAGGGGTAAATACAGGCGGTAAAAAGATAGGCCGGTTTCTTCTCGGGGGTTATATTCTTTTAGCCGTACTGCTATTCATAGGCGGGGTCGTAAACCTGAGAAAGGACAGGAATTCGGAAATTTATTTACACGGCAAAGAGCGCGCTAAGATCGAACGATATCTCGAAAAGACGGGCAAGAAGCATCTGGTGGTAGTAAAATATCTTTCGGGGCATACTGTCCATGAAGAGTGGGTTTATAATAACGCCGACATTGACGCCTCATCCGTCGTTTGGGCGAGGGATATGGCGGATAATTCGGATCTGTTCGAATACTACAAGGACAGAAAAAAGTGGCTCCTTGAAGTTGGAGAACAGCGGCAACCCGTCAAGATACAGCCGTATCCATAAAAAGTAGAGTGAGGATAACAATGGGGATAATAAAAAGAGCTGCAGGGAATATAGCGCTCTTAATTCTGGTCTTTGTCGCGATCTTTATCCTATTTGAAGGCACTTCCAGCCTGGTGCTGTTCATTAGGGACATAGCCTGTAATGCCAAACCCCCTTTAGCCGATAGGCTATACACCAGATATGACAGCCTTTTAGGCTGGAAAAGTATACCGAACACGCATATCGCGGATATGTTCGGCCCGGGCAATGATGTAACTATCAATTCCGGATCGATCAGGGCGGATAAGGAATACTCTAAAGAGATCCCCTCGGGTAAAAAAAGAATAATTTGTTCCGGTGATTCTTTTACTTTCGGTTACGGGGTCGCGAATAACGATACCTGGCCGTCTTTAATGGAAAAAATAGATCCGGGTCTCGAAATTATCAACATGGGCCAGTGCGGTTATGGCATCGACCAGTCATACCTGTGGTATGAGGAAGACGGCGTTAAATACGACCATGACATCCATATTTTCGCTTTCATAACAGACGACATCAGAAGGACCCAGTGGAAAACTTTTCAGCGCTATGGGAAACCGGTTTTGAGGCTCGTTAATAATGAACTGGCGGTAGAGAACGTCCCTGTCCCCAAAAAATGGTATTCATTCCCATGGTTATCGCGTAATCTGTGGATAATGTGGGAATTAAGATCATTCAAGCTTTTGAAAGATATCCACAGACATTTTTTCCCTAAAACTGACGCGATCAAGAAAGCCAGTGTAACAATATATGACACCCCTGAATCCGCCGAGGGAATGGTGCTGAAACTTTTCGAAGAGCTGGATAAAATTGGAAACTCAAAGCTATACGTGGTATATTTGCCCGTATATCAGGATGTTAATGGCAGCGGATCCGACGTATGGAGGGCTTTGCTTAAAGATAAATTAGCCTCTTATGGTATTACGTTTATCGATCTCGTGCCGCCTTTAAGGAACCTGTCTAAGGAAGAGATCGACAAATTCTTTCTTAAGCCCGGGGTCCTTTCGTTCGCGTACTCCGAAGGCCATTACACCGGAACAGGCAATCAATATATCGCAGGATGGATATACGACATAGTGACTAAATCGCTTAAATGACGTAAATAATGGTTGACATTCCAATAATTACGTGTATTATTGATATATGACTCAACGAACAATCTGCCTAGAAAAATACAAACACTCATTATTTCTACTTGGTCCTCGCCAGACCGGAAAAACGTATTTAATAAAAAATACCCTATCTCCTGTTATTTTTATCGATCTTCTTAAACATAGCGAGTTTATGCGATATGCCAGGGATGTATCCTTGCTTTCCGGGGAAGTAAGGGCGTTAAATATAGAGGAGGGATTGATCGTTATCGATGAGATCCAACGTTTACCCGGGCTCCTGGATGAGGTTCAGTTACTTATGGAAGAAAAACCAAAGATGAAATTTATTTTGACCGGATCAAGTGCCCGTAAACTTAAGAGATCAGGCGCGAACCTGTTGGGAGGGAGGGCCATTACGATACATCTTTATCCTTTTACGCATATGGAACTGGGGGATGGTTTTATTCTGGAAGACGCTCTTCTTTTCGGAACATTGCCCAAGATAGCCCTGGAAAAGAAAGGAGAAGATAAAATACGGCTGTTAAAAAGCTATATTGAGACTTATCTTAATGAAGAGGTGACCCAGGAAGCGTTGATCAGGAACATACCGGCTTTCGCCAGGTTCCAGGAGTTGGCGGCTTATGAGAACGGCAATCTGATCAATTACCAGAGTTTGGCCCGTGAAGTGGGCGTTCATTCAAAGACCATCAAAGAATATTTTCAGATCCTGGAAGATACCCTGCTGGGTTTTTTTATATACCCTTATGGCAGATCAAGCCGGACTAAAATAGTGTCCCATCCGAAGTTTTACTTTTTTGATTGCGGGATAGTTGCCTGTTTGAAAAATGTCATCTATAGCGGATTGGTCGCGGGAACTCCTCCCTATGGCAGGGCATTCGAGCATTTTATTATGGTCGAAACGAAAAGGATACTTGACTACTCGGAGGCGGCGTCAAAGATGAGTTTTTTTAGGACATCGGACGGGGCTGAAATAGATATGATCTTGGAGTTCAGGGATGAGATCTGGGCTGTCGAGATAAAGGCCTCGGGGGAGCCGCGTTTAAGCGATGTCAGGGGGCTTAGAAGTTTTATCAGCGACCATGGCCATACAAGGGCTATCTGTGTTTGCTTTACGCCTCGCCCCTATAAGTATGAAAAAATAGAATTCCTGCCATGGCGAGATTTTATGGGGCAATTGCCAAGGCCTTTATGAAGCGAAATAGAATTATGATATCATTTCAGAAACCTTTCGTTAGGGGTTCTCTTACATTTGTTCTATTGCTGGTCGTGTTTCTGCTTCGGTTGTCGCTAATAAACAAAGGCCAGTTCTTCTTTCCGGACGAATTCAGGTACAATATGGTTTATAAGGCGTATGGGGCCCTGGTAGATGGGCATTTTCGGGACGCGTTTTACAATATGTTCCACTCCCAGGGAAGGCCCGGGTTCATCGCCGCTTGTATCCCGATAGCGGCAGTGCAGCAACTGCTCGTAAAACTGCGGCTTATAACGCCGTACGGTTATCATTTCCCTTGTGTCGTCAGTTTTTTTAACGTGGCGGTCTCTGTCGGGGCGCTTTACTTGTTTTACAGGATCATCTTCGTGCTCTCCGGGGAAAGGAGGATATCATTCCTGGGCGCGGGAGTGTATGCTCTTCTCTGTAACTCAAATATTTATTTGCGTCATATTTTCCCGTACGATATGGCTATTTCCATTTTTTTTCTTGCGCTGTATCTGTATCTCAGGGTCAGGGCCGTCAAAGAACCCGGGATATCGATCTACGCGTTATGCGGTATTTTAAGCGCGTTATCGTTCCTGGTCTATCCGGGTTACTGCAATATTTTAGCGTTCTTCGGGATAGTTTTCATTTTGCTTAAAGACAGAATATTGCCCGGCATACTGGTATATTTTGTTTCCGCCGGTTGTGTTATTTCGATAACCGAGGTGATCTCGCGGATAGCCGGGCGTCCCTATTTAGCCGATCTCGCTCAGCTCAGCGGAACAGCCACCCAGGGGACTTTCAGCGAAAGCCTTGTATTTATCGTTAAATATCTTCTCCAGGTCGAGGGACCGGCGGGTGCTATCCTTATATGCGGCTTTCTCGCCTATGTGATATCCCGCACACGAAAAGATATTCTTAAATTCACTCCCGATAAAAGCGTCATAACCGCCGCGCTTATCCTGTATCTTTATCACGGCATCCTGGGTGTCTTCTTCAATAAAGTGGTGTTTTACGGCAGGCTTATACATTTTTACATCCCGATGCTTGTGATCGCTCTCGTCTTGGCGATAAAGGAAATCTCTTTGCCGGGTGTGAGGAGGTTAGCTGTTTGGACGGTCGCGGGGACCTCAATTATCTCTTTCCTGATATTTTTCCGCGCCTATTTCGATTTAGAGTATCCGCGATATTTCATTTACAAGAATACTAAAAACTGCCCCAGAGAACGGATAACCAGGATAGACGAGACCGGCAAACAATGGGAAACCGGTCCCGGCCACGATCTTATGCTCCTCGTCAACACGAATTTCTTGTCTCCTATAAAGAAAGACCATTTTCCATTAGAGGACCCGAAAGGCCTGGTCCTTGCTTCTTCATCCCCGCACCCCTTGACCTTCAAAGCCTACCTTTTTGAGGGTTTTTCTGTTGAGGAAAGGAAATGGACGGCCGAAAGGAAATACAGAATGAAGATGTTCCTGCCCGAAAAGGTCAACGAAATGTTCAAAAATATGGAGAAGAGATAATGGGCTTAAAAAAACCATATCTGGAATACATATTAGAATGCGCTGCCATGAGCATAGGCGACTTAAGAGGCAAAAAAATGCTTGAGCTCGGCGACCAGGAAGTGTCCGGCGAGGGTATCCCGGAGAAAACGGGTAAAGAATATTTTACTAATAGAGGAGTCATCCACACCTCCTTCGACCTCAACGGCCGCCGCGGCGCCTTGAAAGTTGATCTATCCAAGCCCATAAAAAAGCCTGAATGGTTAAGCCAATTCGACATTGTTACAAACGCGGGTACTTTAGAACACGTTGAACCCTACGAAGCGCAATATACATGTTTCAAGAACGTCCACGATTGCCTCAAAACAGGAGGCATCGCCATCCATTTTCTGCCGGATATCAAAGCTTTTCAGGAAACCGGGAAATGGAAAGGACACTGCAATAACTTTTACTCGGTTGGATTCGTGGATATGCTCGTAAAATATAACGATTATACGCTTATCTTGTTGCGGGATATCAATGGCTTAGTTTGCCCCTGTTATCGGAAAAATAGCAACAAACCATTTATGGGAGACAGGGAGGTCATATTGAAGTCCATTGAAAGGCTTGGAGGCGGTACCGTCTATCACGGAATCAATGACCCGATATTTAACAGGTTGTTGCGTTTGCCGTATTACGCTATGAGAAAAATACACTTGTTGGCCTCCCGTGGTAGAGATAAAAAATAATATTAGGATCTCATTATGGAATTAAAGATAAAGACCACTGAGCTGGTTGAGAAAAATTATGTCTTATTTTTACTGAAACGATATTTCTCCGCGACTAATATGGACCCAGAGGCCCATATTTCTTCTCATTGGAAGATCTATGGCGCTAAGTTACAGGCGGATCATGATGTGAGGACCGGGATTCTATCTCTTAGGTCTTCTGGTTTGCCTAGCCTCAAACTTAATATCATTAATAGGATCCTGAGCTATCTATGCGTATTTACTTATTTCTTTCGGTTGGAGGACCCGTTGTCGCATTTCAGGGAAACCATAAAGGCATATCAGCTACTTCAAGAAAAAGGATATGCCCTTACTAATGAGGTTTTCAAGCAAGTCTGCGCCGTCACTCTTATAAAAAAACATCTCAAAATGGATATAGCCGCCAAGTTCAGTATTTTAATAATAGGTGATGGCCCCGGAATAACATCTCTATTGTTGAAGACCGCATATCCGAATGCCCGGATAATACTAGTCGATATCGGGAAAGTATTGCTTTACCAATCCGTTAATATGCAGCTTTTTTTTCCCCAAGCCAGCCATTATGGCGTGGAAGAAGGAGTAGTTGATAAAGACAGGCTGGAAGTTTCGGACCTTATATATTGCCCGGCTGAACATTACGAAAAAATAGATTCGGTCGAATATACCCTCTCTGTGAACATAAATTCGATGCAGGAAATGAACATGCGCACGGTTGGAGAGTACTTCCGTTATATACGCAAATATGCCGCTACGGATAATATTTTCTACTGTTTGAACAGGGTAAGCAAGAAATTACCTTGTGGAGAGATGGTCGAATTTAATAACTACCCATGGGATGTGAGGGATATCCACATTATCGATGGAAAGCCTGTTTTCGTGAACTATCATTTCTCGAGGCATTATCCTTTTGTGCACATAGACAAACTGGAGAAGCGTCACCGGTTGACAAAAATGGCGTTAATGCGGTAAGTTAGAATATAAAATAACTTGGCCGAGCTGATTTATCCTTAATAAATCGGTATTTGATGTGATAAAAATTGATATTAAAAATGAAATAGTTACGATGTTTAGATTGTTTAAAACTTACTAAACGAATAATTGAAAAAGCAGAAGTTAGGGTTTTTGAGCATGAATTGTTCAGGAAAGGATATTTTGAATAGGAATTATAAGGCTTTTGTCAGGACGGTCAAATCTGATCATCCATATGAAATGGATGATTACATGGATGGTGGGGAGTTTAAGTCTACTTTCAAGGGCGTTCATCAATGCCTGCTCGAACAGCATTCCCGGATCAAGGACAGGTATTTTTCTCAAAGCGGGAAAGGGTTGCTGGACCTTAAACATTTTGACCATTATTTAATTATCTGTTTAAGAGTGGCTAACGCTCTTTTCAGGGCCGGGACAAGGCTGGATATAGCTGAAGCGATCTACTACTCATCGAGGGCCAGGACCTCGGTAGATATTTATTACAGGTCGGATATCGGCGATTATTTTATACCGTGCCATCCTATAGGTACGGTAATTGATTCACATTCAAAATATGGGATTGGATTGAATTTATACAATAACGTGCATATCGGGCCTTACGACATAGTAGGCAAGGACCCTGCCGATTACATTCATCCGGTTTTCGGTGACGGGGTAGTAATTATGGCGAATGTCACTATTTACGGCGATTGCAAGATCGGAAATAACGTGATCGTTTCTCACGGTACAACTATTATTAACCAGGATATTCCCGATAATTGTCTTGTTATGGGAAAATCCCCGGATCTGAAATTATTGCCGAATTTTCACAACAATCTTTCCGTATTGAATATTTAATTTGCTTTGAGGATAAAGCTCGATAAATGGGACATGCCGTTAGAGTCATAGCCAGGCTTGATATCAAAGGGCCTAATCTGATAAAGGGCGTCCAATTTGACGGACACCGGGTGCTTGGCACCGCCGAGCAATTCGGGGAGCTTTATTACAGGGAAGGGATAGACGAGCTGATATATCAGGACGCTGTAGCCAGTTTATATCGCAGAAATTCTCTTTTAGAGATAATTAAGAAGACAGCGATGAAAGTTTTTGTCCCGCTTACCGTAGCCGGAGGAATAAGGACGATCGAGGATATCCGGCAGATATTAAGGGCAGGCGCGGATAAGGTAGCGATCAATACGGGAGCGGTAGAGAATCCCGCGCTTCTTTCCGAAGCGGTAAAGGTGTTCGGGTCACAATGCATAGTAAGCTCGATAGAGGCGTTCCGGATAAGTGACGGGAAATATCAGGTATGGGTCGATTATGGTAGAGAGGTTACGGGCCTTGACGCCATAGAATGGGCCAAACAGGTGGAAGGACTGGGCGTCGGGGAGATCCTATTGACATCCATAAACTCTGAAGGGATGGGGGAAGGTTATGATATTGAGCTTACAAACAGGATCTCTTCGATCGTCAGTATCCCGGTTATAGCCTCAGGCGGCGCAGGAACTAAAAGCGATCTCTCAAAGGTCATAAGAAATGGCGGCGCGCAGGCCGCCGCGGCGGCGTCAATATTCCACTATAACTACGCGACGCCCGTGAATAAACCTTTCATGTCTTTTTCGGAAGCTAGACTGCGTATGGGAGAACATATAGATTCGGGGAACGTTGATTTTCTGAATCATGGGTATGGGGGGGAGCGAGCTTGTACCGTAAAGCCCGCATCCATTCGTGAGGTTAAAGAGGATATGGTAAAAAACGGGATAGAAGTCAGGATATGAACTTAATAGCCTCGGAAAACAATGAAAAATATTGTCATAGTCGATTATAATCTGGGTAATTTGTTTAATCTCCGGAGAGCGTTCGAATCTGTCGGGACCCAGGTTGCGGTTTCCGCTGATCCGGAAGACATTCTCGCCGCTTCAAGTATTATCCTGCCTGGGGTAGGGGCGTTTGGCGAGGGGATAAAGCATCTCAAAGAAAGAGGGCTTATCGCTCCGTTAAAAGAGTTCGCCTCATCGGGGAAGCCGCTCCTGGGTATCTGTCTCGGGATGCAGCTTCTGATGACGACATCCGAAGAGCACGGTACATGGGAAGGCCTGGATATTATTAAGGGTATGGTCAAGAGATTGGACCCTCCGGGTGATGGGGATATTTATAAGGTCCCACAGGTTGGATGGAACAGTATCTTAAAACAGTTCAATAGTAGAGGATTGAGTTGGAACGGCACTGTTCTGGATGGGGTCGATGAAAAGGCTTACATGTACTTTTTGCATTCTTATTATGTTATAGCTTCCGACACCCGCGATATCCTGGCGGAAACGATCTACGGAAGGAACAGGTTCTCTTCCATTATCAAAAAAAATAACATTACCGGCTGCCAGTTCCATCCGGAGCGAAGCGGTGAAGCCGGATTAAAGATACTTAAGAACTTCGCGGAACTGTAGGAGAATAAGAAAGGATGGCGCTTTTGTCTCTTGATAGACAGTTTAATGATCTGCCGGAAGAAATCCGGTTCTGCCGCAATTGCGTCGTTTCGAACCAGAGGCCGAGGACCCTGTTCAACGAACAGGGAGTATGTTCCGCCTGCCAGTGGGCTTATGAAAAAGACCATGTTGTGGATTGGGATTCCCGCCTCGGGGAATTGGAGGAATTATGCGGCCGGTATAGAAGTAAAGACGGCAGTTTTGACGTCGTTGTCCCGGGAAGCGGAGGGAAAGACAGCGGATTTGTCGCCCATCAGCTTAAATACAGATTCGGGATGCACCCTCTATGCGTTACGTGGGCCCCTTTCGAATGGACCGATATAGGCTGGCAGAATCTCAGGAACTTTGTAGCCGCAGGTTATAACAACATCATCGGCCAGCCGAACGGTTTGATCCACCGGAAGCTTGCGAGGCTCGCTTTCGAGCTGCTCGGGGACGCGTGGGAGCCTTTCGCGTATGGACAAAAAGCCTGGGCTTTTCACATCGCCGAAAAATTCGGGATCAATTTCATTATGTACGGGGAAAACGGTGAATTGGAATACGGAGGGACGGATAAATACAAGAATATGGCAAAAGAAGGCCCGGAGGAATGGGCCCGCCAGTACTACAAAGGTTCTTCGGTAGATGAACTCGTCAGGTTCGGGATCGAAAAAGGGATACTCAATAAAAAAGATGTCGAAGAAAAGACGTTCCAGTGGTATAAAGCGCCGGCTCCGGAGATCATAGAAAAAAAGAAGGTAGAGATGCACTGGTATTCTTACTATGTCAAATGGACGCCCCAGGAGAATTTCTACTACGCTTTAAAAAATACCGGTTTCAGGCTTAACGACAAAGGCCGTACCGAGAGTACCTATACAAAATACGCGAGCTTGGACGATAGAGCCGACGGATATCATTTTTATCTGGGGTATATGAAATTTGGTTTAGGGAGAGCCTCCCGCGACGCGCAGCAGGATATTAGAAGGAACCACATAACGCGTGAAGAAGGGGTTGCCCTTGTCAGGAGATATGATCACGAATTTCCCAAAAAGAATTTTGAATGGTTCCTTGGGTATCTTGCCATCACGGAAGAGTTTTTCTGGCAGGTAATGGACCTGTATCGTGAGAGATCCAATGTTTGGGAGAAAGAATACGGAAAATGGATTTTAAAATATCTTGTTTCATGAGTTAAAAGGAAGAGGAAATGGACTATAAAAGTACAATAACAAAGATAGTGATGAATGCCGTCGATGAAATACATAAGGCGTTTCCCAGGAAAAGGAGTATCCCTAAAGATCTTGACGGAGTTCTTTATGGTAAAAGGGGTAACATTGATTCTCTTGGCCTTGTCCATCTGATAGCGGCTGTTCAAAACGAAGTTGCCGGCGAATATGGCGTCGAAATAGTTATCGGGAGCGAAAGGGCGATATTGGAGCAAATAAGCCCGTTTAGCACTTTGGGGAGATTCATTGATTTTGTCGTATTGCTTGTGGAAGAGCAAAAAAACGGGAATTGTCAGGCATGAACGAAATGATAGAGCGTTTAGAGAGAAAATTTGAGCGGATAAAGGAAAAAGAGCTTATTATTCGCGGGTCCGTATCTTTTAAGTATGGATGGCTGGTGGAGCGTATAAATTATTGGACTAACTATCTGGCGAGTCTGGGCCATAAAGATGGAAAGGTTGTTTTTCTTGAAGGTGATTTTTCGCCTAACTCTATAGCGTTATTGCTTTCGCTTATAAAGCTGAATAACATAATAGTTCCTCTTACCCGTGTTCGGGACGAATTAAGGAATAAGTATATGGCAATAGCGCGGCCTGAAGTAACGGTCAGGTTTGAAGCGGAAGATAAAGTTGAAGTCATTGATGCCGGCGTGATCTCTTCAAATAATTATTATGACCGCTTAAGGGAGAGAAGACATCCGGGGATGATCTTTTTTTCGTCAGGTTCTACGGGGGAAAGTAAGGCCGCCATCCACGATCTTTCCCTTTTTATGAGCAAGTTCAATATCTCCAATAACGCCTACCGGACTCTGGTATTTTTGTTATTTGATCACATCGGAGGGATAAATACCCTTTTATATACACTTCATAACGAAGGGACTATCGTAGTCCCTCAGTCACTGACGCCCGATGATGTTTTGGCGGCCGTCGAGAAAAATAAAGTGGAATTGTTACCAACTACACCGACATTTCTTAACCTTGTTTTGATAAGTGAGGCATATAAGCGGCATGATCTGAGTTCCCTGAAACTTATTACCTATGGAACGGAGCCCATGCTTGAGAGTACACTTAGAAGGTTTAACGAGTATTTTCCGGCTATTAAACTTAAGCAGACCTACGGTTTGTCGGAGTTGGGGATACTTCACTCAAGATCTAAGGGGCCGGATTCGCTTTGGATGGAGATCGGCGGAGAGGGCTACGAGACAAGGATCGTTGACGGTGTTTTACACATAAGAACTGATTCCGCGATGTTGGGGTATCTTAACGCGGAAAACCCCTTCAGTGAAGACGGTTGGTTTAATACGGGGGATATTGTGGATGTGGACGGGAAATATCTAAAGATACTTGGGAGAGATTCTGAAATTATTAACGTTGGCGGCGAAAAAGTTTATCCCGCTGAGGTTGAGAGCGTTATTAAGGAATTGGAAAACATTGAAGATGCCGTTGTTTACGGGGAGAAAAATCCCATAGTAGGAAATATCGTTTGCGCGAAAATTAAATTATTAGTTCAGGAAGACCTGAAGAATTTGACCTTACGCGTTAAGAGCCATTGCTCTGGTAGACTGGATGACTATAAGGTCCCGGTTGGGATAACGATAACCGAAGAACAACAGTTCAATAAAAGATTTAAGAAGATTAGAAAGCAGGATAAATTCCCCGGGAAATAGCCCCTTCCGCGAATAACAGATCATAATACCCAAATCGCGATTTACCATACCTTATGTTGACAACTGTGGCTGGTTGATATAGAATTTAAATCATTTAGAATGCATTAAACGGAGGAAATAATGGCCAAAGACTATCAGGATATAATTGACGATGTGATCTTCAATGCGGGACAGATCGCGATGAAAATGCGGTTGAATAAGTCGATGGGGCAATTATATGCCGCGCTTTATTTTAGCGAGAATCCTGTTTCATTAGATGAGCTTGCCAAAAAGTGCCGTATGAGTAAGGGAAACGCGAGCATAAATATAAGGCATCTTGAACGTTGGAACGCAGTTACAAAAACATTCAGTAACGGGAGCCGTAAGGATTACTACGTAGCCAATAGCAATATCATGGGGTTTGTCATGACAAGGGGAAAAGAGATATTTGCGAGTATCTTAAATAGAGGGGAAGCATTGGTCAGTAGGTCATTAAACAAGATCAGTTCAGTTGATATCTCTAAAATGGACGAGGTACAGCAATCTGAAATAAGAAAACACAGGACAAAAATAGAGGAAATGGATAAGATGCTCACAAAGATGAAGGGGTTGACGAATAATTTGCAGTTGCTGGAACAATTTTTGAAATAATACGCAGTTAAAACAAGAAAAATGAAGACCGTTGTGATGTCAGAAATCAAATTGAGGGTCGAAGACGCTAAGAGGATGCTTTCTCCTATCCTTGAGGTTGTAAGAGAATTTAGATCCCTGGTATTTTTTATAGTAGTTACGGGTATTTTATGTGCGGTGTTTGAGGGCGTAACTTTGGGTCTTATCATGCCGCTATTGGAAGGGGTGCATCCAGTATCAACCGCCGAGTTGCCTTTTCCTTTTGGCAGGATCTTGGACGTGTTCAAAGATCATACGATCGCGAGCCGTTTACGCTGGATATCCGGTTTGCTTGTGTTTTTTACGCTCCTTAAATCTTATTCCTTCTTTTTAAATAATAATCTGACGATCAAATTTCAGAACCTTATAACCAAAAAATTTAGGATGAAGATATTCGAACAAGTCATGGATGTCGGGGTAGCGTATCTTGATGATCAGAAAAAGGGTCATTTGCAGACCATGGCCGTAGATTTTACAAGCTCGATCGGGATCATGATAGGGGGCATAGGGAAATATATCTCCAAATTCTGCATAATGTTAGTTTGCGTAGCGTTGCTCATTTCTTTGTCCTGGAAATTAACCCTTTTCGCTTTCCTGATAATGGGTGCCGGGGCGATGCTTATCGGCATGCTGCAGAAAATATCCGCCAGCACCGCAAGGCTGTACTATACGAAAATTATGGAGCTGAACAACCTTTTTCTAGAGGCTTTGCATGGTGTCAGGGTCGTTCGCTTGTTTGACAGGGAAAAAAGTTCTACGAAAAGATTCGAAAATGAAGTTGATATGGTCAACGGCACATCTTACAAATTATTGATGTTAAGAGGATCCCTGAAGCCGGCTCTTGAGTTTTACGGGGCAATCAGCCTGGCGCTGATACTCGCGGTAAGTTCATTCGTTCTAGTTAAGGAAGGCGAAGCAGGTGACCTATCGCTGATTTTCATGTTCATCATAATATTCTACAGGATGATGTCTCCGATAAATGAGTTTAATTATGTAAAGAACATAACCGCAACTAATATGCCGGCGTACCGTCGGGTCATCGATTTCCTTGACAGGAAGAATAAACCCTACGTTATAGGCGGGGAAAGGGTTTTTACCGGGTCTTTCAACAGGATATGTTTTAATAATGTGACGTTCAATTACGAAGGAAGGGGGAGCGCGCTTCACAATGTTTCTTTTGATATCCGTGCCGGGAAAAGGCTGGGTATCGTCGGAGTTTCAGGCTGCGGCAAGACAACGATATTGAACTTGTTATTGAGATTTTACGATCCCTGCTCTGGAGATATATCTATCGATGGCTTGAATTTGAAAGAGTTTGACGTGAGGATATGGAGAAGGGCCATCGGGGTTGTGGACCAGGATGTGTTTTTGTTCCAGGACACTGTGCGGAACAATATCCTGTTCGCGAGAGGGACCGCCAGTGAGGAGGAGCTGGTTTCAGCGTGTAAAAAAGCGCATATCAATGATTTTATACTCAGTTTGCCTAAGGGGTTCGATACGATAGTCGGGGATAGGGGGGTTTTGTTGTCGGGTGGCCAGAGGCAAAGGATAGCTATCGCGAGGGCGATACTCGTGAATCCTCATATTCTGATCTTTGACGAGGCAACTTCGGACTTGGACGCGGAATCTGAACGCGCGATCAAATCGGCTTTGGAAGAATTTGGTAAAGAAAAGACAATTATAAGCGTCGCTCACAGGCTTTCGTTCCTCCGGGACTTTGACGATATAATAGTTTTGGGAAAGGGCGGCATTTTGGAAAGAGGAACTCCGGAGGAG
Organism: Candidatus Omnitrophota bacterium; assembly: GCA_015231405.1. GTDB lineage: Bacteria > Omnitrophota > Gorgyraeia > Tantalellales > Tantalellaceae > JADGBR01. Next base: position 58,635 of record JADGBR010000004.1, on the reverse strand, counting down.
CTGCTTAGGAATAACGGGTTATACACCAAACTCGCGAAAATATAGGAGAAAGGGCATAAAATGAAACAGGCAGTTATACTCGCGGGAGGGAGGGGGAGCCGGTTGGGTGCGTTGACGGATCTCTGCCCCAAGCCGATGGTAATGGTCAACGGTTATCCCTTTTTGCGTCATCTTATTCTGATGCTGAAGGATCGCGGGATATCCGATATTGTTATTTTGGTCGGATATTTAGGGGGAAAGATCATGGAATATTTTTCTGATGGATCAACGCTGGGGCTCACGATAAGGTACTCTTCGGGCGCGGTAGATATGGAAACGGGAACAAGGCTTAAAAACGCGGCGGAGTTATTGGAAGATAAGTTCCTATTGTTGTATTGCGATAATTACTGGCCTTTGGATCTTGATAGGATGACAGAGTTTTACGACCGTTCCGGCGCTTTATTCATGACGACCGTTTACAATAATACCGACGGCCGAGGGGAATACGGGTATGAAAATAATATTATGCTGGACAAAGAAGGCTTTGTCGTGAAATACGATAAGCAAAGGCGGGAGAAAGGCCTTAACGGGGTCGATATAGGGTTCTTTGTCCTCGATAAAAAGATCCTCGAGTTCATACCGGACGGGAATATTTCGTTTGAGAAGGATGTTCTGCCTGTCATAGCGGCGAAGAGGCTGCTTGCCGCTTATAGGACAGACGCGGGGTATTACTACATAACGACCGAACGGGATCTTACCGTAACGGCTGAATTTTTATCGACGATGGATATAACCACAAAATAAGGGGAACATTGTGAATATAATGGTAACCGGTAATATGGGATATATAGGGTCGATCCTGACCGAAGTGCTTTTAGAGAACGGGTATAATGTTACCGGGTTCGATATCGATTATTATTCCGATTGTTTTCTGTATGACAACCCGTTGAATATCAGGCAGATAAAAAAAGATATTAGGGATATCGATGCCGCGGACCTTGAGGGTATCGACTGTGTTATCCATCTCGCGGCCCTTTCCAATGATCCTTTAGGTGAACTGATGCCGCACCTGACTGAAGATATCAACCTCCATGGAACGGTCAGAGCCGCGAAGTTAGCCAAGCTCGCCGGGGTAAGGCGTTTTATTTACGCGTCATCGCAAAGCATGTACGGTGTTTCCGATACTGCGGGTGAACTTGACGAGGATAATAGCAAAAAAGCTCCGCTTACCTCTTATGCCCGAACAAAGTGGGAAGCCGAATGCGCTATTAAAGAACTATCTTCCGATCACTTTGAAGTGGTTTGTTTTCGCCCGTCCACGGTTTTCGGGGTAAGCCCGAAGCTAAGGTGCGATATCGTTTTTAATAATCTGGTCGCCAGCGCTTATACTACGAAGAAGGTAGAGATAAAGAGCGACGGGACTCCTTGGAGGCCGGTGGTGCATGTGAGGGACGTTTCCAGCGCTTTTTTAGCCGGAGTAAAAGCACCGGCTGAACTGGTGAACGGCGAATCTTTTAACGTTGGCATAGAGAACGGTAATTATACCGTCAGGGAACTGGCTGAAGCCGCCAGAGATTCTGTGCCCGGCAGCGAATTGACATTTACGGGGGAGCATGGATCGGATTCCAGAACTTACAGGGTCAGTTTTGAAAAAATACTGACTAAATTGAAAGATTTCTATAAGCCTGAGTGGGACCTCCGTAAAGGCGGAAAGGAACTTGTTGGTATGTTCGAGAAAGCCGATCTGAAAGAATATGATTTCAGGGGTAGTAAATTTAACAGGCTCATAAAGCTTAAAGAGTTGATGGGTCTCGGTAAGCTGGACAAAGGGTTGAGGGTTAATTCAAATGGATAAAATGGAAGGCCATGTGGACCTTTGCAGATCATGCGGCGGCCGCCGTTTGGAACGGTTTTTCGATCTTGGGAAGCATCCATGCGCCAATTCTTTCACCGATTCGCGGGTAGAGGACGAGATCACTTATCCGCTTTCCCTGGTCAGATGCCCCGATTGCGCTCTTATCCAGCTGGACCATACCGTCGATCCCGGGAAGCTCTTCTCAAAGTATGTCTGGGTAAGCGGTACATCTCCGACGACTATAGGGTATTCGAAAAGATTCTTCGATATGGTCGATGAGCGTAAGCGCGGCCTTGATCCGGGGTATATATTTGAAGCGGCCAGTAATGACGGAACATTTTTAAAGCCATTTTTAGAGAATGGATTCAAAGTTCTTGGGATGGACCCGGCCGCCAATATCGTTGAATTGGCCGATCAAAACGGAGTAAGGACGGAATGCGGTTTCTTTGGCGAAGACGCCGCCCGTAAGGTAGTAGAGAAATATGGGGAGGCCGGGATCGTCATCGCGAGGAATGTTTTACCGCACGTCGCTAATTTGACCGATTTTGTTAAAGGGCTCAGCATTGTCGTGTCGGACGCTGGTTTACTGGTCGTTGAATTTCACTATGCGGGGGCCATTCTTGAAGATCTGCATTACGATTCGATATATCACGAACATTTATTTTATTATACTTTGAAAAGCGCCGAATTATTGTTCAACCGCTATGGGTTGTTCGTGCAGGACATAGAAAGAAGCCCGATAAACGCTGGGAATATCATATTGTTCATCCGGAAAGGAGAAGCTTCTGGAAACGACATTGTTTGCTCGTACAGGAACAAAGAAGAGGTTTCCGGAATAAATGAGCTTTCCGTGTGGAAAACTTTCGCCGTCAGGGCCGATAATCATAGAAAGGAACTTTTGGCTGTTTTGCGGAGAATAAGAGATGACGGGAACATTATTGCCGGGTATGGGGCTTCGGCCAGGAGTTCGACTTTATTGAATTTCTGCGGGATCGGACCTGAATTATTAACCGATATAGCCGATAAGAATGTTATGAAACAAAAGAAATATACACCGGGGACACATATCAGGATAGTATCACCTGCCGAGCTAATGGAAAATGATCCCGATCATGTGTTGATACTCGCCTGGAATTTTAAGGACGAGATCATTGATGATCTCAGGAAAAACTACGGTTATTCCGGGGGTTTTATCGTGCCATTACCTTCCATCGATGTTGTAGAGGGACGGTGTTATGCTCATGGAAATAGTTGAAAAGGGTCTTAAGGGCGTTTTTGTCGTAAAACTTGCCCCGCTCTGGGATGAAAGGGGCTATTTTATGAGAACTTATGATGACCGGGCGTTCAGGGAAAAAGGGCTGCACCGGGAATGGGTAAACGAAAACCATTCGTATTCGGAAAAAAAGGGAACTGTAAGGGGACTGCATTTTCAGTTCCAGCCTTTTGCGGAAACAAAACTAATCAGGGCCCTCTACGGTGATATCTATGTCGTTTTCCTGGACTTGAGGAAAGGTTCAGAGACTTTTGGTGAGTGGGGTAGCGAGATGCTTAAAGGGAATGGAGAAAAAATGCTCTATGTAGGAAGGGGCTTCGCGATGGGGATTTGCTCGCTCACCGATAAATGCGCGCTCCAGTATAAAATGGATAACTATTATGCTCCTGATAAACAGGGGGCCATTAAATGGAACGACCCTGACATCGGGATCGACTGGCCGGTCAATGATCCGGTAATTTCCGATAGGGATCTGGGGGCGTGGAGTTTTAAAGAGTTTAACGATAAATTTGGGGGGTTGGAAGGATAATGCGCGTGTTCGTAACCGGTGGGACAGGTTTTATCGGCAAATATGTTGTTCGCGAACTATTAAATAGAAAACACGAAGTACTGGTGTTGTCACGGAGCATCCCCGGGAGTTCGGACCTGACGGCGGGCTATATCAGGGGAGACCTTTCGTATATGTCGGGTTGGAGCAAGGAAGTGGCCGCTTTTCTGCCGGAAGCCGCGATACATATGGCTTGGGAGGGACTGCCTGATTATTCTTCCGATATCTCAGCGAAAAACGCCGAGATGGGTGAGGGGCTTCTCTCCTTCCTTTCCGGTATTAAATGCGGGAAAATACTTTGCGCGGGGAGCTGCTGGGAGTATGGGGCCTATTACGGGGCCTTGAGTGAAGGAATGGAGGAGAAGGCTATAAATGATTTTGCCCGGGCGAAGAGGCGGATAAGAGAGTTTGGACAGAAATTGGCGGAGGATAAGGGGTTTAACTTTTTCTGGGCTAGAGTATTCTACGCGTATGGACCCGGACAGAAAAAAGGATCGCTGATACCCTGCATGATAGATCGTTTGATCAAGGGTGAAGAACCCGCTATTAAAACTCCTTTAGTGAAAAATGATTTTATCTTCGCGAAAGACGCGGCCTCCGCTATGTGCGATATTCTCGAGAAAGGCGAACAGCCAGGGATCTATAATGTCGGGTCCGGGTACTCTACACGTGTGTCTGAAATAGCGGATATCATAGCCTCGGAATTCGGGATGGCCCTGGGTAGACCGGGGATGGGCCATGATACAACTGATCACGATTACTGGGCTGATATAACGCGTATCAAAAATAAAACAGGCTGGGAACCTCGATACGGCATAGGGGAAGGTATCAGGGAAACGATCGCGGGGTGGGCATGAGTACGATCCTAATAGGAGGGAAATGATCATTTCAAGAACGCCGATGAGGGTCAGTTTCGCCGGGGGGGGGACTGATTTCGAGAATTATTACCGCAACGGATCAGGAGCCGTCGTAAGCACGGCGGTCGACAAATATATCTACATAACGGTCAATAAAAAATTTGACGATCTTATCAGAGTCAGTTATTCGAGTACCGAGATCGTAGACAGCGTAGATAAGATCGAGCACAATATAATACGGGAATCGCTGAAGCTCGTAGGGATAGACAAGGGGATCGACATAGTTTACATGGGGGATGTCCCTTTAGGCTCCGCAGGCGTCGGTTTGGGCTCATCCAGCAGCCTGGCTGTAGGGGTATTGAACGCCCTCTACGCGTATACGGGCAGATATGCCTCTCCTCAAAAGCTGGCCGAAGACGCTTGCAGGATAGAGATCGATATCCTCGGGCATCCTATAGGTAAACAGGACCAATATGCCGCGGCGTACGGAGGATTCAATTACATACAGTTCAACCACGACGACAGTATTTTTGTGGATCCGGTGATCTGCCCCCGCGAGCTAAAAGAGACGTTAAATAACAGGCTAATGCTTTTTTATACCGGAGTGACAAGGGTCTCATCTACCATCCTGGAAAAACAGAATAAAAATATACCCGAAAAGACAAGATACCTGGACAGGCTGGTAGCTCTGGCAAAAGAGTTAAGAATGGCGATCGTCAATAATGATCTTGACGCTTTCGCGGATATCCTTAACGAATGCTGGAAGAATAAGGTCCAGCTCGCCGATGGTATCACCAACGACGAGATCGATACCATGTATAAGAAAGCTTTGAAAGCCGGCGCGCGCGGCGGAAAACTTCTCGGTGCCGGCGGGGGGGGGTTTTTGCTGCTTTATTGCGAGGAAAAATACCAGGATAACTTAAGGCTGACATTTGCCGGATTTAAGGAAAGCCGTTTCAATTTTGAGTCTCAAGGGAGCAAAATAATATACATCAGCGATTGCGATGTGTCATGGAAAAGGTCCGAAGTTAAAGTCTAGAGGCCTGGAGGAGAAAGAATGCGACAGATCAGAAGTTATCTTAAGAGGAAATATCCGGGCCTGTCGCGTTTAGCCACTGCGGCTGTTATCGCTGTAAAAAACATGTTAAGGAAAACACCTTTAGGGGCAAGGGTCGTTCAGCTGCTCAATGGACAAAGGGCCATAGTTATCGGAAGGCCCAAATATTATAAAAGCGGGTTGATGTCTTTTAAGAACTGTGATTTCATGAAAAATCCTAATTTTATTAAATCGTGTGAAATTGGTATGAGACAGATAGGCGCGCATGATGATAATTTTGAAGGTTGGCCGCGGCATGTAAACTTATGGGCGGCATATCATGCCAGGAATCTCAGGGGAGATTTCGTCGAATGCGGCGTCTGGAAAGGCAGTAATGCCATGTCGATCATTCAATATCTGGATTTTGCGGGTATGCCTGATAGAAAATTTTACTTATTCGATACATTTAAAGGATTGGACAAAGATTTTTCGACAACGTGGGAGTATGACCGTTTGGCTAAAGTCTATGAAGAGGATCTTTACGATTACGTCCGCGATAGTTTTAAGAAGTATTCAAATGTGATAATAGTAAGGGGCCCTGTGCCACGGACTTTACAAACTGTGGAGATCGGTGAAGTCGCTTATTTGTCGATAGATATGAATTGTGTTATTCCGGAAGTAGAATCCATTAAGTATTTTTGGCCAAAACTTGTCCCGGGGGCAATTGTCGTATTTGACGATTACGGATGGGGCGGGCATGAGAAGCAGAAAGAAGCTATCGATAAAGTCGCTTTATCCTTAGGGGTGGAAATACTGACTCTTCCCACAGGGCAAGGGTTGATGATCAAGCCATGATTTAATAACTGAGCAGCGGTAAGTTGTTTCTAACCGGGAAGGGATCATGAAGATAAGAACTGACAAAGACGGGTATTTAGAGGAAGTAGATGTTTACAGTGATAAAGGCATGGAATTACTGAATGAGTTATGGCTGAAAGCGTCTTTTCTTCATCGGATAGTTTATCATCCCAAATGGCTGGGTATACCGATAATCCAGCTGCCCTTTGACATAGTCATGATGCAGGAACTGATATGGCAAATTAAACCGGATGTGATAGTGGAAACAGGCGTCGCTCACGGCGGTTCGGCTATTTTTTACGCGTCGATCCTGCAATTGCTAGGCGGGGGCAGAGTAATAGGGATAGATATTGAGATTAGGGATCATAATAGAAATAACATAATTAACCACCCTATGGCGAAATGGATCACTCTGATAGAGGGGAGTTCCACCAGTGAAGAGGTCTTTCTAGAGGCCAAAAAATTGATCAGGGAGGACGAGAAAGTGCTGGTTGTCCTGGATTCAAATCATACTTATGATCACGTTCGTAAGGAGATCATGCTGTATTCAAGTGTCGTTACCCCAGGGAGTTACATGGTAGTTATGGACGGTGTGCAGAAAATGTTGAGTGACGTCCCGACGGGTAAGCCTGAATGGTCCCATGATAATCCGTTGCGCGCCATCGAGGAGTTTGTCGGGAAATATCCAAACTGGGCGATCGATAATTATTACAACCGTATGGGTGTTACATATAGCCCGAACGGTTTCCTGAGAAGAATAACGTAATAAAGGGCGCAATGGGGCAATGTAAATGTACCGGTTGTGAAAAAGATATCACACGTGATGTCATATACAGGAATGGGAGATGCCCTGTTTTGAATAATGTGGTGTACGACATACAGGACGAAGCTTCCAGATGTAAAAATGGAGAGATAGGGCTAGTGGAATGTGACAGTTGCGGGTTGGTTTTTAACGTTGATTTTAACGTCTCAGATTTTGATTATGATGATAATTATGAGAGTTCAAGGGAATATTCGGGCGTTTACAACGCGTATATCGATGAAGTAGTCGGCCAGCTGAGTTCATTCATTGACAAAACCTGGCAAATCCTTGAGATCGGATGCGGACAAGGTGAGTTTTTAAAAAAACTGTGCGAAAAAACAGGTGCCAAGGGTAAAGGTTACGATAATGCTTACAAAGGTAATTCGCCTGGGACCGGCGGGGTTGATATTGCCAAAGAGTATTTTGCCCCTGAAAATGAAAAACAGTGTTTTGACGCGGTAATACTCAGACATGTTTTGGAGCATTTGGGCGAGCCGGTATCTTTTCTCCGGAGGTTGACGAAAAGCCCCGCCATTAAGCAAGGGACTTTATTGATAGCGGAGGTGCCTGACCTTGAATGGATAATGGAAAATGGCGCTTACATTGACATTACATATGAACATTGTAATTATTTCACCAAAGCTTCGCTGGCTACGATGTTGGCTGATCTGGGTTTCGGCATAGAGAATGTCAGGAACGTTTACGGCGGGCAATATATCCTATTGTCAGCGTATTATGGACGTACCGGCAAGGATTATGAGGCGGGGAAGGGACATCTCGGGCGGCGTCAATATGACAGTGCTCGCATTGACAGCGCCAGGGTGCGTGACATTTCATTTGTTAGGGACTCAGGAAAACTATCCGTATGGGGAGCTTCCGGTAAGGGGGTTGTTTTTCTGAATAATCTGCCGGATGAGATACTTAAAAATATAGAATACGTAATAGATATAAACCCGAATAAGCAGGAAAAATATTTGCCCAGGGTGGCGAAGAAGATCTTTTCCCCTGATGTCTTGAGAGGGTGCGTCAAAAAAAAGATATTAGTAATGAATGGAGTCTATAAAAGCGAGATAATACGAAAGCTGAGCGAGATCGGAGCGAACGCGGATGTAATTGCCTGGGGAGAATTGCGTTGAAAAAATATATAATAAAAGATAATGTCTGCACTCCGTACAAGCTTATACTTAACAGGGTAGGCAGATTCCTTGATATTAACGGATGGGAGAAGGTTTCGGATAAGGAATGCGCCGATGTTCATATTGTCGGTTGTTGCGGGGCGTTTAAAAGTCTCGGATACGAAGCTTTGGGCTTGATCAAAGAGGCGAAGGGGACAGGCGCTAAAGTGATCGTTTTCGGGTGTTTGACAAAGGTTTTTCCCGAGGAGGTTGGAACACTGGCCCCTGATCAGGCCATCGGCGCCGGTGAGTGGGAGAGGCTTGGGGATATTGTCAGCGATCCTTCGGTATCTCTGGAGGCTGTACCTTACCCGGATGTATTCGCCGCCAAGGAGGAATACAGACTTTATGATCCCGGGAAAAGATTCATCCTGATACAGACTGGATGTTCGTCTGATTGTCCGTATTGTCCTCATAAACTTGGGATCGGTGAGTTGAAAAGCCGGCCCTTTGCCCAAATAATCGAGGATGTGCGGAACTCTGTTCTGACGGGCGCTCATACCATTATTTTGCATGGCAATGACACGGGTTCTTATGGTACGGATCTGGGCGGACCATATTTCCCTGATTTAATAAAAAAGGTTTTGGAGATAGCTCCCGCTGTTCATCTTACCCAGGTGAACGCTGATTGGGCGTATGAATATAAGGATGTTCTGTTCGGGTTATTAACGCGTGAAAATAAAATAAAGGATTTTCAGGTATTGATCCAGACAACAAGCGATCGTTTGTTGTCCATGATGAAGCGTCGGCCGGTAGTTCTTGGACTGTATGACGATCTGAAAAAGCTTAAAAGAATGAGGCCTGATATTGTATTGCGGACGGACATAATGGTGGGCTTTCCGACGGCTTCTGGATCTGATGAAAAAGAAACATTAGAATATGTCGTTGAGATATTCGATGAGGTCGCTGTCCACGCGTTTGAGAGGTTTCCTCATGCCAAGATCGAAAAGATCGGTGTCCAGTTCTATCCGCAGGAAGAAATAAATAAGAGACTGTATGGGGCTCTGGAATTCTTGTCCAAATATCCCGATATTCTTGTTCACAGGGGCGGGCAGGTTTACAAGACCTTGATCGAAATAGAAAAGCCCAAGGAATTGCTGAGGAGTAAGAAAAATGAGCAGTGATATTATTGTTCCAAAAAGGATACAGATAGAGGTGGTTTTTGGGTGTAACGCCCATTGCTGTATGTGCCCGATAGACATGCCTACGGACAGGAAAAAAGGGACAATGGCAATGGAGCTTTTCAGGAAGGTCGCCGATGATCTGGCGCCTTATAATGAGCAAATCGAGAAGGTTGATCTATGGGGTTTGGGGGAACCGTTATTGGATAGAACTATCTTTGATAAGATAAGTTATTTAAAAGCCAAAGGCTATAGGAATATCGCTATCGCTACAAATGGGGACCTTTTGGATGCTCAAAGGCAGGACAAGATCCTGGATTCGGGATTAGATACGGTAATTTTTAGCATTGACGGCGTGAATAAAGAAACGCATGAAGCCATTAGAGGGGGTGTCGATTTCGATAGAGTAACAGACAACGCCCGGGATATTATCCATAAAAGGGACAGGGCGGGGTATAAAACCCGTTTTGTCATGAGATTCATACGGCAGAAAAACAATATTGACGAATGGAAAGCGTTTAAAAATTATTGGGAGAACGTGATCGATAGGGGCAAAAAAGATATGATCATCGGCTATGATATGCACTCATGGGGAGGAGAAATAAGGGGAGATGGAAATCCCGGGGGGGAGGGACAGGATGATATAAGTGATATAGCCTGTCACCACTTGTGGGATAGGTTTATGGTATTCTGGGATGGCAGGGTCCCTTTATGCTGTTCAGACCTTCATCATGGTCAATATGTTTTGGGAGATGTCAATGATCACTCCCCGATACAGATATTTAACGGCCGTAAAATAACGGGTTTAAGGGAAATACATTCCTCGGGGAATAAGAACAGCATTAAAATATGCCGTGAATGCAATATCCTTTCAAGCGAAAAGAAGCAGGAAATAATTGCCTGAACTTCCGGCGGGAAGCCTGGTGAAGATATGATAAATATTGGCAAAAGCAAAGAAGTAATTTTAGTGAATGTGACCAGGAAATGCGTCGCGGTCCAGTTGCCGATATGGCTGGCTGTGCTGGCTAACGCGCTTAAAAAGAACGGGATCGAACCAAGAGTGATCGATCTTGTGCCCGTTGATCCGGAAAAACGGGATGACCATTTCCGGGCTGGGTTGTCGGGCTCCGGCTCCATAGTCGGCTTCAGCGTTCTTGCCGGTAACGACCATATTAACCAGGTAGAACACTTCGCGAGACTCGCAAAAGCGATCGATCCCGGGAACGTAATAGTCTATGGCGGGGCGCTTCCGACTTCGGATCCTGAACTGATATTGAATAATTGTGTTTGCGATTATATAGTCTGCGGGGAAGGAGAAGCCAGGTTCCCTGAATTAATTAATTATATAAACGGGGGCAGTGAAAAAGCCGGGATGCCATTGGACTGTTACGCGAGAAATAAGAATGGGGTCGTTGGCGAGAGAGGCTATAGGATACTGGCGGGAAAAAAGAGCGGGGGTCTATATAAGTTATCGGACCTATCTCAGCCTGATTACAGCGTGTTGCATATGGAATTTTATATAAATTATCTGCGGGAAACAGGGCAATCTTTTGAGATCATGGCTTCAAGGGGCTGTAAGGGAAACTGTTCTTTTTGTAGTAAAATAGTAAAAGGTTTAGGGCTAAGGGACGTCGATTCGGTCCTGGATGAGATAAGCTATGTCAGGACGAGGTATGACTACAATAAATATTATTTTGTCGACGAAAACTTTCTGGACATAAAGAGCAACTTTAAAGACTTTGTTAGGCGGAAAACTGAAAGAAAAATGGATTTTAGTTATATTGGCCAATGCAGGGTCGACGCGATCGACCCGGATATCTGCGGATGGGGAAGGGATAGCGGATTGAGGGTGATATCCATCGGGATCGAATCAGTCAACCAGCAGACCCTTAATAAAGTTAATAAGAATATCGATGTGAACATTATGGAAGAAAAAATAGGGCTTTTAAGAAAATACGGTATAGATGTGGCGGTTAACTTCATAATAGGGTTTCCCGAGGACACTGAGAACGATCTAAAGGAGATGATAAGCTTTATAAGGAGGAACGGATTAGAGAATAAGGGAAAAGTTTCATACTTGACCCCATTGCCGGGTACACGTTTGTGGAGGGATTGTATAAACGCAGGGGTGGTTAAGGACCAATGGAAATTTGTCAGTAGCCTGGGGAATCTTTTCTACGAAAAAGAGATCAATCTTACTAATTTGCCTGATGATGTTTTGGAGTATTATTTTTGTGTCATGAATGATCTATTGAAGAAGCCGATAGGAGTACCGGTATCTCCGCAATATTTAAATATTTTGAAAGGTTGATGGCTTGAAATGGTACTAGTAAGTTAGCTGCCTTCCGGGAAATGAATGTGTATGAAAACTGAAAAAATGAATACCGGGCTTTTTGACAAAATTACGATGATCATTCCAACGATGAACAGGTACCTATTTCTGTCAAGATTGTTCCGTTTCTATGAATCTTATGCGTATCCTATGCAAATAATAGTTATGGATACCAGCGACCGTTATGACGGGTTCGAGGTTGTCGAGAAATATTTCAATATAAGGCAAATTAAATATAGAAAAGTAAAGTCCGAAGAACTCTACATGGCGAAAATTAAATATGCGCTTGACGAAATTGAGACGCCGTACGTAGTTATTTGCGCGGATGATGATTTTATTATTCCTGAGACGGTGGAAAAGTGTATATCATATTTGGAGGAAAATAGGAGTTACTCGGTCGCTCACGGTATATATTACTCGCACTATATAGAGGAAAACGAGAACAGGGTGTTGGAGTTCAAGAACAATCTTTTGTACTATACTACGAAGTCAATCGACCAGGATAGCCCATTCGAGAGGATAAAGAGCCTGTATAATGAATACAGGGGGAGCAGCTTTTACGGTGTTCATCGGACGGAGCATATGCGAAAGATGTGGAAAGAAGTGGTCGACAACACGTCGGATCCGTATTTTGGCGAATTGATCCCTCAGGGGTTAAGTATAATATTTGGCAAGCTGAAGGTCTTTAATGAACCCTATATGTTTCGTGAGGTAATACCGATATCGAAAAATACACTAAGGGAAGGTGATGCATATATCCCAGTGAGGGATAGGGCGGATTATGCTCAGCGGCTCGATAAGGCATCGTGTTGTTTGGCTAGATATCTTGCTCAATATGACAATGTTGACATCGAGGTCGCAAATGATTTCTTCCGGAAATATCTTGAAAGATCGATAGCGGGCGGGCGAAGGAAAAGCAATAAGCGTAGTTATTTGCCGGCTATGATAATAGATAAATGCTTGCCAGATCCATTGGCAAGAAAACTTAAGACGATTAATTTCAAATACTTTGACAAAAAAGGTCGGGAAAGAAAGAATAAGCGGGAAGCTGCAATGGATATGATCATTAATGACGGGAAATATCATCATATCTATAAGCAGATAGAGAGCATTGTTGTTTCGGCGCGAGTAAATGTGATAACTTCCAAAAAGACCGAGAACAGTCTATGGAATAAGCCCAGTAGACCGTAAAATTATGCGAAAATATTTAAAGAATTTTTTGCTTAGAAGAGTTAAAAAGATCGGGAATGCCGGAGTGAGGGATCGTATAAAGAAGCGCCTTTTCGGCGGTTTGTTTTTTCCTAGTACTATAGTGATAGACGTAACAAGTATATGTAACGCCGAATGCCCTTTTTGCCCCAGGACTTTGGTGTCTTCCGGCCCTGGAGTTAATATGGAAGATCAGGTTTTTTACGATCTGGTCGATCAGGCGGATCATCTGGGAATAAAGGAGACGAGGTTGTACGCGAGCGGAGAATCATTGCTCCATCCGAATATCGATAAATACATACGTTATCTAAAAGACAAAAAGTTCCATGTGATCATCTCTACGAACGCACAATTCCTTGATCGGCATTTTGAAGCCTTATCAAAGGTGGATTGGATAAAATATTCCATTGAGGGGTGGGATAGAAAAAGCTATGAGTATTACAGAAAGAACTGCAGCTATGACGTCGTACTCAGTAATATCAGAGCTTTTAAGGAATACCTGTCGGGGCAGAAAATTAAACCATATATTTCGATCTCAGTAATGGTTAATAGGGAGACCGATATCGAGAAATTTAATGGCTTGTGGTCAAAATATGTCGACCGGGTCGATTATGGTAAAACCATGGGAGTATTTGACTGGGAAGAAGGGCGGATACGTTACAGAGATTTTAAGGATGAACGGTGCAGGGCCAATATGTATTCGTTCCAGCTTCGAAAAAACGTCGATTATTGCGCTAATATATTTGAAACGATAACTTTCTCCCCTTCAGGGAAAGCGGTGATATGTTGCCAGGACTTTAATGGCCGTATTGTTCTCGGGGATATCAAGAAGACTGGGTTAAAGGAGATAATCAGGTCTCCGGCGAGAAGGGCGCTTCAGAATGAGTTCATGCGCGGATCTATTGATACCTGTAAAGATTGTGTGATCTTCTATGAAATGGACGATAGGTCTAGGGATGATTTTAACGGCAAGTTGTCCGGGATACAAAAGAAGGAAGGGGTATGAGGAAAGTATTGGTCACAGGAGCCGACGGTTTTATAGGCAGTCATTTAGCGGAAAGGCTGGTCCTTGATGGGATGAAAGTCCGAGCGTTATGTTGCTATAATTCTTTCAACAGCAACGGGTGGCTGGATACTCTCGATACCGAAATTAAGGATAATATTGAGATCTTTTTGGGTGACGTGAGGGATCCAGTACATGTGAGGCAGATAGTTAAGGGCATTGATACGGTATTCCACCTGGCGGCGCTTATAGGTATCCCGTATTCGTATCATGCCACGGACAGCTATGTGGATACGAATATTAAAGGTACGCTCAATGTTTTACAGGCCGCCCGTGAGCTGTCGGTGAAAAGGGTCCTCGTAACTTCGACTTCCGAGGTGTACGGGACCGCGTTGCGAGTTCCTATAGATGAGGGTCATCCAAAACAGGGACAATCACCCTATTCCGCCACGAAAATAGCCGCTGACGCCATGTCTGAGGCTTTTTTCAAGTCATTTAACCTGCCGGTCGTCACCGTTCGGCCTTTTAACACATACGGGCCGAGGCAGTCGGCGAGAGCCGTTATACCCGCTATAATTACGCAGGCGCTCTCGGGCGCGGATAAAATATCCCTGGGGAATATTACGCCTACGCGTGACCTTGTGTTCGTCGCCGATGTAGTGGAGGGGTTCGTCCGGATAGCGTCATCCGATAATGTCATCGGTGAAGCTATTAATATAGCCACCGGGTCGGAATACTCGGTAAAAGAGGTCGCAGAAAAAATATCGGGGATTATCGGCAGAAAAATAACCATTAATAAAGATCCTGTTAGGGTTAGACCGGAAGGGAGCGAAGTCGAAAGACTCGTGGGATCGAACGATAAATTGTATAAATTGACCGGATGGCGCCCTGGGACGTCAATAGACGAAGGGCTGAGGATAACGGTAGATTGGTTTAAGAGGGATCAGAAGAAATGCCCGAATATATATGGATCCCGGAACTATGTCATATAAAAGTTAACTCTTCCGGAGAGCAGATATTTATTAAACGGAAAAGCACGAAGCAATATTGCTGGAGACGAATATAATGATCTTTAAAGAATCGGAAACAATAGAATTTAAAAAATCGACCTCGGAACTTAAAGAAGCGGTTATATCTGTCGTTGCGATGCTTAATAAGCGCGGACGGGCGGAGGTATATTTTGGGATCGCGGACGATGGCACGGTCCTGGGGCAGATGGTCGGGCGCAATACGATCAAGGACGTAACGCAGGCGGTCGTCGATAATACAGAGCCAAGGGTTTTCCCTAAGGTCGACCATCGTAATATTGATGGCAAAGAGTGCGTCGTGGTCGAGGCCCATGGCACCGATAACCCGTATTTTGCATACGGCAGGGCATATATTCGTGTCGGTGAGTCGGATAAGGCTTTGAGCGTTCGCGAGATCGAGAAGCTCTTTTTAGGCAAGAAGAAGTTGCTTTGGGAGAGGGAGATATCCGAAAAGACGATTAACGATGTTAACGAAGAAGCCGTTAAGGAGTTTATGCGTAAAGCAAAGACGGCCAAGCGTGTAGATTTCGATTTCGTTGATGTAAAAACGACATTGCATAAATTGCATTTGTTGAATGGGAATCGTTTGTTGCATGCTGCTGAAACTTTATTTTGTGACGACAATACACTGGAAGTTCAGGCCGCGATCTTTGCCGGGACAGACAAAGTAACGTTTTTGGATATCAAATCGTTCAAAGGGAATCTCTTTAGTTTGCGTCAGCAAGCCGAGGTCTACGTTAACGGGAATATGAAGTGGCGGGCTGAAATAAAAACAGGGCCACGCAAGGAAATTCCTGAGATCCCTGTTGAGGCTGTCCGTGAAGCTATCGGGAATTCTTTGTGCCATCGGGATTATTCCAACCCTAAGGGGAATGAGGTGGCGATCTTCAGGGACCGTATTGAGATCTATAATCCCGGTCTTTTTCCGGATGAGATCGATCCGGAGGATTTCTTTTTCGGTAATGAACATTCAATCTTACGCAATCCTTTGATCGCCGAAACGATGTATAAATCCAAGGATATAGAGCGTTGGGGGAGCGGTATAAAACGTATCCATGATGAATGTGTCTCTGCCGGGATCAAGGTAGAGTTCAAACGCCTTAAGACGGGCTTTGTCGTGGTTTTCTACCGTCCAAAATGGGAAGATGACGCGGGACCGGGAATAGGAATAAATAAGGCTGTGGAGAAAACTGTGGAGAAAACTGTGGAGATAATATTCGATCTTATTAAGGATGATCCACGTATCACACAAAAGCGTATCATGGATAAGACAGGTCTTACGCGCCGCGGAGTCGAGTGGAATCTGAGGAAGTTAAAGTATTCGGGACGTATTAAGAGGGTTGGCCCTGATAAAGGCGGGTATTGGGAGGCGTTGTCTGGTGACTAAGTGGCCTAAGTGAAAGGGGATAGTATGATCAAATACGAAAATCGGATCAGTGAGATAGACGGGCTTAAAACGAAGATCGATGCTGAGAGGCCATTGTCTCTGAACGCGTTAAAACAGCTTAAAGAGTATTACCGTATAGGACTGACATATTCCTCGAACGCTATCGAGGGGAACTCGCTTACCGAAACTGAGACAAAGATCGTTATTGAGGACGGGATAACCGTGGGTGGTAAGCCGTTAAAAGACCATTACGAGGCGATGGGTCATAGTGAGGCGTTCTCTTTTTTGTATGACCTGGCGAAAAACAGCGAAATAACGGAAGACGATGTTTTGAGGCTTCATCATCTGTTTTATTATCGCGTGGATGAGAAGGAAGCCGGAAAATACCGTAATGTTAACGTACTCATAACAGGATCAAGTTATATCCCGCCAAGTCACGCGGAAGTCCCCGCTCTTATGAAAAAATTCACCGGCAGTATCGCTTCTATGCGCAAAAAATATCATCCCGTGGAATTTTCGGCGCGTCTGCATAAAGAGCTTGTAGCGATACATCCTTTTGTCGATGGTAATGGGAGGACGGCGCGGCTTCTTATGAATCTCGCGCTTTTGCAGACAGGATATGTTGTAACTATTATCCCGCCTATCCTGAGAAATGACTATATCGACGCCATTAAAAAAGCGCAAAGCCATGAGAAGGATGATAAACCGTTCATTAATTTTATATCCGCTATGGTCTACGAATCGGCAAAGGAATATATCCGATTGACAGGGTCTTTATGACGACTAAGCCGTACATATTAGGCGCGATCTTCGCCAGGGGCGGGTCCAAGACCGTGCCGGGTAAGAATATCCGGGATTTTGCAGGTAAACCGCTAATAGCCCACGCTATAGAGTGCGCGAAGAAGGTCGATCTTCTGGACCGTGTGATCGTATCTACGGATGATGAAAGGATAGCGGAGATCTCCCGTAAGGCCGGGGCTGATGTGCCTTTCATGAGGCCGGCATATCTCGCTTCGGACGATTCTCCGGAAGTGCTATCCTGGAAACACGCAGTCACGGCGATGAAGGAAATAACCGGTAGGGATGTCGATATTCTGGTCTCGATCCCGGCCACTTCGCCGCTACGGAAACCTGTGGATATTGAGAATTGTGTCGAAAGACTTCTTGCGAGTGACGCGGATATAGTGATAACCGTAACAAGATCAAAGAAAAGTCCGTTCTTCAATATGGTTAAGATCGTTGATAACGGGGACGCGACGCTCGTGATCCCGCCAGCCGGGAAAGTGTTGAGGCGGCAGGAGTCTCCAGAGGTCTTTGATATTACGACGGTCGCTTACGCTGTGCGCGTCACCGAACGGATGTTCAGAATGACGTCGTTGTTTGACCTGAAGGTGAAGACGGTCGAGGTTCCCGAAGAGAGGGCTATGGATATCGATACGGAAGAAGACCTAGGGATAGCCGAATATCTTTTCAAAAAAAGGAACGGTTGATATGAAGAAGATCAAAGAGCTGATGGATCTTTCCGGCAGAACGGCGCTTGTTACGGGAGGCGCGGGGCATATCGGGCTGGCTGTTCTGGAAGCGCTCATGGAACTCGGGGCGAAGACGGTTGTTTGGGACATCGCGGACGGGGTGTGCCGCGCCAGATGCGAGGATCTTAATTCCAGCGGATATGGCGCCAGGGCTTGTCCGTTCGCCGTAGATCTAGAGGATGAGAGCGCGGTAAGGCTTGGGGTGAGGAGAACGGCCGAAACGTTGGGAGGGATAGATATCATAGTCCACTCGGCCGCTTTGGTAGGGACTACGGACCTTCCCGGATGGGGTGTGCCGTTCAAGGAGCAGACTTTGGTGGCGTGGGATAAAGCCATGAAGGTCAATCTGAGCTCGGCTTTTATTATCGCTCAGGAAGCGGAGCCGTTTTTAAAAAAGTCAAAGAAGAGTTCGGTAATTCTGATCTCATCGATACACGGAGCTATCGCTCCTGATAATAGATTATACGAAGGGACCAGGATGACAAGCCCGGCGGCTTATGGCGTGTCCAAGGCCGGACTTACGCAATTGGCGCGATATCTCGCTACTACGCTGGCACCGGAAGTAAGGGTGAATTCGATAGTTTCCGGAGGCGTATGGCGCGGGCAGGACGTGAGATTTCACGAGAGATATAATGAAAGAACTCCGCTCGGGAGAATGGCCGTCGAGGAAGACCTTAAAGGCGCCGTAGCTTATCTGGCAAGTGACCTGTCAGCGTATGTCACAGGCACCCAGATAGTTGTAGATGGGGGATATACCGCATGGTGAACGGATGAAGATCATATTTTTTGGGTTGGGGGCCATAGGGGCCAGGCACGCGAAACTCATCGCGGATAATTATGGGCATCAGCTTTTCGCTTTCCGGAGCTCTTCGGACCGCGAAAAGAACGATCTTGATATTCAAGAGATATTTGACTGGAATAGTGTCGAAAAGATAAGGCCGGATATCGCTTTTATAACAAATCCCACGGGGATGCATATGGGAACGGCTTTGGAGTGCGCCAAGCGCGGGATGCATCTTTTTATTGAAAAACCTTTGTCGAATTCAATGGAAGGAGTGGAAGAACTTGAAAAGATATGCGACAAGAAAGGTCTGACGGCTTATGTAGCTTATTGCATGAGGTTCCATCCCGTAATGGATAAACTTAAGGGATTATTGAACGGGGTTAAAGTATTGCATGTCAGGTCGGTCTCGTCTTCTTATCTCCCTGAATGGAGATCGATGAGCGATTGGCGCAGGAGTTATTCTTCTAATAGGAATATGGGTGGTGGAGTTATCCTTGATCTTTCTCATGAGCTGGATTATCTGGAGTATCTCTTTTCACCGATAAAATGTTTGTCCGGCTCTTGCGGCCGGATGGCGGATATCACCGTCGATACGGAGGATTACGCGGATATAGTGTTCTCCCTCGAGAACGGGGTTAAGGGGATCATGCATCTGAATTATCTGAGCCATTTTAAAGAGCGGAAGCTTATAGTCGATCATGAAGACGGGTATATCATTGGCGATTTCTTTAATAACAAGGTGACAGTGTGTTCGGGGAAAGGGAAGAATGTCTCGGTCGTCGATCCTGGGGTAAACAATATGTATCTGGACCAGCTCAAATACTTTTTCGATCATATAGGCGTCAAAGGTGTTAAAAGTACTTTGAATTTAGGGGATTCGAGGGATCTGCTTAAAAAGATAGTCGACTTCAAGAAAAGTTGTTTTGTTCTTTAGGGGAGGGGTAAATTGTTCCTGGACGCTCCGAATTTGAAAGGCGTTGAGAAAGAATATCTGTGTAAGGCCATAGACGAGGGATATGTTTCGTCGATAGGCCCTTTTGTGAACGAGTTCGAGAAAAGGTTCGCTTCTTTTCTGGCAGCGGGTCCCTGTGTTTCATGTCAGAGCGGGACGTCAGCCTTGCATATGGCCCTTCACGAGCTCGGGGTATCGAAAGGCGATGAGGTCATCGTTCCTGTCATAACCTTTGTGGGGACGGTATATCCCGTCAGTTATGTCGGGGCTAAACCGGTTTTTGTCGATATCGACGAAAAGACCTGGAACATGATACCTGAGCTTGTCGCTTCTAAGATAACGGCAAGGACAAAGGCGATCATCCCTGTCCATCTTTATGGGAACCCCTGCGATATGGACAAGTTGCTTGATATTGGCGAAAAACACGGTGTTCCGGTGATCGAAGACGCTTCGGAAAGCCTTGGCGCCGAATATAAAGGGAAGCTGACCGGAACTTTAGGCGAATTTGGGTGTTTTAGTTTTAACGGGAATAAACTCATCACAACCGGGAACGGAGGTATGATATCAGGGAAAGATCCCAATAAGATAGGACATATACGTTTTCTTGTTAACCAGGCTAGGGAAGAGGGGGCTTTTTATTTCCATTCAGAGGTCGGATATAATTTGAGGCTTAGTAATATCGCGGCTTCGCTGGGCCTCGCGCAACTAGAACGGGTCGGGGAATTCCTTGCCCTTAAAAGGCGGTTTAACGATATCTATCGTGCGGAGCTCTCCGGGGTAGACGGGATCTCTTTCCAGGAACAATATAAAGGCGCGAGAAGTTCATATTGGCTTAGCTGTATTTCATTCGGTGAGGGGATAGATGTTACAGGCGTAATAGATGAGCTGAAACGGTCAAATATCCCGACGAGGAGGGTGTTCACGCCGCTCATCGAATTCCCGCCATACAAAGAAGAGGATAAAAGCTGTTACAGTAACGCTTACATGATATTCGATAGCGGAATATGTCTCCCGGGATCAACTTTGAACACCGAGAAAGATATAATGGCAGTATGTCACAAATTAAAAGAGATCGTAGGGTGAACTTATGAGTAAAAAAATAGTTCTGATAGGCGGAGGCGGACATGCGGGTGTGGTGATAGACGCGATTGCCACGTCGGGAGAATTCGAGATATTCGGCATAATTGATCCCGGGATTGCCGCCGGGGTCAGTATAAAAGGGATATCCGTGCTTGGGAACGATGATATTTTAAAAGAAGTGTATGCCAGCGGTGTCAGGAACGCGTTTATCACTAAGGGGTCGATAGGAGATCCCGGCATACGTATAAAACTTTATGAATTGGCCAGGGCGATAGGCTACGGATTCCCCTTCATTATGCATCCTAAAGCCAATGTTTCAGCGGACGCTCGTATAGGTGAAGGGTCTTTCATAGCCGCTTCGGCCACGGTGGTCACGGGAACGGTAGTAGGCCGTAACGCGATAATTAACACATCGGCCTCGGTAGACCATGACTCGGTAATAGCCGATTTTGTCCATGTTTCACCGGGGGCGATACTATGCGGGGGCGTGAATGTCGGGGCAAGGACACATATCGGGGCGGGGGCAATAATCGTGCAGAACGTGAAAATAGGAACGGATTGTTTCATAAACGCCGGGGCGATCGTGTCGAAGAACGTTGCTGATAATGAAAAAGTACGATGACGGGAGAGGGTGCGGGGTGAAAAAGGTCTTTATTATAGCCGAAGCCGGGATAAACCATAACGGGGATTTAGCTCTCGCGAAACGTATGATAGATATCGCCGCGGAAAGCGGAGCGGACGCGGTCAAATTCCAGGCGTTCATTGCCTCGAGAATAGTAACATCGTCCGCATCCAAGGCGCCGTATCAGACAAAAACGGTCGGTAAAGCCATTTCGCAGCTTGATATGCTCAAAAAGTACGAGTTCGGCCGATCGGAGTTCGCGGCGCTGAAAAAATATTGTGACCGTAAAAAGATCATGTTCCTGGCCGCGCCTTTTGATACTGACAGTTTGGCCATGCTTATTTCTCAGGGTCTAGAGGTTATCAAGATACCTTCCGGCGAGATAACCGATCTCCCTCTTCTTCGCGCGGTCGGGAAATTAGGGAAAAAGATCATAATGTCGACCGGGATGGCGGATATGGGCGAGATAAAAGCCGCTATGGATGTCCTCACATTCGCGGGGACTGCCAGAAAAGACATAACACTGCTGCATTGCCGAACGGAATATCCCGCTCCTTTTAACGAGCTTGATCTTAAGGCAATGCTCACTATGCGGGATGTTTTCGGGGTCAAAGTAGGGTTTTCCGACCATACTCTTGGGCTGGAGGCGTCAGTAGCCGCAGTAGCTCTTGGGGCGGAAGTAATAGAAAAGCATTTTACGTTCGATAAAAAAATGAAGGGGCCCGATCACAAAGCTTCGCTTGACCAGAAAGAGTTGGGGGCCCTCGTCCGATCCATCAGGAATATCGAAAAAGCAATAGGAGATGGCGTGAAACGGTCTACACGGGGAGAACTTCTTAATAAGTCCCATGCCAGGAAAAGCATAGTGGCCGCGAAAGATATTAAGAAGAATGAGATATTCGCGAATTCCAATATAACGGTCAAACGGCCGGGTACGGGATTATCACCGGTGGCCTGGGATACGGTCATAGGGAAGAGCGCTAAAAGGGATTTCATGAAGGATGAGCAGATAGAATTATGAAAAAGATCGCTGTGGTCACAGGCACAAGGGCCGAGTATGGGATATTGAAGCCGCTCATTGAGAAGATCGCTAAGGACAAAGCTTTCAAGCTTTATATCTTCGTGACCGGGGCGCATCTTTCTAAATATCACGGGATGACCGTCCGGGAAATAGAGAATGACGGGTTTATCATAAATGAAAGGGTGGATATCGGTCTTGAAGGGGATACGGAAAAGGATATTGCCGCGGCTTTCGCTAAAGGCGTTCGGGGTTTTTCGGCGATATTCGATAGGTTTCGGCCGGATGTGCTTCTCTTACTGGGGGATCGTTACGAGATATTAGCGGCAGCTTCCGCGGCGATGTTCCATAGGATACCCATAGCTCACATAGCCGGGGGGGAGACTACCGTTGGGGCGATTGACGAGGCGATACGGCATTCCATAACCAAGATGAGCCATTATCATTTCACCCTGACGGAACGGGCGAGGCAGAGGGTGATACAGCTCGGCGAGGCTCCGGAAAGGGTTTTTCGTGTCGGGGCGTTCCACCTGGACGGAATTAAAACAAAAGATCTTCTGGGTAAAAAAGAGCTGGAGAATAAGTATGGCGTGAAATTCGGTGCAAAGAACCTTCTTGTAACCTATCACCCGGTGACGCTCGAGGAAAGAACGCAGGAACGGCAAATGCGTGAACTTATTAAAGCGTTGGACCGATTTAAAGATATAACGGTCATATTTACCAAGACCAACGCCGATACCGGTGGAAGGAGTATTAACCGCCTGATAGATGGATATGTGAAAGCAAATAGGAAAAGAGCCTTCGCGGTTACCTCTATGGGCCGGATAGGGTATTTATCCGCAATGAGAAACGTGGATGGAGTGGTAGGGAATTCATCAAGTGGGATCATAGAAGCGCCGAGTTTCAAGGTAGGGACCGTAAATATCGGTAATAGGCAGAAAGGCAGGGAAAAAGGGTCAAGCGTCATAGACTGTGAAGCTAGAAGCGAGCCTATCTTGAGGTCCCTAGAATTGCTATTATCCGGAAAGTTCAGGGAGAACCTGGCGAATACAGTTAATCCGTATTACTCCAAAGACGGGCTTTTAATAGTTCTACGTGTTCTTAAAAGGGCGCCGCTTAAGGACATAATAAAAAAAGTCTTTAATGACCGCAAAAAAGGAAAGGATAAAAGAAATGGATGAAGAAATTCTGGTGAATGAGAATATCAGCCTTAAACAGGCGCTCAAAATACTGAACTCGACCGGTAAAAGGATATTGTTAGTTGTCGATCCTGGAAAAAAACTGCTTGGGACGTTGTCCGACGGTGATATCAGGAGAATAATACTGGATGGCAGGGATCTCAATGGACCTATCTCCTCCTATTATTGCGGGACGCCTGCCAGGGTGAAAAAAGGGCAGTACAGCTCTGACGAGGTGAAGGAGATCATAGTGGGTAACAGGTTGGAGCTTTTGCCGATAGTCGATGACGAAGAACGGCTTGTCGACTACATAACGTGGGATATGCTCTTCGAGGAAAAATACGGGGAAGTATTTAAGCATGGGACTATATCGATCCCGGTGGTTATTATGGCCGGAGGACGGGGAGAAAGAATGGCGCCTTTCACGAAAATACTTCCCAAACCTCTCATACCAATTAACGAACAGCCAATTATTGAGCTTATAATGAATAAATTCAGCGACCAGGGGGTAGAAAAGTTCTTTGTGACATTGAATTATAAGAGCGATATGGTGATATCGTATTTTAACGGCGTGGAACATGGTTTTGACATAGAATTCATCAAGGAAGTGAGTTATATGGGTACGGCCGCGAGCCTTAAACTGTTGCGGGACAAAATAGATGGGAACTTTATCGTGAACAATTGTGACGTTATGGTGAAAGCCGATTTCTCGGAGGTCCTTGCTATGCATGTCGGTAAAAAGGCTGCCCTCACTATGCTGACATCCATAAAAGATTACATAATACCTTACGGAGTAGTAGAGTCTGATGAAATAGGGAGCGTTAAAAGCCTTAAGGAAAAACCGGAATACACGTTCAATATAAATACCGGAGTATATGTCGCCAATAAGTCGGTTTTGGAATATATCCCTGACGGGGAAAAGTTCGATATGACCGATCTCATAAGTATCCTTCTCGCCAAAGGTGAAAAAGTTCTGTTTTATCCCGTGAAGGAAGACGATTATACCGATATCGGGCAATGGCCCGAATATAAGAAGGTAATAAGCCATTTTGAAAGATTATTATGATAAAGCTTAGTAGGAGTTGAAATGCGTATTCAGGAATTGAAAGAAAGGATCGATTTTTGGCGGAAAGAAGACAGGATAGGTCCGGACATGCCGCTAACCCACTGGAAACTTTACTTTAAATCCACTATGTTGAGATTATGTAAGGAGAAATTCGCGTATTTTGACGAGAGCGCCGAGTTTAGGCCGGGCGCATACGCCATAGTATGTTCTAAGATCAGGATAGGAAAGGGGGTTGTGATACGCCCCGGGACAATTCTTCACGCGCATCCCGGTGAAAACGGGCCAGGCATAACGATAGAGGATAATGTGGCTATTGCTTATGGGGTGAAGATATTTTTAGCCAATCATCGTTATGATGATCCCGATGTGCCGATACTGTTCCAGGGGTATTCTGAACCGCGAGAAGCTATCTTGAAAAAGGGCTGTTGGGTAGGGGCTAACACTGTGATAACAAAAGGAGTTGTGATAGGGGAGAATTCGGTAGTGGGAGCGGGGAGCATAGTTACCGAAGATATCCCGGACAGGGTAATGGCTGCGGGGGTGCCGGCTCGTGTGATCAAAAAAATAGTGTAATGAACATACTTTTAATATGGCCGCATAAAGGCAGTTTCGGGTTTCAGCCGATAGGGCTCGCGCTCCTTTCGGGTGCTTTGAAGAAGAATGGCCATAAAATAAAGTTATTTGATACAACAACTATCGATACCGGTCTTGAAGGGGATTCGGTCGGGGGTTTTGCTAAAAACCCTTTTTTTAAGCCAGTTGACTATCCTGTATTCGAGGGTGCTGGAAAAAGCCTGGATTTCAGGAAAGAACTGGTAAGCATTCTTGAAGAGTTCGAGCCTGATATTGTAGGACTATCCATATTATTCGATACGGTCGATATCGGACATCTGGCGTCTGAGATCGTCAAGTCTTGGAAAAGGGACATCCCGGTAATTTGGGGAAACATGTTCCCGTCGCTTATGTGCGGAACGATATTGGAAGATAAGAACGTGGATTATGTATGTGTAGGGGAGGGGATAGAAGCTTTTATCGAATTCGCTGATCTTTTCTCGGCAGGTAGATCGCCGATGGATGTCAGAAATATAGCATATAGGGCAAAAGATGGGAGAATAGTTAAAAATCCTATGCGTCCTCTTCTCCAGGACCTGGACACGCTTCCATTTCTGGATTTCTCTATCTTTGACCACAGACATAGGCTGAAGCCTATTGACGGGGAAATAAAGAAAGGGGCGGATCATATTATAGCCTGGGGCTGTGTGAACAAATGTACATATTGTATCCATGAACCTTACCGTAAGCTCTATTCATCATGTACAGGAAAATATTTCAGATACTACAGCGTCGAACGCATTATCGATGAACTCAAATATCTCGTTCGCGAATGGGATATTTCATTCTTTAAATTTCACGACGCGGATTTTTGTCTGAAGCCATATGAATATTTCGCTCGACTCGCCAAGCGTTATAGAGAAGAGATCAACGTGCCTTTTGCCGCGATGGCCAACGCGTACAACGTTACGCGGGAGAAGGTCGCTTTGTTGAAAGAAATGAACTGCGTCTCACTCACCCTTGCGATAGAAAGCGGGAATGACTATTTAAGGACACAAATACTTAAAAGAAAAGAAACCAAAGAGGAATTGATCAGGGCCTTTGGGTTTGTCAATGAAGCAGGAATAAAAACGGTTTCTTTTAATATGATAGGGTTGCCTTTCGATACACGGGAAACAATAATGGAGACGGTCGAGCTCAATAGAACCTGCGGGGTTAAGTATCCAAATGTTGGTTTCTTCTTTCCTCTGGAAGGGACCGAAAGCATGGATATTTCTGTAAGGAACGGGTTCTATAAATATGGGGAGAGCCGTATGAACTATTTCACAATGCCATCATTAACTCTTCCCGAAATATCCCGGGAAGAGTTGATCGCGCTTGGAGCAAGGTTCGTGCTCTATGTAAAATTGCCGTACGTATTTTATGAATACATAAGAAGATCTGAAAAAAGCGATAAGGTAGGGATGAGTCTTACTGAAGCATTAAACGATATTCTGAGGAAATATGTTTTTGAAAATAATGGGTTATGGGATGAGCGTGCTGACGAGAAAGATCTGATAAGAACGTTGGAAGATATTGCACAGAAATGATCTGATAATATGTTTTTTATGACTGACGATATCGAAAACATTGTATATGAAAGGTTAACGGTAGCAGAGTATCTCTTTGAGCTATTGAGACATGGACAGAAAAGGAGAGTCTATTATTTCTACAGTTCAAAAGTGCTTGATCTTTTAGTTGGCATAGTTGGGAATAATTGGCGGTTGAAGAGAATAACTCCAAAGCTTAGTGAGGTAAGGGAGAATGAAAACGGGAGAAGTTATTATGTAAGATTGGATGTTATGCTGCTTGAATTGACGAAAAAGGGGTATGCTGTTTTTAGCGAAGATCCTCTAGTGAAGTGTTGTTGCGGGATATTTGGGCAACGGGAATTTGAATTATATTTAGAGAAATATCTGGGGGGTTTAATAAAAACCCCGCTTCTTGAGGTTCTTTTTATAAAATGGTTCTTTGATAAGGCGGGATACGAGGGAAGAACGTTTTTCGTGACAGTGAAAAAAATAAATAAACTGTTGTTAGGGGATTATTCAAGAACGAAGTTCAATGTCTATATAGAATATTCTTTTTCTTTAAGCGAGTGCGCCAAAAATATTGCGTTCTTTTGCTCCAAGATTATCGATCTGGCCGGAAAAGTCGCGCGGGCACTGTTTAATTCCGGCGTTAGTGCTTTCGGAAAAGCCTCAAACGGTGAACGCGAAACTAATGGTGTTATCGGTGTAAATTATACAGGAATTGGTATTACGTTCGAACCTGATAGGAGGTGTGATTTTCCTTGGTTGCAGAGGTGTAATGTTCCCGAAGGAAAGGTGTTGGTCTACTTCAGGCGTAAGAACGTTCCTGTGACAGGGGAAATGCTTGCGCTGCTGAGGAGCAGGGGGATAAGGTATTTAAAACTATTGCACGATGAGGCTGTTGACAAAAAGATACCATCATACCGGGCTTCGGGAATATTTCTGGGAAAAATAATGAACTGCGCGGGTTCTATTTTTCCATTTATGGTGAAAAGCATCTTGAGACAAGGGGGTCACCCAGGGGTATTAACCGCTCCGATCATCGACTTTATTTCGGCCTATTCCCTGGCGCATGATTATTTCAGGACAAATAAAATAATCATCAATATTGATAGAATGGATGTTGTCTATTCGAGGGTTGCGGAGAGGTTGGCATTGGTCGAATGCGGAGGAATTAATATAAGTTACCAGTTGTCGAACGCTATTTTTCCCGCGCTTATTTACGGGACTAATGCGGATGTTATGTTCCTCTTCGGTCCGGCTAACAAAAAAGCTTTTGTTGGCAGCGGGATGTTAAGTGAGAATATTCTATATTGCGGTTATTTGACGGATTATTCATTTCAACATGTTGATGAGAATGCTGGTATTTTACGAAGAAGGATGATGGGAAAGGGAGCGAAGTTCATAGTATCATATTTTGATGAACACGCGTCTGATAGCATGTTCTCGATGACTTCCAGCCTGGTTGGGACTAAAGTCTATCAAGAATTGTTCGAATATGTATTTAAAACTCCTGAAGTAGGGTTGATATGTTCACCCAAAAATGCTTCCGGGCTTGTGGAAAGGTTGCCTGGACTGCGTGGGCCGCTTGAAAAGATCAAAGAGTGCGGTCGGATCTATTTTGATCCCGGACGTGGATATAAACCAAATGTATATCCCGTAGAATATGGCAAGGCGTCAGATATTGTGATCACATTGTTGGCAGGTGGAACTGTCGGGCTGGAAAATTTGCTCGCGGGGAACAGGACGATATTTCTTGATCTGGAAGGATGCTATGAATATCCGGAATATTTGTGGGGCAAGGATGTGATCGTGTTCGATAATATAGATGTTATGCTGGATAAAGTAGAAGGGTTGCGTAATGGCAGGAAAGATTGCCTGGATATTGGTGATATAAAATATTATAAGGATATAGACTCCAGGGACCCTTTTCGCGACGGGAGAGCCGCGGAGAGGATGGGTAGTTATATAGGGCACCTTTATGAAAAAATGAGCTCAGGGAATACGCGTGATACCGCGATTTCGTACGCGAATGAGAAGTATGTCGAGAAATGGGGTAGAGATTCCATTGGATAATAAACAGATCATGCAGGATAAAAGTTATTATTTTCCCTATCATTATCTTTCCCTCGTAAGCGGAGAATACAGATATTTCGAGCACGCGGAATATATTAACAGGCTGAAATTCATAAAAACACTCATTGATAAGCCGGAAGGCAAAACCCTTATTGATGCCGGGTGCGGCGACGGGAGATTTTGTTATGAGTTTGCCGGGATGCCGATGCGGATCGTTGGCATAGACCATTCGGAAAAAGCGCTGGCTTTCGCAAGAGCGTTTAATCCAGGTCTTGAGTTTATTCAAGGGGATATTGCTGACGTCGATCCGGATTTTAAAGCGGATATTGTAGTAATGCTGGATGTCCTGGAGCATATTCCACTCGAGAAGGTTAGGGCGGTGGTATCAAAAGCGTACGGATTCTTAAAAGATCATGGCAAACTTATACTTTCGGTCCCATCAATATTATTGCCCCCGGTTGATAAGCATTATCAACATTTTACGGAAGAGAAATTGAGAGAATCTTTAAAGGGGTACTTCACTATTAAAAGTATTAATGGGCATACGAAGATGGGCCCAAAAAGGGAAGTATTTAGCATTTTAAGGCGTCTATCATTTTGGCTATATCCGTGGTTTAAGAAGTCCGGATTCATAAGAAAGGTCTATGAACGCTTTGAAAAATATGGCGCAACAAAGCTTGGTGCGGGACGGGTAGAGGACTGCCAGTATATAATAGCGGTCTCGGAAAAAGTCTCTTAATAATGAAAATATCAATAATATCGAGCGGAGGAACACTTCGGGGGCTGTATCTGGCTGAACAGCTTGACAGGAAAGGGTTTCTTTCGAGATTGTATATACCTTTCTATAGCAGGAAGCATCCGTTCATTGAAAAGAGACTGATAACCAGAAATCATGAGCATAGGATAGATCCACGGAAGGTCACTACGGATATCCCCGTGTCTATGGCGCAAAAATACTTTTTCGGTTCGAAGCTCTCCGGGGCTATAAAAAAGAACGATAAAAGATATATGATATACGAGCTTATAGATAAGCGGAACGCCGGAGCGTTTAAAGCAGATTGCGATATATTATTTGTGGAATCATACATCGCTCTTCATACGATAATGGCTGCGCGCAAAGAAGGAGTTCGGTGCGTACTGGACAGGACGAACACTCATGTCAAATATCAATCCGCTGTGATATCGGAAGAATACGTGAAATACGGTATAAATATGGAACTTAATTCATCGGCGATCATTGAGAAGGGGATTAAGGAATATGAACTCGCGGATCGGATCGCGGTCTTGTCGAATTTTGTGCGGAAGACATTTTTAGATAAAAATATCAATGAAGAAAAACTGTTAACAATACCTTCCGGTGTTAGCGCGGAAAAATTTAAAAAGTCGGGAAAGAAAGATAATATCTTCAGAGTTGTTTTTTGCGGCCGCGCCAGCATTAAGAAGGGGACGCATTATCTGTTGGAAGCTTTCTCGGGGCTTTCTATCCCCGGAGCGGAGCTGTGGCTTATAGGCGGATACTCCGGGGAAATGCTTCCTTTTTTTAAAAAATATGAAGGCACGTTTAAAATGTTCGGGCATATTGACCATAATAAGCTCGGAGAATATTATTCACAAGCTTCCGTTTTTGTTCTGCCTTCCATTGAGGAAGGGTTAGCTAAGGTAATGATGGAAGCAATGGCCTGCGGTATCCCCGTAATAGCGACACCCAATACGGGTGCCGAAGATGTTATCCGTAACGGGATAGATGGCTTTATTGTCCCGGCAGGATCGGCAGACGCATTAAAGGAAAAGATCGTTTATTATTATGAAAACCCAAGTGAATGCATTGGGATGGGTGAATCTGCCAGGATGAGGATATTGTCGGGTTTTACCTGGGAACATTATGCCGAAAGGTTTATAGAGGGCATGAAGGGTGTTTCAGCTTAATGATATCAGGAAGGAGAATATGATACCCGTAAATAGTGAGATCAGGTTCGAGACTACTAATTTGTGCAATTACTCATGTTGTATCTGTCCACGCGAGAAGTTGACACGGTGGAAGGGGACGATGGACAACAAGCTGTTTTTTGATCTGCTTGATAAGATACTTGCGGAAAGTTCCCAGTATAAAATATGTACTTTTTCAGGTTTTGGCGAACCCTTTTTGGATGAGGGGATATTCGAGAAGATAAAATATGCCAGGAATAAGGGGTTGGAAGTGCTTATGCTCACGAACGCTTCCTTATTAAACGCCGAAAAGTTCAAAACGCTTGATGATCTTGGGGTTAGCTCTCTCAGAGTAAGTTTTTATGGGGCTAGCAGGGAGACTTATCAAAAAATGCATAATGTGAAAAATGCCGATATCTTTGACAAGATAGAGAAGGTTCTTTGTCATGTTTCTCGGATCAGGCGGAATACCAGGTTGATACTATCCTATAACATAGGTAAAGGCATAAACGATGATGACGTCGAGAAATGGATAGCTTTCTGGAAAGATAGAACTGATCTCCTTGAGGTGTGGAGGCCGCATAACTGGATAGACGGCAGGGAGTATAGAGTGGTGCAGAGCGAAAAGCTTAAGACTTGCGGCAGGCCGTTTAATACCCCTTTACAGGTCCAGGTCGACGGGACCGTAAATATGTGCTGTTTTGATTTTAACGGACAACTCGAATTGGGAGATCTCAGAACTATGACCCTGGAAGAGATCTTTAAGTCTCCCAGGTATCTTAAGATAAGAAGCTGCCATGAGTCAGGTGAGTATGAAGGGAGCGGGCTGATATGCGAGAATTGTGACCAGCGAAATAAGGATAAATCGGACGTTATGGTCTACAATTCGAAATATGATATTAAGGAAAGAGTGAAACAGGTGTCTACTACGTATTCCAATGTTATTGACGGGCGAGAGAGATTGCTTCGTCCTCCTGTGGCGGACTCGCAATGACGGGCGAAATTCTTAAAATGTATATTCCAGATGTTTTTGAAACAGCCGCGGCGGGATATGTCGCGGCAATGTCGGGTTATTTGAAAGGGCGCGAGTATTTGCTGTTCGCGTCGCCGCTCAGCGCCAGGAGTCCGGATACTTCCTGTTTATGGCATCACGCGTATAGACGGAGGTATTATGCCGCTATATTGATCAGATATCTGGCCAGATTTGCCGTCAGATTGATCTCACTGCCATGGGGTTTATTCAAGAAACGGATATCATGGGGTTACGTCATTACCGGAAAGATCAGTGACAGGATCCTGGTGGTTTTTGCGATGTGTTGCCGCTGGGATAATGGGGGGAAGTTAATAAACTCATATGTGAGAACAGGAGAAGATGACCGATGTCTTGTCATAGGGCCCCGGAAGAGTCTAGCGGGTGAGGTATCCCATATAAACGAATTGGGTGTTATCGAGAAGTGGGAGATATTAAAAGCGTTATGTCTGGCGGGGACTAGGGCTAAGCTGAGTGATAGCGCTTTATTATTTCTCGAATGGGTAAACTGGGTATTAGGGTTAGGCTGGCTCGAGTTGGACGCGGTATGGAGGACTTGCGATCATGTTCTTGGAGAAAAGGGTATTAAGAAAGCCGGTTGCGTGCAGGAAATGCATTCATCGGCCAGGATAGTCTGGCATGCCGCGAGGAAGCACGGGCTAAGGACATATACAGTTCAGCATGCTTCCATTTCGATGGCTAAGACATGGTATTTTACTCATGAAGAGGAGAGAAAAGCGGGGGTAGTATTGCCGGATGTAATGTATATCTTTAACTCAAGGGTTAAAGAACTTTTATCCCTGTATTATCCTGGAACATTATTCAAATATGGGTGTAGTTCGCGATACGCCATATGGAAGGATATTCGGGTTCCTGTAAGGAGTGACGGATATCATCTTTTTGTTACCGGGTTGGCAAGGTTCGATAATGAAGTTGTGCTTGGGGCGATGTTCCGGCTGATCGAGAAGGGAAATACCGGTAAGATCAGGCTTCGTTTACATCCGTTTGCTAAGATGAGCCGGGAACATAAGCGACGCGTCAATGGGTATGATAAAAAAGGAACAGTCGAAATATCCCGTGGGGTTGCTCTTTCGGACGATATTCAGGGAGCAGGTGCGGTGATAGGTTTTTCATCTACCGTGTTAGAGGAGGCCTTGATGATGAATAGGCCGGTCGTTCAATTGGCACATCCATACTATTTGAGATATATAGATCTTGAGGGTTTAATAGGCGTAGCATACAAAGATCATGATAAATTGTCTGGTGAGGGATTGAGGGCTCTATCCGAAGAATTGGTCGACTATTCGAAGGTGAGGGAGATCCTCGGTATTAACCATAAAGAAGTCGATTACGGGGTATTGTTCTCATAGGAGCCGGTATTTTGTGAGATGTTTATTTGTATATCCTAATATCAACGGTTATCATGTGGATTGCTATTCTTT
Organism: Candidatus Omnitrophota bacterium; assembly: GCA_015231405.1. Taxonomy (GTDB): domain Bacteria; phylum Omnitrophota; class Gorgyraeia; order Tantalellales; family Tantalellaceae; genus JADGBR01. The sequence goes on along the minus strand of JADGBR010000004.1, from coordinate 25,347 downwards.
CGGATTGGCTTCGATAGTTAGCGTCGCGCGGGAGAGCGGTTCGGAGCTTAAGGTTTTGGTCGTCCGGTCAAAAGACGATTACAGCGAGTTCGCCCGGGAAGTATCCGAATTCAAGCCGCGTTTGGTCGGGTTTTCCTCTGTCTCGTCACAATTCTCTTTTGTTAAAGAGATGGCCGGAATAGTACGGTCAATTGACAAAGAGATATTGAATATTTGCGGCGGCGTGCATCCTACCCTGTATCCCGAATGTGTTATTGAGACGAGAGACCTGGACATGGTTTTCGTCGGGGAATCCGAGAACTCTTTTCGCGAATTTCTCGGGGCGCTTGAGTACGGGAAGGAACCGAGAGAGGTCGATAACACTGCATATGTGAGGAAGGGTGAGCTGGTCGTGAACAGGTTAAAGCCTCTCATTAGCGATCTGGACACTCTCCCATATCCGGATAGAGACGCATATCCGATGAAGGATGTATTGCGAGAGACTAACTATGTTCCGTTCCTTTTCTCGCGAGGGTGTCCCTACAATTGTACTTATTGCAGTAATCACGCTATCGCTAAGAGGTATGGGATAAAGTCTAACAACCCAAGGTACAGGAGTCCCGAGTCAAGCATCCGGGAGATAGAGGAAGTTAGAAGTAAAATGGATATCCCGCGCGTTCTGATAGGTGACGATATATTTGGGATAGATAAGGAGTGGAGGCGTGAATTCTGCGAATTGTATAAGAAAAGGATAGGGATCAAGTTCATGTGTCTTTTGAGGGCGAATATAATTGATGAGGAATTTGTCAGGCTTTTAAAAGATTCCGGGTGTTTTCGTATAACCATAGGGGTTGAGTCAGGGAATGACCATATAAGGAACGACGTTATGAGGCGGAACATGTCGGAAGAGACTATTGTTCGCGCTTTTGAGATCGTCAGAAAAAATGGGATAGAGACGAATGCCGTTAATATCATCGGAGTTCCGGGTGAGACTGAAAAAATGATGAGGGATACGATAGCGCTGAATAGAAGAATAAGGCCGACAACGAGCGGGATAAATATCTTTTATCCGTACAAAGGGACCGCCCTGGGGGATAAATGTTTTGAGGAAGGGCTTGTGAATGAAGAACTTTACGGCAGTTTTTCCTCTGAGAGGCGCGATACTGTGCTGAACTATCCTGAAGAGCATAAGCGAAAAATAAGATATTTTCATAAAAATTGGGATAAGCTGGTGTACGGGTATGATATGAAAAGGTTCCTTAAGAAACGTTTGCGTAATACTGTCCTGTGGAAAAAATACTGCGATATTAGGAATAAGTCCGGTAGCGATATATGAAAAAGGTCACCATCGTAATAACTACGTATAATAGGGCAAATCTAGTGACTGAGGCGGTCGAAAGCGTTATTGCCCAGACATATGGGGATATCGAGATAATTGTGGTTGATGACGGTTCGACTGATAATACCGAAGGAGCGCTCGGGAAATATCTTTCTCAAGGCACGATAAAGTATGTTAAAAAGAAAAATGAGGGAGCGTGTGTCGCGAGGAATATCGGTATAAAAATGGCGGGTGGGGAGTTTGTCGGGGTTCTCGACAGTGATGATCTTTATATGCCGGAAAAGGTCGCTAGGACGGTTAAATATTTTGGGAAATATCCGGATACGGGTTTTGTGTACAGCTCGGCTTATATTGTGAGTGAAGACAAAAAGATCATAAGAAAACATAATAAGTACCAAAGTTATATGCCGGAAAAAACGGCGCATGAGCTGTTATTTGGCAATTTTATCTGTAATTCTTCGGTTATTGTGAGGAAACAGTGTTTCGATGATGTCGGCTATTACGATGAAAATATATTTCTCCCGGCGGATTGGGACCTTTGGATAAGACTGGCGGAGAAGTTCACTGCCGGGTATGTTGAAGAGCCTCTTATCATGTACAGAAAATACGGGGGAACAGTTCTTAAGGACCTTGAGAAAGCAAGGGGCGAAGATCTATACGTTCTGGATAAAACATTTAAGCGAAATCCCGAGATACGCGAACCGGACAGGAAGAGGATGATATCCAGGGTCTTCTTTAATAATGCCGTTAATTATCTGTTTTTAGATCAGGATGAGGCGGCTAGGAATAATATGGAACTTTCCTTATCGGGGGATCCACTCAACATTAAGGCTGTATCCCTGCTGGCCCTGAAAAAAATGTTTATACGGCAAAACAAAATGTTGTATCATATCGTGCAGTTTGTAAATAAAATTGAAAACGTTATTCTTGTATCGTTTCTCAGAATAATTAAACGCAGGTGCGAATGGTGAAGATAATTAAAACGGCTGTTTTTGTCATCGTGGCTATGGTGGCTATTGAAGCCGGATCCAGATTCTGGTTTAGCGACGTTCCGGGGAGAGGGTGTATCGTTAAGGATGCGAAATTAGGTTGGAAAACCAGGCCGGGCTACACATATAAAGGATTTCTTTCGGACAATTACGGGATCTCATATGAGCAGAATATCAAATATGACGATAACGGGTTCATATCTTTCGGGAGCTTGAAGCCGAAGGGAAAGAAGAAAGTCCTCTTTATCGGGGACGGAGTTACCCAGTCGATATATATGCCAAACGCGTATACCTATCCGCGGCTTCTCGCGAATTCTTTAGCGATAGAAATATTTGTTTATGCCGTCGAAGGGTATGGGATGCTTCAGAAATATCTTGTTTTGGAAGAATGGATCAAAAAGATCGATCCGGATATTATAGTTTTTCAGACAAGATTCACGGACATCGTATATGCCGACCCTATGCTAGAGGCTGAATGTTATTCCTCCGGGTTTATCGCGAGAACTCATGCGAGACCGTATTTATCGGAAAAGGGTGAAATTTTCTATAAAAATTCGTATCGTGGTTTATTCTTTCTGGGGTTAGATCTTGGGTCGGTAGCTTTGAGCGAGATAGGAAATATCATTTACCGGAAACTATATCTTAACAGGCAAAAAGAACAATTCGCTAAAATACGCAAAGGTGAAGACAAGTCTTATGAAAGAGCCAGGGGGAACTTTGAGACCGTTTTAGTTAAGATCAAGGCTATCGTTCCCTCAGGTAAAAAAATATATATTATTCCGTCCGATGAGGAAGATCCTTTCTTTAAGGATATTCAGGCCGCCGCCGAGAAGAACGGGATCACTTTCGTGGGGATCGTCCCTAAGGCTGTCCGATACGAAGGTGAACACGGCAGTTATGTCTGGTTGCGCAGTTCATGGGACGCTAAAGGCCAGAACGTCGTGGCGCAGGTGCTAGCGGGGTATCTATCCAAGGATATTAAATGATATGCTTTACCGATCAAGCATTTTTCTTTCCGGGCCGAATTTAAAGGTTATTTTCTTATCAGGATCAACCTGGATATTAAGTTCTCTGGCAGAGTCGTCTACCGATACCCAGGGGTAATTGATCTCGCCGGTATCGATCTTCATTTTTTCAAGAATGATCCAGAGCGGATATTCCCATGAATTGATCCCGGTTTTAAGGGTTACAGTCTTAATGCCGACGGACTCTGTAGCAAAGTAACGGCCCGCGGCCCGATATGGTAGTTCAAGCTCCGTGCGGGTGACAAAATACTGGCTCGCGCGGTCTTTCGAGAATATGTTCTGCTTGCCTATTAAGGGGGAGGAGCTGTTGTAAAGGACCCAGGGGATCGATAGCGTCAATAAGACCGGAGTTAGTATTTTGTATCTTATACCGGGTATTATCATGGCGATAGCCGGCGCGAAAAGAACAAAGAACGGTAAGTGAAGGCGGCTGTGGAAAGGTTGCCATTTGAGGATGGCTGAAAATAGCAGGAAAGAAAGAACAATTGACGAGCAATATAGCATAGCCTGGGTTTTATCCTTGGTCTTCTTCGATAAGGGGATGAAGATAATTGCGGCCAGGATGAGTAATAAATGGACAGGATTACCGGCTTTATCCTCATGGTTCGTCATTTTATTTATTTTGTAATTCGGCCAGGTCGTTTTGGGGTCGTTAATATCCAGGCCGGTAGTGGCGTTTATTTTTCGAAGAGCATCCTCTATATGCCTATTGACCGCTCTGGATGGAGTTCCCAGGTGAAGCGAGATATTCTTAAGGGAATTGGATAATACGCTCGCCGGGGTGAGGATATCGTTGGTGTATTTCGACGCCGGGCTCTCCTCGATGGGGCCTATGGGATTATTGTAAAAATGAAAATTCCTTATATAGTGGCCGGAATTCAATATCAGTATTAACGAACAAATTACCGTTATCAATTTCAGGAATTCCGATCGTTTTCTTGCCAGGGCTGTCACCAATAACCATAGAGCGAACGGTGCGTTGTAAATATACGCGGTGGCTTTGGTGAGTATGGCCAGGCCCAGGGAAAGGCCTAACGGGATAGATCGGGCGGGGTTCGCGGGGCTCAGAGCTGATAGGACGAAATAGACGAATGAGACCGTCCAATAAGTTGTCACATAATCGTTCTGGGTGCTTGAGCCCTGGAGTATGCCCATCGGGATGGTAGCGGCGATCACAACCGAGGTTATTTGGGTTTTTCTATCCGCACCGAGCTTTTTAGCTATCAGCGAAACGCCGATGAGACTCGCCGTCATGGCGAACCATTGGACCATGTTGGCGAAACGGTCGCCGCCTGCGAGTAGCTGCAGGTGGAGGATAATGTATTCGGCGCCGGGATTCATGTGGAGCTGGCGGAGGATGTTTGTGGGGTAGAACTTTACCGACTTGTTCTGGATCCAATGCATTACGCGGCTCATGTGGTAGACCATGGCGTCGCTGGTGTTGGGCGGAGCCACTACGGCAGTTATGCCGATTAGCGCGACTATGGCTATGACCGAAGAGAGCATGAATTTTTCGAAGGGGGATAACTCCGGGATGATGATCTCTTTAAAGTGTTTCCAGCCTTGCTTTTGTTTTATAAGCCAGACAATAGCGAAAATTATGGTAGCCAGCCAGAATATGGCGACATTATTAAAGGTTAGCCGGGCGAACAGGCTCAACGTTTCATTGATGAAAGTTATCGCTGTGCCGAGAAAGATAGAGGTGTAAAGGAAAGAAACTCTTAGAGGGCTGTCTTCATTCTTCGATCTATTACGAATGAAAATGTCAGCCCAGAGAAACAGGAAACAGATAGGGATAAGGATAACCATAAGAATACTTTCAGTTTAGCACGGTGTGTGAGGTGTTGTAAAGCCAGGAGTCAACTCGCATTTTGCGTAAAAGTTAAGTTGCGAGATATACCGCCGTCATCGCGAGGAGCGAAGCGACGAAGCGATCCCATCAATTATCCAAATTTTCAAAATACAAGTATCGGGAAATATTTTACAGGGATTGCTTCGTCGGCCTTTGGCCTCCTCGCAATGACGGCGTGGCATGACGGCGCGGCGCTTTTATCTCTACCATAACAGAACTAGTACCATTTTGCACCGATCGCAAGAATCTGTAAGGTGAGTATGTGTTTACACTTGTAAATATACTAAAATTAATATAAAATAAACATGTAAAAAAAGGAGTAGGTGCGAATGAAGAAGATAAAACTAACCAAAGAAGAAAAAGCCATAGAGAACGCTTTGATGCGGGGAGAGTATGTTAAAGTGAGCGGCAAAGAATTGCGGGAAGTGGAACAGGCGCTTCTTGCCAGAAAAAAAGACAAAGTGATGACGATACGGGTCAATAGCGGCGATATAAGAAAGATCAAGGAAAAGGCCGCTAAACTTGGTGTGGGATATCAGACATTCATTTCAGAGATCGTCCACAAAGTCGCTGTGCAATGAAAAATATGCCAAAAAAAACGAAAGACAGGATCCGTTGCCCCTGGGGAGTTATGGATAAGCCTGTTTACGCGCGTTATCATGATACCGAGTGGGGAATGCCGGTTCGGGATGACCGGAAGCATTTTGAGTTCCTGATACTTGAGGGCGCGCAGGCGGGATTGAGCTGGTATACGATATTATGCCGGAGGGAAGGCTACCGGAAGGCGTTCAGGGATTTTGATCCCAGGAAAGTCGCCGTAATGACGGACGGGGAACTTGAAAAGCTGATGAGCGATCCCGGGATCATCAGGAACCGGCTTAAGATCTTTTCCGCGCGTAAGAACGCCCGGGCCTTTCTCGCGATACAGAAGGAGTTCGGGAGTTTTGACGGATATATTTGGTCTTTTGTGGGCGGTAAGCCTATCGTGAACCGCCGCCGAACAATGAAAGATATCCCCGTGACCAGTCAGGAAAGCGACGCTTTGTCGAAGGACCTGAAGAAACGCGGCATGTCATTCGTCGGGTCTACGATCATTTACGCTCATATGCAGGCGACCGGGCTCGTCAACGACCACCTGACCACCTGCTGGCGGTATCGAGAATGCAGCTAAGGGATTTGACTATGAATAGGGCCTTTGAAAGTATGATCATCAGGAGTTTCTTGGTGGGTCCGACAGAATCCCAGAGGGCCAAGGTGTCCTTTTCTTTCTTAATAAAACCATAACGGTAATATTCTTTTCCGGGTTCATAGCTTAGTTTTATGCCTTTAGATCTTACAACGGAACGGCCTTTTCCTATTCGGATGGCTTTTGAGAAGTGTGAGCTTAAAGTTGCCCTTGCGGGGTGATATACGGTTATATCGGGAACGAAATGTTGTTTAATGCCTTTATTATGCGCCCTGTTGCCGAATTCGTAGTCCCCGCTTGATCCGAGGGTGCTGTCGAATGATCCTGTCTTATCGAATATCCTTTTATTTACGGCCAGCGCGCATGTGGGGGCGAAGTGCCTTGCTTCCAGGTATCCTTTTACGGGGAAGGCGTTCAGTTTGTCGTAGAGTTCATAGATATTTGGTTTATCCCCGGTAAGGATCCGGACATCATACCCGGCATATTCGGCGCCGGTGGTATTGAAGAACGCGTTTATCCTGTCAAGGAAGTCAGGGGCGACTGTCATGTCGGCGTCCAGAAAAACAATTATTTCGCCGGAAGCGAGCGATATCCCCTTATTGCGGGCGGCATAAGAGCTTTGGCGCGAGGTTTCTTTCTCGGACTTTATGAGGGACGAGTATTTATCCCTGTATGATACCGCGGCCTCGAACGTGCCGTCTGTCGAATTATTGTCGATGATGATAAGCTCCGTTCGGTCGCGGGGATATGTCAAAGCCAGGAGCGAGTCGAGCGTGGCTCTCAGCCCTTTCGAGTCGTTGAACGCGGGAATGATTATAGATATGAACGTTGGCGTCATTTGGTAAGTTTATCATGGAGCTTGTCTGGAAGTAAAGAGGAGGTGTCATGTTATTTTGTGCAAATAAATCCGCTGATCTGTGCATGAATTATTGACGGCCAGACAGGCTGTAAACCTTTATTATTAGAATACTTTGGAGTATACTACGTAATGTTCAAATATTATTATGAGAAAGATATTCAAATTCCACTTTTTTGAGAAAGAGTTTTGGGCTCTAACGCTGGCTTTTTTTGGGCTAATGTCGTTGGGGGCTTTTAAGGGTGTGGCTTACAATCCGAACCCGTGGGCGATTTGCGGTTTTTACTCTATTTTCGCGGCGAGTTATTTTATTCCGGAGAATATCCTTTCCGGTGTACCCGCCCGTATCGTACAAAACCGGTTCATACTGCCGGGGTTGACCTTGCTTTTCCTGGCGGCGGCGTTTATCAGCGTGTTCCCTTTGAAGGACTGGGGTAAATATATCGCGGAAGACGATTTTCCGGTCGTATATTACCATACGGTCAAGGGGCTCGAGGCGCTTAAGCAGGGCGGGTATTTCGGGTGGAACTCGTCGCTTGTCGGCGGGTATTTTACCGCGACGGAAATGGGGACGAACCTGATATTATTCATTTGGCCCTTTCTTTTTGCCGGGTGGAAAGTCGCGTATCACATGATGCTCTTTTCTTTTTTTCTGTTATTTCCGGCCGCAGTGTTCTTTTACCTTAAGAGCGCCTTTCCCCTGGAGGACTCGAAAAAGTTCATACCGGTAATGCCTTTGGCCGGTATTCTGGAACTGGTTTTTATCCAGGACCTGCTTTATTTCGGGATGGTGGGGTGTTTTCTGGGGGTAGTCCTGGCTCCGGCGGCTTTCGCTTTTTACGAGAGGGCTAAGCACGGTAAGGCGTTCGCGTTCCCGATGACGCTATTGACGCTGACCCTGATATTCTACGCCCATTTGGGGGTTTTCTTTTATACCGTGCTCTTTTTGGGTGTTTATACGGTTGTCCGTCCGGGATGGAAGGTGATAAGAAAACTTCCGGTTATGGGAGCGATGATGTTCTTTACGACGCTTCCGTTCACGATCTACCAGTTCCTATATCCCGGATATATTATCTCCGAAAATGAAAAATATATACCGGGTGGCGTTACTGCCTATAATTGGGCGCAAGAGACATTAACGAAATTGGTCCGTGTTTTATGGCCGGGCAATTGGGAATTCTCGAACGGCGCGCAGTTTTTGTTCATTTTTATCGCTTTGATCATTTATGTGTTTGTGTTCGCCAGGAGATACGCTTTTCCGGCGATCTCGGCGGTAGCGGTTGTAGTCATCCATATCATTTACCCTATGGAATATCAGCTTATCTTCAGCAGGATACACTCTATGATGCCGTTCTTTATAAGCGCTATACTTGGGGCATTTGTGGCCGCGTCATACGGCGGAAAAAGGAATATCCCCGTTTTTATAGGGACAATATGTCTCGCTCTTGCTTTTATCGGAAGCATCTGGGGTCCCGAGAAAATGCGTTATCTGGATCCCGCGCAATTCTCAGAGAATAAACTGGTAAAAGTCATAAAACATCTTCCGGGGCGGTTCATAGCGGTTGAAAATAACCAGCATTTCCTGCATTGGGGCAGGGTCGTTATCCCGGAATTCCACTGGATACCTCTTCTTCAATTGGAGACCGGTAAGCTTTTCTTTTCCAACGGCCAGGACGGGTTCCATCATTCGCCTTATAGGGTGCACGGGTTCACGGGCGGGTATTTCAGGGGGAAACTGATCGACGAGTGCGGGATCGACGAAATGAACGGTATACTCCGCAAATGGGGCGTTAAATACCTGGTGATGTGGAACGAAAAGTCGAAAAATTATTTTTCGGGGTATCCGCAATATTATCAAAAGATGGGGGAGTACGGTCCGTGGAATATATTCATGTTCGGCGGGGCTGATCTCGCGAGCGCTTTTGTGGAAGGAGGAGGGAACGCGGAAGTCACGGATAACGATTTCTACGGGAAAAAAGTCGCCCTCGCGGGCGTCGCGCGGGGGGCGAGGGTCACCTTGCGGTCCAATTATTTTCCGGCCTGGAAGGCGTTCTATGAAGGCAAGTCTGTGCCGCTTGAAAATAATGATGGCGAGATAAGTTTCCGCGCTCCGGCCGCCGGGGACTCTGTGATAGAGATGAAATACCCACGGTTCACGCTTGTTCTATTAATGGCTCTCCTGGCTATATTGGCGTCTTTCCTATTTTTTTCTCGCGACGGCGATAAGTGACAGTCCAAAAGGCACTTTGATACGGTCCTCGATAAAGGCGAATAGAGGTATAAGGAAATTGGCGATGACCAACTGCGGCGGGGAAAGGATGCCCTTTTTCAATAATCTACTGTTAATGTACCAGCCGGGCGTCGAGAATATATTCTGCGGGAAAATATCTTCCGTGTCGAAACCGGCGGAACCGAGTTTGTTGGTCAGTTCATCCTTTTCATATCTTCGATAATGTCCTAATTTGATATCCAGGCTGCCGAATAATTCCTTCATCGCCGGGACCAAGAGTATCAGCCGGCCACCGGGTGAGAGGAGATCGCGCATGTTAGCGAGTGCCCGGGAGTCGTCCTCTATATGTTCCAGCACATTGACGCATATTACGGTATCGATACCGCGCGGGGCGGGGTTCCCTGACGTAAACCCCGGACGCGTGACATCATATTTGACGACGGTTACGCTTGGATTCCCTCCGAAGAATTCTCTCAGGTATTCCAGATATTTGTCGTTCAGGTCGCTTAAGACGAGCGTTCGGTTCTCTTTTATGCAGAATCGGGAGATGTTGCCGATCCCCGAGCCTATTTCCATTATACGCTCGCCTAAATACGGCTTTATCCTGTCGAATATCCACTTGTTGTTATTATCCAATAGCCTTATACGGTAGAGTGTATCCTCTCCGACATTGAAGCTCCTGAACCTGTTAATAACGAGTTCATAAAGGGACGTGAAAAAATCCTTCCAGGAAACTTTCTTGCCCTCATAATACGAACGGCCGTTATACGAAATGGGCACTTCATATACCCTGAGACGCCTTTTGAAGACCTGCGCGGTTATCTCGGCCTCGACCGAGAACCCGTCCGCCCGTAGGGTCAGGCTTTTGAACGATTCCGACCGGAACGCTTTGAAACCTGTCATGAGGTCGCTCAATATGGCGTTATAGAGGATATTGGCCGCGGTATTCAGGACTATATTACCTATATAATGGTGGTAATAAAACACGCGCCTCGCGCCCATGAACCTTGTGCCGTAAACCACGTCGGCTTTGCCCTCGATTATCTTGGCGATGATGAGGTTGTATTCATCCGGGTAATACTCGAGGTCCGCGTCCTGTATGATAACGATGTCTCCCGTTATCTCGGCGGCGCCGGCGCGGAGAGCGAAGCCTTTACCCCTATTCTTCTCGAGGAAAACCTTCTTTATGTCAGCGGGGAGCTTATGTATCAAACCCGTAGAGCCGTCGGTAGAGCCGTCGTCTATAACGATGATCTCTTTCTCATACGGCGTCCGGCGCACTTTCTCAACGAGAGGTATTAGGGTGTTGACCTCGTTATAGACGGGTATGAGTACGGAAAGTTTCAATATTGTCTCCCGGGTCGGTTCGACAGATTCGACGCGAATCGAAATTATATTATCACAGGACAGGTGTGTACGCTATATCTTCTTAATTAAGATGTTTTTGGAGTGACAACACCCATAAGTGCGGGTAAAATTACACAATATACCAGGAGAATAGGCCGGGATATTAAGATAATGAGGATCAGTTCGATTATAAGCAATTATATCAGGTACGGCGTGCTGGGGGATAAGGTACGCCTGGAGGCGTCTTCTGTTTGCCAGCTCAGGTGCCCGGAGTGTCCTCAAGGGGTTGGGGATATGGGGGTTATCGGGAAGGGGTACCTGAAGTTCAAGGATTTTAAAGGGTTTGTGGAAAGGTTCCCGGGGTTCAAGCGGATAGAGCTGTCGAATTACGGGGAGATATTCCTAAATCCCGAGCTTTTGGAGATCATCCGGTACGCTTTTGAAAAAGGGGTGATCCTTACGGCAGAGAACGGGGTTAACCTTAATACCGTTTCGGATGAGATGCTGGAGGCCCTGGTCAAGTACCGTTTCAGGTCGATGTATGTTTCTTTGGACGGGGCAAGCGCGGCCACGTATAAGATATACCGTGTGAACGGCGATTTTGATAAAGTCATCGGGAATATCAGGAAAATTAACGAGTTTAAGAAAAAATACGGATCGGAGTATCCGGCTCTTACATGGCAATTCATAGTTTATGGGCATAATGAACATGATATCCCGCTCGCCAGGGAAATGGCCCGAACCCTTGGCATGAGTTTCCGGCCTAAGCTGAACGCCCACCCGGAATATTCGCCCGTTAAAAATAAGGAATTTGTCAGGAAAGAGATAGGGTATGCCTCCCGCGAGGAGTATGAGGGAAAGACCTCGAGCATGTATAAATTCCCCTGTTATCAGCTCTGGTTCTCCCCGATGATAAACTGGGACGGTAAACTTCTGGGCTGCTGTCTGAACGAGTGGGGGGATCTGGGTAATGTGTTCGAGTCCGGGCTTCGCGAGTGCGTGAAAGGGAAGAAGTATGTCCGTATGAAACAGGTCTTAATGGGGCGTATCGAGCCGGACCCGGCCTCGCCGTGCCTCAAGTGCGCCGTGTTCCCGAAGGTGCGGAAGTTCGTGGGTGGGGGATGGTGGCCGGAGTTCAGGTTCGTTCGGCAGTTGGTAGAGGGGAAGATAAGAGGCATGGCGCATGGTGCAGGGAGCCTGCCTGCCGGCAAGGCAGGCAGGGGGCGGGGGTAGATAGGATGAGCGATTCATATCAAGAGAATATAAATATTTTCATCGTGTCGATGGTGGTGATCATCATCCTCAGCTGGGCGTTCTATCATTACGGGTTCAGGCATGAGATCGGCATCTACGAGTATATCCGCAAGGTCGAGGCGCAGATAGAAGCGAAGAAATACAAAGACGCCATGCAGGTGTTAGCTAAAGCTTTTAAGGAGGCGCCGTCGGGCGAGAATGTGAGGAAGGTCCTTCTTCAGGAATATGTGAAGTGCTCCCGGGGAATGAACGACAGCGGGGACCTCGACGCGGCTATCGAGTGCCTTCTGAAAGCGTCGTCACTCGACCCCAAGGACCTTCTCGTAATGAACGACCTCGCGATACTCCTCATCTCTAAAGCGGCCCGGCTCGCGAAAGACAAGGATTATGTCCTCGCCATGAACAGGGTGAAAAAAGCCGTGGATATAGCTATGCGGTCTAAGAAGGCCAGGAAGAACGTGTCGATATACCTGTTTAACAAGGCCGCAGAAGCGTACGCGAAGAACGACCCGCGCACGGTGTACATTTTCGCGAACATCTCCTACTCGCTGTGGCCGAGGGTGGAGACAATAAAAATGCTGGCGTACCATTTTTACAAGGAGTCCGACCTTGAAAAGGCCAGGTTCTATTGGGAGAAGGCCGTTCATGCCGCCCCGGACGATACCGACGCAAGATCCGAGTTTGAAAAGGTCACTAGAGAACTCGCGATGAGAGATAAGATGGACGAGATCGAGATGGGCTATTTCAAGGTTGGTCTGTTCAAGGAATACGATATAGACAAGGATGTTTTGAGCTCTTTACTTGTTGATATATACAAGCGTGTGGGTAATGATCTCGGCATTTATCTTCCCAAAGGGACTTCCATAACGTTCTACACCGAGGATGATTTCCGGACAGTATTCGACCAGAAAGGCATAGTCCGGGGTTTCTATGACGGTAGCGGCATCAAGATGGTATTCATTCCCGATATCAACGATCCGATGTTCAAAGCCGTCATCGCGCATGAGTATACGCATGCCGTTGTTTCCTATATGACCGACAATAATTGCCCGCCATGGTTCAATGAAGCCATGGCCGTGTTCGAGCAGAAAGTGTACGCGCCCTACCCTCCGGGGCATGTAAAAGCTTTTTCCGATTCGGGCGGCAAGCTCAGCGTGGCGCTGCTTGAAAAAGGGTTCGCCCAGATGGAGGACCTTGGTCTCGTTGGCCTAAGTTATGAAGGCGCTTATACCGCCGTAGCTTTCATAACCGAAAGATGGGGCTGGTCGTCCGTTCGGAAGATCCTGGAAAGGATGAAAGGACGCGAACACATAGCCAACATAGTGGACGAGGAATTCTACCTCTCCCTCCCAGTGTTCGAGTCGATGTGGAACGAATATGTTCGTGAAGAATATCTGAAATAATGAGTAATACCCCTCGCCAAACCTCTGTTCCTAAGCATAAAAATCACAATTAGAGATAAAAAAGTAGGCAGTTTTACCGAAGACATGTATCACTTAAAGTGTTATAATGTATTAGAAATTAGAAGTATAGAAAGCAATGCCTGAACGTAAGGAAGGTAAAAAAAATGAAAACAGATCACTGGTAAACCAAATAAGAGAGGTGTGACATGGAATACATATTCAAAACCATTTCAGCTTTAACCGCGGTGATCTATTTTTTAGAACAGGTGGCCCTGGCGGGGGATCTTGGCGTCGCTAATAAATTGGATCCCGATCACGGATCGAATATTATTTCCGCAGAGTCGATAACGGCCCGTCTAGCTAACCAGGCGAAGGTCGATTCGCGGAACGCGGCGGAAGATCTTATAAGAAATAACAAGTCGGCCGAAGCGGCCGACTCCGGAGAAACTACCAACCTCATGATGGCGCTAACTATCCCCGACAAAGACACACATTACGGATCCGGGAGGCTTAAGACAAGAGAAGTCTTCGATGAGCCCGCCGAAGGAGAATATAAGGGTAAGCACGTCATATATACCTATATTGACGAAGACGCCGGGGACGGCGAGGGGAGGGTGAGCCAGGTCGATGTCATTGACGATGAGTATGAGCTAGGTTTCATGGCGAACGGCAACAAAGTCAGCCTCGGGAATAATACAACGCATAAGCTGAGTGAGTTCACGGTATCGATGGACGTGAAGATCGATGAAGGGTCGTCCGGTGTGTGGGTGCCGTTCCTCACTAAAAGAAGCGGTTCCGCGGTGACGAGGTTCGAGATCTGGAAAACAAATAACGGCAGGTTAAGTGTAACTATCCCGGGGGGAATAGAAGGCGAGACATTTAACGGTACGGATTACAGCCTGAACACCGTAGGCGTCTGGCGGAACATTACCGTTACTTATACCGCCGGCGAACTGAAGGCGTATCTCGACGGCGTGGAGATAATAACGAAGAGCGCGGTGTCTGACGGCATGTATTTCGACGCGGAGATGTTCCTTGGTTATCGGGCCGTTGATAGCGCGACGCTCGCGGGTGATATTAAAGACGTTAAACTTTATAATCGCGCCCTATCTTCGGGTGAAGTGAACGCCGTTAGTAACGATAACGATGTTACGGGAGGGAAAGTATCGGATTGGGCAATGGATGAAGGGACTGGAACGGTGATAAACGACGCTATCGGAAGAAATGACGGGACGATAACCGGTCCGACGTGGTCGCTATCGGCATTGCCCGGACCCGAAAGCGAGCGGCATGCGATAGTATACGCGGATCCGAACGACCCGGAGAACGATAAGATCCTGATAAAGACGATTGCGCGCCTTTCGGACGGTAAACCGATTTACAAAGAGGCTTTCTACTCAGGTAGCGGCAAGATCATGAAGCGTGAGTATTACAGAGATCTGACGCCGGACCTTGCCGGAGTGGTTATAGCTATGGTCGGTGAGGATATCCAAGGTAAGAACATAATAATACATTACGATGACAACCCCGCGGGAACGGGTGACGGGAATATCAAAAGGATCGAGGTAGAGGATCCTATAACGCTTCTCAAATTCGACGGCTATATGGACGGAGTAAGCCTCGGCGTTGATCCAAGCCACGATCTTAAAACATTCACGATATCGCTGGACGTAAATATCGGCGACGGCGCCTCCGGCAAGTGGGTACCGATACTCACGAAACGGGGTACAAGCGTCGACGAGAGGTTCGAGATATGGAAGAACGGGGTAGGACAGGTCTATATAAGTTTCCCCGGTAGTAACGGCGGCCTGGACAAAAAGGAGATCGGGTACAGCCTGGCGGGAGTTAACAGGTGGTACAACATAGCCCTGGGGTATGACGGGAATACCATAAAAGTTTACGTGGACGGGATAGAGGTCATAACCCAGAGCTGGGACTCCCTAGGCATGGATTTTAGCGCTGAGATGTTCCTCGGCTACCGTAAATTTGATAACTCGTCGCTCCCCGGGAGTATTAGGGATGTAAGGCTCTTTGACAGGATGATAACGACGGGCGAGGTCATGGCCATTAATTCCGGCGTGGATATAACGGCCGGGCTGGTATCCGCGTGGGACATGAACGAAGGTAGCGGCTGGAGTGTTACCGACAGGGTCGGGACCAATAACGGCTCGGTGATCGGCCCCGTATGGGAAAACACGGACGATATAACGGAAAAAAGCGTAACATACGAATTCGAGTATTACGGCGAGACGGCTGAGGGCGCGTCAAAACTATTTTCGAAGACAAAGAAAGATCATCCCGCTGGGGATTTGGTATACAAAGAAACATATTATGAGGATAGCGGTAACCTCTCGCGAAAAGAATTCAGTAAGAATATCCCTGATGGAATAACCGCCCAAGCGGAGGATCTCGCAGGCGAGCCTAATATAGGTAATACAATAATATTCCATTATGATGATAACACTGCCGGGAACGGACCTGGAAGAGTTGTCAAGGTAGACGAGATAAAACGTGAAAGCGTCCTCGCACTGGACGGCACCGGCGACGGCGTGACCGTACAGTCTTCGGCCCTCCACAGCCTCGGCGCTTTTACGATATCAATGGACGTTAAATTCTCATCCGGCTCCCAGGGTAACTGGGTGCCGGTATTCACTAAACGGCTCAGTAATTCCGACAGGCTCGAGATATGGAAGAGCGGGGCAGGACGGGTGTATATAAGCATGCCCGGCGGCGAGTTTGGGGACGACGTTTCCGGGAGCGTCGGAAGCCTCGACCAGCTCGACAAATGGTATAGCCTCGAAATGAGGTATGATGGCGCAACAGTCACAGTGTATGTCGACGGCAGTGAAGTCATAAGTAAGACCTATCCCGCCGGAGCATGTAAAGGCCTGGATTTCGACGGTGACATGTTCTTCGGCTACCGCCAGGTTGGCACAGCGAGCCTCGCGGGCGCGATAAAGAACGTAAAATTGTCGAGCGGGGCCGGCGCGTCAGCGTCCCTCGTATCCGCATGGGACATGGACGAAGGCACCGGTACCGGCATTATAGACCGGGTGAACGGCATTAACGGCACGGTCATCGGCGCGTCGTGGGAGGATACGGGGAAGATAAGCGATAAAAGCACGACATTCGAGTTAGGTTACGGGGAGAACGGATCGGGTGATGTTATTATAACGAGGGCTGAGAAAAACTATAAAACCGGAGAAATTTCAGGTTTTAACGAATATGACTCTGTGACAGGCACTCTAACGAGGAGCCTGGACGCGTCCGGCAATTACCGTGAATATTCGAGGGATCCGAACGGCGCGCTTATCTCTTACCGCGATCTATGTAAAGACGGGCATATCGAGGTATTCGACCCGTCAGGGAAAAGCATATATGTATGGGATCCTGCAGTTGACGGTATCGTGCCTCCGGTTAGCGAGGGTCTTGTGTCGATAACGAACGATAACGGTGATATTATCCGTTATAAAAACGGGGATCTCGATTCGGTGATACTCAAGGAAAACGGATCGCGGTTAAGCGGTATAGTCCTTTCCGGGGAGGGCAAACTCGATAGAGCTCTTGTGAGTTATCCTGACGGCGGCATAGGAGTCGTATACAACGGGGAACTTATGGAGCTTATAGCCCGAGACGGGACGATAAAGATATCGAGGGGTAACGACATCTCCGCTGAATATTCACCCCGGACTGGTTTAAATCTGTACAGTTTGTACAGGGACGCCCGGGGAGAGCTAAAACGAACGCGGATAACGGGCGAAGAATGGACGAGTATCTATGACGCTTCGGGTATCCCCGTTTCTTTCTCCGGTCCGAACGGGGAATACACGGAATTCGAGAACGGGCATATTTTGAGGGTGAACCGTAACGGCGTTGAATATAGGTACGCGTACGATCCGGCGGGTAACAGGTCGACGCTAACGGGAGTAACAACCGACGACGCGGTTCCAGTTAGCGTTATTTACGGCCCGGGCGGGGAAATAACGGTGGTGACCAATAGCGCCGGGGAGACCATCAATATCTCAGAAGGGAATATAACCGTTACTGACAGCAATACCCTGTCGGCGATCATTACGCTGGACCCGTCGGATCAAGAGTCGCGCGCCAAATTCGAGATCGATCGCGACGATATAGCCCGTATCTATAACGAAAACGGGGCTCTAATAAAACTTATCACTTCCGATGATACCGTCGTCAATTTTGGCACTTCCGGGGATATAACCAGCATAAAGGATCCGAAAGACGTCGAGTACATCTATAGCGGCACGAAATTATCCGAGATAAGGGACGGGGAAGGTGTCGCGTATGTGCTCGACGACGATAATAAGATCATTAGCGCCAGGTACCCCGACGGGCGGCTCTATACCTATAAATATGTTAAAGACGCAAACGGGACGGAAACGGTCGTCGTAACGGATACCATCGCCAAAATTGAAAGGCATTACCGCGATGATAATATTATCTATCAGGTGAATGAGCTCGGTCTCGAGACAGATTACGAGTACACAACGATCGGCGGCGAACAAAAGATCAGCGTGATAACCCAGAAACGCGGCGATAAGGGAATGAACGTATTCACTTACACGTACGGCGCGAAGATCACACTAGCGGACAATACCGGCACGGTCAGGGAATTCGACACAAATAACAAGCTCACTCACTTTTATGACGGTAAAGGCCGGGCATACCGCTACCTATACAACGCGGACGGCAGCATGATAGCGGAACTCGCGGAAGAACATCACGATGACGGGCGCGTGGTCTACTATAAGGAAGGTGCCGTCGACTATGTAACATGCCCTAACGGCGTTGTCCTCGAGGATATAGGCATGATAGAGGACAATAACGGCCTACCGAGACTGAAAAAGTTCACGGTAGTTATGGCTGACGGTGCACAAAGAGCCTCAGTCATCGACGGGGATTGGGTAAACGTCACCGCGAACGACGGCACGCGGCTATTCTACAAAAGCGGCAGCCTTGCCGGTATATACGCGAACTATAAGCTCGTTAAATTCATGGATATCGCTATCCCCGGTGAAGACGACCTTTACAGAACAGGCGAACAGGAAAAGATAGGTGAAAGGCTGACCGGAGGCGGCAACCAATGGCGGGATCCGGATCCGGGTTCCGGCGATAATTATCGGGGCTCAGCCGAAACAATGCATATAAACGCGGATCTTTTGTCCAGGGACTGGCGTGAAGCTTATGTCGATCTCCGGTACCCGGAGCCGAACTCGTTCGACCAGGGCACCCGCGACCTTAGCGGCAAGAAGGCCAGTTTCTATATAAAACTCGACGAAGGGACCCTTCCCCCGGGTAAAAGCGTCACCGCGCAGATCTTCGCCAAATCCGAGGACAGCGGTGTTTGGGGGGACTTATACGGTACCGAAGTGACGATCACGAACGACAACGGGTGGTACAAGGTCGAGCTTGTCGTATCGGACGATAAACCATTATTCGGGATAAAAAGCGCTAATTTCGATCCGAAACAAGTGAGGCTTATAGGCGTACGCCTTCGCGACGACTATGACCGCACTTTCAACTATAACGGGGGTATATCCATAGTCGACGCTAACTACGGTACATGTCCCGGGGGTAGTTATGTGAGCGCTCCTTTCCTCGTCCCGGAAGACTCCGTTAAACCTTATGTGGGGATAATATGGGATGGCTCTTCGGTGGGTAACCCGAATTTCAGGATGTGGGATAATGTCCCGGCCCGGCAGGAACCGGGTGAGGTAGTGAATAAACCGCTGGTGCTTGAGGACGGCTCGTGGCGCGCCCAGAATATCGAATATTCACAGGGGATAAAAGCCGTTACGCTGGATAACACTCTCGACGCCTGGGCGCTCAACGCCGATATGGCGGCCGGCAGCGAGACGAACAATGACGGCGAAGTATATATAGACCTGCGTTACGACCTTGCCGGCAGCGGATATGTTTACGAAGGGCCGCTGGACCTGCTTGATAAAGAACTAAAATTCAGGGTTAAAGCCCCGGCCGGTTTTATAGGCGACGGAATCCATTCAAGCTGGGCGCAGGTATTCGTGAAAGACGAGAACTATAATTACGAATACGGGAATTATGTAAATATTACAAGAGAAGGTGAATGGTTCGAGGTCACATTGAAACCGGGTTATGGCGAAATACCGGGGGGCGTTACGTCGGAAGGTTTCGACCCGACAAGGATAGTCAATATAGGCCTCAAATTCTCATGCGGAGCGGATTCGGGCATATCGTTCAAGGATAAGATATATTTCCGGAACGAGACAAACCCGAACGTATTTAACTCGAAACCCGCTAAACGCCTTGTGGATATGAGCACACTTGCCGATTACGCGAAGAGGAATAACTATAACCTCGGTTTTGAAGAGGCCCTTGCCTCCGAGGTCACGCTCGCGAAAGAACATCTACCAAACTATTTCAAGGATACGAGCTGGGTCATGAAAAGCGTCTATGACAAGTTCGGCCGGCTGGAATACGTGTATAAAGGAGATAACCGCGTCGAGCATTACGACGCGAGAGGGCTGCTTGTAGAAGTGACCGATACCGACTGGAACCCGGTCGTCAGGTACAGCTACGACGAAGACCAGAACATCGTCGATATAGATTATGACGGGATGCGTAGAAGCACCCGTTTCGAGCTGGAAAAGACGAAGCTCGATATCGAGTCGAGGAAAGACCAGGCTCTCCTGGATCTTGCTAAAGCCAAAGATTCGGCGATCTATTATCTGAACGATCAGAAAGTTCAGATAATAAACGAATGCGATAACGCTCTTAACCAGTTATACGCCCAGCTCCAGGCAATAAACAGCTGGAACCCATTCTGGCCGTCCGATAAGAAAAAGAAGAACAGCATGAGGAACGAGATCGAGGTCCAGATACAGAATGTTAAAGACAGCAAGAACGAGGCTGTCCGGTACATAAACGACGAGTACATGAAAGTCCCCGGCGACATATCGAATGCCCATGGGATGATAATGAGCGAATACTCGACCACTATCGCCGCCGTCCGGGCCCAGGAGGAAACAGCCGAGAGGAATATACTGGAACAGGAAGTGAGGCAGATAATTAATATTTATTACTTGAAGATCCTCGGCCGTAACCCCGGCGAGACGTCGGCGAACGGGGGGACGGATGAGATGTCGTATTGGATAACGATGGCAAAGAGCGCCGGATGCGCTAACCCGGTGCTTAGGGTAGCTTTCCTCGACGTGATCGATCTAGAAAGCGAACTAAAAAGCCTTCCTGAATATACGGACAAAGTCGCTTTTAATAACTCGGTCATAACCGATGTCGAGACCGTTTTGAATAGTTATACTGACCCGGATGCGGCACAGGCCGGCCGAGCCGCTATTCTTACGGCCCTGGGCCTCACGGAAACGGAGGTAACCGCGCATAACAATACCGGCTGGGGCAGTAAGGACGCCGCCATGATCATCGACTGGCTGAAGACTAACCAGATAAACCTTGGCCGATGCGCGTTCGAGACGGTGCTTAAACTTATGGAAAATAACGGAGCCGTATTCGCAACCCCGGCGGAAAGAACCCAGGCCATGAAAAATATAGCCCGGGATATTCTCCTTATAGAGGTATTCATGGGGTCGATCGATACTTTTACCGAAGGTACGCTCAGTATTTCATTGTTCGCGATGGATAGATATTTGGATAACTGGTTAAGAGGCGAGAGGCGAGAGGACAGGGGACAGAGTGCCGAATTTAAGGCGGCGAAGACGGATATCGCCGGGCTTAAATGGCTGGTCAAAGATGAGGGTAGAGACATTATAGTCCACCTCTCGAGCAACCACTACGTCATTGTCACCGACATCGCCGAAAATGGGGACGTCACCTATTATGAACCGAACAAAAACACAGCCGGCGAAAGCATAACACTCGACGAGAAAACCTTCCTCATGAACTGGACCGGTTATGTGTTAGCTGACAGAGCCCCGCCCGCGAACCCAAACCAAGCCCCGAACTCGTTCCGCGAACTCACCACTAACGAATCACTTCTTGTAAAAGGCAATTTCCTCTTCGCCCTCCCCGCCATATTCTACTGGCTAAGCGCCATATCGGTAGCTTTGAGTTTCATAGACAACAGCATCTGCCAGCTGGTAAGTAAGATCCTTGGAATAGTAACTCTGGTCTTCAGCGCCGCGAGTATCATAGCGAACCTCCCGAATATAATAGGAGGGTTTTTCAGCGGATTACAGACCGTTACACAGGGAGTAGGGGGCGTATTTACCGCATTAGGCAAACTAGTCGAGGGCGGCACTCACGCCATAATGACCTTCTTCGGCGATTTTGGCAAAACCCTCCTCGACGGCATAAAAATGTTCACCTACAACTACGCCATCACGAATGCTATGGACACACTCGGCGTAAACAATGACATCTCAAGGATTACCGCCTCCTTCATGACCGGCGGCTACTCGGGCGGAAGCGACTTCCTAACCGGCGCATTGACCAGCACGATAAAAACCGGCGTGAGCCTGGTAGGAAGAGAAACCGGACTAGACCCGTTTCTCTCCGACATGATGTCTACGGGTGCGGCCTGCATGGGCGGGGCGTTCCTGACGGGCATGTCAGGCCCGGACGGAAGTCTGTCAAAAGCATACGATCTTCTTTCACAAGAAATAGGCTCAACGATAGTCCCATACGCGGCAGAAGAGATCAGCTACTACGGGATACTCAGGATGGGAGAAACTATAGGACTACCTGCGGAACTATCGAATCTTGCAGGGATAGCAGTAAGGGATATGCTGAACGTGGGCTTTTCAGACGGCCAGGACCCTGAGAATATGTGGCAGGCGGTGCAGGATGGCTTGGTGCAGGGTGTGGCAAAGATCGGGATAGATTACGCGATCGACCAGCTTGATATTAACCCGATGCTTGCCAATATCGGCTTCTCAGCGATATCTACGGCGATCAATGGAACATTACGTGGAATGTTCAGCGGGGATGAAGATTTTGATATATTCAAATTCATGTATGAAAGCTATAGATCGAATGCCATCGCCTTTTTCGGAGGAAATATAAGCTCTGACGAACCTGCCTACACTATCGGCAGGATAGCGTACATGGATTCGGTCATGACATTCTCCGATGTCGTGAAAGAAAGGGGTATAGTCGAAGCCCTCAATGCCTATGCCACCGGCTTCTTCAATACGACCGCCGTAAACGCCATAGCGAGTTCCGGAAAGACCATAGGCCGGTATTTCTACGATAAATGGCAAGCCGGCCAGAAAGAACAGGTCACACTCAAAGATGACACAACTGTCGATGGAATCAGGGCAGAAAATACCGATAGCATCCTGCTCTTCGACTCGGAAGGCAACATAATCGGACTTAAAGAGGGAGAAACTCTTCTTTTCGGCGAGATCGGTGTGGACGGTAACGGCAAGATGGCTCTTTTGAACGGATATCTTGATGGTAGCTATATCCCGGGACTAGGAATAACGCTTGATATAAACGGAGGAGTACAGTCCGGAGCGAGAATTATAGACACCATAACAGGCGAAACGCTATGCTGGGTCAGACCCAATGAAGAAGGAGGCTCTTTATACTATGATTCGTATAGAAATTATCTCGACGCGGAGATAGATGATGTCCTGAACGGAAATACATACACAGCCATCGGACCCGATGGGAATTACAGTTATAGGATGTCGATGGGTTCAGTTATCGATGAAGACGACGACGGTCTTCTCGCATTCGCGGACGGAGAAAGTTCAAACTTGACGAGTTCCTACATCGATGTACAAGCCGGCGCGGAAGGGTCATGCGCGTCGGGAAAAATCCGGGTTGTCCTGTCCGGGAAAGATATTGACGGTATGATCGACAAAACAGATCCCGCTGTGCAGGGAATACCGTTATGGAAAATAGGCGCAAGTATCGCGGCCGGGTTCATGCCGGTAGTTGGTGAGCTCCACGATGGCATACAGGTGATGTTCGGTAAAGATATAATTACCGGAGAAACTCTTACCCCGCTTGAAAGAGCTGTTTCCGGCACATGTCTAATGATGCCATGTGTGGGGTCTGCACTTGTTAGGCATGGTGGGAAATCATTATTAACTAAATCTGATGACATTTTAGATTTCATGAAAGGTGTCCATGAAACGAAGGTTGTTAATTATGCAGAAAAAGCGCTTGTTCATTCGGATGAATTATCAGATGCGAGTACAGTTGCCTGGAAATTAGATCAGCTGGGTATTGCAAATGACTTACCAGGAGGGGTAGTTTATGACGGGAGGATTGTTCGAGGTGTTCCAAAGCAATATAAGAATGACATATGGCGGGTGACCACATACGATAAATTTTCAGGTGTAAATCGATATGCTCCATTTGGGATTGGTACTATATCCGCAGGGGCTAATTCAACAACAACTTTGCGTGAACTAGCGCATTTAGATAGGGATTTTATGGAAACTGCCTTTGGTGTGAAAAATGTCATGGTAAATAATATGCTTGATTTAACAGATCCGATGATACTTACGAAACTGGGGATAAAAAATAGTGATTTAATACAGGAAAATACAACCATAACTCGGTTAATAGGTGACTTTGCCTATTACGGGGGTTATAATGGCATTATTGCTCCATCAGCACGGTTTGAGGGTGTTGATGACATCCCGGGGCTGGTTATACACTTATTTGAAAAAGGCGCGGAGGAAATAACATGATAGAACACTTTGAAGATCTTCCAGCGAGTATCAGGGAACATTTCAAACAATTATATCCGGGTAAAGACAATGCTTATTATGAAGATCGGGTAAGTAGAAAAATACCGGCATTAAAAGGGAAGTCCATTGTCGAAACAATTAATGAGCCGGGTGGAGAAAAACGGGTTATATCCATGTTGAATGAAGCCTCAGCGGCCTGGGGAGGCCCATTTATAGATAATTGTGAACAGGTGAAGAAATGGCTGCGGGAAAAATAATTTCAAATGGTGTTTTATGAAGAAATCTAAAATGCTTATTGCAATTGCAGCCCTGCACTATTTAATAGGTCTCTTCGCTCTTTTAGCCGGCTTCACTTACTCAATGTCCAAGTCAGTCCATCCAATATTCGTTTTTGTTTTTACGGCAGCAGGTATGCTATATCTGGTTATAGGCACAGGCCTTTTTAAGCTCAAGAACTGGGCGCGGATCCTGTCGGTCATAATCTTTTCTCTGGCGATCGCTGAAAACCTCTTTTCCCAGATCTTTGTCGCAAGAGGCCAATTCAATTCGATAGAATTATCAGGAGCCATATTCAGACTGGCTGTATCAGCGTTTATTATTTTCTATCTGGCCAGAAACCAGACAAAAGTTATGTTTACGGATAAAACGGAGCAAAAGAGGTAAAACAAGGAACAAATCCGGGAGTAGGGATATTAAATATCAATATCGCAATGCTTGGCCCTTTAACGATAGTACTAGTTTTTATCTGCATTCTTATCCTATCGAGGATTTATTTTTCCGGTTGGTTATCCGGCGAAGCGGGAGTAGCCAGGAAGCTTGAGAGCAAAAAGCAGACACGATATCGAACTACATACGAAGAAATAAGATATGCAACAAATCCGGGTATCACGCATGGTAGCCAGCCCGTGCCGCAGGACCTGAAGACGCTGTCCATAACCATCTAAAAAAACAAATACTTCCAGAACAAATCTGGGTAGAATAAAGCAGCTTCATAACTCACTGCCCCTTCCCCAAAAAAAAATTGATCTTAGATATGTCCCCTTCAGAATGATTATCGAAAAATAATATTGAGGCTCAGGCAGACGGTAGATTCTAACTTCTAGTGCAACACCTCTTGAAACTTTTCATGAGGCGTATACCAGCCAAGAGTTTTGCGAGGCCGGTCGTTTATTTTATCCTGAATTTGCTTAAGTCTTCTTTTTGATACT
>JADGBR010000049.1 GCA_015231405.1 Candidatus Omnitrophota bacterium | reverse complement strand
GAATTGTTGAAGGCTTTGGCGCATCCGGTGAGGCTCAGGATGGTCGAAGGGCTTATAGGGCATGAGTGTAATGTTGATAGGATCATGAAGGCGCTTAAGATACCGCAGTCGACGGCGTCGCAGCATTTGGCTTTACTCAAGGCGAGGGAGATCGTTCAGTGTAAAAAGGACGGGGTGAAGACCTGTTACCGGGTCGTAGATAGAACGGTAATTAAACTAATGGATGTGCTTAAAACGGCTTTATCGTTGGCCTTGCTTATCCTGGTGGCCGGTAGCGTAACAGCCGATGCCGAAGGCTCAGGGGAGATAACACTTGAGACTTTTTGCGCTAAAGTATCGGCGTATTATCCGGAGCTGAAGCGACAAAGTTCCGAGATCGCCCGGGCGGGGGCCCAAAGGGCTCTGGCCGTGTCGGGATTTTTCCCTAAGATAAAGGGGACGACGTCCATGACTACCAGTGACGATCAGGTATACGTATTCGGGACTCTTCTCAGGCAGCGCGGGTTCACGGCGGACGATTTTAGCTTATCGCGTCTCAATGATCCGGCTTCTCGGACAAATTATGATATGGGGATAAGCGGGGAAATGCCCTTATTTGACTCCCTGAACACCATATATAAGGTAAAACAGGCTAAACACATGGAAGGGGCCGCACGGCATGACGAAGCGTTCCAGAGGATGGAGGCTGTCCTTATCGCCGCGGATGTTTACCTCAATACTTTGGCTATGGAGAGGACGTTCGAGATAGTTAATAACGTATGCGAGGCGTCGGTAGAGGACATTAAACAGGCCGAGGGGCTTAAAGATAAGGGGATGGTCCTTGGGGCGGATTTTTACGCTGCTAAGGTGATAATGGGAGGCCTTGTCAATCGGAGGAACGAGCTCAAAGGCCGTATCGAAAGCATGCACGCTCTTATGAATATCCTAATGGGAGAGGATCCGGCGCTCCCGGTAAAACTTATCGATGATCCCGTGGCGGGTTCCGGCGGATCGAAAGAGCTTAAAGCCTGGCTGGACGAGGCTTATAAGAGCCGGCCGGACCTTTTTTCTATAGAGGAACGTATACAAGCGCGGGGTGCTGAACTTTCACGGGAACGTTCGAGCCTGCTCCCCAACATAAGCGCTTTCGGCGACCTCCGTGAGAACACGCATGATTTTGATAGGACCGGCGGCAGTTTCGCCGTCGGGATTAAGGGCAGTGTGGATATATTCGACCTTTCATATTTCTCCAGGGTGAAGATCGCTAAAGAAGAGCTTAAAAAGCTCGAATATGAAAGAACTATAGCCAGGGACGCGATCGCCAGGGATATTAACGGGGAATACTCGAAGGCGCGGGCTCTTTCGGCCAATATCCCGGTATTGAAAGAGATGGCCGACGATTCCGCTCGGGCCCTTGAGCTGACGATACCGCTATACAGGGAGGCCAGAAAATCGATAGCGGACCTCTTGGAGATAAGACAGTCATATGTAAAAACCTTCGAGGCCCGTTTCCAGGCAGTCTCAGGCTTAATGGTTTCGAGAGCCAGGCTCCTTTTCCTCGCGGGTGAACTTGACGCCGAGACCGTGGAACAATCTATAGGAGAATGAAGATGACCGCTCATAACTCGCATTTCATCAGTAATGTCGTCGAATATTTCGCTAAATCGAAAATAACGCCTCTCATTATAGGGTTTTCGATGCTGATCGGCGTATTCACGGTGTTTAATATACCCCGCGAAGAGGAACCTCAGATATCGGTGCCGATGTTCGATATTTTCGTGTCGTATCCCGGGTCGTCGTCGGAAGAGGTCGAGAGGAGAATAGTGAACCTCGGCGAAAGGAAACTTTGGGAGATACCGGGAGTGGAATACGTCTACTCCACGTCAGAGCCCGACGGCGCCATGATAATCGTTCGTTTCAAGGTCGGCGAGAACGTTGAGAACAGCCTTATCAAGCTCTATACCAAGATCTATTCTAACCTGGATTTTCTTCCGGCCGGTTCAAGCCAGCCGCTTATCAAGGTGCGGTCCATAGACGATGTCCCGATACTCAGTCTGACCTTCCATAGCCCGACGAGGGACGGAGTTTCGCTCAGGAACGTGACGGCGAGGGTGCAGAACGAGATAAATTCGATACCCGACGTGTCCGAAACGCACATAACCGGCGGGCGCAAAAGACAGTTCCAGATATTCGTCGACGCCGGGAAGCTGAAAGAGAGGATACTCGACCCGAATGAGATAGTCGAACTTGTCCGGAAAGCCAATGTTAAACTCGACGCCGGGCATATAGAGAGTTCGAGCGCGTTCACGAACGTCGAAGCGGACGCTTTCTTCAAATCGAAAGAGGACCTGGAGAACCTGGTCGTCAGCGCCAGCCAGGGCGGCGTTGTGCTGTTAAAGGACGTCGCGAGGGTAGTTGACGGCCCGGACGAGGATGAGAACGCCGTCAATATAAGGTTCGCCGGGCACGGAGGGGAAAAGGCCTCGGGGCCTTTCGACGCCGCGACATTGTCGGTATCCAAAAGGAAAGGGTCGAACGCTTCGTGGCTATGCCGGAAGATCATCGAAAAAACGGATAAACTTAAAGGCGGAGTCATACCGGACGACGTTTCCTATACCGTCACGCGGAATTACGGCGAGACGGCCGACGAGAAATCCAACGAGCTTCTTTTCCACATGGCGATAGCGGTTTTCGGGGTGAGCGTTCTGATCGCTTTTGTCCTGGGGTGGAGAGAGTCGGGAGTCGTGGCGATAGCCATACCCATGACATTATCGCTGACGCTCGCCGCGTTCTATTTCCTGGGGTTCACATTGAACAGGATAACGCTTTTCGCGCTCATATTCTCGATAGGTATACTCGTCGACGACCCTATCGTCGACGTAGAGAATATCGTCCGGCACCTACGGATGCCCAGGAATAAAGGGCGGTCCATACTTGACGTGACCATAGAGGCCGTGAACGAAGTGAGAAGCCCGCTCATTCTCGCGACGCTGACGGTCATGGCCGCGATATTGCCGATGGCTTTTGTCAGGGGCCTTATGGGCCCGTATATGAGGCCTATACCGATAGGCGCTTCGACCGCTATGTTCTTTTCGATGGCCGTAGCGTTTATCGCGACGCCCTGGGCGGCTTCCCGGATACTGGGCAGCGCACACATGAAAGGTAAATTGAAAGGCCACGCTTCGGAAGAAGGAGATGGGCTCTTGAACAGGTTCTACCGGTGGTATATGAGGCCTCTCATATACAGCGTTAAAGCCCGCTGGGCCTTTATCGTCCTTATCGTCGCCCTTCTTTTGTCGTCGGTGGTGCTTGTTCCTCTGGGCCTTGTAAAGGTCAAGATGCTGCCGTTCGATAATAAGAACGAGTTCCAGGTCATACTCAATATGCCCGAAGGGACATCTATGGCCCGAACAGCCGACGTCATAGAAGAGATGGCCTCTTATATCGTCCGTATCCCGGAAGTGAAAGATATCGAGACCTATATCGGGACGAATTCACCGTATAATTTTAACGGGCTCGTCAGGCATTACTTTATGCGTTCCAAACCGTACCAGGCCGATCTTCAGGTGAACCTGGTCGGTAAACACGAGCGCAAGAGGCAGAGCCACGATATCGCCAAAGAGGCGCGGCCTAAGATACTCGAGATAGCCCGGAAGCACGGGGCGCATGTCCAGGTCGCGGAAGTTCCGCCGGGACCGCCGGTCCTTTCGACGCTAGTCCTTGAGATATACGGCCCGGACCTTGAAGGTCAGAGGAAGCTCGCCCAAAAGATAGAAAGAATAATGGAGAACGATCCGGGCGTTACGGACATCGATACTTATGTCCAGGCAAAAGAGAAGCTTACGCGCCTTAGCGTCGACGCCCAGAAAGCTACCTTGAACGGCATACCGGTCGAGACGGTGGCGCGGACTATCGCGCTCGCCATTAAGGGCAAGGAAGTAGACCTCGCCCATCTATCGGAAGAATACGAACCCGTAGACATCATTGTGAGGCTCCCTAAAGATCAGCGGGATAAACTGGACCATTTGCTCGATATAACGCTATTGTCCCGGTTCGGGTCCAGGATACCCATTAGGGACCTGGTAACGGTGGCCGATACCGAAAAGGACACGGCTATATACCACAAGAACCTTATGAGGGTCTCTTATGTCATCGGCGACGTTGCCGGCGAATTCGAGAGCCCGGTATACGTGATAATGGGCTTGAGCGGTGAACTGAATAAGCTAAAGGCCGAAGGAGCGGGCGCCGGCTCGGAAGGGATAAAGCAGTATTTTACGGACCAGCCGGAGTCCAACGACAGAGCCGCCGTCAAATGGGACGGTGAATGGCAGATAACTTACGAGGTTTTCAGGGATCTCGGCATGGCTTTCGGGGCGGTCATCATACTTATCTTTGTGCTGGTGGTAGGATGGTTCCAATCGTTCAAAGTGCCGTGGATAATAATGCTGCCCATACCGTTCACTCTCGTAGGGATCCTGCCGGCCCACTGGCTTACGGACACGTTCTTCACCGCGACTTCGATGATAGGGATGATAGCCGGGGCGGGGATAGTCGTGCGTAATTCGATAATACTCGTGGATTTTATCCAGCTTCGTCTCGCCGACGGGCTCACTCTTGAAGACGCGGTAATAGACGCCGGGATCAAAAGGTTCCGTCCGATGCTTCTCACGGCCGCCGCCGTGGTCGTCGGCGCCTCGGTCATCCTTTTCGACCCGATCTTCCAGGGCCTCGCGTTGTCGCTTATGGCCGGTGAGGTAGCTTCGACGGTGCTTTCGCGTACGGCTGTGCCGGTCATATATTACATGGTCATGAAAAAACATCACAAATAGAGGAGGAACTTTATGGATATGGAAAGAATATTAAGAGGAATGGCCGGGACTTTCATACTGATAAGCCTCGCGCTCACGCATTATGTGAACCCGAATTGGCTCTGGTTCACAGCTTTTATAGGCGCTAACCTCCTGCAATCCGCCTTCACCAACTGGTGTCCCGCGATGTGGATGCTGGCGAAACTCGGCGTTAAAAGCAAAAGCTGCTGCAAGTGATCCCAGGCTGTTCTTCAGGCCACCGTCTGTCGCCGATGGCGTGAAGGAGATGGGAACCTTCTACCGGCACTTTGCGAACTTCTAGTTCGGCATCTGGCCTTCATCGCAATTGTTGCAAGGTCCACGCACAAGGCTACTTTGGAAGTTGGGACAGGCAAAGTGCCGTACGAAGAACCCCATCTCCTTCACGCCCAACCAACACTTATCGCAACAAAATAAAACTCTCAGCACTGCTGAGAGTTTTATTTTGGACGCAAAATCTGTTCCGCTAAAAACCGAGGCGTATTATGATCAAAAAGAGAGAAAGGGATGGCTTTGAGCACTTCAAATAAGAATTATCACCAAAAAAAGTGATTATCCTGTACATCGCCTCCTTACCATAATATAATTTACTTCTGAACTCTGCACGCGCGGCGTTTTTACGCTCGTTTATGCTGACGAAAGATGAACAAAAAGTTCTGGATTCTATAGGCTCGTGGCGGAAAAAGAAGATAAGGACGGGGTTTACGCCGGCAGTTATCGGGATCATATTCTTTCCGTTCGACCTTGTGACAGATATCCTGGTGCCAGATAGTTTCATAGAAAGGGCCGCGCGGCCGGTCGCGAGGATGCTCACTAAGCTCGGGACGATATCGGGAGCTTTCGCCGAGGACAGCGCGGTGCTCGCTAAGGCCCAAAAGGCGGGCTTGCCGGTCAAAAAGCCGGCGGACTTAAAACGGGTGCCGATATTCTACCTCGATGTGCTGGCGGGGAGTTATTTTGAGAAGAACGTCATCTAGGCGGCGCTGCAGGGTTTCGGGGCCGGGGTGGGAGGATACGCGGCGATACTTCTGGATATCCCGACGCTCTTCGCGCAGAACCTTAAGATGATATCCCAGATAGGGGCGTCTTACGGGTATATCCCGGGGGCCGATATGGAAAGTGAATTCGCGCTCAGGGTTTTCGCGATAACCACGGCTTCGGGCGATGAGCGGGAAGAAGAGATGAGGAAAATGGACAGGCTCATCGAAACTCTCGCCTTCGGGAAGTTCAGGAAGGACGACGGGATAACGGCGAACAGGAAGAGCGTCCTCGCCTTCGCTAAAAGCGTCGTCAGGTGGCTAGTGAAAAAAAGATCGATGCGGGGCGTCATGTTCGTGGGGATGGCGGTCGGAGGGACTTTGAATTACTTTTTCACGAAAGAGACGGCGATATACGCGTATATGTTCTATCGGAAGAGGTTTTTGGTGGAGAAAATGAGCCGCGGGAAGAAGGACGTCATTGCGAGGAGGCCATAGGCCGACGAAGCAATCCCTATAGATTGCTTCGCTTCGCTCGCAATGACGGACGCTGCGAGACGGGCAATGACGGTGGTTTGTCACAAAGATATGGAGAAATATGGATTTCATGCGTAAACAGATGGCGTCGCTCATGGTCAAAGCGGCCCGGGAGGCTATAGATCAGCTGGATAAGGCAACGCCCGAGGCGCGCGATCTTATGAAGCTCGACGTCGAGGCGGTGCTCGAGCACGATATCACGAAGATCTGCGAGGTCATCACTTTTTCCGAAATAACGAAAGGGATGGCGCTTGCCATGAAATTCAGGTCAGGAGGCGCGGGCGAGGAGTTCGAACGGTCAAAAAAAACGCTGCAGGAAATGGGCAAGGCCCTTCTTGAGAGGGCTGAACGCCAGAAGGGGCCTTTTATGGCGCCTGTTTCGTGCAGGGAGCTTTTGTTTAGGATATAGCGGTTAGGGATTAGTTCTAATGTATGCTTAACGAGAGATAGAGTTAGCACTCAGACTGTGTCGCAATTCGAATATTAGCTTGATTCGTCATTGCGAGGAGTGAGCGACGAAGGAGCGAACGACGAAGCAATCCCTGCAATAATAACAAGTTACAGAGATTGCTTCGGGCACTTCGTGCCCTCGCAATGACGGCCAGTTTATCCGAAACTATTATTATGACACAGTTTGACCAACCACTAACCTCTATCCGCTAAAAAAAAGGAATAAATATGAAAACATTCTTTATGAAAATATTTCTGGTCGTCGCCTCAATGTTCTGCCTGTTCGAGGGGCTTGTGCTCGCGGCCGTGGGGCTCGGGAGGCTGGCTCCGGAGCGGCTTTTATCGATATATAACCGCGTTATCGCGATACCGAACTCGCTAACCACGATATTCAGCGTAGGCATGTTCTTCCTGATCCTCGGGTTCATACTCTTACTCGTCGCCTCGAGGACGAGGCCCCAGCCGAAAATGATACTTGTCGAGAAGGAAGGCCGGGTCCTAGGCATACCGCAGGCCACCGTTAAGGACTATGTCGTTCAGATACTTAAAAAGAACCCATACATGACCGACACCACGGTCACGTTCGAGCCGGCTAAAAAGGGTTGGATAGACATAACGATAGTCTCCGGATTCAGCGGCGTATCTTCGGTGCATAAAGAGCTCTCGAGGGTCGAGGAAACGCTTAGAAGCGAGATAGAGAACGTTTTTGACTGGAAGGATTTCAAGTTCATATTCGAGCTTCGCGGCGTGGGGGTCGATCCCCGCAAAAAGTATTTCGCCGCGGAAAAGGCCGCCGTGGAAGCCTCGAAGCAAAAGGCCGTTATCGAAGCGCCTGGGGAAGAGGGCGCGGAAGAAGACGAAGGAGCCGAAACGGATGATTTGACGGATACCATGGACGGGACTCCTCAAGAAGCCGAAGCATCGGAAGGATTCTCTCGCCCGGACGAAGAAGGTGAAATAGAGCCCGAACCCGATGATGAAAGTGTTCCAGAGGAAGAAGAGATACGGATGAAGCCCGGGCCGAAACAGAAACACCGCCCGAAGGCTAAAAATAAGGCCCGAACGAGAACGGACGCTAAAGACACATCCATACTTTCCAGGCTCCTATGGGGAAAATAACCAAGATAGCCATTGTAGGGCTTCCGAACACCGGGAAAAGCCAGATATTCAATAATTTGACGGGTGAATACACGACCGTCGCGAATTATTCCGGCACTACCATCGAGATGAAACGCTCCCTGGCCCGCGTGAACGGCCGGGACTACGAGATCATAGATACACCAGGCCTCCACTGCCTGTATATCCACTCAGAGGAAGAGCTTGCCGTGCGCGACATGCTGTTCACCGAAAGGCCGGACATCATCCTCCAGTGCGTCGACGCGAAATATTACAGGCAGTCGCTGATGCTTACCGCTGAGCTGTTCGACGTGGGTATCCCCATGATCATCGTCCTCAATTCGGTCAACGAGGCTGCCCGTAAAGGCGTCTGGGTAGACGCTTCCGAGCTCGAGAAAGCGCTCGGCGTGCCGGTTGTCGAGTTCATGGCTATGTACGGCCTGGGGGGAGACGAGCTTAAGAACGCCATCCCGAAGGCCCGTAAAGGCAGGAAACCCGTGGATTACGGCACAGTTATCGAGACGGATCTAAAGGATGTGATCTCCGCTCTTCCCGAAGGGACGGGCTTCGAAAGAGAAATGGCGGCTCTTTTACTTTTCAACGATCCCCATCTCGAGGCGTATATAGAAAAACAGCACGGCAGGGAAAAAGCTTCAAGGATAAAGGAAGAGGTCAACAGGATCAGGCGCCGGAACAAATACGATATCAGGCGAAGGATCAACGGACGGCGAAGCGAATGGGTAGAAGAGACCTCGAGGGCGGCCGTCAAGAAGCAGAAACTTACGCCGGAAAGCTTTTCAGCCAAGTTCACTCAGGCTTCACGGAACCCGATAACGGGCGTGCCTATCCTTCTGGGTTTCATGGTGATCGCTTTTTTTCTGGTCGTCAACGTGTCTTTGGGGCTTGAAAAGACCCTGAACGCTATCGTCGTCAAGCCAGTCGTAGGGCGGATCGAAGCGTTTTCGATCCCTTTATTCTGGAAGGATCTCCTGGTGGGCCCGCACGGGTTACTCACGCTCGGAATATTCAACGCGATCTGCACGGTGCTGCCGATACTTTCGGTGTTCTTTCTCCTTTTCGGGTTCGTTGAGGATTCGGGATATTTCGCTAATTTCTGCGTACTTACCCGAAGGGTATTCGCGACGATCGGGGTTTCGGGGAAATCCGTAACTTCATTCATTTTGGCTTTCGCCTGTAAGACGATGGCGACATTGAACACGAGAGCGCTCTCCAACGGCAAGGAGAAGTTCATTACGGTATTTATAATAGCGTTCGCCATCCCGTGTTCGGCGCAGTTGGGGATATCCATGGTGATACTAGCCAAGGTCGGGATCTGGGCTTGCGTGATAGCTTTCGGGGCCCTGGGACTTTTTTCTCTGGGCGCGGGGCTTGTGCTGAACGGCGTTATCCGTGACGAGGAACCCGAGTCTTTTATCGAGGTCCTTCCGAACATGTGTTTCCCGAACATGCGCGCGGTGTTCCGGAAGACCTACTTCCGCGTCGTAGAATTCCTTAAGGAGGCCGTGCCTCTTTTTCTGATAGCGGCGCTCGCGCTTTTCGCGTTCGAGAGGACAGGGGTCCTCGGGATCATTAAAAAACTGATGGAACCTCTCATAGTCGGCTGGATGGGCCTCCCCAAGGATATGCTCGACGTTTTCATGCTGGCGTTGGCCTCGCGCGCGGCCGGAGCCGGGCTTATTTTCAAGATGGTCGATTCAGGCGGCCTGGACTTCATCCAGTCGATAGTCGCGGTCGCCGTAACCGCGTCATTTTTCCCGTGTTTCCCGAACCTGATGGCCATAGCCCGTGAGATGGGTCCGAAACGCGCCGCAGGCATAGCGGTACTTTCGTCAGTTTCGGCGTTCATCCTCGTAGGCATCCTACACTGGATACTCGTCCTGGTTTTTCACGGTTAACATTAGCATTTGAAAAAGAACGTTTTTCCGAGTATTATTATCGTGAGGAAGGCTGTGTTTTTATGAAGGAAAATTTTTTAACCGATGAGATCGAGGCGTTAGTAAAAAAAGCTAACAACGACAAGTGTATACTGTCTGTTGTTCTATATGGGAGCCGGTCACGGGGAATTACGGATGGCTATTCCGATATCGATATATGCCTTGTGCTGAGAAAAGGGCGCTATGATCCGCTGTCGCTTTCACGTAAGAAAATGCAATACTTATGCGAATTCGACATGGATATACAAATATTCCAGCAGCTGCCGTTATATATCCGCAGGAGAGTGATAAAGGACGGCCGGATCCTGTTTTCCGCCGATGACGATGAGCTGTACGACATGGTGTTCCGGACGATCGATGAATTCGAGGACTACAAAAGCATTTATTTTGAGTATCTTAAGGAGGTCGAACATGCTCGATAGAGAAAGGGCGCTATCTAAGATAGATGAGCTGGACGGTTACCTGGGAGAGATAGAGGAGATCATGCCTTTGAGCCTGGTAGAATATAAAAGAACCGAGAAAAAAAGAAGTTGTGAACGCCTGATCCAGCTTTCGATCGAATGCCTGATGGACGTTTGCAGGATCTTTGTTTCGGGTTTAAGGTTAGGGTTGCCCAATGACGCTACAGACGTCTTTGATAAGCTGAAGGATAAAGGGATATTGACCGGGGAGATGAACATATTGCTGAAAGAGATGAGAGGTTTCAGGAATATACTCGTCCATGAATACGCGAGTGTCGATGATGAGCTGGTGTATGAAGTGCTCGCGAAACGAATAGAAGACATTAGAAAGTTCAAGTCAGAGATCCTGAGATCGCTCGAGAAGTTCAAATAGTATTCCGAAGTAGAGGGGTCAGGCCTCCCCATTGGACAAAATGTTGCTTTATATTGTTTTTTGTCCAATGGGGAGGCCTGACCCCTTATTTTTATTTGTAATTCGCCATGTTCGTAATATAATGAAGGCAATATCGATAGCGATTTTTGGCAAACTTGGAACTGGGGCTTTTTAGGGGCGATGCGTACGCGGAAAAAGAAGAAAGTTGTGATAGGCCGGCGCTGGTTCAGGGAGAATCAGGCGGTCGTTATCGGGGTGACTTTGACGCTTTTGGCGGCGTTTTTGGCGGGGGGATTTCTTTTTAGGTATTCGGATGATCACGCGCGTGTGTTAAGGCTTTCGGGCGAGGCTTATGTGGAACGCGGAGGCGATAGGATCAGGCTCGCCGAGGGCATGGTCCTAAACCAGTACGACAAGATACTGACGGGTTCAGGGTCTTCGGTCGAGGTCACTTTCGACGATAAGAATAGGGATATCATCAGGGTCGGATCCGACTCGCGGGTGGTCCTGGAAAGCGCCGTTATCGAGAGGTATACCACTATTTTCATGGATAGGGGGGATATCATTCTGAAGTGCGAGAACCTCGAGAAAGGTTCTACGCTTAAAGTGCGCACTCCGGTCGCGGTATGCGGCGTCCGCGGGACCAGTTTCGGGATAAAGCTTAACGGGAAGGACGCGGTCATGTTCGACTATGAGAGCAAGATCTTCGTCAAAGGCCTTACCCGCGATTTCGTCGAGATGGACGACGAGCTCCTTCTTTCGGAAGGGTGGAAAGTGAACGTTTCCCAGTTCGAAAAGCCGGTGCGCGTCGAGAAGATAACGTCCGATGAGACCGCGGCCTGGGAGGCCTGGCTTAAAGAGATAGCCGCGCTTTCACCCGACGCCGGTCCGTCCTCGGCTTTGAAGACGGCACATAGCATGATCCGGGGAGTGTCGATCGAAATGCCGACGACCGTAATGTCGCGTTTCATGATAAACATAACATCTTCCATTTCAGTGATCGCGTTCATGCTGTATCTCGCGCTCGCGGTCAATATCGGCAGGGTTTTCTTATGACCAAAAAAACTAAACAGGATGAGTACGTAGAGGAACTCTGGTACATGAAAGAGGACTCGAAGAATTCGCTCGACGATCTTAAGGTTGCGCTGAAAGGCGAGTTCGACCGGGAGATGGTCGACGAGCTCGTTTCCGAAGGGCTCGCGGATTACAGGGAGAGCGAGGGGACTATTTCTCTCACGAGGGACGGCGAGGTTTCGGCTAGGCGCCTTATCAGGGCCCACAGGCTCGCTGAGCGGCTC
Source organism: Candidatus Omnitrophota bacterium (assembly GCA_015231405.1). Taxonomy (GTDB): domain Bacteria; phylum Omnitrophota; class Gorgyraeia; order Tantalellales; family Tantalellaceae; genus JADGBR01. The sequence goes on along the minus strand of JADGBR010000049.1, from coordinate 3,374 downwards.
CTGCACGATGTCCTGGGCGGCGACTTCGAGCCGGGCGCGTGCGAGTTCGAGCATATCGTTTCCTCGACCGTCGTTGATTCCATATGCACGCTTTTAGGCCATCCCAGGGAATGTCCGCACGGAATGCCGATACCGGAAGGCGAATGCTGCAGGCGTTCCGCGATGACGGCGGTTTGTTCCATAGTCCCGGTCACTCAGCTAAGGCTCGGCGAGGCGGCGCGTATCGCGTATATAAACTGCCGCAACGACCAGCATATCCACAAACTCGAGGAGCTTTGTATAAGGCCGGGCGTTAACGTTAAGCTCCACCAGAACTACCCGGCCTATGTCCTCGAATGCGAAGGCGCGAGCATCGCCCTCGATAAGGACGTGGCTTCCAGTATTTGCGTTTGGAAAGATCCCGGGAAATCGACCGAGGAAAAGGCCTTCGATAAAGCCGCGGCCGATAAAAAAAGGAAAGTCCGGGGTTTTAAAGGGCTTGTCAGGTCGATATTTAACTTACGATAGTGAAGGTCGTCATCGCGATCGAGAAAAGACGTCGTCATTGCGAGTGAAAAAAGACGTCGTCATTGCGAGTGGGAAAAGACGTCGTCATTGCGAGGAGCCGAAGGCGACGAAGCAATCCCTATAAGAATAACAAGTTACAGAGATTGCTTCGGGCACTCCGTGCCCTCGCAACGACGGCCGGTTTATCCGAAACTATTATTGTGACACAATCTGAATGACGGGAGCACGCTAGTCGACGAGAGGAGAAATATGAACGAGCAGTTAGAGAGCCTGAGAAAAAAACATAAACAGCTTATGGTGGTCATAGGGGAGACATTGAGCCGTCTTTATAGCCAGAAGGCCGTCAGCTTCCGATACGAGGACGAGAGCGGAAGTGACGAGAAAGAGGTCGAGAAGCTGATGCGGCTCGAGAGCTATCTAAGAGAGAGGATCGGGAGGTACGAGGAGGTATTCGGGGACGGGGACGAGGATGATGAGGACTGCTGCGCTGACGAATGCGATGCCTGCGAGGGTTGCGAGGAAGAAGAAAAGACCGATGAGAATGAAGAGCCGGCTAGCGAAGAGGCCCTCGAAGTCCACGAGATCGAGCCGGAAAAGCCGGTGGAAGAGGAATGCTGCCGGTGCTGCATGGAAGACTCAGCTCCTCATGAAGAACCCGTCTCTTCCGAGGTTTCTCTTCCTGTCCGGGAGCCCGTGGAAGATATTTCCATCATCGATATCGCGGCCAAAGCTGACCTCGCTTCGGACGCCGAAAGAAGGATATTCGAGAAAGGCGCTCTCGCTTTGCAAAAAGGGAATGTTCGCGAAAAAGAAATGGCCGTAAGCCAGATCTCGCACGTCAAGGACAGGGACGCTTTGAGGAAGGCTTACGCGTTCGCCATGAACGACGAAAGCCCGGCGGTGCGCCTCGCGGTCGTTAAGCAGATAGCGCGGTCCAATGACGACGATAACGAAGGCCTTTTCCGGAGGGCAGTCGGCGACGCTGAAGCGAGGATACGTGTAGCGGCGGTAAAAGGGATAGGGAGTTTCGTGAGCGAAAGACGCCGGGCGTTCTTCGAGGAGCTTATGGCCAGCGCTGACCAGGAGATACGGGGTCTAGCGGTGACGTATCTCGGCATATATTACGGCAGGGACGGGATAAAAAAGGCCAGGGAAGCGGTGCTGGACGAAAGTCCTTATGTCAGAAAAAGCCTTTTGGAAATGATATCCGTCGTTAAACCTGACGGGGGTTTGGCGACGGTAAAGGATATGCTTTCCGACAAGGACGCGGAGGTCAGGAAAGCGGCCGAAGAGGCTTTGGATAAATTGATATCTGAAAGAAAAAAAGGGAGGAAACAATGATCGCCAAAGAGAAAAAAAATATAGTGGGCAAATTCCTGAAGGACATGTCTTACGGCACGGGGGTGCTCTGCCGGAAGGTCTCCAAGTCCGGGGGTACTATCGTTAAGGGAAACACCTGGAAGCGGACCACCACGAGTGCCAGGGGTTTTTACGGTACGGTCTCCGAGAAAGCGAAAAGCGCGTTCTCGGCCGCTAAAGAGAATGTCAGTAAAAGCGTCAGCGAGATGAAGGAATCCTTTGAGGAAGGCCTCAAGTCCATCGAGGATGACGCCATAGGCGCTTCTCACGAAAAGAAAGAAGCGAAAGAAAAAGCCGTCGAAGGGAAGATATCCTCCCCCTCGAAGAAAAAAACTGCTGTGAAGACAGGCTCGAAGACGAAGAGAGCGAAGCCCAGGACAAAAGAAGCCGTCGAAAAAGAGATGCCTTCCGATCCGGAGCTTGAAAGAGAGATCGAGAATGTTACGAAAGATGTGACGGTCGAGTGAGTTCGGCATTGCGAACCCCGCGAAGCTCGTCATTGCGAGCCTCGCGGAAGCGAGGCGAAGCAATCCCTATAAATCTTATTTTAGATTGCTTCGTCGGCCTTCCGCCTTTGCCAAAACATTTCTAACTTATCTGGCTACGGCGGACAGGTCGGGCCTCCTCGCAATGACGTTGAAAGTTGTCATAGCGTTGACAGTGCTCCTGGAAGAAAATGGTAAATAAAAAAACTCTCGAGCTGATCAGGGAATGTAACGAACAGATAGAGTCGCTTTATTCCTCTCTTGGTAAATTCCTGTACCAGAATATCAATTCAGGCGGGCTCTCGTATTATTTCGAGCCTTCCGACGTGGCTTTGTCTCTTAGGGCCAAAGCGCTCCGTAGGGACATTGTGGCTGAGAAGATATCCGGGGATAAGCCGGCAAAAGCTAAAGCGGCGGCCGCCAAAGCCTCGCCCCTGGCCGTTAAGGTTAAGGGTGCGCCCGTTAAGCCGGCGCTTAGACCGGCTCCGGATCCGGTAAAAAAGGCGTCCGTCATAGTCAAAAAGAAGAAGGTGGAAACCCGGCCGGCCGAAGCCGCGGCCGCGCCCGTCACGGGCGAACGGGCGAAGGTCTCTTTGGGCAGGGAAAAAAGAGGCCAGCTCGAACCCTACACAAAACTTCTCGTGGACCTCTACACTTTTAAGACGAGGCTTCTTGAGATACAGAACGATCTTAACGGTTGTCTTGCTCTTGGGCTTCTCCATACCGAGAGCGAGAACGCCGACAGGTACCAGAACGCTTTCAATAAAAAGATCAGGACGATCACCGCTCTTATAGGTGAGAACAAAGAGGTGATAAAACAGATCATGGAAAAGAAAAAACAATTTCTCGAGAATAATTATTTTCATATAAATATGTTCCGACCCGAATGTCATGGAATAAAACCGGCTTCCTTGAACCTTCTTCTGATAGCGGCATATATTGCACCAACAACCGCACCGCTTTTTCAAATTCAATGTCTAATGATTTTTCCATAAATTTTTAGAGGCTTCTATAGAATCTTCT
>JADGBR010000048.1 GCA_015231405.1 Candidatus Omnitrophota bacterium | reverse complement strand
CCTCATATTTATCGCAATATCCAAATAATACGATATATACACGCTAATGTCAACATAAATAACTCATCCCGTCATTGCGAGGCCCCGGTGACGCCGTCATTGCGTGGCGACGTCGCCGTCGTCATTGCGAGGAGGCCGAAGGCCGACGAAGCAATCTCTACAACATTTTTTATTAGTTGAGATCGCTTCGTCGCTTCGCTCCTCGCGATGACGACATCCCAGTCTTTGCGAGGAGGTAATACTTCCGCGCCGTCATTGCGAGGAGGCCAGAGGGTCCGTCATTGCGAGGAGCCGAAGGCGACGAAGCAATCCCTATATGGATATCCTATATTCCCGATTAGGAATATTTATGCTATACTCCGGACAATATAACCAGGCCCAGGTGATCCAATGAGAGAACATGGCGGCTATGTATATATCATGACGAACAAAACCAACACCGTTCTTTATACCGGCGTTACGAGCGATTTGAAGAAAAGGATATACGAACACAAAGAGGGCCTAGTGGAAGGTTTTACGAAAAAGTATAATATTAAGAAGCTCGTCTACTATGAAATAGCTGATACCATCGAGGTCGCGATAGAGCGGGAGAAACAGATCAAAGCCGGGTCCAGGAAAAAGAAAATAGCTCTTATCGAATCAATGAACCCTGCCTATAAGGACTTGTATTTGGAAATTTGATATATCTATTGGGATCGCTTCGTCGCTTCGCTCCTCGCGATGACGGTTCGGCTACATTCGTCCCTTCGCTCCTCGCGATTACGACATTGAAGCCTACCACCGAACTACTGCCCGTCATTGCGTGACGCAGTTGACGCCGTCATTGCGAGGAGGCCACAAGGCCGACGAAGCAATCTCTACAACAATCTTTATTAGTTGAGATCGCTTCGTCGCTTCGCTCCTCGCGATGACGATTCCGCCTTGCTCCTCGCGATGACGGTTCCGCCTTGCTCCTCGCGATGACGAGACTACTGATCACGCGAGGAGAATGGCGTTCTTGTAGCAGCCGTGCGCGACCGTCGCCGAAGCGTTCTCCGATATAGTGAGCTTTTTGATGCGGAAAGGCATGCGGAGTTTTTGGGTTTCCTGATTAACGGCATCCATAAAACCGCCTATAACCGCCGGCCCGCCCGAAAACACAACCGTTATAGGCTCCTCGAACTGCGGGGCTTTATTGTTCACGCTGAACACCTGCGTCATTTTTTCCATGAAATAATGGATGAAATGTTTGTAGTATATCGATATCGCTTCTTCCTCGCGGTTTTTCGGCGAGAGTATGTTCATGCCGCTTTCCTTTATCTCCGTTACCTTGTCGACCGGTATCGCTAAGGCCGTCGCGGCGTTATTGTCTATCCAGTCCCCGCCCATGGCTATTGAGAAAGAAAGCATGTTTATGCTCTTATAAGAGGCACAGACATTGACCATGCCCCCAGAGCATGAAATGCCCAGCCCTGTATATGATTCGCCCTCAAGTTCGGACAGTATCACCGCGTAACCTTCGTTAAGGGGTATCGGCGAAAAACCCATGTCGCTCAATATGGTCTCAAGTATTCCCTGGTAATAAATGATATCCATGTAAGTGTCGAACGGATTGGCCGGCACCGAGAAACAGCATATCTCGTTCTTTACTTTCGGCGATCCGGTGACCTTTCCGATAATGATCTTCATTATGGCTATTGAATCATGCTCCAGCGGGTTTAGGACCCCTATCTGCATAGGACGCTGTGTCGACCTCTCAAAAATGTTCGCGAGCTTCAAAGCCGAATCGCCTATAACGTAAAGCTTCTCGTTCACTCTCGCCCACATCATACCCATTTTGCTTATAAGCTCGTTCGTGCTCTGGTCGTCGCGCACTTTCAGAAAGGCGTTCCGTTCCCTGTTTATGCTGATCAGACCGTCGGCGAAAGATTTCTGCGAAAGAACATATGAAGTCCCGATATAGAGCCCTACGCCATTCTTCGCCGGACCGGAAACAACAGGCATCGTCGGCGAAGGATCCGGAGCATAAGATGATCGAGGACCAGGTGAAGGACGGGAACCCGGCGCCACAGACGGAGCGGGCTCAAAGGATTTAGCCGGAACGGGCTCAGCCGGTTTGGGCGAAAGAAATCTCGCCAGGTCGTCCCCGTATCTTTTAAGCTTCCGTTTCCGATCATCGCCGCTCATTTTTCTCCTTAAGATAATATTTGGTGAAAGCGTTTATAAAACACCCTTTTGCGGTAGTGTTCAACAGGTCAGTTCCCGCCCTCAGGTCGTTTATCCTGACCGGAAATCTGATATGCCGGGCTTCCTCCCTGAACAGTTCTATAAAACCCCTGGACTGGACCGAGCCGCCCGCCGATACGATCGTAACGCCTTCCTCGAGTTCGGGATGCTTTTCGAGCGAAAGGCTGAGCCTTTTCGATATCGCCTTAAGCAGGTATGAAAAAACGTCTTTGAAATAGATCACCATCGCCTTGTCCACCCTTGTTTTAGGCTCCAGTAGATCGACTTCCGTCTCTTTCATGTCGGTTATTCTGCTCTGCTGAAGGTCCAGCGCCATAGCTACGTTCTCGTCTATCCAGTCGCCGCCTCGGATGGAGGCGAAATCGAACAGGTTCCGGCCCAAGAGGTTCAGAGACACATTGATCATCCCTCCCCCGAAAGAAATGCCTATACCGGTGAATTGTTCCGGAGCTAATTCGCTATAAACAACGGCCTGGGCTTCTTTGAACGCTAAAGGCGTATAGCCCATCGAACTGAGCACATCGGCGATAATTCCTTTATGGTAGATGACGTTAAATTTCGCGTCGAATGGGTCGGAGGGTATGGAGTAGCAGCAGACCTCCCCGCCTTCCCGTGCGCCCCCGATAAGCGAGTGTATCATTACGCTAAGGATTATTTCTCCGACATTTTCGGAATAGTTCATTACGCCGGCTTTCATGGGGCGTTTCACGGTCGTATTCATCCTCTTGGCTATATCGAAGGCCGAATCACCAAGCGCGAAAAGACGCGAATTTATCTCGGCGTATTTGATCTTCTGATCCTTGAATACCTTTTCGGCGAAAATATTCCTGTCTATTTCCAGAAAAACATGCCTGATCTTCCGTAGCTCCAGCTCTTTGCCGCCGATATCCGTCGCGGACACCAGGTTCATTGTCCCGACGTCAAGCCCTTTGACCGGGTATTTACGGGCTATGGCGGAAAGATCGCCGGATCGAGATAGGCTGTCAGGCATAGAGATCATCTTCCGGACCCGACCTCCTTAAAAGCCTTGGCAACAAGCCCGGCGGCTCTGCCCATTAAGAACAGGAAGCCGCCCCTGGTCTGGGATTTTTGGGGCATGGGTTCCGGCTTTGGAACCGGTAAAGCGGCAGGTTTCTCTTGTTTTGTCTTCTTTTGCATCAAAAGGATAAGCTCTAGAGCATTATCAAGGTCCTTGGATATATCTATCCGTTCCGATTGTATGCCGGGTATATGAACACTGTTCACCTCAATGTTCCCGCATCCATAGGGCTTACGCTCTTCTTCCATAGTTCATTAAATCTACCTCAACTCAAAGACAAAAGCAATAGCATCGGACAACTAACTTCCGACAGTTGACAAAATCTCTCAAAAGGCCTAGAATACGACAAATTGTATAAAATGTTCAATATCGCATTTTTCGTGAAGGACAAGTAAAGGCATGGAAGATTTTTTATCCACTACGGAAGCGGCAAAATATCTCCGCGTCACCCGGCTCACCGTCATAAGCTGGGCCGATAAAGGGATCATACCGACGCATAAGACGCCCGGCGGCCACAGGCGCATATCAAAGGGCGACCTTTTCATTTTCATGAAAGAGCACGGCATGAACCCCTCGGGCACCGATCTCTCCATGCCGGACGTAAAATTCAGCCCGTGCTGGGAATACCATAAGGACGAGAAATGGAAGAACCATAAATGCCGGGGGTGTCTGGTATTCCTCACCAACGCCAAGAAATGCTATATGCTCCGCGAAAAGGTCGGCCATAAAAGGATATTCTGCAAATTCAACTGCCAGAGCTGCACCTATTACAAGGATTACCACAATTATTTCCAGTGGTGCTGGGAATTCCATCAGGAAAAAGGCTCCAAAGAGCACAATTGCTCGGAATGCGTCGTTTTCCAGTCCGGCATCAAAAAATGCTATATACTCCGCGAAGAGACCGACCACAAGAAGATATTCTGCAAGTCAAATTGCCACGATTGCGATTACTACAAAAAAACCGGCAAAAAAGAAGCGAGCTGAACTCGTGACGATGTGTGACCATTCTCTTTAAGCCTTCCCCAGGGTAATTTAACAACGCCTTTTGCGACTACGGTGAGGGCGTGAAGGAGATGGGGTTCTTCGTACGGCACTTTGCCTGTCCCACTTACCGAAGTAGCCTTGTGCGTGGACCTTGCAAATATATCATTGAGGGCCTTAAACCGAACTAGAAGTTTGCAAAGTGCCGGTAGAAGGTTCCCATCTCCTTCACGCCATCGTCAAACGTAGTAAATTCCTGGTTGTATCGTTTTTAACCCTTGCCGCCGGCACGGGTCATACGGGCGCAGTGGCTCAGGCAAGGGAGTAGGGGTTGCCTCCGTTCTGGCTTTGGGGCCTATAGATCGCGTTCTGGCCCTGCATCATACCGGGCGTCGGGCAATTGGGGAACGCCGCCTGGACGTTCCCGTTCAGAATGGCTATAGCCCTGTTTATCGGGGTAGCGTTCCCTATGCCTACGTAATTATTCTGGCCGCATCCCGCGGAATTCACGATGCCTATGACCTCGCCGTTGATATTGACCAGCGGCCCGCCGCAAACGCCCGGATATGTGTTGATATTCGTCCGGAACATCCCCGCGTAATTCTGCGAATTCACCGTATAGGAATAGTTGTTATCTATGATTATTCCGGACGTCAGTATGTTCCCGTTGCCGAACGCGTTACCCATGGAGAACACAATATCGCCCGCGTCGACCACGTCCGAATTACCGCATCCCGCGGTAGAGAGGAACGTGAAGCCGTCCGTCACCTCAAGTATCGCGAGGTCATTGGGCGCGTCAACCATAAGCATCGCCACCTTACAGACACCCTTACCCGGGTAATAATAAGCCGCCGTGAGGCCGGCCTTGTTGTATACGATATGGAGGTTCGTCAATATCCACTTGGACGAAACGACTATGCCTGAACCCACCAGCACCGGCTGAGCCCCGCCCGAACCCTCGTAAATGCTAACCGTTATCTCGTTCATAACCTGAGCTATCTGATTATAGATCCCTTCAAGGTTCGAATACGCCCCGGCGGACGCAGCGACGGGCGGCGCTTTCGGCGCGCCGTTCTTTTGCGCCGAGAAGAACATGACGAGGACCATCACGGCGACCATAGCCCCCAGCCACACCCAAAGTATAGGCTTAAGGTCCGCACGTTTGATATTCCGTTTTATGGTGTTTTTCATTTTACTGACCTCCTTATAAAATTCAGTTTACCCGTCATTGCGAACCCCGCGAAAGCTCGTCATTGCGGGCCACGCATAGTCCGTCATTGCGAGCGAAGCGAAGCAATCTCTATAGGGATTGCTTCGTCGGCCTTCCGCCTTTGCCAAAACATTTCTAACTTATCTGGCTACGGCGGACAGGTCGGGCCTCCTCGCAATGACGACGTCTCGGGTCTCCTCGCAATGACGCTGTCGCACCATTCCCCACAATGACGGATTTATATGCTTTATCCGCCCAGCAATACCCGCCCGTTCCCTTCTCTCCGTGTCACACCTTTCGCGTCGAAATACTCGAGTATCGGCACGGCCAGGTTCCTTGAAATCCCGGCTTCTGCCCTGAACGCTCCTAAAGCCACGTTTTTTTCTTTTTTGTATAAAGTTATTATTCTCTCAGCGCATTCGCTAATAAAAGCCGCCCGGACCAGGTATCCCTCGATGACTATGATCGATCCTTCCTCCGCGAGAACACGCGTGAGCAGTTCCATCTCCGCCGGCTGGATACTTAGTTTAAGCTGAACGGCCGAGGCCGTCAGAGCGTTCTTTCCGGCGGAAGAGACATTTTCCAGTATTTTATCCTTAAGCGCCGCCTGTTTCGCGCTTAATCCGGGCTTAAAATCCTTTATCGAAAAATGGCCGTCGCTCTCCTTTATCTCAAGGCACGCCGCTAATATCTTTTTTAGCCCCGGGGCGGCGTTCTTGTCCAGCCCCAGTTCCGCGCATAAGGACAAGCCCGATATGCCTCGCGAGTACTTATTACTCACATGGTATCCAGATATGACCGCTTTTACCATCCGCCAGATATCGTCCATCCTGTCTTTAACTACCCAGTACGAAGGCCCGACCTGTTCAAGTATTCCGCGAGAGACGAGATCACTTACCGCTTTATCAGTCTGGCCAGCCCCGGCGTGCGCGAGGAACGGCATCTCGCCCCGGCTTATAAATAATGACGCGCCGGCGAGAAGTTCGCTTACAAAGAACTCGTTATTCTCCACGGCTTTTTCGGCGTTCGAAAGCCTCTCTTCCTTGATCTTTGGCCCTTTAGCGCCTTCCCCCGTGTTCGCCGCCAGCACCCGCCCCCCGCCTATCGTATCCGACGGCGAAAGCGACCTCATTATGTACCTGTCTCCCGAGGCGACGAGCATTGGCTCGGCGCATTTGATACGCATATACCCGCTTTTACCGGGAGGGAGGTCCCCCGGCGTTAAAAGAAGCCCCGAAACGACTTTGGCCGTCGTCCCCGTAAGGAAACGGAATTCCTGTCTGTGTTTTATCGTAAATGACCCGTGCATATTCCTTATGGACAGCACCGCACCGTGTGTTTCGCGGTAAGCGCCGGGAGCGGTTAAAGTCATTCCCCTCCCGATATCCGGTATTTTCACTTTCTTGATATTGATCGCCGAACAAACATGGGCTTCGGTATACCCGGCTTCATGGCTGTATTTCTGGATGGACCTCGCGGCCGTACCGTAAGCTCCGGGGAATAATTCCAATTCGTCCCCAACGGAACATTTACCCGACGACGGGATACCCGCGACGACAGAGCCGTGCCCTTCGATCGAGAAAGCCCTTTCTATGTTCATCCGGAACGCCCTTTCCTCTTTCGGCCTTTTGACCCTTAAGGCAAGGGAGTCGAGGGCCTTTTTCACATCAGCCATCCCTTCCCCGGTCTTATTGGATACGGTTATCACCGGCGCGCCCGAAAAACCGTTGTCCGAAAGAAATATCGAGACACGTTCACTGACCTCAAGGACCCTCGCCGGGCTCACGAGATCGGTCTTTGTAATTACCGCCATCACCTCGCTGGAACAAAGAAGGCTCGCTATCCGGAGATGCTCCACCGTCTGCGGCATTATCCCGTCGTCCGCTGCGACGACAAGGATAAGCACATCCACGCTGGAGGCGCCCGCGACCATATTCCTTATAAAATCCTCGTGGCCCGGAACGTCTATGATACCGGCCATGCCTCGCCCGCCCGAGAAAACATACGGCGCGAAGCCAAGGTCGATACTGAGGCCCCTTTGTTTCTCCTCGGGGAGAGTGTCCGTATCGCGTCCGGTGAGATGCTTTACCAGCGCGGTCTTCCCGTGGTCTACATGCCCGGCCGTACCTATCATTACGGGGATTATATCGGTATTAGCACCATTCTTATTCATATTGTTACGCCTCGATCACCCCGTCATTGCGCACCATCAGAGACAACACCGTCATTGCGCAACGTCAGAGACAACACCGTCATTGCGCAACGTCAGAGACAACACCGTCATTGCGAGGAGGCCACAGGCCGACGAAGCAATCTCATAATATTTATTAAGATTGCTTCGCTTCGCTCGCAATGACGGGCTATTCGAGTCTCCCAATGACGGGCTATTCGAGTCCCCCAATGACGGGCGTTCGCTCGCAATGACGGCTTCAGAGACTCCCTCGCAATGACGGCTCACCTTCCTATTACCTCAACCAACTTCGCCGCCGCTTCTTTCTCCTCGCCTTCAAATAAAGTCCTCATATCGAAATATATCGCGTCGTCCTGGACCCTCGCGAGGACCGAGGGTATACCGTTCCTGAGAGCCGACGATACGCTTTCAAGCCCCTTGCCGCCCGACCGGCCGTCAATGAACCCTTTCAAACTCCCCGGGCTAAAGCCCGGGGTTTTAGGTAGGGGTTCATACTGAGGCGGCTTTCGATCCCCGCCGTTAACGGCGGGGTTTAGCGCCGCCGAATGTATGAAACTCACCCGAACGGCTTTCGTGGGTATCCCCTCGTCGGGCAGGGAACCGCTCCCGACATAAGAGATATCGTCAACCGTCACGGCCTTTATCCCTATTACATCCTTTATCCCGTTAAGAAAAACATCCGCCCGCGCAGTTAGCGTTTCGGAGCGATAAGAAAGCATCCTGTAGAACGGGAGCGCCTTACCGTATGTGCCATTGATAAAATGGACGAGCGTCGCTTCAAGCGCGGCGGTCGTGAGTTTGCAAACCCTGAACATCCTCATGAAAGGGTTCTTCCGTATCCGCTCGATCACCTTTTTTTTGCCGCATATTATACCTGCCTGTGGGCCGCATATCAGTTTATCGGCGCTGAACATAACGGCGTCGCATCCCGCGGCTACGGACCTCTCGACCAAAGGCTCGTCGGTTATCCCGAAAGATGATAGCCTGACAAGAGCGCCGCTCCCGATATCGTCAATTACGGGCAGGTTATATTTCATGCCGAGCGCCGCGAGTTCGTCTATCCCGGGAGTCCCGGAGAACCCGCGCACCCGGTAATTCGACGTGTGGACATGGAGAAGAGCCCCGGTCTCGCCGTCGATCGCCCGCTCATAATCATGGAGATGCGTTCGGTTCGTCGTGCCCACTTCCCTGAGTATGACCGAACTCCTGGCCATCACGTCCGGCATGCGGAACTCGCCGCCGATCTCTATCAGCTGCCCCCGGGAGAGTATAACGTTCTTCCCCGCGGCCAATGTGTTCAGAACAAGCATCGTAGCGGCGGCGTTATTATTGACGACCGTCGCCGCTTCGCATCCCGTAAGCTCGGCGAGCATGCGCTCGACCTTTTCTTCACGCAGAGACCTTTTACCTGAGGCCGCGTCAAGCTGTAAAAGGGAATATCTTCCCATGCCGGAGACAGCCTCTATGGCTTCCACGCAAAGAGGAGATCGGCCAAGACCAGTGTGGAGGAGTATACCCGACGCGTTTATCGCACGCCGGCCTTCGGGGCTCGCGAAACGTATCAGCCTCGACATGAGCCTTTCGGCCAGAGTTGCCAGAGACGGAACAGCTTTGATCTCCTCCCCGCGTATGCCGTATCGAAGCTCGTCAAGCATTCCGCGTAGTTCCGATTTGACAAGGTTCTCGCCGAACCGCCTGGATATAGCTCCGATACCCGGATCGATCACGAGATCCGAGACGGACGGTATCATCCTGAGAAGCCCGTTAGATGGCGGAGGCGTATGGGAATCGAACCCACCCGGGACCTTATCGGCCCCACGACAATTTTGAAGACTGCGAGCGTCACCAGACACCGAACACCTCCGTATTTTTACTATCTCCACAAGCCGTCGTCATTGCGAGGAGAAGACGACACCGTCATTGCGAGGAGCGATAGCGACGAAGCAATCCCCATATAGATTGCTTCACCCCGCTTTCGCGGGGTTCGCAATGACGACGATTTACGTTTCTTATGACTATGCTGTTATGTCCTATTAAATTATTCCCCATAATTACCGTATACTCACCGTGTAATTCACACCGTTCCTCTTATACCTCACCGAAAACACCCCTCCTGCCGCGCCACGCCCGATGGCACGTAAGTTGGTCGTTCACCGCCCGTTCACCCGGTTAATGACATCACCTACGCATATGCCGGCCCGTTCAGCCGATGACCCCGGGACCAGTTCTGTCACCGACCCTTTTCCCTCGAGCGTTACTCCCATGGGCAATGTTATCGTATTGTTCGCAAAAGCAACGGTTTGCATGGCGCCGGATGACGCTGTGCCGACCATAAACAGATCCGGCTCGATATTCCTTAATGGGACAGCCCCCTTTTCACTTCGTGGCGTAAATATACCGAACGCGATTATAACCGCCGCTATAACTACCCCCGCCGCCACGGCTTTATCCTCAAAGATGTAGTCCAATATTTTCTTCATGATCCTTCTCCCTATTTTTTGTTCCTTTCTCGCAAGAGTTCATTTATGAACAATGAAACCGTCTCACCCCGTCATTGCGAGGAGCGATAGCGACGAAGCAATCTATATATACCATAGAGATTGCTTCGTCGGCCTTCCGCCTTCGCCGAAATATTTTTAACTTATCTGGCTACGGCGGACAGGGCGGGCCTCCTCGCAATGACGAGCCTTGCGGGCCTCTTCTCAATGATGGGTTATGCCGTCCTCCTCGCTTTACTCCAATGACAGTCATTACTTTTCTCCTAAGTATTGTCATTCCTCATGGCGCCGTGAACACCTTCGAATACCCCGTCGGAGCGTTAGTCTTTAAAAGCATATTGTTCACGTATTTGTAAATAGCCTCCTGGACATTGACCGCCGTGCCGTGGTATACCTCTATCCCTCTTTTAGCCAGATGCTCATAAGGCTCAGCGCCCACGTTCTTCGCGATCACGATCCCCGCCTTTTCGCTCACGATAAGCCGCGCGACATGCAGGCCGACCTTATAGGTCTTATCCGCGAAATTATTGACCAGATACCTGGCCGTGTTCTTTTTGACATCATAAATGATGAAATACGGCGCCCGCGCGAATACCGGCGCCACAGGCGACATTATCGACGGCTCGCAGGAAGGGACCGCGATCACATCCCGCGACACTTCGGGCCTTATCGTAAGGAAGGTTATCGGCGAAAACAATAATAGAGCGATCATCCCCGCGATATGGTACCAGCGCAGATTTATCCTACCCATATCAGGCTTTCCCCTCCGTTTTTACTTCGGGCCCCGGCTCGCTTTTTTCGCGCCCCAGGGTATTCACGAGCTTCACATGCTGGCATTTAAGACATTCCATACACCTGACGCATTCCCCCGAATTGGGTTCTTCGTACACCACTATCCCTTCCGGGCAGATATCGTTGCATGTGTCGCATTTCGTGCAGGTCGGCAAAACCTCGAGCTTCATTATGCTGGCCCTGTTAAAAAATCCCCAGAATAAACCCAGCGGGCAGATATATTTACAGAAAGGCCGTTTCGATATAACGACGAGCACCAGAACGACGATAAGAATAAATATCTTGAGGAGGAACAGCCACCCTACCGTACCGGGCAGGATAGTAGGTTCACCCGTTATCGGATTGACCGGGTTCCATACCACCCATGGGATACCCGCTACCACCATGCCCACCGGACAAAGCTTGGAGAACCAGTGCTCGGTGGTTATGTACGGAAGAATGATGGCGAAAACTATCAGCATTATGAACGGCAACACCCAGAGCTCTTTGGGCAATTTTATTTTCGGGGACTTTATCTTATACAGAAGCTCCTGGGCGAGTCCAACAGGGCATACCCATCCGCAAACCATACGCCCGACCAGCACCCCTATCAGCATAAGATGCCCAACGAGAAAGAACGGGAAACGATGTATCGCCGAATAGTGCTGCATTACCCCTATCGGGCAGGCGAACCCGGCGGATGGACAGGAATGACAATATAGAAAAGGCAGACACACGCTCTTGAAAGCGCCCGTATATATGCTGCACCTGAAAGCGACCACCAGATAGGCGTTCGTGATGAGGACGCCGAATATTTGCGTCACTCTTCTGAACGGATGTATGTTAAGCATTATTTTTCTCTTTCTTCTTTTTCCCGGAACACACGGTCCCGGAGGGATCACTGGATCCCTATACAGGAAAGTCAGAGGCTGGACGAGGCCTGGTAATCCTCGAAAGGGTTACCCAGGAGTATGCCCGTCACGGTGAATACAACGCCGATGATGAGCAATATCCAGAAAAGCCCGCTTAAACCTTTTTCCTCAACTATAGTTCTTTCAGCCATATCTTTCTTCTCCCCAGTGCCGCCGGCACCGGTCTATTATCCGCCTGCTCAGGCAACGAGCGAGAACTGTCCCGCCGCGCCACCTCCCGTAACTTTATCTAAGAGCGCCTGGGCCCTGTTAATAGGCAGCGCGAAACTTATCCCCGTGAATTTGCCTTCCGGATCGTAGATCGCGGTATTGACGCCGATAACCTCGCCGTTCATATTGGCGAGCGGCCCGCCTGAGGAGCCCGGATAAGTGTATGTCTCCGTCCTTATCATGTCGGTGTATACCCTGGTCCCGACGGTAAAAGACTGCATCCTGTCGCAAACTACGCCGGTCGTGAAAATATTGCCTTTCCCGAAAGCGTTGCCCATAGCGAAAACGAGGTCACCTACCTCGACCGTATCGGAATTGCCAATATCGGCCGACGGGAGAATATCTGTGGTCTCGACCTTCAAAAGAGCCAGATCGTTCGTCTTGTCAGTGAGGCATATCGACGCCGGATAAACTACGGGATTTTTCGAAGACACCGTGACCCGGAGATCAAGCGCGCCGTAAGCGACATGATAATTCGTGAGGACAAGCTGGTCTGCGATCAGGATCCCCGAACCATGCACCTGTTCCTCCCCACCGTTAGTTGTCCTCATCCCCGTTATCGTTACCGAAATATCGTCCAGGCCGTGCGCGACCTTATTGTATGTCCTTTCGAGGATCGCCGCCTGTGACCCACCGCGGCCTCTCCCCCTCGCTGGCCCCGGCGTCATCTCGACCGACGGATCCACCCAATGTTCGGACATCTCGATCTTGAACTGGCGGTAACCCATATTGTAATCGGTCACGATAACAACGAATACGAGGACCGACGACAATAAGAGTATAAGCGCGTACAGCGCGAAATACTGGTCAGTTCCCAGCCTGTGTATGAGATCATTTAATATTTTTCGCATATATCTCGCTTCTTCCGGCCGCCAGGAGCGCGGCTCCTAAGGCCGCGGTCAACCTGGGCCGCTCCGCGACCGTGATCGCCGATTCGAACGCTTCGGCCAAAGCCTCTTTCATCCCGGGTACAAGCGCTACCCCGCCCGTAAATATAACCGGCTCTTCCACTTTTCTGCCAGCCATAGACGCTACACGTTTAGCTATAGACTTCTCCACCCCGGCGATTATATTCTCCGGAGGTTCGCCGGCGGCCAAAAGCCCTACTATCTCGCTTTCCGCGAATACCGCGCACATGCTGCTTATAATAGAGGCGCCTACGGCCCTTGCCGCCATAAATCCGACCTCGTCGATCCCTCTCTCCAGCCTTTGGGCGACGATCTCGATGAACCGCCCCGTACCGGAGGCGCAGCGGTCGTTCATGACAAAATCCCTGACGGCGCCGTTCTTATCAAGGCTTATGACCTTACTGTCCTGGCCGCCGATATCCACTATCGTCCTAGCGTCGGGATGCCCCTGCCTTGTTCCCCTGGCCTGGCATGTTATCTCCGTGACGGTAGTATCCGCCCAGGAAATAGCGTTCCTCCCGTACCCAGTAGCGACGATCTTTCCGACATCCGCCCTCGAAGCGCCGGTGTAAAAAAGCACTTTCTCAAAAAGCTCGTCAGCCCGTTCGGATTGTTTTATCCCCTGATCGACGGCTCCGGACGAAACGATATCCTTACCGTTCCCGTCAATGAGAACTATTTTTATGGTCCGCGATCCCAGGTCTATTCCTGCGAATAACATGATCTTTCCTTTTATATCAGCTCATTAAACCTTCGTCATTGCGAACCCCGCGAAAGCGGGGTTCGCAATGACGCCGTCGCGCCCCATCCGTCTCTACCGCCCTTTCACCGTCTCGAACAACGCCTCGACCCTTACCGCTATCCGCCCCGTATCCGAAGGCGAATAATCCGTCCCTATCCTGAGATACGGAATATCCAGTTCTTCCTCAGCCATCTTCTTCACGAGACCCGATTCGACATCGTATGTGATACAATCCTGCCATATAAGCTCGATCACGCATTCCGCGCGATATTCACGCGCGAGTTCCTTTAGGTGGTCAATACGCCTTGTATTATTCATCATCACCGAACAGGGGAGATGATAATATTTTTCGGCGATGGAAATGATCGGATCTGTCGATCCGTTCTCGACGTCTTCTAACAGCGGCTTTAACCCCGTACAGTTCTCCTGGCAGACGACAAGCCCCCCGTTATTCTCGATTATGTCAATGACCCTTTCCGCGCCGTGCGGCAAAGGGACGCCCGTAAGGAGCACCCTTACACGGGACCCGGACGTCGCATCCGGTTCACGCCCTTTTAGCGCGACTAGCGCCTTTTCATATTGGACCATATCCTCGGGCATTCCCGAGATCAGGCTTTTCATGTCGAGGAGATCTCTGCCGGTCAACGGGGGATCATCCTCTTTCATGAGCGCCGACAGTTCCCGTTTCAGTTTCCTTTCCCTGTTCATGACCCGTATCGCTTCTTTTAATTTTTCGGATGTAATATCTGTCTTGAACCGCGTTTCAAGTTCTTTCCTGAACTTATCCAACTCATGCACCCACCTGTCGAACGAATCCGCGTCATCGGATTTTTGCGGAAGTTCGAGTATATACATGGGCCTCTCGCGGGAAAGGAGTTCATACATCTTCTTTTTGCCGTCACAGGTTGTTTCCGCCACTACCAAGTCGGCCATTTCGAGGAATGGGTTCTTTTTAAGAAGGCTGTAACCGAAAGTGGATTTAATAAGGGGACATAGGTTAGCCGGAAGTACGGTTTCCGCCGGCTCTATCATCTCCCGTGAGCCTCCGCACAGGCATACCGGGATCCCTCCCGCCGCCATAATGATCTCCCGAGGGGTATATTCGCACATGATCCCGACGATCTTAGCTCCGGCGGCTTTCCCGTCCCCGGCGTATTCAAAACAGTTATTTACCTGTCGCCGGAAATACGCGACAGGGCTTTCCTGTACTGCCGTACTGTCACACGATCCCATGCTATGGCCTCTCCTCTTTTTGCGCGACCAGCACCGTCTGGCATGTATCCCTGTAAGACCTGACATCCAGGCCAAGCCATTCCAGCAACTCTTTCATAGCGCTCATCGACACCTTGGCCCTTGGATGTGTCTGGCCCTCCATCTTATGCACTTTCTCCATTATCCTTTCGCCCTTTTTATTGATATCCGCGATGACGAGGCCCCGCCGGGTCACTCTGGCCATTTCCCTGACGCATTTGAGAGGGTCGCTAGCGTGGTGAATAAAGTTAACGGATACGACAGTATCGAACGAATTGTCTTTAAAACTCAGATCTTCGGCGTCCATTATCTTTAAGGTCGCCTTGTTCTTAAGGGCCATCGCTCCGATATTCACCCGGGCTTTTTTTTGCATTTCCTTATTGAGGTCGATCGTCACCGGGCTGAACCCTTTTTTCATTAAAGCGATGGTCATATGCCCCATGCCTGTCCCTATCTCAAGTATGCGCCCTTCGGCAAGATCGGCTTTACGGAGAATGAATTCCCTCGCTTTTCCGATATCGTACCCGAATTTCTTGAACAACCTCATCTTCCTTTCATCCTGAGCTGACACTTACCCCCCTTTTTAACTCCAAAGCTCGATCCCCTTACCGGCCCCCGTTATCTCCCCTATTGTCACCGGCGTGACACCCCGAGATACC
>JADGBR010000047.1 GCA_015231405.1 Candidatus Omnitrophota bacterium | reverse complement strand
CCAGAGCGAGCCGATATACGGGGAGAATGGGAATTACGAGGGTGAGACCCCGGCAGTTAATGACAGTGATTCGTTCGCTATATACGGAACAGAAAGTTATCAGGATAACAACTGGCATTTGCTGACCATTACTTACGAAGGTGAGGGAACATCGGCCGGTGTTATCGTTTACGTGGATGGACAGAAGAAAGGGGAGAGGTCGATCAGGATAAACGGTGCGATGGAATGGGATGATCAGCAGGTCACTCAACAAATAGGGGCTCACCAGAATTCCAGTTCGTTCAGGGGAAATCTTGACGAGGTAGGCGTGTATGGTAATGCCTTAACGCCCGTTGAGATACAGGAACTAATGCATAATGCTCCGTATCGGCAGTCGGAGATCGCGCAGGGCGGAACATATGACGATCTCATGGCGTATTATGGTTTCGAGAATGGTGCGGCCATTGATACCAGCGGCAACGGCAATAATGGTACCGTGCAGGGCACTATCCTTGTATCCGGGAATCACGCGCCTGCGGTAGCTGACGAGATCATCCGCGAGGATTACGAGTATTATCCGCCGTCAAGCCAGTTCTCCGGCGAGGTAAAACGCGTCACCGTGACCAACCCCGACGGCGGCATGACATACACTGATTATCTTTATTCTCAGGAAACCGGGCGGGTCATAAGGACAGTCGCATCCGACGGCACGGTCAAGGATTACGAATATGTGCGGCGCACGGAAGGCGAAATAGCAGATAAAACGATAGATATGATGGGGACTATGGTGTTCGTCGATTTGGATATGTCCGGCACCGATCCGATCTATACTTTCAGGACATCTGACAGTGTCATGGGATCGGGTAGGATCGGGGATGATTTTAAGTTCGGCGGTAATGACTATGTGATCAGTGGGACCGGTATAAACGATGTGGTTATTAGCAGTAAGGCAACCAGATTTGACGGCCAAACCGATTATATCAGGTTCAACGCGGTACCTTACGCTCCAGATCTGGTCGACATGACTCTTTCGACATGGGCGCTCGTCGATGAGGATGAAGACAGCGCCGCCATAATTGGCTGGAACGAAGGTGACGGCCAAGGCAACAATGATCAGGGCGGTGGGTTCGGTCTGATCGTTGATGGGGACTTTATATGCGCTAAGGCAGTGACGCAAGATGTGGATAATTCCAGCAGAAGGGACGATTTCTTCCGTAAGAACGTGAGGTTTGACATATCGGCCCTTAAAGGCGAGTGGGCGCATTATGCCGTCACTTATAAGAGACTTGGCCAGCAGAGGTATAATTCGCGCTACAGCTATGACGAGATGGTCGAGGTAAGCCTCTATGCCAACGGGGTGATGGTTTCGTCGGCGTCTACATGGGTCTGCCAGGGAAGAATAGCCGACTATACGAATTTCCAGATCGGGTCAGATTCACCATACATGAGTGATCCCGATAACGTTTCATACCCGTTCAAGGGGGAGGTAGGCGAATCCGCGATATGGTCGGGCGCCCTAACCGGTTTCGCGATAAAGGATATTTACGAAGGCGCTGTTATGTCCGGCATGCCTGACTATCCCGCTAAATGCGTCGGGTGGTGGAGCCTTGACGGGTATTACGATAACGTCATAGATAAAACGGGAAGAGGGAGGAACGGCGCTCCCCACGGAGTTAAAAAAGGTCTGTCATCATCGCCTGTTACCGCCCCCGTAGTCAAAGCCGGCGGAGAGATCCTGAAGTTAGGCGCCGCTGATGACGATAAACTGCTTCGCGCTGTCGATACGGATAAGGCGATAAACGTCATAGGAGCGGTGTCGAGTTACAATCAGAACGGTTATAATATATCCAAGGCTTTTGACGGGGTTAAGAACGAAGCGGCTAATGGATGGTCCATTGGCGGTATGACCGACCAGTCGGCCATGTTCGCTTTTGACGGCCAGCAGTTAGTTGACGGTATAACGCTCACTCAGGGTGTCGGCCTCACTAATGACAATTTGAGAGATTTCGATATTTATTATACGGTAGATCCCACGCCGTCTCTCGATACTACTTTCTGGACTCCGGTAAATAATCTTTCGCTCGCGAACATTCCTGACCTGTATTTCATTTCGAACGGCGAAAGAGTGATCATCGATAAAGCTAACTCGGATACTTATGACATCGTGTTCGATACGGTAAAAGCCTCCGCGTTCAAGCTTGTAGCGCGCTCCGGTTCTTCTGTGGATAAGAAGTTCGTTCTTAACGAAATAGAGTTCCACGGAAAAGAGAGGGCATATTCGCCGGCGAGTGAACCTCTTGTCGATACCGGAGCGGACATTGTCAGCCCCCGTGATTTCGCGATAACCGCCGCCGATGATTACTTTGCCTCAAGATCAGGGATGAACGTAATAGCGATCAACGCCCATACTTCGAAGACTGTAATGCCATCATTTACGTTCCCCGTGAGTTTTGGAGCCGTGAAGAGCGACGTGACCATATCCGACGGCCTGATGACTTCCTCTACGCCTCTGCCGTCCGGATATAGCGTATCATACGATAGTTCTTCGAGGATCGTTAAACTTTCCTATCTACAGACCGTTCTGTATTCCAGGCAGTTGGATGAATTCTCGTCCTTAGAGGGTTCTGGTATAGGCTCTCCTGTCATAAACGGCGTGGACTTTACCGTAACTATGGGAGACGCCGCGGGGACGGTAAATTCCATACATAACGTTTTTGTTGCCGGCGAACTCTCGACCACTACGGGTCCGGCAGACCTGACGGGCGATGGAAAGCTGGACCCGCAGGATGTAGACTACATTAAACTCATGAACTATGTTTCGACGAGGAAGCGAGCCGACCTCGATAATAGTGGTATTGTCGATGGCCAGGATGCTGCCATCTTCGCCGCGCAGCCGAAGGATGTGGACGGCAACGGGTCCATAAATCCAGTTGACCTGGTTGAGCTTAACCGTATCTCCGCTCTTGATGCCGAGACTTTTAAAAAAGCGGATATTAATGGCGACAATCAGATCGATCAATCGGATATGACCGACTATCTGAGCTATATAAGCGATGCAACGGGATACAGCACGGTCGTCAACGGCGATATGTATAAATATCTTAACGCGACAGGCGGGTTTAG
This sequence comes from Candidatus Omnitrophota bacterium, assembly GCA_015231405.1. Classification (GTDB taxonomy): domain Bacteria; phylum Omnitrophota; class Gorgyraeia; order Tantalellales; family Tantalellaceae; genus JADGBR01. The sequence goes on along the minus strand of JADGBR010000047.1, from coordinate 14,903 downwards.
AGCTTTTCTGTCTCCAGAGATATTGATCCCAGACGTTCCCGAGGGTTGGACCATTGTGGACGGCGTGCTGAAGCTTGACAAAACGGCGCCGGCCAATACGGTGCTCCAGAGCTTCACTATTCAGCTCGAGGCCGATCAGGCCGGAGTTTATGACCTTGGCATACAGGCGAGGAACCCTTACCTTTTCGATACTCCGGGGAAACGTCTGGAGATAAATACTTACGTAAACGGCAATTTTTCCGAAACTTGCGAGTTGGACGTTGATACGTTCAGCCGCGATTTCCAGAAGCTTTTGGGCAAGGTATCGCTCCGGAGCGGGGTGAACGAAGTCAAGTTCGTAATATGGGACCTGAACGGCGATGGTTCCAGGACCGAACGGGGAACTATCCCTTCTAACATCCCCGCCGGTTATGGGGTCGGCCTTGAAATAGGCGCGTTCTATTTTGCAAAAAATTACAGCCTCGCTCTTGATCTTGACCTGGATAATGTTATTTCGTCCGAAGAGTTGGAAGAGTTCAGTTCCTTTGCGCGCCCGGGAGCTCCGGCCGTAAGTAGTCCCGACAATTCTGTGAAACCGGTACTTGTAGGCGATGACATATACGCCGTCACAATGGACGCGTCGAATATCCATTTCACCCTGGGTAGTGAAGTTTACAGCTGCGGTAAGACAAACCCTGTAGTCAAGCTGGCGAACGCTAAAGATTATGCCGTCACATTCGAGGGCAGCGAAGTAATGCTCGTGGAAACACAGGTCGAAGTTGACGTCCTGAAGAACGTAAGGTTCGTCGAGGCCGCCGGGAAAGTATATAGGGTTACAGAGACTGGGACTCAGGGTATATTCAGTTTTGAGAATGATGGGGTCGTTATTGCCGGACTAGAGCCGTATCTGATCAACATCGGCGATATGCGATACAGTATAGCGTACACTGGGGAATATTCGACTATCGTTCTAAGGCCGGCTACCCGTAAGGTCGCTGATTCAGTGATGTATCTTGGGAATGAGACATACGGTTACAGGTACGATAACGGCCGTCATGTGATCCTGTCCAACGGCGAGGAGTATTATGGAGTGCCTGTTGCGGGCAAAACGGATACTTATTCCGTGAACATAGGTGGTCTCCGGCTGGTCGAACTTTTCTTTGATAACGGCGAGCCGTTCCTTAAGGAACTCGGAAGCGCCGTAAGCGAAAGCATACCGATGGGTGAGGTGCTCGAGATCTACCGTGTTGACAACATGACGGGCGAGAAGATACCGGGTTCGTCAAATTATGTTCGCGCCATAGCGAATACGTTCACGGAATCCCGGCCTAAACAGATCATAACTATAGTCACTGGCGCGTACACAGCGGTCGTTACCCTGAAGTACGACGGCATTCTGGCTGTCCAGGGGATAGACGGTTCGTACACGGCCAGGGTTAATAAAGAGACCGGGACAGTCGAGATCCTTGACGCTGATGGGAACGTGAGCGCATCCAAAGCTATTCCGGATATGACGTTCGATGTCCATAATCCGGCCGGGCAGAAGGTTGGGTCCGTCACAGTGGGCTTTACGGGTATTATCTCGGCCAGCCTCAGCGCCGGATACACCGTAATAGCCGGAGAAAGCGGCGCGGTCGTTACATCGAGCGCAGTTAAACCGCATGTTCTAAGGTACTGGGATTCGATCGCGCAAAAGAACGTCGTCGCGGAATCTTATTACGAGAACGGGAAAGAGATTGTTTACGTGAACGACATACGTTACATTCTCAAGACCGACGTCCTTGGTCATGTCTACATAGCAAGGGATAGAGAGAGGAGCACGGCGGTCGCCGACCAGCTTATCTCCCTGAACGGTGATGAGTATTTTGTGAAGCGTAACAGTAACGGGACGTTCACTTTTACGGACGTTGACGGTGTCTGGCCCTCAGAGACAAGCACGTTCGAGGCCCAGGGCACCATTCTGACACCTGTTGTCTGGATACTGGGCGTAAAATACGCCGTTATGGTAAGCTACCTTACCGCCAGCGTTACATTGGACGAGATAACGACAAAGGTGTATTCCGACAAGGAGCACCTGGTACAGCTGCTGGGCGACGAATATAGCATAAAGGCCGCGACTAGCGTAGCGGGCATATACGGGTTCACCAACGGCGAAGGCGTTACTATCTGGAGCGACCTGTCGAACGATGAGGTTAAAACCCTCGAGCTTGGAGACGTAACTTACAAATTAGAGGTTGAGATAGGCCGGATGCTGCAGCAACCCAGGGTAATAAAAGCCGTAGAACTTTACGGCGACCTCGGCGGCCCGAACGGCGACCCTGATGGGAAGGTCAATGCCTGGGATATAGCGGCTTTTAACCATTTCGCACAGTTCTATAAGGACGTCAACGGCGACGGGGTCATAAACGCGCTTGACGTTACAAGCCTTGAAAGGCTCATTTATATAGAGAATACCAAGGGGATCACTCCGGAAAATATCAGCTATTACAGGGAGCTGGCGGACGTTAATAAGGATTATGTCGTATCAGCGAAAGACGCGACGGATCTCTATAACTCTATCCTGAACCGCCACGATATAGACGGCGTATCGTATGTTACGCTTGAGAACAACCGGTACGCCTTCTACGAGGAGAACGGGGGCTATAAACTTCAGATCATAACAACAGACTCGAAAGGAAAACAGACCAGGGGCGATGCCGTATACCAGGCCGTGTATGACAGCCTTAACAAGAAATACACCGTGAGTATCCCGGTCGGCAATACGTCCCAGCAGTACGTCTTCCGGGAATCCGACCTTTTCTACACAATGGACGATATGGACCTGGATATTGCCGGCGATATCCTTGCAGATATGGATCTTGGGCTGCTACTACAGCCTTACAGGCTCTGGCGTGCGGATGTCAATAAGAGCGGCTCCGTCAATAAGACCGATTACACCGACCTTCAGGAATCCTTCATGTGGCTCAACCTGTGGGCAGACCATTTCAATATGCCGCTCCCGAAAACGGCGCTCGTTATGGAAAGGGCCGAAACTGGTCTCGCGAACAAGATACGGAAACGGATGTCAGAGGTCCGGCAGTCTGAAACCCTTAGGGAACTGTACGAGATAACCCCTTCCAAGATAGCCAGGGCGGATATTGACGGCGATAAGAAGGTCGAGCTGGACGATATTGACTGGTTCAACTACGCGAAAGACCGCTACCCGTGGCTTAGATACTACTCGGATTACAACAATAACGGCGTGTTCGATTACGGGGACGTCGCGACGGTTGATGAGGTCATATCCGGTATGGCCCAGGTGAGCGCGCCCCAGCCTTCATTCATGAGGAGAGTCGACGTCAACGGCGACGGAGTGTTTAATCTTCTGGATATGGAGACGATCTCGAGGGCGATCATGTATTATCAGAGCCTCGATCAGGACAACGACGTCGACGACCAGGATATGACAAAACTTGCCCGCATCCAGGAGTTCATGAGAATGGGTATAGCTGAGGAACGAGATCTTATCCTCGAGAGGGTCAAAGGGCTTAGGAGCGAACATTTTGCCGACCAAAAGCTCAGCTTCAACGGTAAGGAGTATTTCGTACAGCTAATGGACGGCGGGCAGTTCAATTTCTATGATGCCTCGGGTGACAGGTATCTCTCGTATGCCGGACTTGATTTTGTCCAGATCCACGGGATCATAGCCGACGTGTCACTTGACCAGGACGGGCGTGTCCAGTTGAGAGAGAGACACGAGTCAGGCAGTCCCTTTAGGACAAGCACCTTCCTGGCCGATGAAGTCGTTAATGTCGGAACGAGGAAATTCGACGTAATACGCGACCTTGGAGCCGATGTCATCAGGATCAGGGAGAACGGGCGTGAATTAACTTCCTTCACTAGGCCTCTTAGCGGCGAAAAGGCGGAGATCGACATAGACGGAACAACTTACCTGGCCTATATGGGCGCCGGTGAGACTAAGGACAGGCTTTTCCTCATATGCACTGACGACGCCAGCGCCAACGTTTATGACGAGAGGATAAGCTTAGACGGCACGGAATACACCGTTAAGAGGAATAATGACGGCACATACGATTTCGCGAGCTCTCTTGAGACCAAAAAGAGCACTTCCGACGGTAAGAAAGTCATGCTAGGAGGCACTGTATACGATATCAAGAAGAATATGGTCAATTCGAGGATAACCCTCATCGAGTCGCACCGGGAAAGTGAAGAAGTCTGCACCCAGGTTATCGAGCTTAACAACAAGACCTATGAGGTCGTAATGAACCTTAACGGCACCTACGACCTCAAAACTCTGAACGGCGTAGTTTTGACAGGCGATAAGATCACGACGGCGATCACGAAAAAGACGCTTAAATCCGGAACATATGACTACGCACGCTACCAGTTCGTCGAATCCGCTACCCAGCAGGGCACGGTCGTCAGAGAACATACAGTGACGATCGATAACAGGCTTTATGACATTCTTCCGGACTATGATACCGGAAAGATGCAGCTTGTCCAAAGGTACCAGACACTCGAGACGAGGTATGACCCGATCCTTGACCGCGAAGTATTCGTTGTCTGGGCCTGGGTGCCGCCATCTCAGACCACTCCGGGCAAGTGGGTCGAGTCCAAGATACCGGTAACCGTCAATGGCCAGGGGAATCTGGTAGGATCTCCCGCTGGATATTACACGAGACAGGATTTCACCGCGCAGATAGGCGCCGGCCAGCTTTCGTTTGACGTCGTTTCGGGCCGCGCGAAATTCATGAGCGAGCACAAGGTGAGCCAGACGCTCATGGGCCAGCTTATCGAGGTAAATGACACGCCATACGAAGTGGTGCGTAACTCGGACGGGACCATAACGTTTAGGGACATCGTATACGCGTCTAAGCGATACACGAGCAACGCGACGCTGAATAAGGTCAATATCGAAGGGCATGTTTACGACGTTGTGCTATCTCCGTTCACCCAGAAGATATCCCTTGTGGAGGAATTCTCGTCAGTCAGCGAACATCTCTCCGACGCGGGTATCATGGTCAACGGCGAGTTGTTCTACTCTGAGGCGAATGATGACGGAAGCTTTACGCTTTCCGACAGGCCTGATCTTAACGACCCTGCAGGTAAGAGGTTCAATATATCCGCTGACTCGCAGGGGAGTATTACCGCCGGAGGAGATATTTATGAGCCGACGATATTGGTCAAGTCCGACGGCGAGAACGCCGATATAAACGGTGACGGGTTCGTCACTTCGGCCGACGCGACGCTCCTGAATCAGAAGATATCTGAGATGGCCTCAGTTGATATTACGGGAGACAATTACGTAGACCGTTCCGACCTGGAAAAAATGGATACGATAATAAGCGGTATAGAAAAGGGCGAGCTTATTAACCCGTTTGAGTATCACCGTGTTGATATGAACGGGAACGGCTTGCTGGATAAGGGCGATTGGGAGATGATAGAGGACTCTTTTGCTAAGCTTTACCTTGACCAGGACCTCAATAGCGACGGCCATAGAGACCATCTTGACTGGGAGCTCCACGTTAAAACCCACCCTGTCACAAACACATATACTGGTGTTTACGGGGACATAGACGTTCCGGCGAGAAGCCTGACGGGCGGGGCCCTTTTTACCAGGGATGATATGCAGAGGGTCTACGACGTAAAGAATTTCATGAGGATCTCGGCCGCTTACGACATTCCCGAAGGCCTGGGCGTATACGGCAATGATTTCGTGATATATAACGCCGAAAGCCCCGAACTTATGAGCCGCTATGACCTTAACGGCGACAATAGGGTCGATGATAAGGATGTTGCCGAAATGAAAAACGTCGTCTGGAACATCTACCAGTACGACATTAACAACGATTCGATATTGAACGACGAGGACATGGCCGCATGGGATTCGATGAAAGCTTACTGGGACCTCGCCAGGGGAATAGGAGAAGAGGACATATCAACTGCCAATATAACGGGAGATTATGATTTCCGAACCGGCGATCCGACCGTTAACGGGGCGGACATACAAAGGTTTAAAGCGATAAGCGGATATAACGAGATCACCAAGACATTCAGGAATTTCGATGTCAACAACGATGGCGAAGTCACCATGCTCGACGTCACCTATATACAGAGGGTCAAATATCTCGACAATATCGTTGAGAATACCATACTGCCTTTCCTCAAGGCCAAGTATGATGTGGAATGGGCAAAGGCCCAGAAAGGAACAAATGTTGATCTTTGGATAACGAATAATATCGACGAGATGGAAGGCCTCCTGCTTAATAACGGGTGGATCGATTTGAATAAGGACGGCAAAGTCGATAATGTTGATCTGGATACGTATAACGCGCTGTACCTGGATTATCAGAAGAATAACGGCGTTCCATCGTCCCTTGATATCGTTAACACCGCGCCTTTAGGAATTAACGTTCAGGATAAGCTGGCCATAGTCGATGTCGAAAGCTATCTCAAAGCGCTAAACCTGTACGGTGACGGCGTGACCTATGATATGACGAACATACTTGCGATGAAGTACGCGCTTGAGACACTGAACGTAGAGGTCGGTGCCCAGGGCATCTATACACAGGTGACCGACCAGTACCAGAAAGGCGGGCTGTATCTCCAGGATATTCTCGGGATATTGGCGTCCACGGATTTTGATCGCGACGGCTCACTTACCGTGCAAGACCTGGCCAGGTTCTATGACGTTTACGAGGCGGACGCTCTGAGGGAAAAACTTGAGATCCAGACCAAGTCTGACCTCTTTAAGGACAGTGATGACGACGGGTTTGACGACTATGATGTCAACAAAGACGGCTACATAAACGACACTGACCTCGAGCTTCTCAAGGAAGCGTATAAGAACTTCCCCGATTACGATATGGCTTCATACGCCGGCACGGACGTGAACGGCGACGGCAAGATCGACGGGAACGACCTTTCGACGGTGTCAGACGGCAAGGTCGACGGGGCCGACCTTGCGTTCCTGGATGTATCCCAATATTACCAGATGCTCGAGCATACCATTACCGACAGCCAGATACTTGCAGCGAACATAGTTGTCGACTTTGATTCTGCCGGTAACGTCATCATAGACGATAAGGACTATGAGGCGATGGCCAACTACATAAGCTACATGAAAGACGTCAATATGGATATGGGCACTAAGGCCATAATGACGCTTTCTTCCGATGAATACCGATTGCTCCAGACCCTGGTGGGTCGCGGCGGACTTACTCCCGATTCCGTCAAAACGCAGGGCCTTGGTGATCTGGACCTTAACGGTGACGGGGCCATTAGCGTCGCTGACCTTATGGTCGAAGAAGGCGGCGTGAACACCCAGGACATTTACGCGGTGACCGGCGCTTATCAGCTCCTCGTGGTGAAGGGATACACGCTTAAAGATATCTACAGCCTTGACACAGATTTTGACGGCGTCCTTACGGACCGGGACCGTTCTAGCCTCGAAAAAGTCTTTAAAGCCCAGGACCTGACGGCGCCAGGCGTAATGGACAAGATCAGAATGCTGAATACGATACAGTACCGCGGGGCGCGTATACCCCTTAACTGGCTTGTAGGCGCAGATATAAACGGTGATACCGTTATCGATCAGAGGGACGAGACCGCGCTTAAGAACGCCGTAAAATACCACCTTGACGTGAATCTTGACGGAAATGTCTCCGAAGGGGACAAATACGCGATAAAACAGATCATTTCGATGAGGACGAACGGTTTCACGCCTGAGGAAATAATAGCCGCCGACCTCAATAAAGACAGCCGTATCGACGGCCAGGACGTCGCGACCATGAAGCGGGCCCTCAGCATGCTTTCGAAATACGACCTCAACGCCGACGATAATGTGGACTCGCTCGACCTGATGACGATCTATGATGTCCTCGGTACGGACCCGGTAAGTGTCATGAAACAGGAAACTGACGAAGCAGAAACGCTTCTTGAAAAGGCGACAATAGCCGCTTACAAGGCCGAAGCTGTCTCTTACGAGGATGTCGTAGCTTCGATGGTCGATACAATGGCCATTTTGAGGGACCATTCCCTGGATATGGCACATCTCATGGGAGACGACCCGAGAAAAGAAACGATCGAAGAGGGCGTAGAGTTAGAATGGAGCAGGCTGAATGACATACTCAGGGCGATCAGGGATATCGCCGGCAAAAAGCCTGATAAACAGAGAACCGCGGTTGATAACGCGGAAGAGATAGCTTCGACCGTAGCCGAGATGAGAGTTAACGCCGGGAAAGCAGGAAGCGCCATGGAGCTCGCGCATCTGGTTGACCTCTCCGGTGAGATGATAGGTAAATTGACCGCACTGTATCAGGAAGTTGAGAGGACCGCCGCCCGGGCCGATATGGAACATGTCGCTGGACTGATGACGGCGGCTGCTCTGGACAGGGACGCGATCAAGGCCCTTTACGACGAATTCGAGCTGTCGGAGAGAGAGGCGGGCGTCGAAATGAATAAGATCTCTAGCGCGGTAACGAAGCTTAAGTCGTATGTGAACATAGTGACAGCTATGAACGATCCCCAGACCTCTCTCCAGATGCTCGAGACCGCTATGGATCTCTTCAGTGATACGAGGTCAGCTCTAGGCGAGATCAACCGTATGTTTTCGGAATACTCCTCGAACACCGTAATAGCCGGCGACAGAAAAAAAGCGGCGGAGACATATGAGGCCGTGACAGCCGGGCTTGAGGAACTTCAAAAGACAGTTGCAGCGGTTGCGGTTAAGAATACGAGACCCGTATTTGATCAGACCTCGCAGAAGTTCGTGTTGGGAGATCTCTACCCGGTCACCGGGATGGAAAAAACACTCCTGTCCTTGAAGCTCATCGCCGCCGAGCTGATATCTCTTGAGGCGATAGAAAAAGAGGAAGAGTTCATAAAGGATCTGTACTCGAGAGCTCTTAATATCCTTCCCGACGGCGAAACCATTAAATCGGGCCTTAACAGGCTTTTCGGCGCCGGAGGAGCGACAAAGGTATACAGAGAAGATATTATAAGGGAATTAATGATCTCTGAGGTGGCTGATCTGCCAGGTATCGAGGATTACACTTTCTTGGAAAAAGCTTATCGCGCCTTTGTCGGCAAGAACGGGTCTTACGACGACATCGCACCGTTCGTTCACGCGATCAGCGCAAAGACCATCGATCGCGCGGGGGCGATAAGTATTTTCGTGAAAGCCGCGAAGACAAGGCGTATCGAGTCGGAATTTAACGACAGGCTTACGAATAAACAGTACGTGGAACATGTATTGTCGCAGATCATTCCTGGCGAGTATTCATCCGACACTGTAGACGCCTATGTCAACGACCTCTCTAATAATACGAAGACAAGGACTGAAACGCTTTACGAGATAGCAGGAATTGAGTATCCGGTAACGGCAGCTTCCCTTAGTTCAGCTATTTTTGAAGAATCATCTCTCGCTCTCTTTGATACAGGTAACGCCATGCTTGACTCGGAGTCCGATCTTATAAAGTCGACAGGCCTGAGCGTCCTGGATTATGCCGGCGTCATGATCAATATCGATTCGACCCATGCCGAGGGCGAGATCCCCATTGACAAAGCCAAGCTCATCGCGGCCCTTAAAGAATTATCGGACGGCTTAAAGGCTTCAGCCTTGAAACTTGAGGGATCTGCCTTGGATGTTATCGATACCGCCCCGGAAAAGACCATGCTTCTGGATAAGATAGCTCTTGTTATGGGCGATATACACGGGGCCGTTTCCATAATTGATTCTATATCCGCTGCTAATGCACAGGCGACGACAGGCATGGCCGATAAGTTCGAGAATTATTACGAGATCGAGAAGATAAACGGAAAGATGGCAGCGTTGTCCGGTTCGAATATGTCGGTATATGATAAGCGGGAGTATCTCGATATTATCAACGCTTATAAGGACTTGCAGGGAATATCCCGCGAAAAGGCTACTGAGGCTATCGCCGCCTTATCAGGTCCGGAGTCAGGCATGAGCCAGGCCGGGCTTATGTCATACATGTCTATGTATTCGTCGATCATGGACGACGGCGGCTTCATTGCCGGAGCACTTGACGAGGCCGTGCTTGGTTATGACCAGGGACGCGCCTGGTCGCTTAAAGCTGATAAACTTGCCGACACGGTTAAATATATTGCCGCGAACATCACTTACAGTCAGAGCGCTCAAGAGGCCCAGGCCCTTTCCGGCATAGCCGGCTATATCATGAGCGAATTAGATACATATTCGTCCGGTATCCTTGACCACGTTCCGGGAGGTATAGACCCCTCCGAGCTATCTGATGCAAAAACGCATATAGACAGCGTCATCGCCGGACTGTCCGCTGATATTGAAAATATTAGCACAGAGATGTACGGGATCTCTAAAGACGAATCTGACGTGAATAGGCTGAAGGAACTTACGTCGGCTAAGAGAGAGGTACTTAAAGACCTTGCCGCTAAGCTCAAGACCTCCGTCAGCCTCTCCGAAACCAAAGCTATACTGGCCGCTATCAAAAAAGGATACCGGGAGCTGGTATCCTTCACGGAAAGCGTGAACTACATACTCGTCAAGTACCCGAACAACGAAACGGTAAGGGCTGAGGTCAAGGACATGAACTCGGCCTCGTCCGAATTATCCGCGATGATCTACGGTGCCGACAGGGATGTCATGGTAGCCGACGCTAAAGCCACGTCCGGTAGGACGGTGTTGACAATGGCCAGGGAAAAAACTGCCGTGCTTAACGCCATTAGCTCGCTGATCGGGACCATGAGCGCCGAGAACGCAATATCGATGGAACAGCTCACCCGACAGGCGATCGATATCAAGAACAGTGTAAAGGGTTACCTCGATGTAATGAGGATAGTCGCTTTGTCGATGCCCGGCGACGCAGAAGCCGCACAAACGCTCTCCGATATCGACCAGTTGTACTCTCAAGTCGTTGTTCCCGGATGTCTAGCCGTCAAGACAAGCGCTTACAGCGCACTGGCGATCTCAAGCGACGGAAAATTCCTTGAGCAGAAAGCCGGGGAACTGAATAAAGCCGCCGAGAACGCAAAGTTAATGGCCCAGGAGAGCGAAGACGCCGGATTGGCGCTTCTCATGCTTGATGCGATCGATGGGATCCATGGCGAACTGGTCGAGCTTAACGCTATGGCCGGAGCTATTGTCGCTGCGGGTAACAACAGCCAGGTTTTCCTTGATGCCAGAGCTGTGGTTACGGCCGCGTCCGATATCTCGGTCTACAGGGACTCGGTCCTGGAGAGAAGCAGCCTCCTTAAGGTCCGCCAGATAAAGAACTCGGCTCAGTCATACAACGCGATGTTCACCGACATATTGAACGAGATAGAGATCTCGGGAAAGAACGAGGCCTGGGGTCTTTACGGGGTCGCGGACAATATTGCCAGCCGTGTTCTTGAGCTTACCGACCAGGCTGTTGAATATTCAAGGAACTATCCGACCGATGAGGCGATATCGGCCGAGCTTGTTCAGGTACAAAAAGGCCTCGCTGACGCCCTCAAGTCGCGCGCGGAAGTCGAAAGGGCCGCATATATCCGCGAAGGGTCGATAGATAATCTCGGAAGCATGAAGACGAGGGTGTCTCTTATCCAGACCGCGATAGACGAACTTAATCGCAGAGCTAACCTGGTAAATACTTTAACCGAGAACGGGCTGAGGGATCTGATTGCTTTAAGGGCCATGGCGGAAAAGGCGTACAGCGATTATGTTAAAGTAATGGACGCGGCACTGGCTGTGAAACAGGCCAACCCGGAGAATACGACTATACCTTTGAATTACGCAGTTCTCGCGACGTACGACGCGACCCTCAGGCAAAAACTTTACCACTATACGGGATCGCTCGCTACTATCGAAGACAAGATAAGCGAGGCGGTAATTAATGTCGGCTCCGGAGTGGCGCTGGACATGTACGCGATAGTCACGGATTATTCTAGTATATCCTCGCGTGTAGCGGCAGTTTCCGGGTCGGTGGCGCAGGCCCTGTCGGATACCGCTATAGGCGACCTTAGTTTAAGCGAGTATATCACCGGCATCGGCCTTAAGTCGGTTAAGGATCTCTACGCTACGATCGCCTCTCGGCCTTCCGGTAAGTTCTTTGACGGTTTTGAGAACGGGGATGTAAGATCTTACTGGGACACGGTCCAGATATGGAACGGTTACGGCGGACTCACTTCAGATCCGGAGCAAGCCGGGGTTTTTGACGGGAATTACGTTCTTGAGCTGAAGGGTTGGGGCAATTACGTTGAAAAGGAACTTGGGGACCTGACTGGCGCGGGATGGGTAAATATCGAATTCGAAGGCGCGGTATCCAGCCTCGATTATAACTGGTACCAGCGTGAGACCATGGATATGGATTTCTTTGACGGGACAGCGTGGCATGAAGGCGTTGTGAGATTCACCAGTGACGATAATGATGAGGGGTACATACATAAGGCTTTCACGGTCCCACCGGCGTGGCTTTCGAGCAATAACAGAGTACGTTTTACATCGCGCGCGAATTCAACAGGTGACTATTTCTACGTCGATAACGTCCTTGTTACTACATCAAAAGATCTCGCGAGGCGTCCGACAGTCGACAGCGTAAAGGGATACGTCGAAGAAGTCGAAGCCCTCGCCCAGGGCGAAAAGTATAAGAGGGTAACGGCCGAATTATCAACTAACTCGGCGTCAATCTCCGATCTGGCAGCCAGCGAGGCTAAAACGCTCTCATCGAGCCGTATCCTGTCCGGAAAGACCAATGATATTGAAACCGCCGTTTATCTTGCCGGCGCGGCTGAAAAAGCGTTATCCGTAATTGCGGCAGCGAAGAATATAGCCGCCGCTAAAACGCTCGCCGCTGACAAAGTGCTTTTGATAGAAAGCCTTTTCTCCGCCGGTAAATCCGCCGTAGCCGATATGTCCCTGGGATTGAAGGATCCTAAGAGGACCGTCATGAACGGTGATTCCGCTATTTCTATCCCGGCTGTCACTAAAAAAGCCCTTCTTGCTATCGAGCTTCAGTCGGGTCTTCCGTGGAATATGACCGACCTTCAAGGATTCAGCGATCTTATCGGCTATGTACTCCAGGCGTCTTCCGAGAACGAGTATGAGGCGCGTCTTGAAGCCGCGGAATATTCAACAAGCATTGTTAAAGCAGGGATACGCGAAGCTGTCTACGCGTTCAATAAAGCTAACAGCTCTGACGGGGATGCGATTGGCCGTTCTATCGGAATTAAGATCGACGTTATGGATGCTAACGACGCCCTCGTCGCGCGTACAAATGCTCTTTCGTCTGTCGCAGCAGCGGCCCTCGCCGCTATGTCGAATGCGGCCGGAACTGAAGCCGCCGGAGCTTACCTTAACATAGCGGTGAATGCCGCGGCTATTTCGCGGGATAACGCCGCTCTCGCTGCTGAAACGTTCAAGGTCCTGGAAAAAAGCGAGAAAGTCCGTTCGAGCGTTTTCTCGACAAGAGCACTCGCGTCTCTGACTTCGAATACCGCAATTCTGGCCGTGGAGTCGTTCGAGGCCGGATGGGTGAAGACCTTCGAGATATCCCCGTCAGGAGATTTCTCCGTAAACGTCTCAGGCGATACAATTACGATAACCATGTCTGACCCGTCGAACGGCCATGACATCGAATTTGTTTTGAGGAATAGGGAGCTTGTAAAGATCACCGATAAGGTGAGCGGCCTTAGGACCGATGTCGATGGCTATAACAGCGTATTTACCCTTTCTTCGGACGGAGCGTCAGTATGGCGCGTTACAATGTCTGACGGCTCAGTTGTTGCGTTCAAGGACGCCTATACCGTCTCGATAACTGATCTTTCACTGGCTACGCGTGAATGGATCGGTAAGATACAGAATTACGCGGAGGGAGTAGACTTAACAGCGGTCGAGAATGAGGCCTCGCCGGCCCTCAAAGATTACATGTTTGTCGTGAAAGTCGCGGAAGCCGTCAGTGATTTCTTCGGGAAAGTCGCGAAAGCGTATCAGTACGGTTTTAAGACCGTCCTTCTCCCGGAAGAAAGATCCGAGCTCGAATTTTACAGACCGTTCATAAATATGCTGAAAGCCGCTAATCCTATCGCTCTTGCGACCGGCGGGCTGACGGCTATAACCTCATGGCTGATATCCCAGGGGTCAAAAATAACTAACTGCGCCGTTAAAGCTCTTGCCGGCTATTACGAGGCAACCGGAAAAACAGCGGTCAGCAAAGAGAGAATGGCCATTATGTCGGTCATAAGCGATGTCCTGACCGGCCTTATTACTCCTCTTTCGACCGGCGAATTAGAGACGACGCTCTTTACTCTTAAATCCGAAGCGGCCGCTAACGGCGTCCGGCTGAAAGGTCTCGCAACCGATGTGCCCCTTTTGTCAGTGCACGATATGCCGGTGATAGCGGTCATTGAAGAAGCTTTCATGAGACACATAGTCATGTTGACCGCCGTCACGACAACTTCTGTGACTTATGTTTCGAACGGTGCGTCGATAACGGCTACAAAAGAAGATTTCACGAAATTGTTCAAGGGTTATATCCTTTCGGCCGGGTCGCCTGTCGCCGGAGAGAAGGAGATAGACGACAGCGGCCTGATGGCCATCTCCGGGTCGTTGGCCAACGTGCTCGAATCGAAGACCGATAATCTTGTCCAATATCTTGCCTCTACGTTGGCGGATATGTCCAACATTTTCTCCGCGATGGGCCATGCCGTTAGCGCGTTCCAGGCCGGAGAGTCCATGGCAATGGCCCGGGCCGATCTTTCCGAGATCTCGAAAGACGCGGATTACGCGGAAGCCGAATGGCTAAGGTTCCCGGATAATCAGGCCCTTAAGCTCAATAAGGACCGCGCCCGGAAAATAGAGAACGAGGCGATAAAACAATTCACTGCTATCGAAGCCCTTTACTCGAAGATCGCGAGCGCCGAGACGTTGTCGGAGAGAGCGATCAACTCAG
>JADGBR010000046.1 GCA_015231405.1 Candidatus Omnitrophota bacterium | reverse complement strand
TCGGAAAGGTCCCAGGCCGGGTCGAGCCCGAACCGGAAACACGCGTCAAGGTTCGTCGTCATCGTCATGCCGCCCAGCATGCTCGAATGCGAACCTTCCATGTGGCCCATCCCTTGAGCTCCGGCAAGACCGTTGTCTATACGCACGCCGTCAACCTTGGCCGAGGTTTCGGCCGCCCAAGTCGCCGCGAGGCTGTTGTAATTCATGGTATTCAATATGAACGTCTCTATGATCATCGTCTCGAAAAGCGTTCCATTTACCTTCATTATGGGCTCGTTCGGATAGGCGATGCTGCCCTCTTCCATGGCTTCGATATCCCCTTTGAACCTGAAATCCTTTAAGAAATCGAGATACTCTTTGGTGAACTTGTTCTGCTTACGCAGATATTCGATATTCTCATCTGTGAACCTGAAATCCTTAAGGCCTTCAAGAAAAAATCTTAGGCCCGAGACTATCACGTTGTTGCGGCCATAGGGCGCGGTCCTGTAAAAATAATCGAACGTGGCGGGTTTTTCATGTATGCCTTTCTTGAAAAAAGCCTGGCCCATGGTGAGATGATACATATCCTCCGTGAGACCGGTTCTTCCTTTCATATCTTTGAACGTCGGATGTTCCGTCTCGTCTTTAGGTTTTTCCTTTTCAAACCCCCGCGACACGGCCTGGTTCTTAACCTTTATCGAGTCTGTCCTTTTGACAAGTTTTATACCCTGTTTCCGGAAAGCGTCGTAAGCGTTCTTCATGCTGTCCGGAAGATTTACGCCTTTCGAAGCGTCATCGACCACGACTACCTCGTACCCCAGGCTCCTCGCGTCCTCGGCGGCCCATTTTACGCAGAAATCCGTGGCAAGCCCGGCGATCACTATCCTTTTTATCCCCTTCGCCTGGAGTTTTTCGTGTAGCCCGGTGGGCCTCCTTAGATTATCGAAAAAGGCGCTGTAAGAATCGGTCAATGGATCCGTCCCTTTAACGATAATGTCCGCGAACCGCGTCGTATCGATATAGGGATGAATATTCGACTCCGTTGCGTCTTCTACCGCGTGGTCGGGCCACAATACCTGGCAATTGCCTCTAACTGTCCGTAAATATGTCTTGAGCTGATCGAGCGTGAACCTCGCATGATTCTGTATCTTATTGTCCTTTTCGGTCCATTTCTCGACCTCGGCTAACGTGAGGAGCTCCCCTCCCGTATACCCCTTGAAAGAGCTCGCGAACGATATATGCCCGTAAGGATGGACGTCGCGGCTCGCGAAAAGCCTTGTCCCGTGGAATTTGCCCATCAGCTTATTTATGAACGGGACTACCTTGTCGCCTTCCGTCACCCCTAGCCCGCCTCCCGGCATGAATGTAGGCTGGACATCGACGACGAGAAGCGCGTCTTCGCTATTCTCGGAATCGTCCACGACCAGCTCTTCTTCGATGGGTATGGCTTGGCCGCCGCTCAATTGATTATGTTCGGCCTTAAGCGCTTCCAGGGCTTTCCAGCACCTTTCCTGTGCCAGCTTGATCTCTTCCAGCGGCATCACCCTCTTGCCACCTCGCCAGTATGGCAGAAGCACCTGCTCAACGGTATCATTACCGGAATTAACATACCCCTTGTCATGGGGCGTCTCTATAAATTTCTCCAGTTTGCCTCCCGGGCCGATGACCCTGAGCACCGTATTATTGTATGAAGGTTGCATAATAAGGTTAAGCGTAGCCTGTTTTCCGCCTGTTATTAGATTTGTCCCAACCCCGTAAACGTCTATCTTCGCGCCGTTATCTATCATCTCGGCTATCTTTTCCTCGTCGAGATCGTCGGAGGCTACTATTTTCGCCTGTGTAAGTCCGGCCTCGTCCAGTATTTTCCTCACCTCTTTGGAAAGTTCCGTGATATTACCGCTGTCCAGCCTGATGCCTATAAGGTTATGGCTTTTCGGACCGGCTATTTTGCCTTCAAGAAGATCTTTCCCTACCTGGGCCGCCTTTTTCGCGCCCTCTATGGTGTCATACGTGTCCACCAGAAAAACCGAACTGTCCGGATACGCTTCCGCATACATTTGGAAAGCCTCTATCTCTTTTTCCGGCGGGAATAACATTACCGAAAGATGCGCCATCGTGCCGGTTATCGGCACCCCGTAAAGGTCACCGGCGAAGACGTTCGAAGTCGCGGTGCTCCCGCCGATAAAAGCACCTCTCGATGCCGCCGGGTGGCCCATACCCTGGCCTCTCCGGAGACCCAGCTCGATCACATTCCTTATGGCTTTGCCGATCTTGGAATAAACGCCCCTCGCCGCCTGTACTATCCTCGTGGTCTTCGTGGCTATATTTGTCGAAACATTGATACGGTTCTTAAGTATATCCTCGACGAGTACTGCTTCGAGCTCCGTACATTTTAGCCTAACAATGGGAAGGCCCGGGGCGATAATGCTGCCCTCGGGAGCGGCGTCGATATCCCCATCAAAAGAAAAGCCTCCCAGATACTTGAGGAATTCTTCCGAGAACCGCCTTTCGCCGGAAGGCATCCTCTGCCTTCTGAGATATTCCAGAAACTCCTCCGTGAACACCCTCTTACGGATATCGTCAAGAGCCACTTCAAGTCCGGCCGCGACGATATATGAACTCCCGTGCGGAGCGTCCGGCGCGAAAAGATCGAAATACCTCGGGCCCTCGGTATTTTTCTGTTTGAATATTTCATACGCTTTCATTATGGACGTGGTTGATATACAAATGTCCTTAGACCTCGAAAAATCGTGCACGACAGCGTCTTTAGCGTCGCTGAAACTTTTCCTGGCCGGTGCCGGCTCTTCCTTGGAAGGCATTACAAAAAGCCCGTCCTCGCGGGCGTAAAAACACTTGTTCAGTAAAAGCGCGATGTCCCTGATATTACCCATAAGCTGACTGTTGCCATAGACCCCGTAACTATCGCCGCCGAAAAGGCTCATGAACTCGTCTTTTTCCGCGAATACACGCTCTATCGCTTCCGACAAGGCCCCGTTGTCATACCAGACATCACTGCCGGAATTGTAAGAAAGGTTGAACCACATCCACGCCCCGTGTGAAAGGCTCTTATCGATATCCACCGGCGAAATTCCGAACTGCCCCTCAGCCAACCCTTTGATCTTGGCGACGTCATCTAATACTTCTGCCATCACCCAATCGAATATCGCCATGCTGAGGCTGGTTTTGATCTCGTCCTCCACCTCGAAACAAAGATCGTTTGCGTTAATATGTTCCCAAATATCGATGAACCGCTGGTTAAAAACGATCCTTGTAGTGTTTAACTTCCCCGGGATTATTTTGTATATAACGCCCGCTTTTTCATCCGGAAATTTATCGGCATCTATCTTTATGTCCGGCGGCAAAATATCCTTTGAAAAAAGCTCCGTGAAATCCCCAGATCTTGGCGTCTCATCCTCGATGTATTCATCAAGTTTCCCGTCCAGGATCTCTAACCCTTGAATAGCCGGTGTGTCTCCCGTAAAAACATCCGGAAGAAGATCATACGGCGTATTTACACCCCGCGAAACGAACATGCTATTCGCGTAAGCGAGCATAGCCTGCCTGGTCACCGTACTATTCGACCCGGGCATCACGCCCAATCCGAACGACAGCTCATTTAACGAAAATAATATTAAGGTAATAAAAGCTATCAGTTTTTTCATATGCTCCTCAATTATGTTTGGTATTACTGGCGTAAAGAAAGTAAATTTCGAATATTATACAACTAACTAGGTTTATAGTATACTAAAATATTAACTTTTATTGGACTAACAGTAGGCTAAGGCGGAGAATGCGGCTATCCGCTGGTACAAGTCTTTGAGTTCCTCTTTGGTGAATCGGCAGGCTTTTGGAAGTATGTCTATTTTTCTATCCCTTATCATCGCGAATATATCTTCGTCGGGCATTTCGGTCTTCGATGATCTTTCGTAAATCGTATATACATAACCCCTTTTCGTAATAAACAAACAGGGACGCCACCCAATATCGGGATGACATCCCTATTTGTACTTCTTACGGATTATTTCAACTTACCTCGGCCCCTTGCGATTAGGGCTCGCTCCGGGACCACCCTTTGGGCCGGGACGGTTCTCCCAGTTGGTGCCTGGGCCGCCTTTTGGTCCCGGGGGATTGTTATCTTTGTCGTTCTTCTTCTTATGCTCGTAAAAAGCTTTCTTCTCATTTTTTTCGATCGTGCCATCATCGTTAGTGTCGACCGCGTCCTTCCTGGCCTCTTTTTTGTCGGCCCTGAATTCCTTCTTGAGCTCCTTTATTTCTTTCCGATCCTCTTTTTTCTCGCCGACATTCTCTTTGTGCATCGACTTCAGCTGTTCCTTGAGCGTCTTAGCCGTCGCGGGATCACCCGCCTGTTCTGCCTGGCGTATCTGATCCTTTAACGCCTTCTCCTCGGCCCTCGCGGCTTCTTGAGCGCTTTTTATCTCGCTTTTCTTCGCCTGTATCGCTGCCTTATCGGAAGCGATCATGCTTGCCGGATCTTCGGCAAAAACAGGGTTCGCCGCTAATACACCCGCTATGGCACACGCCACCAACGCCCCAAATAACATTTTACTGCGATCTTTCATTGCCCCTCCTCCTTTTTTTATTCGTACCTTAAAGCCGTTATCGGATCCAGACGGGCCGCCTGGCGGGCTGGCCATAGGCCGAATATCATGCCGACGGCTATTGAAAACAAAGTCGCAAGAAGTACCGACGCCATCGATACTCTTACGGCCCATCCCGCCGCGGCCGACATGGCTGCCGCTATCCCCGCGCCGAACATCACCCCGATCGCCCCACCGGTGAACGTCATGACTACCGACTCTATGAGGAACTGTGTCATGATATCGGATCCGCGCGCGCCGATAGCTTTCCTTAATCCGATCTCCCGCGTCCTTTCTGTTACGGATACGAGCATTATATTCATTATACCGATACCCCCGACTAGAAGCGATATCCCCGCTATGGAGCCCAGGAGCCACGTCATCGTTTCGGTGGTTTTAGCGAGCGACGCCTGGATATCCGCCATATTCCTGACCTCGAATGAGTCGTCGTTCTCCTTAGTGAGCCGGTGGCGTTTTTTTATAAGGTCCCTTATAGCCTTTTCAGTCCCATCCATGAAAGAGGGCCCGCTCACCTCTATGTCCACCGAATCCACATATTGTTTCCCGAGCATCCTGTACATAGCCGTAGAAACCGGGATGATCACGACGTCGTCCTGATCACGCCACATATTCGCGCCCTTAGACGGCAGCACCCCTATGACCTTGAAATTTATACGGTTCATTTTTATCATGGCCTCCAGAGGATCATTATCGCCGAAAAGCTCGCGGGCGACCGTGGTCCCGATAAGCGCTACCCTTTGCCGCGAACGTATCTCATCTTCGGTAAAGAACCTCCCGACGGTCGGGACCGACGCCCGCATTTCGGCGTAATTCACTCCGGCGCCCTGGACCTGGGTGCTCCAGTTCCTGTTCAGGTAAACGGCCTGGGCTCTCCCCTGGACTGACGGCGAGACACGTTTAACGTTATCCAGTTTAGCTACGGCGTCGACGTCCCCGAGCGTAATGCGCGTTACCGATCCCGAGTCCATCGCCACCCCGTGAAGTTTTTGCGAACCAGGCCTGAGGGTCAAAAGGTTCGAGCCCAGCGACGCCAGAGTTTGGGATATCGATTCTTTGGCGCCTTCGCCCAGGGCAAGCATGGCGATCACCGCCGCTACCCCGATAAGTATCCCCAGCATTGAAAGAGCGGATCGCATCTTATGTGAGAATATCGACCAGAATGCCTGACGGAAATGATCGCCGAGGTCAGCTCTCCCCCTCCCCGTGTATTCCGTTAACGGCGCGTCCTCCTGCCGGAGAACGGCGGGAAGTTTCTCACCCTTATTCCCCGGTGTTTTGACCTCGTCGGATATTATTTTTCCGTCCCTCATCCTGATGACCCTCCGGGCGTACTCGGCGACCTCCTCTTCATGCGTTACCATGATGATGGTCTTGCCGCGCCTGTTCAGTGCGACAAGTATATCCATTATCTCGTTCTGGCTTTTTGAGTCCAGATTACCCGTAGGCTCATCCGCCAGAATTATCGGAGGGTCGTTGATAAGCGCTCTGGCAATTGCGACCCTCTGCTGTTCTCCTCCGGAAAGTTCGTTGGACCTGTGCGTCATCCTGTCGGCAAGGCCTACCTCTTTAAGCCTTTGGGCCGCTTTTTCTTTTAAATGGCGTTTGCCGGCATATACGAGCGGCAGTTCAGTGTTCTCGAGCGCCGATATCCTGGGAAGAAGATGGAACTGCTGGAAAACAAAACCTATCATGTTGTTCCGGAGAGAGGCCAGACGGCCCTCGTCAAGGGTCGTCGTGTCCTTTCCGTTAAGCGCATACCTGCCTGAATCCGGCCTGTCCAGGAAACCCAGAAGATGGAGAAGCGTGGACTTCCCCGAACCCGACGGCCCCATTATCGCCGTGAATTCGCCTGGGGCGACCGTCAAAGACACGCTTCTTAAAGCAGCGACCCCGAACTTGCCCATCGAATAGGTCCGAGAAACATTAGTTAATTCGATGATCTTGTTGTGGTCCATAATAGATATCCTGCACTTTAAACCCTCGTCATTGCGAACCCCGCGAAAGCGGGGTGAAGCAATCCCTATATGGATTGCTTCGTCGGCCTAGAGGCCTCCTCGCAATGACGGTTCGAGACGATCTTACTTCCCCCCGCGCGCTCCCCCTCCCGGCCTCGACGGCATGAACGGATTCGTTCCGCCTTTCTTCGGGGTTTTTACAGTATACTTTTGCGCGGATATGACGATCCTGTCGCCGGCCGTTACGCCCGATATCACTTCCGCGTTCTTTTCGTCGGATATTCCGAGTCTGACCTCCTCACTCACCGGCTCAGTCCCCTCAGCCCCCGCGATCATGACGAACGCCCCGCCTTTCTTGTCGCGCCGTACCGCCTCGAGCGGGATAAGAAGAACCCCGTCCTTATCCGTAACCACTATATCGACCGTCGCCGACATCCCGGACCGAAAAACCTCAGGGACAGTTTCGGGAACTATATCGACCTGGTATATCGTAACATTGTTAACGACCTTCGATTCGTAATAAATATGGTCTACCTTCCCGTCCACTCGTATTTCGGGATAAGCGTCCAGGCTTATAACCACTCTCTTGCCTTCTCTCACGTTACCTATATCCGTCTCATCGACCTGGGCCTGAACTATCAGCCGGTCCGAAAGGACCACTACCGCATCGGCAGTCGTCACTACCTGGCCCGCCTGAAAATGGCTCACGATGACATCGCCGTCTATCGGGGACACGAGCGGCGTTGGTTTGTATACGTCTTCCCAGTGCTTCAAAGCCTCGGGGCCTTCGGCCCGGGCCGAGTCTAAAAGAGCCGCCCTTTCGGTAGAGCTCATCCAGGCCAGCACATCTCCTCCCTTCACCTTCACTCCTTCTTTGACGAGTATCCGGTCTATGCGCCCGTTTATCGGTGGTTTCACCTCAAGCCTGTTCTGCGGCAGGACCGACGCGGTAGACGTTATGACGCTCTGTATATCCCCGACGGACGGGGTGACCTCGCGCGTGACATCCCGGGGTTCTTCTTTCTTACGAAAAACGAACACCGCCCAGCCGGCGCATACCGTCAGCAAAATGATCGATATTATCCGCCATTTTTTATTTATCATGATCCAAGGTCCCCCCTTTAGCCTGGACCCAATTCGCCTCCGCCATGAGAGCGTCACGCTCGGAAGCTATAAGGGCCCTTTTCGCCTCGACCAGGTTATTTTCGATTATTATCCAGTTATCGTACGTTATTAATCCTAAGGAATACTCCGCTTCGGCTATTTTCTCACGTTCTATGGCGGCCTTGAGCGCTATTCTAGTAACATCCACGTTGTCGATCGCGTTCTCGAGAACCGTCCAGGTATTGGCCATCGTATAGATCACGCCGTCGCGGCCGCTTTTCTCGTCAGCCTCGGCCTGGCCGAAAACGGCCTTGGCCTTTTGATAAGACGCGGCGTTGCTTCCCCCTTCGAATCTTGGGATCGAAAGGCTTGTGCCCGCCGACCACCCGTTCCTCTCCGGGAAAACGTCCGTGCCTGAGTTCCCCAGCGACCCCGTAGCGTATATGGCCGGAAAAAAACTCCCTAAAGCGGACTTCACCCCGTACTTAGCCGCCTCTTTCTGGGCGGCAAGCTGCCTGAGGATCGGTACGGTCGCGCATATATTCTCAAAATCGGGCCGCTCGCGATCGGCGTCCTTTATCCCGAATTCACCCCCCGCCCTGAGAGCCGAGAATTTATCCCTTCCCAATTCCTTTGTGAGCTGCCTCTGTGCGAGATAAATAGCCCTCTTCGCCTGGTTCACTTCGAACACGGCCCGGGCGAGATCCGACTCCGACGTAAGGAGCGCTCCCTTATGTTCCATCCCGCCTTCATACCTGAGCCTGACAAGGTCCAGAGTTTCCCTGAGGCTCGCCTCTATCTCTTCCGAGACCGCGAGTATTTTTTCGGCCGCCCACAGCCCGACATAGGCTGACCTAAGCCGGAGCCGCACATTGGAAGATGTCACCTGATAATTATACTCGGCGCCCGTAATATCCATTTTGGCGGAAGCGATATCGTTCACCGTCTTGAACCCGTCAAAAATAAGCTGTTTCCCGTCCACTCCGTAATCGTATTGGGTAGAATGATTTTTCTTGGGACCGGCCGTACCGGCGGAAGACGAGGCCGTTGTCTCGGAGCTTTGAGAGCCAGATCTTGAGGACCCTTTCTTAGCGGTCAGCTCGGAAACCGTCCCGGTGATGTTCGGCAGATACGCGCTTTCAGCAATATTTTTAGACGATATCGACTGGTTTATCTTTTCCGAGGCGGATACAAGGTCCGGATGGCCGGATCTAGCCTCGCGGACCGAGTCTTCCCAGCTGATAGTCTCATCGGCTTCAGATTGCCGCGGAACGCAGAAAAGAATAACTGCGGCGCAATATGTAATAAATACAGAGCATCTCCTACCCATGTTCATATTAACAGCTCCGCGGCACGAAAAGTTCCGAAAAAGGGAAAAAGGTCACAGCCTTCTCTGTTTTTTTGACGGCCCTTTGGACCTCTCGGCGATATATGCCTCGAGCGACGCGATATCGCCGAAAACATGCTCGTGGCCGTAATCCTGGTCGTGATACTCGCAATCCGCTTCGTCGTGTTCCCGGCAGACACCGGGACGCGTGTCGTATATCACGCATTTATTATCGGCGCCTATGTAGCGGCACCGGTTCTTTATATCCAGGTACCATTTGCCTTTATCCACATATACCACGACGTTCTCATGGGCCAGGTACCATCGTATTTTGTCGAAGTCCTCGTTCGATCTGGGCGTTTTAAGGTCCATGACAAAATACCTGCAGCATTTAGCGTCGCAGTTCACGCATATGTCCATCGGCATCCCATAGCCTTTGTTATTGTTTATCCCGGTCAGAAGACCATGGCAGTCGCCTTAACGGCCTTTAGGTCCACAAATATGGGGCCTGACACGGCGGGAAAGCGGTACCTAGGAACAGTAGGAGAGAGGCAAGGCCGTCTTCACGCGGCCTTCCTGCGCTTGCCCGTAAAACAGGCTTTAAGACCCTGGCCGCGAAAGCCCTGGACCCTTCGAGACTGACGGCCATTATGGCTTTCTTCACTTCAAGAAGCTCGCCCGGCGGGACGCTGAATTTCTTTAGACCCAGGCCCAGAAGCAGTTTCGTCAATTTTTCGTCCCCGGCCATCTCACCGCAGATCGATACTTCCTTATTCTCCGCTATGCCGGCATCGACGACGGTCTGTATCATTTTCAGGATAGCCGGGTGGAGCTCCTCATAGTAGTTCTCCACGTCCTGGCTCAATCTGTCCGCCGCCATCGTATACTGGATAAGGTCGTTGGTGCCGATACTGAGGAAATCCACTTCCCTCGCGATCCTCCCTATCTGCAGCACGGCCGAAGGGACCTCGATCATCGCGCCTATCTTCAAGGCCTTATCGAATACCAGCCCCTTTTTCTTGAGCGCCGTTCTCGCCTCGCCGAGCATCGCCTTTGCCTGGACGATCTCCCCCACCTCGCTTATCATGGGAAAAAGAAGACTTACCGGATACAACGCGTTCACCCTCAAAATGGCGTTAAGTTCCGTCCTGAAGATATCGCGGTATTTCATGAGGAACCTGATGCCCCGAAGCCCGAGAGAGGGATTTTCCTCTTTAAGTACGGGAAAATACGCGAGCGCCTTATCGCTCCCAAGGTCCAGGACACGGATGACCACCTCTTTAGGTAAAAGCCTTTCCACGACTTTCCTGTAGATCTGGTATTGATCCTCTTCGGTAGGCAGTGTGTCGCGTATCATATAGGAGAACTCCGTGCGGTAAAGCCCGATCCCGTCGGCGTTGAAAAGGCACGCCGCCTCGGCGTCAGCCCTTTTACCGATATTGGCGCCGAGAGAGATCTTCACGCCGTCCTTCGTAAGGCACGGTAGTTCCGCTAGCGCCACAAGGGCCCTGCGGGCGGCGCCGAGGGTCTTCTTCAATTTTTTGTATTCATCGACGACATTCTTTTTAGGGTTCACAAAGACCGCGCCCGTTATCCCGTCGATAACGATCTGGTCGCCGTTCCTGATCTTAAGAGTAGCGTCGGCCACGTCGACGACCGCCGGGATGCCGAGTGACCTCGCCAGAATGGCCATATGCGAGTTCCTTGAGCCGCGTTCGGTCACGAACCCCGCCACTTTCTGCAGTTCCATATGGATCGTGGTCGACGGGGAAAGTTCGTCCGCGACGACAACGGCCCCTTCCTCAAGCTCCAGGGCCCCGATCGGCTGCCGTTTCATAATGATACCCAGGACGCGTTTGCCCACGTCCCTGAGATCGCTGGCCCGCTCTTTGAGGTAAATATCCTCTATGGATGAGAGCATATGAGAGAACTTGGATATGGAATCCGACAAAGCGGCTTCGGCGTTCAGCCTGCCGGTAAGGATCTGTGAAGCGACTTCCTTATAGAACATCGGGTCGGAGAGGACAAGGGCCTGGGCAGTGAATATAGCCGCCTCGCGTTTACCGACCTTCTTCGCCACGTCCTTTTCGAGCTCGCCGAGCTCTTTTTCGGCCAGCTTCACCGCGGCATCGAACTTGGCGAGTTCGCTATTGATCTCGCCCTCGTTTATTTTCCGGCGCGGCGCGGAATAGGAATCACCCCGGCCTATCACATGAGCGTGGCCTATGACTAACCCGCCGGAAACTGACACACCTTTGATCATAAAGCACCTTTATTTTACGCGCCTACCAGCTGAATATCGTGCTTGATCCGCCGGAGCCCCGGGCTCCACCCTGTCGGGAGCGGTAGTATTCATTAGCCTGGGCGGGATTATTGACGGTCTTGCAATTCGGACAGAAAACGTATCTGTTCTCGGATACCTCGGCGTAGGAAAGCGGGATAACCTCTCCGCAGCGCCGGCAGAGCCCCCCGAACTTCTGCTCGAAATATCCCCGGCTCCTGGGATCGGTGTAGTAATCCGACGCCTGTGTGTCGCCGGAATAACCCGTCGATTGGTCCTGGATACCCGGATACCCGGACGATTGGTCCTGGCTCTGGCTCGCTGACTGCCCGCCGCCGCCAAGCATACTGAGAATAGCGTTCATTGTGGCGTCATCCCCTGAAGACGGGACTACGCCGATAATACCAACGAACAATAATACCGATATAATGGTTTTCATATTGAGGTGGCCATAAAGATTATACCTAATGCCCAACCGAAATTGAAGAAAAAAATCCCATGCCGAGGATAATAGCTTTTTTTCCGGGAACGCCGTTAAGCGGCACGCAATGCTTGCCATACCGCTCTTGTTGCTCTCACCAGATCCTCATGATCGACGGGGACGGTAGGCTCAAGATAAATAACTGGGCGTATGAAGGCCCGAGATGTTCTCAACGAGGCGAACCAACCAGAGAATATGTCGGCGAATGCGTACAGGAGCTTCTCATCATCCGTGCCTTTAGTGACCTCGAAATCCAACCTTTCTCCTGACTCAGCCTTAAGGCGCCTGGCTGTCTCTTCCTGCTTTTCAGGCGAGACCGGGTCGGTCACCACAAGGGTTTGTCTCTCCTTCCCCGGACCGGCAAGGAACAGATCTTTCATTATGAACGCCCGGTCGAGGGCTTTCGTCGGATCATAACCATATGCCCTGGCCATTTCCACTAGCCTTTTCTCGTTGACCGAGGTGATGCGCAATTTATCCGAAAAACCAAGTGTGCGCCTCACTTCCTCTTCATTCATTCGATCGATCAGCGCCTCATCATCAGCGTTAGTGCCGAAGACCACTATTTCCATATCCAGTCCCTTCAATCTCCGTAAAGTCCGGAAAACATCCGGGCTTCTCCTGAAGATCCCGGACGGGACCATTATCCGGTACGGGACGCCTCTTGTCTCGTGGCAAGAAGTTATCCCTGCCATCCGGCTCACTGAACCGTTAAACTCGTTAGACTTCATCACCGCTCCGGATAGCTCGGAATCAGCGTCCACCAAAGCGCAAGGCGCGCTCTTTCCCGGGCTGACCGTGTAAAGCTGAATAGTGTGCCAGTACGGTTCCTCCCCGGGCCCGGCATCCTTGTTGTATTCGAGACCGCAATTTTCTATGAGCCATTCCCGCCAGGCTTCGCTTATGGTCCATATTTTAAGCGGGACCCTTAGAGGGGCCCCGAGTTTTCGGACCTTTATCAGATCGCCCAGTTTATCGCAATACCCTCTAAACTCATTATCAGCCAGGCTGCTCACCTTTATCACCATTTTAGCGTCAGGGTTACTCGGTTCGAGTTTCGCGATGCCCCATTCCAACAGCTCTCTCATCAACCCTGTTCCGCTATAAGGGCCGTTTTTGACATTCTTTATAAATTGGGGAGCCGGGATATACGGCGGCGAGGCCACGATAAGATCCGCTTTTTCTTTAACGCCCTTTATTCCTTTACCCCAGTAATATCGTATCTGTCTTCTTATGTCCCGCAAGTAGTGCAAATTCCTCCGGACGGCCCTGAGAGCGTATATGCTTATGTCCGTCACTGAAAAGCTTTTTACGTTGGGCATGTTGCTCAAAATTGAAAGAGGAAGGAACCCTCCGCCGGAAGTTACCTCCAATACCGATCCCGTTCTAGTATCGGACAATATCCCGGCTTCTTTCATCGTCTTATGCATGAACAGGTCGTCTATCGTCACGGTCCACGCGTCTATATCGACCCGCCTGTCCCTGCTCGTTCTGACGCCGTCGTATTCCACATATCTTTTCCGCTGAGATAATAATCTTACTATCTCGCTCCTTTCGGGCTCCGGTACCTGTGTCTCGATATACCTTTGGGGAGTTATCAAATTAAAGCTCGGGATCACCGCCAGCATCCGCTCCTCATTAGCGTTTATCGCGGAATATGTCAAAGTGGACAGGTCATGGCTGACCCTTATTAGAAGGGTAGAGCCGGCGCGAAAATTGATCCTGGACGGGACCAGCGCCTTCATCTCTTTTGCTTGAAAATCGGCCGTACTCACATGCGTTTTCTTCTCCTGTATCTCGGGCATGACCGTAAGGAACCTGTCGATAGCCTCGGCGTCATATTCCCCGTCTATCAGATAATTCGTCCACCCCCGGACATGATCCGCCCTGTTATAAGCGTATTGCTCGCCTTCCCAGTGCGTTATCCCGAAACATACGGCGTTCTCCCTTATCTCTTTGTTGGATTCTATCCAATCGTCGAAATAGCAGAAAGTATGTCCCGGGAACTGCTCTTGTAACCCCGTTACACACTCCGTCCTGAAGTCTCCCGTACCACCCATGCTTTCTTTACTGAAAATATTGTCTGGCGATAGATAATTCATGAACCCTGCGCGGGCGAGCTGCCTGATTATCTGCCTGCGATCGGCCCTGCTTATGACGAACACCGGGACTTTCCTCTTTAACAGCTTCCTGACAAGTTCCAGCGCCCCGGGGACGGGTTTTGGATCATCATTTTCCCATACCCATTCTCTCTCTTTTTCTATCCTCTCGGCTACCTCCCCGACAGCCAGACCCGATAACTCGGCCAGAGCTTTGGCTATTTCCACGTCGCTTTTCCCAAAAACCTGTTCTTTTATCCATTCCCATCCCGGTTTTTTACCGAATATCCCTTCATATACCCGCGAATAAACAAGTTGCCAGTTGGGTTCAAGAAGCGTACCATGCACACCGAAAGCCGCGGCCACGGGTTTATCCCACGGAATAGCTTTGGGCCTCAGCACCTCGACCCCTAGAGGAGTTCTATTCTTGAATTCATCCCGGAACCCGAGGGCGGCCATCGCTCCTTCCATGCTGTCCACAACGTTTATCATGTCTTCGTCTGTCGGGCTGATAAGCGGGATCGAATGGTACTGCGCCGTCATCACTATGGCTTCCTTTATGGGCTGCCAGAAACTTTTTCCGATAAGCACTATGGGCCTTTTCGGCAGTTTACTTGTCTGCATCACCGTAAGCAGGTCCATAAGCCGGCTTATCGTCCCCGGCCCGCCGGGCAGAAAAACATACCCCGATGAGTTCTCAGCCGATATTATCCTATGATTCGCGTGATCCTCGACGCCGACGACATGCGCTAGATCCCTTAAGTGCTTAGGGATATTATTTTCATCCCTTAGCTTAGCTACCGCCTGCACCTGACTTAAAACATTTTTCCCATAACCTTTTTTCACGTGATAAGCCACCTTAGGAGAGTTTGTGCACAACCTGATCGGCACGCTTCTTGCCCCCAATCTGGACGCTAATTCTTCCAGCACATTATATTCCTTACCGGTATCGGACGCATTACCGCTGACCGTAATTCCGGACGGCCATCCGCTGACAACGCTAGTGACATTTCTTAACTCCTCATTCACGGCCTCTATGCTGCCGTAGCCCGGTTGTTGACCTGTTTTATTGAAATTTTCTTTAAGGAAAGTCATGGCTTCTTCCTTACTGTCGGTAATTAGCAGCCTGTACTTGAACTCAGTGTTTATCCCTTCCTTTTCCATTTGCTCGATAATAGCTCCGATAATGGGATTCCAATGATGTTTGCCCACAAGAACGACGCTTTTCCCTCTTGAGATAACTTCCATCACCTCATCCAAAGTGCCGAACCCTCCCGGAAAAGCGACTATTCCTACGCTGTTATTGTACAGACCGAGCTTTCTGTTCATAAAATTCGCGCACTCATAGCCGTCCTCGACGTAGGGGTTCAACCCGTCTTCCCACGCCGGAACGCCCTTGATGTTTATCCCCTGGGTTTTATTTTTGTCATTCCTGGCCGCGCCGGCTCTTGTTCTGGCCTTTATGTACCCTGCAAGAGGAGCCATCATCATCGATGGCCCGCCGCCGCTCCTTACGGCCCAACCCTCTTCGTAAACGGCTTCCCCGAATTGTTCAGCGATGTGATATGCCGGGTGGAAAGACGCTATGCGTGCGCTGCCGAAAAAGACCACTGCCGGCTCCCATTTTTCCCTGTGACTATCCACCATAGCTCTCTCTTCTTGTATTTCCCGGACCATCTTCCCGACGTTTCGCGATATGATTTCGCCGGACCTATCCGGCCATTTGTCGATCCTTCCTCCCTCATCGAGAAGCAATGCTTTTTCCATCGCCGATACCAATAGAGCGTCGTTATCGTAATCTTTCCTTTCCATTATGAATACACCCGACGGAAGGATGATAGCGGGAACTTTCTTTTCCCTGATCAGTTCAAAATACCTGCTCCCCGGATCCGCGATGACTATATCGGCTTGTTTTCTATAATATTGGGCGGCAGCTTGGATATGCAGTATCTCTTCGGACATTTGGGTCCATGGGCTGAGTGGAAGGGCTTCAATTTCTAAAAGAAAAACAAATATAACTATAGCCGATACTGACCTCATAACGGCATTGTTTTTACCGGATACTCTTCTAATGTTGTTTGTCATGTTCATTCTCATCGAAACTTTCTATGCCTTTTTCAAATCACTTAAAATATCCGGGTAATATAACACCCTTACCAATTTGCATAAAAAAATTGGTCAGGCCTTCATAGTTTGTATTAGTCTAACATTATAACACCATCATGGCTGTTATTCTTTAAATTTTTCTTACTTTTTTATATTTTATGATTGTTGAGGAGGAGGTCCGATAGAAAGATTTTGGAGAAGATCCGGTTATCTGAACCCTAAAAATTATCTCCCATCGAAATCAACTATTACGGTTTTTTTAATTGAACATCCGCTAATTTTATAGCGATTCCAAGATCGCGTCCTGTCCGTTCTTGAAATCCTGAAATTCCTTCCAGTTGATCCTCGTAACCGTTAATCGTCTGATGCCCGTCCATAGTTCCTCAAAGAAACTATCAATATCCTGGTCGGCCACTACTTTGTTCTCTATAATATCGTTTTTCTTCAAAAAATCTATGATCTTCCTTCTACTGTCCATCAACTCACGAGCGGACATTTTAAAATCCTCCCTGAGCCTTCTGTCGTTCATTAGGACACTACCGACGAGAATGACCTTTACCTCATCGGGTATATCTCTAACATCCGCGTTATCCGCAAAATCTTTGCCTGTTGCTATGATATTATTCAACCCATTATTGCCGGCCAGCTCCTCTGCCGCGATAAACTGTTTGACCTGAGCTAAGTCCTCAGGCGTCAGGCAATCCACGAATATCTTAGGATATTTACCCTTGTTCTTAAAAGACATCGCGGTCGCGACAGCTTTTTCCAGTTTCGCTGTGAGCTCTTTACCATCCTCAAAATACAGCATTTGGGTATTTAGCCCGACTGTCTCTCTTATCTTTCTGCCGGTTTCCTGACCAACCTCGGTTTGCGACCCTATCGTTTCTGTTTTCGCGCGCATGACGAATATATTCAATACTCCCTGCCTTAGGTCATTATTGAGATCTCTAACATCCCGCGTGAACATCGCGTTCTCTTCGGCGTTACCGGAGGAGGAACGCCCGGCCGCAGGGATCGGGTTTAGGCTGAATATCAATTCCGGGTGAGTATGGAATTTATATGGCGTGACCCCCAGATTAGCTTCCGCACCCACCTCAAAACCCGCTTTCCTGAAGATCTCACGCCATTCTTCACGCGTTTTAAAATTAAAGCTTAAAGGGATGCTCGTGTCTCCGGGAGCCAGATGGTTGCCCATCCAATCCACTAAAGCGAAGACATATTTCTGGTTCTCCGCACTCAACCTGTTAAAGTCATCCAATAGCCTTCTGCGGACATCTTCTTTATATGTTCCCTCGGTAAATGTCATGGGATCCACGGCAGAAGAAGTGTCCTCCAAAACGACCAAACGACCATCAGGCCTAAGGATCCTAAGCGCTTCTCCCAGGATCGAATCCCTTACCTCATCGGTCATGTGATGCAAAGCGCCGATGATAGTTACGGTATCGACCGAATGGTCCTCGATACCGGCCGGAAGCTTACCTTGATCATCCAGGGATTGCGGCAGGAACTCTATCCCGTTACTGGCCGCCTTTATTTGTATCTCGCTGAGCTGCTCTTTATTGACAACGATATCCGACCCTCGGGCGCTTGTTACCCGGTCCCGTATGGGCCCTATGACCTTATTAAAGAAAGAGGTATTTCCCGTGGCAATATCGAAAACAACCGGCCCCCTCACGAATTGTCTCACAGCTTCGGAACGTATGTCCGGGCTGGTCCCTGTTTTGTAGGCGCGGTATTTTTTGCCGTATTTATTTTCAGCGTTGTTCCACTCAAATCCGGCGGCATACACCTTTTGGACAGCTTCATCGCTCGTCCGCGAGCCGCCGATGATGTCGAGCATCCTAAGGACATCTCCGGCTTCGACACCATACGCCCCGTACATATACTCCACCAGCGCGTTCATATGTTCCCGCACTTCCCGTATGCCCATCCCCCTAAGGAATGAATCAAAGTTCTGAGCCAGGATCTCGATGATCCTGTCGACGCTTCCCCCGATTTCGCCGGGCTTGAACAACACCGTTTGCAAGCCCGCTTCCGCGGCCGCGCCGATATTTTCCTCAACATCATCGATAAATAACACCTGCCCGGGCCTGAGCCCGGCGTCTTCCGCTACCCTGATATAAATATCCGGCTGCCTTTTATCAAATCTCATTATATCCGAAGCGTAAATATCGTTCGTCCCGTTAGCTAACAACCCTTCCAGCTTGCGCACGACAAAACCATAATGCGTCGAGTTCGTAGTGGTTATCACTTTGACCACATAGCCTTTTTCCCTGGCGACTTTCGCCATTGTATACATCTCCTCGACATCCTTGTTCCAGGTCGTCCACATAAGGCTGTCAAATTCGTCATCAGTTAACTCGATCCCTGTTTTGGAGCTTTTCCCCCGCACCCAACTCAAGAATAGCTCCTTTGCCTGAGTTTTATTAATGATCCCTTTATCATGTAAGTACATCCAATGAGATCTGTCGGATTCTCTTTGTTCAAAATGTAAAACGGCTGCTTCTTCGTCTACGCCGTAACGCCTATGTATTTCAGCGGCGGTATTCCGATAATCAAAGGTATGGAAGATGTTGCCAAAATCGAAAGCGATCGCTTTCACCCCGAACTCGGAGGCGGAAGGGACCCTTCTCAGGTACTCTTTTATCCTTGCGGAATTTTCTTGTCGTTGAGTATCGGGGATCATTGCGGACGCGTGTATCCCACCGGCAGTTCTTTCCGACTCTAGACGGACTTGATCCGCCATTGCGCCCCTATCAGCGTATCCGTCCCTCACCCGCTCATTCACCGCGACCGAAAGGCTTGTCGCCCAATCAGGGATAGCG
>JADGBR010000045.1 GCA_015231405.1 Candidatus Omnitrophota bacterium | reverse complement strand
TAGATCTTCAGCATGCGCCCGGCGGAAGTACTGATCGGATATTTCTGCACCGTCATTCTTATGACCTGCTTGATCGTCTGCAATTCTTCGGGTGTTCTCGATAAAGCCCAGAGAAGAGCGTCGATAAAACTATTATGATCCATTTCCGGAAGCAGCCGGCCGTTATGAAAATCCTCAACTACATCCCTGACTCCCGGCGCATCCAACGCTACAACCTGAAGCCCCGCCGCCATGGCTTCGATGAGAACGATCCCCTGGGTCTCGCTCAATGAGGCGAACGCGAACAGGTCCATGGCGTAATATGCGTCGACCAGAGGCTGTGCGTGGAGAACACCCGTTAAGCGCAATCTTTTTTCAAGTCCGGCTTTCTGGAATGTTTCGGCGATCATTTTTTCCGCGGGGCCTTTTCCGACCACAAGAGCGTGGATCCTTTCGTCTTTCCGTAACGCTCCGACCATGCAGTCTATCAGGAAGTCGAGATTCTTCTCAGGCGCCAGCCTTCCCGCGTGTCCGATAACTAAAGCGTCGGGAGGTATCCCGTTCCGCTCGCGGAACCCTTTTCTGTCGCCTTTTGAAAAAGTCACGAGATCTACCCCTGTCGGAACGATCTCTATCGGGGTTTTGACCCCTCTTTTAATTAGGATCTCCTGAACGCTTTCACCGGGGACGATAACGCGGTCCACGCAGTTGGCGTATCCCGCCGCGAGCTTGACGATGAACCGTTTCAATCCCTCGTTCTGGATCGGCCAATCTTGCGCGTACTGCTCGAACATCGTGTGATAAGTGAATACCAGCGGTATGGCGTGCTGACGGCTGACGCGCAGCGCAAGATCCCCCATTAAGAACGGGCAATGGCTGTGTATGATATCCGGCGAGAATTCTTTCATCAACCGCGTTAAAAGCCCGGAGGACGGAAAATTGACCGAGAAAATGGTCCCGGCGAATTTCTGGAAAGCCGGGATGCGGATAACGCCCGGCTCCTCCCGGGGCATACCCTTATAAGCCGGAGTCGCTATCAATACCTCATGTCCCATGCTCCTGAAAGCTTCACTGAATGAATATATCGACTGCTCCAGCCCCCCGAGTATCGGGAAATATGTATTCGTCATCATGAGAATATTCATTTCATTGCCTTCAGTTCTATGAGCGCTTTTCGCGCCGCCCAGCATATCGCGTCGTAACTATTCACGGCTCCCATCGAGAACCCTTCCTTCTCGAGGTCCTCCGGAAGGAGAGGCCTGCCGAATCGGACCCTTATCGGATGCCTTTTGGGACGCTTTCTGGTGCTTGGCCACGCCTCATAAGCACCTTCTATGGCTACAGGTACCAGCTTTGCCCCCGTCTCCTTGGCCAGGATACCCAGCCCCTTTTTAAATATTCCTATCTCGCCTGTAGTGCTGCGCAGGCCTTCCGGAAAGAAGCAGAGGCCTTTGCCGCGCTGTAATACCAGAAACGCGCTCCGGAGCGCCTCCAGAAAATGAGATGAATAATCAAAAGGGATAAATCTCACCATCTTCACGAAATTCCTCAATAAAGGGGATTTAACTATCGACCTGAAATAATAAGGTATGAAGATGAAATAAAAGAGCTGAAAGACAGGCCTTCGGGGTAGACACGCGGTAATGGCCGGCCCATCAAGATCGCTCGCGTGGTTCGGATAAAGGATATAAGCTCCTTCTTTGGGCACGTTCTGGGCTCCTTCCTCCTTAACGCTGAAGAAAAGTTTTAAGATCGTGAGCGCTATAGCCGCGATACTGAACCGAAGCAGCCACGCGAAAAAACCCGTCGAGAATTCGAGCGCTCCCAGATGCTCTTCTTTCGGCAGGACCTGTAAATGTTTTTTCCAGTAGTCCGGGCTTTTGGGCACCCCCTGATCCTGGAGAGGTAATTCTTTAACTCCTTTTAAAGCGCCCGCCACTCCCGCTATAAGCTCCTTTACTATAAAGGCGCGCGAGATCGCCTCGTCCTTTATTACGGCGCTGAAAGCCTGCTCAAGGCGCGAGGCAAGCTCTATCCTCCCCAATGAATCTATCCCAAGGTCAAGCTCCAGGGAATCCTCAAGGATGATAGGCCTTTTGATCCCGCTTTGCTCCCGGAGGCATTCCAGGATCTTTACGCCCGTACTGGACCCGATCAGCCCCCGGTCCGCCTCCGTCAGCTCACCGGATACCGGAAGAGCGCCTTCCATCCCCACCCGGACCCTGGGTTCGTATATCCTCTTTACCGCCTGCCTGTTAATTTTTCCGGAGAGGTGATACGGCAGGTCCTCAAGCGCTATTGTGAAACCCCCGAGCCTTTTATGGGCCGGTAACGCCGGCGAGACGTTATCGAACCGTTCCTTAATGGCCGAATGAAGGTTTATAGAGGCGAATTTCCTGAAATTATCCAGATCCGGCTGGATAATAGCCCAAAGGAGATTCGATCCCGTTACGCCGTCCATTCCCGATACCGTAAAGACGCATATATCCCTGACCGGAGCGGCCTTTTTATAGAAAGCCTCGATCTCCTCGGGCGAGATCCTTTTCCCCGAATTCAGCACGATAATACCTTTGAACCAGTCGCCGATATTCTCTTTCACTTCTTCTCCCCGTATTTCATTTTCATGGATATCGTTCCGGGTTTCACCCTAACGCCCGTACAGCCGGGCATACGGATCTCTATCGGAGGTTCTTTCCCGGACCAGAGACCATTCCAATCAACAATGATAGTTTTCCCTTCAGGCTTTATTGATATCCTGATATCCCCGTAGCAGGTCGGCCCGGGCCCAAAGGACATCGCCTGGCCTTTCTCCAGCCAGTCCACCGGTATCCCCGAACAAAGGATCAGCCCGTCGCCTTCTTCCCGAACAAAACAATTCCTCAGCATCAGCACCCATTCCGCCGCGGCCCATACATGCTGTCCGTCCCCCATACAGCCACCGCCCGTCCTCGGGTGCACCGACTCCGGCCATTGCCCGGTCGGCGAAGCGAGGTCCGCCACGGCCTTCATAAGCCCTAAATATCCCGGATCCCCGGCCCGAAGAAGCGTTTCGGCGAGATGTAACGTCAGATAAGGGTTGATCCCCGAATGCGTCATGTCGTGAAAGAAACCGCCGCTCACCAGACAATTTTCCATTAAATATCCGGCCGTATCCAGGATCCTCGGGTCGTCCGGGCCGAATACCCGGAGCGGATATCCGGCGGCAAGAGACCCTACCGCTCCCGTATCCATGCGGCGATACGGAGATGCCGGCATCGCGGGCCTTTTCAGCCGTAGAGCGACTTTCCCTAAGCTTTTTTCGATGCTCGCCGTAAGAACTTCCGCTTCCCTTTCGAAACGCGCGGCCAAGTCGTCTTCCTTATACGCGGCGCATAAATAAGCCGCCGCTTTTAATCCCGCGACCCCCCAGAAGTCGTCCCAATAATAAAAATCGTTCGGACCCAGATGCTCGGCGCTGAAACCCGACGGCAGTAACCCCGCGTGAGGGCTTTCCAATTTCACCGACAAACGTTTTTTTTCGATCCATTTGGCCGCTTTCACTATGGATTCTTTCCATTCCCGGGGCGGAACATCGCCCGTCATCTCACAATACCGGCGCATGATCCACA
This sequence comes from Candidatus Omnitrophota bacterium, assembly GCA_015231405.1. GTDB lineage: Bacteria > Omnitrophota > Gorgyraeia > Tantalellales > Tantalellaceae > JADGBR01. The sequence continues at coordinate 16,234 of JADGBR010000045.1, read as the reverse complement.
ATGCCTCACCGTTAGAATCCCACTCGCCTTCCTGCGAAAGAAAATACCCCTGGGCTGTCTGCCTGGCGCGAAAACAATCCAGCGCACGTAGAACACGCCCCTTTATCCCCGCGCATAGTAACCCGAACAATATGAACGCCGCGTCACGGAACCAGAACCGGCGGTAAATATACGGACCGGGATATACTTCCCTCGGGGAATGCAGGACCATCGTGTATAAAGCGGCTTCGTAAAGGAACTGGAAACGATCGTCCGGTATTTGCAGCCGCGACGCCCCTTGAAGACTTTCTTTCCATGCCGAACGGGCTGTTCCCTCGTAGCTCGGACCCGCCCCATTATTGCTTTCGTCCCTGCTTAAAGGCACCGAAATAATGATCTCCTCGTCCCGTCCCGCTTCCAACCGGTATAAAGCCGCGGAACTCGCCAAACCGACCTTACAAGTTACCCCTTTTTCTTTTTCCGCGGTTGATAAACTGCTGTAGACATCGCCCTCCTGATAAGAGGAGAACACGTATTTCTCCGGAGGCTTATCCAGCGAAACGCGTTTTTCGCGATTTACCCTCCACCCGGGGCAGTCTTCCAGTAGAGTGATATTATTCACGAAACTCACGCCTTCGGGGTTATATGGCCGGATCGATACGACCAGCTTCGCCTCTTTCGCGGCCGACGCGGTGACTTTGACCCGGCAAAAAAGCTCCCTGACCGGACCGATAGCCTCCGCTTCCGATCGAAGTTTTAACTGATCTACCTTTGATACGGTTATCACCGAAATGTTATCATCCAGGGCCATCTTTTGCGATACGTTCGGGACGCGGGACGGTATCAGGTGTTCGCCCTCTTCCGAGACGATCCATACGTCGATGGACCAGCTATCGTAAAAAGGGGTGACAAGCCCGCGGGGATCGACCAGCGGGAATTCGGTCCCGCCCGGAACCCCTAGAGCCGTCCAATTCCTATGGGTGAGGTTGATCTGCGTTAAAGAAAATGACCGCGGGATGAACGCGTCGTTCAGGGGATCATATTGGCATTCCACCCAATAAGGCCATATCCAATCGAGGTTATGCTGGATGGCCAGGCTGTTCATAAGGCCCCTGGCGTGAAAGATGACGCCTGAACGTATCAGCTCCGTCGGGGCCTTCACCTCCGATGGCTGGGCGAAATTCTCGAGCTGCGCGAAGATCTCAATAGGGTCGATGAACCCCTGCCTCCGCGCGGCGTTCCTCACCAAAAATTTCCAGGGGAACCATTTCCACCACATGCGTTATCTCCTTTTTCTTCCCGAATCACGCCTGCCCCCCGAAGCCTTGGCGAAGGGGGGAACCACAATCTTAATCCTTAGTCTCTGTCCTCGTTACTAAAGGTCTGAACACCCACCACTTAAAGCACACAAATGTGAATAAACCCGTTACCGCGGTGGCCGTGACCAAAGCTCCCAGAACAGCCTCGGGCATCGCGACGAGAATTCCCTGGTTCGTGATAACATTGACGCCCAACGCTACGATACTGACGACCGCGTACCTGCCTATTTCGGAGTACGACGGCTGGTTCCTTTTAAATATCCCGTATTTACACATCAGGTACCCTACTATTCCCGCGCAGGAAAAGGAGATCGCTTTAGCGGCGATGAAAGGCAAATAATGGAACAAAATAAAATAAATGCCGAAGTCCGTCGCGTTGACAATGACCCCCGCGATCAGGAAGCGGATGAACTCTTTTCTGCCGTCCATAATGGTTTTCTCCTCTTTCCGCGTCATTGCGAACCCCGCGAAAGCGGTGTGCCTGCCTGCCGGTAGGCAGGAAGCATTCCATATAGAGATTGCTTCGTCGGCCTTTGGCCTCCTCGCAATGACGGGGAATCTCGCCGACTTATTTAAATGATCAACTTCCCCGCCCTGATGATCTCCCCGTACTTTCCCGCCGAGCCGCGTACTGTCCGTTCCTGGGTCTTAAGATCCACCCCTATCAACCCGAACCGCGGGGCGTATCCGTCCGCCCACTCGTAATTATCCAATAGCGACCAGTAAAGATATCCGATCACAGGGGCGCCTTCCTTCATCGCGCGAGCTACCGCCCCCAAATGATCTCTGATGAACGCTGATCGCTCGGTATCGTCATCCGTGCAAATGCCGTTCTCCGAAACCAAAATAGGCAGTTTATATTTCGAGAAGGCCTTGATCAGGATATACAACCCTTCCGGATATATTTCCCAGCCCAGGCTATTCCTGCCTATATCGGGGTTTCCTCCGTTGCATTCCGAACCTAAAATATCGGGTAAAAGAAAGCCTCGGTTCGTGACATACTCCCTCGTGTAATAATTCAATCCGATGAAATCCAGAGTTCCCGCTTTGGGAAGTTTCATGCTGAATATCCCGAGAACACCCCCCTTCCCGCGAATTAAGGATCTGATGAATAAATGGTTTATCATCCTGTCCCTTAACCCGGATGAGACCCGGTCCCATAAAGAAATAGACGAACATGGGGCGAATATGAGCACTTGCTGGGCCACGCCTATCATGGGTTCCTTCCACCCTTCGCGGGCATAGACTTCTTTTGTTTTCCCATATGCCAGAACATGCGCCACGGCCAGATTCTGTATGACGGTGAACGCCTTTTCTGTCGACTTCTCTCCCGGCGGCCACTGGCCGATCATATAACCTTTGTACATGTAAACCGCCGGCTCGTTCAGCGTGATCCAATAATGAACGTCTCCGTTCATCGCTTCCGTCACTTTCGCGGCATATCGGGCGAATAGTTCCGGACCCTTATCCGAGACCCATCCTCCCTCGTCCGCGAACCATACCGGTATCGTATAATGGTTCAGCGTTACGATAGGCTCTATACCCTTGGCCCTGAGTGAAAGTATCATTTCGTGGTAACGGCGAAGGGCTCTATCGTCAAATTGTCCCGGCGACGGCTCTATCCTGCTCCATTCCAGAGAAAAACGGTAAGCGGTCAGCCCTATGGTTTGAGCGCGCTTGAAATCCTCCTCAAAACGCTCCCATTCGTCACAGGCTTGTCCTGAACGCATCTTGGGCTCGAGATGCTGTTCCCACCGCCACCAGTCGTTATTTGTATTGTTCCCTTCCACCTGGTGAGACGATGTCCCCGCCCCCCACATAAAATCTTTTGGGAACACATATTCCTCCACTCCCGTCCGGACCGCCGTCATCTTATTGGTCCCGGCGCAGCCGGCGCATATGAGCGAAAGGAGGAACAATGCCGGATATATGTATCCTTTCCTTTTATTGAGCCTTATCCATTCCTTGACTATGGAATAGCCCATGAACCTGAGCACCGAGTTCCTGAAGCTGAGCCTGAGGAACAGTTCGATCGCTTTGTAAACGGAATAGAATTTCTCGTAAGCCCCGACCACGTTCGTCTCCAACTCCATGGCTGATAGCTGCTTCGGCCTGAAAACGCTGTGCTGGCAGTCGTAAAGGCTCCAGTCCTTGGAAAATATGCGTTTTTGCGCCTCCAGGTCCTCATAGACCTTTGTGCCGGGGAACGGCGTCAGAATGGTCATCTGTAAGGTGTCTATCTTATGCTTAACGGCGAATTTCAATGTCTCCCATACCGTGTTTTTATTGTCGTCCTCCCCGCCCAGGACGAACATGCCGTGTATCTTTATTTTCTTTTCGTGGAAAGACCTGATAGCCGCCGCTATCTCGCTGACGGTCTGGCCTTTGTGGAACGCCTCGAGCGTCCTGGGATTGACAGACTCAAAACCCACGCATACGACCCTGCACCCCGCCGGACCCATCAGGTCCAGCAGCTCTTTATCTTTTGCCACGTCGCACCGGACCTGGCACGCCCAGGGTTTTACCCTGTTCTTCGCCATGAGACCCAAAAGGGCTCTCGTCCGTTTGGGCTTAGCGGCGAAATTATCGTCGCATATGAAGAATTGTTTCGTATCCCTGGAGCTCATTTCTTTGAGTATATTCTCGGCGCTGCGGAAACGGTATTCCCGGCCGAACATCTTTGTGACCGAGCAAAAAACGCAATCAAAAGGGCAGCCTCTGGAAGTGGATATGGGAGTGATGCGCGGTGGCGACCGATAACCCTTGATCAACGAAAAATCCGGGTACGGCAAAGAGTCGAGGTCCTTCACATGCCCGCCCTGAACGACCGCCTCGGTCCTTCTTCCCTCGACAATGTCCAGGATGACCTCTTCAGCCTCGCCGACCACGACCTGTCTGGCGTACCCGAGGGCCTCTTCGGGCAGAAGGCTCGCGTGAACTCCTCCCATGATCACTTTTTCCCTGGGGAACGATCCGGCTATTTCATAACCGCGTTTGGCCGTAGGGGTAAGTACCGAGATGCCGACGAGATCAGCCTTTAACTCCGCGTAATCGGGAGCCTGGATATTCTCATTGTATATCTCGACCTCATGCCCCCGCATCGAAAGGATAGTGCCCAGATAAACAGGCCCCAGGAGCGGCATATGCAGCTTACTGTAAACATTAGCCTCCGAAGCGCGAGGTTCGATAAGTATGACCTTCATGTGTTTTCACCTTAACGCGCGTTAGATTCACTTAGAAAACAGAATCCAGAAGATAGAATCCAGAATCCAGAATATTCTGAATTCTGGCTTCTGGCTTCTGAATTCCTGAACCTTTATTTATCCGCCTTATTTCCCGGCGTTCTCGATATTCTTGCCGGTATTGGATAGATCCTTACCAAAGCCGCCCATTGTGTTGCATCCGACTGTCGAGATGACCGTCAATAAGGCCGCGAGCATTATCAAAACAACTCTTTTCATGTGTTTCTCCTTTTTTTTTGCGTTCGTTCCGCGCTTTTTATCTACAATTTAAATTTCTCGGGGAACTGTCTTACTATCCCGTCGGCGAGAACCTCCGAGAACATGACCATATGCGAGCTGTCCTCGCCGAAATATTCCAGGCTTTTCGCCTCGTCTTTATCTACTATCGCCTGGATCTCCCCCCAGGTAAGGTCAAGGTGCTTATACAGCATATCCGTCAGATCGCCCATGGACTGGTTGCGCGCCAGTGCGAAGAAACCGGCCAGAAGATAAGCGTTCGCGTACCATTTTTTTTTGGCCCGATCGATATCTTTTGCTTTTTTGGACCTCGCCGCTCTTATGACGTCTCCGGTAATTACCACGTCTTTCTTGAGCAGACCCGCCATAATGTTCTTCGCCAAATATCCGTAATAAGGCTGGATCGACCCGCCAAGATCGTTCGCGTTCCTGATCAGCTCGTCTTTTTCCGCGGCTGCCTCCTTAGTATCGTTCATGGCGCTCACGATGTAGCTTCTCATCAAGCGCGTCCGGGCCTCGAACAGACCCCGTATTTCAGCCCTGAGATCGACCGCCGCCTTAGACATGTTCTTAGGAGCTTCCCGGACGGCGATATCTTCTCCGAATGTAAGCCCGCATACAGATATCGTCCAAAGACAGCTCATGACGCATATTAAATGTATCTTCTTCATAAGACGCCGTATCCATAACGGCAACAAGTCTCATCCCGTCATTGCGAGGAGGCCAGAGGCCGACGAAGCAATCTTTATAGGGATTGCTTCACCCCGCTTTCGCGGGGTTCGCAATGACGTGCGAAGTGCAATGACGCTATTCCGTTTCCCTCTTCGCCGCCCCTTGCTTCGAATGCGTTTCTTTTTCGAGCTTTTCGCAATGATCGATCTCTTTGGAAACATCGATCGCGTTCTTGCTTCCGCTCTCTCCCAGTTGGGCGACCGCTCTACGGAGATACGATTCTCCGTCGGCGTAGAACTTTGCCGCCCTCTGGGGCTCGTGCACGCTATCGCCTTCCTTTATGGAGACTATAGCTTTCTTATAAAGCTTATTCGCCTCGTCAAGTTTCGGGTTACTTGTCAGATCCTCTTCGTATTGCTGTCTCGCCGCGGAACGATCCGCGGAAAAGATCGTAGCGGCGGCGAAGACTGCCATCGTCACCAGACCTACTATCCGTAAATTCTTTTTCATTTTATTCCCCTTTTTTGTAAAAAACTTACTATCCCGACAATGAGCGCGGCCACCCCTCCAAGGAGGAGCCATAGAGCCTTGTCTGTCGGAGCGCCCGTAAAGAACCGCGAGACACCGGAACTCGCCGAGTGGTAAGCGTTATAACCGAACGCCAGCAAGACGACCCCTACGGCTAAAAGCGCGACCGAAATACCGATATTATTCATATTCACCCCTTTATTTTTGAAGCCGCTTTTTTCTATAACCTAGACCAACTAGCCCTAATGTCAAAATGGCCATGCTTGCCGGTTCCGGCACAGTCGACGGGTTTTGCGGACCCAGCGGCTGGATATTGCCCAGGCTGTCAAAATATAATCCGCCGTTAAAACCCGGGCCGTTATTGGGAGCCGGACAAACATTGCTTACGGTGTTACCGTCCATCGTGACTGCGCCGTTCATCGCCAAAACCCTGCCATTCAAAACCGACGCCCCCGTATTCAGAGTTATGCTCTGGTCCGCGAGAATATTCCCCTCGAAGGCTGTGCCCGTACCTAAGGTCGCGGAACTGCCGATCTGCCAGAAAACACCGTCATCGGAACCCTGATTTGAGCCGACATTGATCACTTGTATCGCCGCTCCGCTCGCGGTCGTCAGCGTTGTCCCTATCTGGAAAACCCAGTACGCGCCGTTGTTGTTTTCCGCGTCAAGGAGCAGCGTTCCCGTCAGCTGCGCCGACGAAGAATACTTGTATACACCCGACGTCAAAGTGAGCCCGCCCAGATCCCCCGATAGAACGCTTGTGAACGACATAGCCTCAAGCCCGTTATAAGCGGTCGTTACATCCGCCTGGGCGAACTGAGCTATAGTATCCGTCTGGTGGACAACGCCTGTATGCGTTATAGATCCGTATCCCGTTATCGAACTACCCGGCCAGACGCCGATGTCGCCGTTGACGGTACTGGACCCGGTATTGGTCACCGTCGATCCGGCCAGGACCGCGAAACTATCCCCCATGTTCAGGACCGACGCTGACACCGGTATGGGACCGTAAAAGAGCCACGCTACAGCCACTATCGCTGCGATCCTTGCAATCTGCATTGTCCCCCCATCCTACTTTTTCGGCGCAGGTTCCACGACGATCATATTATTGACCACACTTGTTACTCCATTGACATCGCCCGCTACTTTTCCGGACAGGCTTTTTCCGGCCTCGCTCGCGACATTCCCGGTCAAGGTGACAACCCCGTTGTTTGTCGAGACGCCGGTCTTAAACGCGCTGGTCGAGTGCCGCATCAGGAAAGCCATCTTTACCTGGGCTGTGACCGAGGCGTCGTCTATCTTCTCGCCGATGGTCTTCTTTTTCGGTTCGCTAGGGACCTTAGCTATGGTCATTTCGTTCTTCACGTCTTTGACGTTCTTGACGTCCCTGGCGTATTCGCCCGCCAGGTCCTTTTGAGCCTGGTTCTCGGCTTCGCCTCTTAACGTCACTACCCCGTCCTTGACCAATACCTGCGTAGCGAGTCCGCTCACGTTCCGGTTGTAAATGAGCGACCACTTCACTTGGGTGCCTATCCATCCGTCGCTCGCCTCTGCGGGACGCTCGCCTTCTATCGTCAGCTTATCGTCCACGCTTTTGACGCCCGGCAGGTTCGCCACGGTCTCTTTGGCCAGAGCTTTGTGGGATTCCTCGGAAACGGTCCCCGAGAGGGTCACTATCCCGTCCTTAGACTCCGTTTTGATATCATCTCCTTTCAGATACGTTTTGAAAACGTAAGACTCTTTCGCCGACGATACGATCCGATCATCCGTTTCGGCAGCGCGTGCCGTTATTCCCGACAGCGAAACTACGAGACCGATAGCCGCAAGTACTTTCAAATATTTTTCCATGTAGATCCTCCTTTTTAGCGTTGATCTTTTCTCTTACCTGATATCAATGCGCGATCCGTTTTATAAAACGTGTTAGTCCCACTAAGACCACCGCTCCGAAAAGCGCCACGAGCATAGCACCCGTAAACGTGCTGGAAGACAACCCGACAATGCCGGCGATCCAACTGCCGAGTACGGCTCCAAGGACCCCAACTACAACGTCCCCTATTAGCCCGAAACCCCGGCCCGTCATTATCTTTGCCGCTAACCACCCTATTATCCCGCCCAAAAGCAGTACCACCGACCAGTATCCTATGCCAAACCCTATGTTATATCCCGTCGCGTACGTCATTTTTTTTCCTCCATGCCTGCCTGCAGGCAGGCGTTTTGCTTTCCCCAGTTACCGCGTAACGGTAGTGCTCGTCGTCGTGGTAGTGCTGGTAGTTCCCGGCACAGCCGAAAGCAGCGTAACGGAACTTGCGCGTTTCAGGCCGTCCCTTAGCGCGTATTCGACTTTCACCGTATCGCCCGGCTTCAGCACCAACTGCACGGATTCCATGCTCGGGCTTTTCATGACGACTAAGCTTTTCGGATCAAAATGGAAAGTCGTCATGCTCCCCTGGGCACCCTGACCCGGTAAAGGCGTCTCTTCGATAAGGAGCGTCCCGGCCACGCCGTCTATCGCCCGCACCTGGCCGTTGGCTACCTGGTAGAGAGGCATAGGCATAGGATCGGCGATGATCTTCCTCGCCATCGTTTCCTCCTGATCGCCCGGCGCGCTCGAGATCAATTCGATCGTAACATGCTGCCCAACCATAAGGTCCTTGATCACGAGGAACTTCGTATCGGTCGGGTCCGTCACGCGCGTTTCGTTCAGATTGATCTTATACTCAGTTATCCCTCTCGTCTTCTCGCCCGCGTCGCTATCGATCGCGACCTTGCCAAGCTTCACGTCGATCGCGGTTATTATGCCGGATACGCTTCTCAGCCTGGTATTAGAATCCACATCGGCGGCGAATACCTGCGCCGCGCCTCCCATGATAAGGACCCCGATAACCCCTATCAAGATCGCCCTCGCTTCCCGCATCCTTTTTCCCGTACCCATACTCTACCTCCTGTTTTGAATTCCTTCCATTACCTTCAAACTGTCCTACGAAAAGTTTTATACTCTCATTATGTGCTTCGGGTGGTTTTAATCAATTGTACCTGGGTATAACAGGGGCTCGGACGGACTTCGCCGGGATCACGCTCTCCATATGAGGAATATACCGAACGCGAAGAATAGGATCGCCATGAGGATCTTTACCGCCAAAAGATACTTCTGGAACACCTTGGTGAACCTGGCGGATGTGACGCCGAACACCGCGAAGATCAATATTAATAGCAGCGGCGTCACGAACATAGCGTTGTAAAGAAGAAGGTACCCGAGTGCCTGGGTCTTCAAGGGGGAAGTCTTTAAAATGAAGGATATCGTAGGCAGATAGGCCTGCCCCGTACATACCGCCTCGAGAAGCGAAACAAGAAAACCCGTAACGAGCGCGCTCGCGATGATCTTAAAAGAAGATTTTCGCCCGGAGACCGCCCCTCCTGACCTGTTGACCACCTTGCCGAACACGCGTATTACCTTATGTATCTGATCTTTGATGCCCCTGGGGAGCTGCAGTATCATCTTGTCGGTCTTTCCGGTTTTAATGAACCGGAAAAGATCGATCACGGCTAAAATGCCGAATACGACGCTAAAGGTCCCTATCGAATAATTGATGATCTTTACAAGGAGCCAGAAACGATCCAGGCGATAAAGAAATCCGAACGCCCCTATCCCGATCAAAAGGTATGTTACGAACACCGCGAAAATGAAACTGAGGCCTATACCCGCCAATTCCCTTTTTTTATATCCCTGCAACGCCATGAACGACATGAAAAAAATGATAACAGTGAAAGCGCACGGGTTAAGCCCGTCGATAAATCCGACGCCTATGATAAGGGCCGGAGTAAAGCTCTTAAATCTTGAAATGAGGTCAACCTCGGGAAGTACGGCCGGTTTTTCCTGGGCGGCGTGGACCATAGATCCTTCGATAAAGCTCTCCCAGCCGTCTTTGATATTTTCATAACCGTTAATGAAACGCCCCCCCATGTATAATACCGGAAGCGATCCCGTTACCGTAACGCCGTGCTTTTCCTCGAGACCCAGCATAAGCGTATAGTTCTCTATGCTGTCGATGTCCCTGTATTCCAGTACGATCCTGTCATCATACTTTGCCGTTATTTCAGGGACTATCTCGCGCTTGACCTTGACGCAAAAAGAACACCCTGGCGAATGGAAGATAATGAGAGTGGGCTTACTAGGGTCGACCGGCTGGCTATTCACGGAGGGGGAGACTCCCAGGATCACCCCGAGGACGAACATCCCTAAGACTATTTTTCTGGTGATCAATCTATACCCCGTTCGGAGGATGGCCGGATCGTGCCGGCCATCCTCCAAGGCTTTCGTTGTCTTCTTACCTGTTTTCCGAAGGCGCGCAACCTGTTATTCTATAGCAATGGGTACCTGCGGCGTCGTTGCTCCATGTCCCCTCTGTTTCCGTCTGAGTAGGAACCCTGTTATTTAAGATGTTCCTTTTGTATCTTCCCTCTACGGGGGCGGGTTTATAACATGGTCCGCTTACGGTTTCCGTATTACATGTCCCTGCCGAAGTGCCGCACGGAACCGGCCTTACCCCAGTGCCGCACACACCCGAATCTCCCGCTAAGGCGAGCGTTACCGCTGCCACTGACGTTAAGAACACTGCCGCGCATATTCCGAGTAACTTTTTCATGTTTTCTCCTTTGTTATACCTTATTTCCGTCAATATCTAACACATCCGCTTAACGCTACTACCTTATCGTCGGAACAGCCGTCGGATTCTCGTGAATATCCGCTTCATAACAGCTATACGACGTACTGCAAGGCGTTCCGGTATTGTCGTCCACCCTAAAGGTGATCTTATATGTCCCGGGTTTTGTGTAAGTATGCTCCGGAGTCGCCCCTGTCGCAGTGGCTCCGTCACCGAAATCCCAGAAATAACTTAACTTATCTCCGTCGGGATCGGAAGACGCCAGGCCGTTATATATACCCGGCAATCCTACGCAACATATGGTCAGAACGCCGACTTTCGAGATAGGAGCTGTATTGACCCTGATATCCGCGCTCGTCGACGATTTCGAGCATGCAGTCCCCATGCCGTCATCGACCATTAAAGTGACCTTATATGCTCCGCCTTTCTGATAACGATGGGATTCTTTCGCGTTACCCTCAAGGACCGTCCCGTCCCCAAAATCCCAGCTATATACCAGCGCATCGCCGTCGGGGTCATGTGATCCGGATCCATCGAATACGCCCAGATTGCCCACGCAAACGCCGTCCGGTTTAGCGAGCACAGCTGTCGGGATATTATTCACGAAGACGCCGACGCTGTCCGATGAAGTTAGCACGGTACCGCCTTCTTCGCATGCTCTGCCATCGCTGACACGCAGGGTCGCCCAGTATTTTCCGCCTTTTTCGTATTTATGAGAGACCTTTACCCCTTTCGCCGTTGTTCCGTCACCGAGGTCCCATGTATAGTCACCGGTCTGGCCGGGTTCAACATACGATGATGACCCGTCGAGTTCAACTGTATCGCCGGAACATACGCTTATCACTCCTTTCTTACCCGAACTCGCCACCGCGACAGCCCCCTTCATGAGCTTAACGCTGACCGTATCGGAAGCTCCGCTGCAGGCTGTGTTCAAACTATCGTTCACCATAAGCGTGGCCGTATACGCCCCGCCTTTCGCGTAAACATGCGACACATCGCTTCCGGTGCCTTTTGTCCCGTCGCCGAAATCCCATGCATAGGACAGGGCGTCGCCGTCCGGGTCGGTCCCGGTCCCGTTGAAATCGACCTTATATTCGTCCTTGGCCGTCAGGCTGCACATCCTTATATCCTTTCCGGCGTCCGCGACCGGAACGGAATTTATCTTTACGCACTTGCTCGCGCAAGCGACCGAACATTCCGTTTTAAGGTCATCGTTCACCGTGAGCTGAACCTGGTAGTTCCCGCCCTTAGTATAGGTATGGGCCGCTTTTACCCCGTCCCCTTTGGTGCCGTCGCCGAAATCCCATGTATAGGTAAGCTTCCTAGCGGTATCTGTCGTTGTGCCGCTGGCGTCGAACATAGCTTCCGACCCTGCGCATACCGCGTCGGGACCTGTGAATGTAACGTTCGGTGCCATATTTACCCTGATCGTGAGGGGCGCCATATCCTTATTGCATGGTGTCCCGGATTCGTCGGTGACCGTGAGGGTCACACGATACTCTCCCCCTTTCGCATACATATGCTGGACTATGGGAGAAGTACTGGTCGAACCATCCCCGAAATCCCAGAGATAGGTCAGTTTCCCTTTACCGAGGGCCGTAGATTTCGTTCCGTCAAAAGTGAAATTATTACATTTCGTACCTGTTGCGTTGGTGATCCCTTCCTTCGCCGGAGCCGTTGTAGCGGCGTATCCCGTCGCGTCAGCGACGGCGAATACCGCGGCAATGACCATTAGCACACGACAAAACGCTCTGTTCATATAGCACCTTCCTTTTTTTGTCCGTTCCTTTAATGTATTGTCACTACGGTCCTATTATGGGCAGGACGGGATTTTAATCAATTGTACTTGGGTATAACAAGTCAGACTGTGTCATAATTCGAATATTAGTTTGATCCGTCATTGCGAGGAGTGAGCGACGAAGGAGCGAACGACGAAGCAATCCCTGTAGAAATAATAAGTTACAGAGATTGCTTCGGGCACTTCGTGCCCTCGCAATGACGGCCAATTTGTCAAAAACTGTTATTACGACACAGTCTGAGTTCAGGATCTCATGATCAAAGTCAGCACAAATTGTTACCGCATCGCCTTTATGGCTTATCAGGAGATGGGGTGCGGGGATGGGTTTCAATCGTTGAGAGCGCGTCGGCTATCTCTCGGCTTAGTGAGGCTGATGCCGTGCTTAATGTCGCTGCCAGACCTGAATAATTTTGAGGAATTATGGGTCCCGTGAATTCCGACTTGTTTATCATCAAAGTCTTTGAGTTCTCGACGTCGATGATCTCCCACTCCGCCGTAAGGACGAGATCGCCGTAAAGCTCGCAATCAAGCCGGACTATTTCTACTCTCACCTGGTATTTGACCGGGATATACGAATTCCAGGGGTACAAAGTAAAATTTGTTCCCGGAAGGATCGCCGTGAGATCCTCTTCGATGATGCGCGCCACTCCACGGTCAAGAGATTCTCCCCAGCGGTCGAATTGAGCGAATTCGACGGTCTTTTCCCGGCCCCGGGTCACCATCTGCGGCCTCATCTGATATTCCGGGACCCTGACCGGTCCGACCCCGACCATCACTTCGGAACCGGTGATCGTGTTCTTCCTTACGCGCGCTCCATGAGCCGCGTCGAGGATATAGAACCGGGACTCGGGGGTATTGGAGACGGGCATGGACATGCATCCCGTGAGGGCGAGGGCAAGCGCCAAACCGCTTATGACCTTAATGGCGCGCGTACCTCTCCTTCTCATCTTATTCTCCTTTTTTAACGGATTTTCCTTTCAATATCGCTTCCGGATGCATCTCCAGATAATCGGTAAGCAGCCTGAACGAACGCATCGCCTCTTTCGTCTCCCGGATAGCGTCCGGGAACTCATAAAAGCTTCTCTCGAGATCGCTTGAATTCACCAGTTTACTGATCCCTTTGGCGGAAGATGCGAGGTCTCTAGCCATCTCCTTGATCGGCATTTCGTCCATAAGCTCAAATATATCCTTGGATATCGGCAGAGTTGGCAGTTCCGGATACCCTTTCAGTATACCCCTGAGTACCGCCGGTCTATCCGGATAAAAATCAAAAAGGATCATAAGCTGACCGGTCAAAAAACTCTGCACTTCAAGTTTTGCCCGGAGTCCGAGCGCGATCATCTTCTTATCACCGCCCTCTTCCCCGAAACTGGGGGCGCCCTTGATCCGACCCTCCTCGATCTCCACGATCACGGGCAGCATGATAGTCCCGGCCGTCTTATCGTAGATCAGGCTGATGTCCTGGACGATGCCTATACTGACCCCCCGGAACATTACCGGCGCCCCTATCGAAAGGCCTTTAACTGAACCGTCGAAATACAGGACGAACCTGTTAGTTTTTTTGAAAAGCGTTCCCGAACCGTAGATCGCCGTTCCCGCTATCAGGATAACCAGGGCTGATACCACAAAGATCCCTACCAATGTCCTGTTCGCTTTAACTCTCATCTTTCACTCTCCCCGGTCCCGGCTCTCGTTAAGAACCGGATGACCCTGGGATCCCCGGAACCGGCCAGAAGTTCCTTAGGGTCGCCTCCGGCGATCATGGTCTTACTTTCCGCGTCAAGGAACACCGAATTATTCCCTATCGCCAGGATACTGGCGATCTCATGCGTAATGACGACTACCGTCGCGCCTAGACCGTCCCTGAGCTCCAGGATAAGATCGTCGAGCTTCCTCGCGTTTATCGGGTCAAGACCGGATGAAGGCTCGTCAAAATAAATGATATCCGGATCGAGCGCGATCGCCCGGGCGAGACTCGCTCTTTTACGCATGCCGCCGCTTATTTCGGAAGGAAGAAAATCGCCGTATCCTTCCAGCCCCACCAGCGCCAGTTTTAACGCTACTATGTCCAGGATCTCGCCGCGGGATAACTTCGCGGCAAGCTGTAACGGGAGCGCAACGTTCTCTTTTATCGTCAAGGAGCTCCATAACGCTCCGCCCTGGTAAAGTACCCCGAAACGCCTCATAATATCCTTCTGTCCTTTCTCATCTTCATCCCAAAAGCTCTTTCCCGAGTATAAGACCTTGCCTTTTTCCGGAGCCCGGAGGCCGATCAGGCTCTTAAGCAAAGTGCTCTTCCCGCATCCGTTCACGCCCATGACGATAAAGATATCGCCCTTATTCACGCTAAAGCTAAGTCCCCGCATCACGGGATGGCCTTCATACCCCAGGTCGAGGCCCCGCGCTTCGACGACCGGATCTTTTACCCCGACCATAGTTCATACTCCTATTACCTGGCAAATGAACGTGATCACCGCGGTCGCGATCACGATCCCGGTTATTCCGGCGACCACCGCACCGGTGGCGGCGACGCCTACGCCGGAAGCGGTCCTTTCACAATTGATACCCGAGAGACAACCGCTGAACGCGATGATCGCGCCGAAAACAAAACTGTGGATAAGCCCTATCCATACGTAACTGAACTTCACGGCCAACCGGGTATGGCTCAGATACTCTACCGGATTAATGCCCAGCATCCCCACGCTGACGAGATAGCCCCCCAAAACGCCCATAAGGTCCGCGTATACGGTCAAAAGAGGCATCATGACCACTAAAGCCAGGATCCGCGGCACGACCAGGTACTCGACGGGAGAAACGCCTAAAGTCTTGAGCGCGTCTATCTCTTCGTTCGTCTGCATCATCCCCAGCTCCGCCGCGAACGACGCCCCGATACGCCCGGAGAGAACTATTCCGGTCATCACCGCCGATAATTCGCGGACCATGGATATACCAACTATGTTCGCGATATAGATCTGCGCGCCGAACATTTTGAGCTGGATCGACCCGACGAATGCGAGGATCATCCCTACCAGTAAACTTATGAGGCACACAAGCGGCAGCGTATCGACCCCGCTTCTTTCGAGAATAAGCATAAGATCATCGCCGTGGAACCTCGACCTGCCCGTGATCAGGCGGCCCAAAGAGACCGCTATTTCCCCTAAGAATTCTAACGCACGACGCAGGCTTTCTACGCTCGCTAATACTTTATCCCCGTATCTCGCGAAAAACGTCCCGCTGGGCTTACGAGGCGGGATGTTCTCTTTATGTACCCTTAAAGCGAGTGCCAGTATCTTCTGGGCTCCCGGAGGCAACCCTTCCCGAACGAGACGGATGTTCTTACGCTCGCATTCCCGGAACAGCTTAAGCAAAAAAGATATAAGACCGCTGTCCCACAGGAGATCCCCGGAAACACTTATAATGATCACGGCGATCTCCGGATGGCTTTTAATCCGCGCGGCTAACTCTTTCGCGGGAACTCGTCCCTGGGCCTCGCGCCAATCCCCGCTCAGTTTAATAAGCAGTTCCTTAGGTACCGAGTGATCAAAAACGATCTTTTCGGTCTGCATAATATTATTATCGGCTAAATTGCGGGATGGAAGCAATTGTACGCGGGTATAATCGAGGATGCTGCTTCCTGTCTCTTACCGGTCATGTACGTACCCCGTCATTGCGAGGAGGCCAGAGGCCGACGAAGCAATCTATAGAGATTGCTTCACCCCGCTTTGCGGGGTTCGCAATGACGGCGTTATAGATCAACTGAGCCGTTCATTACCCGGTTGTTATTGTGTGTGTGTGTGT
>JADGBR010000044.1 GCA_015231405.1 Candidatus Omnitrophota bacterium | reverse complement strand
GACGAAAACGCAGGAAGCTAAATATCTCGAGGGACTTATTTCCTGGGATATTATTTATAGGCAGGAAAAGTTGCCTCCCGCGCGTAGCGCGTTCGGCTGGAGCGGCGGCCGCGAAAAGAGGGACGAACTATTTTATTACACCATGAGGGTTATAGCAAATAAAATTTCTTGCTATTTTTTATCTTACGGCGGTAGATCCATTCCATCTCGAAGGTAACACCTCAGACATTTCTAGACGCTAGCTAGGAGCCTAAGCCTGTCATTTTTCCTTACTCGCCTGACACCCGAGATCCGCCACACGAAAACAAATATGAAATATGACGTTTAAGTCTCCGACGGGGCTATACGTAAAGTATTCGATAAGATCTTCGGACTCAAGCTCTGCCATTCAGCTATCACGGATTTCAGGTTCCCGGCCCCGAACTAGAAAATATTGAATAGAATCGCTAATATGAGCCTGATCCAGAGAGCCAAACTGAACGGGATGGATGTACTTGATTCGCTTAAAACGATATTACTTGCCAATGATAACCCATTCGTGGGAATAGTTGACTCTTCATAAAGCAAAAATAAAAGATCCCTAGCGGGTCTTAACGCGATCCTTACCGAACTTCCGAAGCGCATCAAGCGGGGTGCGGACAGCCTCGAAGAGCAAAGGGGCCCCTTCGGGAATTTTAGCATTTCGCATGCCGTTTTTATGACAACCTCCTTGCTTGCAGCTCGCCCTCCGAAGCCGAAGGCTGAGGATGGGTGAATTTGCAAGGTCTAAAAACGGCATGTGAAATGCGTGAAGAAATTCCCGGGGGAAGGCTCGGAGAGGATGTCCGCACCCCGCTTGGTGCATACGTGTAGCACCGGAAAAAATGACAGGCTTACTCTCTCGCCGCTACTCAGAAAAGAACTGAGGTATTTCGATCATATAAGGTTGTTTGCTTATAGCGACCTGTAAACTTCTTCCAGGCTAGCGTTGTATTCAGCTATATCGTTGATATCTACCGGTGTCAGTCGGACGGGAATGAGGCCCTTCAACAGACCGTTCATGAAGGACTGATAGTTCTGGGCTTCGTTCCGGCCAGGGAGGAAATAGGTGTTTTCTACGACATCCTCGAAATAAGTCCCTTTGAACATGCCAGACTTCTTCATGAACTCTACAAGCCGTTTACGGCTGGCCACAAGCGCCTCATCATCGAAAGA
The DNA here is from genome assembly GCA_015231405.1 of Candidatus Omnitrophota bacterium. Classification (GTDB taxonomy): domain Bacteria; phylum Omnitrophota; class Gorgyraeia; order Tantalellales; family Tantalellaceae; genus JADGBR01. The sequence continues at coordinate 19,174 of JADGBR010000044.1, read as the reverse complement.
GGCGAACTTGCTAAGACGTTTATCGTTCAGCATGATACTGCCAAAAGAGATCACCTTAAGGACATCCACGTTGAACTCATCAATGCTGACACCCGACCCTACGGCTGAAACGTCTTTCTGCAGTACGATCCTTTCCATGAACTCCGGATATTTACCGTTTATGTACGCGTGTATCTCTTCGTATTCTTTCCCGGGTTTCTCGGCGCTTTCTACAAGACAATTGATGTAGATATTAGGCTGTTTATCGTCATTTTTTCCGAGTTCAATTATCGCCGCATCGACGGCCTCTTTAAGGCTTTCAACGTCGTTATAGCCCCGGAAAAGGGTATCCACTCCTATCTTCTTGAATTTTCTTTCGGTCTTCCTCGCCCAGTTTTCCTGGGCCGCGCTCTGGAAAAGTGACAACCGGCTGATCACTATGTTCATCACGTCCCCGCGTATATCGTCGCTCATGCCCCTTAACCCTTCGCTGAACGCCATATTCGAATAGGGGTCCAGCCTGTCCTGGAAACCCATCAGCATGGAGTAAGCGCCGAACCGCGCGAAACATTTTTTGAAACCGGGTTTCTCCCTCATTGAGAAATTGTAACGGATAAGGGCAACTTCACTGCCCGTCAATGGCCTTTTCATTTTTTCATTGAGTTTCTTTATCAATACTTCCGGATCAAAGATGCCTTCTTCATTCTTTATGAGCTCGAAATCCGCCCGGGCGTCCTTGCCGGCGCCTCTTAAAGCGCTGTGGTTCGTCAGTTCCGCCGGCCTTCCTTCTATAAGATCGTTACCTTCGCCGAATTCGTGTAGAAAAGCTAGAGGCGATCGCGCTAGGCTGTCGGACAGATAAATTTTCCTCATCGCCCTGTCTATCCCGCCGCGCAGGGTATCGCCGTCTTTATCGTGATCCTGTATGACGACGATCTCCATACCCGCTATCTCCGAGGATAACGCTTTGACGTGAGCCTTCTCCTCTTCCGTAAGGTAATTATTTCCCCTTATTGCGGAATTGATCCGTTCGGTGAACTCCTTGGCGTAATTACCCTGATCCTCTGATCTGCCGACCTCTATTACCCTATCATCCCCGGCGAACCTGACAACCCCGAATGCCGGCTCGCTGATATCAAAATGGGTCACTATCCCGTTCTTTCCCTTGACCTTGCCGATAAGCGACGGGCGCTCGCCCGGAAGTTTCCCTCCGGGGAACATTTCGGATTCCATTTTCCGGGCCATATCCCGCATCTCATTTTTCCCGTCTTCTGTGGCGACCTTCTTTGCGACCTTCCCGAATAATTCAGCCCTTTTCCCATAGTCATCGAGATCGGTCTCTCCCATGCCCAGGCCGTTGGCATAGTTACTCAGTATCCGCCTTATAGGCTCATAATGGGGCATCAGCCGCATATTCACCTCGTCGGTCAACTGGACCAACCTCACGATCGAATAACCCGGATTCGGGCCTTTTTCAAGCTGTCTGAGAAAACTCCTAAGCTCCTTCGCTGCCGGTACCCCACTACCGGTCTCAGGAAGGCCGTCGCCCGCCCATGAAGCGTGGCTGCGTTCATGCGCTTCATGGTTGTCGGAGATAAGACCAGCTATCTCGTCCTCCGGCCGGAATTTCCCAGTCGCCGGATCGGTAAATTCACTCGCGTACACCTTATCCCTGGCGACAACATAAGCCCTGATATCTTTATCTTCTCCCGCGGCGTTATCCGGCAGAGCTCTTAACCTTCCGATCTCTTCATGCCCCTTAACAATGTCCACGGCTTCGGCGACGCAGGAGCCCATATTTACGAGAGTTATATCGCTCCCCGCTATGTTGAACCCGGCGGCGCCCGGGTCGAACTTGTTATCGTCTATCCGCACACCCTTCATGCAGATGCTCCCTTCTCCGGCATCATATTTACCCGCATAGATCAACATATTCAGGCTCTCTTCTCCCTTTTCATCCGGGCTCTCAAAAGGCATAATAAAATATCCCTGGCCTGTCCCGGCCAAACGCCTATTGACCTCACCCGCCTCCTGCCTGAGACGCTGGACATTCCTTAAAGCCGTCTCAAGATCGGGCATCAGTCGCAACAAGGCATCCATTGGCCCCTTGAGGCCTTTATCCAACCGATCTGTCTCATTTAGAAGAGCTTTCCGGGCTTCGCCCATGCTTGCCTTCTTTTCGGGGTTATTAAGTAATTTCATGTAGGAGGATACTGACCCCGTCAGCAACGTTTTCACGCTGTCCGAATAAATAGCTTTTATCTCAAGGTCATTCCCAGCTGCGTTCTCGCCTATCACCACTTCCGTGACCTTTTCTCCGGTGACCGGATCAATTTTCCCTCCATCTGTAACGTTCATGACCCGGTTTTCAAGTTCCTCCATGTCATTTTCGGTATATTCTCCGGCGATATTCCCGTCCACGGTCACCTTCATATCATTTTTTTTCCCCAGATCTTCCAGCATGGCCCCCACTTCGGTCCCTGCAATTATCCGCGCCGTCTCTTCGACAACTAAGTTCAACGTCACCGTTTGAGAGCCAGGATCGAATGACGGCGAATATGTTCCATGTATAGGATGCGCCATTACCTCGATCAAGGTCAATAACACGAGCGCGTAAACTATTTTTTTATAGACATTAACCGGCATGAACACCCGCGCCAAAGAAATTATCGGGCTTAAAGCCATAACGCCCGTCATGTTAAGGAACGCCCAGGCTTTCCGGGCCGCGCTCACCCCGTTATTCATGAACACGAGACTTATTAACGGCAATACCACCGCGTTCATAAGGCTCACCGGCCCGGCCAGCCATTTTTTATTCGCCGCTTTTTCCGTCAGGTCATCGTTCTCGGTCCCCGGGGAAAGAAGGTCCTGTAAACCTCCCAACAAACGAACCCCGCGCCTCCCCTGCAGATAATTGTATTTCATCAGCATTACCTCGTCTTCCGTTATCGGGCTAAACCCTGACCTGATCCTCAGACCCCGGTATTTGCTGATACTCCCCGGGTTCCCGGCGTAGTCCGATATCAGGCGCGCTTCAATGGCGTTACGGATATGCACAAAGCCTTTAACAGTGTCTTCGCCATACTCCGCCATGAACGCATACCTAAGGTCCTTCCCGACGCCGCGCAAGACCGTATGCGGGCTGATATGTTTTTGTTCTCCCTTGTCCTTAACGGTCAGCCTGATATGCAGCTCTCCCCATTCATGGAACAGCGCCAGGGGATCATCGGCAAGGTTTTTCGCGAGATATACTGTTCTTGCAGTATGGTCGATCAGTCCTTTTATCGCGGATCCTCCTATCGGGACTATCCCGTAACCGTTAGTATCATTAAGCCATCTCTTAAAACTATCGAGCGCCTTTTCCTCGCGTTCAGTCAGATATTGACGCTGCCCCTCGGCTTTCTGAAGAAAGACTTTCATGGCTTCCTTACCCCTGGCCGCGATCGCCCCACGGCGGTCTAGGATAATGCCGGCATGGACTGTTTTAGTACCGCTATCCGAAGCCATCGTCACCGAAAGTCTTTTGAATATCCCGCCGGTCGTCACGATCCCCGCTATTCTATTGCAGATCTTCCCATTATCGTCGGTAACCTTGCCTATGAGCGAAGGCCCGACGTCTTCCGCGCGCGCGGCTCCGGCCGCGCCTGCCCATTTCGCGAGCACTTTCGCGTCGGCATCGGTAAGTTGTTCGTAGAGGTTCACGTATACCCGGCGCGCTTCCTTCTCAAGGCCCATCTCCTCGACCGCCTCGATGAAACACTTCATTGTTTCACGGGCGCTACCTCTCAGCATGACCGTTTGCAGCCGGAGGAGCATGCTCCACATCTCTTCACCGATCATCCTATTAAAAGTATTATCGCTGAACTCCTCTTTGGCGCCCGTCCTTACCCTCGTGTACTTTTGCCCGTGAAACCCCTGCAGGTCTCCCACCTGTTTCACCTTGATCTTAGACAATATCTCTTTTTCGGAAAGTTCCCCCGTCCTGGCGAGAAGGATATCCAGATCCTCGGTGATCACCTTGAAATTCTCTATATGCATGTCCGTATTGCTTCTAATTAGCTCCTTCAGCCAACCCAGCTCCCTTCTTTCCTCCTGTTCGGCCTTACTCAGGTATTGAATCCCCGCGATCTCCGGCACAGGGGTCCCTACGAGGCCGTTACGCAAATGAAAAAAAAGAGCCTTCTTTAACACCTCTTTCGCCAGATGCTTTTTTATCTTCTCTTTATTTATCCCAAGGACGCTGAGATCGAAGAGATCCCCTTCAAGTTCGATCCTTATGCCATCTTCATATTTATAAAGATAAAAACCTAAAGACTCGCGCCTTGTATTGTAAAGCTGTAAATTTGCGTTCCACATATACGGCATGGCCTCTAACGAATTAAAACTATATAAAGGCCGGAACACGTGTTCATCCTTATCCTCAGCCTTTATATCCCATCCCCCGAAAACATCGGCCATATTCTCTTTCCCCGGTTTTTCTCCGGACATCTTTATTTCCAGCTTGTCTTTTATAACTCCGTTCTCCGTCACGAAAAAAATGTGCCTTCTGAACGATCCGCTCGCCGGCGAACACCATAATTCCACTTCGGCTCCAGGCGTAAGACAATAAGCCAGGCCGTTATCCCAGGCGTATTTCAGATATGGCGCATTATTCGGCACGGAATCCTTGTAATCGTAAACCATGCGGAACCTCGACATGAGGTTCGCGAGCTTTGCCAGGTTATCCCGGTGGAACAGGAATTTCCCCAGCCCGGGTAATTTTTCAACTTCGCTCCTTGCCTTTTCATCTACCCCAAAAGACCGGTAATCCGGCTCGGCCGAAAGATCGAACTCGATGCCCGCCTCTTTCTTTACCGTTTCCAGGACAAGGGCGTTATTGCCGATCTCCCTGAGCTCTTCCAGTGATTTTCTGCGCTCGTCGCGGTCGGAGATCGACGTTAATCTATTGACGAGAGCTTTTGCTCTCATTTTCAGCTCTTCCGTTACCGGCCTTTCTTTTGCCCTCGGGACAGCCGCATCGGGGTTCGACATCGTTTCGATGGCACGGGTTATTTCCCCCGGGTCCTTGGAGACAACGGTCGCGTCCCCCTTTATCCCAGGACCGGGATCGGCCGGTGTGAACCGGCATTCGGGCTCGCCTCCGTCGTTCGCGCTGAATACCACCCAGCCTTCCTTTGTCTCTTTCCCGGCGGGTTTGACCCGGATCTTGAAAGGTTCTTTGGTCCCGCTTATCCTGGCCATCGCCTTAACCGCCGCTCGGGCGAACTCGGCGAACTCCCCGTCCAGCTCCAGGCCCAGGCTGTTCCAGAGACTGGCCACCTGCATCGCGCTTAAAGCCGACATTAACTCGCCTATGAACCCGGTCTTTTTACCGGATAAAAGGTCGAAATAGGGGTTCTTATATCCTTCGGGCGATGTGAACCCGGGCATTATCGATATGTAATCCATTCCCCTTGACCGGAAAAGCTCCCAAATATTCTCGGCGTGGAATCCCCCCGTGATCATTATCGTTATGTCCCGGGCGCCTTTCCCCCGTGCATGTTCCCCTTCGGGATGGAACCTCATATTTCTAATGAAAGCCTCGTCCCTTTTAAAAGAGTACTCGAAGAATTCCGATATGCTTTCCCTGTAACCGTCGAGCCTCTCGATCTCCACCGACCCGGCTATCCCCGACAGGGCGCCATGCTTACCGATAAAAGACCTGAAATTCGAGATACTGAAATCCTCTTTACGCTCCTTATAGTATCCCCAATCCTCCCTCGTTAGCGTGAACTTGAAAATGTTCTTTAACAACGCGAACGTCATGGAAAGTTTCCCCAGTTCCCGCTGGTCGTCGTTAACACATAGTTTCCCCCTTATAGCGTCCTCTATGTCACGCATCTCCTTTACCACCATTGACCTGTCCAGTTCGGCGTACATGGTTATATACCCTATGTACCGGCCGAGCTCGGGAAAGGAGGCCGGGACATCCACCCCCGCGAACCTTGACATCTCCGCTAAATAGCCGTAGAAATCGGTCTGGCTTATCTCCCCGTTCTTGAATGACAGGGTTTTAATGGCTATCCCCCTCGATTCCCTTTTTGAAAGTTTTTTTCCAAGAAGTGAGAGAAGATCCCCCCTTTCGTTATCGGCTTTTTTGAAATTGACGGCTTTTTCGGCTTCAATGACCCGTGAAAGGAGGCCGATATTCTTAAAAGCATCCGTCCCGATACCAAGTTCGAGCGAGCTCGCCTGAAGATAAACGGCGTACTCCTTAAGGTCGATCCCGCCTGATTTATACCTGGCATAGGATCTGTCGAACTCCGCTAGCTTATCGGTGTAGACCGATGATTTGAGCCCTTCCAGAGCCCTTTCCAATAGCTCGAGACCCTTTTCCGTCTCTTGTTCCCTCCCGGCCGCGTCCCTGTAGACTTTAAGGTTCCGCGCATAAAGTTCCGGATCCTCTATCCCCCACAGGAAGGCCTTTTCGGGGTTAGTAGCGGCGTAATATTCCGCGCCGCTAAGTACGCCGCTTTTAAGAAAATGTTCCGCGACGCCGCGCCTTATATCTTTATCGGCGATTTCCGTAAAAACGGAAAGGTCGTATTGGCCCGTGCCGCCTTCCAGATTCACGGTATTGACCCCGTGGTTATCCCTGAAATACCGTATGATCTCGGCGATCTTTATTTGCGCGTAATAGTTGCAATGCGCGTCCTGGATGTGTATGACGACTGGTCTCGTCCGTGCGGCTTTTTCCTCATTTCGCGCGCAATAGATGTCTTTCACCAAGCCGAGGTTCGGCGGCAGTGAAAAAGCACCGGGATCTATACCCCCGGACACGCCCGGCCCGATCACCGCGTTCGGGAGGACATCCTGGACACTCTCTGCCAAGGCCATATCTGAAAGGACCGCAGTAACGCAAAACACCAGCGCCGTTAAGACCCTGGTTATTTTATTAAAAATTATAGTATTCATCGATTTCTTAAACATATAAAATTTTTTTGTTAACAGGGCATAAAAACCCCTATAATATTAATGTTGGGTATTTTCTAAGCCAATGGGACTTTACTCATTCCCTCTATCCAAGTATCCCCCAAGAAAACAAATGTGCAACTTTTTTTAACACTAACAAAGCGGATTTGGGAAAAACCCTCATGTCAAAATAAATAGGGACGTTACCCATTAAAATTTAATGGGTGACGTCCCTATTTTCCTGGTCACTTTACGATCTTCTTAAGCGCGGCGAGGGCGGCATCATAGTCGGGGTGGGTCGTGACTTCTTTTACGTACTCGGTGTACCTTACCTTGTTGTCCTTATCGATAATGAAGACGGCTCTCGAGAGGAGTCTTAGCTCTTTGATGAGAACCCCAAATTTTTCGCCGAAATCAGCGTCTCTGTGGTCGGAGAAGGTCTTTACCTTTTTTATGTCGAAAGCCTCGCAGAACCTTGCCTGGGCGAACGGAAGGTCCATGCTGATAAAAAGGATAACGAGCTCTTTAGAAAGCATAGCCGCCTCATCATTGAACCTTTTTATCTCGAGGTCGCAAATAGGCGTGTCCAGGGAAGGCACGGAGCAAATGAGCTTCACCTTACCCTTAAAGGTATCTCCGGTGACTTCCTGAAGCCCAGCGTCCAACACTTTGAAATCCGGAGCCGATCCTCCAACCTTCAGCTCCGCCCCGACAAGCGTGATGGGATTACCTTTAATTGTAGCGACATTTTTCCGTTCCATATCATCTCCTTTTGGTTAACAGTGGTTCGTATAAGTTATCCAACCTTTCCAACCGGAACACGAATCACAAATCACAAACTACTCTCCGTATTCTATCCGCCCTACCCCGCGCCGACAAGGTTATTTTTCGCAGGAACTCCTCTCTGGCAGGCCCGGAAGCGAGACGGCCTTCCGTAACGACCGGCGTTCCCCTGAACTTCCTGATCGCTTCTTTAGCGAAAAACCCGCTCGTCTTCCTTACCGGATCGGCTGAACGGCGTGAAGCGTACACGCCCGCATTTCTCACCCCGCATGAAGGGGACCGGTCTTTCAGGATAAAGCCGTCAATATCAGCCAAAGCCCCGAGAGTCTTAGAGGCAAATCGCATCATCCTATCCGTAAGGTCACGCCCAGTCGATTTTTCGATGAGCCTTACTTCTTTTCCCGAAGATACGATCCTGACAGGCTCTCTCGGCACGCCAAGCCCTATGCCCGTCTCCGGGCAGACCGGAATAAATTCGACGGAACCCGCTATTTCCATCACCCTTTCATCAGGCCTGGGAACACCGTCCCACCGGCACCTCGCACCCAGGAGACACTTACTCACCGCTACTTTAGGTCGATTTTTCATATTGTACAACCCGCGGGTTCTATTGTATCATGAAAAGCAACAAAAGGAGCCCCCGGCCATGCAAAGATTTATTTTCATAATCATCGCCATTCTTGTTTCTACGGCACTTGTAATGGCACTCGTGACCACCGTGGTGGTAACGGTCTCTTACAAATCCCTGGTCAAATCCGCTAAGGTCAGCGTTGAAGTTGCCGTTGAGGAAGGATCCGTTGCTTTCTATGAGATCGATCCGAAAAACGGGAACAATAAACTTATCCGGCTCCTCAACCCGGGTGAAAGAGCCGTTCTCTCAAAGGTCGTCCGCGAAGGCATGGATACGTTAAATTTCCTGAGGCCGGTGCTCCCCGCCGTTTCACGCCGCATCTCGGATAAGCTATCCGCATTCTCCGGTGACTTCCCGGAGAGGCTCTTCGAGTACGTTTACACGGAAGAGGCCCTTAACTCTGAATTCTTTCCGGGGGTTGAAAAAGAAACACTGCTCCGCAATATTAAGATGACCATAGACGAGACCGGATTCTCCGGCACGGCCGTCATCAATGCCGGGCCTTTAAAGATCAACATCGCGCAAGCCTTTATCATCAATGTTATTGGCGATGGCCAGGCGTTCGACACAAAGATCAGCAAGCTCACTATCGGAGGGATACACATAACCGGGTTCATACTTAAACAGTTGGAAGACTCCATCAACGAGGTCATTCGTCAATCAACGGCCACTATTAAGATACTCCGGCTGAAATACGATAAGGGCAGATTAACCCTCTTTTTTAAGCAGCCTGAAAAATAGCAGCGGACGGGCTCTACCGGAACTTCGCGGCGATCTTCACGCCGGCGAAAAATTTGCTGTTCTCCTCATACCTATAAACGTCCCTGTCCAGGAGGCTTGAATAATGCACCACGGGTATTATGCTGAAATACTTCAGGACCGGGATATTTATCGACCAGGAATAGACCATATCGCCGAACCCCACGCCGTCCGTCCAGTAGCCGTCGATGAAACTCGCGGATAAGCCGAGCGTCGTTGAAATCCCCCTGAAATCCAGGTACTTGAACTTTTCTTTTATGGCAGGGGATCTTTTCTTATGATCCGCGAATAGATAAAAAGTGTGGCTTATCCCCGCCATGTAGTACAGCCCGTTACCGCTCATCTTGTACGGCATTGCTTTTCCGGAAAAGTCGCCCCGCCCCTGGTCAAGGTCCTGGTATGCCATGACATAGGGGTTCAAGGGCATGTCCAGGTCCATGCCCAGGGACAATTCGCTTGTATTCATGGCGTCGGTCGCCCAAGACGCGAACTCCACATCGTTCTCTTCATAGACCAAAGGTCCCGGGAAATCGAAAAAGAACCGGTAATTATACCCGCCCGAAATATTCACGCGGTCGAGGAATTTCGGGGCGCTTTTTCCCGGTTGACCGGATAAAAAACCGTCATTAATGAAATCCCCGAGATTGAAAGTGTATTTAGCGAAAAGATCGGTCTCTGTGAACTGCAGCTCTTTACCTTTCTCCTGACCGTTCTTCTTTTTGTTGTTAAGGCTATAATTAGACCAAGCCCCGATAGTCGCGCCGGCGTATGAAATTGTAGCGTCGCTCTGTAGAACGGGCTCTTTGTTCAGGGTCCTTCCCCTGTCGATGTATTTCGAAGATATCTCGCTGGATACCCCGAAAGACGGGGTCACCTTATATTTCTCGCTTGTCGCGTCGTCGAGTTGGTAGGTTTTCGGGGGCTTGGCCGCTTCCGGAGCTATCTCAAGGCCTTTTTCCCCGGGAAATTCCCTGACCGCGTACTTGCCGATCTCTTCGGTGCCTGAGGCTTCCGCCTCTTCCCCGATCCTGCCAGGGCCTTTACCTTTCTCCGCCTTATCTTTCAGGCTCTCCCCTCCGGAGGCTGGGGTTTCCTTTTTTTGCCCGAAATTAGCCTTTCCCCATTCTTCAAGCTTTCCCCATTTCCACATCTCCATCATTTTGGCTTTCTCAACGTCGCTGGAGGCGTCATAATGCGTTCTCAGACCGTCCACCACCATAAGCGTATCCTCGAAGCTCATGTAAAACTCGTTCGCATGTCCCGCATCGGGCGAGCCCAGGCACAGAGCGAGGATAACGAAAAATGTCAACGCGAGCTTTGATCTATGCACGTTTATCTCCGAATAGTTCCTATTTTTTGTGTACTTAAGGCAAGTATACCCAATGCATCGTATGAGCGCAATGGATCAGGAAAGAAAACCGTCTACGCTTATGCTTTCGCGGGCTCCGGATGATCCTTCCTCTTTTTCTCGCCCCTCATCTCGGCTATGACTGACAGGACATCCCTTCTAGCGGCTATGCCCTTTAGAACACCGTGCTCGTCCAGGACCGGAACTCTCCTCACGGCATTATCCATAAAAAATTTACACAGGGATATCAGGCTGTCATCTTCGTTGAAAGATTGGACTTTTTTTGTCATATAGTCCGCCACTTTTTTAAATTTGACGGCTCTTTCGTTCATTATAAGGCCCAGCAGGTCTTTTTCGGTAAGGATCCCCACAACCCTGTGAGAACGATCCACTACCGGCAAACCGCTTATCCTCTGATCCACCAGTATATTCAACGCGTCGTAAACATTGGTGTCCTTCCCGACAGCGACAACGTTCTTAGTCATCACATCTTTAACCTTGAACATCTTACCCTCCTTCCATTCCCAGCATCCCCTAGCCCCTTCCGCATTCTGGATTCTGGCTCCTATATTCTGACTTCTGTCTCCTCTAAAGCTTAATTATATCACAATATCGCCCTTACCGCTTCTCCAATTTTTACCGCGTCTAAGTCCGACAGCCCCGGATATACAGGTATTGAGAGCGCCGCACCGAACAGTTTTTCCGAATTCCCGAAATCCCGTGCGCCTAGTCCCAGATATCTGTTTAGCGGCTTGTATACGGGACGGGCGCATATTATCCCGCGCTGACCGGCTTTTTTGATCGCTCTTTCGACATCCCCTTTGATCTTCAGGACATACCTATAATAGACACGCCTTCCGGACAAGTCGGACACAGGTATGTCCGGACCGGAGCCGGAAAATATCCCGTCATAGATACCGGCGATAGAATCCCTCTGCTTAATGAACCTCCCGATTTTCGAAAGCTGACTGATACCGATAGCGGCCTGGATATCGGTCATCTTATAGTTGAACCTCGGGGTCCATAGACCGGGCTTATTGTCATATTCCCTCTGATCACTCATTTTTTTCAATAGCCCCCTGTCGTTCGAGGCCAGCATACCGCCTTCACCCGTGGTCATCATTTTCGTGGCATAAAATGAAAATATAGAGATAGCCCCTAAGCTCCCGACTTTATTATTCCCATAAACCGCTCCCAAAGACTGCGCCGCGTCCTCGATAACAGGGACCCCCAGGTTTATAAGCGCTCGAAGATCAGCCGGACATCCGAACATGTGAGGCACGATCACGCATTTTGTCCTCGCGGTCATTCTCTTCTTTGCAGCCTCCGGGGATATGTTGAAATCCGGGTAATTAACGTCGACAATGACCGGCGAAGCCCCGGACATGTATATCGCGTTCAATAATGCCGGGCAAACGAACGACGGCAGTATGACCTCGTCTCCCGGACCCGTTCCCAGAACCTTAAGCGCCAGATGCAGGGCCGAAGTTCCGGAATTAACGGCGACGGCGCCTTTTACCCCAAGATACCCGGAGAACCTAGACTCAAAATCCCTTACCACGTCCCCGGAAGCTATTTTCCCGGAACGTATCACACGGGCCGCCGCGCGGACCTCGCTTTCGCCCAACTCGGGCCTGGAATGCTGAAAGACGGTTTTATTTTTCATGCAAGGCCGATCGTTAGCTCACAATTTGACTTCATACCTGAGCGCCTTAAATCCCTCGGCGTATTTTAATTTTCCCTGGAACCCCCTGAACGGAGCTATGGCTTTTATACTTTCAAGGATATCGAACTCGTACGGATAATCTTTCTCCACCTGCGAAATATGCCTTCTCATCAGCTGAAGCTTGTGCAGGATGTACTCCTTTATGTCGACGAATATGTCCGGCTGGAAATTGAGGGACGTAAAATCCTCGTAGAAAAGGACGTTCCTGATATACCTTGCCGCGGTGATGGTACATTCCGCCGTCACCCTGTGATCCTGGTGTGTATCCTCAGGATAATTGACGAGTATAAGCTCGGGCTTAACGTTCTTAATGACGTCGTCAATATGGTTTATAAGGTGCCGCGTAACGGTAAGCTCCGTATCTGAGTACCCGCCCCAGATAAGCTCCTCCGCGCCGAGATATTTCGCGGCCTTCTCCTGCTCCTTTTTCCGGTCTAGAGGGTCGCCGCTCTGGCTTCCGTCGGTCACGACGAACATGTATACCTGATGCCCGGACTTCCTCGCCTTATAAAGCGTCCCTCCGCATCCGTACTCGATATCGTCCGGATGAGCGCCTATAGCCAATACCCTCATATTCTCCTCCCTTCTATTCTCATATCCACTATACAGGAACTTCCGTCGCCGTGATTGAATAACAGGTCCGCTATCGAAAGGTTCGGGATAAACTCCCTCACATCCGCGTTCTGCCACAGCTGGTCGTAAACCGGATGTTCATACCGCTGGAGTATTATCTCTATTCCCGCCTCGTCGAATTTCTCCCTGTCGATATATTTCTCCCCGCCTTCTCCCATAAGGTATTTCTTTGAGCCGAAAATACGGCAGAGGTCTATAAGCCTTATTATCCTGTCTTTCGTCACATCGTATTCTGATGACCTGACGATCTTTGTAGCGATACCAAGCGTTCTCGCAAGTTCCCTGACAATAAAAATATTGAGCTCAGCCAGGTTCTCCCATGGACTCGAATACAGCCCTTCGAAGAACCCTATATACATGTCAAAATACGGCGCTTTCTTATAATTGAGCTCGAGCGCTTTCAGGTGGTCCTTCCTCCATGAGATCTTATTATTTATGACCACTTCATTTATGCTCTGCCCGAAATTATGGAGGATCGGAACGGTCAGCCATTGCCATCCCTGGCTGGTCCGTATCCTGTTCCTGTTCTGCCACTCGTTCTTCTTGAACTGTACGTCGTCGAGAAGGATAAAAACATCCGACCTTTTTATCTTCTCGATATACCCCAGCCATGGGAGATACTGGGGTTGATGAATGGCTACTATAACATCGTTATTCATAGAAGCGTCCCGTACAAATTTTCGATATCGTCGACCATTTTATCTATCCCGAAAACTTCCGTCACCTTTTTCCGCCCTCTTGCCCCTAAGATCCGGGCTCTTGGGGGGTCCAATGCCAGGGCCTGCATCTCCCTGGCCAGACCCGCTGAGTCGGCCGGCTCGACAAGTAAACCTGTTTCGCCGTCCGAGACGACCTCAGGTATCCCTCCGGTACGGGTCGATATCACGGGCTTCTCCATAGCCATAGCCTCGATAAGGGCCCTGCCCATCCCCTCGTTCAGGGATGCCAGCACGAAAATGTCCATAACCGCCATGTACGGCCTCACGTCGCCAACATGGCCTATGAACCTCACATCGTTCCTGATGCCTTCATCTTCCGCCATCTCCATGAGAGCCTTCTCTTCCGAACCGCCCCCGACGATAATGAGCGCCTGATCGGGGACGTTGTTTTTAATATGGCCCATCGCCTCTATAAGGTACCGGTTCCCTTTAACCGGATCCAGCCTCGCTACCGTCCCGAATATGACCTTCTTTCCGGAAAACCCCAGCGCTTTCCTGATCCCTTCCCGGTCAGCCTTGAATTCGCTGAAATATTTGATATCTATACCGCTGTATATCGGAACGATCCTCGCCGGGGATATTATTCCCAGTTCGATATGTTCTTCTTTGCCTTTTTTTGTCAGCGTGATCAGCCTCGTAGTTATGAGAGAAGTTATCTTTTCCGCGACCATATAGACAGCCGTCTCAAACCTATTGAAATATCCGTAAAAAATATGCCCGTGAGGCGTATGAACTATCACCCTGACCCCGGCTAAGAACGCGGACCATCTTCCTATCACACCGCCCTTGGAGGAATGGGTATGCACGATATCCGGCTTCTCTTCGCGCAGTATCCCTGTCATTTTCCAAAACGCGCGTATGTCCTTGATCGGGTCCGGCTCCCTTACGAGCTCATCCATACGGATATATCTTATGCCCCTTTGGGCCAGGTCTTTCTCTATTAACCCGTCCGGATCATGGGTCCTGCCGTAGATCAGGAGAATTTCGTACCTTTTCCTGTCCAGCCGCGAGACAGTCTCAACGGTATTTGTGGACGACCCCCCGGGGTCAAGCCTGGTGATTATATGCGTTACCTTTATTTTTCCCGTTCTCATAAAAAGACCGCCAGTTCCTTAAAAACCTCTTGGGCTCCCAGAGAAGTCAGGCAATCTGAGCCTTCGCATTTTATAGCGCCTTTTCGAAAACAAGGCTGACAAGGCATCACTTTCCTGACGACCTTTACCGCTCCGCGCGGCCTCGTCTTTTCGGGATCGGTAGGCCCGAATATCGAAACCAGCGGCGTGCCCACGGCCGCGGCTATATGCCCGAGGCCGCTGTCATTGGATACGAACGCGCGGCATCTTTTTATCATAGCGGCCGAGAGCGGCATTTCCAGCTTATTAATAAAGTTGAGGACCTTATGCCCTCCGGAAGCGACGATTTCCTCGCCGAACCCCTCCTCTTTGGGCCCTCCCAATACGACCACTTTAGCGTCCGTCTTTCTCGATATGATCTCCGCCAGCTCTTTGAACTTTTCAAGGGGCCATCTTTTTTTCTCCCCCTGTTCCTTTCCGGACCCGGGATGCATACCGATAATGACGTCATCCTCTTCCACCCCGGCTCTATCTAATAACTCCGTCACGCGTTCATTATCGCCCGGGCTGATATCAAGGACCGGCAGCGGTTCCCCCCCGGCCCCGAAAAGCCCTACGATCGCCATATTTCTGTCAGCTTCATGTAAAAGCCCGGAAGACCTGACCGTACGGTTATACAGTGCCGATAAACAATTCCAACACTCCCCGGCCCTGGCCCCGATCCCTGAAAGAACAGCCAAAGCGCCCGCTTTTACCGGGTTAACTCCCGAAGCGGCTATCGCGATATCATATTTTTTCGACCTCATCGTCAGGATGAACCCTATCATCCCTAAAACCGACGCCCGGGTCTTTTTGTCGATAAGGATGGTCTCCTTGACGTATTCCTGGTTCTTAACAAGATCGAGCGGCGCTTTTTCGAGAGCCAGCACTCCTATGAACGCGGCCGGATAAGCCAGCGCATAGGCCTTTATGGCGGGCAATAATAACACCATGTTCCCTATCCCCCCGGGCATAATGAACAAGGTCTTACCCTTTTCTCCCCATTTCATCCGGATCCCCATTTTAAATATACCAATAAATACCCGCTATACAAATTTTTTAGGCAAAAATTCCCTAGCCGCGCGATACACCTCATCGACGGATATCATCGTCATGCATAAATGGTCTTTTCTCAGGCATCGCCCGTCATTGCATGGGCTGCATTCGGCGTCATACCTGAGGACCGTGTTATTATCCCCGACGGGAGACCATCTTTCGGGAACGGTCGGGCCCATTATCGAAACGGTCGGCGTTCCAAGTGCGGACGCGATATGCAGCGGCCCCGAATTATTGCCTATGAAGAGGTCCGCTCTCCTGATCAGGGCTACCGTATCATTTAGAGGGCGCTCCCTGAAGACGATCAAGCCTTGTTCCGGCTGAACGGTCATCTCTTCCGTTAAAGCCTTTTCTCCCGGCCCTTCTATCACGACGACCTTAGCGGATGAGCCTTTCTGTATCCTTTCGAAAAGTTCGCGGTACCTCGCCGCCGGCCATCTCTGCGTGGGATAAAAACCACCGGGGTGGAGCGTTATAAGGGTATCCCCGGATCTCACACCGTTCTTTTCGAGGAACCCGCCCACCGCCTCTTCTCTCCCGGGATCAACCGCGATGGATGGCTTCCGGTCCTTTATCCGGACCCCTATAGCTTTAAGGAGATCCGCTGTCTCGTCTATGAAATGTTTTCTCTTCCCGTCAGGGACGACCCTGATATTGAAAAAGAGGCCTCTCCCATTTATGTCATATCCAAGCCTGAACCTGGCGCGGGACCGGAAAGCGTTCATTGCCGTTCCCAAAGTATGGTCAAGATGAAGGTCGCAGGCCAGATCATACGCGCCTTTGGAGAGAACGCTCCCCGCGTCATCCGTAATGATCTCATCGATGAATCCCGCGCCGGACAAAAGCCCTTTTGTCCCGGGAGCCAATAGAACGGTTATTTTGGCCGCCGGGAACGCTTCCCTTACCGCCTTCATCGCCGGAGTGGAAAGGACCACGTCCCCTATGCGGTCCTTCCTTATGAGAAGGATACTTTTGATGTCTTCCTTCCCCGGGAAAAAATTTACGGCCGGAAGAAGCGGATAAAATGCCTTAAGCACCGCGCCCCTCGCATCAAGATATGTTCTTTTTAAGTATTTCCTCATAGAAGTTTTCCGTATCCTTAACATTCCGGTTTATATCGAAAAGATCTTCGGCCCTTTTTCTTCCTTCCCGGCCCATACTGGAACGAAGACCTGGGTCTCCGGCAAGCGTTTTCATTGCTTTCGCCAGAGCTCGGATATCTCCCGACCGGAAGATGATACCCGTCTGTCTGTCCCTGACAGCTTCCGGGTTCCCTCCCGCGTCTGACGCTATCACCGGTTTACCGGATGCCATGGCCTCTATGACCACTCTCGAAAAACCCTCGAGTCTCGAAGAATTCACGACAATGTCCGCCCCGTTCATTATCGCCGGCATATCCGAAAGATGTCCCGGCATGTCGACCTTTCCCGAAAGCCCCGAGGCTCCTATGAGTTTTCTCACCGCCACTTCCTCCGCGGCCGTTCCTCCGCCGATAACGCTATAGCGGGCGCCGGGAAATTCTTTCACTACCTCGGCCGCGGCCTTAATGAACACGTCGTGCCCTTTCACCGGCGAAAGCGCGCCGATAATGGCGAAAATCGGAGAGTTGTCCTCTCTTTTGCCGTGACCGGACACGGTAGTGTGAACAGGCGAAAATTCCCTGACATCAACGCCGTTATAAATTATATTTATTTTATCGTCCAGGCCCGGAAATCCCGAAAATCTCCGCGCCGCTCTTTCCGAAACGCATATTATCCCCGAAGCAAGACCATACAACACGCGCTCGTAAATGAACGGTTCGCCGTCAGATACCCTCACATGCCAGATAAGCGGGATCTTGAAGCCTCTTGCCGCTATCCCGAAATATAAAGTCGCCCTCGGCGAATCGGTATGGACAAGGGTTATCTCTTTCTCCCGGATCAGCTTCTTAACGCGCCCGAGTGCCCGAAAAGGCGCGAAAATATCGACCCCGGATATCGGCGGGAGAGACTCTATCGCCGTCTCTATGCCTAAGCTTCCGGCTTTTCGGGCCAGCTCTCCGTCCTCTGGGACAACAAGCACAGGCTTATACCTTGAGCGGTCCATCCTTTCAAGGAACATTAAAAGGCTTCTCTGCCCCCCCCCGGTCAAAGCGCCGAAACATGAATAATATAAAACATTAACCACGCCTCTCCTCTCTATCCCTCAACCCGCGAGCCCTCCGTAGCCGAATAATATCAAAATAATTTGGCGAAGGAGGGCCTCTCCGTGTTATCTCCCTGTATATCCCTTCGATCCCTTCCATCATTATACGGGACGTGAATTTGCGTTCGAATATTTCTCTCCCCTTTTTGCCCATATTCTCCATCGCCTCTCTGTCGCCCAAGAGTTCCATTATCGCGGCGGCGAGAGTTCTCCCGTCCCCGGGCCTTACGAGTCTTCCCGTAAGACCGTCGGCGACGACCTCCGGGACACCGCCAACGCCCGTGGCGACTACAGGCAAAGACGCGGCCATCGCCTCAACGATCGATACGGGCAGGCCCTCCCGGAGTGACGGGAGAACGAACATTGACGATCCGGCGAGTATAGCGGGTATATCATCCCTTATCCCCAGGAACCGCACGTTCGCGCTAATTCCCAGCCGGGACGCTTCCCTTAGAAGCGCCCCCCTCTCGGGGCCATCGCCTACTATCTGAAAGACAGCGTCCGGGAAGACCCTTATCACTTCTTCCGCCGCCTCCAGAAGATATTTATGCCCTTTATAGGTATTGAGCGAAGCTACCGTCGTTATCGTCCACGTACCCTCACGCGTTCTTCCGGCGAAAAGGCCGCCGTCAACCCCGTTATATATCGTCACCGCTTTTCTCATGTCATATCCTGCGCCCGCGAAAGATCCCCTGACCTTCTCCGAAACGCATATTATCCTGTCCGTGAACCTGTTAAGCAGTTTATCAATGAACTTGTTCCTCGCGTTCAGGTCATGGAGGACGGTATGGAGGTGCGTTACGAAATGTCTCACACCCCCCATTTTGCCGGCGGCCCTGCCCATGGTAGAGGCGAAATATCCGTGCGTGTGCAGAACATCTATTCTCTCTTTCCGCATCATTAAAGCGAGCTTGACGAGATTGAAAGGATTGTGATAGGTCCATATCCCGAGCACACGGACATTTATCCCGTCCCTTCGCAGCTTTCCGGCGGTTTCCCCGCCTTTAACAATGCACCATACATCCGCTCGAAATGACGAAGGGTCTGTTTTTCGCGCCATGGTCCCGACGACGCTCTCTATCCCGCCGACGCCCAGATCCTCGACCATATGGACCACCCTTATCTTCTTCACGGCGTCTCCCTGACCGAGGTTATCATAAAGTTAAGCCTGTCGGTATATTTATGCGTTCTCATCACTTCTTCGTAACCGGCCAGACCTATCCGGTCCCTGTCGTCCTTTTTGAAAAGGTACCGTTCTATTTTCGCCTTAAGATCCCCGGGATCTTTATAAAA
>JADGBR010000043.1:8051-21349 GCA_015231405.1 Candidatus Omnitrophota bacterium | reverse complement strand
TGCAACCTAACGAATAATTGTCCGATCGATGATTTTTTCCCTAAATACGGCCGTGACGGGTTTTTCCTCCGGGACGCTTTCAACGTTCTCTCGAACACGGCGCTCGTCCATTTTTTCGAGTCGCGGGGGTTAAGGACAATAGTGAACGACAACGGGAAGATCTTCCCATGGGACGAAAGCGCGAAGAGCGTGCTTCTCGTCCTCGAAAAGGAACTAGCTAAAAGAAAGGTGCGTACTTTCTTAGGTTCGCCGGTCCTGGAAATAATCTCCGAAAAAGAGCGTCTCTTTTCGGTAAAGGCCGTTAACGGGAGTATCGCCACTTTTGACAGAGTCATACTCGCCACGGGAGGGGTTTCATATCCCGAGACCGGATCCACGGGCGACGGATACAAGATGGCCGAACGGCTCGGACATACCATTATTCCGCCGAGACCCGCGCTTGTCGCCGTCATCGTAAAAGAAAATTACCCGGCGTCGCTCATGGGGCTTTCCCTGTCAGGAATATCTCTTACGATATTCAACGATACCAGAAAAATATTTTCGGGAAAAGGCGATCTCGTTTTCACAGCGAAGGGCGTATCGGGCCCGCTCGTATTATCGAATAGCGGCATGATCTCGGAACGCTTGTCGAGGAACGCGAAACTGTCCCTTTCGATAGACCAGTTCCCGGAAATACCCCGCGATAAATTCGACCGGACTTTATCAGACCACCTCACGGCGTCGTCGTCAAAAAACGCGAGGAACGCCATGCGGGAGCTTGTCCCAGAAAGACTGGCGGAACTTTTCCTTGATATCTCCGGGATAAGCGGCGGAAAAATATCGAACCAGATAACCCGGAAAGAAAGAATGGCCCTCTCTTCTCTTCTTAAAGATCTTCATCTGACCATAATTGGGACTCTCCCCATAAGGGAAGCCATGGTAACAAGAGGCGGAGTGTCCTTGAAAGAAATTGACCCGAAGACAATGGCTTCGAGAATAGTGAAAGGCTTATATTTAGCCGGAGAAGTGATCGATATCGACGGCGACACCGGAGGCTTCAACCTTCAAGCAGCCTTCTCCACCGGCTATCTCGCCGGCCTGAGCGCGGGTCGTATTGAGGGATCATAAGGGTCACCTTTCCTCGATGGCGCCATGGACTATACCTCTTTATAGCGCTTTCTTGAACGCCTGGTCGGCTTCTAGACATTCCTCGAAAGATCCTGTCATGGCTTTCATCGGCGGGAGGTCAAGTACGATAGAAACACCGTTGAACTTTTTATCCGACACTTCATTCGCCGGTATCGTTTTCAGCTCTTCCAGTTCTTTCCATGAAGATGGATCGCGCCCGGTCATTTTCGAGACGGCGAGGATAATATCGTCGACTATGGCTTTCGCCCTGTCGTCATCGCCTTCCCCGGTGCGCTTCTTTGAATCGATATAATTCGCGAACAATAGCCCCGAAAGCATCTGCCATGAAACAGGCAAATAATCTCCCTTAAGGGCTACCAGGTCCGCGACATCATGAAGCGCTTTCCCGTCCCGCCAGGCCTGTTTATCTTTGAAGAATCCTGAGCTACCCGAGCTTTCCCTTTTGTCGGTGGAAAGTACGAACGCGAAAGCCCGGTTACCCGCTCCGGCGTTCTTTTCGAGTTCCGTTTTAAAAGTTTCGAGCCTTTCCATATTCTCGCCGTCGGTCGATCCGTCATCGATACAGAAAACAAAATTAACTTTAACTTTGTCAGCGTCCAGCCCCTTATCCTTCATCATTTTCTTCACAAAGCCCCTCGCGAGTATTTTGGCTTTCGCCACCGCCATAGAGCGCTGATCAAACCCGACGCCGTCACCTTCGGAAGCCTTTACGACCAGGCCTATGGTATAAGGCCTGTCGATCACCGTAGCATCCCTCGAATTAACGATATCATTCAGTTCTTCCGCGACGCTTTTTATGCGGTCATGGCCTAAAGCCCCGCCAGCCGCCCCGCCAAACGAGTTTTTCTCCAATTGATCCGGCTCTTCCAGCAGCCCTTTTACCGATCCCGGGACTTCTTCCGCTTCTTTATCGCTCTCAGCGGATAATTGCCCTACCCCGCCCTTTTTGCCCCATATCACTGTATTCTCGCTCACGGTCACTTCGAGATCGCCTAATTCTAAGCCCCAGTCCTCGTCGGTCTCTTCGGACGGGATGGCGTATCCGGTCTTTTCAGCGCCCATCCGCTTAATTGCCCTGAGATACCCTTCCCTCACCGACTTCCATATATTCTCCTCCCCTATAAGGTGAACCGGGGTCATTGCGTAATCGTGGCTGCGATATAGGAGAACGATATATCCTCCTTCCGCCAACAGATCGTACGCTTGCGCCATTATATCCATCTGTTCCGTGTAGGGAAGCTCATGCATTACGTTCCCTATGCATATGACATCGAATTTCTTTACGGTGCCGTCGGAACCGGTAAAACGGTCCTTTATCCTCGCAATATCTCCCTGTTCCAGCCGGATATCGGCCTGGGGGCGTAAAGGCCCGAGGTTCTTTTCAGCCGCTTTCAGCATTTCCACGGATATGTCGACGCCGACGACTTCTTTAGCGCCGTTCATGGCCGCGTAACCGGCGATTAGACCCCGGCCCGTACCCAAGTCCAGGACACTCGCTCCTTTGACCTTATCGGCAGGCAGGATACCAGTGAAGATGGACCTCGCCGCGCTCTGCATTTTTACGTCCCGGTCGACCCAGTAGCTCCCTTCCCTTATAGCCTCGTCGTACGAACGTTGTATCTTGTCCAGATCCGATGGACGAATTAGATCCAAAACGCCGTATTTGGGATTTTTCCACCACCCGTTACTCTCCCGCAAATCCAGTTCCGAGACCGTTCCACTGGAAACGCCAGCCAGCATGGGGCTTTTTACCATACGGACCATGAGCGTCGGGGCGGGATAATATCCCAGTATCCGTTTCGAATCCGCCGTATATTCCCAGTTCCTGTACCGCATCGATTTCCTATACAGGAAATCACCTATCACCATTATAAGACCGGCTTTTTTAAGCCTCGAATGCATTTCCTCCGGCATTTCGGAGATCGCCTGTCCGGAGGTGAGGAACCAGCTCGGCCTCTCGATCTCTATATTAAGCGAATCGTTCATATATCCTCTTATCCTTTCAGCCAATGCCGCCATATCCCCGCCGTGCCGGCGCATTGCTTCCAGCTGCATATCAAGATCCGTCTTCCCCGACACATCAGAAACACAATAAGGATAATTTTTTGTGAGGAGAACGAACTTGGAAACGATATTATTCCGCACGCAGAAATCGATGAACCAGTATAAGGATACCAGCTCCAGCCCTACATTATCGTGAAGGATATGTATCTCGGTCTTTTCGCCGCGAACCGTAGCGTCGCGTAAAGCGAGGAGCTGATCGACAACCGGTCCCTTATCGTTCACCATATATGTGCCGCTCTTTTTACCTTTCGCCGCGTGGGTCGGATCGCTATGCATGTTCCCGGTCAATAACATATCCAGCATATCTCCCAGCGCGGAACGCATCCCGGGTTCACCCTGTGCGATGTATCCGCCAAATACCGGCTGGTCCACGTTCGAGGCGAACTTTTCCACACCTTCTGCGCACCCTTTTTCTTTTATCTCCACATAAGGGTCTACGCCGTTATCCCAGTACCCGGTCGCTTCCAGGATCTTAGCGAAAATATAATCCGCCGCTACGCTCCACGGCACCGGCGGGATGTCCCGTGTTAGATTGACGCTGTCCCTGAACCGTCGCGCGTAATGAGCGGCTTCTTCCATTTTCATTCCGTCTCCCGAAGCCAGTTCATTGAG
Source organism: Candidatus Omnitrophota bacterium (assembly GCA_015231405.1). Classification (GTDB taxonomy): domain Bacteria; phylum Omnitrophota; class Gorgyraeia; order Tantalellales; family Tantalellaceae; genus JADGBR01. The sequence continues at coordinate 17,545 of JADGBR010000043.1, read as the reverse complement.
GACGCGTTCGAATATATCGGCGTGCGCGTCTCGCATTCCCGAGAACCAGGGCCGCCCGGCATGGTCCCTGATGATATAGTTCCATCTCTTCCGGATATCCTCCGGAACCCGGTCCCCGAGCTTTTCCATCGGTTCATTCGACAGGATCTTAGCCCGGAACGATCTCAAATTATCGACGATCTCGGCGTATTTTTTCCCGCCTTCCTCTCCGTAATAAGCCTTCACCCTGCGTCTATACTCCTCGCTGTCTATTATCTGCCCGGCGAAGGTCCATACCTGAGCTATAAAGTCAGGGAACTCGAAGCCGGTATCTGTAACAGCCACCTCGGGGGGTATGCTCTCACCTAGCCCTCCGGCCAGGTCCTTTTGATAGGCCTCCAGATCAACGCCCCTTGCCCATTCTCGCGTGTTCTTTTTTGAGGCATTATCAACCGCGTCATACACCTCGAACGTGGAATCCGGGCCGGATCGCGGAGCGATAATACAGCCTGGGGGGATATTCGCGAGCGATTCTTTGCCGACATATATCCTGACCAGCTCAACCTCCCAATCCACTCCGCGGTCCTTAAGCCACTCGGGGGTGATCTCAAGGAGCGACCGGTCATTCCCGGGCAGTTCCGGAGTTCCTACAGTATCAGCGATCACCATTATCCGTTTTGGTTTTATCGTGCCCTTATTGCGGACCAGGTCCTTAGCAAGCGATTCGGCTTTTGAAGCCGGCATGACGCCTATCGCCGTCGCTGACGCGGCAACCTCGATATTTAGAGGGATGCCCGGGATAGCCATGATCCGCTCTTTTGAGGCTATGTTGACCGCCATGTCTATACCCCCGAGAAACCCCGCGTCCGAAAGGAACTTCTTCCAGTCCTCCTCGACAAGCGACGCGACCAAAGGTTCGGACTCGGAGATCTTTTTAACCAGAGCGAATCCTCTGTCCGAACCGTCCAGGCCGTGGGAAGGCGCGAGTTCGGGTTTATTCCGCCTTTTGGCCAGAATATGTCTGTGTTCGTGTAAAGCGATGTCGAGAGCGGCCTCTTTGGCTTTTTCTAACCCTTCGGTCTTAATTATTGATGCCACGAGAGCCAGGGATATGTGTATTCTCGTGCCTGCTTCGTTAAAATGTCCGCCGGCGTAAAGGTATTTTTCAGCGGGGCCTTGTTCTAGATCGGGGTTTATTATCCACAAGAGTTTTTGATCGAGGTCGTCTTCGTTCGGGATGGCGAAAAGGAGATCTATCCTGTCTTTGCCGCTTCCGGGTATATCAGAATTCGCGTGGATATAGTCGATGACGCTTTGAAGCTGTGACCGGTCCATGCCTAGCTTTTCCAGTTTATTGGTCGATTCAAGTGCCGCGAGGACCTCTTCCCGGCTAAGCGGGTCTTTCTCGAGGACACGTGATCTATCCTTTGTTCTATCAAGTTTCACCCAGTCATCCCATAAGTTTTGATAGGCACTCTTAAGTTTCGGATCGAGCTCATCCTGATGCCCCATTTCGCATATCGTTCCACAGGTAACGCTTTCATTTTCCATGACCACGCGCCGGAGGACGTTCTGGACGGCGCGGTTATTCTTACCGATCTCTTCCAGCAAGGTTTTCTTAGCCTTTCCGAGGATACCGGCGACATCGTCTATGATCTCCGCGGTCAAGGTATCTCTCCCTGGAAAACGCTCAAGGTCTTTCCCCATGGCTTCCCACACGAGGTTAGACGCCGTCCTCAGCCCCAGATAAAAGTCCGAGGCGGCTATAAGGGTTTTCCCTTCCTCCCGGGTAAAGAATTTTTCTTTGACCAGCCTTCCGATGAGCCCGTTCTTCGCGCCGTCTTTACTCCAGTTCCAGGATGAAATACCCGACCGTATGCGTCCCATCCACACCATAAGCGCGATCGCCCGGGTGCCGCTCCTGCCTTCTTTGATATCAAAATTTTCCGGATCGAACACCTGTTGAGAATTATCTCTAATGGACCGGCTCAGATAATTCAGGTTACGTTTTTCCGCCAGTTGTTTAACCGCCAGGTCCGCTTTTCCCTTTATGACCTTAACCCCTTTTTTCGGGCCCGTGAGATACCGGGCGTCAAGGAGCGCCATAAGAGTTATAACTCCTTCCCGTTTCCCCCTATAGGTTCTCAAATACTCTTTCTCAAGCTTTTCGTATTCAGCCGCGCTCAAGCTTAAATATTTTTCCATCCTTGGAAAATCTACCGGATATGCGGGAAAATCGAACCTGGCTCCAAGCACATCCTCGGCAGCGTCAATAAATCTCTCAACTGCCCTTTTCACTTGAGCGCTTTCCTTGACCGGGATCCGCTCATCTTCCAGAATGAAAACATCCAGGTCCGTCCCGTACGGAGTTGTCATCCTGCCATAACTGCCCATAGCTACGACCGTCACTTTATTTTCGAGGCCGTAGAACGATATGAGTTCGGAGACCGTCTCGTCGATTAAAAGGCTATACTCACGCGGAAAAGCCTCGCTTTCGACCTTAAAATTTTCCTTAAGCGCGGCAAGACGTTCCTTATATCTGTTCCCTATCCGATCGATGGATACAGGTCCCGGGATTTTTTCTTTTCCCAGCATACCCTTCCGATATTCGAGGTCCCAGATGTCCACTGCCCAGTTGCCGAACGAATGGGCGATGAAGCCAAGGATGCCGGTCGTCCACAAGAGAGGGGGTAGACCGACGGGCCAGATAAGTCCGGCTATTACCGGGAGACACGCGAAGATAGATATCCCGAGCGGTATGGCCATCTCTTCCCACGGGTCGGGCAATGAGGCCAGCGGATCCCCGATATTAAATACTTGCTGGAACATGAGGATCACCAGCTCTTCCGCGTAATGCGCCGATACAAAAGCCGCGCGAACGCCCAGGTACACACCTATACCTCCCCAGCCGAGAGCTAAAAGCATCAGCCCTTCCTCGATAGCCGGGGCAATGACGTTCTCGACCGTCCCTGATCTAAGCACTTTCTCTCTTTTGTCATCGTCCCTTACGAATATCATAAGCACCAACTCGATAAAGATACGCGTTAAGAAGATGATCCCTTTACCGCCAAGTCCTTTCGCCCCGTTCTTATCCCCGGCCTGGGCGCTTATAACATCAAATAGACCATTTCGGCCGTTCACGGAAGCTTTTGCCGGACCGATCTCCTCAAGGATACGGCGCGCCGCTTTCCCGATCTCGCCGAGGCTTATACGCGCCGGCTCCGGTAACGCCGTACCCGACAACAATCCGTCTATACCCTCTATCACCCCTATAAGGCGTTTCGCCATATATTCCCTGGCTATAGGCTCGTCCATGTAGATCAACATATCCCGCACTTCTTTCAACATCGCCGCGAAACGGCCGACATGGTCGGCGGCCAATCCGGTCGGAGCGACGGGGATAATGGCCGTTCCGGGAGCGGATGGAGCATCCGGCTCAACAGGCGCGGGTAGCAATAGGCGGGGTGACGCCGTTAGCTCCTCTAGACTGTTCGTTAAACCCGCGACAGCCACGTCGATCGCGGCGATAGCAGGCGTTAAATTTACCAGCTTTTCCCTTAAAAGACCGGAGTATCTGCCTGACCTGAGAGCTCTCCTCATAAGATGGTCATACACGCCTTCGTAACGTATCCCTGCCGCTTTGAATCCGACCGAGACTTTTTCACGGACCGCCATCGAAGACCTTTCGATACCCAGTGCGTTACCGTCCGCGATATCGATGAGTAACCTGAGCGCGGCGGGATCACTGAGCGTTCCGATGGCCGCGCCGATCTTTTCCGGCGTCATACCGCGTTCCGCGTAGAGTTCCTGCTCGAGCCAAACGATGCGTTCTTCGACAACGACAAGGCATCCCGTTTTACGGAGCAGCGCCCTTACATTTTCGGTGAAATCTCCTTTAACAAGCCAGCCTCTGAACCCGGCTTTCTCGAGAGCGTCCGCGACCTGTTTCCATTCATACCCGTATCCTCCGCCGTGAGGATCTTCGATAGATCCGACGATGAATCCCCTCGCGAAATCAAGCGCCTTGATATCCGTAATAGTTCTTATCGCTCCCTGAACATCGCCGGCTGTCATGGAGAGCTGATCAGGCAATTTTTCACCGATTTGAACTATTCTTCTTTTGATCAGCTCCTCGCCGCCAAGCGATAAAAGCATAGCCTTAACGTTATCCTTTCGGATAAGGCGTTCCACATCGTATTCCCGCCTGTCCGAGGCGCGCCTCGAAAGCTCTTGCAGGAACAGATAGACCCTTGTCGCCCTAGTGTCGTCCCTGGTCATCTCTTTTTCGGTTATGAATAACCCTATGGCCTTTAGGTGTTCTATATCTACCATGGAATTCACGGCTTCAAGGACCATAGCTTTAGCCCTTTCGAAAACCGGGTCAGTCTCCGGAGCGGGAAGTCTCTTGACCGCCTCGCCGTTCAGCGCCCCGGCCCTGTCGCTGATCATGCGCTCACCCAGGAGAAGCTGGCTTGACGCGTCAGTTTCGGCAAGTGTCGCTACCAGCTTCGAAAGGTTCTCGCTTATCACGTCGCTTTGGACATAATTAATGATCTCGAAAAGGGACGGTATCGCGAAAGCGTCTTTACGGGGGTCGAGGCGGGACAGCTCTTCCTCCAGGGCCAACGCGCCTTCCGCGTCACCCGCCTCTTTTGCTTTAAGCAACTTGTACCGGATATACGGCAGTTCCCCGTATCTCGCCCTGAAATATTTTATATCCTCATCGGAAAGGAACTCTTCCGCCATACCCATCCGTCGGTATACGAAATAATAATCCCCTTCGCTCAACGTAAAATAATACGCCGCTTTATTCGCGAGAAGCTCGCTGGGGTCCATATAATAAGCGTCGTTAATGTTCGATAACCACAGATCATTTTCGGCGACCCACGCGTCCAGACCGGCACGGTAATGGCTTCCTGTCTTTTCAAATATTCGCCTGGCGTCATAAAGAGCGAGCCTGAATTCTTCGGGCAGCAGGGCTTCGCTAACGCCTGTTCTCGCGGCTGCTTCCCTGACATATCCGAACGGGTCGGGTTTCAACCATCCGCTCTCTATCTCACTGACAAATTCTTTAGCCCGGCCCCGGCTCCGGTACAGATATGCGTGGTAAATACGGTTCAGAAAATCGCCCGCCTTTTCCCGTTCGGACTGGCTCAGGGTTTCCAGAACTGAATATCTGGTCTCGCCATACGCCGTGCTCAAGAGATGCTGGAATTCGTGCCCGAAAGTAGCCACGTCCTCAAAACCGCTTTGTTCGCTGCGCCCGTCAAGCCCTATGACTATGCCGAGGTCCTTACCCCTGAATCTTCCTTTCACTTCGCCGCCGGTTATGGTCTGACCAAGGACATCGAACGAGAACTTGAGGTCCTTCCTCGCCGCCCCGGGTATGATCTGGAGATAATTCCTGAAACAGTTGAGCTGATGCAGGAAATAAAGCCCGAAGAAAGGCTCCTCGGACAATTGCTCGACGAGATGCATGCGTCCCGGGGTGAACAAGCTGTCCGCGCCGGTGCCATGCGCCATCGACGGGAAAAGAGAATAGTCCAGCCAAACGCTCTTCACATCATCGTTCCCGTCAAGAGCGATCTTTCCGATCCTCGCTCTTCCGCGCCACATCGTTATAGACCTGTCCGGACTCTCATAGCCAAGATAGATATCTCCGTCCTCTCTGCTGATCCCCTTTATGGTCACGCCTTTATCCATGAGTCGTTTCATGAAATCGCCTTTTATACGCCTCGTAACGCCGATCCGGTAAAGATCTTTCGTGTCCGCGCCGCCGAACCATGAGCCATCATCCCTCGTAAAAAGGCCTTCTTCGATAGCTTTCGTTAACGCGTTTTCGTGACCCAATAGTTTCTGCGTGATCTCATTGGCTATGTCGGATCTTTTCTTGTCGGATCCGAATTTATCGGGGTGATATTTAATGACCATCTGCCTTAGAGCCGATAGGATATCCTTTTCGGAGGCTTCTTTACCCAGCCATAAAAAGTTTCGGAGAGCGTCCAGCCTCTTCCCTTCGCATTTCTTCACCCTCTCCAGCATCGTTAGAAGCATTTCGGCCGACGAGCCTTTAGACGCGCTCTCGGCCAGCCTCGCCCCCTCGTCCTCTTGGTGGATACCGTCCGTTATGTGCCGAACATCATGCTTAGCGACGAACTCGCCTATCTCGAACGGCGTCTTTCCGTCCGCTCCGCTCAATAATAACGGCAGTGAAATATGCATACGCGTCCCTTTCCCGTTAAAATGCCCGCCGGCATAGGTCCAGTCCACGACATTTTCGGTAGGCGGCACCCACCAGAGCGCGTTACCGTTCTTCGGTATGGCGAATAATACCTGGATCCCTCTTTTCCCGATCTCCGGAGATGTATCCCATATACGCCGTCGAATACCTTCAAGGAGAGAGCGGTCAAAACCTCTCGTCTCGACCAGGATAGTTATCACCTCGTCGCTGGTGAGCGGCTCAGCTTTTAGGTCCCTTGTGATCCCGTATTCCCTCGCGAGCTCCACATAATAATCTTCGAGCTGGCCGTCAAGCGACTGTACACACTCCTCATGCCCTTCACGGCATACCGTGCCGCAGGCTAAGTTATCTTTTCCGCTTCCTTTCACGTAAGCGTCTCCCAACCCGCTCTGCATCCTTTTAAGCTCTAGAAGGAGTTTTGCCAGGGCGTCTTTCTTTTCGAATTTTCTGCGATAGGCATCGATCAGCTTCGCGGCTTCCCAGAGGAACGTACCCCTAGGAATTGACGCCCTGATCTTCGGGATAATTTCCTCTCTGTATTTCTTATCCCTCGCCTGGATATCACCGGCCATGTCGGCCGCCATGCCGTCGATACATAAAAGCAACGCTACCGCCAGGCTATAAGCGTCATCCTTCTTCTCGCAAAGCTCGGGTGTCGGGGTTCTCAGGTCGTAGATCCGGCGCTCTCTCGACTCGCCGCAAAAGAACTGTTTATGTATTTTTTTTCTCACATAAGATATCCCGCTCCCGCTCTTCTCTTTAGCGGCTGAATCGTTATCCGCGAAAACAACCGACTTCACGGTCCCGGTATCGTCCAGGACAATGAGAGTGCTCTCGTCGTCCAGGTCGCCGTTCAAATAACCGTAACGAAGATAAGCGTTCTCATAAGCCTCGATCACCGCTATCGCGAGGTCAAGGAACGCGGCATCCCTCATGGGGTGGTCGCGGAGCGATCTCGCCGCGTCTTTCAAACTTACCCCGGGCGCTTTCTCGAATAGTATCGCCCGATCGCCCACCGTGCCGACCAGAAGCGGAAAGTGCGGGTTAGGCGCGAGCGGATCCGGGCTTGAATCCAGATAATGCTCTACCTGAGGCATAATTATGTTCTCACGTACAAAAGGCGCGTCGTGCAACGCGGATCGCATTACATACCGCCCACCTTTTACGAGAGTTCCACGGCTTTCCCCTATATATTCATACTCCCGCACCTTCGTCGCGAGACCCCGGTTGGTCCTATTAATATTGCCCGCCGGCACGAACTTGGCGCCAAATTCACTATCCTCAATATGCATTAGCCGTATCGTTCTATCGACTTTCCTGGGAACGGAAGACCGTTGTTCCGCATCCTTCGTCACCCTTCCGGATAAGAACGTTTTATTCCGAAAGAAAGCCGCTGACATATTCACCATTTGCCGGTACGCGTTCTGTATCCGCGCAACGATGTTACTCCAGGGGGTAGCGGGCATCTCTTCGGCTGCCGGGCCTTCCTCGCCTTTATGTGTTATCGTAGTTTCGTTTAAGGCGACCCTGATTTGGGCGTACTTTTCCGGTTCCGTAGTCTCCGTGTCCGTAGTCTTAAGCGCGAAGACTTTTTTCCCTCCGACCTCGCCTACTTCCATCGACGAAGTTCTATCGAGAACGCTATTTGAGAGGATGACATACCCGTAAGGCGTATCGAGCGTGACCCGACCATTGGAAGCGATCTCTTCGATTATCCTGACGGAGACCAGCGCGACATCTCTTCGCGCCTTGAAGCCTTCAACCCCCATACTCTCGAGAATGCCGGACATCTCCGAAAAGATATCCGGCACGGCGATCGATGACGCGAGGGCCGAGATCATCTTTTCCACGCCCGTCTTCCCGCCAGAAAGTATATCGAGGTACGGGGTGTCCTCATTTGCGTCGACCTTGGGCATTACGGATAGATATGAATATCCTTTATCCGCCAAAAGCTTTTTAAGTCCGTCCGCATGGAACCCTCCGGTGACAACGACCGCGGCGTCACTCGTACCCATCGAAGCGGTTATATTCCCGAGGAAAGCTCTGTCGCGTTCCAGGGCCAGAGAATAGAATTCGACGATCCCTCTCTGGAAGGTGTCAACGATATCGAGATCGGACAAAAGTGCCCCGCCGGCCGAAGGCATACCTTCTTTCGCGGACTCCCGCTCAATGAACCCCCGGTAAGCCCCGGCGGTGAGAGTATCCTTGATCGCGGAGTATCTTTCGTACTGTTCCCGGGTGATGGATATATTTAATAAGCCTTTTAATGTGACTAGACCTCTGGACAGCGCGTAAAGCTCTTTCTCGTCGCCGGTCTTACACAGTTTTTGAGCTATGTCCTCCTCAAGGCGCCACAATTCCCGGAGAAGCTTTTCCTTGTTGACGCCTTCATATTCCGCGGCGTAAGCGGCATACTTATTAAGCTCAGGGAACATGTCGCCTGACGGTATATCCACACAGGAAGCTTTCCGGAGTAGGAACGAATAGAAAAGATGTTCTTTTATCCTTCCCTCTTTGAACTCGAGGGTCTTTACGACAAGCGTTCCCTTATCCCGGCGGGATAACCTATTCGCCAACAAGTTTATGAGAGCTTCCCGCTGGTCGTTGGCGGCTTTAAAGTCGATATTCTTTTCGCTTTTCAGGATTTCCGCCAGCTTCAGGAATTCCTGGTAGAGATCCGTATTCACCCCAACGGATACACTGGCGCCAAGAAGATACCCGAGATATCTGTCCAGCCCGTTCTTCTCTTCCTCATACAGCGATCTATTGGAGTCGAAAACCTTAAGCTCGGGCGAATAAACCTTATCCTTTACCTCCCCAAGATATTCCTCAAGGCGCTTAATGATATTTCCGGAAGCGGCCTTCTCTTTTATGCTTTCCCTGTAAGCCAAAAGGTTCTTCCCGTAAAGCAAGGGATCTTCGAGCCCCCTTAGCGTCATCTTACCCGGTTCGTTTATAGCGAAAAGCTCCGCCCCGTTGACCAGTCCCTCCCGGACGAAATGATCCGCCACTTCACTCAGGACTTCTTTATCCTTTATTTTCGTGAATGCCGAAAGGTCATAATTCCCGGATCCGCCTTCAAGCACCGAAGTACCTACACCATATTCGCTATTAAAGAATTTTATCGCTCCTTCAATAGACCTCTGGCAGGAATAATTACAGTGGACATCCCGGATATGGATTATTGTCTTCCCCAGGGACCCTTTATGCCTGTCCGATATTGACCCGATATCAGGAGGCAATTCCAGAGTTTGAACATCTATCTTCCCGGGGG
>JADGBR010000043.1:0-8041 GCA_015231405.1 Candidatus Omnitrophota bacterium | reverse complement strand
CTCTGTCAATATCGTTGCCGCGCGTATAAGCGCGAAGAACGGATATCCCATATCTTTTCTCATTCGCGAGGCTTATATCCGTCCCTATAACCTCAAATAAAAACGCGGCGATCGTGACCAGCGCGATCACCTTGGTAGGGAAATTCTTGGAGGATGAGGTAAATTTTCGCATAATTATAAATAAATAGTAAGCCTATTGAATAACTTCATTTATTATAGCCTAACATTAATCAAAAATCAAGTTGTTAGTCTAATTAATATTATGTTTATTACCTGATAGCCTTAATTAAAGCAGGTATGGTAGGCACGGACCCCGGCACGGGAGCCGACTTATTTTTATTAACGACAGACAAATTGCCGGCTTAGCAACTTTCGGGGACAGTCCCAGAAGGGACACCCTTGAGCATAGAAAACGAACTTAATCGAGGAAATGCGGTGCGGGCGTGAAGGATCTGGGGTTCTTCGTACGGCACCTTGCCGTCCCACCAACCGAAGTAGCCTTGTGCGTAGACCTTCCAAATATTACATTGAAGACCACATGCCGAATTAGAAGTTCGCAAGGCGCCGGTAGAAGGTTCCCAGAGCCTTTACGCCATCGGCGACGATGTAAAGGTCTTCAGGCAAATAGGGGGAGCCTCAAGATCATCGGAAGTATCTCGCCCAAAGATATACAGTGCAGATGATCATTGCCTGAAGGGTGAAAACCGAACCGTATTTTGTGAACTTGAGAAAAGATATGGGATATCCGTTCTTCGCGCTTATACGCGCGGCAACGATATTGACAGAGGCCCCTATAAGGGTGCCGTTGCCGCCGAGACATGTCCCCAGGGCCAGCGCCCACCACAGGGGTTCGGCCACTTTCATCTGTATTACGGAGGGATCGATCAGCCCTAAACTCGTAGCGAAATAATCAACAAATTGTTTTATTACAGGGACCGTGACTATTATGAATGGGATGTTATCCATAATGGACGTAATAAGCGCAGAACCCCACAGCACCATTACTGCCACCGCGAACAAATTATGTCCGGAAAAACCGAGGACCTTATGGCCAAGCCAGTCAATTACACCGTTAACGTTAAGGGCCGAGATCATCATGAACATCCCCACGACGAAAAAGATAACGCTCCACTCGACCTTCATTAATGTCTCTTCGCTTTCGGCCCCGCATACCAGAAGCATCAACATCCCGCCGCCAAGAGCTATGATCCCGGGTTTGACGCCCAGCGCCCCATGGAACGCGAATCCGACCAACATGATCCCCATCACGATGAGCGCTTTTATCATATTCCCCTTCTCCACAATGGCAAGCTCCGGGTCGGCTTCTATAACCTTGGCCTTAACGCTTTCATTCACGACGAGTTTTTTCCTGAACCAGAAAGTCGCGGTCATAACGAAAGCGATGAACACAATCAATGTAACGGGCGCCAGGTTCACGAGAAAATCGTTAAATGAAAGCCCGGACTGCGAGCCGATCAGCATGTTCGGAGGATCGCCGATAAGGGTGGCCGAGCCTCCTATATTCGAGGCTATGACCTCCATGATTACGAATGGCACCGGGGATATTTCCAAAAGCTGGGTTATTAATATGGTGACCGGAACCATCATCACGACGGTAGTGACATTATCCAGAAAAGCCGAAAGGATGGCAGTCACGGTGGCGAGCGCCATCATTATCCTGACGGGATCCCCTTTCGCGCCTTTGGCGACGCTCACGGCTATCCATTCGAAAAAACCTGTCTTTGAAAGGATATAGGCGCTCGACATCATCCCGACAAGAAGGAATATAACATTGAAATCAACGGCACCGACGGCCTGTTCGAACGTGACCAGCTTGAGCAAGAGAACGGCCGCGCATCCCAAGACCGCGACTATGGTCTTATTGACCTTTTCGGAGGCGATCAAAGCGTACGATATAACGAATATCGCGACAGATAGCGTTGTCTTCATCGGCTTCCTTTTCAGCTTTCAGCTATCAGCTTTCGGCTTTCAGCTATATGTACATTACTCAACAATAACAAGCTGACAGCTTAAGGCTGAAAGCTGAAAGCTGATTGCCCCGTTAAAACTGATAGCTTTATCAAAAGAACAATATCTTGTCTATTATACAGAACCTGTCTATGATACCCACCATCGTCCCGTCGTCCTCGACCACATAAAGCTGTGATTTTTTCCCGACGGTCATCTCGAAAATGATCTCGATAAGCGTCGCGTCCTTGCCGATCACGGAATCTCCGGGAGAGTATACGTCGCTCACCTTAAGCGAGCCTTTAATCTTGAAATATTTCTCGAACGGGTCTATGTGCCTTATAAATGAGATTGTAGGAAGCTTTCTGAAATAATCAGGCATGCCAAACTCGAAAATATTGAGGCAGGACAACTCCCCGCGATATTTGTTCTCCCCGTCGAGGACCGGCAAAGTGTCCAGATGGTTCAGGTGCATCACCCGCGACGCTTCCTCTACCGATGTGTCCGGCGAAACGCATATCGTAGCTGGTCGGACAAGGTCAGAGGCGATTATCCTGTCGTAGGAAGTCATGGTGAACTTCTTGAACCTCTGTATTATCTCAAGCGACCCCACCTGTCTCTTCATTATCTCGGCGGCATACTCCTTTTCGACCATAAGCCTTATTATGACCGACATCGCCTGGAGTATGACGTAAGGCTCCTCCGCGGCCGACACGAGTAGAAATACGAGGTTGACAGGGGCTCCGTCGAGGCTGGCGAAATCTATGCCTTCCCTGGATATGCCCATAACCACAGAGAACCTGCTCCAGCCCTTTACGCGGGCGTGAGGAATGGCAAGGCCGTTACCTATCCCGGTCGTCTGCTGAGTTTCCCTCTCCCTGACGTCCTCAAGGACCTTACTTTCCTCGACCGTGAACATGGGCGCGTCCTTGCTAATGAAAAGCCTGTGGACAAGGGCCTTTATGGCCTCCTCCTTAGAAACGGGCCCAAGGTCACGGACTATCAGGTCAGCGGTAAGATATTTCGTGAGATCTATCATTGCGCTAATATTGTATCTTCTTGAAGGCGGTATTTCAATATGAGTTTTGGGCCGCTCATGAATTAAAACCGTCATCCTCCCGAAGCGGGAAATCAAATTAAAGTGTTATTTTTTTATGGTTCCCGCTTTCGCGGGAATGACCGCTTTAGTTTGGGTGAGGGTTCTTTCCTTCTTCCTGTATTTATGCTTCCGAACATTTACTAAAGTATGTTACGCTCAACGGCGGCAATGTGACGCATATCGATACTGGTCTTCCATGACACGATATGGACTCGGTATTCGCCCTGCCGTAATTACCGACACCGCTGCCGCCGTACTCTACAGCGTCGCTGTTGAGTTCTTCATTCCAGCAAACGCTTTCGGGAACGCCTATCCTGTAACCATGTCTGGGCAACGGCGTAAAATTGCATACTATAAGGGTTTCGGCGCTTCCATCCTTTGTCCTCCGTAAAAATGACAGGACGCTGTTATCCTGGTCGTTCGCGTCTACCCATCTGAATCCGTCATGTGTCGCGTCGCTCTCAAACAAAGCCGGGTTACCGCGGTAATGGAAGTTAAGGTCACTAACCCATTTTTTCAAGCCCTTATTCCCGGGGTTATCAATCAAATCCCAGGAGAGGCTGTTCTCATGGTCCCATTCAGACCATACTCCGAACTCGGCCCCCATGAACATCAATTTTTTACCGGGATGCGCGAACATATAACCCAACAACACTCTTAAATTAGCGAATCTCTGCCAGTCGTCACCGGGCATTTTATTAAAAAAAGATCTTTTCCCGTAAACAACCTCGTCATGGGAAAGCGTGTTAATGAAATTTTCGCTAAAAGCGTAACAAAGGCTGAAAATAAGATTACCCTGATGGAATTTCCGGAACATAGGGTCCTTTGACATATACTCGAGGATATCGTGCGCCCACCCCATGTTCCATTTGTATCCGAAGCCCAGCCCTCCGACATATACGGGTTTCGTGCACATCGGCCAGGCGGTAGATTCTTCCGCCATGACCTCGATCCCCGGAAAAGTTTTATAGAGATATGAGTTCAGCGTCTTTATGAGCTCTATCGCCTCTATGTTCTCTTTCCCCCCGTAAGCGTTAGCTACCCACGAACCGTCCTGCCTGGAATAATCCAGGTACAGCATCGATGCGACGGCGTCCACCCGAAGCGCGTCTATGTGATATTTATCCAGCCAGAAAGCGGCGCTTGAAATAAGGAAGTTCCTCACCTCGCGCCTGCCGAAATTGAAAATGCCGCTTTTCCAGTCGGGATGGAAACCCTGGCGCGGGTCCTCGTGCTCGTAGAGATGCGTCCCGTCGAAATACGCGAGCCCGAAGGCGTCCTGAGGGAAATGCGACGGCACCCAGTCCATGATAACGCCTATCCCCGCACCGTGCAAACTGTCGATAAGATACATGAATTCCTGGGGCGTACCGTACCTCGAAGTCGGAGCGAAATATCCTACGGTCTGGTAGCCCCATGACCCGTAAAAAGGATGTTCCGTGAGAGGAAGGAATTCGACATGGGTGAATCCCGTCTCGAGAAGATACGGGACAAGAAGATCGGCCGTTTCACGGTAAGTAAGAGATCTCCTTCCGTCCTCCGGCACACGCCGCCACGACCCGAGATGCATCTCATATACCGACACGGGCTGGCTCAATAAACGTTTTTTCTTCCGCTCCTCCATCCATGAGGCGTCTTTCCAATCGTAAGAAATGTCCCATATCCTCGACGCCGTTCCGGGCGATATTTCCCAGAACAAAGCGTAAGGGTCGCCTTTATCTATCCTGTAGCCGTTATGCCTTGAGACTATATGGTATTTGTATCTTTCTCCCTGTCCGATAGCTGGGATAAACCCTTCCCAGAGGCCCGACCCGTCCCATCGCAAAGCGAGCGGATGCCTCTCTTTATCCCACCCGTTAAAATCCCCTATAACGCTCACCCTTTCGGCGTTCGGTGCCCATACGACAAAATTAACACCGTCGACCCCACCGATCTCGCGTAGTCTTGCACCCATTTTTCCGTAAAGCCCGAAATGGTTCCCTTCGCGAAAAAGATATATATCGTCGTCGCTGAATAAGGAGTCCCCGTGAACAACATCTGTATTTATCATAAAGCCTTCTTCCCCTAAAGGATCATTCCTTCAATCTCTCTAAACCGTTCGACGCCTCATAAGCTTCAGGGCTTCCGGGATATTGCTCGAGTATGCTCTTATATTCGGCGATAGCCTCGTCGCGCCTGGCCATTTTTTCCTCATAGATCAACCCTATCGCACATCTGGCTATGCTGACAAGCGATGAGCCAGGATATTTATCGATGCCTTTCCGGAAAGTCCTTATCGCGCCCTCATAATCGCTTATATGGCTGTAATAGGCCCCGATAAAGAGAAGAAACTGGAATTCATATTCCGGGTTGGGGGCTCTCATTATTAGCTTCTCGAATTTATCGATATTCTCCATGTATTTTTCTTTGGAGCGCTCTTTTAAGGCCTTGTTAAGGTCGGCGACTATCCCTTTCATTTCACGCGAGAGCTTACTGTCAGCTTTATCCGTGATATAGAGAGACGTAGACGCGAGAAGCTCGCGCGTGCGGCCCTCGCCGGAACTTATTATGAGCGCCACCTTCGTTTTCTTGCCCAAACCGTAGAGCTCGCTCATGCTCATGAGTTCCTCGCCGAGCATCTTTTCTGGAGTTCCGGGAGCCTTTCCTTTCCCCACTACCGTCTTTTCGCCGGGTTTCAACAATATATCATTCTGGCCGGTAGCGCCTCGAGCTATGTCCTTGCCCGTGACCTTGACAAGGCCGTTCATGACGCCGACCCATGTATCACCCGTTCCAGGGGACAAGCCCACCATGAAATCGGTACCTAACACAGACACCGCGGCCAGAGCGGTTTCTATATGGAATTCTTTTACGTTCCCGATGACCTTTTTGTAATAAGCCAGGATATCGCCGGCCTTAAGGGTGTACTCGACCGGGCTATCCGTAATGCTCCCGGAAAGCGCGTCAAGCCTCACCTCGGTCGAAGCTTTTAACCTCAAATGATACTCACCGGAGATTATATCCGCGCTTCCATCCCCGAAGGTCTTTACCACATCGCCTTTATTCAACTTGAGATCTTTTGTCACGAATTCCCCGCTATTTCCATCGCCCCTGAACACTTTGACCGTGCCTGAAAAATTAGTGACAACCGGCTTTTTCGGCTGAAGGAAGAAATACACCGCCGCGCATATTAATATTGCGGCTATTGCCGGAACGAGCACGAAGCTCCATGAAAACCCGGAGGCGGTCCCGGTTCCTGGCAGGCCTTCAAGCGCGGAATAAAAAGCTTTTTTGACGTCCTCGGGCGCCTCCCGGCAGGGATCGGCCAAGCCTTTTATTATCCCGCTCACCCTCACCTGTATGTCATTGTCGCCCATTTTCCGTCTCATACCGACCCTTTTTCCATCCCATCTTTCTTTATAAGCCTGTAAAAAATTATCCTGGCCCTTTTCAGCCTGGTAGCGGCCGTATTCACATTTATCCGCAGGATATCAGCCGCCGCCTTTATCGCCATATCCTCTAAATCGCACAATAGTATGATCTCCCTGTATTTATGGTCCATCTCCGCCAGCTTGGCCCTGACAAAGTCCCGAGCCTCTTCCGACATCACCATCCTGTCAGGACGATATGTGTTGCTCTCTATAAGGTCTATGAGCGTAAAAGACGAGTCCTCGCCGCATGGCTTGTCAAGATCGACTTCACGCCGCCTTTCCCTGTTCCTTTTACTCAGCGCCTTTCTCGCGCAATTGGTGGCTATACGGTAAACCCACCCCATGAACTTACCTTTCTCCGTATACCGCCCGATATTGGTATAAGCGAGAATGAAAGTTTCGACCGTCACATCCTTCGCGAGAGTATGGTCCCTCATGAAACGGCTGAGATAGGAATATATCCGCCCGGAATACCTTTCAAAAAGCGCGCCGAAAGCCTCTTTATCCCCGTTCTGCGCCCGCTCTACAAGTTCCAGGTCAGCGGCCAGCCCATCCCCCTCACCCATCGCCTCTCCGGATCCGACCCTTAAATGATTAATACTAAAAACCTCTTTTTTTGTTCACCTTTTTTTACAAATTTACCACAAAGAGGGCTTTTACGACAGGAAAATCGGGAAGAAACTGACGCGGTGTCAGGCCTCCCCATTGGACATTAATATTAAATATTTTTGTCCAATGGGGAGGCCTGACACCGTTTATCTACTGGCTTCTGAATTCTGGATTCTGGCTTCTGAATTCCGTATCCCTACTTATCGAGCATTTCCTCACCGACCGTGACAAAACTCTCCGCCTTGCCGCCGATCTCTCTGTAAGCCGCTTTTTTAGCTTTGCCGATCACGGCTTTCACGGAGGCGACGAAATGTTTAACGGTACTGTTCAGCTCTTTTATGTAAGCGTCCCTTTTATGCGCTATGTGTTTATCGTAAATATCGATTGCTTCTCTTTCTTCCGCGGACAACTCTTTCCGGGACCTCGCCCTAATATCCCTCACCCGGGTGTCCAGTATCCGCATCTTTAAAATAAAATCATTCCCGCTGACGCTCATCTTAAGCGTCAAAGCGATATCCTGGTAATACTTGGCCGTCTCTTTTTCGTAATCCTTTAAAAGGGTATCCTGCATTTTCTGCATCCACTCGAACGCCGAAGATATGACCTTGAGGTCGAGCGTCCTCACCCTGCTCATGTCCTGGGCTATGACCTTTATGTGCTCCGCCACTTCTTTAACCTCGTCTCGGACGGACTTTTCCAGAAGATCTATGTTCTTTATGATATCTTCGTCACCCTCTCGCCCTTCTTTCCATTGCGCCGTCCACTTGATACCCGCCGCCGCTTCCTTTATCGGACCGGTCCTCCCGACTGCCTCTGTTTTCCCGGACCCGGAAAGAGTTGTCCGCGGAAGAAAGAGAAGCAATCGATATTTACGATAAACACATAGCGCATAAAAGGGACGCTTACATAAAAGAGCTGAACAGTACCGTTAAACATTTCGTCTGTTTCATTATTA
>JADGBR010000042.1 GCA_015231405.1 Candidatus Omnitrophota bacterium | reverse complement strand
TGCCGAAAAAAAGCGCCACAAAGTCCCGAAGCCGCCGTTCTTTGGTTTAAAGGTGCTGGAGGATATTTCCCGGGAAAAAGTGTTCGATTCGATCAACGAAAAGGCGCTTTTTAGCATGTCGTGGGGATCTAAATTAAAGGATAAGGTAAAGAGGGAACAACTCCTGAAAGGCGAATATAAGCCGCTTTTAAAAGAGCTCGGCGATATGTTGATCAAGGGGAACTGGGTGGATCTCAGGGCCGTCTATGGATATTTCAGGTGCCGAAGGGACGGCGAAAAACTTCTTGTCCTGGACGGGAGAGGAAGCGTTCTTGAGAAGATCCATTTTGGGTCATTCCCGGAGAGGAGTGTCCCGTCCCTGGCCCATTATTTTTCGGAAGAAGAAGATATCGTAGCTTTTCAGGCCGTGACAGTGGGCGGCGAGATCAACAAGCTTATTGCCGAACTCGAGAAATTAGAGGAATACAACAGGATGTACCTAATACACGGCTTAAGCGTACAGCTCGCCGAGGCACTCGCCGGGTATGTCCATGACCATATACGGAAAGAGCTCCGTATCCCCGAAGGCGCCGGGAAAAGATACTCTCCGGGATACCCGCTATGGAAGGATCTCGCGGACCAGCGTAAGCTTTTCAAGCTTTTGAGGATCAAAGAGAATATAGGGATTGAGCTGACCGAAGAGTACCAGCTCGTTCCGGAGCAGTCTACTACGGCGATGATAGTCCATAGCGCGCTCGCCGAGTATTGATTTACGTGGGACGTGGGATGTAGGACGTCCTACGTCCTACATCCCACATCTTACGGAAGGTTACTATTACGAGGTGACATGCGAAGATCTTATCGTGGTTGGACATTGTCGTCGGTTCTTTTGGCTCTTCTCTTTTTAGCTTGTGCCGCTTACTCCCAAACTTCCGACTCATCCGCTAACGCTGGTCTGGGGGAGAAGGTCGGGGCTTTGGCGAAAGGGGTGGTCGCTGAATCGCAGGATAGATGGGCCGCTATGCTCCAAAAATTCTTCAGCGTGAAGGGTATACAGACACTTCTTGTTTTCTTTATCGGTTATCCTTTTATGATACTGGTCGTGAAACTGATAAACCGAAACGTGAAAGATCTAAAACCGCGGTATCTTCTCAGGAACCGCGTTATATACTTCACAAATGTCGTTATTCTGGTCTCAGTCCTGGCGGTTTGGGTAGAGCATATCGGGTCGATAACGGTGTTTCTGGGAGTAGTAGGCGCGGGGATAGCTCTCGCGCTCCAGGAGCTCCTTATGTGTACGGTGGGTTTTTTCTATATTTTTCTCAAGAACCCTTACCAGGTCGGCGACCGCATAGAGCTCGGAGGGATAAGAGGGGATGTTATAGACATACGTGTTCTCCAGACGACGCTTCTTGAGATAGGTAACTGGGTCGACAGCGACCAGTCGACCGGACGGATAGTGAATATTCCCAACAGCGCGGTGCTTAAGAGGGAGCATTATAATTACAACCTCGGGTTCGAGTTCATATGGAACGAGTTGAAACTGCTGATCACTTTTGAAAGCGACTGGAAAAAGGCCGAATCGATAATGCTCCGTTCGGGGATCGAGATCGCGAGCGTGAATGAAGAGCTGGTAAAAAAGAAAATAGACTCTATGACCAATCACTACCTGATAAAATACGGGAAGTTAACGCCGATAGTTTACCTGAACGTCCGTTCCGGAGGTCTTGAGCTGACGTTACGGTATTTGACCGAGGCGAGGAACAGGCGTTCCACCCAGGACGCGCTGTTGAGGGAGATACTGGCCGGGTTTAAGGCCGAGACGGATATAACCCTATCGAAGGGGTAACATACGATGGAATGCAGGAAAAAGTCTAATCTAAGTCCATGGTCTATGGTCCATGGTCCATGGTCCAGTTGACTATGATGAAGTACGACGTGATAGTCGTCGGCGGCGGACACGCCGGGTGCGAGGCGGCTCTCGCTTCCGCGCGGATGGGCCTTTCGACGCTACTTGTCACGATGCGTAAGGACCGGATAGGATATACTTCCTGCAACCCCTCGATCGGCGGCGTAGGCAAGGGCCAGCTTGTCAAGGAAGTTGACGCGCTCGGCGGTGAGATGGCCAGGATCGCAGATTCAAGCTGCATACAATTCAGGATGCTCAATTCCTCAAAGGGTTACGCCGCGCGCTCCTCCAGGATGCAGATCGACAGGAAGATCTACAACGATAATATGCTTCGGTCCATATTGTCGCAAGAGAGCCTGGCGGTCCTGGAGGGCGAGGTTAAAGAAGTAGTCGTCGAAGGCCAGGCAGCGAGGGGAGTGAAGTTACTTGCGGGAGATATCCTGGAGGCAGCGTGCGTTATCCTTACGACCGGTACTTTCATGAACGGGCTTATCCATATCGGTCTCGAACATTCGCCGGGAGGGCGCATAGGGGAGACGCCGTCCTCGGGCCTTTCGGATAACCTCAGAAAACTCGGGTTCACGGTAGGTTCGCTTAAGACGGGAACTCCAGCCAGGCTTGACGCAAAGACAATTAACTATGCCGTGATGCAGGAACAGAAAGGGGACGAGGCCATTATCCCTTTCTCTTTCTCGACCGAGAAGATAACACTCCCCCAGAGGCCGTGTTTTATCACAAGGACAAACGAGAGGACCCACGAGATACTCCTCTCCGGATTGGACAGGTCTCCCCTGTATACGGGTAAGATTAAATCCACCGGTGTCCGTTACTGCCCGTCGATAGAGGATAAAATAACCAGGTTCCGAGACAAGGACTCCCATCATGTTTTTATCGAGCCTGAAGGTCTTGATACGGATCTGGTCTATCCGAACGGTATCTCCACAAGTCTTCCCGTGGATGTGCAGGAGCGGATGATACAGAGCATTATGGGCCTTGAGAACGCGAGGATCGTTGTCCCGGCCTATGGGATAGAATACGATTATGTGGACCCGACGGAGCTCCTGGCGACGCTCGAGACGAAAAAGATAGAGGGCCTGTTCCTGGCCGGCCAGATAAACGGCACCACCGGGTATGAGGAAGCCGCGGCGCTGGGCCTTATGGCCGGGATAAACGCGGCGAGGAAAGCCCGGGGGGAAGGTCCGGTCATACTCGCGAGGTCCCAGGCGTATATAGGAGTGCTTATCGACGACCTCGTGACAAAGGGAACGAAAGAGCCCTATAGGATGTTCACTTCACGCGCCGAATACAGGCTCATACTCAGGGAAGATAATGCCGATACCCGGCTAAGCGCGTTAGGACACTCTCTGGGCCTGGTCACGCGGAGCGCTCTCGATAAGGCCGTTGAAAAAAAAGCGAAAGTCCTTGGGGAAAAAAAGAGGATAGAAAGCGTCATGTTCAAAGCCGAGGGAAAGCTTAATGGCCTTCTTGTTTCCCGCGGCCAGGAGCCCGT
Source organism: Candidatus Omnitrophota bacterium (assembly GCA_015231405.1). GTDB lineage: Bacteria > Omnitrophota > Gorgyraeia > Tantalellales > Tantalellaceae > JADGBR01. Next base: position 21,867 of record JADGBR010000042.1, on the reverse strand, counting down.
AAGGGAAAGCACCCCTTTCATAAAGGTCCTAAAAAGGCCCGGCATATTTTATGAAGATGTGCTGAAGCTGGAAAACCGCGCCAATACCCTGACCTATTACGAAAAGGTGCAGGTCGAAGTTGATATAAAATACGAAGGGTATGTGGAGAGGGACCTGGCAAAGGCCGAAAAATACAAGGACCTTGAAAATGTCATCATACCGGAATATTTCGTTTACGAAGGTATTAGCGGTCTTTCAAAAGAGATAATCGAGAAACTTACGAAATTGAAACCCTTTTCGCTCGGCCAGGCTTCCCGCGTGTCCGGCGTCACTCCCGCGGCGGTGTCCATACTGCATGTCATGATAAGGCGAATGAGGGGCGGGAGTAAATAGGGGAAATACCTCAGTTCTTTTCTGAGTAGCGTCGAGAGACTAAGCCTGTCATTTTTCCCTGTGCTGCACGTCTGCACCGAGCGGGGTACGGACATCCTCTCCAAGCCTTCCCCCGGGAATTTCTTAACGCATTTCACATGCCGTTTTTAGACCTTGCAAATTCACCCTCCTCCGTCTTCGGCTTCGGAGGGCGAGCTGCAAGCAAGGAGGTTGTCATAAAAACGGCATGCGAAATGCTAAAATTCCCGAAGGGGCCCCTTTGCTCTCCGAGGCTGTCCGCACCCCGCTTGATGCGTTTCGGAAGTTCGGTAAGGATCGCGTTAAGACCCGCTAGGGATCTTTTATTTTCGTTTTATGAAGAGTCAATTATTCCCGCATGTTTTCGTGTGGCGGGTAAGATTCGCGAGCGGACGGGGGCGGGCGAGCACTGGAATAATTCGCCGCCGGAAGGATAAGAATAATTTACACACCAGCGTGAATCAAACAACTGCAGTTTGGAAATAACAGGCTAATTATGAAGCGCAGAGAACGCACGCGGCCGCTCGCGAATCTCGGTTGTCAGACGTGCTATGAAAAATGACAGGCTTAGTCCCTTAGCTAACGTCTGAAAATGTCTGAGGTGTTACAGGTATCTCCATATTTTGACAAATAACTTTATAATTAGTTAACTCTATGTTATAATAACAGAAATATAGTAATCATAATTATGTCTACTTTTTTCTCCAGAGAAACAATATCAGTACTAGTTTCTTTAGTATTCCTCTTCAATGAGACAGGGAACTCTCTGCAAGCGCTAGGGAATTCTCCTCATGCCAGGCATACCCTTGCACCCAGGTCTCTTTTTGACCGGAATTTATATTCGTCAGAGATAGACCGTATGTTCTCCAAGTTATTGGAAAACGACGACTATGATGGGCAGAATAGGGAAAATATCGCGAAGGTGTTCGCGTTCACTCTTATGGTTTCCATAGAATTTGCCGATGTTCTTTCCAGGTACACAACCGGACATATCGAAAATTACAGGGATATCCTGAAAAGAAGGATAGGCGCCTATGACGAAAAGATGCCTCTGGAGGCGGATGTTAAATGGGAAAGTACTGAGAAAGCTCCGGACGGCAGTTATTTTTTTATGATGGAACTGGATTGCCGGGAAGGGATGAGAAAGATCTTCAGAGTGAGCGTGTATCCCCGAGGTATCGAGGTGCCCGAAAACTTAAGAGGTAAAGCGATCGACATGGCTCTTCCAGGCGGTGCGGGGCTTTATGTGGAGGATGACTATGACCGGGAGATAACGGTCGAGGAAATTCAGGCTGGGATAAAAAAACTGAAAGGATCTCTGGCAGAGGTGTATGATAAAAATAGGGATGAAATCACCCAGATGGGAAGGGATTTTATTTCTCAGAATGGAGAAAGGCGAAGGAGCAGCTCGGAAAAGTACGATGCACTTCACGATACTCTAGGTGAATATCATCAGGTGATAAACTCTTTTTTAAGGGTAGCGGCCATATCCGGTTATATCCCGGAAGCGGACGAACTTGTCTCTTTTTGCCTTGAATTTACCTCAAGGCCGGGATTGGAAGAGTATTACTCTTATATTAACGCCGAAAGCCTGGCCGGGGGGTCGGCTTTACTCGCGAATAGGCTCGATTTAATTGAGCAAATAGGTTCGCTGGAAGAGGTCAGATCATTTGTGGAAAAAAAGATAGAACCACTTTTTAATGTTCTTTTTGCTCAGTCCGAGAAGATGATGAGAACCGCGATGAAAAAAAATGTGAATCCCTCCGGACCAATAAAGCAGAGATTCAGGTATTTAAGTTCCATGGGACAGGCATATTATAAAATCGGCGAGTATAAAAAAGCCAGGGATCTCTTTTTGTCCGCGCTGGAAGTGCCTAGAGGGTATCCCAGGATAAATTCATTGGAAAGATTCGGTTTTGATATCAGGTCCTTATACGCGCGGTTGGCAAAAAACGAATACGCGCTTATGAATTATCAGGAGGCGGATAGGTATATTGCCCTTTCGATAAAGGCATCTGAGCGTGCCTATGCCGCCGGCGAACAGACAAAGGACGAGCTGAAAGAAGATTATCTGGAGATGGCCGAGATATATCTCGATAATGTTGATTGTTTGGATAAAGCTCTCGAAAAAACAGGAGTTATCCTTCGCAAGGTCAGGGTTTTATATGCTCCCGGAACCCCTGACAGGAAGGGTATGGGGAACTATTTTTACTATACGGTGATGTATGATATCCAGAGCGGCGATTATAGGGGTTTACGCGAAAAAATGAACGCTTTTCTCGGATGGGTCAGGGCTCTTCTAGGTAGTGACGGAAACGATGGGTTGGCGGAATACGGAGACACCATCGTAATGATGCTGGCCAACGCGTCTTATTATTTAGCGGCTGAAGGAGAGATGGAAGAAGCGGCGGGATTATCGCGGATGGGCCTTGATATTATGGAAAGATCGGGTATGGTGGACCCAGGAAAGACGGATGTGGCAGAGGCCGATCTTTATAACACAATGTTCTATGGTGGGCTATTAGCCGCTAACGGCCGATATGACAGAAGCGAATTTTATCTAGACCGCCTTGAGGAGTGTCTTGGCGGGGTCGAGAACGGTCATGATGTTTACTCTGCGGCTTACAACTCTTTATATCTGCTCAGGATCTTCACGCCTCTTTTGAAAGGTGAAAACCCCGGGACACAAGCGCCGATAGGGTCTATGATCGGACTTTTTTCAGGCGAAGGGGTGAAGAACATACCCGAAAGGGTCTCACATGTAGTTAATCTATTTCATCCGCGGCTGAAAAAATATTTCCAGGAACAAACTCTGGCTCTAATAGGATCAGGGAACGAAATGGTCATGCCATACATGGAAAGGAACATGATAAGGCACCTTGTTCTCGCGAAGAGTCCCGGGATAAGCGAAAAACTTCTGGATATGTTCGCCGGGCAGGTAATGCTCCGAGGTTCCGGCACGGCGGATGGAGAGAGGTTAGTGTTCCTCCTCGAAAACCTTCTCAACCTCGACCTCGTCTCCGTGAGCCCTATATTGTCCGGGATAGACCGTATCATCCTTTCCATGCAGGAGGCGGATAAAAATGATATTACTGTCGAAGAGGCTCAAGGTAAAAAAGGGAAAAATGGCAAAAAAAGTGCCGCGGCCAGTCCGAACTCCGCGCTCATTAAAAAGCTGGAGCAATCGCGTAAGCAGTTCGAGGAAAAGGTCACCGCCCGAGATAAGCTGGAAAGGTCCGTCAATTATCTGGTCGAAGGCGATTTTGTGAGAACCAGAAAGGAGGCCGAAGAGGGGAGAGTCCTGGCGGCGGAAGGGACGAACGGCTCTGACACTCTTTTTTCCGAGCTGGAGAGGAATTTAACTATTTGTGGCCTTTGGGAAGAGGCCGAGGCTTCTTACAAAGCCCGCGCTTTTGAATGCGCTCTGGACGGGATCGTCGAGCTTGGACTTTTTATGGATACCGTGGGACTCCCGCCAGGGGCATGGCAGAACGCCGTAAAAAGGTTCACCGAAAAGATGGAAACGTTCACCCGGGCCGAAGCCTTGTATCTTTCCGAGGTGCCTAGCGGTGAGATAACCGTCGGGGATATTGGAGCTTTGAGGTCGGGGATCCGGAAAATGATGGATACCCTTAACCGGGATATCCCCGAAGTAGAAAGGGACGCCGTGTTCAAGGATCATGTGAACAGGCTGAAGACGCTATTGGACCTCCTTAACGGGTTCGACGCGGATGCCGGGGAAACAAGACTTAATAAGTTTATGGCAAAGACGAGGGAAGTAAAGAAAAAATATACCGATGATGTCCGGATCAAGGAAATATGCAATTTGCTTTTAAGGACCGGCAAGGAGGCCGTCCGGGCTATTGACGATAACACGAAAAAAGCCATGGAGCTTTTCCGTGATATGAGCAAAAAGAAGTACAAGGAAGCTCTTGATGAACTCATCCGGATAATTAAAAGTCTCCCGGCTTACGCTGACCGTAAGCCGGTCCTTGAAGCTATGCTGGCGGAGGCCCGGAAATATCTTAAGAATACGCAGTTCAGGCGAGCCGAGGACATAGCGCTTCTTGGTATGGAATACTCCGCCGAGGCCGCTGGAGCTTCGGAGAACGGAGAAAGAACCATGTTCGGCTCGTTCGAGGAAATATACAGGCAGGCAAGAGGGCATCTCGTACTTTCCAGGTTAAAGACCGACTACAATATAATTAACACCGAGGTCGAGGCGGACCTCTATAGGGACGAGGAAATACTGGACACGGCGAAAAAGTCCGGAAAAAAACCATTCAGGAACCGGGAAAAAGATGAATTCAAACAGAAAAAGCTGGTGTTCCGTTTCGACAGCCTTGACAGAGACCCGGCAGATGTACGTTCTGAAAACTTGAGAATGAAGGAATTGGTCCGCCTTTCAGGCCTTAGTTCGTATAAAGGAATAAAAGGGAATGAGGAAGTCGAGATAGAGGATAAGAACACGATGGTGAGAACCAGTTTTACAGTCGGAGACACATACACGATAGTCAGTAAAGATTATGACCCCGAAACAAGATTGTTCCTTAAGGTCGCGGGGCTTGAAGAAGGGGATGATAAGGAAATAACTGTCCTGTTTGAGCCGATGATCGCCGGGGAAAGGGTCGATAAGGCTATTTTGGACCTTCCCGTGAAGGACGTTTACGTTACGCGTGTGAGCGACCCTAGCCTTGTCATACGCCGTAATCTTCTCGACAAGATGATATGGGCGCTTCAAGGAATACTGTCGGGGACAGGGTGTCTTTCTTCAGGCAACGTTTTGCTCGATCACGCTATCGGCCTCAAGGAAATACCCGGGAACGCCGATCTCTCGAAAGTGGATGTGAATTTCAATAACCCCAAGATCGCGTCCGACCCAAGACAGGCGGACGCTGTGAGAGCGGGATTATGCCCGGACCTGCCCCTAACATTGATACACGGACCTCCGGGGACGGGAAAAACGAGCGTTATAGAGGAAATGGTCAAACAGTTCGTCAAGCAGGGCAAGAAGGTCCTCGTCGTCTCACAGTCGCACGCGGGCGTCGATAATGTCGGGCTCAGGTTGAAAGAAGGAGGCGTAAAATTCGCGAGAGTAGGGAATAGCCCTCCTTCCGCGGAGGAGTTGCTTGAGAACTGGGAGAATAGGGAACGGCTTCTTGCGGAGATGAAGCACAAAGGCTCAGTCGTTCTCGGTACAAATAACGGGTTTCATCTCGACAAGGCCCTGACACACAAACGCGACGCGGAAGGAAAAAGGGTCTATGACGGATATTACGCCGGTGATTACGACGTAGTCATTATCGAAGAAGCCGGGAGGGCGACGCTCGCGGAAACGATAGTGCCCATTACTTTCGCGAAGGCCGGCGGCAAGGCCATTCTGGTAGGTGACCATCATCAACTCCCTCCTTACGGGATATCTGTCGAGGAGATACGCGAGATACGAAAGATCCTCGTAAAAAATCTTCTCATGCGGCAAAAGGGGAAAGAGATAATGAGCGGATTGGACAGGATATTTTCATACTCGAATCTGAGAAAATACCGCGAGTCGCTTTTCGAGACGCATCATAATGGCGGCGGAGACATACGCATGAGGGCGACAGGCGGCAAGTACAAGCATCTGTTGGATATAAACAGGCGATCGCATTGGGCCATAGTGGGGCTTGTGAGTAAGCTGTTCTATGTCGGCAAGATAAAGACGGACGCGCGGGATAATTCCCCGGCTACGCGCCCCATCGAGAGAGACACGCTCGAACTCATAGATTACGGCGGTACCGGGAAAAAACACAAAAAACACGAATCGTTCTCCGAACCGGACAGGTCATATTACAATATGACGGAAGTGAATATCGTACTCCGTAAAATAGAGGAAGCGCTGAACAAACGGCGAGTGGACGAACAAGGCGGCGAGCCATACAGGTACGGGTATAAGGACATAACCGTCATAACACCGTATAAGGCCCAGATCAGACAAATAAGGCTGGGAGTTAAGGTGAAAGCTATCCTTAAGGGCATATTGAGCCCTCTTCCCGGGCAGGAGCCTGACGATCTTTTTACCGACGAAAAAATGGAGATCCTAGCTGAAGCGCTCGACGATCCGGGCGACGAATCCGGCCTGGACATAATTTACGATCTTGAAGAGGCGTATCGGAAAGGGAACGGCCAGCTTAAGAGGATGCTCCGAACGCTCGCCGGAAAACTCAAATTTGATATCGATATGGACGATCTCGAGAAAAATAGGCATCCACACTGGTCGGACCTTGGCGAGCTCGATATGGTCGACGTCGAGACGGTGGACTCAATACAGGGCTCGGAGAACGACGTTGTAATACTGTCGCTTGTGCGGAGTAATCTCCGCGGCGAAATAGGGTTCCTCGGGACTTATGACGGCCTCGAGAGGCTTGACGTCGCTTTTTCGAGATCCAGGGAAAAGTTGTGGGTTGTTGGGGATTTCGCCAATACCCTCGCGAAAGCCGAGTATCATCATCCCAAGGACCTAGCGCACCGGAGCGACATTCAGATAGCTAACGAGCGTAAGGCGAGCGCCGAAAAGGCAAGGGAGATATTCAATATGGCCGTTGAATATTATGATGGTATAAAGAAGGGGATACAAGGCGGGTCATTCGACGGTTGGGACAGTCTTCCCGACAGAGGCACGCCGCCGGCCCCGGAAGAAGAAAACCTGATAAGAAAAGCCGAAAAAGAGGAAGAGCCGGCCATGAAGGAATTTGTAAACTATCTTTACAGCCTTGTCGATGAAGGGTTTAAAAGCGGTAAAAAAAGGGTGCTGGCGGTGGATATGAGCTGGGTGCCGGATTCGCAGAAAGCTTACGTGTCGGATGCTATGGAAGCGCTAAAGGAATTCCTCAAAAAGGACAATAAGGACGAGTGGTTAAAGATAATAACCGGGGGTAACCCGGAACATTTGGCGGAAGAGTTATTTGATTACGTAGATAAAAATAATATTATTCACCATGACATAGTTATCGTAGGGCATAAGAATATCTCGGGCGTCGATCCGTTCGAAATATTCAATGAAAACCCTGCGGATAGCGCGTTCATGGCGTATTTCAGCTACAAGGAAGGCATCGACCCCGAAGGGGCGGACCTTGAGTTCACGGACATCGACCTGGTAGGGAAGATCAAAGAGATACTTGGCCAGGCCTTCGGCGAATACGGCAAGGCCGCGAGGAGTATGGATATATCGATAGAAGCGAAACCCGTCGACACCGAAATACTTCGTATCCGGAACGAAGCGAGGCTTGCTGTCTTGAGAAAGGCGTAAACAAAATGAAGGTCCATAGTCCATGGTCCATGGTCTATAGTCAAAGATGAGGAACTGAAAAAATTCTATGAAACTATTCAAGAAGACCATATCGGCGCTTGTCGCTGCGATATTCCTACTTAACGAGCCCGCTTTTTCCCTCGAGCGGGGCGGGGGAGGCGACGCGCTCGCGCCTGTGTCGGTCTTTAACGGGCTTACGAGGGACAAGGACCTGGAGAAGGTGTATAAGGAGTTTACGGGCGGCTCGAGGCACTATGAATTGGCCCGTTATGAGCTTATTCGAAGAGTGAGCTCAATTTTTGTGACCGTTTCGCATATGGCCGATGTCATAACGCGATATCCCGGCGAGCCCGATCTTACGGTCTATAAAGGAATGATGGCTGACAGGCTCAAGGATATAGGGGAGATGCGTGAGGAATTATGCGCCGCTATCGACGACAGCCTGGTCAAAGGGAAAGACGGGGGATACGCGTTTCAGATATCGGTAAGAGCGAGGAATGTCAGAGTAGGTAGATTGGCTTTCATTATTTATCCGCGCGATATCGAGATCCCGCTTGAACTAAAGTACAGCGAGGTCGAAGTTAACCTGCCAGGCGGTGCGCGTCTTTTTACCGCTGATGCCTCCGGATTTGTGAAACTCGATAGCCGAAAGGTCGGGCATGAAGAGCTTAGGCGGGAAATAGACGATCTTAAAAGGGAGTGCGCCGAGCTTGAAACAAAACACCGCGCCGGCGCCCAGGCCGCCGCCAGAGACCTTTCTTCCTCTGGCAGAGTCACAAGAGCCTCGGGCGGAAGGTATTACGAGACCATGGCGTCGGATTTTAAGAATGTCGACAAGGTGATGGTGGAACTCGTCTCTAAAACCGCCTCCGGCGAGTTCTCAAAAGAAGCCGACGAGGTGATCGCCCATTGCCTCAAGTTCGCCAACAGCGCCGGATTCTCGGAATATTATTACCTATGCCTTAGCACTTCGTTGGTGTCGACCGTCCTTTGGAACAGGCTGATCATCATGTGGGAGATGAATTCGACGGCCGTCCAGAACAGGTATATCGAAAGTGTCATGAAACCCGTTTTTCGGGAACAGATAAAATTCGTGGACCGCTACCTGAAATTCGCCGAACAATACTCTATCGGACAGGCTTCATTATACAGGGCGAAGTTCCTTTTACAGACTTACATGGCAGAGGCATATTACGGCTCCGGCCAGAACGATAAGGCCCGTGAATACATGCTTGAGGCGTTCAAGTCCGTGAAGGGTATTCCATATAAAGACTTATGGCCCGACGCTTACGCGGATATGATCAACCTCTACGAATATCTGACAAGAGCCTGCACCAACCTGAACCTGTCAACCGAAGGAGAAAAACACCAGCTGGAGTCGTTGAGGCTCGCGTATGAGATGTACAAGGCAGGGAATAGACCCAAATACAAGTACGCGGACGATTGCCTTGAGACGATGTGGTACTACCTTGAGAACGCGCGTTCCCTGGACGAACGCGGACTAAAGATGAAGGGCCTAATGGAGAGGCTCCATAAGATCTATCCGGAAAAGGTCTTACTTGACCACGGGTATAAATATCTGTCTTACAGGATATTTCTGGAGGTCTATAAAGGCGATACGGAAGGGCTTGTCAAAAGTGTTGAGAAGATGCTCGAGCGTGTGCGCGCGAATGTCAGCGGCGATGAGGAATATCCGGAAGAAATTAAAAAACTGATCCTGATGGCCTTCGAGAACGCGTCTTTCTATCTGGCGGTCGAAGGGAAAAAGGACCTGGTCAGGGAGATTTCCGATGCGGGTATTAAGCTGCTTGAAGGTGTCGAAGGTCTGGACGGAAAGGACGCGGCTAAGGCGAAAAAGAATATTTTCGAAATATCGGTATGGGCTTTATTGAAGGCCGAGATGGGCGATATTTCCGAAGCGGACAGGTGTTTTTCCATGATAGACAGCCTTGTCAGAACACCATGGCTCGAGAACGACCCGGCGGATAACAGGAACTTTTACAGGATACAGTCAGTCTTTAAGGAGGTCATGTATACGATGATAAAAGCGGCGGATCTTAGCCAAGAAGAAGTATTGGCCCGGGTTGCCGGTATGTTCGCGATACCCGATATCCAGGGGATACCGGGAAAGGTGGACAGGATGCTCAATCAGATGGCCCCTTCGGTGCGGTCTTATATCTCGGCGCGTATCCACGATATCCTGACCCCCGGAGAAAAGAAGACCGATCCCGTCGCGGAAAAGAACATGATAGAATTTCTCATCCTGGTCAAGGATAAGGGCATAGCCGGAAAACTAAAAGAGATGTTGCGGGCGTTACCTGTATCCCGGGACGGGATCGTCTCGGGAGGGGATAGGACGGCGTTCATACTGGAAAAGATCTTACAATGCGACAGGGGCCCTGTGATCGAATATCTGGATGGAATAGATAAGATGATCGAAACGCTGGGTAGGACCGGCGGAGGAGCCATTAAAGCCGGGGTTGGGCCGAAAATCGGAAAAAAAGATGCGAAGAAAAAGTCCGCTCATGCAGCCGCCGTAACAACCGATACCATCGCCGATGCCCGGTTATCTAAACGTCTGGCTGAGCTTAGGAGACAGTTCGAAACGAGGATGACCTCCGGCGACAGGCTGGAAAGAGCCGACAGGCTGGTAATGGCCGGGGAGTTTACCGCGGCGAAGGGACAGGCCGAACTTGCCGCAAACGCGCTTCCTTCGGGAACGACCGGTGAGGACGAGGTATATAAGGGTATTGAAAGGGTCGTTACGATATCGGCTTTATGGGAAGAGGCGTCGGGGCTTTTTCTTAAAAGGTCTTTCGATGAGGCGTATCAAAAGATAACGGAACTATCGGAATTCATGGCCGCGGTCGAGATGCCGGATGGCCCATGGCGTCAATTGATAGACGACGCCCATAAAAAACACAAGACGATGACGAAAGCCGAGGATATATACAGGAACGCTTCTATCGACGGCGTCGGGAAGGATCTCAGCGTAATTATCGCGGATATCGGGAACGCCAAATTCGCCGTGGAAAATTCCATCCCGGAAGCCGCCCGGGACAAGACCATAAAAGAATTCATCAGGGAACTGGAATCGATGCTGGTTCTCATTAACTCTTTCGATCCGGGGGCCGGCGAGGACACACAGAGGAAGTTCGTTAAAAGGGTCATAGCTGCAAAGGAAGCGTTCAGGAATTCGAGGCGCGCCGTTGAAATATGCGGGGCATTATCAAGGATGAGCAGGGAAGCCTCAGTGGCCATTGACGCGAATGTCGCAAAGGCCGAGGAGATATTTCGCGGTATACGGAAACGGGATCTTAAGATCGTGGCCGGGGAACTTGCGGAGGTTCTGCAAGACCTGCCGGGATACCAGGACAGGAAGAAGGTGCTCGAAATCATACTTGTTGAGGCGCGAAGATACTTGAAAGACGGACTTTATAAGCGCGCCGAGGGATTGGCTCAGCTGGGGATGAGATATTCGGCTGAGTCCATGACCGTGGGTGCGGCGGACAGGGAGACCCTGTATACGGGGTTCAGGGAGGTTTACAGGCAGGCCAGGGGTAATCTCGTTCTTGACAGGCTGAATACTGACTACGACATCGTGAACGCCGAAGTCGAGGCGGACCTACTAGTTGAGGACCAGAAAAGGACGATAGCCGAGAAACACAGAAAAAAACCTTTCGCCGAGGGGGGGAAAGAAGAAAAATTCTCTGAAAAACGCCTGGTATACAAGTTCCAGGGCCTGAGCAAGTTCCCCTCTGACATAATGGCCGAGGAGTTCAGGAGAAAGGACCTTATCAGGCTGTATGGCCTTCGTTCGTTAAAGGGAGTTAAGCAGGATAACGAAGTGGAACTTAAAGACGCTGACAAGCTCATTAAAGGGAGTTTCAAGATAGGCGAAACTTACGCGATAGTTAACGAGGACCAGGCTCCCGGGACCAGGCTTTTTCTGAAGGTCGTTGGATACGAGGATGGGTACGGGGGGAAGGATAATACAACGGTCCTTTTAGAGCCCGTGAGCGAGCATGGACGGGTCGAGGACGCTGTCGAAGCATTGCCCTCCGAAAACGTTTTAGTTACTAAGGTCAGCGATCCGAGCATGGTGACGAGGCGTAACCTCCTGGATAAGATGATCTGGACGATAAAAAATATTCTGTCCGAAAAGGAAGGCTTGACCTCCGGCAATGCGCTCCTGGACTACGCCGTGGGTATTAAAGAAGTGCCGGGCATAGCCGATCTTTCGAAAGTGAAGGTTGATTTTGAAAATAAAAAGATAGGAGGCGATAAGGCCCAGTCGGACGCGGTCAGGGCCGCGTTATGCCCCGATCTTCCGTTAACGCTTGTCCATGGCCCTCCGGGTACGGGTAAAACAAGCGTCATCGAGGAGATGGTGAAACAGTTCGTTAAACAAGGCAAGAAGGTGCTTGTGGTATCGCAGTCCCATGCAGGCGTGGACAACGTGGGGCTCCGGCTCAAGGAAGGCGGGGTTAATTTCGCCAGGGTTGGTAACAGCCCGCCCAGCGAGGAGAAGATAAAAGAGAACTGGGAGAATAGGGAGGAGATACTACGTAACATGAGAGGTAAAGGCGCGGTAGTCCTGGGTACAAATAACGGTTTTCATCTGGATAGAACCCTTTCATACAAGATTGAGCCTGCCACGGGGAGAAAGGAATACGACGGATATTACGCCGGGGATTATGATGTCGTAATAATCGAAGAAGCCGGAAGGGCGACGCTCGCGGAGACGATAGTGCCTATCAGTTTCGCAAAGCAAGCCGACCAGGGGGGGAAGGTTGTGATGGTCGGCGATCATCTCCAGCTCCCTCCGTACGGCATCACGGTCGAGGAAGTGAGAGATGTGAGGAAGGCGTTGGGGAGCGCCCATAGCAAGCTGACGCCGAAAGAGCTGGATAAGATCTTTTCATACGATAACCTGAAACGCTACAGGAGGTCTTTATTCGAGATGCACCACGGCTCCGCCCTTGACGTGGAGATAAAGAGCACGGGGGAACAATATAAACACATTCTGGACATTAACAGGCGTTCGCATTGGGCGATCGTCGGGCTTGTGAGCAGACTCTTCTACGGCGGGAAGATAAAGACGGACGAACCCGTGAACTCGCCCGATACGCGCGCCATCGAAAAAGGCACTTTTTCGCTCATAGATTACGGCTGGGGCGTAGTACCGCGGAAATATGAGAAGTTTTCCGACGAAGGAAGATCTTATTACAATATCAAGGAAGCGAACATCGCTCTCAGGGAGATCGAGAATACGCTGAATCTCGGTAAAGAAGGCGGCCCGGGAGGGGTAATGTACAGGTACGAGCCTAAGGATATCACCCTGATAACGCCTTATAAGTCCCAGATCGCCATGATCAAGCTGGGAATAAGCGTTAAAGCCATAATGAAAGATATGGTCAGCCCTCTAGTGGGAGATGACGCGGCATATCTTTTCAGTGATGAAAAACTCAAACTTCTCGGCGAAGCTCTCGGACCGGACGGGGATGAGGAAGACCTGTATGGTTTAGAGTCCGCTTGCCTGGAGGGGCTTCCCATTCTTCGGGAACGGTTGAAAAGGATCGCGGGAAAAATGGTATTTGATATCGATATCGACGATCTGGCGTCGAAGCGGAATATAAGGTGGATGGAGCTCGGCGATATCGACATGATGGAAGTCGAGACCGTGGACTCAATACAGGGTTCGGAGAATAAAGTGGTCATCCTGTCGCTTGTCCGGAGCAACCTGAACGGTGAGATAGGCTTCCTCGGGACATACGACGGTCTCCAGAGGCTGGATGTGGCTTTCTCAAGGGCTAAGGAGAGGTTAAGCGTTATAGGCGATTTCACCCATACACTGACGAAAGCCGTATATTTTGCGAGGAAGGAAGTATCAAATAGGAATGATATGAAAATAGTAGAAGAGCGTAAAACGAGCACGTTAAAAGCTCGTGAAATATTTACGGTAGCTCTTATGTATTCGGCCAGCCTTGAAGAAGGAATGAGAACAGGGCGGTTTGCCGTAAGCCCGGAAATGGAGGTAGGCCCGGACGACGTTACGCCGGAAGCTATCGAAGAGAGGAGATCGAGGGCCGAGGTTTTGGAAACACCCGTGATCAATGAATTGCGCCGGGTTTTCTACAAGGTTGTGGACGAGGCGCGGAATAACCCCGGCAGGAGGGTGATAGCTTTTGACATGGGCTGGGTTCCCGCGTCTCAAAAAACCCATGTCACGGATATCATGGATGAACTGAGGCAATTCCTCGAACGTTCCGGGCTAAAAGATAGGCTTGATATTATTTTATCGAACGGTCCCGCGTCTTTAGCCGGCGAACTCAAGGCGTATTTGAAAGGGAAAGAGATACGATACGGGGATATAGTCATAGTTTCAAGCTCATCTGTCGGGGCTTTACCAGGCGCAGATCCATTCGATATTTTCAAGGACGGCAACAGCTCCGCTTTTAAAGCTTATTTTAAATGGGCGGTTAAGGCCGGCGGGAGTGAAGCCGGATATGAGTTCACCGATCTCGATATTCCTGGAAATCTGAGGCTAATACTCGAACAGGCTTTCGGCGAATACGGCAAAACAAAGAGGCGGATGGAGATAGAGATAAAAGCGGAGCCTGTCGATACGGAGATACTTCGTATCAGGAACGAAGCGAGACTCGCCGCACTGCGCAGGGCATAACTATGGTGCACAGGTTTTTGCGCGAGGGGTGAAGGCGTGAAGGAGATGGGGTTCTTCGTACGGCACTTTGCCGTCCCAACATCCGAAGTAGCCTTGTGCGTGGACCTTGCAAATATTACAGCCGAGGACACAAACCCAACTAGAAGTTTGCAAAGTGCCGGTAGAAGGTTCCCATCTCCTTCACGCCATCGTCACGAGAAGCAAGGAACTCTTCAAAAGTCAGCATAAATCATTATACTATCCATGCTGCCGATTATTTTGCTAAACGGCAGCGGCTGGTATATAATCATAAGAGCATATGCATGTGCTGGAAGTATCTTACAAGGCCGGCATGGGGGTATAGAATGGATCATTTTGAGGATGGCTTGAAGAAATATCGTGACCTTGTGGAGTTTACGCGTACCGGGTACCTGATACTCGATTCGCGCGGCAGGGTCATAGACGCTAACGGGGAATATGTGCGGCTTTCAGGCCACGGCGAACTCCGGGAAATACTCGGGAGGAGCGTGGTCGACTGGACGGCTGAAAGGGCCAAAAAGAGGAACGCCGAAGCCGTCGCCCAATGCGTGAAAGACGGGCATATCTGGGATTTTGTCACCGAATACGCCTGTAAAGACGGCAGGATGATCCCGGTAGAGATCAACGCCAAAGTTGAAGGCGAAGGCGAGTCCTTGCGCATCATATCACTTTGCCGCGATATCACCAGGCGCAAACGGATGGAAAGTTATCTGGAGATCAGCCGGGATATCCTGGAGATGGTCAATGATCCGGTAGATATCTATGATTCATTGCGCTCTGTTCTGGCCGAATTGAGGATAAAGACGGAGGTTGATGCCGTAGGCATCCGTCTGGCTAAAGGGGAGGACTTCCCTTATTTCGTTCAGGAAGGTTTCCCCGGGGATTTTCTGATCAAGGAGGACTCATTGATCGAGCGTGGCCCCGCCGGGGTATGCAGGAACGAAGACGGCAGCGTCCGCCTGGAATGCACCTGCGGGATGGTCCTAAAGGGCAAGATCGATCCCGACAGCCCTCTCTGGACGAAGTGGGGAAGCGTCTGGACTAACGATTCGTTCCCTCTTTTGGATATCCCGAAAGAAAAGGATCCCCGGAATAACCCTCGTAACGAATGCATACACCGGGGCTACGCCTCCGTGGCCCTTGTGCCCATTAAGAATAAGGACGGGATAGTCGGGATCCTTCATTTGAACGGCCGGCGCAAGGGGTGTTTTACGATCGAAACGATCCGGTTCCTGGAAACGGTCGCCTCGCACATAGCGACGGCGCTCTTGCGTAAACGGGTCGAGGAGGAACTTGCCAAGCAAAGTGATCTGTTAAGAAAAGTCATCGACTCTACGGCGGATCTTATTTTCGTTAAAGACTTGGATCTTCGCACTATCCTTTCGAACAAGGCATATGCCGGGGCTCTGGGTAAAAAACCCGATGAAATGATAGGGCATACTGATATTGAGAACGGATGGGACCCCAAACTTGTCCATGGGAACCCAGCCAAGGGTATACGCGGGTTCGAGAACGACGACCGCGAAGTCCTTTCAGGTAAAACCGTGCATAACCCTTATGACCCGGCGGATACGCCGGGAGGGGTGAGGATATTCGACACTTGTAAAACCCCGCTATTTGACGAGCATAACAACATCATAGGATTATTAGGCATTGCCAGGGATATCTCAGAGCACAAACAAAAAGAGGAAGAACTGGCCGTCCGCGCGAAAGAGCTGGAGGTTTTCTACAAGGCGAGCATCGGAAGGGAGGAGCGGATACTTGAGCTTAAGGAGGAAGTCCGTGCTTTGAAGGAGGAATTAGGCAAGGGGACGGGGCGCGGGGCATAGGGCATGGAGCAGGGGTATGGAGCATGGAGCATGGGATAAGAAGGGAGTGGAATTGTCGCAAGCCGTCATTGCGAGGGCGCATTAGCGCCCGAAGCAATCTCTGATAGATCATCGAGATTGCTTCGTCGCTATCGCTCCTCGCAATGACGACGCGCAATGACGACGCACAATGACGACGCGCAATGACGACGCACATGACGACACGCAAAGACGACGCGCAATGACGGTTCGAGACGGTCCGAGATCCATAACTGCATAACTGAGCGGTGCAATGAAGAACAACACTTCAGAAATTATCGGTATTATCGTCTCCCTCTCCGGGCTCACCGTTATGGCGGGGTGGATACTGGATATCGGGGTCTTTAAAAGCATACTACCTTGCTTTGTAACGATGAAATTCTCGACCGCGCTTTGTTTTTTTCTGGGCGGGATAGAGCTGTTTTATATCGCCAGGTATCGGAAGAGAGAGATGGACATCGCCGGGGTTGTTATTCCAATAGCCAGCGTTATGATCTTCCTTATGATGGCGACCCTCTTCGCGTCGACCGTACTCGGTACGGATACCGGCGTCGAGGAGCTTTTCGTGAAAGAATCAATGACCGCGGTGAGGAGCGTTTCTCCCGGCCGGCCCGCCATACCGACGATGCTGAATTTTATCATCATAGCCATCGCGGGCAACATTGTAATGTTGAACGCGCGGTCATCCGCGAGAGTGTTGGCCATAATGGGGTCTATTGTCGGGGTGGTCGGAGCCGTCGCTCTCACGGGTTATCTCCTGAATAAACCCATGTTGACTTTCGCGTTCACGGGGATATCCAGCGCTATGGCGATGCATACGGCTATACTTTTCCTCTTATGGGGCACAGGCGCGATAATGGTGGGAAATAACAGCGGAAAGCAAAAAGAGAAAACATGCGCATTAACACCAGACTGAACATATTGCTAATAGCTCTCACGTTTATACCTCTTATGTTCGTGGGATATATCACTTATTTCAACACGGGGCTGTCGCTGCTGAAAATGACCCTTTCGACGGTTGATATTCTTGCGGACAGGGAAATAAGTGAAATTGAGTTGTTCTTTCACGAAAGAAAGGGCGATCTGGACGTTTTGACCAGCCGGGAAACCATCAGAAAAGTTATCCCTGTATTGGACCAGTTCAGCCGGGAGTCAGCGGACCCTGCATACATACAGGCTAAAAATGAGATCGATGCCTATCTGTCGGTCTTTGTTTCGTCATATAATTACTCAAATATCGTTATGGCGAACCGGGACGGGAAAGTTATTTACGTTTATGACCCAGGGCATGTATTCCTGTTCGATGAACCGTTGTTTGACCCTGATGGGACCTACGATATGGATAAAACAGGGCTGTATTCGGGAGAAATAAGATCCCATCCGGATGGGCATTCTCATTGTCTTGTTGCGGGAAAGGATATCCGTGACCCCGACGGAATAAAACAGGGCACGGTCCAGGTCGGGGTAGATATGCCCCTGATATTCAAAATAATGGGCGGAAAACGCGATCTGGGAGAGACAGAGGAAATAATCCTGGTCAGGATGGCCAAAGAGAACAAGGTCCAGTTCCTTACTCCCTTGAAATTTGAAAAAGACGCCTCCTTTAAGAAAACCGTAATGATAGGTTCCAGAGTGTCCATTCCCGACCAAAAGGCGGCGCTTGGAGAGACCGGGTCAGGGATAAGCGTTGATTACCGTGGTAAAAAGGTCCTGGCTGCGTGGCGGAAGATCCCTTCAACAGGTTGGGGTATGGTGGTAAAGGTTGACGCCGATGAGGCTTTATTGCCAGTCGCGAAACTGAAAAAATTATTGATCGTCCTTATTTTGTTCGTCGTTATGTCGATTATGCTAGTGGTTTTAGCGGTATCAAGATCTATCTCGGAGCCCTTGCGCGATCTGGGTAAGGGTATCAAGGCTTTCGGCCGCGGTGAGTCGGATTTTAAGGTCTCTATCGATACGAACGACGAGATAGGTGAGCTTCGAGATGCTTTCGACGGAATGACCAGGGACCTGGATAAGACGACGGCGTCGATAGACCTGCTCAATAAGGAGATCTTGAACCGTGAGAAGGCCGAGAAGGACTTGAGTAAGCAAAAAGCCCTTTCTGAGAACGCGGTAAACGCTATTCCGGATATTTTTTACGCTTTCGATAAGGATGGCAAGTTCCTGACCTGGAACGAGACTTATAGAAAAGTTACCGGCTATAGCGACGGGGAGCTTCGCGGGATGAAGGCCACTGATTTTTTCCGGGGAGAGGACCTTTCGCGCATCGCCGGGGCTATCGGTAGGATATGGAAAGACGGGGCCAGCAAAGAGGAGGCGTCATTAGTGTTGAAGGATGGAACAACTCTTCACTACGAGTTTACAGGGTCCGTCCTTAAGGACGGCGATGGGAAGATAATAGGTTTTTCGGGTACCGGCAGGGACCTTTCCGCGCGCGTTAAGGCCGATAAGGAAATGAAGAACGCTTTGGATGAAGCCACGAAATCCCGCAGGATACTTTCCAGCATGCTTGAGGACAATAACCAGGCCCGGGAAACCCTGGCGAGGAAGATCGAGGAGGTTCGGCAGGCTAAAGAGGAAGCCGAATCCGCCACCCGGGCGAAAAGCGAGTTCCTCGCCGCCATGTCGCACGAGATAAGGACCCCGATGAACGCCGTCATAGGATTTTCCGAGATACTCGGCGGAACTCCGCTTGATCATGACCAGAAGGAGTATGTTGGGACTATAAGGACAAGCGGGCGGCTTCTTCTTGAACTTATCAACGACGTTCTGGATTTCTCCAAGATAGAGGCCGGTAAAGTGGTCCTGGAAGAAATAGATTTTGACCTTGAATATCTTTTGAGGGATGTTTTTCGCATAATTGCCTCGAAGATCATGGGAAAAGAGGTCGGAATATACGTGGATATCGATAAAGACGTTCCAACCGCGCTTAAAGGAGACCCGACACGGATACGGCAGGTCCTCATAAACCTTCTTTCGAACGCCACTAAATTCACTCATCATGGCGAGATCGGAGTCATCGTGAGGCTTTCGGAAGGCTCTAGACCCGCCGCCGGGGAACTGGTCATAATGATGACCGTAAAAGATACCGGCATAGGCATACCGTGCGATAAGGTAGACCATATTTTCGAGCATTTTACACAGGTGGACATGTCCACGACGAGAAAATACGGCGGCACGGGCCTCGGGCTCGCTATATGCAAGGCCCTTGTCGAGAAAATGGGAGGGAGGATCTGGGTCGAGTCTGAAGAGAATACGGGGAGCGAATTCAAGTTCACCCTTAAACTCAGAAAAGGCGTTCTTCCTTCCGAGGTCAATATAATCCCGGTGAGGAAAGAGGAACTCATCGGGCGGACGGCCCTTATAGTGGATGACAATACGGAGGCGCGCGAGATCACGAAGAAATACTGCGGCGATATGGGTCTTTCCGTATCTTTTATCGCGACTTCGGCAAAAGAGGCTATCGGGTTCCTGTCTCTACAGGCGAAGCGGGGTCCGTATCCAGACCTTATTTTGGCGGATATACGGATGACCGAAATGGACGGGTACAGGCTTATCGAAAAGCTGAAAGAACTTTTTCCGGGATCAGGTATGAAATATATAGCTATCACGTCGGATATCTGGATAGGAGCGGCAAAAGAGTCCGAGAAAAAGGGGTTCCACGGTTTCATAGCGAAGCCGGTTTTAAAGGAAGAGCTCGCCGGGGTCATCGGGGCCGTGCTTGGCGACGAGCGGGCCCAAAGGGCGATAATCACGAAGCATACGGTCAATGAGCTGGGTTTTAAAGGCGTCAAAGTCCTGGTCGCCGAGGATAATACTACCAACCAGATGCTCATGAAAGCGGTACTGGGTAAACTGGGATGCGTTTTCGACCTGGCCGTGAACGGTATTGAGGCTGTGGAAAAATTGCGGAAGGGCGGTTACGATATTTGTTTAATGGACCTTCAGATGCCTATTATGGGTGGGATAGAGGCTGTCCGAGTAGTCAGGGCCGAGATATCGAAAACCCTCCCCGTCATAGCCCTTACCGCCGCCGTGACAGAAGAGGACAGAAAAGAATGCCGCGACGCGGGTATGACAGATTTCCTGGCTAAGCCTATTGTTATCGACGAGCTGAAGAAAAAACTTAGCCTTTACGCCAGGCCGGCGTAGATCAATATCTTCTGGGCCGTCATTGCGATGAGGCCACGAGGCCGACGAAGCAATCTTTATAGGGATTGCTTCGCTTCGCCCGCAATGACGGGCCTTGACAGGCCTTGAAAAACCCTTGACCCATGCCGCAGGACACTTATATAATCAACAAAATGCGCTATTACTCCTTTAATAAATATCTTCGCGAACGCCACGGCGTCAGAGTCCACAGACTCTCTCTCAATGCCGGATTTACCTGTCCCAACAGGGACGGAAGTATCTCAGGGAAAGGCTGTATTTATTGCAATTCAGAGGGTTTTAGCTTTTTCGGCGGTGACAAACTTCCAACTATCGAAGAACAGATAGCTCAAGGCATGGCATTCGCGCGCGAGAGATACGGCGCCGGGAAATTCATAGCTTATTTCCAGACGGGCACCAACACATACGGCCCGGTCGATAAGCTGAAAAAGACATACGACGTCATAAGCAGATTTCCCGATATAGTTGGACTTTATATCTCGACCAGGCCCGACTGTATCGACGACGAAAAACTCGATCTCATAAAAAGCTACGCGGACAGGTACGAAGTATGGATCGAATACGGCGTTCAGACGGTTCACGATAAGACTCTCGAACTTATCGAAAGAGGGCATGACTTCGAAACGGCGCGACTGGCGATATTAAAAACCGCCTCCAAGGGCATAAAAGTCGCCGCGCACCTTATAATAGGCCTTCCCGGTGAGGACGAAGCGATGATGGCCGTGACCGCTAAAACCATGGCGAAACTCCCGATATCGGGCGTAAAATTCCACTCTTTACATGTGCTCGAATGCACAAAACTCGCCGATATGTACCAAAACAGCCAAATAACCATTATCGACCGCGAGACATATATAGACCGCCTGATAAAATTCCTTGAATACCTCCCCAAAACCACGGTCATTTTCCGCCTCGTCTCCGACGCCAGACCCGAGACCCTAATAGCCCCCTACTGGATGCGCGACAAACACCAAGTCATCCAAGCAATAGAACGCGAAATGGAATCCCGAAACATCCGCCAGGGCGCCCTAAATAAGTAGGGACGTCATCTAATTAATAATAGTTCAGGTGTGGTACGTACCGCCGTCATCGCGGGAGCGAAGCGACGAAGCGATCTCAACAAATATCGGACCCACAACTGAACTATAGGATCATCTTTAATTCGGTCTCCGCATAATAAAAGTTATTAAACATACAACAATATGCCAATAAATGATTTACAACTTTATCAACAGGTTTTGAAAGTATTGTAATGTAAATAAACATAAAGCAAGAAATCAGTTGAAAGAAATTAATTTACATGGTATAATGCAACATATTTATAGGACTAACAATTAATATCAATTTATAAAATGGCCACAAATAAATCCGAGCATAATTGTCCATTACGGAAAGGTCCATTCAGGGCTTTTTCTGCCTGGGTCACTCTTTCGTCCTTTGTGGTAACGACATTGTGTGGGGAGATCGC
>JADGBR010000041.1:17018-25338 GCA_015231405.1 Candidatus Omnitrophota bacterium | reverse complement strand
CTGGGGGAAGGCTTGGAGAGGATGTCCGTACCCCGCTCGGTGCATACATGTAGCACCGTGAAAAATGACAGGCTTAGGCTCTCGACGCTACTCAGAAAAGAACTGAGGTATTTCGAAAACCAATACTTTACCTGAGGTCTTAACTGAGAAATATAATCGGCCTGAGTTACATGTTATATAACTACAGAGGCTTAATTGATAATAAGGACAGTAATTCAGAATGTATCGATGAATTTGAGGCGATAATGTTTTTTTTAAATATATTTAACTCCTCCCCTTCCATATCGGTGACTATGCCGCCTGCTTCCTTGACCAGTAATTGACCCGCGGCCATATCCCAAGGGTTGAGACCGAATTCCCAAAATCCGTCGAATCTGCCTGAAGCTACATAGGAAAGGTCAAGGGCCGCCGAACCCAGGCGGCGCACCGCCCTGGCGTGGCGCAGCATTTCTGTGAAATACGGCAGCGCCAGTAGTCTGCCGTCGATATCATATGCGAATCCCGTGACTAAAAGTGATGAATTCACCTTTGTGCTCGCCGATACGCTGATACGCTTACCGTTCAAAAAAGCGCCTTTACCGTCCGAGGCTGTAAAAAGCTCGTCCCTGGAAGGATCGTATATGGCGCCCGCTATGACTTTCGGTCCCCTCATCACTCCTATCGAGGTGCAGAATATCGGAAGGGTATGCGCGTAATTTGTCGTTCCGTCAAGGGGGTCGATTACCCAGTGGTACTCCTCTTCATTTATCGTTTTCCCGCTTTCTTCCGCTATTATGGAATGTTCGGGAAATTCTTTCAATATTATTCCTATGATCGTCTTTTCACAATGCTTATCCACATCCGTGACGAGATCGTTCATTGAGGTCTTCTCTTCGATCTCTTTAAGTTTTCCCATATGAGCCAGGGCATATCGACCGGCCTCTTTAGCCGCGCGGACGGCCACCTCAAGTATTTTCAGATCAACATCCACTTTTTACCGCCTTGTTAAGTCATCCCCCCGATACAACTTCCCCAACGGACACTCATCACACAATGCCACACTCTTTTTACAGTATCTCTTCGCCGTTTCGACTATCATAGCATGGAACTGGTTGTATTTCCTCACATCCTTTGGAAAATTCGAGTGCACAAGCGACTGTACGCTCTCATACGCGGCGTCATGCGGAATAAGACCGTGACGGAAAAAAATACGTTTCGTGTAGGCGTCCACCACGAAAAAAGGCATACTAAGGGCATATAAAAGTATTGCGTCGGCAGTTTCGTTGCCTACCCCTTTGACGAGAAGAAGTTCCGCTCTGAGCCGGCCGGGATCCATTTTTTTCATTTTCCTGATGTCCCCGCCGCTCTTTCCGATGATGTAACGGGTAAGTTCTTTCAACCTTTCGGCTTTTATCCTGAAATATCCGGACGGCTTTATAAGGGAAGAGATCTTTGCCTTTGTGGCGGAATGCATTTCAGTAACGGAAAGAAGCCGATGTGTCCTAAGAAAGGATATGGCCTTTTCGACGTTCCTCCATGCCGTATTCTGAGTGAGTATAGCCCCGACCATGACCTCGAAATCCGTCCTGGCCGGCCACCATTTCAAATCGCCATATCTTGCCTCGAACAGGCTATACATTTTAGCAAGTTTTTCCGTGACAGACAGGATTCTACCCCTCCCCCCGGATCCAAACCAGGGCACTTTTCTAAATACGTGCGCTTAGGGACCGCTTCGCCGTCTCTATCCTCTCACCGATAGGCGGATGATCATAGAGGAATATCTTTTTTATGGCGCCGGGATACTTATCTGACAAATTCATCTCCGAAAGTTTCTCCATTACGGAAATGAAAACTCCGGGTTCACCCGTCAGCCTGATAGCCTCCCGGTCAGCCTGCTTTTCGAGCCGCCGACAGAAATAGTTCTGGAGAGGCATGATCAGAAGACTGAAGAATGAAATAAATAGGACCAGAACCGGGAATATGGAAAGATCAGTAATTCCGTCGGCCTTCAAGTACAAGGCTACAGGCCCTATCGCCCGGGAAAGGGTAAAAAATACCAGAGCGGTCGTGATCCCCGAAAAGAAAAGAAGCTTCCATATATGAGCAAATTTGAGATGGGCCATTTCATGAGCCACAACCGCCGCTATCTCGGGATTTGTGAACTTTTCCATGAGAGTATCCCCGAGAATGATCTTCTTCGCCCCTCCGACACCTACCAGCGCGGCGTTGGCTTTTTTTGTTTTCCTGGAGAGGTCTATCTTGCAAATATCTATCACCCTGACCCCCGCGCGCCGGCCAAGCTCGACAAGTTCGGATACAAGGGACCGGTCATCTATGGCAATATACTTGTAAAATACCGGCAAAATGAGCACCGGGAATAATCTGGCGAGGACCACGGAGAAAAATAGCCATAAAAGGGCCAGGGCCAGCCACCAGAGATCATTGAAAGTCCTTAGCAGATAGTAAAAAACAAGAGCCGCGGACATAAGAAGGAAATAAGTCATTAGGACTGATTTGATCTCATCGACGAGCCAATCCGGAAACTTCTGGTTCGAGAGCCCGAACGCGTGCTCTATAAAAAATGAAGAGAACAACCTTAACGGCAGGCTGAAGACGTACATGAAAGAGAAAAAGAAAGTCGCATACAAAAAGCATGCCATGTAAAAACCTGAGGGTGAAAACGCGGTGACCGCGGCTATGCGGCTGGACAAGAACGACTGGAACAAAAGTAACAGAAAAAGATCCGACAATAAACCGGCTATGAACAGGTGTGTCTTGATAGCGGAATACCGTTTATTTTTGCCGGGTGCGTTGTCAATTGTCATAATTCAGAGACCCAAATACAATGAATCCGAAAGCATGTAACCCCGCCGT
This sequence comes from Candidatus Omnitrophota bacterium, assembly GCA_015231405.1. Lineage (GTDB taxonomy): Bacteria > Omnitrophota > Gorgyraeia > Tantalellales > Tantalellaceae > JADGBR01. The sequence goes on along the minus strand of JADGBR010000041.1, from coordinate 22,485 downwards.
TAACGGCGGGGTTTAGCCGGGACGAATATATCAACACCGCCGCTTCACTCCAGTTTACTTATTGCTAGAGCGGCATTCTTCCTTACCGAGGTCGATTCGGCCGTTAGAAGCGGCTCCAGAATTGATCTATCGGCACTTGTCCCCATCATCCCTACAACTTCGATAGCCGCGAGCCTCACCGCTAAATGCTCACGCCCTATATTCTTCTTTGCCGTTTCGAGGGCCTGGGGGCTCTTCCGTAGGCCTAAAAACTCCAGCCCCTTGGCTGCTACCCGGGGATCATACGCGCTTACAGCCTGGACGAGGAAATCATCGGTCCGCTTACTGTCTATCTTCGCTATATTCTCGATAGCGTTCGTTTTTATCTCCTCCTCGGGATCGTTAAGCATCTTTGCAAGCGTGTCCAGGCACTCGTCGGTATTGATCTTTCCGAGGGATCTCGCCACTTCGATCCTCACAGCCGGATCCGGGTCCAGTGACATTTGCGAGAAAAACGGCAACGCTTCCTTTATCTTCATGTCCCCGAGAGCCGTGGCGGCGAAAGCCCTTATCCCGGGATCCGTATCCTGGAGAGCGTTAAGGAAAAGCTGTATGTCCTCATTCGACCGTATCTTCGCCAGAGCCTTCATCACCTGTTTTCTTGTATAAGGATCAAAATCCACGGCGTATTTTCGGAGATAAGGGGCTGACTTCGCCGTTCCTACCACCGACAGGGCATTAGCGGCGCATTGTTTTATCCTTGGGTTCGTATCGGACAGGGCCTCTATCACCTTGTCTTCGGCCGATGAGTCCCCGATCCTGGCAATGATATTCAAGGCCGCTTCTTTAGCCAAAGGCTCGTTATTTTCATCGAGAAGCGGGAGCACAAAATCGATAGCCTCTTTACCGTACCCTATGATCTTATTCGAAGCTTCGGAAACTGTTTTCCTGTCATAAAGCTCGCTTACAAGCCTTTTTATCTTTGCGTTGTCTTTGGCATATCCGGACCCGGCCACTAGAACAAACACCGCTATCCCGAGTATCAAAGTCCTTTTCTTCATTTTTTTCCCTCCTTAACATGATTCATGACCTTTTTCTTCCTCTCCCCTTCCTCCTTAAGTTTCATGAGTTTACTCGCGTAATTCTCAAAACCCTCTATCTCGACAGTCCCGTCCATCAGCATCCCCGATATTTTCCTGCCGATCTCGTAATAGAGCTTTTCTCTCTCGAGAACTCCGCCTAAGATCTCCATCTGGAGCTTGAATATCTTAGAAGCCATGATGAGCCCCTCCTCACCTTTCTTGGCTAATTCCTTCATTTCCCGTCCAAATTTTTCCATTTGGGGCCGGTATTTCTCGATCATTTCACCCAGTTCCTCATTCTTTACACCCTTATTCTCGCTCATTTCTCCCCCTTTTATTAGCGCTAAAAATATTCTTCTTTTTCATACCTGTAAACACAAATACCCCTTTTGGAATTTTCTATGAAAGCTACAAGCTTCCCTGCCTCCTGTGACCGGAGTTCCTCCTTCATCCTCGCGATAGCCGCTTCCTGCGTCAATTCCGAAAGGAATAGGAGCTTATAAGCCTCTTTAATTTCGCCGATGGATTCTCTTGGCATACCTGATCTGCGCATCCCGACGAGGTTTATCCCCCTTATAGCCGAAGGGCCCCTTACCAGCATGTACGGCGGGACATCCTTATTCACACCCGTAAAACCGCCTATCATAGCGTATTCGCCTATATGGCAGAACTGGTGAAAAACGACATTCCCCGAAAGGAACGCACCGTTGTCCACCACAACATGTCCCGCCAAGAGAGCCCCGTTCGCTATTATCACCTTGTTACCGACTCTCGTATTGTGGCCTAAATGGGATGATACCATGAACATGTTGTCGTCTCCGACTATCGTAGAACTACCTTCGGCTGTACCCCTGTGTATCGTAACGAACTCCCTGATGACGTTATTTTTACCTATTCTGGTGAAGGTCTTCTCTCCCTTGTAAGCATGGTCCTGCGGCTCGTGCCCTATGACCGCCCCCATATGGATGATCGTATTTTCCCCTATTGAGGTCCCTGAGCAGATATAAGCGTTAGCCTTGACCTTGACACCCTGAGATAGAACGACACCGTCTTCGATAGTGACGTTCGACCCGATCTCGACAGTAGGGTGTATCTCGGCCTTATTCGATATCATTGCGGTTTTATGTATAGACATTTATCTCTTCCCTTTGTTTTCCTCGAGTTTCCCGACAAGATGGTTAATTATGTCGGCGACCGGCTTGAGATCATGGTCTCCCCGGATCTCGAGCCGCACTGAATAATCCCCTTCGTCTATTTTCTTCAGATCCTCTTCAAGCCGTTCAAGAGGAGCGAGAAATTTGAACGACAGAAAAAAAGCCCATCCCAGCACACAAACGAACAAAAGCGGCAGGCTTATCGCGAGTATAATATTGATCCGTTCCACAACGGGAAAAATATCTCTTGCGATGACGTCCGGAAGTGCTATCTGATCGGCTAAAAGAGAAAAAATAAGATAATACAGGCACGCCCCCAGGAATAAGGTGGGAAGAGCCATTGACAGAACTATCAGCGTCAGGTACCGGTATTGCAGGGATCTGTTCAGGTATTTGATGGCGATTCCTCCTTTTTCTGGACGCTCGATATCATTGCGCGTACCCTACCCACAACGGCAGAAAATACTTTTCCTGACGACGTCGCGAACCTGTCTTTGATCCTGACCATGTCCCAGGTGTCCATAGCGCCCAGCATTTTGATCAATGCCGGGAAACGTACCACAATATTATCGCCTCGTTCGACCGGGATTACAACCTCTTTTTGTTCCTTAACAAGTGCTCTTGTCCTGTCGATATAGCCCAGGCTGAGATCCGCGAAATAAGACAAAGCATTTGAATCCGTGCTGTCCGAATCGGCCGTAATGGCTATGGCTTGAATATCCTTCTTAAGGTCCTCTCCGAACAGGTCCTTAAAATCCTTCCTGATATCCCGGAATTCATCCTTAAAACCATCCGCGAGGCCGGATTCAAGCACCATGATCCTGACATTCTTTGTATACGGGCTCGGAGCCATCGTACCTACAGCGAGCTCATTCGCCCATACATACTGTATCGCCTTGGTGGTGAAAATATTCAGCGAATCGAAAATAACATAGACCTGTGCCGCGAAATCATACTCCTTTTTTGTGCTGAGCGTCTCGGGCTCCTTCCTGTCCGGGAAGGTCTCTACCGACCATTTCCAGGAAATATACGGGTCCTTAGCCCCCGAGATCTTTATCTTGTGAAATAACGCCGACGCGGAGCTTTTGCTACTGGCTTTAATGCTCTTATCTCCGGCTCCGTCCGTAACGGTGAACTCGGTCTCCCGTTTACCCATTCTTTTTATTTCCCAGCCAGGAAGGCGGACGTCGGAGAGATCGAACTTCTTCACTTCCACATTCGCAATAGCGGATCCGAAGGGAACGGGCTCCACCAACTGGAGATCTTCGAGAAAAATATCGTCAAGAACCGCGACAGCGAATCCCAGCCCGAGGAGAAGAACTATAAGAACGAGAACTATTTTCACCCGTCACCCTACCCGAGTATCTCCAGATCCTTCAAGTTAAGCTGTATGGTCTCTATCCCTTCCCATTTATTTATTGAAGGCGTAAAAGCGATATTTACAGTGTTACCCTGCATAGGTTTATGTATCCTGTTCTTTTTGAACGTTATCGCCTCATGGGTAAGACTGCCGCAAGTCGCCAGGAACTTGAACCCTCCCTTATCGAACTCCCTTGGCCTGGATCTGACCGTAAGGCCCCTTGCCGAGAACACGGGTTCGGAGTTCTCCGGTCCGTAGGGCACAAAGAGTTCCAGCTCCTTAAGGAGTTTCATCCCTATCTGGGAGAAGGAAAGATCCATGTCTATCTCCAGTTCCCTTGCAACTATTTTCCCGCTTTCCAGCTGGGTCCTGACCGCCGAATCGAAAGCGTCCCTGAAAACATCAACGCACTCTCTTTTAACCGAGAGTCCGCATGCCAGGGCATGTCCCCCGAACGTCAACAGATGTTCGCCTGAGCCGGCGATCGCGTCGAACAGGTTAACGCCGAGCGCGCTCCTTCCGGACGCTTTCCCTTTATCCCCGTCGAGAGCTATCAGTACGGTCGGCATATCATATGTTTCGGCTACCCTTGAAGCCACTATCCCCAATACTCCGGCGTGCCAGTTCTCGCCGGCCAGGACCAGGCTTCTCCTATTCTTCGCCAGACCGGTCTTTTCCACCGAGTCTAAGGCTTCGTCCAGTAGCCCCTTTTCTATCGCCTGCCTGTTCTTGTTCTCTCTTTCGAGGATGGAGGCGAGACGGACCGATTCCTCTTGGTCGCGGCACATAAGAAGTTCGAGGGACGTATTTGCTGACCCAACCCTACCCATCGCGTTTATCCTGGGCCCCAATATATACCCGACATGCCTGCAAGTTATGGTCTCTTTCTTTAATCTTGCCGAATCGATCAAAGCCCGTATACCGGGTTTCCCCGTAACGCTAAGCTTTTTTAATCCTTCTTTAGCGAGGATACGGTTCTCACCGTTCATAGGAGATACGTCCGATATCGTCCCCAGGGCCACAAGGTCCAGATGCTCGTCCACCACGGAAGCTTTATCGCCCATTAAGGCGCGGGCAAGTTTATATGCCACTCCTACACCTGCAAGGCACTTATACGGATATCCGCAATCACTCCGATGGGGATTTAGAACGGCGTAAGCGGGAGGAAGGGCGTTATCCCTTATCTCATGGTGATCTGTAACAATAACGTCAATACCGTAATCATTCGCGCATTTTACTTCCTTATAGGAGTTAATACCACAGTCGACCGTGACGATGAGTTTAACCCCGTGATCGCGGGCCACGGCCACGGCCCTTACGTTCATGCCGTACCCTTCGTCTAACCTGTCGGGAATGAACGTTTCGAACGACGCCCCCGCGAGAGATAGAACATACGAAAGAAGCGCTACCGAGGTAACACCGTCGACGTCATAATCGCCATAGATGAGTATCCTCTCTTTTCCGGATATGGCCGTCTTGATCCTTTCGACGCTTTTGTCCATATCTTTCATAAGAAAAGGGTCGTGACAGCTCTCCAGGTCGCCGAAGAGGAAGAAATGCGCGTCGCCAGGGGTTTTTATACCCCTATTAACGAGGAGTTGCGCGCATAAAGGAGTGATTCCCAGACTTGTAGAAAGGATCTTCTGGAGACGCGTGTCCGTCTCATGTACTTTCCAGTTAGTCGCCATATTCCGAGGTCCCAGGTCACCGTTTCTTTACGACTTTTCTCCTCCCGGGCCAATCGATAACTAGCGGACAAGCGATGTAAATCGTCGAATAAGTACCGGAAAAAAGTCCTACGAGCATGACAAAAGCGAAATCATTGATTACCTCACCGCCGAATAAGAAGAGAGACAGAACGACGACCTGGACCGTCAACGACGTCAAAATGG
>JADGBR010000041.1:5000-17008 GCA_015231405.1 Candidatus Omnitrophota bacterium | reverse complement strand
TTTCTACTCGAAATTCATGAGCATGGCAAGGGAAGCCATAATGTCTGGTTAATACTGACGTTGAATATCTCGATATCGTCGGATTTCCGCATGAATTTCCTGTTCTCCCTGATCCTGTCGAAAATAACGATTGTATCATTGATGGAGTAACCGACGATAGTAAGGAGTGCCGCTACGACCTGTATGGAGAGTTCACGCCCGGAAAACGCCAAAAACGCAAGGCAGACTAAAACATCGTGGAACAAAGCCACAATACCGGTAACGGCGAACCTGAACTCAAAGCGGAACGCCACATAGATCAATATCCCGACAAGGCACCAGATAAGAGCCTTTCCGGATGTCTTTTTCATATCAGCGCCTATGGTTGGCCCAACGGTCTCTATGCGCATAACCTGAATGTTCCCTTCTCCGAACTCTTTTGTCAAAACATCGGTGATATAACCCGTGCTATCACCTTTCGCCCTTATGATGATCTCCTTATCCCCTCCGAACGACTGGATCTTGGAATCCCCGAGCCCTATTCCGTTAAGAACAGCCCGTACCTTGTCGATCCGAACGGGTTCCTTGAACTGGTACTGCTGTAAAGTTCCACCCGTAAAATCAACGCCGAACATCGTCTCGCCCCTTTTCGCGCACATGACGAGCCCCGCCGCTATTACCACTACCGACAGGATATATGCTATCTTCCTCTGTCCGATAAAGCTCATTTTCGGGGTCCCGAAGAACTGCATCATCTTGAGTTTCTCTATCCTGTTATCCCCGGTGGTCATGTGTTCGAGTATCAGCCTGGGGATAATGAGCGCGGCGAACATGCTTGTCGCAATACCCATGCAAAGGACCGAAGCGAAACCCCTGATAGGCCCGGTGCCGAACTGGAAAAGGATGAGCCCCGTGATGAAAGTTGTCAGGTTACCGTCCATAATGGCCATAAAAGCCCTGTCATGACCCGCGGCTATAGCCGCTTTCAATGTTTTGCCCTGTTTTAATTCCTCGCGTATCCTTTCAAAGATAAGGACGTTCGCGTCCACTGACATACCTATAGTGAGCACGAGACCCGCTATACCGGGAAGCGTCAACGTGACCTTAAACAAGGCCATTAACCCGATAAGAAGGAACATATTCGCTATGAGCGCTACGTTAGCTATTCCACCCGCGAGAAGATAATACCCTGCCATGAAAATGAGTACGAGTAACCCCCCTATCAGCGTTGCTCTGATACCGCTGGCCACTGAATCCTTACCGAGGTCCGGTCCGACGGTCCTTTCCTCTATGATATTTACCGGAGCGGGCAAAGCGCCGGCCCTGAGGATTATCGCTATGTCCTTAGCCTCATCGACCGTAAAATTTCCGGTTATCTGAGCTTTGCCGGAAGGTATTTTCTCTCTTATGACTGGAGCAGTATATATCTCGCCGTCAAGAACAACGGCAAGACGCCTGTCAACGTTCGCGCCTGTGACATCAGCGAAGATCGTCGCCCCTTTATTATTGAGTTCCAGCGAGACATAAGGCATTCCGAAACCTTCCGAGCTGAACTCGGTGGACGCGTCAATGAGCATATCTCCCGTCAGGACGGCGTCTTTTTCCAGAAGAAGCGCTTCGCTCCTGGACTCCTTGCTCTTCGTATACTTGAGCTCATAGCCTTCGGGAACCTCTTTTGAGTCAACGGCTTTTTTCAGAAGTTCCGTATCGTCGGAAACAAGCTTGAACTCCAGATGAGCGGTCCTCCCGATAAGCTCTTTAGCTCTCTTCGTATCGGTCACTCCCGGGAGCTGGACCAGGATACGATTCTTTCCCTGCTGTTGTATGACCGGCTCCATAACGCCGAACTGGTCTATCCTGTTCCTTATTATCTCAAGCGCCCTCGGAGTGGCGTCTTTAGCCTCGTTCTCTGTCAGCTTAGCGGTATCGACCTCGAGTATCAGATGCATGCCTCCCTGCAGATCAAGCCCCAGATTTATCTTACCCTTCGTCGTGACGGTCCCGGCCTTGTCTCTGATGTCAAACGGAGGAAAAGCTACCCACACGGCCGCGGCCACCAAGAGAGTTACCGCTAAACTTTGCAACTTGAGTCTGTCCATTATGCTCCCTGTCCTTTCTTTGATTTCACTCAGGCTGTGTCGAGATCCGAAAAGGATACGGGACGCAGCCTGAGTTCTGCAAATACACTGTTTTATTCTGAAACAGCTTTAGCTTTTATGATTTTTGAAACCGCTGACCTAAGGATCTTTATCCTGGTGTTATCATCGACCCGGATCGTCACGGTATCGTCCTGGATATTAACTATCGTCCCGTATATGCCTCCGGACGTGATTATCTCGTCGTTCTTTTTCAGTTCGGCGACCATCTTAGTGTGTTCATCCTGCGCTTTTTTCTGAGGGCGTATGAGCAAAAAATAGAAAATGGTAAAGATCAGAATAATGGGCAGGAACCCCATGATAGGATTTTGCTGGGATGCGTTCCCCTGAACACTAACTTCCTGAGCGTAGGCGGATGAGTGCCACATATTTTCTCCTCAAATGGTTTAGATGATACAGCGCAACAAAAATATCTGTTTAATTATACATAGTAAACCGTAACAAGTAAAGGGCAGGTTGTTTTTAATTGGTTTTATTTTTCCCGGCGGCCGTGAAACCGGCTACGAAATCCTTTTTAAACTCATGGAACCTGTCTGACATTATGGCTTCCCTTGCCATGCTCATGAATTTCGAGTAGAAATAGATATTGTGCAGGGATATAAGCCTCAAGGCAAAGAGCTCGCCCGTGTTAATAAGATGGCGTATATAAGCGCGGGTGTAATGCTTGCAAGCGGGACAACCGCAGCCTTCGTCGATCGGGCCAAGATCGTCCTTGAAGGGCGCGTTCCTGAGCTGAAGTTCACCCTTAAAAGTTAAAGCCTGCCCGTTCCTCGCGTTCCTTGTGGGGACAACGCAGTCGAACATATCGATCCCGTTTGAAATGGCGTTAAGCATATCAACGGGAGTGCCTACACCCATAAGGTACCTGACCTTATCGCGGGGTAAAAGAGCGGCGGTGAATTCCGCGATCTCCTCAAGTAGCTCCCGCGGCTCGCCTACCCCTATCCCCCCGAGAGCGTAACCGTCCATCCCCATCCCCGCGAGCCTTTCGGCGCATTCTTTCCTCAAGTCATGATACGTGCCTCCCTGTACGATCCCGAAAAGCGAATGACTGCCGGAGACACCCGCCCTGGACCGCTCAAGCGACCTTTTGGCCCAGTCAAGCGTCAGGTCTACCGAGTTTTTCACATAATTCTTCTCGGCGGGGTAGTGGACGCATTCGTCAAGCGGCATTATGATATCGCTGCCCAAAAGCAGCTGGAAATCTACCACGTTCTCGGGCGTGAAAAAATGCAGCGTCCCGTCTATATGAGAACGGAACTCGACCCCTTCCTTCTTTATTTTACGAAGCTCGGCCAGGCTGAAAACCTGGAAACCGCCGCTATCGGTAGTAATAGCCCCGTCCCAGCCCATGAAACGGTGCAGCCCTCCGGCTTTTTTGATTATTTCCGCGCCGGGCCGTAGGAAAAGATGGTACGCGTTGGATATGATCATTTCTATCCCCGAGTCCGAAAGCTCCTGGCTGGAAAGTGTCTTTACCGCGGCCTGAGTTGCTACGGGCATGAATACGGGGGTCTGAACGGTCCCATGCGCGGTCCTTATCTCGCCGCGCCTGGCGCCTGAGTTCTTATCTTCGTGAAGGAGAGTGAAAAAGCCCATAAAGGCTTACTTATACGCGGGTTTCCCGCCCAACAGCTCATTTATCAATCCGACCAGTTCTTCGTTCTCAAAGGGCTTGGTAAGATACTTCGATACGCCGCAGGCTTTAGCCGTCATTTTCTCGATATCGTCGTCGAGACATGTAAGGAAGATCTTGGGTATTTCAGAATATATCCCTTTTTCTTTGAAGTCCTCAAGTATATTGAAACCGGACCTCCCTGGCATGAAAACATCTATCACGATGAGATCTGGCCTGAAGGAAGATATGTAATCCTCGGCCTTTTCAGGCTCGGAAAGCGTCTTCACCTCAAACCCCTCGAATTTAAGCATATCCTCCAGAATAGAGAGAAAATCCACATTATCATCGATAGCCAGAATTCGTTTTCCCATAACTCCCCCTTTCCTCTAACGGAACAACCACCCTTTCTATCTCAGTAAGGTCATCCTAAGATTCTACATTTTATCCGGCATATTTTCAACTCAAATCACCAACATCGCGTCGCCGTATGAAAAGAAACGGAATTTCCGGTCTATGGCGAGCTCGTAAGCTCTGAAGAGGAGCTCTTTCCCGGCGAACGCGCTAGCGAGCATGACCAAGGTAGAACAAGGCAAATGAAAATTCGTAATGAGAGAATCCATCGTTTTGAACCTGTATCCGGGGTAAATAAAAATATCCGTATACCCGGATCCGGCGGTAACTTCTCCTCCACCGTTCGATACGGATTCGACGACCCTGGCTGAAGTGGTCCCTACGCAAATGACCCTTTTACCGCGATGTTTCGCGGTGTTTATCGCGGAGGCGGCATCCTCTGTTATTTTGTAATACTCCGAATGCATTTTGTGATTTTCAATAGCTTCTTCTTTTACCGGAGCGAAAGTCCCGTATCCGGTATGCAAAGTGACATAAACAGGTTGAACTCCCTTATCCGCGAGCTCCTTTATGAGTCCTTCAGTAAAATGAAGTCCGGCGGTCGGCGCGGCAGTCGCCCCTTCATTGCGGGCATAGACCGTCTGATAAAGCTCCTTATCGGCCTGAGTATCGGCTCTTTCGATATACGGAGGCAGCGGAACATGCCCAGATCTCAATATCTCTTCCAACGGTTTGTTAAATTTTACATGCCTTGCTGACCCGTCTTTTCCAAGTATTTCAGCTTCACTCCCATCCTCAAGGACGACCATCTCTCCTTCTTTGATCTTTTTGGAAGGTTTTACAAGTGCTTTCGAAATCTCTCTGGACGTATCCAGGAGGAATATCTCAACTTTCCCTCCCGTCTTCCTATTGCCAAGTATCCTGGCAGGTATGACCCTTGTGTCATTAAAAACCATGCAATCGCCCTCGTTGAAACGTCCGGAAATATCCCTGAATACGCCACACGAAATATCCCCGGCGGCCCTGTCTACCACCATTAACCTGGCAAGGTCCCTTTTTTCAATGGGTTCCTGAGCTATATGCTCTTTGGGAAGGTCATAGGAAAAGTCCGATAGCTTCATGTTGACCTTATCCCCGTGTCAGCGAGATCCGATAACTCCGCACCGGGATAATAGTAGTCGAGGATGTTTTTCATGTTTTTCCATCTAAGCGCCATCCCGAAAGCTCCCCACTGACACATCCCGGCCCCGTGGCCCCACCCGAAGCCGTAAAACCGGTAAAAGAAAGGATATTTTCTGATGTATATCTTTGCGCTTTTTATATGCCTCGATCCTATCGCTTTAATGAAATCGTCAGACGCGATATCTTTCCATTCATTCCGTGACTTCACGCTCACATATTCCAACCTGCCTGAACGATCGCGCAAACCTGACTTCAAGTCGTTTATCGCGTCAATTTCCATGCCGGACGCCCTAAGTTTTCCGGCGATCTTCTTTGCGCTCATCCGGACGCTCCACCTGAAATGCGGCGATATCCGGCAATAGCTGCATTCTTTCCCCTCTAGAGGGGAAAGACTTTTACCCCATAAAACCGCGCTATCCTGGATATATCCTCCGCAACAGGAATGGAAATATGCCGGCAGAACTTTTCCGGCGTAAGCGAGAACTTTACCGGATGTGCGTTTAACGGCCATGTCAGTGCGCCATCTTTCGGCCCCTACCCCTCCGTAGACCTGGCTCAGGGTATCGTCCCGGACATCATAATCCCTGTCACTGTGCCTTACCATTTCTGAGATCACATAACTCCTCGACACTACCGCCTGCGCCTTCAGAGATTCGAACGGCCACCATGCGCTCATTTCCCGCGGCACAACCCCCTTGAGATAATGCTCCAGCCCGAGGCTGTTTATTACCTCGAGCTTTCCGTCGCCGGCGATGATCTCCAGGTCTCCGCCGTATTTTTTACCGTTAAAACTGAAAACATTTTTCACGGGACTCTGGGGAACTATTTTTATCCTCTTCCCGAATCTCATCCTGTTATCGACTACTACTCCCCCGTCCGATAACGCAAACACCGAACGGTTCAGGCGAATATCTTTTTCGAGAATGTTGCCTTTATCCCCGTCAATTATCCTGCAGCTATACGACGACGAAAGCTCCACAGGACCGATTTTATTATAGATCAGCACCCTGACCTTAAGAACACCCGTTTTACCGGACCGCTCCTGCCCCGACGGAAAGAATAGCGCCCAGAAAACGGCCAAGACGGCCAGGGCGGTCATAACAAGCCTACCGGCGCGTTGCGTTTTCCTGTTTTTGTCGGTTATTCCCGAAAAGATACAACCCCCAGCCGGTCTTTATCATTTACGCGAAATAAAATAGAGAACTGCAGAAAGGATCAGGCTTAAAAGAAGAGAAGTGGTCAAGGGAAAATAGAACGAGAAATTCTGACGCTTGATGACAATATCCCCTGGCAAATGCCCTATGGACACGAATTTCCCCGAGAAATAAAGGACAATACCGGCCAGAAGCAAAAGAGCTCCCGCCAGGATCATGAATTTAGATATTTCGTGGAACATTAGAAAAGGTCATCCTCTTTGGTTTTCTCGGGTTTAACGCCCAGATATTCTCGGCCTTTGGATGTGATCTCCCTCCCTCTGGAAGTACGCCTGATAAAGCCCGCAAGGAGAAGGTACGGCTCGACAACGTCTTCAAGTGTATCCGTTTCCTCGTTAAGCGAAGATGCAACGGCGTCAAGGCCGACAGGCCCGCCGTTATAAATTTTCATTATCGTTTCCAGATATTTCCGGTCGATACGCGTAAGCCCCGACGGGTCTATCCCCTGGTTCAGAAGGGCGGTCATCGCCTGAGGCCTCGTTATCCTGCCGTCAGATTTCACCTGGACCCAGTCGCGTACCCTTCTTAAAAGGCGGTTGGCCACGCGCGGCGTCCCGCGGGAGCGCCTCGCTATCTCCTGGGCTCCATCACCGTCAATGTGAATATCCAGAAGTCCGGCCGACCTTGTTATAATGCGGGTAAGTTCCTCAACGCTGTAGAATTCAAGATGCAGGTGCATCCCGAACCTGTCGCGTAAAGGCGCCGACAGGAGCCCGCTTCTCGTCGTTGCGCCGATAAGGGTAAAGGCCTTCAGGTTGAACTTTATTGTTTTCGCGTAAGGCCCCTTATCCACCAGAAAATCTATCTGAAAATTCTCCATAGCCGGATATATGAACTCCTCGACCACCTTCGAGAGCCTGTGTATCTCGTCGATGAAAAGGATATCTCCTTCGGAAAGGTTCGTGAGTATCCCTATGAGGTCCCCGGCCCTCTCTATCGCGGGCCCGCTAGTCATGACGACCTTGCTTTTCCTTTCGCTAGCTATTATGTAGGCGAGAGAAGTTTTTCCCAGCCCCGGAGGGCCGGACAGGAGCAAATGTTCAAGCGGCTCTCCTCGCTTTATAGCAGCCTTAAGGGATATTTCCAGGGAATTCCTTACCGCTTCCTGCCCGATGAAATCCTTAAGAAGCTCCGGACGAAGTGTCAGATTGAGGATAACATCATCATCCGTCTCACCCTTACTTACCGGGTCGACATCGTCAATGAATTTTTCTCTTTCGTCCTCGAACATAAGCATACCTCATAAAAAGGTGATAGGTGTTAGTTCCTGGGTGTTAGTTTTCAGGTTTTAGGGAAAGTAAATAGCCCCTATCATAACCGCCTAGAACCAAACAACTAACACATAACAACTATAACCTGCCCCTATCACGATAAACCTCTGTAAGCAATTCCTCGCAAGTCTTTAGCCCAGGGTTACGCCTTAAAGCTTTTTCGATCATGCCCTCAGCTTCGGGCTTCTTGTACTGGAGCTGGAGCATGATCTCAAGAGCTTCATTCCTTATATCGTCTTTTTCCTTAACTTCTAAGGAACACTCATCCTTAATAAGCCCGTATTTCCCGACTTTCCCCTTAAGCCTGGCGACTATCTCGGCGGCTTTCCTCTCTCCGATGCGCGGCAGTTTTTTTAGGTACGGGATGTCGCCCGCGTCTATGGCCCCCGCGATAAGGGAGAAAGGCTCGACAAGAGCCGCGCATGCCGCCTTGGGACCGATACCCGAAACGGATATGAACTTCTCAAAGAATTCCCTTTCGACGGAATTCTGGAAGCCTATTAACTGCGGCATAGCTTTTGACGGATCGAGCTGATGATAATGATAAGTAACAAGCTCGACCACAGATCCCATGGTATAGGCCTTTTCGATCGCACGCATGACCGCGCCCGGGACCAGGATCTCATACGATATCCCGCCGGTCTTCAATACGACGTAATCGTCCCCGAGCTCAACAAGCTGACCTTCTATCCTGCTTATCATCGTTATAGCCTCGCTTGGTAACCAGAAACCAGCAGCCAGTAACCAGAGAGGTTAGCCAAAGTTTTTCGGGAAACTGGTTACCGGCCCTATTCCTTCTATAAAAACAAAACTGATCCCCATCGAAAGCGCGTCGCTGATATCAACGGGCTCAGGAGCCTTCTTAAGCCCCAGAAATGCCTGTACCGTTCTTTGAACCTGCTGTTTTGAAGCCCTGCCGTTACCTGTTACGGCTTTTTTTATGCGCGTCGCGCCATAGCTAACCAGCCGCAAATCATTTATCCCTGCCGCAAGACACACTACCCCTCGGGCGTGTCCCATAAGGAGGGCGGTAGTAGGATGTTTGTAATGAGCGTAAAGCTTCTCTATCACAATGACCCCGGGCGAGTATTGCTTGATCAAGCCGTCGATATTCCTGAATATCCTGTGCAACCTCGACGTGATACCGTCGCGCGCGTCGGTTGTTATTACCCCGGCCTCCAGAAGTTTCATCTTAGGCCCCTTTGCGGCGTCTATTATCCCGTAACCTGTCCGTATAAGTCCTGGGTCGATCCCGAGTATTATCATAAACCGCCGAAAAAAGAACCTGACAGATCAGCTTTCGCTCTCAATTTTTTTAAGTATTTCGTCCGGGATGTCAAAGTTCGCGTAAACGTTCTGAACGTCGTCGTTATCCTCAAGCTCCTCGACCAGTTGAAGCATTTTCTTTGCCGTTTCTATGTCGTTCACCTTAACGGTATTCTTGGGGATCATAGTGAGCTCCCCCGACTCGATCTTCACCTTGGCTTTAGTTAGGAACACTCGGACCTTATCGAAATCCTGCGGGGGACATGTTATCTCAAAGACATCGGACTCCAGCGTCATATCCTCCGCGCCGGCATCGAGCGCCAGGGACATCAGCTCTTCTTCCTTTAACCCTTCATTCTTTACCGTGAATAATCCTTTTTTCTCGAATTGGAAAGCGACCGATCCCTGACCGGCCATATTTCCGCCTCTTTTCGTAAAAATGCTCCTGACGTCGGAAGTGGTGCGGTTCTTATTGTCGGTAAGCCCTTCGACTATTATCGCCACGCCGCTTATGCCATATCCTTCGAAACTGACATTTTCGTAAGATACCCCGGCAAGCTCTCCGGTCCCTTTCTTTATGGCGCGGTCGACGTTATCGGAAGGCATATTAGCCTCCTTGGCCTTTTGCACAGCAAGCCTCAACCTGGGATTTGCGTCCTGATTTCCACCGCCTTCACGGGCCGCGACCGTAATTTCCCTTATAAGCTTCGTGAAAAGTTTACCTCTTTTCGCGTCTGCCGCTCCTTTTTTATGCTTGATAGTAGCCCACTTAGAATGACCTGACATTTAGCCTCCTCGTTAAGTCGATAGTCGTTAGTCGTTAGTCGTTAGTCAAACGAAGATTACATGTCTACTCCGCTATCCCCTAACGACTATCGACTAACGACGTTTCAGTTATGATGCTCCTCTTCCTTCGCCTTCTTATTCGCCGCGATAACATGCTGCGCTATGTTCGGCGGAACAACTTCATATGTCGAAAAAGTCATCGTATATGTCGCCCGACCGCCGGTAATGGATTTGAGCTCATTCGCGTATTTATACATTTCCTCAAGCGGTATCTCGGCCGTGACCAGTTCCATATCCCCCTCGGAGCCCATACCTATGACCCGGCCCCTTCGAGGGCTCAACGAACCCGTTATATCCCCCGTGTTCTCTTTCGGAATAGTAAGGTCTACATGCATTATCGGCTCTAAAAGGACCGGATGAGCTTTTTCGAAAGCCTGCTTGAACGCGTGAGCGCCAGCTATCTGAAACGCTATGTCCTTCGAGTCGACCGGATGCATCTTGCCGTCATACACCGTCACCTTGACATCGACCACGGGATAACCGGCTATTACTCCCTCGCTTACGGCTTTCGCGATACCTTTTTCCGTACTACCCAGCAAAGACTTATTGATCGCCCCGCCCACGATCTCGTCAACAAACTCATACCCTGAACCTCGGGCTCCAGGTTCCACCCTCAGCCAAACTTCCGCGAACTGCCCGGCCCCGCCGGATTGTTTCTTATGCCTGTACTGGGAATCCCCCTTTCCCGTAATGGTCTCTTTGTAAGCGACCTTCGGCGTTCCGATCTCGACTTCAACATGATATCTGGCCCTCATCCTGTTTATCATACTCTTCAGATGGAGGTCGCCCATGCCCGAAACGACAAGCTCGTTCGTCTGGGGATCCCTTACGCTCCTGAAGGTCTGATCCTCAGCAGTAAGCTTCTGCAAAGCCCCGGAGATCTTATCCTCGTCGCCCCTGCTTTTCGGCTTAAGGGAAACGCTCACCGCGGGCTGGGGGAACGATATCTCCCCGAAACACAAAGGATGTTTCTCATCGCAAAGAGTATCGTTAGTATGGCTATCCTTGAGCTTAGCGACGGCCGCTATGTCCCCGGCTATGACGGAGTCGGTCTCAAGAAGCGTCTTACCTCTCATAAAAGAAAGATGGCCTAATTTCTCGGCGCCGCCGTTCTTTGCGTTCTTAACCGTCTGGTTGATGATAACCGACCCGGACTTCACCTTAAATATCGATATCTGCCCGGCAAAAGGATCGGATATCGTCTTAAATACCTGGGCCGCGAAAGGCAATTCTTTTTTACACGCGATGGTCTGAGGCTCTTCGCCTTCATGCAAAGGAGATGTCAAAGAACCAGGAACGTCCAGAGGAGAAGGAAAGTAGTCCTTGATCATTTGCATGATCATTTCAACACCTATCCCCTTCTCGGCGGCAGCCGGCAGAACCGGCACTATCTTACCCGTCACCACGCCCTCCCTGAAAGTCCTGGAAAACTCATCATCCGACAAAGTCCCAGCCTCGAGAAATTTTTCCAGCAAAGCGTCGTTGGACTCGGCCACTCCCTCGATCAGCTTTGCGGATAAACTCGCCGCTTTAGCCTTGTCATCCCCGGAAAGCCTGTCTATCCCTTCCTTTGTCAGGAGGTTCACTATCCCCTTGAACTCGGGGCCCGCTCCTACCGGCATACCCACAGCGACGGCATTATTACATAATTTCCCCTTGATATCTTCCAGCACCTTATCGTAATCCGCGTTCTCTTTATCCATTTTATTTACGACAATAATTGCCGGGAGATTTTTCTCTTGGGCAAGTTTCCAGAACTTTGTCGTACCGACCTTTATACCTCCGACCGACTCGACTAGGAGTATCACTGCGTCTGCCGCTGCGATCCCTGAAACGACCTCGCCCATGAAGTCAAGGAACCCCGGAGCGTCCAGGATGTTAACTTTTATCCCGTCCTTCTCATAGAAAGACGCCGACATGTTAATAGAGTTCTTACGTTCTTTTTCGTCCTCGTTGTAATCCGATACCGTGGTGCCTTCGCTCACCGTCCCTTTCCGGGATATGGCCCCACCCTTAAAAAGGAGGTTCTCGACTAGAGTGGTTTTTCCCTCGCCGGAATGCGAAATGATGACGACATTGCGAATATCCTTCGTAGAAACAGCCACTTTGAACCTCCTTTGTTAGC
>JADGBR010000040.1:535-27053 GCA_015231405.1 Candidatus Omnitrophota bacterium | reverse complement strand
AAAACCTGCCTAAAATATCTGGATATCGGATGCCGGGAAAAAGGGAAGACGATCGAATCTTCCGAGCGCAGGATATCTTTGTTGGTGAATGGATTCCCGATCTTTATCGATCTTTCCCCGGATGCCAAAACTACTGAAGGAAACAATCTTGTAGTGCACTGCGGAGTGGTAGGGGGAGAGACGTACGAAGCCGTAATCTCGAAAACCGATCCCGACGCGGAGATCGTTTTAAGAACGCCTGGTAAAGAATATCCGAAACATGAACCGGCGACCGCGACGCTCCACGATGTTATAGCGCCCGAGGAAATTACAAAAGCGGCAAAGGATGAACCGTCTTTCACCACTCCGGATCTCGCGGCTATGGATCCGGGTGACGAGAACTGGGTAAAGATAGAAGATGTCGCCGCGTATATGGCTAAAACGACGAAGTCCGGCGAAAATATGCTAAAGCTTCTTATGAGCGCGGCGGGCGGGAACGATATCCAGTCGGTACTGGACAGTTCCCCCGGGAATAGGACGGAAGCTAAAGCCCAGCTTGAAGAGCTCGCCCATAAGATATTCCCGGAAAGCGCGAGGAGCGTCGTCGAGAACACAATGAACGCCGTGAACGCGGTCCTTCTGGATAAAACGGCGCCGAAAAGGGTGGATGTCAGGCTCGAGGACAAGTACATGGAGATAAACGATAACGGTATAGGCATGAGCCTCGTGGATATTTTTTACTGTTATCTTACTCCCGTAAGGACGGGTTGGGGCACGCTCGGCGATACCAACGCGCGTTTCGGTTCGGGCTCTCTTTCGACGCTTAAGTATCTTGTCAAAGCGTCCGACAGGCTCATTGTTTCAACCTCGAACGGGGTAGATAGCTACGACGTGCATTTCAAGAGATCGGCTGAAGGGATAAAGCTTAAGATAGTTCCGTCAAGTCGGACAACCAAGGGTACCACTATTAAGGTAAGGAGCGATTCATTCAGAGCGGACGCCGCCGAGGAGATACTTCATAAAAGCCTATCCGCTAATCTCGACGCCGAGATACATGTTCACAGGGACGGGAAAGTTTACGCTTTGAACGATATAAAAGGCTACAGGATAACAGGCGATAAGGAGACAGCGCGGTTTGCCGTGAAAGGCGACATAAAGAAGGGCGCCTGCCGCGTAGCGATGACTGTGCTTGGCGAGACGATAATAAATATAGGTGTCATATCAAAGCGTGAGGTGGATCTGGTGCAATGTAGAAACCGGGAATTGTGGGAGGACCTCGGCCGTTACGGATGGATAATCCCTATCGGCAATGATATGGCCCTTGTAAAAGCTACCGAGGATGAATACAGACGCGGGATGTGGGGTGTGAGGCCGGAGGATATGTCCGGATTGGTAAAGATGTTGGAGTCGTCCAAAGACCTTTCACATGGCAAGGACATCCCCGAGGTCATAGTGGAACTTCCGAAAAAAGTTAAGCTGAACCTCAAAAGAGGGCGCACCGGTGTCATTTTCAACGCTGAAACTTCCGGAGCGCTGGATGTCATGATCGATAAAGCGATGCAAGGGGATGACGGCCCGGAGCTTTTAAGCGCGATATATCCCGCGCTTGAGCGGTTCGAGAAGGTATTCCGCGCTCAGGATCGGGGTATGCGTAATCTCACACAGAGGACCAGGAAGGCGCTTATAAGAAACATCGATCCCGGAAGCCTGTATCTACCCAATAATGATACGGAACTAAGGAAGGTTTCCGTGAAAGATAAGAGAATGAGGTATCTCCATCCGAAATTGATCACGGAAGAACTTCTTGACGCCTCATGGGGCGACAGAAGATACCGTGACGTTGATTCCGGGAACCTGTGTTTCATGGCGGAGATAAATGATCCTCTGGATAAAGACCGGCTGGCTGTTTCGTCCGGCGGCATCGTTATTTTCAAAGAGAAGAAGTTCCCCAAAACCCCGCTGGGCAAGGAGCTTTTAGGTAATTACCTGGGCCGCGCGTATAACGCGTATCTCCGTTTCAGGCATCCCGGCGAAGAGGAAGAGATCGTTAAGGGGGCTCTATCCGAGGGGGACCGTAAACTCATACAAAAACATCTCGCAAAAATGGACATGAGATACGCCAGGTCTGTAGGGGACAAGAAAAACCCTCTTACACAGGAAATGTGCGAAAAGTTCTTTTCCGCGATATTTGACGAAGAGCCCCGTAGCGTGAGGATAGAGTTCATCGACGGTGTGTTCGAGAATATGCATCGAAGTAGCAATGAAAAAGGGTTATTCGAATGTCTTGTGGAAGCAGATTTTATAAGTGATAGGCTCCCGGTCCTTGTCCCGCTTATTAGGAGCATTTTACTCGGCAGATTGGAAGGAGCGCCTAAGGTAGCCCATATGGGGTATCTCTCGCAGATACTTGAGATAGACAATATCTACAAAGAGGATCCGGACATGGCCCGGAACATGTCGTCGGCCCTTCGGAAGGCCCTTCCTGTTTTTTATGAGAACCTTGAGCAGGGAGGAGTGGAAGAAGCCGTGGATCTTGTGGGGTTCTTAGTAAAAACAGCGAATTCAGGGGAAAGCGGCGCCTTTAAGGCGATGCTCGCGGATGATAAATGCATGAAAGAATTGGCCGAGATATTAGCCGTATCGGCCGGTACGGTTTCTTCCTCCGGGGGATATCTTCTTAGATGTTTTTCGCAGAATAATATGTACTGCGAGAACAAAGCCCTTACATATCTGGGCCCGTCGCTGGCTCCGGCGGTTGAATATTTCCATTCACTTACGGACGACGACCCTAAACTCGCCGCCGAGAAATTCTTCGATTTTATCGAATTTGTATATATTTTTACAGAAGACCATTTGAATCCCGCCCATGCCGAAAGGCTTAAGGCGGATCCCGATTTCGGAAGGCGCGCTTTACTCGCATGGTCGGATAAACGCATGGGCTGGGCTTCGGCAGACGATATCACGTACAGGAAAAGGATCAGCCCGGCTTTAAGGGCGAGCTGGAACGAGATAAGAGAAACGGAGTACCTGGGCAACAGGGATATGAGGCCGTATTACGAATTCGTCTCCAAAGGTTCTAACGATAAGAAGATCAGCTTGGGGAGAGGGATCTCGCTCGATAAAAAAGCCGACGGCGCCGGGGTCATCGAAACGATAAGATACAAACTATCCCAGATACTTGCGGAACAGGCCGAAGGAGAGCGGGGCGAGAAGGGTTTCCAGGAGGAGCTTGTATGGCTCCGAATGATCGGTTCGAAAAAATTTGATGACGAGGTCATCGAGCTAGAGCGGAGGAAGATACAGCAGGCGGCCCTTTTCCTCACGACCCACGACCAGTATCTTTGGGTAAGAGAGATATTCCAGAATATCACCGACGAAGCCTCGAGAAGGGGGATCCCTCTCGGGGAAAGGGAGACGTTCCTGGAACTTATGGCTTCGGACGATGACGAGCTCGTATCCCGGATAGGGAGCGCAATGAATATCAAGCTGAGCGCTATTGATGATTATTTATTCGTCCCTTTTAAAAGCGGGAAAAGAGAGGAGAAGGTTTTAGAAGGAGCGGATAAGCTTACCGGCGAGCACGGGGTGGGGTTCTTCTCCATGTTCTCCGGTAACCCTGAAGTGAATATATGGAGCTATGAGGAAGACGGGTATAGCATATGCCTTAATATCAAGCCGGTACTTAACGACGAAGGCGAGATGATAGACGGTGAGTGCGAGCTCAAGGTCATGAAGAGCGAGGAGCACAAAGGCGCGTTCTTCGAGCGGGTCTCTTCGTACGAACCGTCTGCGCTCGAGCCGGAATTCGTGAGCGCCCGGGCCGAGACGCTTGCCGGGTTCATGGACGAGGATAAAATGCGGATGTATGTCCAGGGGAGGAAGATCAATAAACCCAAACACCTCTTATGGGAGCATGATAGTAAAGGACCGCTCGGGACTATCGGCTGCTACAAGGCCGAGACAGAGACTACGGTTTTTCAGGACGGTTATTATGTTCAGGACATTAGCGAGCATTTCGCTGACTATATTTCCGATA
Source organism: Candidatus Omnitrophota bacterium (assembly GCA_015231405.1). Taxonomy (GTDB): domain Bacteria; phylum Omnitrophota; class Gorgyraeia; order Tantalellales; family Tantalellaceae; genus JADGBR01. Next base: position 23,038 of record JADGBR010000040.1, on the reverse strand, counting down.
CGGTAAGAGAGCCTCTTGAGAAAGAAGGATACGCGATAAGGATATCCGGGGATATAACATTGATAGCCGACCGCACGGATATTAACGACAGGGACCTGGTGCTTGGCGAGAAAGGCCTGGGGCATATGATACGCACTGTCACGGCTGGGGCGGGCCTAGAGCTCTTCAAAAGGGGTAAAGGCGATTTTCTCGCTTATCACCTCGCCAAGACCGCAGGGCCTTATTTCCATGACGGCCCGAGGGAAAGGACCTGGAAAGACGACGAGAAGAATGCCCTCGCTTTACTCAACGACGAAAAAGTGGATTTCTCAAGGTACGGCAAGTCCGACGAAAGGATACTGATACGGGCGCCTGTGGTAGACATCGGGAGTGAAAAACTGGATAGCTTTGAAGTTTTTTGCCGTTTTGTCGATAAGGAGACACCTCCTGACCGGAAGATAACGATCGAAATGATACCTGAAATATTGCGGCCGTTCTTCATTCACGCGGAAAGTATATGGAAATCATTATATCTTCCCCCGGAGCGGCCTGAAGGATCGCATGGGAGCTATTCAGATTGGGAGCCGGACAAAACTGAGAAACGCCGTATCCCCAATACCAATATACACCCTGACAGTGTTCCCGGCGAATTCGACGCGTTCGCGGCTTATGTCGACCTGCTGTCCTGGTTAACAGGCGTACTCGGATACGAACATACGGGATACGGTTATGCTCTTGACCCCGATTCGTTCAGTGAGATCGAGGACCGCCATAGCCATAGCGTTTATCATAACCTCAATGATCTTGAAAGGGCTGACGAAGATAAAGGGGTTAAAGGGTTGAGCCGGTTACTTAAAGGAGAGATGACGAAAACGCAGGAAGCTAAATATCTCGAGGGACTTATTTCCTGGGATATTATTTATAGGCAGGAAAAGTTGCCTCCCGCGCGTAGCGCGTTCGGCTGGAGCGGCGGCCGCGAAAAGAGGGACGAAACGGAGTCGAGGCGCTATGCCTTTTTTAAAACCGCCGAGATCGAGAAATATATCGAAGATATGAAAAAACGGTATAAAGGCGAAATAGGCGATATCGCGGACTTCCTGAATTATCTCGATAGCTGTAACGGTAAAGGGGATTATGTTCCCAAGATACCGTCGCGTCAGGATATTTATAGAACGGAGCGCGAACAGGAAGAGAGGGAGCATCCCCGGAAATGGCAAACTGTTGATGAACTGGAGGAAACTGCGGCGGAACACCGTCCCGATCCGGCCATAGCCGCCGAAATTGCCGATCTCAGGAAAGAGAGCGAGCTAGTCGATGCTATTCTAAATACAGCCGCATCCATGATGACGATGAGCGGGAAGAAAGTCGTTCTGGCTTTCAACGAGGAACTCGGGTGGTGCATCAATAACGGCAAGGTGAAGGAACTCATCGAATTATTAGCCAAGGTCAAAGATAAGAAAAGCCTGGGCATTTTTCTGGGAGACCTGGTCATTGTCCCGGCATACCATTACGGCGCCCGCGTGACAGATGATACCGGTACCCTTGAGAGAAGGCTCGCCGCTATGGGCATCGAGGACATGGACGATACGGACAGGTACGCTATATTCACCTTCGATCCGCTTAAAATGCTTGCCGAGGAACCCAACGAGTACTCAGCCGTGAGGAATGTCACGATACAAGAGGCCCAATCTTTCGATCGTGATGTCGATTATTATCCGCTATTTGAGATAGTGGCTATTACGTTGTACTCGGCACAATACTATCTTCACGTCGACGATATCGCCGCGATACTTGAGGATAAAGGCCTAACCGGGCACGAATTCAACCTTCCGCTTAGAAGTATGAGCGATCAACACTACTTTCTATCTTTCTACGTCTACCCCCCCATGGACGACGAAGCCGTCGAAGACATATCCAGGAACGACCGCATCATAAAAGCCCTCGATTCGGCCGCGTAAGTTGTATTTTCTTCTAACAATGATACAATTATCTTATATCCGGGGAACTTTCTGCCCGGCGGAGATTGTTAAGTCCAGTAGAGGGGCATAGTGAATATACCTTTGGAACTCATTGAAAAAGCGAAGGCCGGGGATATGAGGGCTTTCAGGGAGATCTACGACATGACCGCGGGGTTCGTTTATGCCGTGAGTTACAGGATAATGAATAACAGGATGGACGCCCAGGAGATAGCTCAGGACGTCTTCTGTAAGATACATTCGAGCCTCGCGAGTTACAGGGAGAATATCTCTTTTAAGGCCTGGATATACAGGATAACGGTCAATACCGCCATTAACTACTACCACAAGGTCAAAAGGAGAAGAGGCCGGGAGATAGATATCGAGGAGGTCGTTGAGACGGCGGGCGTTGGCCCGGAGGTCGAAAAGAACCTTGATAAAGAGGATAAGGAACGGAAAGTGCAAAAGCTTCTTTCGAAACTTACCCCGGACCATAGGGCGGCGATAGTGTTAAGGGAAATAGAGGGCCTGTCGTACGAGGAGATGGCCCAGACGCTGGGTATAAATATCAATACCGTCCGGACCAGGCTGAAACGCGCCAGGACTTGTTTAGTTAGGAATAGAGCGGATAGCGGATAGGGTTGAGGTAGACCTAAAAAACACATAACCGCTAACCGCTGACCGCTACCCGCTAAGAAGGAGGCCCGAGATGAAATGCGGTAAAATAAGAGATCTATTGATCACCGATTACATTGACGGCGAAGCTACGAAAGAGACGGAGCAGGACATAAAGGCTCATCTTGCGGAATGCCGCAAATGTGCGGAGTATCATGAAAAGCTCAAAGGGGTTTCGCTCCCGGCGGAGGGCCAGCTTATGGAAATAACACCCCCGGAAGCCGTCTGGGAAGGGATAGAAAAAAGGATAAGGCTGGCAGATACGCCGAAAGGTTTCAGCCTGTCCAAAGTTTTCGCTCCCATTCTAGATGTCCTGGCAAGGCCCGTTGTCCCGGCCATGGTAGCTGTTCTCGTCTTATTCTGTGTTTTTGAAGGCATACGACCGCAGAGGGACGGCGGGTTCTTAGCGGCTTCCGAATATTTGGTGCGTCAGGCAAATTACCTTACGGGGTTGGGTAAAGGCCCGGTCAAGGCAAGCGGGGATAATTTCGGCTCGTCGATCGAGCAAGTGTTCTTTTAGGAAGGGATGATCAGAAAGGAGGAAAGATAATGAGGATAGCTGGAAAAATATTGTTTATCGGCCTTTTATTGACGGGTTTCGCGCTAAGGGGTTACGCGGCTGCGTCCGGGAATGAGAAGGGCGATAAGGAAGGATTTCGCGAACAGCATGAGAAGATGACGGACGAGATGACCAAAGATCTCGGGCTTTCGGATGAACAGGTCAGGAAGATCAAGGATCTCAGGAAAGCGAACATGGAGAAGAACAAGGACATCAGGGCAAAGATGACGGCGAAAAAAGAAGACATGGCCGCCGAGCTCAATAAGACCGAGTCGGATCAGGCGAAGATCGACGAAATAGTCGGCGATATCACCGAGCTTTACCGCCAGAAGACCAGGGAGAGGGTCGAGGACGTCCAGGAAATGAAAAAAGTCCTGACACCCGAGCAGTTCGGGCTTTTGAACAAGAGGATGAAAGAAAAACGCGAGGAGTTCAGGAAAAAAATGAAATGGGGCCAAGAAGCCCAGGAGGAATAATTTTAATTGATAAAGTAGGACGTAGGATGTGGGAAGTAGGACGTCCCATCTTCTGTGTCATATATTCCGCCCAAGTTTAGGTGTCAGGCCTCCCCATTGGACAAAATAATAAATGAAGAATGTCCAATGGGGAGGCCTGACACGATTGACTGTTTTTCCGAGCAGTTCGGGCTTTTGAACAAGAGGATGAAAGAAAAACGCGAGGAGTTCAGAAAAAAAATGAAATGGGGCCAGAAAGCCCAGGAGGAATGACCTTTTCCGGCGCGTTCGCGCGGAACTTTTTTCGGGGCCGGTTTGTTACATGTAAGCGAGTGTGTGAACGGGTTTTCGGAAAAATAAAAAAGGAGATGTGAGATGAAGAAAATGACTAAAGAAGTAATAGCTGCGCTCATGGTCCTCGCGCTCGCGCAAACGGGGTATGCCGGGCCCGAGGGCGCTCCAGGCGACGGAAAAGAAGGGCAAGCGGGCCAATGCGATGTTACCGGGAAGGAAGGGTTCCAGGACAGGAAAGAGAAAATAATGGACGAGGTGGCCAAGGACCTCGGTCTTAGCGGGGAACAAGAGGATAGGATAAAGCAGCTCCATAATTCTTCCAGGGAAAAGACCAAGGTCGTCAGGGAGACGATGAAGGCAAAACAGGAGGAATTGAGGAATGAGCTGAATAAACCCGACACCGACGTCGTTAAAGTCGACGGTATCATAAACGAATTAACGGAACTCTACCGGACGAAAACGAAGGAAATGGCCTCGAGGGTGCTTGAGATGAAAAAAGCGCTTACGGCCGAACAGTTCGGGATACTCAACGAGAAAATGAAGACGAAAATGGAGGAGTTCAAGGCGAGTAAAGGTTTCGGCGCGCATGGCAAGCACGGTGGGCCAGGCCCAGAACAGGGTAAACAGGAAGCGCCGGGCGAGCTGGATGGTCCGGAGACAGAGTAGTTTCGTGGGACGTAGGACGTGGGACGTCCTACGTCCCACGAAAACTTTTTTTTGGGTTCCTTCCTTTTTTCAGAATCCCGTGTAAACTAGACACATGGACCTATTCGGTTTCGACAAGCTGTCGATCATAGATCAGCATCCGCTTTTCAGGGACCTTTCAGTTTTTCAGAAGATAACCGTCGCGTCAAAAGCGCACCTCATGGAATATCCGAAGGGCGAGGTAATATATAAGGAAGGCGACCCCCCGGATTATTTTTATTCCGTCGTGAGCGGCCGGGTCGAGATATATCATCCGTGGGCGAAGTCTGCTTCCAGGCGCGAGACCCGTCTCGAGGTCGTCCGTAAAGGAGATTATTTCGGCATGATCTCGGCGATAACCGGAGGTGTCCATACCGTGAGCGCGCGGACGATGAACGATTCGGTCGTCCTTAGGATAAAGACCTCGGATTTCTCGGGGTTACTCGCCAAAATGCCCAAACTATCCACGTTCCTAAACCACGCCCTGTCCAGAAGGTTGGGGAGAAAAGCCGTCAAAGAAGTGTTCGAGACCAGGATAGTATCAGTCTACATTGCGGGAGAGCGAGCGTCAGAGAGGGGTTACGCCGAGGACCTCGCAGGGAACATACGTAAGGGTTCGGGTAAAAAAGTCGCCGTCATAAGGTCCGGGGCGTTCAGTAACGCCAAGGAAGTTTCGGCGAAACTCTCCGGCATGACCGGGGAGTATCACTACGTAATAGTCGAGATAACGAGGGGGGACGGTAAAATAAACGAAGAGATACTGGAACAGTCCGATACCTGTCATATCTTTTCATCCGGTGACATGGAGGCTATCAAAGAGGCGAATCTGACCGCGACCCTAATCGAGAATTCCTTCAAAAAATATTCCGGACAGGCGGTGCGGGTTGTTATAGACGATCAGGGATACTCTTTTCAGGTATCCCGGCTCACCAGGGAAATAACCGGGACCAGTATAGGCCTGGCACTTGGCGCAGGGGCGGCCGTTGGCGTCGCCCATATCGGGGTCCTCAAGGTCATCGAGAAGGAAAATATACCCATTGACATGATATCGGGATGCAGCATGGGCGCCATAATCGCGGCTATGTGGGCGTCAGGTACCGACGCGGTAAAGATCGAGAAGTTCCTTTCGGGTTTCAATAGCGCTCTTAAGACCCTTTTTCTCATAGACCCCACACTCCCGGTCAAAGGCCTTATAAAGGGAAAGGCCGTCCGGAAGGTGCTCACCGAGTATCTCGGGGAAAAGACCTTCGACGACGTTAGGGTGCCGCTCAGGATAGTCGCCTGCGATATCGCGAAAAGACGCGAATATGTGCTCGATAAAGGACGCCTTGTCGACGCGGTCATGGCCTCTATCGCGATACCGGGTATATTCGAGCCGTTCGTGATCGACGGGGTGCAGCTTGTTGACGGCGGCGTCATAGATCCCGTTCCGGTCGATGTTTTGGTGCGCTCCGGCGTAAAAAAGGTAATAGCCGTCAACGCGCTGCCTTCATCCGAAGAAATGACCGACAGGGGCGGGAAGCAGCTCAACTTATACGACGTCATAGTCAACAGCCTGCAGGTGTCGGAATACACGATAGCGATGTATTCCTGCCAGCGGGCCGATGTTTATCTTCACCCAGTGCCGAAGCAAGCCGACTGGTTCGAGTTCCACAGGGCCGGGTTTTTCGTCAAGATCGGCGAGGAAGAGACGAGACGCAAGCTTCCCGAGATCAGGGCGTTGCTTCAGGAGAAATAGAGTATTCCGTAGGACGTTGGACGAGGGACGTAGGACGTCCTACGTCCCACATCCTACGTCCTACGGGACCGGTCTTTCTAACTCCGTGACAGGATCCGCTGCCGATTTACCTATCTTTTCTCCCAGACTTCATCTATAATGGCAATTAAAGAGGTGTATCAGTCTGCTTAAACCATTAATTCTGGGAGATCTGGAAGTACGGATACCTATAATACAGGGGGGTATGGGAGTGCGTGTGTCAACCTCCTCGCTGGCGGGAGCCGTGGCTAATTGCGGAGCCGCCGGGACGATAGCGAGCGTGGGGCTTCCTCCCGATACCGAAGAGAACAGGCGCGATGTTCCGAAATCCTGCCGGGAGCATCTCCAGATCGAGATAAGGAAATCCAGGGAGATCTCACCAGAGGGCGTCATCGGGGTCAACATCATGGTCGCTCTCAGCAATTATGAAGATATGGTGAGGACCGCCGCGAAAGAGGATGTGGATTTTATCATATCCGGGGCGGGTCTTCCTTTGAGCCTTCCGGAATTCGCGGAGGGATCGCGTGTCAAGCTGATACCGATGGTCTCTTCCGGGCGAGGCACGAAAGTGTTATTGCAGGCCTGGAAGAGGCGTTATAACAGGCTGCCTGAAGCGTTGATAGTCGAGGGCCCTCTTTCGGGGGGACATATCGGCGGGCATTCTCTGGAAGATTTGAAAAAAGGCGCGTTCGTTACGCTCGAGACTTCTTTCGCGGATGTGCTCGGAGTGGCCCGGGAATACGGGGACATACCGGTCGTAGCCGCGGGCGGGATATATGACGGTTCGGATATCGCGAAATTCTTCAGGCTCGGGGCCCGGGGCGTACAGATGGGGACGAGGTTCGTCGCGACCTATGAGTGTTCGGCCGCGAAAGAGTTCAAAGACGTTTATCTGAAAGCCCGGAAGGAAGACGTGATCTTCATACAGAGTCCCGTGGGTATGCCGGCGAAAGCGGTAAAGACAAAATTTACCGAAGATATAACGGCCGGCAGAAGGAAGGATTTCCATTGCAGTTATCAGTGCCTCCGGACCTGTGATCCGGGGAAAGTCCCTTTTTGCATCGCCAAGGCGCTTATCAACGCCGTGGAAGGGGATGTCGATAACGGGGTTGTTTTTGCCGGGTCGAACGTTTCCAGGGTAAAAGAGATCGTACACGTGAAAGAGCTAGTAGATACTTTAGTAGCCGAGGCCGAAGAGGCTATGTCGGTAGCGCTAGGGGAAAAAGCGGGAACGATCTAGAGGAGCCGGGATGGAAAAGAAACTGTTCGTGGGCAACTTGAGCTACACTATAACGGAAGGGGAATTGAAAGAGCTGTTCGGCGAACACGGGACCGTCGAGGGAGTGAAAATATTGCAGGGAAGGGGCTTCGGCTTCATCGAGATGTCCACGTCCGACGAGGCGCGTTCCGCCAGGGAAGCGCTGAACCTCAAATTTTTCGGGGGGCGCAGCATTAACGTCAACGCGGCTAAGCCGATGAGCAAGAAAGACGGCTTCGGCGGGGGTTTTTCGAACAGGTACTAATGAGAAGGTTTTTGGTCTTCCTCATGGCCGCTACCGCTATAGCGGCGGCCGTTCTGGCAGTATTCATAGTCACGCTCGACGCAAATACTTTAAGGCCTATGCTCATCGAGAGCATAGAGGCTTCGACCGGGAGTAAAACCGAGCTCGACGGGCTTGACCTAGCCTGGCACGGAGGAGTGGCTCTAGTCATACGCGGGCTAAGGATAACAGCTCCCGGGAATATTACCGGAGTTCCAGACCTTGCGGTCGAGAAGGCGGATCTTATCCTCCGGCTCAAGCCACTCCTGAAAAAAGAAATAGAAGTATCGTCCGTTTCTCTCGAAAAACCCAGGGTAAATATCATTAGGGCCTCAGGCGGCAAGGTAGCCGTCAAAGGCATACAGCCGAAAAAACCTCATAAGGCGGAAAGCGACCCCGCAAGATCCCGTGTTCCGCATCCGGTCCTCGCTGTATTCCGCATAGGGGGAGTGACCATCACGGACGGCGTCATCAGGTACATGGATAATACCGTAAAAAGCCGGCCGATCGACATAACTTTCGGAAAAGTCGATGCGAGCGTAAAGGATATCGACCCTTTATCGACGATAAGGTTCAAAGCCGGCGCGGCGTTCCTCACGAAAGAAAAGAACCTGTCCGTCTCGGGGAACATCTCGGGCCTTTTCGATAACAGGATACACATGACGGGGCTATCGGCCAGGTGTGATATGGAGTTTTCGGGCAGTAAGGATATCGTGAAGATCATACCGGCGCTTGAAAGATCCGGAGTGAGGGAAATAAGGGGCGGAGAGCTAGTTCTGGATATCGATGACATGAGGTTCGAGGGCGGAAAGTTGTCGGAGCTGGGATTCAGAGCGCGAGTGAGAAGGGCGGAGGTCGTCATGGAAGGGATAATGGCTCCGGTCGAGAACATCGATCTCGATATCTCATCCGATCTTAAAGCGGCCGATATAAAAGAGTTCAGCGCTCGAATAGCCGGGGCTCAGGTATCAGGCCTGGGGACCGTGAACAGCCTCGGGGCGTTTCCCCGCGCCGGCATGGAGATCGAAGCGGATATTCCCGACCTCGGAGAATTCCTTAAAGCCCTGGGCTTAGGCCCGGGGAAGGTCAAAGGGGGGCTCAAGTTCTCATCCGATATCGAGGTATCCAACTCGAAAGATAAGGATGTCCATTCCGTAAAGCTGAAGGGCGGGAATATCAGATACAGGCTCGCATCGAAGAACGGGGAAGAAAATATACCGTTCGAGCGGATAGACGCCAGGATCGACCGGAGCGTTTCAGGGGGCATTACCGAGTTCAGCGCGGACATGTCCGTTTTTAGCCGGGAAAAGAACGCCTGGATCTCCGGTAAGATCAGGCGCCTCGCGGGCAAGAAAGCGGCTTATACCGAGATAAAGGACCTTTCCGCGAAGCTCGACCTTTCCGGTGTGGATCACGCGGCTCTTTCGGAAGGCGTTCCGTTCATAGAGGGCTTGAACCTGGCCAGAGGTACTCGCGGGATAGCGGAACTAAGCGTCCCCAGGTTCGAGATCGGTCCGATAGGGCTGGGCTTGCCGGACATGGTGCTTCTTATCAATAAAGGCAGGCTCAACTTCAGGAAGATGAGGGCTCCGATCGAGAATATCCGGGCGGATATCGGTATCAAAGGAGGAGAGGGTGTATCCCTCGCAATAAGGGACTTGAGGGCGGACATGGCCGGGGCCAGCTTTACACTGTCGGGAGCCGTGTCCGGACTTTTCAAGGAGAATGCGGCCGATGTCAGGGTATCAGCCAGTGTCCCGAAATTGAATGCTTTTCTTGTAAAGGCCACCGGAAAAGAACCGCGGATAGACGGCGCTTTATCGGCGGCCTTTGACGGCGTTTTCCGTGGTTTAACTTGGGAGGAGATATCAGGATCGCTCGCGGGGTCAGGCGATCTGGGGCTCGAGGGCGGGATCATAATGGACACTAATTTCGCTAGGGAGACGCTCGAGAAGATAACGATATTCCCGGGTGTTCTCGCGGCGGTCGAGAAAAATCTTTCGCCCGAGGTTAAGGAAATACTTGACCGTGACAATACGGCTTTAAAGTCGATCAGGTCCCCTTTCAAGGCTGAAAAAGGGATTTTTTCTTTCGACAAACTCAATATAGCTTCGGACCTCATGTCCATCGATTCCGCCACGACCGCCGATCTGTCAGGTAACGTCGCGGGCAGAGGGACCATAAAATTCAGGGAAGACGTCACCGCCGCCATGCTTAGCGGGTTCGCCCAGTTCGAGTTCCTCAGGAACGACAGCGGCATGATAGAATTCCCGGTAAAATACTCGACGGACGAAAATGGCTTCAAAATATCCCCCGATATCCCGTTCATCACATCTAAAGTTATAGGAGGAAGAGGCAAAGAGTTGATAGACAACCTCCTAGAGAAAATGATCAAGTGAGCTTACCGGTGATAGTGGGACAGTCCCGGAAGGGACACCCCTGCGCACAAAAACTGCCTTATTTCAATGTTTTTTCATAACGATATCAGCCGGTCCCATTGATAAGCTTACGAAAATTTGGCAAAAAGACACAAGTAAGCTATCAGTAACATGCGAGTAATAATAAAAAAAGGAGTATGTAAAATTCATTATATTGTTCTGTCTGGCGCTGTTGGAGTCATCGGCGGGCGACGACGAAGGGAGGGATGCGATGAAAAAAGCCACCTTCGCGGGGATGTGTTTCTGGGGCTATGAACTCGATCCACAAAAATGAAAATACGCTATCAGCTTAAGCCCATGGACTGTCGGCTCATTTGCCTGGCGTTATAGCTCTGCGTCCATCCGTCGATAACCTTTAGAGCCAAAGGCTGCTGGGGTATTTGCGGCGGTTGGGGCGGGGCGGTGGATATCCTGGGAGGATTAAGGACCTCCGCGGGAGGACCCGCTATTCGCTGAGGGGGACCGGAAACGTTGTGGGCGGTATTCTGGGACTGTTGCTGGGCTAATCTCGCCGAATCGTTCGCGGGGGGACCAAACGCGTTCCGAGGCGGACCGTAAACAAGGTTGGCTATGTTGCCGGACTGCTGCTGAGCCAGTCTTGCCGCCTCGTTCACCTGGGGTCCAGAGGCGATCTGCGGAGGCCCGAAAACATTGCTGGACGTATTTCTCGATTGTTGCTGAGCCAGTCTCGCCGCATCGTTCTGCTGAGGGCCGGACATAATTTGAGGCGGACCGTAAACCCTTTGCGCCTGAGTGGCTTGCATAGCCTGGGCCTGGGCCTGGGCAGCTTGATTATTCATGGCAAAACTCGGCGGTCCGGCCGGGGCCTGTATATTCGGGGCTTTAGGCGCCTCCGGAGGTTGAGCCATGGAAACAGCGCTGGAAACAAAAATAGAGACGAGAATTATCGCGAAGGCTTTTTTCATGGCTATCTCCTTTTTTGCGGTCACAAAAACCTATTATACAACAATGCCACCGGAAATGCCATCCAGAAGGATAACTATTGTAAATAAGTCCCTCTCGGGTTAAAATAACTCAGGGAGGCATAAAATGGCTGCAATGACGGTAAAAGATATAATGACGAGGAATGTTATAACTGTCGGTCCGGACACTTCGCTTATGGATGTGAGCAAGCTCCTTCTTGAGAAACGGATCAGCGGCATACCTGTGGTCAACCCCGACGGTAAACTGGTGGGTATAATAACGCTTTCGGACATGCTTAAGGTGCTGGATCGGATATATAAATGGAAAGAGCTGGAAAAACAGGATTCGGACCTGAAGGTAAGCGGCAAATTCGAGCAGGAGAAGGAAAAGGCCAGGGTTAAGGATTTTATGACAACTGAAATTTTGACCCTGAAAGAGGAAGATACGCTGGACCATGTCAGGAAAAAGATGTTCGTCAACAAGGTGCACACGCTGCCGGTCGTCAATAACGACAGGATCGTGGGAATAGTCGGGAAAAGGGACCTTGTGAAGGCTTGTTTCTAGTTGAGCTTTCAGCTGTCAGCCATCAGCCGTCAGCTGAGTTGTAAAGTTACATTAACAGCTGAAAGCTGATAGCTGATAGCTGAAAGCAAAAGGAGAGTTATGAAGAGGTCGTTAACGATTGTGATGGGCATTATCGTGATTTCGTCAGTCCTTCTTACGGGTTGCGGCCTTCTGGGCCCTTCCAACGGCCGGGAAGCGGTCGACAGGACGAAAAAGATGAGCACCATGGAGGAAAAGAGGGATTACCTGATATTGCAGGCCGGGCGGTTCATGAAGAAAAAACAGCTAAGCGACGCGGCGGACATAGTGACATACGCGCTTTTAAAGCTGGACCCGTCATCTCCCGAGGCGAAAGCGCTCCTTGAGAAGCTGGAGAACGCCATGGCCGTACAAAAACAGATGGGAGCTCAATAGCTGAATACCGAAAGCTGAAAACCAACAAAGGAGTGCGAAGAAATGCGGCGCCAGTACACTTCGAAAGATATCATAGAAATGGCCGTTAAGGCCAAGGATAAAGGGATAGATCTATACATGGCCCTTGCCAGGAACAGCGGGAACTACCATGTAGCCCATCTTTTCGCGGCCCTCGCGAAGGACGAACAAAAACACAAGCTCAAGTTGATGAAATGGCTCGAGAAGATACAAAGCGAAAAGCCCTCGGAAGCGTATCCCGGCGAGGGGACACTTTTCCTCCAGTCCCTGGTGGATGATAACACCTTTAACCTCGAGTCGGCGACAAAAAAAGCGCTTGAGAAGACCATAAGCGAGGAAGAGGTCCTCCGGGCCAGCGTCGGTTTCGAAAAGGATTTCATACTGTTCCTGCACGAGCTTAAGCGGCAGACCCTTTCCGGCGAAGCGGGGATAATCGATAAGTTGATCGACGAGGAAATGGGCCATATTCGCGAGATAATCGATATCCGGGATAAGGTAGCTAAGAGTAAGTGAACTGATCACAGGTGATAGGTGTTAGGTTTTAGTTGTTAGTGTGAGATGGGGCGGGCACCCCGCTAATACCCTAACAACCGGCACCTGAAACCTAACACCTCTGATCCGTAACAAGTATTGCAGGAACGAGCTTTCTCACCGAGTTCATCAGGAATATCTTATCCGCGCGAACAAGGTCCTTCGAATAAAGGACTTTTTCCGTGATCGGTATCTGGGCTATGCTCAATAGGTGCTCGCGGAATATCCCCGGTAAGAGGCCGCATTCGAGCGGCGGAGTGAAATATTCACCGTCATTCATTATAAGTACGTTCGTGATAGCACCTTCCGTAAGCTGGTCATCGCTGTTGGTAAACAGCACATCGAAGAACCCGGCTTCGCGCGCGAGGGAGAACTCTGTGTCGTATATGTCGCGGTTGGTTGTTTTATGATAAAGAAAAATATCGCGTTTGTCGGTCCGTTTTTTCGACAAGAGCGTTTTTACCGCGAGGGCCGGCGGCTGATCGAGAATCTGCGAAGATCCGATGGACGGGTTCCCGGCCGTATCCACCAGTAATCGCACGCGGTATTTTTGCGGGGGGACGAACCAGCCGGTCTCTTTCGCTAACGTTTCCCTGATATGGCCGATGTCGTATTTGACCGAAAAATATTCCGCGCTTTTAGAGAGTCTTTTCAGGTGAAGGTCCAGGAGGAAGACGGATCCGTTCTCCCACAGCATGGTTTCCAGAAGGGAGAAGGGCCTGACACGCGGCGATCCCGTAAAAAACTTTCCTTTCAAGAGACACTCTTCGTATTCTGATACGGGGTCGGACCCGTGCACAAGGCCGCTGCCGAGCCCCATTTCGCCTTTCGCTTTGGAAGTATCCAGGAGTACGGTGCGTATGGCCACGCTGAAAACGGAGTCACGTGAGGGAGATATGAAACCGAGACCGCCCGTATAAATTAAACGCTCCTCTTTTTCCGAGGCGCGGATTATCTCGACAGTTCTTTTTTTAGGCGCGCCCGTCACGGAGCCCGAAGGGAACATCCCTCCGAAAAGACCGAGAAGGTCGATCCCTTTTTTCACGGTGGACCGCACCGTCGAGGTCATCTGGAAAAGGGTCTCGTATCTTTCTATGTCGAAAACGGAAAGCGGCGTGACCGAACCGGTTTCGGAGATCATTCCCAGATCGTTGCGGAGGAGGTCGACGATCATAATGTTCTCGGCGCGGTCCTTTTCCGAGTTGGCCAGCCTCCGGCGGTTCCCGTCGTCCTCGCCGGGCGAAGCCCCCCTCGCGATCGTTCCTTTCATGGGGCGGACCGTGATGACGCCGTTGTTCCTTCTGAAGAAAAGTTCCGGAGAAGCGGAAAGGATGGCCCACTCGTCATACGTCACGAACGACCCGTACGGGGCGTTCTGCCTTCGTATCATATCTGCGAACACTGCTTCGGGAGAACCCGTCAAGTCGAACTTGTATTTAAAAGAGAGGTTTACCTGGTACGTGTTGCCCTTTTCAAGATGGTCCTTTATTCCGGAAAAAACGCCGGCGTACTCCCTGAAAGGGAGGGTATAATGGCCGTTCGTTACGGCGTACTCGTCTCCGGGGAGGGAGGCGAGAAAACATTCCAGGGATATCCTCAGTGGAGAGTGAAAAATCCCGAACGCGAAAAGCGGAAAAGAACTTTCGCGTGAGGGCGGAGCAGCTAAAAAATAATGGCCGAGCTCATAAGAAATCGACCCGGCGAGATAATATCCCCCGTCAAGCGCTTTCTCGAGCTCGGCGAAACGCGCCGGAACTTCTTCGTGAGAAGAGCATTTTACGAAGCCGACGGGGTCCGAGAAGACCAGCACGTCCTTTGATCCCGCCCCGGAGAATTCGTTCAAAAAAACGCAAAATGGTTTCATAAAAATTCACAACAATACATGTGATCGCGATCCGCCGCCCCTACCCGCCTTGGCGAAGGAGGGTGTACCGTTAATACACCCTAAAAATGAAACAATCGTCCTCTCCGTACACTCTTCGGAATATCTTAGAGTAGACTGCGATCATTTGCTTCAGTTTTAGCATCGTTTTGGAGACCTTGTCGTCAAAGCTGGTTTTTCCGCCAAGAGCGTCGGTATTGCCTCGGGCGAGGAATCTGCCGCGGATGATGATATATTTCACTTTGTCGCGTATAAGCCTCTCCCTGAGGGATTTGTAATCAGATGGGAGATCGTCGGACAGGGTCCTAGAGGTCTTTCTGGCGACATTGCCCTGTATTATCGGGATGCCGTGAAATGTCTGGTACATCATGTACAGCTCGCTGTAAGCGTAAGACGTGGGGAATTCGAATATCCCGAAATCGTCCTTGTCGTGCATTATGACGCTGTAATAGGAAGGAAGCCCTACCGGCGCTATTTCCCCGGAGATCAGAGTGAAATCGGCGAATATGAAAAGGACAAGAGCGGATAAAAAAGCCGTTCTTTTCGGCGTGTTTTTTCGGGAGAATAAAATGTGGCGGAGTCCGAAGGCGACCGCCACGGCCCAGAAGAGATAAACGAACACCATTGCCCTTACAGGCATCCGGACGTTCCGGAAGAAGGGGATATGCTGTATAAGGGTGTAAGGCAGTACAACCTGGTGAGCCTGGCCGAGGATGTGCAGGTTGATCCCGAAAGAGAGCACCAGGAAAGAGAGAGCACCCAATAAATATTTTGCCGAGCTTTTCAGCGCCCCGCGTCCGGCGACGACGAGGACAAGGATATTCCCGAGGCCGAGATACGCGGCCTTTTCCCATGGGCTCCCGGAAAATTTGATGTTCAGGGAATGGAATATGCCATGACCACCCAGCCAATGGTAGAGGTAGGGGACGAATAGGGCGAGAACGTCCGTGACGCTATGACCGTGTCCGCCGCCAACGACCTCTCTGGACTGGTCCACCACCAGAGTTATCATGCTGAAAAACCACGGGACGAGCGGCGCGATACCGGAGGCGACAACGACGGCGGACTTTATCATGACATCCTTGATGATGAATCGCCGTCGCTTGACGGCGACATAAATATAGGCGAAAATGACGAAGTAGACGGAGAAGAACATGTTATACCATCCGCTTGCGGCGTTCAGCATGAAGAATACCGAAGCGAGGACAAGGTCTTTTTTCGCTTGGCCTTTTACGGACTTAATGTAGAAGAGGACGAAGAGAGGGATGAACTGTATCGTCGCGATCTCTATCTGCTGGAGGGCGTGGGTGTAATGACTGGGATTAAAAGCGAAAATGAACCCCCCGACGATAGCGGCAAAGGAGTTCCTGACAAGGTGTTTTACGAGTAAGAACGCTCCCGCTCCGGAAAGGACGAAAGTCGACAATATCTGAAAATTATACGTCTGGGCGAGCGAAAGAAAAGGCGACAAAATGACCGCCCACACAAGGTTGTAAAAGGAAAAAGCGTGAAAGAGGAGGGAAGTTCCTTCCGGATAAAATATGGAATTGGTGTAGCCGAGCGATATCCCCGGGGTTTGCACGGCTTTTATAGCCCACCACATATCCCAAAGGTGCTGGTAAGGGTCCTCGGGATAGCCGATGATGCCGGAATTGAATTTTCCGAGTATCGGAAAGAACATGACCAGGGGAAAGAGCGTGTATACCCCAAGCGCTATGACCAGATCCTTTTTAAAATAAACTCCCTCTCCAGGCTGAACGGCGTCTTTCGGTCGCGATGATATTTTGAAAAGATACCCGAAAAGGCTCAGTATCACCGTGTAGAAAAGGAATGTCGAAATAAACGGCATGGTGCGATTATATCACAACTGATGACTTTTACTATCGGTAATCCCGCGGTTGCCGGAAAATATCAATGGTCCGTTTCAGCCGGACGCGCGAGGCCGAGGCTGACCAGGAACCCGATCACGGCAGGGATGTAAACGCACAGCAGTACCGATCCCAGAGACATTACGACCACTTTTTCGGCCGGGATGCCGTACAGGGAGAAAAGCATTACAAGTACCGCTTCTCTTGTCCCGATACCGTTAACGCTTATGGGCAGCGCCGCGGAAACCGTTCCCAGCGGTAGAAGGAACAGGAAATAACGGTAGTCAAGGTGTATCCCGACGCAGAGCCCCACCAGGTAGAACTGGGTGTAGATGAATGTCCAGGAGCAGATCCCGATGGCAAAAGGCAGCAGCATCTCTCTTTTTTTGGGGAGGTCAGAAAAGAATGAGGCGGTAGCCCGCTCGATATCGGGGAGGCGGTCCTTTAAAAAAGGGAATGCTGAGGCCAGGGCCACGAGCTTTCCTCCGGTCCTCTTACGGTCGTAGAAGTAGAATATCAGAACGGCAAGAGCCAGGATGGAGGCCAGAAGATAAAAAAAGAGTGCCGGAGCGGATCTAATGGACATAAGCGATCCTGCCAGGGCGAACAACAAGATTATAAGCGTATCAATGACCTTTTCGGTGAATATGCCGGTAGAGCATTCCGCGAGCGACCGGCCGGTGTATCTTTTCAGGTAGCCGATCTTGACGAGGTTCCCAAGTTTTCCGGGAGTGACCGCGGCAAAAAAATTACCCGCCCAGGTTATCTCGAAGATCCTTTGGAACGAAGAGTCGAACCCCTGTATCATAAGCAAAGAATACCATTTAAGCGTCTGGAGGAAAATGCCGGCTATGACCAGGAATGGAAGGAAATAGAGATAGCCGAGGTCGGCGGCCCAGAGAGCGCCAAGGATCTTATTTATGTCGACCTTCCAGATGAGGGCGGCGAAGATGAATATGCCCGTCACGGGAAGGAGCTTGTACCACTTGAGTTTTTTCGCGTTTGTGGAGGGCTCTATTTGCATCGGAACATTATAAATTGGCAGAGGACATGGGTCAAGGTCAGTTGTAATTATTTGCTTTTATAAATAAACATCAGTAAGGTATAATAGGCTACAAAAAAGGCAGAGGAAAGTCTGTCCTTTTGGGATAATATTAATTATAAATTAAAAAGCTCATAGGGGGAGAATCAATAATGAGAATATTTGAGAAAATTTTCAGATCGTCAGTAGCCGCTATTTTCCTCACATCCACTTTGTTCACCAATCCAGCCGGCGCGGGGACATCAATGAATTCGGGGCAGAATGATCCTTACAGCGAGAATTCCATCGGTGAAACTTTCGAGAAAATACTCGAAGAACATGAAAAGATGGCTAAGCTCCTCGACCAGAAAGAGAAGGAGATAAAGGAAATATCCAAAAATTCCGATTCTACCATAAAAGCTATACAGAAGGAGCTGGCGGATAACGAAAGAGAAAAGAAGGACCTTAGCGCGGATAGGAACAAGCTCGAGGGCGAACTTAAGGGCCTGTATCTCGAGAAAGCCAATCTGAACGGGGAGATAGAGAAACTGAAAGTCGAGCTGAAGGACATGAGGAATACTGTTCCCGGCCAGACCATCGAGTTCAAGGACAAGCTGACGAATGCCGAGAACACGCTCTTGATATTGACCAAAAAACTTGAGGAAAGGGAAAAGCAGCTGGCGGCGACCAATAGCCAGCTTGTGGAAAAAGAACGGGTTATAGGCAGGATCACCGCCGAGGCCGAAGCCGAAAAGAAAAAAAGCCAGGAACTCCTGGAAATGAACAATTCGCTGCGCGGCGAGATATCCGCTCTAGAGAAGACCCACACCGGGAACAAGGACGGCGTCAAGGCGCTCATATCCGAGAAAGAAAAACTGAGCGAAAAGGTCAAACAGCTTGTTTCCCAGATCGAAAATCTGGATTCGGAAAAGAACGGATACCAGAAGGATAAGACCTCTCTCGAGAAAGATATTGACCGCTTGACCTCGGAATTGAAGACGTCCAGGGATGAACAGGCGGCCTCAATAGCAGAGCTTAGGGAAAAGATGAAGTCCGGCCAGACCGTCTCCGAAAACATCGAGGGAAAGAAAAAAGGGCTTGAGAGCCAGATCGGCGGGCTATTGAAGGAGAAAACATGGCTCGAGGAGAAGACGGAAAAATTGCAGGCTGAGCTCGAAAAGGCCAGGAAGGACCTTGGGGATAAGGAGAAAAAACTGAAAGATGAGCTCACGCTGAAGCAGGGAGACCTCGAAAAAATGGCGAGGGATAAAGCCGCGCTCGAGGAAGAGACCAGAAAAATGAAGGAGCGCCTCGCGAGCGCAGCCCAGCGTGATCCGGAGACCGTTAAGAACCTCAAGAACGAGCTTCTCGCGAAACAGAAAGAGATAGAGACCCTGTCGAAAGAGGAAGCCGGGATGAGGGGGGAGATAAGCGCCCTAAGCGTCCGCACGGAGACAGCCCGCAAGGCTTCCCCGGCCGGCGCGGGAAAAATGGAAAAAGAGCTTTCCGACCGGAAGAAAGAACTGCAAAAGATCTCCGGCGATAAAAAACTCCTTGGCGAAGAGACGGCGAAACTCAAAGGCCAGCTCGAGAACTCCTACGCCTCCAAGGAAGGAGATCTTCGGAGTAAGATAGATTCGGCCCGCGCGGCCCTGAACGGCATGGCGGGGGAGCGGGCTTCCATGCAGAAGAACCTTGAGGACCTTAACGGAAAACTCCAGAAGACAAGGAACGACGCTGTCGAAAAAGAGAATCGGATAAAGGATACCATCTCTTCAAAGAAGAGTGACCTGGACAGGGTTTCCGGCGAAGAAGCCGCCGCGCGCGGCGAGATCGGTAAGCTGAAGAGCCAGCTGGAAGAAGCCAGGGGAGGAGTGGTTCAGAACAGCGGAAAACTCGAGGCGAAATTGATAGCCACCCAGAAGGAGCTCGATAAACTTTCCAAAGATGAGACGGCTCTCGCCCAGGATATCTCGAAATTCAAGACGGAGCTAGAGAAAGAGAGGGCGACCGCGAGGACCGGGGAAAAGACAATATCGACGAAACTGGCCACGACCAGCGAAGGATTGGATAAGCTGACAAAGGAAGAGAACGCTCTGGGCGAAGAGATCAAAAAAATAAAAGAGGAACTTGCCGGGACCGGGACCACGGATACGAAAGACCTTATGAAGCTCAAGGAAAAATTCGCCAATGCCCAGAAGTCCCTGGAGGAGCTGGGAAAAGTTTCCGCTGAAAGGTCTGCCATGGCCGCCGAAGCGGAAAAGCTCAAAAAACAGCTGGCGGATATAAAGGTAGACCTCACTCGGAAGGAAACGAGGCTTATGGAGAATGCTACGGCCGCGGAACGGGAGCTTGCCGCACGTTCGGGCCAGAGGGCTTCACTTGATAAAGAGATACAGGGCCTCGAGCGGCAGCTCGCTGACATCAAGTCCGGAATTTCGACCGAGGAAAAAAGACTGGAGGCACAGATAAAGGCCGCGGAGATCGGGCTTAATAACCTCTCTTCCGGAGAAAAGGCCATTACAGACGACATAAATACGCTTACGGCCAGGAGCAATGAGCTTAGAGCCGGCGTCAGCCAGGATGAAAAGGACCTTGCCGCGAAGATCGACGCGGCCCAGCGGGCGCTAGACGCTCTTTCCGCGAAGGAGAGCGCCCTTAAGCAGGACATAGGGAGAATAGAGGATGAGATAGGAAGGAGCAGAGAAACGCTTTCGGAAGACGAGAAAAGGCTCAATGACCAGATAGCGGCAAAACAGAGATCCTTGGCGGACCTTTCCGCGAGGGAATCCGAGCTCGTATCCGACGCTAAAAACGTGGAGGAAAAGCTCAGTGCGGAATGGGCGAAAGTGGAAGAGGAACGAAAAACGCTCGAGGCGCAGCTCACGGCTAAGCAGAAGGACCTTGATAAGCTATCCGGGGAAAAAGAGGCCCTGGAAAAAGGGACCTCCGCGCTTGAGGAGAACATCAAACAGCTCATCCCCCTGGAGGAGAAAAAGCTGATGGAACAGCTCTCCCTCGCCCAGAAAGAACTGTCCGGTCTCAAAAAAGACCTCGGCGATAAGCAGTCGGAGCTCGCGAAAAGTGACGCGGAGAAGAAACAGCTTTCGATCGAGGTATCGGGTCTCGCCAAAGAACTCGAGGGCTTCAAATCAGGGAGCGATAAGGACGTAAGGGAAAAAGAGGAGATCATCGGCAAGTACAGGAAAGACCAGGAATTCATCGAGATGAAGATAAACGGCGTTATGCAGGAAAGAGAGACGCTGCTCGAGGAGCAGCAGAAACTTCTCGCAGGGATAACGAGCTACCAGAGCGAGATAGCGGACCTCCGGGACAATATAAAAAAATCCGAGGATACCATAAGCGCAATGAAAAAGGACCTGGCCCAGAACGAGGAAAAGATAAACGGTATGATAGCCGTTAAAGATGAGCTTTCAAACAAGCTTCAAACCACTTCCGCCGAGAAGAACGATCTCGAGACTGAGGTCGGGAAGATGAAAGGCGATTACGAGGAACTCAACGCGTCGATCCCCGTGAAGGTCAAACAGGCCACGGAATCCCTGGCTAAACAGGTAGAGCTTCTTGAGCAGAAAAAAAGTGCCCTCGAGCAGCAGGTGGCGGGGCTTAGCACCAGCCTCGCGAAATCGAAAGAGGAGATAAGCGGGTTGAATCAGCTGCTCGCCTCCGTCAAGAAAGATCTCATGGCGGCCCAGGGAGACATTAAAGAGAGGGACACGAGGATCGACGGGCTTGTCAGTGACTTAGAGACGAAGAACGCGCTCGTACAGGAGATGGTCACGGCGAAGGAAAAGCTCATGAAAGAGCTGGAAGGGACGATGCGCTCCACGGATGGGTTCAATTCTTCCGTTAAGGGTCTCGAGAGAGAGAAAGCGGCGCTTGAGAAAGAGGTCGAGGACCTTGAGGCAAATCTTGCGGATACCGCAAATAAAGAGGCGCGGTTTAAAAAGAGCCTTGCCGAGGTCGAAGAAAAGTTGAAAGCCGCTGAAAAAGGCGCGTTGTCGTCGAACGCTAAAGCTGAGGAGCTTAAGAACGAGCTCGTGAAAAAGGAAACGCTGATAAACGACCTGGTCAAGGAGAAGGACGCTCTTACCGCGAGATTGAACAGCGAGTCCGGCGCGAAGAAGGAAAAGAGCGACTCGTTCGTCTCTCTCGAAAAAGAGAAGGCCAGGCTCGAGGGAGTTGTAAAAGAACAGGGGTCGAAGCTGTCGGCTTTCGAGAATGAACTCAAAACTTTGAATGTTTCTCTTGAAGGGATGCAGGCTAAACTGCGCGCCGCGGAAAAAGCGCTCGAGGATAAGAATATGACCCTGGCGAACGTCGATAAAGCCTTGAAAGAGAAGGAACAGGCTGTTCATAACGCGGTACGCGAAAAAGACATGGCGCTCGAGAAACTTAACAAGTTCATGAGCGATAACGAGGCATGGGAGAAGGACAGGAAACGATTCGGGGAGGAGAAGGACTCGCTGGTGAAAGAGATAGATGATCTGACCAAAGAACTTGATTCGTCGCAGAAGCAGGTAAATGTCCTGGAAACGGGACAAAAGGACCTTGCCGCTAAGGTCGCCGAGTTAAAGTCCAAGGACGTCGGGAAGCAAGATCTCGAGGCGAAGATCAAAGACAATGAACAGAAAATGAAGGCCATGCTCCTCAAGGAAAATGAGAAACTGTTCGCGGCAAAAGTGAACGCTGAAACTTCTTCCGTGTCGGCCGCGAAAAAAGTGAAGGAGCTTGAGAACGAAAAAGAGGCGATCGAGAAAAAACTGGCAGAGGTCGAAAAGGCTCTTTCCGGGGAAAGCTCCGGTTCGGCGGCGGTTAAAAAAGATCTTGAAGGGGTCAAGGCCAGGCTGGACAAGGCTCTGACTGAACTCGCGGAAAAGGACTCGAAGCTCAAGGAAATAAGCGCCAGAGAGAACGAGGCGGCCGG
>JADGBR010000040.1:0-522 GCA_015231405.1 Candidatus Omnitrophota bacterium | reverse complement strand
CGAGAAAAGCCTGTTGTCGGATAGGCTCGACGCGGAGAAGAAAATTAAGGTCGATCAGCTGGAAAAAATAAAGGTGCTGTCCGGGGTAGAGGAAAAGCTTAAAGCTGAGTTGGCGCTGTCCGCGAAGCGCGACGCCGAGCGGGAAGCGACGACGGCTAAGCTTTCCGCTTCGATCAAAGAGCTCGAGAATAAACTTGGCGTCCAGGCGGCTGAGTTGGAGTCCCGGGATAAGTCGATAGAGGCTTACAAGGGGGATATCGATAAAATTGAGGCGCGGATAAAGGACCTCACGGTCAACAAGGAGAACCTGCTTCGCGATAACGAAAAGGACCTTCTGGACAGAAAAAATCTGGAAAACGCCCTCGCTGGAATAAGGGAGGAAAAGAAAGCGCTGGACGGAAGGGTAGACGCGCTCCAGAATGAGCTCGCGAAAGCGAAGGGAACAGCCGCTCTGCAGGGTAGATCCCTGGAAGAAGTGAAAGAGAAACTCGTTCTAGCAGAGGGAACGATCATTAAACAAGC